>NZ_SADV01000004.1 GCF_006864135.1 Lysinibacillus sphaericus | reverse complement strand
AAAATCGAACAAGAAGTGCCTTATTTTTATCTGAGAAAGGTTCGCTTTTATGAAAACGTAAGTTTTTCAGTGCCCTCCTTTATTGGGTGCTCTTTTTTACTATTTCAAGGAATTTTTTAAATGCCTGTTTATTTTGTATTTCATAAGTTTTGTTATTAAAGTTTACTAGTCCGTTTTCAATGATGTCAATATTATGCAAAGCGTTGTTATGATAAATAATCATAGAGTATCGGAATCCTGTGTAATAAAATTTAGAGCTAGTTCGTTTTATTTCTAGTTTTTTTAGTGAATTTATGAAAGTTGGAAATACAGTACTATCTTTTTTGATAGTTTTAACGTTTTTCTCTGTATCTATGAAACTAATATCATGGGTTTCCTCTGCTAAAGAATCAGTATCGAAAAAATCTTGTACAAGATTTTTTGTTTTGTATTCATTAAAAAATATAGTGAGCCCATTGCTATTAAAAAGAAAGCTATAAAAAATTTTATTTTTTTTCTCATTAAAAACACCCCTTAAAGTTATTTAAAATTTTAACCTTTTTGGGTTTTTTAGTCAAAATTATATAAACAAAATAGGCGGGTGTATCAAAAAAATGATGCCAATAAATGAATTAAGAAGTGCAGCTTTCCAACAGTTGGTTCTATATATGTTACTGCCGCTTCGCTTTCGCGCAGACAAAACATGTTGCGCTTTCGCACAAAAAACTTATGCAGGCCTTAGTATAAAGCTGAATCCGAACACAATTATGCCGAGCCGAGGCATAATTGATTAAGTAACAGATACTTTTCTATCATTCGTTTCACTAACTTTAGCGTATAGCGTTTTTGTTAATATGTAGTACAAAAATGTACCAGTTAATCCTAGAATAAGGAGCAATCCGCTCATATAAATGGGGCGAATCCACTCTCCAATGATGATCAATAACGAAGCTACAATCATTGCTCCGTAGCTAGTTAAGCTATTAAAAGCCATGTAGGTGCTACGAGCATTAGATGGGGCAAGTTCTCCTATCAAGGCCTGTTTAATAGGGACAAACATCAGCTCACCAATTGTTCCGATAAACATGGCAATAAAAAGAATCCACACGCTATTTGAAGAAGCGAAAATACTAAAACATATAGAAAAAATTAACATTCCTATAACAAGAGTCCAGCGATCACTGCATTTTTTAAATAAAAATAATATTGCACTTGATAGGATAACGACAAGAATAGTATTCTCCGTTCGAAGAAAACCAAGCATTTTTGTGCCATCTACTATGAAATCTATTCCAAAGAAGGAAGCTGAATGTTGAGGTATATCTTTTTCGAGACGAATCCCGATATAATTGGATAAAGACTGTTCCAAGGTAAAGATAAAGGTTGCTCCTAAAATATATAACATAAACAACTTATCTTTTAAAACAGTTGAAAAAGTTTGAAATATTTCTACTGATGAGAACTTTTTCTTATGATGAGAAGTCTTAGGTGAAGGTTCTGGTGCATACGTTTCTGTAATAAAGAATACATTCATGAATACAGATAACAAAGTGATAAGTGATATCCCAATAAATAGCTCAAATAAGTAGTTTTTAAAAAGAAATGCTCCAATGATTCCTCCAATTGCAGTTGATAAATTCCCTAACCAGTAGCTAATTGTAAATACGAGCTTTCTCGATGCAGCATTTGTAACATCAATAATCATAGCTTGTGCAGCTGGCTGAAACATTCCTCCACAAAACATAGTGATAATGAAGAATGCTGCAGAAATATAAGGTAGGTTAAACCAAGGTGAATTACAAAGTGCTATAAATAGATACGATAACAATAGTCCAAGTTCAGCATAAATCATTATTTTTTTTCGCCCTATTTTATCTGAAATATGCCCTCCGATAAACCCTCCAATGACCCCACTAATCACTATTAAAATAAGAATAATACCTGTTTTAGTAGCTCCGATATTCTGAGTAAAATAAATTGCCAGAAAAGGAATAACAGCCATAGAAATAAGGCCGCCTAGAAATTGCATGGCTAAGCGAAGTTTGATGTTGGGATGGATATCTCTCAATTTCATATAATCACTCCTAAATATATTAAATATGAGCTATTTCCGATAGTATCTTCAGGTGTCTTAGTTGGGGGATATCTATTGATTATCCTATAGGAAGTGACTCTTTGACTCTATTTATGTTCAATTTGTTTGACTTAAAAGAAAGTCATCCAAACTAATTTCATCTTGAATATTGTCTACAGGTGTGGACCGGGCAAAGGGGTAGGGGGCTTATTTATTTGAGATAGGCCCAAATAATCTCAGGGCTTGTCGCGATATATCATTCCTCATCTCGTTTGTATATTCATCAATAAACGTTAAACGCATTCCGTTTAAGATGGATAAGTATGATTCAGCAATTAATGAAGGTGATTCTTCATAAAAGTATCCAAGCCTTTGCCCTGATTCAATAATTGGATAAATACTGCCCTTGAATAATTTCGCAAAATCATCCAGTTCTTTATAAAGCTTTGGAAATCGTTCAGGTCTTGCAAGAACCTGCTGAATTAGACGTAGAAATTCAATTCTAATTGCAAAAAGTTGCACATGACAATCTATCATTTCCTTTATAACTGTAAGAGGCTCATCTTTAAAGTGTTCTTCTATCTCAATAAAATATGGTTTGATTTCTTCCAATGACTCCAAAAAAGCTACTTCATAAAGTACTTCTTTTGAATCAAAGTATGTAAATACTGTACCAAAGCTAACACCAGCTTCCTTTGCTATTTCGGCAACTTTTGTCTCTGCAAAACCATTTCCACTGTATAATTTAATAGCGGCTTTTAGGATAGCAGATCTTTTTATCTTCTTTTTGTCATCATTAGTAAGTTTAGTTTCCATTTAGAAAGTCCTTTCGCAACAAATGATTGATTGATCAATCAAATTTTATTGTGATTTGTTTCCATTGTCAATATAATGAAAGAATTTTTTGTATTTTTAGTTATATGCTTCAAAAGTTGGGTTAAGTCTCTTTGAAGGCTGTTTTCGTATAGATTGTTGCAGTTTCAACTACTGTGCAGGTTAGTGCAAGAAGGATTATCTGATAAATGGAGTATTTTGTTTTTTATAGTGGTTCTAAGAGGGCATATAACAAAAGATTTACTCCATCCTAAATAGGTATATTAATCTTATGATTAATATACCTATTTAGTTATGGGACGGTGTTAATTTTGAGTTTCTTAAAAAAAATCTCCTGTTTGTTAGTTGTTTTTTTAGTTTTTGTAAATTTAATTGATAGTGAAGGAATCGCTTCAGATGGTGAAATTACATTAAAAGAGGCGATTAATATTGGATTACAGAGAGCAAAAGAATGGAATGTAAATGCAACACTTACTAGAGTAAATAGTGTAGATGAAACGATGGGAGGCTCGAGAGGGGAAACTTGGGACGCTTTAATTGGTTTATGATCTTTGTAGTTCCAGGAACAGATGATTATGTACTAATTGGTATTTCAGAAAAGAAAATTACAGTGTTTAGACCGAGTAAGCAAACACCGGATCCAACAATACCCTACAATGAGATTAAGTTGGATAGCTCTGATGTTCTTCAACTAGCAAAGGATAAATACGGACTAAACCCAGGAAAAGATTGGGCAACAGGATATCATTTTACACTTGATAGTATCGATGGTTTGCCTATTCTAACAGTGTTTGGAAATGATCGAGATAACCGTTTTACTCGAATTTCATTCAATGCTCAAAACGGAGATGTGGTCAGTGCTATTCATAAATTACCATACGGTGGAGGATTAATATCCAAACGAAATGGCAGCGATAACCTAACCAAACAAGGGATGGCGATTACGGGGGTTGTCGCTGGAAAAAACAATTTAGTGGTATGGGGAGACAAAAAGCCAACACAATTTAGTACAACCAAGCAACCGTTTTTTGAATGGAGCCATAACAATGGTGAAACATGGACAGAACTCCAAGCTAATAATTATGTAACACAAGCGTGGTTTGATATAAACGATCAATTATATGTAGCTACGGAAAAAGAATTATGGGCAGGTATTACATCAAAAAGTAAAGGGACGAAAATTCTTTCATTGGACCAATCAATCGAGAAAATCGATTATTCAATCAACAACCATATAGCTGTGCTATCAAATGGAAAGGTTTACTATACCAATCAAGGTGAGAGTTGGGAACGAACTATAGTACCTAAACTATTTTATGTGGTTCAAATATCGGATGATGGTGATTTGGTAGGACTTACAGAAGAAAGGAAAATTCTTCAAAAGACAAATGATGAGTGGAACGAGATAACTATGCTGAATAGAAATGATGAACCTCTAGATATGAAAGTGATTAATAATAGGCTATTTATTACCACACTAAGTGGAATTTGGATCCGAGATCTTCAAGAGGGAAATTGGAGAAAAATTAAAGTTGATGAAGAGGTAGTTAAATTCGTTAAAAAAGGAGAGAAATTATTCGGAGTTACACATAGAGGTGAAGCTATTTATTCCATCAACATGAAAGATGAAGGAAAATCTGAAAAAGTGTTTGATGCGAGGAATTTAGTGGTTTGGGATGTGGATATCATGAGAGATACTTTATGGATTGCAACTATACCCGATTATTCGTGGGAAGAAATGAAGATTCCGCAGAGACGGTGAAAGTTTGAAGTGTATATCTATGAAAAAACAATGTGAAGCATTTCACTTAAACTAACGGTGGCTTATCTTGAAGATCATTGAGCTACTTGAATTCGTTATTTAGCGCTTACTTTTCCCATTAAAAAAGCTCTGAAAAATTAGATTGTATGTCTAACTTTTACGGGGCAGTTCAGGCTTGGACAGTTTTTATAAATTTTGACTTTGAATCAATCTTTTAAAAAATATTTATAGTAGTAAGGGTTATTACAACTTTTTATTGACAAAAAAGTTAAAAATATTATAGTAGTAATAACGATAACTACTAACAAGGAGAATACTATGGACGATCTAATTGAGAGGTTTGAACAGATTGGATTTTCAAAAAATGAAGCAAAGGTTTACATAACATTACTGAAGGAACCTGCTATTAATGGATATGAAATCAGTAAAAAGAGTGGTGTGCCTCGCTCTATGGTGTATGCAGTCATTGCGAAACTAGTAGCGAAAGAAGCAATCACAGAGTTACGCACCGAGCCACCAACCTATACTCCAGTGCCAGTAAAGGAACTGGTCATGAATCGAAAAAGGCAAGCAGAGGAGACATTTACCTTTTTAGAGAAAGAATTGCAAGTTATTGAAAAACCTGTTGAAGTGAATGCGATTAAGCATATTGAAGGGAGAACGAAAATCATTCATGCCATGCAAAAATTAATGCAGGCATCAAATGAGGAGATTTGGCTTTCTATATGGGAAGCCGAAATGGGTGAATTGCGTAGTTCTGCCGAAAAACAAGTTAAAAAAGGAACTACAATGTATTCATTACTCTTTACAGATGAAGAAACTTCATCTTTTGGAAATGCATTTTATCATCGTCCGTATACAGCTTCAGTTGAAAAAAATAGAATGAGCCAAAGATTAACAATTACTATTCAAGATAATAAAGAGGTTCTGATAGCGGGCTTTATTGACGGTCAGATCCCACAGGCAATTCAAACAACTGAACCAATGTTAGTTCTTTTAGCTAAAGAATATATTCGCCACGATATTATGATGAAAGTTGTTACGGAAAATTGGGGAAATGAAAAGTTAAATTCATTAATGCAAGGCAATGACCTATTAACTTATATTACTCAAAACGTAAAAAGATGATTCAAAAGAAATTAGATAGGTTCGGAGGAGATATGGATGATACGATTTGAAAATGATTATGCAGAAGGGGCTCATAAACGAATTTTGCAACGAATAGTGGAAACTAATGAAGAGCAGACACCCGGGTATGGTGTGGATGAATATTGTGAAAAAGCCAGAACTTATATTAAAAAAGCATGTGATGTAGAGAATGCAGATATACACTTTTTAGTTGGAGGAACACAAACAAATGTTACAACTATTGCTTCCATATTACGTCCGCATCAAGGCGTAGTAGCTGCAACTACGGGTCATATTGCAGTACACGAAACTGGGGCAATTGAATCTACTGGTCATAAAGTACTTACTTTGCCGAGTGATGATGGAAAAATCAAAGCAGAACAAGTAAAAGAATTATATGATGCTCATTGGAATGATGCCGCTCATGAACATGTGGTACAGCCAGGGTTAGTTTACATTTCTCATCCTACCGAGAATGGAACAACTTACAGTAAATCTGAGTTGGAAAAATTAAGTCAAGTTTGCCGAGAATGTGGTTTGCCATTGTTTATGGATGGAGCCAGATTGGGGTATGGTCTGGTTTCACTAGATAGTGATTTATCCTTAGCAGATATTGCAAGACTTTGTGATGTGTTCTATATCGGAGGAACGAAAATAGGAGCATTGTTTGGTGAAGCAGTAGTCATTATAAATGAAGACCTTAAAAAAGATTTTCGATATTTTATCAAGCAAAAGGGAGGATTACTGGCTAAAGGAAGATTATTAGGAATCCAGTTTGAAACTTTGTTTGAAGATGGCTTATACTTTGAACTTTCCAACCATGCTGTGGAAATGGCAATGATGATTCGAGAGGCGTTTGTAGAAAAAGGATTTTCATTACGTTACGATTCCAAAACAAACCAACAGTTTCCCATTTTAACTAATAATGCGTTAGTAAAATTGTCCGAAAAATATTCCTTTACTTTTTGGGAAAAAGTCGATGCTACACATAGTGTTGTTAGATTTTGTACTAGTTGGGCTACAAAATACGAGCATGTAGAAATGCTGATAGAGGATATTAAGGAATTAGAATCGGAATCTGTGAATGGTGTATTGACTTGAATCAATAGTTTTGGAAGAGAAAAAGCCGATGATGGAGTTTTATACAACGAACAGTTATATAAAAGTATATGAAACACAAATTGTTACAGTTAAAGAAGGATTTGTTGTATTTAAATAAACTTTTTTATCCAGGCGGTGGCGGTATGAATTTGCAATTATCAAATCTCGAAAAGTTAATTAGCTTCACAACACCTAATGGAGAAAGAGGCTGGGACAAAAAGAAAAAATGTTAGACCAAGATACAATGGGTCTAACATTTTTTTGATTTAGGAAAGAATATTTAACTCAGTGAGGCGGAAAAGTTATTATCCATTTTCGCTATTTTTCAAAATAATCGAGTTCTGTCCCAGCCTCTTTTATTTTGTTGCTTTTTCTAAAATACTAAAAAAACCGTTATCGTTTACGATGGCATAGTCTTTATTTTGCTTTTTGAAAAGCCTTTATAAGTTCTTGTTGCGTTTTTTCTGGAATTTCAATTTCCTTAAATATTTCTTTTTTGTCCATATCGATACTAAAGATGGTTACAGTTGGATTTTATGCATTAAAATCAGCGTTTTCTAATACATCTGTTGCAGAGTCGTTTTGGTCTTTCATTGCAATAAAAAAAGTAACAGCAATAATGATAATGAGTAAAGGTAATATAATAATAAATTTTTTCATATTGACCTCCCTCTTCAATAATTGAATTATAGCAAATTTTAAGTATTAAGGGACAATAAGGAGCCTCCTGTATAGTATTGGGGGCTTCTGTTTACATAGTGGAGAAATAAGAATTACAGCATTCGGCAAACAGAGCCTTGTCATTTGCGGATAGATATGGGTATAATAATCACGAAAAGTTCATATGGAAAGAATGTAGGGGGGCTGGTAGTTGCCAGCTGAGATTGTGTCCGATAGACGCTGACCCTTTGAACCTGATTTGGCTCGTACCAGCGTAGGGAACATCTATTCAAAAAATGAAAGTTTTTGATACTGATTGTAAAACGTCTGGGAGGAATCCTAGGCGTTTTTTGTTTTCGGACATTTGTTGCATGCACAGACCTTTGGTGTAAACAGACCGTGAATACGCTTTCTTCTGGTAAAGACATTCATACATACATGAACACTTTCACACTACTTACTTGGAGGATTCAGCATGAAAAAATGGTTATTGGTCCTAATTGTTGCACTTTTAACATTAGTGGGCTGTAGCGAAAAAGAAGCTAAAAAGGATACTAAAGGATTAACAAAAGTATCGGTCGTTCTTGATTGGACACCAAACACGAATCATACAGGATTATATGTAGCGAAAAAACTTGGCTACTTTAAGGAACAGGGCTTAGATGTCGATATTTTATTGCCTGGCGAAGCGGGAGCAGATCAGCTGGTGGCGTCTGGCAAGGCTCAGTTTGGCGTAAGTTATCAGGAAGGGATTACACAAGCACGTGTGCAAGATGTACCATTAGTATCGATTGCAGCGATTATTCAACATAATACTTCTGGCTTCGCATCCATTGCATCAAAAGGCATTACATCACCGAAGGATTTTGAAGGTAAAACATACGGAGGCTGGGGTGCACCACTTGAAAAGGCTGTACTGCAATCACTAATGCAAACAGAAAATGCGGATATTAATAAGTTAGATATAATCAATGCAGGCGACATAGATTTCTTCACAATGATGAAAAAAGATATTGATTTTTCGTGGATTTATTATGCATGGACAGGTATAGAGGCAGAACTACGTGGCGAAAAGCTCAACATGCTATATTTAACAGATTATAGTGATCAGTTAGATTATTACACACCTGTACTTGCTACAAATGAAAAAATGGTTAAAGATAATCCTGAAACGGTAAAAGCGTTTGTCGCTGCTACAGCAAAGGGCTATGAATATGCGATAAAACACCCTAATGAAGCGGCAAATATTTTACTAGAAGCAGTACCTGATTTAGATAAAAACCTTGTGCATAAAAGTCAGGAATGGCTAGCAGATAAGTATCAAGACGACGCTGCGCAATGGGGCGAGCAAAAGCTAGCTGTTTGGGAAAATTACGCGAAATGGATGGCGGACAACAAAGTTTTAGAGGGCGAATTTAACGCAAAACAAGCATTTACAAACGACTTTTTACCGAAAAAGGAGACAAAGTAATATGGCAAACTCATTAATAAGTGTACAAATTATCCCGAAAACTGAAAAATATGAAGATGTGATTCCATTTGTCGATGCAGCGATTGCGGTTATCGAAGCATCTGGGGTGAAATATGAAGTTCATCCATTAGAAACGACAATGGAGGGTGAGCTATCGACTTTACTACAAATCATTGAAAAAATGAATGACAAGATGATTGAGCTTGGCGCTATTAATGTCATTACACAAGTGAAAATTTTATATCAACCATCTGGTATTACAATGGATACACTAACGGAGAAATACAAGTGATGAGGCAGGCTTTCAAACAAGGAAGGACGATAATTTTTATCGCCTTCCTCTTATTCATATGGGAACTAATTGTCCGCTTTGCAGACGTACCACATTGGCTGTTGCCCGCACCAAGTGCCATTTTGAAAGAAGGCTTTCAGTCGTATAAGACGTTTGTACCACATGCTTTAGCGACTGTTCAATTAGCACTTCTTGGTCTAACAATTGGGATATTGTGTGGGCTAACAGTTGCTGTGCTTTTACATCGTTTTACGTTTGTACGGGAGCTATTTTATCCTATTCTTATCATGTCGCAGAATGTTCCTGTGCTCGTTTTAGCACCGTTATTAATCATTTGGTTTGGCTTTGGCTTAATGCCGAAGCTCATTATTATTTGTCTTGTATGTTTTTTCCCCATCGTTATTTCGGCAATGGATGGCTTCCGTCAAACCTCACTTGAGCTGAAACATTATTTTGAAATGATTGGGGCAACGAAATCACAAACCTTTTGGAAGCTTGAATGGCCATATGCGTACCCGTCGATTTTTTCAGGCATTAAGATTGCGGCGACGTATAGTGTTATGGGAGCTGTCATTGCAGAATGGTTAGGTGCGAAAATGGGGATTGGCGTCTATATGACATTGGCGCAATCTTCATTTCGAACGGATCGTGTGTTTGTAGCGATTTTTGCCATTATTTTTTTAAGTTTACTATTATTTAGTGCTATTCGATTTTTAGAAAAACTTGTAGTGAAGGGAAGAGGAAACTATGCTAAGCGTTCAAAACATTGATAAATCTTTTGATTCTCTTCCGGTTATTCGTAATTTATCTTTTGAGGTGAAGGACGGCGAATTTGTGGCGATTATCGGTCCGTCAGGCAGTGGAAAAAGTACACTCTTTCAATTAATTGGTGGTGTTTCATCAATTGATAAGGGTGCTATTTTATTAAACGGTACAGATATCCAACAAAAAAGAGGAACAATTGGCTATATGCCTCAGCAGCCATGCTTATTACCATGGCGTACGATAGTAGAAAACGTCACGATGGTCGAAGAGCTTCATGGAAAACCAAATTTGAAGGTAGCCAAGGAATGGTTAGAGAAAGTGGGGCTAGCTGCGTTTGAACATGCGTATCCAAATGAGCTGTCGGGTGGAATGCAACAGCGAGTATCGTTTATTCGCGCAATCGTTAGCAATAAGCCCATTTTATGCTTAGATGAGCCGTTTTCTGCACTTGATGAGTTTACAAGGCTTGAAATGCAGGCGTGGCTTTTGTCGCTATGGGAGAAAGATCGAAAATCAATATTATTCGTTACACATAGTATTGAGGAAGCTCTCTTTTTAGCTGATCGTATCATTGTCCTAACGAAACGGCCTGCGACGGTTAAAAAAGAAATTACCGTACCTTTTGCAAGGCCACGCCAAGAAGAAATTCGCCATTCCGCTACATTTACGGCATTGAAGCAACAATTATTCACGTATTTAAAAGAAGAGAAGGATGATGCGAATGTTGATTGATGCACATATTCATTTAGATCAGTATAAGGAACACGACATTCCAACTTTACTAGAAGAAGCTGAACATGTCATTGCCGTTAGCATGAATCTTTCATCGTGCGAGAAGACATGGAAGCTAACGAAAACCTATGCAAAAGTAAAAGCAGCATTTGGTTTTCATCCTGAACAACCGTTACCAAGTGAAACGGAGGAAGATACATTATTTGAGTGGATACGCCAACATGCTCATGAAATGGTGGCAATCGGCGAGGTAGGCTTGCCTTATTATTTGAGACAGGAGAAGGCGATTGATGATCGTCCGTATGTAGCATTGTTAGAACAGTTTATCGTATTGGCGAAGGAATTAAATAAACCGATTGTATTACATGCGGTTTACGAAGATGCGGCGATTGTTTGCGATTTACTAGGAAAACATCAAGTAACGAAAGCGCATTTTCATTGGTTTAAAGGAGATGAGGAAGTGATTGAACGGATGATTTCTAATGGATATTTCATTTCGGTCACGCCTGATTGTACGTATGAGACTGAGATTCAACAACTTATCAAAAAATACCCGATTGAGCTGATGATGGTAGAAACAGATGGACCATGGCCGTTCGAAGGTCAATTTGACAATAAACGAACATCTCCTTGGATGATGGATCATTCCATCGAGGTTATCGCTTCGATAAAGGGTCTTACAACTGAGGAAGCGGCGCGTATCATTACAAGAAATACGACAACATTTTATAATTTATAGCAAATAACGCAGTTGTTCTTTTAAAGAGCAGCTGTGTTTTTGTTAAAAGTATCAGAATCGCTGATAAAACGTCGAACATCGCTGATAAAAGAGCTAGAATCGCTGATAAAGCATCAAATATCGCTGTTAAAACATCAAACATCGCTGATAAAAATTGTAGAATCACGATAGCCTTTTTGCAATAGATGAACTGAAGATGAGAGAGGAAGAAATACTGCAAGATTCAACTTTAAATCTATTAGAAAAACTACAGAAATGTCTTGTACTCATTCCAGCAGATTTTCAATTTGCTCAACTCAAATATTTAGTAGAGCTTCAACGCTATTATCCTAAGCAATGGGAAACACTCGATCAATTTATTCATGAACAATGGACAGGTATCTTTTCTCTACTAGATGAAGGGATTGCCACAAAAAAAATACGTGTCTTTAATAAAGGGATATTTATAGAAGTCTATATTGGAGGGTTTTATCGATTGATGGAACATGGATCGATAAACAGAAATAAGATTTCACTTCAAGATGCAATGCAGGAAATGGTAGACATTTTTATGCATGGAATTCTTGAAGAAAACGTTTATGAAGAAAACTAAATGGGGGTTGTAGATGAGTAAAGCTTTAAGATTAATATTTTTAGTTACCGATTTCTTTTTTATACTCTATTGGCTAGTCACTTTTTTCCATTTGATCCCAGAAGAGTATTTATACCAGGATTATCAAAATGAATTATTAGTAATATGGAATTGGTCGTTCTTCCCGCTAGATATTTTAATTTCAGTTACTGGTTTTATAAGTCTCTACCTTTTTAAAGTGAAAAATGCAAAGTGGAGAGCATTTGCCTTAGAATCTCTAGCATTAACATTTTGCTCAGGATTACAGGCGATTGCTTTTTGGACAATAAAGCTTGATTTTGATCTTATGTGGTGGATACCTAATCTTTTTCTTTTACTATATCCATTGTACTTTATTCCAAAGCTTATTACATTTAGACATCAAGATGTCGCATTACAAGCAAAACACAACCACTAATCATCCTCTGTGTGGTTGTGTTTTCTATGTTTTGTAAAATTTTGTTCAAGGCTCTCTTTTTTAGTTTTCGTTACACGTTCATATGTACTGAAAGGGGAGAACTGACGATTTTTCTCAACGTCTTTTCCTTCCGTACGCTTAATATACGAGCGCTTCTTTTTTGCTTTTGATTGTGTCATTGTTATTCCTCCTTTTCATTCTAACTATACCATAAAATGGGATTGATTTCGGTTCCAACTGTGCGCTTTGCTGCTGACGCTACGCTTTCGCACAGAAAGCAATTGCTGCTGACGCTACGCTTTCGCACAGAAACTAATTGTTGCTGACGCTACGCTTCGCACAGAAAACAATTGTTGCTGACGCTACGCTTTCGCACAGAAAACAATTGTTGCTGACGCTACGCTTTCGCACAGAGCAAAGCTTCTTGGATGCGTTAGATGAGCGCTTGGGCAACAAGTTAAGAAAAAGAAAAACCTCGTAAGTATTATTAACTTACAAGGTCATTGTTATATTAGTGAGATACGTCCTGTACAGAAATACCTGTGTTAGCTTTAACATCCACTTCACGATATTTCTTAGCATCTGATTCCTTAGAAAGGAATGTTCCGATGAAACCTCCAAGGAAGCCAAGTGGTACAGAAATTATTGCAGGGTTCGTTAACGAAATTAATGGATTTCCAACGAAAATTGCTTTTCCTTCAACTGGATTCCAAAGGTTTGGTGAAACTGCAACAAGAATTAAAGCAGAGATTAAACCTGTTAACATTGCTGTAATAGCACCTGCTGTATTAAAGCGTTTCCAGTAGATTGTATAGATGATTACAGGTAAATTAGCTGAACCTGCAATACAGAATGCAAGTGATACTAAGAACGCTACGTTTAATGTTTGTGCACCAAGTGCTAAAAGGATTGAAATAACAGCGATTGTGATAGAACCGATACGAGCTGCAAGTACTTGCTCTTTCTCTGTGATTTTGCCTTTTTTAATGATTTGGCCATAAATATCATGCGAAAGGGCAGATGCACCAGAAAGTACAAGACCAGCTACTACCGCTAAGATTGTTGCGAAAGCTACCGCACATACGAATGAGAATAGTATGTCTCCACCAAGTGCTTCCGCAAGAAGTGGAGCAGCCATGTTACCAGCAGCGTTTGCAGAAATAATTTCTTCTTTACCAACGAATTTAGCTGCACCGAAGCCTAAGAAGATTGTAAGAATGTAGAAAATACCTACAATCCAAGTAGCCCAGATTACTGAGGAACGAGCAGTTTTCGCATCTTTTACTGTAAAGAAGCGCATTAGGATATGTGGAAGTCCTGCTGTACCTAATACTAAAGCGATTAACATTGAAATTGTATCTATACCATTTTGATATTTAAGACCTGGGTTCAAATAAGCTGCACCGCTATCAGTTGCAGTTTCCATTTCTTTAAACATCGTTGCAATACTAAAGCCGAATTCTTTTAATACTAAGAATGAAATAATAACTGTTCCTAACATTAAAAGACAAGCTTTAATAATTTGTACCCAAGATGTTGCAGTCATACCACCAAATAGTACGTATGTTGTCATCATAAAGCCCACGATTAATACGGCAAGCCAATAGTCGATCCCTAAAAGTAATTGAATAAGTGCTCCAGCACCAACTAGTTGTGCAATCATGTAGAATAATACAATTGTAATAGTGCTTAAAGCTGCTGTACCACGAACTTTAGCGCTATCAAAACGCGCTGTGATCATGTCAGCTAATGTAAATTTACCAAGATTACGTAATGGCTCAGCAACGATGTATAGAACCACTAAGTAAGCTACTAAATACCCGATAGAGAAGAAGAATCCATCAAATCCAAATAATGCAACTGCTCCGGCTATCCCTAAGAAAGATGCTGCTGATAAGTAGTCTCCTGCGATGGCTAGTCCATTTTGCCAGCCTGTTAACCCGCCGCCTGCAGTATAGAAATCACTTGCAGAAGATGTTCGTTTTGATGCCCACCATGTAATAACTAATGTTAAACCAACAATGGCTACGAAGAAGAATATGGCTGTAAAACTCATCCCGTTATTCATCGGCGGCCACCTCCGTTCTCGTATTCAGCGATAATCGCCTGTGCTTCTTTATCAAAACTATTCGCTTTTGCTACATATACGTGACATAAGCTCCAAGTCATGATGAATAATCCTGCTGAATATAGCCACACCCAAGTAATTTCCCCAATTGCCTTTTGGTGTAGTATTGTCGTGAACGAAGTAAGAATTGGTAGCAACATATAAGCTGCTATGAAGATCACAGTTATTGACCATAGAAATGATTTCTTTCTTCGAACAAGCGCTTTAAATGATTCTTGACTTGCAATTGCATCATAGTCAATTACGACGCCCTTGCTTGCTTGATTGTTCCCCATTAACATTCCCCATTTTGTGTTTATTTTTTCTGCTTAAAGACTCGAATTTGCTAGGTTAGTGAATTCACCTCTTCATTTTATGAGACAGTTCACAAAATTGCAATACTTTTCAGAAAAATTATGAAAAAATAATTTTTAGAAAAATAGTCTTAAAAGAGAATATACATAACAAGCCCTAGAAATAAAAGGGTTTTGGAAAATTCTGATAAATAAGCGAAGGTAGGTCAATTCTAGATTTTCAAGTGGGAAATTAGGATAAAATTTTAAAAAGAAAATGGTTTTTTATAAAAAATAAACACTATTTACTCAGTGAAAATCAAATTTTTTTGAAAGAGAATAGTATTGTTCAATAGGTAAATTGGTAAATTTTTTATAATAAAAAGTTAAAAAACCCGACAAAAAATCGAGTTTTTTAACTTGATATTTTTATTATGAAGGATAGGACGATTGATATAGCCTTTTGCAATTATTTGGATTGCGGAAAGCTATCAATGAGAGATATCAGAGACGGATACACCTGTGTTTGCTTTCACGCGAATTTCCTTGTAAATGCGATCTTCCTCTTCCTGTGGTACTTTGCTAGAAGATAGAACAGTGCCTAAATAACCTGTGATAAAGCCAAGTGGAATTGTAATAACCGCTGGAACTGCTAACGGTACGATAGGATTACCAACAAATATTGCCGCACCTTCAACAGGACTCCATACATTTGGCCCCATAGCACCTAAAACTAAACATGATACTAAACCAGTTACCATCGCTGTTATAGCACCTGTTGAATTGAATTTTTTCCAATAAATTGTGTACAGAATAACAGGTAAGTTTGCTGAAGCACCGATACAAAATGCGAAGGATACTAAGAACGATACATTCAAGTTTTGCGCAAATAGTGCAAGGATAATGGAAACAAAGGCAATAAAAATTGAACCAGTACGAGCTGCTACAACTTGTTGTTTTTCTGTTAATTTACCACCTTTAATGATTTCTCCATAAATATCATGCGAAATCGCAGAAGCTCCTGTTAAAACTAAACCCGAAACAACAGCTAAAATAGTTGCAAATGCTACGGCACCGATAAATGCCATTAACACATCACCGCCCAAATAATTAGCAAGAAGTGGGGCAGCCGTGTTACCAGCTTTACTTTCAGCAAGAATTTTATCGATCCCTACAAAATTTAATGCTCCGAAGCCTAAAAAAATAGTTAATGAGAAGAAAATAGCTGTAATCCAAGTCGTCCATGAAATAGAAGAGCGAGCAGTTTTGGCATCTTTAACGGTGAAGAAGCGCATTAAAATATGAGGTAACCCAGAAGTTCCTAAGACAAGCGCCATCATCATCGAAATCGAATCAATTGAACTTGTATATTTCATCCCAGGTACAAGGAATTTCTCGCCATGATCCACAGCGATCGTATCAAACATTTTCATTAGAGAGAAGTCGAATTTAATTAATACTAATGTAGCTAATAAGCCTGTCCCAAATAAAAGAAGGCTAGCCTTAATAATTTGCACCCAAGAAGTAGCTGTCATGCCACCGAATAATACATAAATCGTCATCATAACACCTACGATTAAAACCGCAATCCAATACTCTATACCAAATAATAGTTTAATAAGAGCACCAGCACCTACTAATTGTGCAATCATATAAAGGATTACGATGATAATTGTTCCTGACGCAGCTACCCCGCGAATGCGTTTTTCATTAAAACGGGCAGTAAGCATGTCTGCTAAAGTATAACGACCTAAATTACGCATCGGCTCCGCAATTATATAAAGAAGAACTAAGTTAGCTACAACATAGCCTACAGAGAAGAAGAAGCCATCAAAACCAGTTAAGGCAATCGCACCGGATACGCCAAGAAATGCAGCGGCAGATAAGTAGTCACCAGCGATTGCAAAACCATTTTGCCAACCTTTAAGACCACCGCCAGCTGTATAAAAATCTGCCGCAGAAGACGTACGTTTCGCTGCGATATATGTTACTACAAGAGTTAAACTAACGATTGCTAAAAAGAAACCAACGGATACTAAGTTCATTTATTTTCCACCTTTCGCCTGATACTCAGCTAGTACTGCTGCCGCAGCTTTATCGAATGAAGCAGCTTTTTTCACATACACTGTACAAAGAACGATTGTCATCATGAATAATCCTGCTGAATAAACCCAAACACCTGTAATATTTCCGACAATTTTTTGTTGTAGTACAGGTTGAAAAGCGAGGATTGGTAGCAAAATATAAAGTGTTAAAAATACAGCTGTAATCGAGAAAAGGAAGGTATTCTTCTTTTTCACGAACTTGTTGAACGATTCCATAGCTTCAATTGCGCTATAGTCAACTGAATCTTTATTTTTGTCTCCAGAAATGTTTACCATTATTATTCCCCCTCAAGCCATATATTTCTGTCTTAAACGACATACTTCTTTTTTCTCTCGTCGTTATATTCACTTATTTTATGGGGAAGATTCTTATAATGCAATACTAAATTTCGAGTTTTTGTAATTTTTAATCATTTTCAGATTGTGGAAATAACATAGAAATAATAAGGATTTAATAGAAATAAACTGTATAAAAGAGAATGGTATTTTTTATAGAATAATATTCTTATAATAGTTTAATGATGATAATTGTGAATGTGGGAGAAAATTCGGGTGTGAAAGAGAAATTTTAAGAATTTATTATTGTGTCTTCATACGTAGGATATGCTTGGGAACTAAAAAAACTTTGTTATATAACAATTGTATGATGTCTTGGGAAATAACCAAAACAGTAAAATAACAGTTTAAAAAAATTTAAAAGAATTGTGAATTATCTGGAAATTATAGGATATTAATATACCAAAATCATACAATATACATTGAATGGACATAAAAAAATGAAAGGTTAAGCTCATATCTTGTATTCAGTAACTATAATTTATACAATAAAAAACGATGGTAAATTGAAGGGAAGTGTGCAAATATATGAAAAAGAACAGTGTCTTGCTCGTGTTGATACTAACATTAAGTAGCATTCTAACTGGTTGTGGAAGTTATAAATTTGAACCTGAAATGAACATAGAAGTACAGGATTTTTCGGTAACTAATCAAAGAAATGAAAAGGTTAGCCTTAATGATATTAAAGGCAAGCCGTCGTTAGCGATGTTCATCTTTACTAATTGTAATACCATTTGTCCGCCAATGACGTATAACATGACAGAGGTACAAAAGGCACTTCAGGATAAAGGCATGGAAGATTATCAGATTTTAGCATTTAGCGTTGATCCTCAGGTTGATAAGCCAGAAGTTTTAAAAAATTATTTAAAAACATATTCAGTTCCCGATGAAAGCAAATGGCAACTATTGACTGGCTATGATCAAAAGTTTATTGAACAGTTTGCTATGAAATCGTTTAAATCACACGTGAAAAATGATCCAAATACTGACCAAGTTATACATATGGGAAGGTATTACTTAGTTAATGCTGATGGGATTGTTGTGAAAGATTATGATGCTTATACAGATGTACCAGTTGAGACGATTGTGGCAGATATGCAGGCGTTAACTAAATAATAAAAATAACTCAGAGGTGGGAATGTTTTATTAAAAGTTAATAGTCAAAGTAATTCAGTTAATACATCAGTATCCTATATACAATGTGTAACATGATAATAAGCTATAAAGCTGAGCTATTTTTTATTAGTTCAGCTTTTATTTATGATTAAAGATATATAATTTGGAATGCTTATAAAATAAAAGTATTATATATGTATTCAACGAACGAAGCAGGTTAGTTGGAGAGTGTTGTTTAACTTGTGTTCAACAATCGGACCAGATAATGAAGTAAGAAATGATATTAATTGAAAAACATAAGGTGAAATTTAATTTGAGGTGATAGCAATGATATTAGTAAGTTCTTGCTTAGTAGGATTAAAAGTAAGATATAACGGTACGCATAGTTTAAATAATAAGATTCGTAAACTAATAGAAGACAATAAGGCGATTGCCGTATGCCCTGAATTGCTTGGTGGGTTTTCAACTCCCAGAGAACCTGCTGAAATAATAGGTGGTGATGGGGAAGATGTATTGAATAGTAAAGCCAAAGTGATTGAGATATCAGGTAAAGATGTTACGAAATTGTACATAAAAGGAGCTTACGAAACATTAAAACAGGCTATAGAGGTTGGAGCGACAATAGTCGTACTTAAAGAATATAGTCCATCTTGTGGAAGTTCAATGATTTATAATGGCGAATTTAAAAGTAAGAAAATTATTGGAAACGGAGTTACAACTGCTTTACTTAAAAGAAATGGAATACAAGTAATATCTGAAGAGCTGTTTTCCGATAATATCCATTGAAATTATTAAAAAGATTTTCGATTATAGAGCGCAATCCTGGAAAAGGATAAGCGCTCATTTTTGGTTTTATGGTCATTTAATTGAATAACTTACTTTAAAGAAAACTGGATATTTATATTAAATACAGAGTCAAATTTAAACTAACGGAGTAGGTTAATTTATGAGGGGAAATTTGGTTATGATTGAAATTTATGCAGTAATGGATTTATTAAAACATAATTCGGGGAGGTTTTTTGTGCAAACTGCAATACCAACTACTTCTATGTTTCTAATTAGAGGATTGTTTATTTTAGTTCGTACAATCCGTTCTATATACAAATCAACCAAAGGGGGAGGAAAGCGAATATAATTTATCCTCTTCTATTCTTAGCATCAGGATTTTCATTTCTTTGTGAATAAATATACTTATTCTAAGCCTCTAACATCTTGTCACTCATCATTTAAATCTTTAGGTAACCGATAATTATATTATGTCTACTAAAAATCAATAAAAGATACTGAAGCATTTTTAAACCTTCTTTTTTAAAAAGGAAATTAAAATGTATTTTTTACCAAACGTGTATATATTTAATTTTATCAGCTTATATATTATTAGAATGATTTAACTGTTTTTGGCCGAATCCGGACGAAATAATGCCGAGGCATTACTGCCGTCAATATTATGGAATCTTCGTGAAGCCGTGGGCGTGATGTGGTTGTAATCTCCACAGAGATCGGTAGATTGAAATCCTTTTTAAGTCGATTTAAATTTCTAATATTTTGCCGTGATTAACGGCTTCTTAATAAAGCCAAGCAACAAAAAGAGACAACTAAAAGTAACTCTAAAATATACGACAAATGTTGTTTATTTTAGAGTTACTTGCCGTTGATAAAAAATTATTTGAGGAGATGAAATAAATGAAAAAGTTAATCGAATTTAAAAACGTAACGAAAGAATACAAAATAGGAGAAGTCCCAATCAAGGCCCTTAATGGTGTTGATTTTTCCATAAATGAGGGGGAATTCGTCGTTATTTTAGGGGCTAGTGGTGCGGGTAAAAGTACGATTCTGAATCTTCTTGGCGGTATGGATACGGCTACCTCAGGTCAAGTCTTTGTTGGGAATCAAGAAATAACAAGATTGAACGAAAAAAAGTTAACGGAATATCGTGGTGAGAAAGTGGGTTTCGTCTTTCAATTCTATAACTTAATTCCGAATTTAAACGCTCTTGAAAATGTTGAGTTCGCTACTGAGGTATGTAAAAACAATCTGGATGCTAAAGATACTTTACATAAAGTCGGATTAGCGGATCGTATTAAAAATTTCCCTTCCCAGCTTTCTGGAGGAGAACAACAAAGAGTAGCTATAGCTAGAGCTGTTGCGAAAAACCCCTTACTTTTACTCTGTGATGAACCAACAGGCGCTTTGGATTATGTAACTGGCAAGTCTGTATTAAAGCTTCTGCAAGATTTAAATAGAGAAACGAAGAAATGTGTTATTTTAGTCACACATAATTCTGCCATTGCCCCTATGGCTGACAAAATAATTAAAGTAAAAAGCGGACTGATCGAAAGTGTTACGATAAATGAGGAAAAACAAAGTGTTGAAGGGATTGAGTGGTAATCATGAAATTGCTTTTAAAATTATTGAGGGACATCAAACAGTCTTTGGGGCAATTTATCGCCGTCGTGATTGTTATTGCAGTAGGTGCTTTTTTCTATGCGGGACTAGTAACCTACAGCACTAATCTTAATACGTATACGAAGGATTACTTTCAAAAACATAATTTAAGCGATTTACATGTATATTACAGTCAGCTTTCTAAAAATGATGTCACTCGGTTAAGTAAAATTGAAGGTATCAATAAAATCGAAGGACGTTATACCTTTGATGGTACGCAAACGTTTGAAGATTACAAAACGTCATTAAAAATTCATTCGATCCCAGACAACAATGAAATAAATACACCTACTATAACTGAAGGTAGTATCCCATTAAAAAAGGATGAGATTTTATTAGATTCTCATTATGCAAAAGAACATCAATATCGTGTCGGCGATCAAATCACGATAAATGCGAATGAAAGCAGCTTTAACTTTACAATTAGTGGCTTAGGTGAGAATGTTGAACACGCAAAAAAGAATGAAATTCAAGACCATAAAGCATATGGAGTCGCTTATATTGCTGAAGAAACATTACCCGAAATCTTAAATGGCTTTTACTTTAATGAAATCATCGTGGATGCTACAGAAGGTTACGATATTGAAAAGTTAGGCAAATCAATTGAAGAACAGTCCAAGCAGCTTAGCTATTTAGATCAAGTAAATAAGGAACGGACTTTGAACTATTCTAAAATCAATCAAACGATTAAAAATAATAACTTAATGAGTAAAGTTATACCTTTAGTACTTTTTTTGATTGAAGCGATTATCCTATTTCTCGCCATGTCGAGGATTATCGATTCGCAAAGGAATCAAGTTGGTATTATGAAGGCTTTAGGTGTAAAAAACAGCAACATTATGCTTCACTATATGGGATACCCTATGCTGGCAGGAATACTAGGCTCAATTATAGGTTGTGTAATTGCCGCTTTTGTATTTATTCCTTTAGTAACTACGTCTTGTGCAAGGGCCTACTCTTTGCCTGACATAAAATTCTCACTCTCTTTATTGTCAATCATCCCACCGATTATTTTCTCTAGTGCCTTTGGTGTTCTGTCATGTTACTTAAGTGGTAGAGCTATATTAAAGGAACATGCAGCTCAGGCTATGCGTCCTAAACCGCCAAAGAAGATGAAAAAGCTCTTGATAGAAAGAATTCCAGGTCTATGGAGTCGTATTTCCTACAGTTATAAACTCATTTTGAGAAATATATTTTTAAATAAACAAAAAGCTTTAGCAAGTTCAATTGGTGTTGTTGTAAGCACCGTTTTATTGATTACTGCTTTCGGTACTCAAGCATCCTTGCTAAAAGTAGCAGATCAAATTGAAGATGTTTATGCTTATGATCTAAGAGTCGATTATACGATGGGTACAAATTTTAAGACAGTAAAACTACCTTCTGAAATTAAAACTAGTTATTTGTTAGCTACTCTTCCTATTGAAATCATAAAAGATAATAAAAAAGAAAGCGCCAATTTAGTTGTTACTGAACAAGAAAACAATCTCGTTCATTTCTTCGACGAAAATGACAATAGAATAGCTTTAGAAAATAACGGTGTGCTTGTCCCCAAATCTTACGCTGACAAATATCATATTTCTAAAGGGGATCGTGTTAACATAAAGTTTACAGCGCCAGAGCTAAAAAATACTTCTGTAGAAATGAAGGTTTTAAATATCTCTACACAGTATTCGAATCCATCATTTTATAGTACACCAGAGTACTTAAAGAGCTTTAACATAGACTACAATCCAACTTCGCTTTTAGTTCAAACAAATAACGCTACAGATGCTATGAGCGCTCGTAATTTTTTTGAAAAAGATCGCAGTGTAGATACAATTGCCGATAAGAATGAATTAAAAAAATCGGCACAATATATTGTGAAGCAAAACAGTTTTGTATTTATCATGTTTATCACAAGCGCCATCATACTGTCCTTTGGCGCCATCTATACGATATCTTCCATCAACATATATGAAAGGAATCGTGAGCTGGCAA
This sequence comes from Lysinibacillus sphaericus, assembly GCF_006864135.1. Classification (GTDB taxonomy): domain Bacteria; phylum Bacillota; class Bacilli; order Bacillales_A; family Planococcaceae; genus Lysinibacillus. The sequence goes on along the minus strand of NZ_SADV01000004.1, from coordinate 297,155 downwards.
CACTGAAAGTATTAGGCTATCAAAAAAATAAAATAAACAGATTAATATTTTTGGAAAACATTATCCTAACAACATTTGCGGTCATTGTAGCTTTACCAATCAGTGGCTATGTCTATAAAATTATCGTAAAGGCTCTATCAAGCACCCATCAACAAATCCCAGATAAATTAAATATGTTAATCATCTTAGTCTCTATAATTGTCGCGTTCTTACTGACTATAGTGTCTAACTTACTTCTTAGAAGAAAAGTGACGAAAATAAATATGATTGAATCGCTAAAAAGTGTGGAATAAAGTTTTTATGGTAAAGGTGTAAAAGGTGACCTTAATCAAGGAGCATCGATTGCTTAAAAAGGTAGACAAAAAACAATGTGTGGGTAAATATACGATGATAATGTAACGAATCAGTCCGATAATTTTTGGGCTGATTTTTTAATTTGCACGAAAGCTTTTGTTAAAAATATGTAATGTCGTTTGTATTTTTGTTAAAAGTGAACAATGTTATTTAATTACTCATATCCTACAATCAGATTAAGCGTATAGCAAGAAAAATAAGAAAAAACAGGAGTGTAAATCAATGTAAATACTAGATTTTTTGTGCGAAGTATACAAAAAAAGAAGTGTGATTCTCTCTTTCTAAACTATGGACACTAGTTAATCAACAGACGTATCGACATAAATAGGAGGAATGGATTGTATGTTAGTAAAATTATTAGAGCCATTAAATGTTCCAGATTCAATCATTGAAAAGTTAGCGGAACCAATCAAACAGGGCGGTCATGAATTTGTTTATTACAATGAGAAAACGTCTGATTGGGCAGAATTAGCAAGTCGTAGTGAAGGTGCAGATATTATTATGATTGCGAATAATCCTTATCCTACAGAAGTAATTGATCAAAATGACAAGTTAAAATTAATCAATGTGGCCTTTACAGGTGTTGATCATGTAGGTATCACACAAGCTAAAAACCAAGATATTATAGTATGTAATGCAGCTGGATATGCGAATCAAGCGGTTGCGGAATTAACGATTGGCCTAGTATTAGACGTGTATCGTCGCATTACTAAGGGTGATAGGGAAATTCGTGCCGATAATTTCCCAGGGGCATTCCAAGGTAGTGAAATTAAAGGTAAAACAGTTGGATTGATTGGTACAGGTAAAATTGGTTTAATGACTGCTCGATTGTTTAAAGCATTTGGTGCAAACTTAATCGCTTCAGATCAATCTAGTATTAATCCAGAAGCTAAAGATTTAGGTATCGAGTATATGGAATTAGATGAGTTATTAGTACAATCAGATATTGTGTCATTACATATTCCATTACTAGCTAGCACGAAAGGCTTAATTTCTAAAGAAAAATTACATTTAATGAAGGAATCAGCCATTATCATCAACTGTGCACGAGGCCCAATTGTTGACAATGATGCATTGGCGGATGCATTAAATGAAGGGCGAATTGCGGGAGCTGGTATCGACGTATTTGATATGGAACCGCCTATTCCTGGATACTATAAACTATTACACGCCAAAAATGTAATTTTAACACCACATGTAGGTTTCTTTACGGATGAAGCGATGGAACTGCGTGCTAAAATTGCATTCGATAACACTACAGCATTTTTAGACGGTAAACGCCAAAATATTGTTAAACGCTAAATAATGAAGGTTTTTGAAAATTTGAAACAAGGAGAAAATACAATGACATTTAAAAAAATAGCAAGAAAAGATTTAAAAAATCGTATTTTCCATTGGCCAGATATTCAAGAGTTTAGAGAAGAAGAAGCGACAAAACATATTTTCTATGAAACACCTAATACTGTAGGAGCTGTTTGGTGTATGCATCCAGGACAAGATTTGCCAATTCACTCGCACGACAAAGCTGATGATATTTGGATTGTTGTAGAAGGAACAGCAGATTTTTATCCAGAGTGTGGTGAAATGGTTCAAATTAAAGCTGGAGATGTTGTTGTTGCACGTGCTGGTGAAAAGCACGGAATGACTAATAATTCTGATAAAGATTTTGTGATGTTAGGGATTGCGGGGCCAACACCAATCGGCTTTATTCCGCATAAACATCATTAATTGAAAGAGCGCGTCTGTTGATTAGCTAGTTTTCATAGTAAAAAAGAAAGATTCCTCTTTGTAGAAGTACTACCTACAAAGGGGGAATCTTTCATGTCATCATTACAAATTGTCATACCTGTGTTGTATTGTAGATATAGGTCAGTCCGATAACCTTAAGGGTAATCGGGCTTATTTTTTGTTTGTTGTACCTTCCTTGCTGTGCAGAGAGTTATCGAAGATGCAAAAGTACTACGTAAAGATCAGCTAGTGAGAATATCATAAGTCATACTTTTGTAAATATTTTAAGTATATGCTTTTGTCTAAAATGTGCAAATCCATTTCTGTTTTTGTTAAAAGTGAACAATGTTATTTACTTACTCATAACCTAAAATTAACGTAAGCAATACATAAGTAAAAAAACAAAAAATAGGAGTGTCATATTATGGGACAAACAGTTAAAAATGACCCGAATTATTACAAAAAAATAATTGTTACACTGTGTTTAGGTTGGGTAGTTATTTGGATTTATCGAACAATACTTACGCCAATATACCCACAAATTCAAGAATCATTGGGGAACATTAGCGATACACAAGTAGGACTTGTTGCTTCTATTTATTTCTTTGCCTATACAGGTATGCAAATTCCATCAGGAATACTCGTTGATAAATTTGGTCAAAAAAAAGTAATAATCCCAGCCTTTATCATTTTTGCATTAGCAGCATTCGTCATTGGGACAAGCTCGACAATCACACAAGTGTATGTTGGTGCCTTATTGGCAGGTCTTTCGACTGGTTCATACTATGGCGCAGCATTCTCCTTATCAGCTAAACATATGCCAAAAGATAAAAAAAGTTTTTCTAACGCTATCATAAATAGCGGCTCCGCATTAGGTATGGTTATTGGTTTAATAGGTTCATCTGTTTTAGTAGGTAGTCTTGAAATCAAATGGAATTACATGCTTTATATTACAGCCATCCTAATAATAGCAGTAACATTTGTATTTGCTTTATTTGTTAAACAAGAAAAAAAACCAGCTACAAAAGAGGACTCTGAAGATAAAAAAACAATAACACAAGATGCAGTTTCTAAAGTAAATTTATTCTCACCAAGACAATTAGTTATATATTTTGTGTATTTTGCAACATGTTATGGTTATTACATGATTGTTACATGGTTACCGTCATTCCTTGTCACAGAAAAAGGATTCGAACAAGGTTCAGTAGGCTATGTAGCTGCTTTAGTCGCAATCTCAGCAGTACCTGGTGCATTAATATTTTCTAAATATATTGATAAAAATGCACATATGCGTCTGCGCTTAATTTTCTTCTTGTTAATTGGTGCAGCTCTAACAATTAGTTTAACAGTGTTTTCACCTAATCCTACAGTACTTTATATTGCACTAATCTTATATGGTTTACTAGGTAAACTTGCAATTGATCCAGTATTAATTACGTATGTAACTGACTCAGTATCATCAAATACAGTTGCTAAAGCATTAGGTTTCTTTAACTTCTTTGGTATGACCTCATCTGTTGTTGCGCCAACGCTTACTGGTTATATTGGTGATATCACTGGCTCCAAGGTATTAGCATTCTACATTGCAGCCATACTTCTTGCAGCAGCAGCGATTTTATTCTTCCTTGTAGTTATGTTAAAAGAGAACAAAGCAACCCATCCCCTAACTAATGAATAAAGCAAAGCTACCTATCAGTGAGATTGTCCCCATATCTCGCTGATAGGTCGTTTTGTGATTGCCATCTAAACAATAGGATATTAAAAAACAGAACGTCGACTTTTAAACAGACTTTTTACTTGAAGCGGTTTCGATAGGGGACGGTTAAAATTAGCAAGTGGATCGTCTACTTGTAGAAGCGTGCGAATCGTCTGTTTTGCATGTCCTAGTTTGAGGAAGTAAGTATCTGGCTAATGAAGCATTAGAACAATCGTTTATTGCCATATATATTTTTTCATGCAAATAAAATCCCGTAAAAAAGCATTTATAACAGCTTTTTTGCGGAATTTTTAATTTAAAACGTTATTTTCTCTGATGCAAATAAAGCTAATCGTATATCTAATGAAGTATCAGGGGCATCGATTGGCTGACCTAAAATTTCTTCGCATTTTTTAATACGATATTTTACCGTATTACGATGAATATATAAATCTTCAGATGTCTTTGTAAGATCACAATGGTTCGCCAAATAAATTTCTAAAGTATTTTTTAGCTCTTTCTCTTTCGTTGTTTTTGGATAGGCTAATGAACCTAATGTGTACGTGATAAAAGGTTTTAATTTATTGGCCGGAATGAGTTGTAATAATTCTTCCACACTTTTGGATTTATAGAGCTCTATAAATCTAACTTCACCACTTTCAGACTTATGATCAAAAGCTTCATTCGCTTCGAAATAAGATAGCGGTAACTGTGAGAATTCAGTGACCTCATTACCAATGCCAAAGGAAAGTGTGCTATTAAATAATTTTTTATACTCTTTTTGAAGATACTTACAGTAATCTAAATAATATTGATGTTTAGTTTGTAAAAGTATCGTAAACCGATGATTACCTGGAGACATATATAAACTGATAGACGGATCAATGTCAATCAACTTATGCGTTAGCCATTCAAAAGTCATTTGATAACGCTCATTTAAATAGATATTATTTTCTACATTTTTTTCTTTATCAATCGCACAAATTATCACCTGGTAGAAGTTTGATGTTTGGATATGATGCTTTTTCAAAAACTCAGGATGCTGCTTTACTGACATAAGATTATCAGGATGTTCAGACATGAGTGTTTCGAAAAATCGGTTTACCTCTTGTTGTTCCGCTTCTTTAATTTTACTATTTTTATAAATTGCGAGACTAAGTGTATTTACGGCTTGTTCTATTGCTAGCAAACTAAATGGATAGGTGAGAGAATTGACATTTGAAACCATCAGATAATATGGGAAATATTTAAAAGCGGGCACCTCAAATATAATATGTTCTTCTTGAAAAGATGCACGATTATTAGGTGGAATGTGCTTGGAATTTAAAGATCTTTTGAAGTAACTAAGATTTTTTTGAACTTGTTCAGAATGTTCCTGGAAGTGATGGCTCATCGATTTAATTTGATAAAAAGGATTTAAGAGCATTACAGGGACACGGAGGAGCCTACTCATCCGTTCAATCATCATTTCTAAGCTCAAACCTCTCATAAGCATTGTATTTAATTCTTGTTGGATATCTAAAGCAAAATATAATTTTTCAGTTTCTTCATCCAAGATATAGGATGATATATGATGTGTGATCGATCCAAGATTCCAGCTTTCGGGGATTCTAATAATCGGGAATTTTAATTTGTTCGCAAATTCTATCACTTCATCATCTATCTTTTCTAAAAATCGGGATAATTTAACACCTATGCCAGCAACTTGTATATCATTTAATTCTCGAATGAGATCAATTAATCCGGATTGATCGTGCTGATAACTCATACCCGTCGTAACGATAAATGAGTGTGGTGCTGTGAAATTTTTGATATCAGGCGTTTCTGTAATATCGACCATTTCTACTTCTCTTCCTAAATCGCCTTCACCATTTAACAATGTTAAATCAGAAAATTGTTGAACAGACATGATTTCTTTTAATGTTGTCACAAGAATCATCTCCTTTATCTTTGTTAGAAAAAGCTAAAATAAAAGTTAAATATGTAAGATGCTACAAGGATAACCTATAACTCTGATTGTATACTATTTTTGAAGGTTATTATACGTATAGTCCTTTAATTCAAAATAGCGAAGGGGAATTATGTGAACAAATTCGGAGTATTCAACGAAATACTTCGTTTTTTGACAAGAGTGTGACGAGGGTAGCATGCCCAAATTCATTTATTTACAATTACGACTTCATACGAAGGAAATGAGGCAGGTCATAATAATAGCTTTCAATGAATAATGCTACAAATCTAGTAGATATGTACAGATCAGCTGAGGGATATCTACATTAATTTTGATATTAACTACTTTAGAAAGAAGTGACAACGATGTGGTATCAACAATACAATCCACTTGGAAACGAAATAGTGAGTGGCATCATAGCCTTTCTTCCGATTCTTCTATTTCTACTATGCTTAACAATTTTTAAATTAAAAGGAGTTTATGCTGCTGCCTTAACTTTAGGTGTTACGATCATCATAGCAGTCGGAGTCTTCGACATGCCGATCACTAAAGCCTTCGGGGCAATTCTTCTAGGAACAGGCAAAGCACTATGGCCAATTGGTTATATCGTCATTATGGCTGTATGGTTGTATAAGATTTCTGTACAAACCGGTAAATTCGAAATTGTACGTGGAAGTATAGCGAATATTACCGAGGATCAACGACTTCAATTATTGCTAATTGGCTTTTGCTTTAATGCCTTTTTGGAAGGAGCGGCTGGCTTAGGTGTTCCAATCGCTATTTGTGCAGCATTACTTGTGACTCTTGGTTTTCATCCAATAAAAGCAGCTGGACTTTGCCTCATCGCCAATGCCTCTACTGGTGCATTCGGTACGGTTGGCATTCCGGTTATTACAGGTGCTGAAGTTGGAGGTATGGAAACATTAGAACTTTCAAGAATGACGGCATTGATTTTACCGTTGATTTCATTTCTAGTTCCATTCCTCCTTATCTTTATGTTAAATGGCCTTAAAGGAATAAAAGAAATATTCCCAGCTATTTTTCTTGTCAGTAGTGTGTTTTCAGTGCTTCAACTACTAACGATTGCTGTTATAGGACCTGAGCTTGCAAACATTATTCCATCTTTAGTTAGTATGTTGCTGTTAGCTGCATTCTTAAGAAAATGGCAACCTAAAACAATTTACCATGAACCTGGGGTAGAAGTAACAGGTACTTTAAAAAAATATACTATGAAAGAGATTTTGGTAGCGTGGTCACCATTTTATGTACTCACTAGTGTCATAACTGTTTGGAGCTTCCCTGCATTTAAAAATTTATTTGTAGATGGTGGTGCACTGGATTTTACAACTATCGCTTTGAAAACTCCGGGATTACATAATGAAATCATTCGTACACCACCAATCGTAACAGAAGCAAATTCTATGCCAGCCATCTTACATCTTAACTTTGTTTCAGCGACAGGAACAGCGATTTTATTAGCAATCATTTTAACGAGTGTGTTATTTCCTGCATTAAACGTAAAACAAACCGTTAATTTACTAGGGAGCACCATTAAAGAACTATGGTTACCGATTTTGACGATCGTTCTTGTCATGGCTTTCGCCAATTTATCTGATTTTTCTGGACTTAGTACATCTTTAGGACTTGCACTTGCAAAAACGGGTGACTTCTTTCCATTCGTGAGCCCAGTATTAGGTTGGATTGGTGTCTTTCTCACTGGATCGGTTGTTAATAATAACGCTCTATTTGGAAGCTTGCAAGTAGTAACTGGAACGCAAATCGGGATTTCGCCAGGATTACTGATGGCAGCCAATACAGCTGGAGGAAGCGTGGCAAAATTGATTTCACCACAGTCTATTGCTATTGCAGCAGCAGCCGTTAATCAGACCGGAAATGAATCAAAAATCTTTCAATATACATTACGATATAGCTTAGGGTTGCTTCTTCTCGTATGTATCATGACACTTTGCTTATCTTTTATCCTATCATGATTTGAAAATGAATAATCGCATGGTAAATCGAAGTTTTCTCATTGATTTACTATGCGGTTTTGTTTTGTTGTCAGGATATGATACAAGCAAGTTTAATCAGCTCGCCAGCCTTCTTAATATTTTGTACAACTGTCACTTGCTCCTTATCAAAATATAATTTGTTGATAATGCATAAAAAGACCATCCATTATTGTACATTATGTCAATGAATGGTTGTGAGGAAGGACCTATAATAAAAGTGAATTAAGAGGAAGGAGTGAAAGAGTAATGGATATTCAAGCGACTTTTAAATTGTTAGATAAGAAATTCACCAGTTTTGGTGGTTTACAACAAGGTGGGATTACACGTCTGCTATATTCTCAAGAATGGAATACTGCCGTTCGTGAGCTAGAAAAAACATTTAAAGAAGAAGGCTTTGAAGCAAGTTTCGACGATATCGGTAACTTATCTGGTCGACTTGTTGGAAGTAAATATCCGGAAGAAACGATTTTAACGGGTTCACATATCGATACAGTTGTTGAAGGTGGTCATCTTGATGGTCAATTCGGTATTTTATCTGCACTTGTGGCTGTTAAATATTTGAAAGAAAAATATGGTCAACCACTCCGATCATTAGAAGTATTAGCGCTTGCAGAAGAAGAAGGTAGTCGATTCCCTTACACATTTTGGGGTAGCAAAAACTTCTTTAACTTAGCTGAAAAATCGGATGTCGACACAATTGAAGATGCTGATGGTATTAAGTTTGAAGATGCGATGCGCGAATCAGGCTTTGATTACCGAAAAACTACTGACGTTCGTAATGACATCAAAGCATTTGTTGAATTGCATATTGAACAAGGAAAAGTGTTAGAGACAGAAAACAAAACAATCGGTGTGGTTAATGGAATCGTCGGCCAGAAACGTTACACAATCAACTTAAAAGGCGAAGCGAACCATGCTGGCACAACGCCAATGTCATTACGTCGCGATACAGTTGTTGCCTATAGTGAAATTGTCACAGATTTAACGAAACGTGCAAGAGAAATTGGAGAGCCACTTGTGTTAACGTTCGGCCATGTCGTACCTATTCCAAACACAGTTAATGTAGTTCCTGGCGAAATTTCGTTCTCGGTAGACTGTCGTCATATTGATCAACAACTATTAAATGATTTTGCGACAGAAATCGAAGACAAAATCAAAGCAGTCGCTACCGCAAATAACATGACTTATGACATTCATTTGTGGATGGATGAGACACCAACATTGATGAATGAAAAAATTGTTCAAATTATTGAACAAGCAACCAAAGATAATGTAGGTGATCAATATAAAGTGATGCCATCTGGTGCAGGACATGACGCACAAATATTTGCACAATATGTTCCAACAGCCATGTTGTTTGTACCTTCTATAGATGGGATTAGCCACAATATAAATGAAGAAACGAAGATAACTGACCTCGTTAAGGGGATTGAAATATTGATAGACGTACTGTATGAACTAGCGTATAAAGAATAAATATTGTGAAGGAGTTAGAAATTATGGGTTACATAAATCTAAATCAAGGATATAGAGAAGGTTTATTAGAAACGCGTTCCGTGATTAAAAAAGATAATTACGCGTTAATTACACCAGACGGCTTAGTCAACAATGTTGTACCTGGCTTTAAAGATTGTGACGTAACAATCTTAGGATCCCCACGTTTAGGTGCAAGATTTGTAGATTACTTAATAACAGTAAAAAACCAAGGCGGAAACACAACTGGTTTTGCTGGTGATGGTATTCAATCTTTTGTATACGTTGTGTATGGCAATATCAACGCTTATGCGGATGGTAAAAAATACGAACTAACGGAAGGTGGGTACTTATATGTTCCCCCACACTTACAATTGACGTTTGAAAATAATAATAACGGTGAAGATAGCCGCTTATTCCTATATAAAAAACGTTATCAGCCACTGAAAGGGCACCCATTAAAAGGGCATACACCAGAAGTTGTTTCAGGTAATGTAAACAGTATTAAACAAGAAGCCTATGAAGGGATGAAAGAAGTATTAATCCAAGACTTATTACCAAAAGAAATCGGCTATGACATGAACATTCATATTCTTTCATTCAAACCAGGTGCTTCTCACGGTTACATTGAAACACATGTCCAAGAACACGGTGCTTACGTATTAAGTGGGCGCGGGATGTATAACTTAGACAACGAATGGATGCCAGTTGATAAAGGAGACTATATCTTTATGGGTGCATATGTGCCACAAGCTACCTATGCAGTTGGTTTAGATGAACCATTCTCGTATATTTATTCAAAAGATGCGAACAGAGACATTGACCTATAAACAGAGAGTATCAATAAATTATAGATGATTTACAATCTGACAAAATATTTTATTTATGCAAGAAAAGGAGCTGACAAACATGCGTGTATCGAAGGAAGAACTATTTAATTTAATGAAACAAAAGTTTATGAAAGCGGGATTAAATGAAGGAGCGGCACATGATGTTTCAGATGTATTAACATACGCAGATCATAGAGGCATTCACTCCCATGGAGCTGTCCGTGTTGAATACTATTCTGAACGAATTGCAAAAGGAGGTATTACTGCAAATCCAAACTATACTTTCGAACAAACCGGACCAGCATCTGCCGTTTTTGATGGGGATAACGGTCCAGGTCACCAAATAGCGAAACAAGCGATGGAAAAAGCGATTGAAATGGCAAAAAAATCGGGTGTTGCCGTGGTTGGTATGAAGCACATCTCGCATAGTGGTGCATTAGGTTACTTTGTTGAAATGGCAGCAGAACAAGATATGGTTGCTTTAAGTATGTGTCAATCAGATCCAATGGCCGTGCCATTCGGAGGAACTGAACCTTATTTTGGTACAAACCCAATCGCATTTAGTGCACCATCTGCTGATGACCGCATCATCACATTTGATATGGCGACAACTGTCCAAGCATGGGGCAAAATTTTAGCTGCTAGAAGTAAAAATGAATCTATTCCAGATACATGGGCGGTAGATGCGACTGGTGCACCGACTACGAATGCAAGAGATGTTCATGCACTCCTACCGATTTCAGGTCCAAAAGGTTATGGCTTGATGATGATGGTGGATATTTTATCTGGTAGTCTTCTTGGGGTTCCACATGGTGTACATGTTTCTTCTATGTATCAAGACTTAACAAAAGGACGCGATTTAGGTCAACTTCATATCGTGATTAACCCGGCCTATTTCACAGATTTAGATGCTTTCAAACGACAAATTTCAACGATGCTCGATGAATTAAAGGCACAACCAGCGACAGAGGGCTATGGAGAGATTTATTACCCAGGTGAACGCGGTTTATTAAGAAGTGAGGAATATGATAAGGATGGTATTGAAATCGTAGACGATATTTATAACTATCTTGTGTCAGACGATGTTCATTTCGATCGTTATCACGGAAAAAATAGATTTGCAGAATAATAAAATGGAGGAACATCATGTTATATACGATAATAAAAGAAAACACTTATAAGGACTCTATCGTGTTAATGCTTTTATCAAACAAGCTATCTGCAATTGACGGTGTAAACAAAGTATCAATCATGATGGGAACACCAGCGAATAAAGATATTTTCAAATCTTCTGGCTTAGGCACGAATGAATTAGAAAAAGCTAAGCCAAATGATATCGTCATCGTTGTAGAGACAGATCAGGAAGAAAAAGTAGACGAAGTGAAAGAAGAGGTACAGATTGCATTAAAAGGTGAGTCTGATTCTCAAGACGCGTCTAAAGATCAAGAAGCACATAACTGGAAACGTGCATTGGAGCTTGCAAACAATCCGAACTTAGCGTTAATTTCAATTCCTGGTCAATATGCAGCGATGGAAGCGGAAAACGCATTGAACGAAGGCTTACACGTATTTATGTTCAGTGACAATGTTGCGAAAGAAGACGAAGTGAGATTAAAACAAAAAGCGCATGAAAAAGGCTTATTAGTAATGGGACCAGACTGTGGTACGGCACTTATACACGGGGTTCCACTGGCATTTACGAATATTGTCAACGAAGGCGATATTGGCATTGTTGGGGCATCAGGCACAGGTATTCAAGAAGTGACAACAATCATTGATCGCTATGGTAAAGGTGTAACGAACGCTATTGGTACAGGTGGACGTGATTTATCGACGGAAGTTGGTGCGATCACAATGTTAGATACTATCAAAGCGTTAAACCAAGATCCTAAAGTAAAAGTAATTACTGTAATCTCCAAACCACCTGCAGAGGAAGTACAACGCAAAGTATTAAACGTATTAAGAAATATTGACAAACCAGTTGTAACCTTATTTTTAGGTGACAAACCTTCCTATCAAGAAGCGAACATCTATCATGCGTATACACTTGAAGAGGCAGCGGTTGTATCTGTCCAATTATCAAATGGGGACAAACCAAATTTCAAACCGACTACAGTTGAGAATGTAAACGTGCAATTAAAAGACTCACAAGTTGGTATTAAAGGTTATTACTCAGGCGGTACGTTAGCATCTGAAGCAGCTATGCTAGTGAGAGACGCTTTCAAAGATACACTAATGGAAGAAAAGAAAGATGGTTATATTTTAAAAACAAAACATCACGAAATCATTGACTTAGGTGATGATGTTTATACAAAGGGTAAACCACATCCGATGATTGATCCGGAAAATCGTATCGAAATGCTTAAAAAGTCTATGAACGAATATGAGACAGCTGTCATTATGATTGATAATGTTATCGGAAACGGTGGTCATGAAGATATGGCCAGTGCATTAGCACCAACCATCAAACACATTTTGGACAATGCACGTCAAGGGGGACGTCAACTTGCAGTGCTTGTAACTGTTGTAGGTACAGCACAAGACATCCAAGGCTTTGACAAACAAATTGACATCTTACAAGAGAGTGGAGCAATTATTTGTCAAACAAACGATCAAATGGTTCGCACAGCTATCAAACTTGTAGGTGGTAAAGTGGAGCAACCAACTGTTGCTGTACGAAAATTTGAATATACAGAAGAAAGCTTAGCAGTAGATGAGAAAATCATGTCATTAATCAATATGAAACCAAGTGTCATCAATATTGGGCTGAAAAGTTTTTCTGAGGCTGTTCAAAAAAGTGGTACAGAGTGTGTTCAATTCAACTGGCGTCCGATTGCTGGTGGCGATGAGAAGTTAATGAAAGTACTTCAATTCTTAAATTATTATGAAGGAGGTACAATCTAATGAGTTACAAAACAATAAATGAAGCGAACGAAGCCGTTATTCAGAAGATCATAGCAGCAGCACCATTCTTAACGGATGTTGTACCTGCGAAATCTGTGATTCCTGAATTAGAAGATTATGTGTTATTACACGCTGGGCCTCCCATTAAATATGAAAATATGACAGATCCTATGCAAGGTTCCTGTGTTGGAGCAATCCTTTTTGAAGGATGGGTAGAAGACGAAAAGAATGCACGTGAATTACTTGAAAGCGAAAAGATCACATTCATTCCATGTCACCATGTGAATGCTGTTGGACCAATGGGTGGTATCACTTCACCTAACATGCCAGTTCTCGTTGTTGTAAACAAAGAAAGTGGTAATGAAGCGTACTGTCAAATGAACGAAGGCATTGGAGCAGTTTTACGCTTTGGCGCCTACAATGAGCAAGTCATCAATCGTTTACACTGGATGAAAGATGTGTTAGGTCCTGTATTAAGTAAAGCATTAAAAACATTTGATGAAGGCTTGAATGTCAACGTATTGATTGCTAAAGCTATTGCAATGGGTGATGAGTTCCACCAGCGTAATATTGCAGCTTCACTTGCATTTTTAAAAGAACTATCTCCAGTCATTGCATCATTAGAAGACGTTGAAAAAGAACAACGTACAGAAGTAATCCAATTTTTAGCTGACACAGACCAATTTTTCTTAAATATTGCTATGGCGACTGGTAAAGCAATGATGGATGCAGCACGTACTATCGAACACGGTACAGTTGTTACCGCAATGTGCCGTAACGGTGAAAACTTTGGTATCCGTATTGCTGGTATGGGAGACGAATGGTTTACTGGTCCTGTTAATACCCCGCAAGGATTATACTTCACTGGTTATTCAGCAGAAGATGCCAACACAGATATTGGCGATTCAGCTATTACAGAAACAATCGGTGTTGGCGGTATGGCGATGATTGCGGCACCTGCAGTTACCCGCTTCGTTGGTACAGGAGGATTTAATGATGCGCTTGAAATAAGTAATCAAATGACTGAAATTTGTATCGGCGAAAACCCGAACTATGTCATTCCAACATGGGACTTCAAAGGCGCGTGTTTAGGGATCGATGCACGGAAAGTTGTTGAAACAGGAATAACACCTGTTATCAATACAGGGATTGCCCACAAAATTGCGGGTTATGGACAAATTGGTGCCGGTACAGTACACCCGCCAATCGAATGTTTTGAGAAAGCCATCACAGCCTATGCTGAAAAGCTAGGTTTTAAAGGATGATTTTACAAGCAAGTGCGGTTGGTCCAATCGCACTTGAATTATTGAATGAAGGAAACACCTTTACCGTGCACAGTATTTTTGAAAAAGGTCTGAATATGGTTGATCGAAATGGTGAATTGATATTTGCTGGTACCGATGAAAATGGGACATTTCCGTTCGGTATCTTGCTTGATCGTCAAACTAAACAAACGATAAAGTCCTATATAAGAGTAGGCGATACATTAACATTTCACACTAATCGACTCTTTCATAATTGTTTTGAACTGGTGTTTAATGTAAAAATACTGCCGTTATATATGGATTTTGATCATGCAAATATCAATAGACTAAAAGAAAATTTCGAATACATTTCATTTACATCCTATGAATCAACAGATTTTGAACGAGCACGTGTGTTGGCTTTGATCGATAGATTACATGATCCAACCCAAAATCTGGAGAAGATATTTCGTTATTTTATTGGACGTGGACAAGGTTTAACACCAACTGGTGACGATATACTGGTCGGCATATTGTACGGGCATTTTCTAAATAATTTTATCGAACATAAACATCTTGAAACTTTAAAAGCTTTAATCAATGAACCTTTAACGACCATTGTCAGTAAGCGCTTTTTAACATGTGCTTTAGATGGTGTATTTAGTTCGAAGATTACAGCATTACAGTATGATCCATCCTTAGAAAGCATGAAAAGTCTTATAGAAGTTGGCTCTTCATCTGGGATGGATACGTTATATGGCATTTACATGTCGTTAATTAAGGAGTGAAAGAAATGGGAAAGAGTGTAGTTATTGCATTGGGCGGTAATGCAATTTTACAGCCTCAACAAAAAGCAACTTATGATAATCAATTCAAAAATGTAGTGTCTGCAACTCGTCATATGATAGAAATGAAGGAAGCGGGGCATAAAATTGTCATTACACACGGCAATGGCCCGCAAGTGGGAAATATCATTGCCCAAAACGAAGCTGCTAAACATGTAGTCGAACCACTACCAATCCATGTTTGTAACGCAGAATCACAAGGTTTCATTGGTTATATGATGGAAACAGCTTTAAAAAACCATATTAAAAAACGAGACATGAATGCAAATGTGGTTACAATGTTAACAATGGTTGAAGTCGATAAAGAGGATCAAGCATTTAAAAATCCAACTAAACCAATTGGTGTATTTTTCTCGGAAGAAGAAGCGAAACGTTTAGAAGAACAAGGCTATACGATGTTAGAAGATGCGGGGCGTGGATACAGACGAGTTGTACCTTCACCAGAACCACAAGTGATTCATGGTATAGACGAAATAAAACGTTTAATCGATGATACGATTGTTATTTCATCTGGAGGTGGTGGTATACCTGTATATCGTGAAGATAATGGACAATTACAGGGTATTGAAGCGGTAATTGATAAAGACCGTTCAGGATTAAAGCTTGCACAACAGGTAAATGCGGAAGTTTTCATGATGCTAACAGATGTTCCAAATGTATATATAAATTTTGGTAAAGAAAATGAACAAAAATTACGCCAAATTACAATAAAAGAAGCTGAACAATACGTTGCAGAAGGACAATTTCCACCAGGTAGTATGTTACCAAAGATGCAAGCAGCTATCGAATTTGCGAAATTAGGTAAAGAAGCAATTATTTGTTCGTTGGATCAAGCGGTTGCTGCATTAGAAGGAAAAGCAGGCACACGTATAATACAATAAGGCTCTTGTTAGCTACATAAACAAAGAGGCGGATATAACAAGTTAAAACCTTAAAAAGCACAAGAAATCAATTTTAGCAACATTGATAGCTTGGGCTTTTTTGATAGCTACGCTTCTTTTTTTATCTACGTGTTTTATTCCTATCCGGCAAATACGATCCACAGCGCTTAACAATGCTGGTATTTAAAATCGGTAGCCTAACAAAGCTAAGTAAAAAAGACCTAGAATAGGAAGAAGAACAGTATTCAGGTGGACTTTCTAAGTTGGATTTTGACGAGGACAAGAATACAGACTATTTTTGGCTGTTGCTTTCGATTTGGAAGGACTAACGCTTATAAAATGGTAAACTGTATTTAAAACGCCTGTATGGAAAGAGGATTGCTGTGAAAAAGAAGTTGGTATTGATTGGGATAGGGATTCTGTTCGTTTTCCTTCTCCTACTAGGCACTTATAAATTAATAAATTCTAGGACGTATCAGTTATTTGAGGGCTTAACCAAACAAGTAGAAACGAATCAAAAAGTGGTTGCTTTAACTTTTGATGATGGTCCGGCAGATAACACAAATCAAATATTGTCGCTATTAGAAGAGTACAATGCTAAAGCTACCTTTTTTCTCATAGGTACAGAAATTGAAAAATTTCCAGAGGAAGCAAGAAAAATTGCAGAAGAAGGACATCAAATTGGGAATCATACCTATTCGCATAATCGGATGATTTTCAAAACACCCGCTTACTACAAAGATGAAATAGAAAAGACCGATCAATTGATTGAAAATACAGGATACAAAGGTGAAATTGATGTTCGGCCACCTAATGGGAAAAAGTTGATAGGGTTGCCTTATTACTTAAATAAACATAAAAGAGAAACTATAACTTGGAACCTTGAGCCAGATACTTTTTACACAACGGTTTCTGACAAAGTAAAATATGTGACAGAGAATATTGAACCTGGTTCGATTATCTTGCTCCATCCAATGTATGATAAAACGGACAAAGCGCTCCAAACAATTGAAGGTATACTACAGGAACTTTCAAAGGAGGGTTATACGTTTATCACGGTGAATGAACTTCAAAATTTATAGTATAAAAACAGAGTTAGTTTCCTACTTCCTAGGATTAACTCTGTTTTTTGTTACTCTTCTTTAGGAAATTTTCCTTCTTCATCCGGAAACCTAACTTTATGTTTTACACCAACAGCCTTTAAATAAAAAGATCATCCTGTAGCGAAAGAAAAGGTGTTAAGGCATCATTGAAACAACAAATCGAAGGCTACGTTTATAAAAAAGGATAGTAGCTTTTGGGAAGATCGTTAGAGGCGAAGAAATGCGTCTCTTTTTCATTGTAAGATCGGCATATGTAGGAACTCTAGGGTGGAAGATTCAGAAGCGGGAAGATAGAAGGAATGGTTAGCCGATAGCAATGGGTCTGTGGTATCGCGGAATCAGAAGGAAACTGAAGGCAAAGCACAAACCTGGCACACAAATCTCATAGAAGTCTATGGATGATTGGGGTGATTGTCCACTATACTTTCAACACGAAAATTGATCTTAGCGTGAATGCAAAGCTCGCTATCTTTTTTAAAATTTTTCAAGAAAAATGCTAATTTCACGGGGTTGGGAACACGTGTTCTAATTCCGGTGAATTGAGCTAAAGAGGGAAGTCAGTAAGTTACATACAGGAACATTAAGAGATAAATCAACTACAAATAAAAGAAGGCTGTTTTTTGCTTTTCAACTTCCTTTGCGCTTCATTGATAGCTAACGGAGCTGTTTATAAAAGAAACTAGCAAAAAGTTTTATCAATGCTAAAATACCTGCAACAGGTACTATTCATCGAATTTACATCAGGAAAATAATATAGAAAGCAGTAAACAAAACTTGAGGGGGTATTGTAGTGAACCATCACAAAATGATTATTACTCAGTATAATCCTAAATACGCTGAACAAACAGTGGATATGTGGCGAGATAGTAAAGAACAGGCTATTGGTCAGAAAGAAATTCACAGCTTTGAAAGTCACGTTTATTTTTTAAACCATATATTATCTGAACAGTTTCAAATAGATTTAGCGTTAATTGATGAAAAAGTAGTTGGAATGATTGCCTATAATGAAAGGGAAATAAACCAACTATATATTCATATAGATTATCAAGGAATCGGTATAGGTCATACATTACTAGATAAAGTAAAAGCACAATCAAGCGGGAGATTAACATTACACACTTTTGAAGTAAATGTAAATGCACAACGATTTTATGAAAAACAAGGATTTGCAATCATAGGTAGAGGACACGAAAATGAAGAAAATTTAGCTGATATCCAATATGAATGGAAATCCACATAATGCAAATGTAAACGATGATTGTAAAGGAAGGGGCAATCTAGGTAAATAGTTAACAGTTTGTTCAGCAAATAGGAACTGAAAATATAAAACCATATGTTATTGGGGACGATGTTCAATTTTTAAATGATGTTAAGGAGCAATCATTCGAGGGCATGCAGGTTTTCACATTAAATGACCAAGAGTCCCTGAAGCAAAAAGTTATTCTATATACTACATGGTGGTGCTTGGACGAATCAACCTTTAAATTTTCACTGGTGGTTCTTGGATAAAATAGCGCAATCTTTAAATGCGAAAATAATTACTCCTATTTACCCTAAAGTACCTCATTTTAACATAAAGATACTTATCCAAAAATCCTAAACCTTTATAAAGAAATACTTGAAACTGTTGAAAGTACCAAGCAATTGACCATCATGGGAGATTCGACAGGCGGCAATATAGCACTTGGGCTGGCTCATCTTTTAAAAATGAACCATTTGCCGCAATCAAAAGATATTATTTTATTGTCTGCATGTGTTGATATGAGTTTTGAAAATCCTCATATAGCTGAATATGAAGAAAAGGATCCGATGTTAGCTAGTGAAGGAATGGAAGTCATTACAAATCTTTGGGCAGCTGATAAAAATTTAAAAGACTCGTTGATCAGTCCAAATAATAGATGTAACAAAAGATTCTATTAAAAATAAACATATGTTAAAGTATCTTTAAAAGTGAAAATGCCTCGATGAGATAAACATCGAGGCATTTTTAGGGCTAAATATGTGAAAGGCTGTTTGAAGGTCAAAATTATTCAGTAGTTAACTTTTTATTACTTCTTAGGCTGTAAATCCTCAATTGAGTCAATGTCCATATATGCAGGAACTACAAATCCATTTTTTGTACCTTTTAAGTTCTCACCTAAATTAATTAAGTCATCCTTATATTTTTCATAAAAAGAGCTATGTGTTGTTGGTAACCAAGCAGCTACTGTTGCATCAGCTACGCCTGTAGCGATAGCTTGAAACATAATTGCAGGATCTACAGGTGTGATTGTGACAGTGTATCCGAGTTCTTCAAATACAGCCTGTAATACACTACTCGAAGCTCTTTCTGAATCCCAAGGTGTTGAAGCTAATTCAATTTCTTTTCCGCTTACTTTTTTCGTATCTTTTGTCCACTCATTTACTTTGTCTTGGTTTTCTTCTATCCATTTGTCTGCTGCATCTTCAAATGAACTCGTTTGTGCTTCAAACATTACAGCTTCCATATCTTCTGGTTCCCAATAAAATCTATCCAAAATTGTATACGCATCCGGTAAGTCTTTTTCCAAGCCCTTACGCGCAAGTGTATTGATATTTTCCGATCCACCTAATGTCCCTTGAGGATCTTCTAAAAATTTCAAATCATAAGATGAAAACATCCAATGTGGTGTCCATCCGGTAATAATAATTGGATCTTCATTTCGAATAGCCTGCTCTAATGAACCTAACATTCCAGGTGTAGAACTTTGTTCAAGCTCCCAGCCTTTTAAGTTTTCATATTTCTCTATAGTATTTTCCGCCAGACCAGTCAACCCAGCTCCTGGTTCAATTCCTATAATCTTATAGTCCACTTGCTCCCCTATGCTTGGCGTAGTTCCTATTGAATTGCCATTGTCTTTTTTGCTATCTCCATCTCCACAGCCTGTTAAAAGTAACGAAATAGCTAACCCTAAAGTGAGTCCTACAGATTTCAATTTCATCTTTTTTCATCCCCCTAGTTTGAAAACTTAGAGTTTTAGCGACTTCCTAAGAAACCCTTTATTAAAAATTTTTTACTCTACTACCAAAAGTAACAACTTGATTTTAACCACAGGTTGTTACTTTTGTCAAACCACTCAATCTTTTAAATACCCATTTTTGCACGTTTACTAACATAATTCTTCACAAAAAAAGCCTTTGAACGGCTCTCAGTTCTTTATTTTTAAAAAATAAAGATAGCCTATCCATAAGGTTATTTTTCCGTGAGACATTTCCATAATTTGTTTAATAAATAGAATGAATATATTTAAATGAAGGTAAAAGATGATATTGTTTACTAATTCCTAATAAAACGTAATTATTGGTTGGGGGATAAAAAATTGAACAGATATTCAATAGCAAATATATTCTTTTTTACAGGAAGCATTTTGCTCATATTAAAATTACTATTTGCAATGGGGTATTTAAACGAGGTTCGAGTAAACTACGATACATATGTTCCTTTATATAAGTAGATGTATTTTTTAGGAGCACTAGATTAAACAGTAGGAGGTATAACTAAAATAAGTTTTTAAATATTATTCGAAAAGATTTACATTTTTAAATAATATAGCGATGAAAATATTATAATAGAAGTTAGACACTTTTTATTGAAAAGAAATCAAATCTACAATAATTATAATTAATTAAGTTAGACAAATTTGATAGTCACTAAATTAGACAAGATTAATTTGATAAATTAGCCTAAAAGTATAATTGATATAGGATTAACATAGATAATTCTAATTTGTCTGAGTTTAAAAGGTAAAATAAGTCCAGGTAATCTAGGAGGACGATGTGCTTGTGGTCGACGGTTACGATACATGTTTACAATTGAACATCAGATAACTCATAAAAAGATTCAATATGGAAAGGATCATTTGAGTGCATTTTTAAATATTGAAGTGAATGAAATAGATGGAGTTATTAATGAATTAGATGAACTCTTATGGAAAACTGAGAATAACGAGTACTACTATGAATACTATGAAAGACTCCCTGATAAAACAGTAGTTTCTGAAAGCATTATAAAACATATCGAAATGAATGTTCCGTTTTTAGATAGACAAATAAATAGGTTAAATAAACATTTTGAAAAACAAATAGAAGCATTAGAGGAAGAGCAACGAAAAATTCAGCGTGAAGTTGAACTTGAAAAGCGTCAGGAAACAAGAAGACAAATTGAAGAATTACTTAAAGAAAAGAAGAAGATTGATGATATGTTGGAAGCTGAGAGAAAGGCTCAACGCGAAGCTGAGTATAAAAGACAACAACAGGAAAATGAACGCATTGAAAGATTGTTGCAAGAAAAAAGGGAGAAGGATGCCAAACTAATTGACACAGTAAAAGCACAACTTAGCTATGGTGCGACATTTAATGATATAGCATATTCGCTTGTATTGAATGGTCAGCATAGCGCGGTGGCGATTAGTCATATTATGGCTGATGATTTTGGTTTTGATAAAAGATTTTCTATAGGTGTAATGAAGAGATCTTATATTTATATGGATGTCTTATTGTCTTTAAAGAAACAAGTCGATAACGGAAATTTAATCATGGATGAATCATCGAACCAGAGGATTGTATTTTCTATGTGAATCCATATCATGCAGAAGATAGTTGTAATAAAACTGATGAAGTGCAACAACAAACTCTTTTACTGTTTTAATTCGCAAGCTTGGAATTTACAGTGACTAGCAAATTATTATTTTAAAGATACAATACAATAGTTAAGTTAAAAAATCATGGAAAATAGTTTTAAATTTCAGGATGAAAAGAATTTAGGAAGTGGAAATTTAGTAATAAAAACAGTATTTCTACATATAAATGTTTGTTATCCAAAACTAATCTGAAATAAAATGGTAAAATAAGTATGAAAAAACATCTAATTATTATTGTAATTAAGTGAGAAACGTCCAAGAAAATTTCGATATAAAATAAAAAAATAAGAAGAATCCATTTAATCAATCATGTTTTTTATGGATTCTTTTTATTTTTTTATAGTAGAAACATTTGAGTGAATCCTATGAGGAATAAAAAAGAAGACACTAAAGTTTAAACTTTTTTGATAATGAAGTAAAGTTTAGACTTTGATGTCCATGTACATAGCCGTTCCGTCTCAGTGTTATTAGTATACTTTTCATTGATACGTAACTTCCTATAATTTATATTATGTAAACTAAAATTATTTTGCATGGAGGAGGGCTTAGATACGTCAACTACCCATAATATCTGTACTTTTCGACTTGTAGTTCTGAAGTTCCTTATAATTTTCATGTGAACGATAACTCTCCTTTTTTACGATAATGGGATAATTTTGTACGGATAATAATTATTGTTTAATACGATATCTGGAGGTTTATATTTGCAACTACATGCTGCCATTGATGAATTTGTTTTGTATATTGAGATTGAAAAAAATTACTCGGTTAATACTGTCACTAGCTATGAATACGATTTACAACTCTTCTTAAGCTTTTTAACGGATCATGGCTGTTCAACCTGTTTAAATGAGATCACCAAGACCCAAGTACGCCGCTTTATCCAGTATTTATTAGGATCATTAAAACAAAAACCTCGTTCGGTGAACCGAAAAATTTCTTCTTTAAAATCATTCACCAAATATTGTCATAAAGAACACTACCTTGCTTATGATTTTACGCACGTGATTGAATCACCAAAGACCGATGATAAACTCCCTGTCTATATGACATTAACAGATCTAAAACAGCTATTTGCCTTTTTAGAGCGCTCCCAATCACGTTTTTCGATGCGGGATGAGATAATGTTTAAATTGCTAGCAACAACAGGTCTGAGACGTTCTGAGCTCGTTTCATTGACCTGGGAACAAGTGGATTTGGTAAATGACACAATTCGAATAGAGGGAAAAGGGAAAAAAGAACGGATATTGCCCCTTCATCCACACTTAATTCCGCTTCTGGCATCTTATAAAGCTTCTTTAAGATCATCAAATTTATCTGTCAGAACCTGTTTTCCTAAATAAAAATCGTAAAGCATTAGATCCACGGGGTTTAAAGATGTATTGAAAAAGGCATGCCTCCCACCTACCCGCTTCACGCTACATCACTTACGGCATACTTTTGCAACATTGATGTTACAGCAAAATAAAGAAAATTTTGATTTACGAACACTTCAAGAACTACTCGGCCATGAAAGTATTACATCAACTCTGATTCTTTTTGAATATTTTGATTTCTTTTTCTTTAAAAGGAAGCAACTACCCGTAATTGGGTAGTTATTTTTTATTAGAAATATCGTAACCATTCAAATGATTTGGATAGATAGACTGATAATGATTAGTTGTTAACTGCGGTTGATAAGGATAACTCAAATTTGTTGACGGCATTATAAATCCTTCTGATTGGAAACCGCCTTGTTGATGATAAGAATTAGGGTTTACTCCAGCGAACTGAAATGGTGATGTTTCAATATTACCTTCGATTGAACTAGTAAAATAATTAGTAGAGTAAGTACTTGGATTCGATAACATTGCGTGTTCCATTTTCGAAAAAGTAAAATGAATTAGCTGATCTTTAAATACTATAATATAAGATGAATTTTTTAATAGTTTTCATATGCATTTGGTAGTTGTTCATAGATAGATTCCAAATCCATTGGTACACCAAATCTATCTTCCATTTCTAATGCAGTCTCTAAAACTGTTTCCAATAAAATCTGGGCTGCACGTAGCTGTTTATATTCTCTAGAAAATCTAAAAATATAGCGACTTAAAGCATCTAAAGACTGTTTCTTAGAATGTAAAAGTAGCATGCGAATAGAATTATCTTCGACTCCCATATCGTGAAATATGCCCGCTATTGAATAACGTAATCCATGTGGTGTGAAATACTTATTGGTCTTAATTTTCTTTTTCTTGTCACTTCCATCGGAGACCGGCATTTCTACAATCCATCCTAGATGTTCACAAATTTTTTTCACAATGTAATTCATTTGTTTGTTGGCAAAGGCCTTTCCTTTTAACCCATAAAGAAATGGATCTTCTGGTGACTTACCTTTAGCATATTCACAAAGTATAGCCATTGCTTTTGGTGGTATTGGAAGTACGTCTTCCCTATTTTTTGAATTAATAATTGGTGTTTCTCTATCCTCTTTATCCTCGTTATCTTCTTTATCAAGAATAATATTAATAGAACATTCTTCCCTTTCAAGTGACTTAACCTTTAATTTAATTAAATTCGTGGAACGTAATCCAGTATAAAAATCTAACAGCATTGGCGCGAGAATATTAACTCCAACTGCTTGTAATTCATGCGCAGCTTTGTATACTTGGTACAGCTCCATAATATCTAAGTCTTTTGATAAATGAGTATCACCTGAATAATCTTCAATGGTTACGTTCAAAAACGGATTATTATTTACAATTCCCTCATTATTTAAATGTCTAAATAGAGAAATCATTGTACTTTTTTGTTGGTTAAGTGTACTTGGTTGGTAGTTTCCATAATGATCTTTTAACCATTTTTTGAAGTATCGACTTGTTACATTTTCGATTGTAGGTTCTAATCCAAGGCCTTTCATATGTTCCGAAATCTTTTTAATATTTCTTCGATATACGTTCTTCGAATTTTGTGACCATACACTATCTAGTTCTTGATCTAGATATGCTTCTTCCAACGTGCTTTTTTCAGTAATCGTGTTATTCATAATAAATCCCTCTTTCCTTAAAATCACACGAAAAACCCCAAGTTAAATACAAATTAACATTTAGAAATAACGTTAATTTGTACAACTTGGGGGTTTCCCTTGTTTATATTAGATTGTTTTGTCGAATTTTTCCATTAATTATTGCTTTTACTGTCCTTTGATAATAAATAAAGTTTATTCTACAAACATTTGTGAAAGATAACTTTTAAATATAATATTCGTGTTTTATATAATCTCTGTTCAACTTATTTATCAGCATGATTAAATGGAGAGCAATTACTGATGAAATGTGAATGGGAAAATTAAGATTTTTCTCCGGTGCATTTAGAAAAAAAACTTTCTGCATTGGCACTTTTAGTAGTCTCTTGTCTTAACTTTTCTTTTATTAAAGCATTCAAAAAGGCTTATGAATATTTCCCAACCCTTTCAATTTTTCTAATTGTATAACGTTTGATTTGAAATCGTTTAAAGGTGGTAAAGTTTTTAAATAAGTATTAAATGCATAAAAAGCCACGCCTTGTTGGACGTGACTTTATGCATTAATTCAAGTAAATATATACTTCTACAGTATTATATTCTTCTACGTATACAAAGTCCCGTCTTTCTACTTTGTAAAATGCATTTCCTAACCCTACTTTATCTCCTACATTAGGTAATACAGGTATTGTATTTTCAAATTTATTAATCACATGCCCCTTACCGTTTGCTTCGCAATATATTATAGATAACTTCTTCATAAGTAATCACTCTCCATCTACATTAATCATATTGTAGATGGATATCAATAATACTTATGCGATAAAATTACTCTTCCTACAAAACCCTTTCATTTCATCTCATAGCAATTGTTCATTTGTAGACATTATTATTTTGGTGAATTACCAGTTGATGTGTTAACGGCTGCATTTTGTAATGATTGGTTCATTTGTTGTGAAGATTGGTTTGTTTGTTGTTGAGGTTGTTTCGATTGTTGTGAAGATTGGTTCATCTGTTGTAAAGGCTGAGACATTTGTTGCAATGGTTGTGTCATCTGTTGTATTGGCTGCATCATTTGTTGAGCATTCTGTAGATTTAACTTATTTGAAATGTTTTTTGTGAACTGTTGAAAAGTGCCATTTTGCATTCCTCTAGCTACACCTAAAATAACAGCACCTATTACTCCCCATGTTAGAAATCTCACTAATAAAAGCCTCCTTCCTTAATTAAATATATTTTAATACAGGTTTAGTATAGGAAATAGAGCTAATACTATACTGAACATTTTTTTACTCCTACCATTCCAACAAGCAATAATACGGTACTGAATTCTTTAGTTATCCTCTACTTACAATACCCGAGTATTGATATAGCAAAACAGATAACTAACTACATTTATCTGTATATTAAAAATACATTCACCAGAATGATAATACTAAAGGAGGTTATGCAATGAAGAAAAAATTTTATATAGGGGTATTGTCTACATTAATACTAACTGCATGTAATGAGGATGAAGCGGCATCAGAAGAAGCTCCAGCTAGTGAGCAAAAAGAAGCTAAAGAAAAAACTGTAAATGCTTATACTAAAGAAGTTTCTGAGAAGAATCTTAGCGATGAAGCAATTAAGTAGCTTCATCTTATTATTATGAACACAAAAAGATCAGGTACTCACCTTGGTACTAAGGTTCACTTTTATCCCAAGTGAGCGTTTTGCTTTTACTAAACCGTAAAGGGTAAGCAATTCTGAACTTTAGCGTATGAGGATCAGCAACGGATGCTATTACTTATATATAGGTAACAATTTGCACAAATTAATATTGAGTGTACCGCATACACTAATATAGACTGTGGCGTTGGCGAGCGCCACAGTTTTATATTGCATTTATAAATGTAAAAACCAATTTTTTTCTGTTGGAGCATAAAATATTAGTGTCATCAATAAATTTCATCTTCGCAACTTTTTTCATCTCAAAACATTAAATTATTAATGGGCTATAATTGGTCACTACCGATTTGAAAAATGACCATTTTTATTGCGTTGTAATGTTCCCGATTAAAATTACAATATTTATTTTGGGATGGCAACTTATTGCATCGCTCCAAACTATTGCACACGCTATCCCTTTAACATACATGTGATGATAATTTTCCTAAGAACTACCAATTCCAAGCTTGGGTCTCATACGCTGTGGCTTTTTTATGTATAATTAATCTTACCTTGCTCACATTAGTATTGAGTGTATCGCACGCACTTATTAGGTTGTGGCGTTGGTTGACCGTCACATCCTCCCTCATTTAGGGTCACTTACAACCCAGTGACCCTTTTTTCTCATATTGTTCTGAAAAATTCCACTTACACTACCTTAAAACTGCAAACAACCTCGAGTTATTGTTTTTTATTTTTATTCGATTTATAAGGCCATCCACTATACAAATCATGCTATAGCAACATAATTATAGTAGTGTTAAGCAAATTAGTTTAGCTCTGCTCATAACTTTTAGGCTTTGGATTGCTCTGGCCCAAGTGACCCTTTTGTATTTATTTATTTTTTATAAGATGGCATAAACTAGATATATTAGAGAATGAATAATATATCTATAGCATTCCCTCTTTTCTCCAATTCTTTAGATTATTCATTTCTTCTTAAAAATATGGTTCTTTTTCCATCCTTTTCATCCATATTTACAGTTGTAATGTTTTTAAACCCCATTACATACATTAGTTTCGGGATAGTCTTTGCATGCATCGCCCCAAGTAGTTATTGTACTGCGCTATCCCACATTTACATAAAGAATAAATAAACAAACTATAACCTGTACAAAATAATAATCTCTAGTTTCATTTTATTTCGAAGCAAACTAAACCCTACCAAAAACACTATTAAGGCCATTTATAAGCATGTTAGGAACCGATATTGGTCGAAGTTTTGAGGAAATGTCTAGCCAAAATGAACAAAGGCTCAAAATTTAAAAATGGCCCCTGTTATGTTAAGTGGTATGTATAGATAAATTGAATAAATTAAACTCAATTAAATATAAAGATTGTTAATCAAAAATATGCATGGTTACTTCAACAGCATAATGCCTATTTTTGATTTGATAAAAAGTAAATAATACTTGATGAATTGATAGCAAAAATTGATGATTGGAGCATCCAAAAACCTGCTTTTTCACTCTCCTCAATTAGTTTTCGAAACAGCTTGGAGGTAATTCCTTTCCCTTTACTATCCTTTAATATATAAACACTTACTTCTCCAACTCCAGAATATACAGTGTAATCCATCCAATCACTCTATTATGTTCTTCTGCTACAAAACGCAAAGATGCATGATGTCTTTCATCCCATAACTGTTAACTAGGCACAATTGTTTCAAAGGTTGCCATCCCTGTATCGATTCCTTCTTTATAGATGTTTAATACCTCTTTTAAATCCTTGTATTCCATTTTTCGAATAAGCAATGTTTCCATTCATTTTTGCCCTATTATTTAGAAAAGGACTGCTAGCTTTTGCTAACAGTCGAATAATTAACAACATGTATTTGATTGATTGGAAAGGTTACTACTGCATACGCCTGTATCTGGTAGCTCTAATTCCACACGTTGCGAAGCTTCCTCATTGCCTGCTAAATAGGCAGCTATTGATCGTACTTGTTCATAACCTGTTGCCATTAAAAATGTGGGTGCGCGTCCATAACTTTTTGCGCCTACTATATAGAAACCTTTTTCTGGTTGTCGTAGTATCTCTTCTCCATGCGCTCGAACTGTTCCACAACTATGTTCATTAGGATCAATTAGTGGTGCTAATGCTTGCACACTCTCCGTTGTAGTATCAATGGACAGACGTAGTTCGCTGTTAATTGTAAAATTTGGTCTACTTCCTGCATTTACAATAAGCTCATCGAATCCTGTTAATACGTTTTTTTTTCCATTTGAAGTACCAACAATATTTATTTTTTCATCTCTTTTCACCATTGAAATATAGAATGGTGAAACTACTTTAATCTTACCTGAATCTACTAATTTATGAATACGTATACTTAGAGAACCACGTGCTTTCAATGCATCCTTTTCTTCCCCACCATATACTTCTTCAACAGATTTTTTACGCATAATCCAAACAAGTTTCGTTGAAGGATTCTCTTTTTGTAATGCAACTAAAGATAGTAAGGTATTGATAGCTGAATGACCGCCACCAATAACAGCGATCTTCTTGTTTGCATATCTCTTAGTATTCGTTTGTATATCTGGTATACCATATTCAATGCGATCTGCTAAAGCTTTTTCAGTTTGTAGCCAAACACCTGTAGAGTTTGCTGGATTCGGATTCCCCCACGTACCTGTTGCATCAATAACAGCTTTCGCCTCAATGACATTTGTGTCTTCTTCCGTTTCAATATATATCTTAAAGGACTGATTAACTCGATTTTTTGATTTCATCTTATCATTCAATAAACGTGAAACGCCCACTACCTTTGAGTTTAAATGAATGAAAGGCTTTATTTGTGCTAACTCTGCTAAAGGTTTTAAATAAAGATCAATTAATTCATGTCCAGTCGGTAATGTTTCTAAGTTAGGTTCTTGCCAATCAGTTTCCTCAAGTAAGGCTTTAGCAGCTTTATTGATGTTATATCGCCATGGAGAAAATAGTGTAACATGGCCCCAAGTGCGAATGTTATGAGCTATTTCATTCCCAGCCTCTAGTAAAATAAAGGATTGATTTTTTTCCACTAAATGAGCAGCTGCAGCTAACCCGATTGGACCAGCACCAATTATTACAGTAGGTAAAGTCATATTTAAATCATTAAAAGCCTCTTGTTCCTTAATGTTATTAGTAGTACAACAAGAATTATTTTGCTTAATTATTTTAAATGTTTTCATAAATAAACCTTTCTTCGCTATAAATTTTTAATATAAGCATTTTCTTATATATAATGTATTTTACGTCTAGCATTAAGCTAGGCCAGTAATATTTAAAGCTTTCTGATTCAATTAACATGCTTTAATCTCCCTATTTTTTTCTCAATTTCTATTTTAGCTTTCTCGGATTGTGACCATGTTGAAGAACCATAACGTTCTTTATCTCCTTTAAAGAAGAAATCAAGAGCAAATGAATTAGCTTGAGTTAATGTATATTCTCTACTAGTCATAATAAGAGTCAAATAGGAAATGAAATATCCTTTTGTTAACATACTGACACGATTCACTGTCATGGATTTTCCATCCTTCTATTTGTCAGCTTGAAAAATTTTGGTTTTATAATATTTCTTCTGCCAGCGTAAGGCAACCCATACAAGCCCAATGAGTACAGGTACTTCTACAAGAGGACCGATAACAGCGGCAAAAGCAACGCCACTATGAAGTCCAAAAACACCTACAGCTACAGCAATTGCCAACTCAAAGTTGTTACTAGCAGCTGTAAACGAAAGGGCTGCAGTGACAGGGTAAGATGCACCTACCTTACGTGAAGAAAAGAAAGAAACTGCAAACATCACGACAAAATAAATGAATAATGGGATAGCAATTCGCACTACATCAAGTGGTAATTCCAATAATTTCTCACCCTTTAAGGCAAACATCATCACAATTGTGAATAGGAGAGCAATTAACGTAAGTGGTGAAATCTTTGGTAAGAACCTTTCCTCATACCACTGTTTCCCTTTTGTTTTCATACCTATTAAACGTGTGAGGAATCCAGCAGCAAATGGTATTCCTAAGTAAATAAGGACGCTTTTCGTAATTTCCCACATAGAAATGGATACTTTAAAATTCTCTAAGCCAAACCAACCAGGTAATACATTTAAGAAAAAGTAAGCAAAAATCGAATATGTTACGATTTGAAAAATAGAATTAAAGGCAACTAGACCAGCTACATATTCGCGATCTCCACGCGCTAAATCATTCCACACGATAACCATTGCAATGCATCGAGCTAAACCAATCATAATGAGCCCAGCCATATATTCTGGATAATCATGCAAGAAGATAATCGCTAAAAAGAACATTAAGAACGGTCCAAGTAACCAGTTTTGAAAAAGTGATAGTAAAAGAACTTTCCAATCCTTAAATACACGCCACATTTCTTCATATTTTACTTTTGCCAGTGGCGGATACATCATCACAATTAGCCCTATAGCAATCGGTACGGATGTTGTACCAACCGACATGGATTCTAATGCTTCACCGATATTAGGCATTGTAATACTTAATAGAACGCCAATACCCATCGCAACAAAAATCCAAAGAGTAAGGTAGCGATCTAAAAACGAAAGCTGTTTTGTTAAAGATTCATTACCCACTAATTTTCCTCCCCTATGTGTGTACAGTCAGAGCCACAATGGCATCCATTTAATGGCTCGATTTGTTCTAAAATCCCCTTCATAAGCGGTGTCTGTTTCTCCACTAAACGATAATGTTTCCATGTACCAACCTTTCGTTCAGTAATAATGCCAGCCTCCTTTAATTTTCGAAGATGCTGACTAACTGCTGGCTGTGAAATTCCTAGAACATCCACAAAATCACATACACAAACCTCCCCATTTTTCATACATGCAAGTAATTTAATACGGTTCAAATCAGCTGCTGCTTTTAATTGTTTTTCAATTAGTGTATTTTCCATTTATAGCTCTCCTTACATAACCGTTTACTTATATATAATTTAAATTAAAATCACCTACCCGATTACAGGTGATTAAATTGTTATATAACTATTCACTTATATTATGCTTATTGACCAATAATTGCAATAGATTTTCACCCATTTTTTCTAAAAACTTTTGAGACTTTCTAGTGTGATGCATTGCTTATAAGTATTTATACGAATAATCCTATTTGAACAATAAATTATAAGAAGCATCTGATAAATAGAAAATTGTATCCAAGGTACTTATATTATGTAAACTAAAATTATTTGGCGTGGAGGAGGGCAGCTTTAATATGTCAAAACTCATATGTACATGGACGTTAAAGTCTAATCTTTACTTCGATGTCAAAAAAGTTTAGACTTTGGTTTCTTCTTTTATTCCTCAATTAAAATTGTTAATCTCCCTTTATAGCTGATGATTCTCACAAATGTTTTCAATTTAATTTACTAATTTTTACAACGCGGCTATAAAATGAATCGAGATTTAGTAACACGTACCGTTGCCCATCTCAATCGCTCACACAGCGTATAATAAAAGCCTTGCGAGTTTTACGGATGACATGGATTAAAATTTACCTTGTCTTTTCAAAACGCAAATGGTCACTAATGGAAAATTAGCGAAGGTTCCATATTTCGGTGTATCTGAATGAAAATCTATCCATCATTTAATAATAATCTAAAAAAAGTCACCCATTCATAAATATGAGTGACTTTTCAAAAATCCTACTATCTAACTCAAGAGAAATATTACTCAAGTTCCCTATAATAACTAAATGCTTTAAATTTAAAACAATTGAGCATTGTATATAGTTTCGTAATTCTCTTTTTCTCCACTATATAATACTTATTGACGTTAGTTATAATGTTAAATCGGTACTATAAAGCTAAACATCGGCCCCTTTTTCTATTATTATCAATTCCTTCAAGTCTATTAGATCCAACTGAATTCATTGTTTTGGCGTTAGGTTATAATATTGTTCCATTAAACCAGCCGTTTATAGAAATGAGGTCCATAAGTACATGCAGTTCAGTACCAATTAGAGCTGAAATAAAAAGACTTTATATGATATGCCTTGTTTATAAGTAAATAAGAACATTATTACCTTAAAGGACTAAAAGTTATCCTTTGTTTTTATTAGTAAAAACTACTGTCTAAAAATAATATTTATATGTTATAGTCGGTGATCCTTTAGAAAGTTTAGATAAAAGTGGTTTGCATCGTTGTATACTCCAAATTCATATCCTTGCTCTTTATAAAATTTAATGATTTCAGGAAGAGCTTGTAATGTTTGTGGTTTTTCATGCATCAAAACAACTTCTAGATCATCTGTCGTTTGTTTTTTTACATTTTCTATAATCTTATTGGGATTCCCTTTTAATTCCCAATCACGAGAATCAATTGTCCAATCCCAAACCCTTATTTCTGATTCTGCAATTTGATTGCGAATTTCTTTACTCTCCAATCCTGGTGCAGAACCATACGGTGGGCGAACTAGTTTAGGATTTGTTCCTGTAATATCATGAATAAGAGCTAATGTTTCTTTCATCTCTGGTACGAATTGTCCTTTTTTATATAGCTTATCACTATTATGCGTCATACTATGCGCACCGATATAATGTCCCTCTTTTATTGCTTGTTTTACATTTTCCTGATAATTCGTATTTTGCAAATTACTTCCTATCATAAAAAATGTTGCCTTAATGTTTTGTTCCTTTAGTACTTCTAAAAATTGACTTGTTAGTGAAGTAGGACCGTCATCAAATGTTAAATAAACAACTTTCCCAACTGGCTTTCCATCCAGTCTTTCTTGCTTTTTTGGTGGTGCTTCATTTACCTTTTTTGATGATGCTTCATTTACTTTTATTTCATGTTGTTGCGTATTCGCTGGAATAGTGTTGAACTTTCCAATTAAAAAGAATATGAAAAAACATGTTGCTAGAACAATTCCTAGGGATATTACCACCTTAGTTACATTTATTTTATCCTTTGATTCTTTCATAATTTGTCTATCCTCTCTCTATTGACTATTAATATTGATTGTTAAAAAGCTAAACCTTTTGTAAGCGTTTATTACAATAAATAGTTTAGTGGAGATAGATAAAGATAAAATGCAGATAATATCTAAGTCAGTTAAAGAATAATTTTATTGCCACTTTATACAAAATATTTGCTATATAATTAATAGAAACTAATAAAGAAGTAGCCGTCACCACTCCTAATAATGAACTACTAGAAACCGTTTTTCTCTCCGTGATTGTGGATTAAAATTCAAAAGAACATATTACAGTGTTCTGAAACGAATTGAAATTTAATTAAATGCGTAATCCTCTTACTCGATTGTTCTCACGAAGTTCAAAATAAAAGAAAAAAAGCCACATTTCAACATGTGGCTCTCCAAACTGTTTTATTTTGTTATAACTGCTCTATGTATAGCCGATCACACCATCTTTTATAATAAATTTCTCTTTCCCGAAAAAGTAATACTCTGCCTTCTCGGGAGAAAATCTATAGGATGCTACACTTGATTTTCACTCGTAATTCTTCATCACTTAAACCTCCATTCTTTTTAAATCCTTTACGATAGTGATTGTATTTTTCTGTTGTTATTTCTACATCTTCAAACAACTCTACCATTGTTTTCACTGCATTTTTAAACGTATTTTATCTACTATTTCAATATTACTTTCCGCTGATGTCCAGGAAACAGGTCTTCAGCAACATATTTAGAAAAAACAGCTATTTCTGTTTCACCTTCATTTCTTCCCTCTACTACAACTACATTCCCTCGCATCAACCCTTTAATATCCGTTTTAAATAAATACTTCTCTTGTACGTAATTTCCAACAATAAAAACAAAAGAAAACTAATGCGTATTTAAAAACGACTATTTTCCCCAAATCAAAAATAGTCGTTTAATTTCAATCAAAATGTTTCCCCTCTTTTTTTGCCGCATCCATTGATACACTAACCATTTGGTCTAGTTCAGCAAGTTTATTCGATATTACATTAAGATTATCTACAACAATTTGGGAAAATACATCGTAACGATCATAGTCCCAAATTACATATTGTTGAGTCTCCTTATCATTGCGAATATTAAGCTTTCCAAAATACTCACTAAACACTTCTTGTTGAATGTATGTTGCCTTTTTAAGTGCAATTTCCATTTCAATTAAAGTATTTGAAATATCCCAAAGTTGCGAGTAATGTTCTGAATATTTTTGTTCGCCCAAAATTTATTACCCCCTATATTAGTCTTTATTTATAAAAAATAATCCATATTTTGTAAGTTGCGGATGCTTATGCGACCGACTAACCCTTATCTGACCTATCTCTTCCACCATTCCCCAGATCAATTACAATTATTTTATCACTCAAACGTAAACTATCTTTTAATACATTTTTCTGCGTTTAATTTTCAACAAACTAAAACCAACACCAACACTTATTATTAACATTATTACAAGCAATATTGTTATTTTTTCATTTGAAAATCTCCTATCAGTTTTTCAATTCATTTTCTAATGAAAATATTAATGAATACTGATAAAGATAAAATGCAGATAAGGTCAATTTTGTTTAAAATTAGAGCAGTTTTCGTAAAGATTGTTGCTCTTCAGTGAGAATATTATAATTAATTGACCTGCTGCAGCTAAATTTATTCCATCTGAAATCGTATCTAAAATTCCTAAAATAATATATAAACTCACTCACTTCTCCATTTTTCTATCCTGTTCTAATCTTCCATTCAAATAAATTGCCCGAAAACTCACTACAAAGGCTATCCACCCATTTTTTTTGTCCTTAACTTATTCGGGTAACGCGAATCAAAATGACATAAAACCCACGCTAAGAGATTTTGCAGGCGAAAAAAGCCGGTAATTCCTATACTAAGGAACTATCAGCTTCTGTGTCTTGGATACTGAGTAGTCGTAATGCACTTAGGACTGTCACTTTTATATTGGAAGGCATACTCACAAAGAAAATTGATATGCTCCCACCCAGGAGGAGAAATGTGATGCAGTAGATTCTCTTTCAAATTTTTTTATTCCTTCACTTTTCCCAATATAAATAACATCAATCCAGACACCGGTTGCATTGATTAGAATACTTAACTTACTGGCTCTTTGGAGTTGGTCCTGTAATTCCGACTAAACCGGATATTTCCCTACTCTACATGCCCCTTCAAGTAGTTTATGAGCGGGTTATAGAAATATGGCTTCAAATGAACACCGTTGTCCGCGTAATGGATTTTATTGGATGTAAGAGAGGTGATAAGTCCACGTAATCTACTTTGACTTCATCGGCCAACTGTTCAAGCGCTTGGTTGAAGTCCTTAATATTTGCATGGCTTCCCCGGCGACCGGTGGAATTGATAAGATGTGGAGCATGGCCTTCGGAAGCTTATTCTGGATGTACCGATCAGCTGGCGATAGCGCTCGATGAATTCCGGTTTGTCCGGCAATCGGATATCATTGCTACCCAGTAGAATGAATACATGTTGCGGCTCCCGGCTGGCGAGTTTCTCGAGGTTCAGGAGGGCAAGATCGAGCGTCGCGCCGCTCGGAGATGGCATTCGCCGAATCCAGTTTGTTTAGATAAGGTAACGCCCCAAGTATGGGATCTTCCAGGAAAACACTATGTCTGAACGCTACTTTGTAGGCTTCGTTCGAATCGGTGATCTTTGAACCGCGGAGCTGATAAGCTAGATCCGTCCACTCATTCAAATAGTCCAGCAGAATTGGGTAGAATGCGCTCGTGAAATGAGAGCCGTCTTTATCGAATTGAATCTTCTGCTTCTGGAAAATGGGAGCAAGGTCAATGTAGTCTATCCCATTTTCTTGCGCCATCTTCTGTAGGGCTACGTTGTATGTTTCAATCTGCTGGTTCATGAGCGAACCGTTCGGCGAAGCTGCATCTACCGGCGTAATCGACAGCACGTAGATGCGTGCCGCCGACAGCAAGTCCCTAATACGATCAACTAGCTGGGTGTATCGCTGTACGAACGTCTTCCTCGCTTCCTCTAGCGGTTCACCGAGATCGTTCTGCCCAATTGACAGGAACACTTGTGACGGCCTGCGACTCGCAATCTCTTCAACATAATCCAACGTAGATTTGACCGTTGCGCCCAATCCCTCCATAACGTTTGCTTAGTGACCACTCTTTTGAGTTCAAGCATATTTCCCTTCCTTATTATTTATCACAATTCACATTCTCTTATTTGAATTGGCTCATCTGAATTTAAACTAATTTAATTTTTTTCAAGCTCCCCTTCGTAACTTTGCATATCTTTAAATGAAATTTACCCTATCTCCATCTTATCTTTATCCATAACAATTAATCTATATTTTGTAAACGACAAATGCTTATGCAAGCGACTATCGCTTACAAAAAATATGATTTGAGAGGAAGAAAAAAATGTTAAAGAAAGTATGTATTTGTTTACTAATGGGGGCTATTGCACTAACCTCTGTAGCCTGTGTAGAAAAAGGAAATACAGCACATGAAAAAAAAACGGAAGACATATATAAAGCTATTTTTAAAAATAGCTTATTTTTTGGAGATTCTATTACAGAAGGAATTAGCTACCAAGAATTAATCGATGATACAAATGTTATCGCTGATGCAGGTAAAGTCACAGTTATGGCCATAGAAGAAGATGTTGAAAAAGTAGTAGAAAAAAACCCTGAACACATTTTTATGAGTTTTGGTATTAATGATTTACTGATGCCAATGGATCTTGAAGGAAACCCTATCGATAATCCAGTTAAGTATTCATTAGAAAATTATTCAAAACTAATTCAAAAAGTAAAGAAAAAGCTTCCTAATGTAAAAATACACATTTTATCTGTAACACCTGTTACAGATGAAGCAATACAGGAGTTTCCACAATATAA
Organism: Lysinibacillus sphaericus; assembly: GCF_006864135.1. Classification (GTDB taxonomy): domain Bacteria; phylum Bacillota; class Bacilli; order Bacillales_A; family Planococcaceae; genus Lysinibacillus. The sequence goes on along the minus strand of NZ_SADV01000004.1, from coordinate 259,935 downwards.
ACACATTGATAAATATAATGCGAAACTTAAAGAATTAGCAAAAGCTGAAAAAGCAGAATACATTGATTTATCCCCGATTTTTGACAAAAACACTGACTTACATGATGAAGATGGAGTACACTTTAAAGCTGATTATTATACGCAGCTACTCGATTTTTTAAAAGTTTCCGTTAAGTAATGTCCAAATAAAAAATTTACAGTTCTAATAGAGGGACTGTAAATTTTTTAAAAAGTAAAGTTTAACTATTTAGGAGGTGACGAATCTTGGTATTCAGTAGCTTAATTTTTCTTTTTGTTTTTTTACCTTTAGCAATTCTTTTATACTATCTATCCCCTAAGGTTCTTCGGAACTTTGTATTATTTATAGTCAGTCTAATTTTTTATGCATGGGGTGAACCTGTATATATAGTAATTATGATATTCTCTACCCTATTTGACTATGTGAATGGAGTACTTATAGACAAATATAGAAGTCATAAGGGTATTACAAAAGCTATATTTATTAACTCAATCGTAATAAATCTGGTGATACTTGGGTTCTTCAAATATTATGGTTTCGTAGTGGACAACATTAATACCATTTTTAACTTAAATATTCACGTTGAGACTCTCCCTCTTCCAATCGGAATTTCTTTTTATACATTTCAAACGATGTCTTATGTGATAGACGTATATTTAGGGAAAGTACCTGCACAAAAAAATATTATTTCTTTCGGTACTTATGTAACGATGTTCCCTCAACTTGTAGCTGGGCCTATTGTAAAATACAGCGATATTGATAAACAATTACAAGATAGAAAAGTAACTTTAGATCGCTTTGGCGAAGGAATGGAACTGTTTATTAGAGGACTTGCACTAAAAGTACTTTTAGCTAATAATATAGGACTTCTTTGGACAAGTGTTAAAACAACTTCTATGTCAGAACTTACTATTCTAACAGCATGGCTTGGGATTACTGCTTTTGCCTTCCAAATTTATTTTGATTTTAGAGGTTACTCAGCTATGGCTCAAGGTTTAGGAAAAATGTTTGGTTTTGATTTCCCAGAAAACTTTAACTATCCCTATATATCCAAAAGTGTCACCGAGTTTTGGCGTAGATGGCACATTTCATTAGGCTCTTGGTTTAGAGAATATGTCTACATTCCTCTTGGGGGAAATCGGGTAGGATTACTCAAACAGCTTAGAAATTTGTTTATTGTTTGGTTTTTAACAGGATTATGGCATGGAGCTAGCTGGAATTTTGTTGTTTGGGGACTGTATTTTGGATTATTTGTAACACTAGAAAAGCTATTTCTTTTAAAATGGCTTAAAAATAGATTGCGTGTTATTGCACATGTATACACACTTATAATCGTATTGATAGGATGGGTATTTTTTGAATTTGATAACTTATCAGTCGCAATTAGTTTCATTGGAACAATGTTTGGCTTTAGTCAAACTGCCTTCTTGGATAATAATACACTCTATTATCTAACAACTAATTTTATGCTATTTTGCATCTTAGCGATGTGTTCAACACCATTCCCCAAAAAAGCACTTATATATATAAGAGAAAAGTTAAAATTGCCAGGCGCTATTTGTATGCCAATCTTTTATGTAATACTAGTAGTTCTTTCAACTGCCTATTTAGTAAACGACACTTATAATCCATTCCTATATTTTAGGTTTTAATTTTTATCTATAGAACATCATATTTAGTTGAAAGAGGTGAGCTGCTTGAGTCAGAATGAAAAAATATACAAACGTACAATGGCATGTTTGTTGTCGCTATTTATAGGTGGAATGTTCAGTATTAATTTATTCACTCCAAATAAATCTTTTTCAGATTCAGAGAATAGAAACTTAGAACAGTTACCAACGTTCTCTATTCAAAATCTTTTAGATAAAAAATACACTCCTAACTATGAAAAATATATTTCTGACCAGTTTGCATTTAGAGATTTTTGGATAAGCATGAAATCTGATATAGATCGAACAATTGGGAAAAAAGAAAATAACGGAGTGTATATCGGTAAGAATGGTTTTTTACTTCAAAAATTTAATAAACCTGAAGATCAAGATGTGAAAAGTAAAATTGAAGCAATAAATGACTTTCATCTTGCAAACCCAAATGTGCAAAAGCACGTAATGTTGGTTCCTACGGCAATTAGCATTTTAGAAAATAAACTTCCTCATTATGTTTCTCATATTGATGAGGTTACGTATATTGATAAAGTAAAGAAATCCTTGAATAAGGATATCAATTTTATTGATGTATATCCTATATTGAGTTCAAAAAAGAACGAATATATATATTATAAAACCGATCATCATTGGACTACTAAAGGCGCATATTATGCCTACCTAGAGTTAAGTAAAAATATGAAATTTACTCCTAACTCAAACGAGTCATTCAACATGAAAAAAATTACTAATAGTTTTTATGGTTCACTATATTCAAAAGCAGGTTTTAGACATATAGATCCTGATAGCATTGAATTATACGAGCCTAAGGAAGCTATCAAATACAAAGTGGAATATGTTGATGAAGATAAAACCTCTAGATCCCTTTATGAGATGAATAACATCAAGAAAAAAGATAAATATACTGTCTTTTTCAACGGAAATCATCCATTAGTGAAGATAACAACTGAAAATACGAATAGAAAAAAATTATTAGTTGTAAAAGATTCTTTTGCAAATGCCTTACTTCCCTTTTTACTATCACATTTTAGTGAAATTCATGTAATTGATCTTAGATACTATAACGATAACCTAAATATGTTTATACAAAAAAACAACATCGATGAAATGCTATTGCTTTACAATGCAAATACATTCTTTGAGGATTCATCTATAACTGATTTATCCGAATAACGACAAGGAGTATTACACCTATGAGAAATTTAATAAAATCTTTTAATATAATAACTATTTTTGTTTGTACTATTACTCTAGTAGTTTTAAGTGGTTGTTCTGGAAAACAAGAAACAGCTGGTAATCCTTCTGCTATAGAAATAGGAGAACAAATAAGACACATTACTAACTTAGAAGACATGAAAGAAGGAGATAATAAAAAACTTCAAAAGTTATATAACATAAATGCTGATGAAGTTGAAAGTTTTGTTCTTTATACTGCCCCTACAAACATTAAAGCTGATGAAATTGCTGTGATTAAAGTGAAAGATATGAAAAATGTGGACAACCTTAAAGAGAAAATATCAAATAGAATCGAAAAAAAATCTAAAAGCTTTAAAGACTATTTACCAGAAGAATATTTCTTAATAGAAAAACATGTCTTGAAATCAAAAGATAGCTATATTCTCTTAGCTATTTCAAAAGACTCTGATGAAATAGAAAAAACGTTTGATAAAGCCCTTAAATAAAATTGTCTAAAATAGAGAGTGTTCCCCACTCTCTATTTTTTTCTTGCATTAAGGACTTACCACAGCGATAAATGTATTTAAATGTTTAATTAGACATTCACTTTGCTTCTTTTACTATTCCACATCACTTTATTTCCTTATTAATTAATTGCTTTTAATCTTCTCCCCATCTCTTACACTGTTTAAATGGTATTTCTTCAATCCATCAGTATTTAAGGTGTAGATTTAAAAAAGATTGATTAAATTAATTTTATCAATCTTTATTTGAGAACAAATCTAAAGAGCATGTTTTGAAAAAAATTGATCAAAACATACTCTTATACTAATGTGGAAGATTAAATTTTTTTATAAAAAAGTTTGATTGCTTTTGAAACCCTTATTGCACTAAAGTCCCGTTAGCCATCCATGAAGTGCAAAAAGCAGCACGTCACCACAGAAAATGAAAGATGATTAAGTTCTTTCATGGGAGTTTAAGAAGAACAGAGACGCTAATTAAACAATCGCGCCCGATCGTTGAAATGACTAAACAGTTCTGCTCCCCTTATTATAGGGTAAAGTATTTCTAAAAACTAAAGATGCCATAAACCATCTTTTAATAATCTCCCTTACTTATACCTACTTAATATTTCTTCTGGAATATGACAATAATCATTTGGACATTTAGCTAATCGATCTTGATGTTCTTCTGCACTTCTCATATAGTTTGTAAGGGGTAATACTTCAACAACTATAAGGTCGTAATCATTTCTCTCACTAAGAAACGCCTTCGCCTCTTTTAAGTGTTCAGGCTTTTCACTATATACTCCGGTTCTGTATTTCTCGCCAACATCCTGTCCTTGTTTATTCAAACTGTATGGATCAATGATTTCAAATAAATACCCCATTAATTCCCTGATTGTTACAACTGTCGGATCAAATCTTGTTTTTACACATTCGACATATCCATCATAATCACCCTCAAGTGTATGACTTGTCCCATTAGCTCTTCCTGCTTCTGTAAACTTAACTCCAGGTAAAGTTTTTATAAAAGCTTGTACTCCCCATAAACATCCACCTGCAAAATATACTACTTCCATATTGACTCTCCTCATTGTTTAAAAAATAAAAAAATGTAATTACTAAGTCTGCTACACATTAAAATAATACCGAATTTTATTATTCCACATTATGGCCCGATTGTTGAGCACAAGTCAAACGACGTTATTCAACAAACCTGCTCCGTTCGGATTATAAGGTCAACTGGATAAATTTTGTTGACTGTTTTTATTCAATTTATAGATTGATAGTAGCCGGGGTAGAACGGACCTGCCGTGGGTCTTGATCCCGATAACTAAACTGTTCGCCTCCTACTTGTTAACACCTGATTAGGCTGGTTGGGGGCAAAGTGATCCCGTATAACAAGCGAAGATATTAGATAGAGGTTACTGGTCAATCCACTTTATAAGGAGGAAATATCCAACTGTCATAGCATTTATCGCTCTTTATAGCAGATGCGTAATGAATGCTTTCTCCTGTCCCTTCAATACGTGTATCTGTTACGTCTTTTTTTAATACAAAACTCTCCTATTTTTACCAATTCAATTGAACATACAAAAAATACAATTCTTTCTGATTAAATCATAGAAAGAATTGTATTTTCAATTTAGTAATTTTGTTAACTAGTAAAATACTCAATGATGCCATCAACAATACCCTGTTGCGTTTTTTCTTGGAATTCTGCTGAATTCATTGTTTTTTCATCATCTTCGTTAGATGTAAAGCCTAACTCAATTAAAATTGCTGGTGAAGAATTTTCTCTTAGAACAAGGTAATCGCTACCTTGAACACCTCTATCGCGAGTATCTATATTTTGATTAAAAATAGCTTTTTGTACAATTTTAGCCAATTTCTTATCTTTTCTTTTATTAACTCCATAATGAGTTGTTATTCCTTTTACATTTGTATCCTCAAAAGCATCATGGTGAATGCTAATATATAGATCTGCTGAATGGTCTTTAGCCACTTTGACACGTGCTTGTAATTCTTCTTTTTGCTTCGTTTCTGGAAGTAAACTAGTATCGTTTTCACGTGTTAAAATAACTTTTGCATCCGTTCTATTTTCTAGCTCTTTTTTTATATTTAGAGCTACTATTAAATTAAGGTCTTTTTCAATTGTCCCTAGGACCTTTCCTTCTGTCCCTCTATCTCTTCCACCATGACCCGGATCAATGACAATTGTTTTTCCACTCAAGCGGAAATCTTCTTTTGATACATTTTTCTGTCCTTTAGCACTTACTAAACTAAAACCTATGCCTATTATTAACATAATAATTAAAAACAATATCGCTCTTTTGTTCATTTCAACTATCTCCTTATCAGCTTTCAATTCATTTTCTAATGAAAATATTAATGAATACTGATAAAGATAAAATGCAGATTAGATCGATATTGTTTAAAATTAAAAAAGTGTAGAACTTAAATCTACACTTTTTTATTTAAATAGAAGTAAAATAATACGCCATCTTCAGTATTTGATACACCAAATTGTACGCCATGTAACTCTAAAATATTTTTGGAAATAGCAAGGCCCAATCCTGTCCCACCTTTGGAACGTTGACGGGAGGTATCTCCCCTATAAAAACGATCCCATATTTTCTCTAAATGTTCTGGAGCGATATGTGTCCCTTTGTTTTCTACACATACCTTCACACGTTCTTCTTCTTCAATAGTTGAAATAATAATATTTTCGTTTTCTGGCGTATAACGAATAGCATTGGTAATAAAATTCGTAATAACCTGCTCAATTCTATTTTGATTTGCAACTACTTCAATTTTTGAAAGATACTTACGAACATGCAATTGCTTATTAGTTATGTCTAAAGCTACTTGCTCGTATATATACTCTATAATCTCATCAATAAAGAAAACATCCATTTCCATCTTATACGTACCGGATTCAAATTTTGCTAGCTCCAGCATATCAATAATAAGCGTATCCATCTTATCTACTTCTTTTGACATTGCTTTAAAGTAATAATCTTTTTTATTACTAGCGACTCCGTCTTCCAGAATTGAAATACAGCTTTTCATGATACTTAAAGGCGTTTTCAATTCATGTGAAACACCGGCAATAAATTCTTTACGTGTATTTTCTAATTGTTTTTCTTTCTCTATATCTTCTTGCAGCTGAGTAATATAGGAATGCAAAGTTTTTGAAAGTGTATTAATATTGTGCGATAAATTGCCAATTTCATCTTTGGTAGTAATAGGTATCATTTCTGAAAAATCCAAATCCGCGATTTTTTTTGTAGTATTATTTATTTGTAGCAATGGTTTCGCAATTTTTTTGGAGTAGTAGAATGATACTAAAACTATAAGAAGTAATACAAATATAATTAAATATACATAATAATCCTTTATCATCTGCACAGCTTCATCGACTGGTTGTAATGATGTCATAGCAAAAATATAATTTATTTTACCAGTAGAATCTTTTGTCGGTTTAATTATTATTTTATATTTAACACCATTCTCCTCATAATCCATTATTTCTGTAGAAACAAAATTATTATGATTTTCATTCATAATTAAGTTCACTTGAAATTGTTTTACCCTGTTTATTAACACACTATTGGCATAAATAAAGTTCGTCCCAACTATTCCCTGTGGTAGTTGTACTTTCTTAATACTTCCTACTACATATATTTGTGAATCTGTTTTTGGTGTAGGTTCTGGAGTTTGTTTTCCATATAACATTTCTGATAGTTGCTTATTCTCTAGAGCAACATTCCCATTTTCAATTGTTAAAATTGCAGGAACCATTTTTTCACCTTTTTGTACTCCATCAATAGTAATTCGATTGCCCTGCTCTAAAAGAAAAGCCGTTCGATGTATATCTTCTATATCGATAAAACTATATAGTGGGATATGAATTACACGATTAGAGAAATTCTTGTTTTTAGAAGGATCTAATTGTATTTCTAAAGAAAAATCATTTGCGGTTTTAATATTTCCTACACTGTCTAACGTTGTAATCCATGCTGCATTTTTTTGGTAAAAGTTTTGTTCCAACTCTTGAATTTTTTTAGAATCATACTCAACCTTTACATATGCTTTTTCAAAAGATTCAATACTTGTTATAACATCATTGACTTTTCTGTTAGCATAGAATTGCTTAAAAAAAATGGTTTGTCCAATAAAAATAGTAACTAAAATAAGTGTACATAATGCTGTTGTCAGCAAAAATAATTTTAATACTATGCCTTTTTTCATACATTCCCCTCAAATTTATAACCAGCTCGGACAACAGTTACAATACAAGTTGCTTTATGTCCTAATTTATGACGCAAATTACGGATATGACTGTTGACAGTACGATCATCCCCAGCAAATTCATAACCCCAGATTTTAATAATTAATTGTTCTCTCGTGATAATAATCCCTTGATTTTGCATTAAATACGTTAATATTTCAAACTCAGTATGTGTCAGGGTTATCGTTTCTCCATCTACAGTTACTGTACGTGAGGGAAAATGTACATGGATGCCACTACTGGATAATCTATCTTCAGTTGATTCATTTTCTGCAGAAGAATTTCGACTTTCAATCAATCGTTTCGCTCTTGCTAATAAAATTGGCGGACTATAAGGCTTTGTAACATAATCATCTGCACCTAGCTCAAAACCAAGTAATGTGTCATCTTCATCCACACGAGCCGTTAACATAATGATAGGTACATTGGATGATTTTCGAATCCTTCTACAAACAGACCATCCATCTAACTCCGGCAACATTATATCTAAAATAATTAAATGTACTTCGTGTTCTTCAAATATGGTTAAAGCTTCTTTTCCATCTGCTGCTTCTAGCACACCGTAACCTTCATTTAATAAATAATCTTTAACTATTTCACGTAAAATATCTTCGTCTTCTACAATTAAAATGTTTTTTTGCATATTTTCTCCATTCTTTCTCTTATAATTACATTATTTTTTATTTCTATACTCTTTAATTTATAAATTTTACTATGCTGTTCCCTTAAATTCATTGTATAAAATTAAATATTGACTATATTAAAATAACGTTTATACAATAATAACAACGCTATGAAACGTATCGAGATTCAGTAACACGTACCGTTTGCCCATCTCGATCGTTCTCACAGCGCACAATAAAACATTCCATGTTTCCTTTTTTGACATAATTCAGGGAGAATACTTCCCTGATTTTCTGCAACTATAGACTACAGTTTTAGGGTGTCGAATTTAATTGGACAAATCTATATTAAACGATAATTAGTATTATTTAAACGAATAATCCCCTTATGAACGATAAATTATAGGAACTATCACGATAATAAGAAAGTTGTGACCAAGGTTTTATATTATGTAAACTAAAATTATTTGGCGTGGAGGAGGGCTTGAATATGTCATTTCCCCATAGAACTTTTTCGACTTGCACTTGTGATGATTCATACATACAGCCATTGATGAATTTGTATTGTATTCGGGACTTGCACCCTATAGTTCATACGCATACCGGGCACACATAAAAAAATCCTGAATTAACAGGATTTTTCATCAAACTTTATATAAATCAACACTTTTAAGACTACCATTCGCTGGAGTGGGTAGTTTTTTATACGTTATATTTTAATTAAAGGTTTTTTAAAGTTGGCTTGGAATAAGGTTTGATAAAAAAATTCTTTTCAATCCTTATTTAGCGAATGCAAAAACTCCATTTTGATAAAAGATTGTTCAAAATAGAGTTTTTAGTTTTAGCTAAGTATGAAGCTTTTATAAAAAAGTTTCATACTTAGCTAAAATTGTATTTAGTATTGTAGCAATTATGAGTTTTTTGATAGTCTATGGTTTCTTATACAACATTGTACATTCTAATTTTTGTTCCTGCCCATATTTTGTATCCATCATCTATGTTTCCTAAAGGAATCCATTTAGCTACTTCCATTTGCCTCTTTAACAATCTTTTAAACTAAACCTGTTCCGTTCGTACTATATAATAGTTTTTCTCAACCTGTAACAGAAATTCCCCCTTAGATACGTCAACTCCCCATAATATCTGGTATATGGATAAGAATCTACAGACAAATGGACAAGGACATCAAAGTCTAAACTTTACTTCAACGTAAAAATTAGTTTAGACTTTGGTGTCTTCCATTAATGTTTATCTTGTCGCATTTTGTTTATTCAACATAAGTAAAATAAACAAAATTATTTACATGTCCTAAATAAAAGCACACATTTAAATTAGATGTTAATCTCCCATACTTAAATAGTACTTTGTTTTTTTTTCTCTAGAGTCTTTTGCTCAGGAAGTAAAAAGGTGAAAGTTGCACCAATTAATAAAATAATTATCGATAGATAAAAAGAAGAATTATAATTGGCATGGAAATTATACATTAGACCTGGAACATATGCCCCTAATGCAGAACCTATTTGATGACTAAGAAATAGCCAGCCTATAATAAAACCTATTGAATAATTTTTAAAATGTTGGGTTGCTAATAATTGAGTAGGAGCTACAGTTGCAAAATCAACTAAACCAAAAATCATAGCAAAAATTATGAATAGATAAGGATTACTATTATCGAAAAGTAATAAAAGAGAAAGTGGCCGAATTATATATAAAACTATTAGGAACTTACGACTACTCCATCGATCAGCTATAACACCTGAAATTATTATTCCTATTATATTAAATGCGGCTAAAACACTGACTGCTATGCCAGTTATGCTTGTTGAAAAACCACATAACTGTGCAATAGAGATTAAGTGAGTGTCCATTAATCCTGTTGTAGTAAAACCACAAATCGCGAAAGGCAAAATAATGAACCAAAATTGTTTTTTTCGATAAACTTCCCAATTAAAAAATGTGTTATTTTTTTTCTTTTTAATTTTTGTACTGTCTTTTTTACTATGGCCTCCTATAGGTTCCAACTCTTTATCTTCAGGATTATTTCGTATGAAAAACAAGACTATTGGAAAGATTACTGTGGCCAGAATTAAGCCTAATACACTAACAGTTCCTTTCCAACCAATCCAATGTATTAAAGCAAGAGACCCTGGTACAAGTAACATTTGCCCTGCACCAAACCCAGTTTCTACTATTGCTAAAGCAAGTCCCCGTTTTTTATTAAACCAGTTTGTAACAACTACCGTTGCAGCTACATTTGATGCTCCTCCAACCCCAATTGATACAAATAGTCCGTAAATAATCATCAATTGCCAAAAATCATTGACAAAAGCGATCAATAAAAAGCTAATTGCCACTAGAATAGTACTTAATGAAAGTATTAAGCGCGGACCAAACTTATCAACTAATGTTCCAATAAATGGTTGTGATACTCCATAAACAATAAAACTAATTGTTGAGATAAGTGAAATTGTTCCTCGGTCCAATTGAAAGTCATTTTCCCAAGGCTCAATAAATGCACCAAATGATAAACGAACGCCTTGAACAGCCAATAGATTTATAAATATGACTAGTACAATTATCCACGCATAATGAATTTTCAATTTCTTAATTTCACTTCTTTTCTGTTGGATAAATATTTTATAAAATTTCTTTATCTATGAATCTTTTAATTCGTAGCATGGCTTCTTGTAAAAGTTCAAAACGAGTAGCATAACTACATCTTATATACCCTTCACCACCTTTACCGAATACTGAACCTGGTACTACAGCAACATGTTCATCTATTAGTAGTTTTTCAGCAAATTCTTCACTTGATAAGCCTGTTGAAGAAATATTTGGGAATACATAAAAAGCTCCTCCTGGTAAATGACATGAAAGTCCCATTTCATTGAATTCTTTAACAATATAACGTCTACGGTCGTTATAACTTTGTACCATTTTTCTAACTTGCCCCTGACCATTTCTTAAAGCTTCTATGGCTGCAAATTGAGACATTGTAGGAGCGCACATTATGGAATATTGATGTACCTTCAACATTCCTTGAATAATTTCTGATGGTCCACAAGCAAATCCTAATCTCCATCCTGTCATAGCAAAACCTTTTGAAAATCCATTTATTAAAATGGTTCTACCCTTCATACCTGGGATGGAAACCATACTTGTAAAGGGGGCATCATAAGAAATTTCCGCATAAATTTCATCCGAAAGGACCAGTAAATTATGTTTTACTATTACCTCAGCAATTTTTTCAAGGTCTCTCCTATTTAGGACAGTTCCAGTGGGATTATTAGGAGAGCAAATGATTATTCCTTTTGTATTTTCTGTTATAACTTTTTCTAATTGCTCAGGTTGGAGCTTAAAATCAAAATTAGCCAATGCTTGGATAGTTACTACTTTTCCACCCGCCATTTCAATAATTGGAGAGTACGATACATAGCTAGGTTCTATCACTATTATTTCATCACCAGGATTAACGATAGTTCTTATAGCAATATCAAGAGCTTCAGAAGATCCTACAGTTACTAAAATTTCATTTTCAAATGAATATTTTGCATTGAATTTATTGTATAAATAGTCAGAAATTTCTTTTCGAAGTTGAATAAGCCCAGCATTAGGAGAATAAGCCGTGTAACCTTTCTCTAATGATAAAATGCTTGCTTCACGAAAATTTAATGGCGTTACATAATCAGGCTCACCTACTCCCAGTGATATAACATTGTCCATTTGATAAGCTAAATCGAAAAAGCGTCTAATACCTGATGGCTTAATGGTTTTAATACGATTTGCTAAAAAATTTTCTGGGTCAAAACCTTTGGTATTCATAGTTTAAAATCACCATTCTTATCTTTTACAATCTTGAAAATTGTTTTTTTTTGAAGTCTTTTTCGCTTTTATAATTGTAGATCCGCAATTGAATATAAAACAGCTGAGCCACTAATCTTTACTCTAACATCGTTGTATTTACAGTATAGTGTTCCACCACGTTTAGAGAGTTGTCTAGCAATCATTTCATTTTTTCCTAGTCGTTTTGCCCATAATGGAATTAAACTACAATGTGCTGAACCGCAAACTGGATCTTCATTTACATTTAGTTTTGGCCAAAAGGCTCTAGAAACAAAATCAACTTCATTTCCTTTTGCAGTCACAAAAACAGCAAGTCCCTCCGGAAATTTCGCTAATTTAGTAAAATCAGGAGACAAGTTGCGTACATCTTCTTCTTTTTCAAGTACAAACACCAAATCTCTACCTAAAAAAGTTTCTACAGGTTCTATACCAAGTGCTTCCACCATCTGTTTTGTCAATGTATATTCTTTAAGCTTTATACTTGGGAAATCTAATTCATAAAGATCATTTTTCTTCACAACAAGCAGTTCTCCACTCTTAGTTTGAAATCTGATATTTTTAAGTTCTTTGTCATAAAAGTTAGTGATAGTATAAGCAGTAGCTATGCTAGCATGTCCACATAGATCAATTTCTCCTCCAGGTGTAAACCATCTTAAATGATAACTGTCTCTATTCTTTTCTTTTACAGCAAATGCTGTTTCAGAAAGGTTGTTTTCGATAGCTATATTCTCCATCACTTTTTCAGGCAGCCACTCATCCATAATACAAACACCTGCAGGATTACCCTCAAATATTTTTTCCGCAAAAGCATCCACTACATAATATTTCATTAAATAAACCCTCCTGTTTACTTTTTATAATTGTTTAAATATTCCGTAATTTTATATAACTCACCTACCTACTGTATACATAGCAAAGCATCCTCCCTAATGTTATAATGTGTTCATTTGAATCACCTTATTTTATAACGAAACTAGGTATAACACTCAATACACTTCTATAACACTTTATGGAGGATAGACATGCATATTGAAATTCAACGAAAATCAGAGACTTCTCTTTCTAAACAAATTTTCCAATCAATAGTTGACCATATACGATCGGGTCTATTACGAGAAGGAAGCCAGTTACCTTCTGTCCGGGAATTATCTAAAAAATTAGAAGTTAGCTTTGTTACTGTAGTCAAAGCCTATAAAGAACTCGAAAAAGAAAATTTTATTATTTCTATTCAAGGAAAAGGAACGTTTGTGAATATTGACGAATCAGATGTAAGTAATTCAAAAACAGATGAACCACCATTTAATTGGCAGTTATCGATACAAGATTATCTCCCAAGAGCGCAGTTTTCTCGCTTTCATCACGTTCAAGGTGAAATTCAACTCTCTTCATCAATGATTGACCCAGGGCTTCTCCCTAATCAATATTTAGAAAAAGAAATTCATAAAATGCTTTCTGAAAATCCAAGGATATTATCTCGATATAGTGAAATCCAAGGTGAGTATAAACTGAGAGAAGCAATGTCTAACTATTTAAAACAATTCGATGTTCCTACTACACCTGAAAACCTTTTAGTTACAAATGGATCTCAACAAGGAATAGATCTTATTGCTCGAACATTTATTGGTCCAAATGATGTTGTGATAATGGAAAGTCCCACGTATCCAGGAGCGATAGACATTTTTAGAGGAAGAGGGGCTACCATACTTACTGTTCCAGTAGATAGTGATGGTATGAATTTAAATATACTTCAAAATTTGTGTGATAAATACAAACCAAAGATTATTTATACAATACCTACCTTTCATAACCCCACTGGTGTAGTTATGTCACATAAGCGACGTAGACAAATTTTGGAAATCGCTAAAAGTATTCAATGTATTATTGTAGAAGATGACCCATGGAGTGAGATTTATTTTGATAAAAAGCCCCCTGCCCCTATTAAAAGTATGGATAATTATGGTCATGTAATTTATTTAAAAGGATTAAGTAAAACGCTAGCTCCAAGTTGCAGAATTGGAATTCTCTCAGCATCAGGTTCTATTTTCAATCGTCTACTAGCTGCTAAATCTAATGCAGATTTGGGTAGTCCTTTACTAACACAAAAGTCATTATTACCCTTTATTACTTCAAAAAAAATGATAGATCATATGAAAAAATTAAGAACAGCCTTAAAAGTAAGACGGGATTTGTCACTCGAATTACTATCACAATACTCTCCTGACGGGATTACGTGGATGGTACCTAAAGGGGGACTAAACATATGGATTACTCTTCCGAATTGGATGGATACAAATCAACTTCTTATAGAAGCTAAAAAAAATCTCGTATCATTTTTACCAGGTTCTGCTTGTTTTCCAGTAGAACATGAAAAATGTCATTTACGATTAAGTTTTTCATTTATGAGTGAACTACAATTACAACAAGGGATTAAAACTTTATGTATGATTTTTAATGCTGAAATATCTTCAAAAAAAAATAACTCGCCATATTTTTGATAATATTCTTATGATTAATATATATAAGGATTTCCAGAAAGAAACGATTACCAAAGATTATTTTATGATCTAAGTAAAATTAGGAGAAGACAAAATCGAAGTTCTAGATTACTAAGGCCAATTGAGACCGATCAATGAAGACATCTATTAGATACTAAACGCCTGTCATTTTGTTATTGTATACAGGCGTTTAGTATTTTAGTTGCTTACACTGTAATGCTAATGCTTTTGTACGGTGCTCATTAAATTCCATATTACGTGTTTCATGGATAAAACCTATTTTCTTGTAAAAACCAATGGCATTATCATTTTCCCAAACACCTAACCAGATGCTTTTTTTGTTTTGTGCTACAGCTATTTCCATCGCTTTGTTAATTAAATGTCTTCCAAGTCCTTTTCCTTGATATTTATTTCTAATGTAAATTCTTTCAATTTCTAGTAAGTCATCCCCCATATGTTCAAATTGACATTTACCTTTAAATTGCCAGCAGCTTCTTAACTAAAAGAAGTCTTAAAATATGCTTTTACTGTGGTGGCATTTTAATCTTAACATTGAGGATATCTTTCATTATTCAATCTAACCTTAGTATTTCACCTTTTGATGTACATTTGGTAGAACTGTCTAAAAAAATATGGGTTAACTTAGTAAGTTGGGAAATCCACGTTGCGAAGCTTCCTCATTGCCTGCTAAATAGGCAGCTATTGATCGGACTTGTTACATACTACAGATATTATGGACAAGAATGGCCTGACAACCAAAATTACTATTGAGGAGAGGATAAAAGAAATCAATAAATATCAAAAAGCATAAGCTTTTTACGCCTACGCTTTTTCAAAAATTAATGTTAAGACATCGTTATTCTTTGGCAAGCTATTTTTGCAGATGGAATTGCAACACCAGCACCAAGTGCGGCATCTACTGATTCTCCCCAAGAACCACTGCTAGCCTTTATTTCGTTCCCTGCTGTCAAAACGCCTTCTGCTACAATTTCAACACAATCATAATAGTCTGGATTAGGATTACTTTCAAGATACTGTACAGCTAATTCGTCTGCTTTCTTTTGTATTGAAAGTCGACCTTGTTCAGCCAATGAACTAAAAACACTCTCGGCTTGCCCACCAAAATGTACTATTACGTCGTTAATGTCTCGACCAGTACGATGTATTTCTCCCATTTCAGATGACATATTTAGTCCTCCCAATCCTTGAAATTTGAACTTTTTAAGTTCACAAATATTTTATCCAACTGTGATTGGTCTTATCCATCAACAACTATTTCTTTTTGGTTTATATAAAAAATTCAACATGTTTGTTTAGGAATTTTTGTCTTTAGATTTAGCTAACACTTTAAACATTTGCTCTTTCTGCAACGTAAACGTATTTGGGCGCGTTCTAAATGAAACGATTCATCCAAGTTATTACGAAATACATTTTCCTCATCAAATGAATACATTTTGTAGTATCCCCCGTGTCTCTTCTAAGATTTTCAGATGTACACTTTTTAGTTGTATTGTTTTTAAATACTTGAACATACATTATCTTCGTGATAGTTATGTGTTGCACATGCATCGCCCCGATTTTTAAAAAGCACTACGCTATCGCAATCATAATAATTTAATCAATTCCCTATTCTATATTTTTAAATACACTTTCATGGTTAATAAACTATATAATCATAACTTCTAAATCATATTCTAAATATGTAAAGTAAATTTGCTTTGCATCCCGATTTCCTTCTAAGGGTCACTCCATCCCAAGTGACCCTTTTATAATTTTATTTTTCTAAACAAAAGTCACAAACAAGCATTGTAATAGTGGTATACAAATTCTTTTTATCTTTCCTTCATTTCTGTCATGGCCACTTCGAACAAGTTATCTTTTTAATTGCTAAAAATCGAATTATTTTTCTTTTTTAACCCATACTATCCATGTTTGAAAATGTTCAAATAAGAGAGGAAGTGCAAGTATGGGAATACTTAGTGGCAACCCAAAAGACGAGCCATTACACTACGGAGAAGTCTTTAGTATCTGGACACATCTCACTGTAAATTATGGCTTTATCGCTGGATATCAAACGTTTTACAATCATTCTGGTGATGAAGATTTAAGAAAAATAATCGAAGATATCATCGACACTTGTAGAGAAGAAGCAAAACAGTTAGAAAAAATACTAAAAACTAACGGCGTTGCTCTCCCGCCTGCACCACCGGAGAGACCAGTTGCACGAATAGAGGATATCCCCCCTGGTGCGAAATTCAATGATCCTGAAATTAGTGCAGCCCTAACAGGTGACCTTGCTGCGGGGTTAGTTACATGTAGTCAAGTTATGGGGATGTCAACTAGGGAGGATATTGCTTTAATGTACGCTCAATTTCACACAGGTAAAGCTCAACTAGGCGCAAAACTGTTACGTCTTAATAAGACTAAAGGCTGGTTAGTTCCCCCACCGATGCATGTGGCTTATCCAGAAAAATAGTATTTGATTAAACCTGACAAACCGTTCCCCAGTTTAACGCTGGGGTTTTTAACTGTTCCATTTATTACGAGGTAATGTTACGCACATATTTTCATGGTTATCAAAAGGAACAAGTTTGTTATACTTCTTACCTTCGATGATTTTATTAATAGTTGTTATTTTAGTTTGTGTGAGAATCTATGTTGTAATATTGCTAAAAACTCTTTCACCTAAAATATTTAAAATATTTTTGATACCTGTTGTCCTTTTAGGGTTTTTTCTGGGCTATTGCATTGAACATGGGATTTATGAGTTTTTTTAGAGCGTTTTTTATGCTCTATTTTCATTTAATTCTCAAATTGTTCATTAGTTTACTGTAGCATGGGACAACGCTTTTTTTCTTATCTCCATAAATGATTTTTTATGAAAATCACTTTAAATAATGCTTGGTAAATCAATACTACTTCATTTAGGATATCCTACGAATAATAAAGCGTCTTTTGTACAGACTAATTTTAGGAGGTGAAATACATGAATAAAAACAACCAAAACTTTAACTCGATGAACCAAGAATTCGGGAATGAAACTGATGTTAATCAAATTAAACAACAAATCCAACAAGCAGAAGCTAACAAAAAACTAGCTTCTGGTCGATTTGAAAATAAAAACGATACAAAATAAAATTGATTATCATCCCAAAACCGGCAACTTTTTTGCCGGTTTTCCCTATTATATCTCCAAGCATATAGACTCTTTTCAGCGTCGGTATGATTTTTTATTTTAAATGTGACTATACTAATCATGCTATCAAAACAATAATTAAGTAGTTAAGGAAATCAGCTTAGCTCCTATACCTTGTAAAATTCATTGGTTTCGGATCACTCTCCCTCAAGGGTTGGTAGAAACCTAGAATTAAGAAAGCATAATATATATCATTCCCTCATTTTTGGACTTTGCTATCTCTCCTATTCCCTTTTCTCCTGTACATTTTCCTCTTTAGAATCATATATTTTAAAAATAATACATACTTTGCATGTAAGGAGGAATTAACATCAAAAAGATCACCTTTTCCATTATTCTTTTGTTAATTACAATTGGCATCTACGTATTTTATAATCGTAATTCCCAATCTGTTACAGATATTTCCTCATATGCATTTGTTGCGAATTCCGAAGAACAACTAAAAGCAGTAGAAGAGATAAACAAAAAGATTGGAGAAGTTGAATTAACTAAAAAAATTATAAATGGTCTCGTAGAACACGGATTTTCTCCTGACAAAAGAATTCTCTATACAATATATTCACCTGAAAATAAAGTTCTAACAATATCACTATCTAACTTTGATAGGCATGATAAAACTATAAATAAAATAACCAACATTATTAATACAATTTCAAAAGAAAACAATCTCGGCACATTTTCAGTGGAGTTATCAGAAACAAAAAAATAATATTGACTGATAAGATTAGAACAATACTTAGCTCGATTGGGATTGGCATTATGTTCAATAACACTATGAAATTAAAACTTACAAAATTATAAGTTTCATGTAACAAAAATTTAATTGTTATAACTAAAATTTTGTTTTAAAATTGCTCTTGTTGAAAAAAACAAGAAATCATGATGTGAGGAATATTTAATGAAAGACAAACGAATTAAATTTTTATCTATTTTTGGTGGTACGACAATTATTGCTCTAGCTCTAATAGCTTTTTTCCTTATCGACCAAGGTATGCCTAAGGAATTTAGTGAAGAAGCATGGGCAAACACTAAAGAAATAGCAATACAAGCAACAGTTGAGCATTTTAAAAAGGAAAAAAATATCGATATTACAATAAATGAAGTTAGTTCTTCAGGTGAATATGCAACACATGAAGTATATTTAGAAGGTCATGTTGTTGATAATTTTCTACAGAAATATCTGCTGTTGTAGATATTTCTGTAGAAAATTATCAAGTAAAATCTATTGAAATGAACACCTTTTTAAACTAGCCTGCATCGTTAATTCAATAAAAAAGAGCTGCATATGCAACTTAATGATCTTTCATTACTATGGCTACATTAAACAATATGGTTTTTTAAATGCTAAGATCCGGCGTATCATCAGAGAGCATGAAGGTTCGTTTAGCTTTCTTACCGAAGTTCAATTCATAACATTTGAGCATGCACATGACTCTCCTTATGGTAAAGAAACGATGATTTTTGAAGTAAGCCCTAATGGGATGAAAACAATTAGTTTTCAACATGTAGGAGATAAAGTAGAAAAATGCATTCTATAGTGCAATACTTTCTGATAGGAGAAATAGGTACCAACATTTTGCTTCCTCAACGAAAGAACCTACAAAAATGTTATAGACCCTGTAACCTTTATAAAAGGCAATACTGGTTATATACTCTTTAAATTGTTTGATGGTACAAATAAAAATAGTAAACAGAGTGAGAAACTGGATTATAAATTACCACCAGTATTTATGGAAAAATGATTGAAGCCTACTGATTCAGTAGGCTTCAATTGTTTCAAAAAATTAACTTCGTAACGAATATTGAATTATCAGGCTTTCTGCTCCTTCAAAAAGGATTTTAAACTATGACTTTACACTGTTATCATGAAAAAATTTCTTCTTATCTTCATCTGTAAATTCAGCTAATGTTTTATAGGTATACTGCGGATTTCGATCTTTATCAATGACGACAGAGCGTACACCTTCAAAGAAATCTTCATGTTTTAAAAAGTTTTTTGCTAAGATTAAATCTGTCGCAAAGCATTCTTTTAATGTTTTATCTCGTGCATCAATAAGCTGCTGTAACGTAATTTTTAACGAAGATGGAGATTTAGATAGAAGTAACTGCTTTGTTTCATGTGAAAATTTACTTGCGTCATTATCTAAAGACGCTACTATTTCTTCTATTGTATAGTTAGAGAAATGTTGATCTATTTTATTTTGAAGACTGGCAAGTTCACTATTTGTTAATGGGTTGCTTGAATACTCCTCGATTAATTGGTTTAGAGCTGTGCTGATCTCTTGTGTATGCCAGTCAGTTTGTTCGATCCTTGTTAGGAATTTGTGTAGCTTATCGCTTGTCATATAGCTATCAGCACCATTGACAAAAAGAACGTCAGCAGCTTGGATGACAGATGCGGTTAATGCTAAATAGTATCCTACAAAGCCAGGTGCTTTGTTTAAGAAATAGGCTGCTCCAACATCCGGAAAGAAGCCGATATTCATTTCCGGCATTGCCCATTTTGTCCGTTCAGTAACGATTCGGTGGCTAGCCCCAAAGGTTAAACCGACACCACCACCCATGACAATGCCATCAAGGCAGGCAATAATTGGTTTTGGATAGTGATAGATAGCCATATCTACTTGATATTCTTCTTCAAAAAAAACTTCGGCATTTTTGAAAGCTTCCTGACTGGAGCGAGCATTATAAAGTGTTTTAATATCACCACCAGCACAAAATCCCTTCTCACCAGAACCTCTTAGGATAATAAGATGAATTTCATCATTTGCTTGCCATTCCTTTAGTTTCTCGCCGATAGGTTTTAGCATTTCAGTGGAAAGTGAGTTTAAAGCTTTAGGACGATTCAATGTAATGGTGGCTGTTCCACCGTCACTGACCGAAAATAGTACTTCGTTTTCCATATTACATTCCTCCCTTACGAATGTTTAAATTCTGGCTGTCTTTTTTCAATAAAAGCCTGAACACCTTCTTTAGCATCCTCTGTTAAAAATAGCTCAGCAAAACGTGTTCGTTCAAGTTCCAGTCCTTTTTGAAGATGAACGTTGCCGCCCTGCATTACACATTCAATTGTACGAGCCACACTTGTCATACTTTTACCATCAACAAAGGACTGAGCAACAGCTTTTGCAGTTGGCAGTAGTTCCTCCGGTTCAGTTACCAGTTGAATAATGCCTAGCCGAAGTGCCTCGTCGGCGCTTAATTGTTTACTTGTTAAAATTAATTGTAGGGCTTTCGCTTGATTCGTTATTCTGCTAAGTCGTTGTGTGCCACCGAATGTTGGAAGTAGCCCAAGTTTTAGTTCTGGTAAGCCAAGAATTGCATTACTCGAAGCGATTCTGAAATGGCAGCCTAACGCTAACTCTAGTCCTCCACCAAGGGCTGGACCATTTATAGCTGCAATAACAGGCTTTTTCATAGCTTCAATTTCATCACATAGAGCTTGACCTGCCTCGGCCATTTGCAATGCTTTTTCCTGTTGCCCAAAAGCAGAAACAAATTCCTTAATATCTGCACCAGCTACAAAAAATCGCCCTGTGCCCGTAATAATGATGGCGTTTGTTTCTTTGTCCTCTGCTAGCTCTTGGAAAATGACACGAAGATTTTCAATAGTTGCTGATGACAACGTATTTGCTGGTGGATGATCTAAATGAATAATCGCGATGGAACCTTCTTTACTTACATTGGCAAATGTATCGACCATGATCTTTTCCCTCCTGTTTATGAAAATTAACTAATAGATTTTGGATTGTTGATGATACTTCTTGCAATCTCTCTCTTCTTCATAAAGAGATTCTGATGTAGGGGAGTGTTTAAGTGTTGAATATCATCCAGCCATGTTTTTCGTATTTGCTCATTTGTTTCAGCAGCAGCAATAATGTCAATTGTTCTTTTTTCTATTTTACGATAACCCTCTTGGCACAATATGTCTGTCATCAAATTTTTCGTTTTTTCATGTGCTGCCTTTTCCGTTCTCAGTAAAGAAGATTCCATGATATAAATATCCTTTGCTATATTAGCCAACAGACGCATGTATTCCTGTTCTTGTTCCAGATTAATTTGTGCAGCTGAAATGACAGTCATTGCCATTTGCATTAAATGCTTGGATAGCTGGATATATTGGTGATTATCATCTGATGGTTGGCACGCTCCTAAAAAATTTTTTGTAGAAGCTGTTTGCGTATGCTTTTTATATAATATTTTAGCAATTGTTAAGCGATTGATTTCATTTGTTCCTTCAAAAATACGGCTAATTCTTGCGTCACGATACAAACGTTCTACTTCATAATCTTGCATATAGCCATATCCGCCATGTATTTGAACAGCTTCATCTACAATTTTGCCAAGTGCTTCCGAGCAATTGATTTTATTGAGTGCACATTCCATAGCGAAATCGGCTATTTTTTGAACCATGGACTCTTTACTTTCTAACTCAATAACATCATCCATTTCTCCAGCTGTTCGGTATGCAGCACTTTCTGCGCCATAAATTAAAATCGCCATATTAGCAATTTTTTCTTGAATCATTGTAAAATCAACGATCGGCTTTTGAAATTGTTGCCGTTCCTTACCGTAATTCACTGCTAATTGGAGTGCCTGTTTGGAAGTTCCTATGTTTGAAAAAGCGAGCTTTAGGCGTGCCATATTTAATATATTCATAGCAACCTTATGGCCTTTTCCAACCTCTCCAAGAACATTGTCCCTTGGTACGACAACGTCCTCTAAAATAAGTGTAGCCGTCGAAGACCCTTTAATTCCCATCTTCTCTTCTTCCTGCCCTATAGATACCCCTGTTAAAGTACGTTCTACAATGAAAGCGGTCATTCCTTCGTTTGTTTTTGCAAAAACAACAAAGATATTTGCTAGCTGGGCATTGGTAATCCATTGTTTTTCACCGTTTAATACCCATGCTGTACCATCTTCATTCAAAATCCCATTTGTTTTTGGATGTAATGCATCTGAACCTGCGTCTGGCTCAGTCAGGGCATAGGCTCCAATCCATTCACCTGAAGCCAGCTTAGGTAAGTACTTTAGCTTTTGTGACTCATTCCCAAAATAGACATAGGGCAATGTGCCAACTCCTGCATGAATATTGTAGGAGACACTAAAAGAGCCCCCGTAGCCCATTCTTTCTGCAACAAGCCCCGAAATTTTTTTATTGAGTTCAAGCCCCCCATAGTCTTCGGGTATCTCAATGGCAAGTAAACCAAGGTCACCTGCTTTTTGAAATAATTGACGAGTGACATCATATTGATGCTGTTCAATAGCTGAAATATTAGGTGAGACATCCTGTTTAATGAAAAGCTCTGCCGTTTTTGCTATGAGCTCTTCCTCATCATGAAAGTCCTCAGGTGTAAAGATCGTCATTGTGTTTTCTAGTTTAGCCATACAAGCCCTCCTTGAAAGAAAGAGGAGAAAAGCAGATTGCTTTTCTCCTACTTGATTTCCTCTTTAGGTAAGATAGTTTTCGCCAACTCACTATCTAAATCTTCGAATTTGTAATAGGAGATTGTTTCATATAATTCACTTCTAGTTTGCATATCCTCAATTGCTTCCTTTTGAGTCCCCGTATTTTTTATTAAGTCAAACACTCGCTCATATGCTTTGGCTGCTACTCTCATTGATGTAACGGGATAAATAACCATCGAATAGCCCATTTTTTCAAACTCCTTAGCTGTATAATAAGGTGTTTGCCCAAATTCAGTCATATTTGCTAATAAAGGAGCATCTAGCTCACTAGCAAATTGTTTAAACTCTTTTTCTGTTTGCAGAGCCTCAGGAAAAATAGCATCTGCTCCAGCAGCTACATAGGCATTTGCTCTTGAAATAGCCTGTTCTAAACCTTCTACAGATCTTGCATCAGTACGGGCAATAATAACTAAAGTAGGCGCTATTTGTTTAATCATTTTTATTTTTTGTATCATTTCCTCTTGGGATACGAGTGTTTTACCATTCAAATGTCCACATTTTTTAGGAAGATTTTGATCCTCTAACTGTACAGCAGCTACTCCAGCCTCTACCATTTCGCGAGCTGTACGTGCAACGTTTAATATACCGCCAAAGCCAGTATCAATATCCACTAGTATTGGTAAGTTAGTAGCTTGGATAATTTCACTAGCACGTTGCGCCACTTCATTTGAATAAATTATTCCTAAATCAGGTAAGCCCCTACTTGCTGTGTAGGCAGCTCCAGAAAGATATAATGCCTCAAAGCCCACTTTTTTAGCCATTAAGCCTGCCATCGCATCATGAGCTCCTGGTATTTTCAAAATAGTAGAACGCGTTAGTAAAGCTCGAAATTGGTCAGCCAATTGTTTTTGTGTCATTACTTCATTGACAATCCACGCCATTTTTAAAGACCTCCTTTTAATCAATATGCCGCGGCATAATTGAGCCCAGAATCGGTTTTGTGCTTAGCCCTGCAGATGTTTTTTGTGCGAAAGCGAAGCGGCAGCAGCAGATGTTTTTTGTGCGAAAGCGCAGTGCTAACGAAGCGACAGCAACAGATGTTTTTGCCCGAAAGCGCAGTGCTAACGAAGCGTTAGCAACACCGATGCAGGGCAGTTAGCCGTTATCGCATGGATGTGATGATTTTAAACTAACATTCTACATTGAACTCCTTTCCGATTCCGTGACATCTGCCGGAGGCACTTCTTTCAGCGGATGTTTGAACACCCACTATAAAGTGACTTATTCTTTCGATACATAAAACACAGCTGAAAAAAGTTAGATGAATAAATCTACAAATTCATGAACAGCACTATTTTCGAGAATCTCTTTATTAGCACAAAGCTCATTAATTTTACTTAATTGTTTTTGAGAATAATGTGTACTAATATTTTGTTGGAATTTATCAATGATTTTAGGGAATGCTTCCTCACGACGGAAACGATGTCCTAAAGGATATTCACACTCTACTAATTCTGATGATGTCCCATCTTTGTAATAAACTTGAACAGCATTAGCAATAGAGCGCTTTTCAGGATCTAAGTAATCGATCGTATATTGTGAATCTTCAACAACAACCATTTTATTTCTTAGTTCATCTATGCGTGGATCTGCTGCCACATCATCTTCGTAATGGTCTGCGATAATATCACCATAGATCAGCCCAATTGCTGTGATGTATTGAATACAGTGATCACGGTCAGCTGGATTATTCAATGGGCCCTCTTTATCAATGATGCGAATAGCTGATTCATGTGTCGTAATGACAACTTTTTCAATATCATCTAAACGATTTGTCACTTCATGATGTAAATGAACTGCACATTCTGCAGCTGTTTGCGCATGAAATTCAGCCGGGAAAGAAACTTTGAAAAGAACATTCTCCATAACATAAGAGGTAAGCGGTCTTGCAAGCTTTAATTCTTGTTTATTAAAGAGTACGTCTTGGAATCCCCAGCCAGGTGCAGATAAGGCCGTTGCATAACCCATTTCACCTTGCACAGCCATCATGGCTAATTGTACGGCTCTACTTGTCGCATCTCCTGCTGCCCATGATTTTCTTGATCCTGTATTTGGGGCATGGCGGTATGTTCGTAAACTTGAATTATCAATCCAAGCATTTGATAATGCATTGATAATTTCTTGACGAGTTCCACCTAATGCCTTTGTCACAACCGCTGTTGTCGCAATTTTGACATATAATACGTGATCTAAACCAACGCGATTCAGACTATTTTCTAATGCTAATACCCCTTGAATTTCATGGGCTTTAATCATCATTTCTAAAACGTCTTTTATTTTAAGAGGCTCTTTGCCTTCAGCAATACGTACACGACTCAAGTAATCCGCAACTGCTAATATGCCACCTAAATTATCAGAAGGGTGTCCCCATTCAGCCGCAAGCCATGTGTCATTGTAATCTAACCAACGAATCATGCAACCAATATTGAAAGCACCTTTCACTGGATCAAGTACATAGGAAGTTCCTGGAACACGCGTACCATTTGGAACAACCGTACCGGGTACAACTGGTCCAAGTAGTTTCGTACATTCGGGATACTGTAAAGCCAAAATGCCGCAACCTATAGTATCTAATAAAACATAATGTGCTGTTTCGTAGGCTTCTTCACTTGTAATCGTTGTATTTAATACGTAATCGGTAATATCAGTTAGTAATTGATCTGTCTTAGATAGTTCATTTGTTTTTATCATTTATATCTTCCCTCCGTTGCATGAATTTGCTATATTAGTATACTGATGGACATTGGTCAGAATGCCCATCAGCTCTATGGCGAGTTGTTAAACTTGATTATACCGACAATTCTTCAAGGTTATGACGCTCGCCAATATAATTGACACGAGGTCTAAATAATCTATTATTGTCATGCTGTTCAATTACATGAGCACATAAGCCGATCGTTCGTGAGCCAAAAAAGATTGGCGTATATATTTCAATTGGCAATCCAAGCATGTAGTACACTGGTGCCGCATAATAATCTAAATTTGGGTATAACCCTTTTTCCTGTACCATCACTTTTTCACCAGCTTCACACATGTGATATAAGCGATGATCTCCTTGCTGCAAACATAATTTGTGTAAAGCCTCTTTCATAATTCGCGCTCTTGGGTCCATTTTTTTCATATAAACACGATGGCCAAAGCCCATAATCTTTTCTTTATTTTGCAGTTTGTATTTCAGCAATGTTTCAAAGCCTTCTACTGTTTTGGCTTCAAGAAGCATATACATCACTGCCTCGTTTGCCCCACCATGTAAATTACCTTTCAATGATGCGACCGCGCCAGTTAAAGCACCATACAAATCAGATTGTGTTGAGGCAATAACACGAGCCGTAAACGTCGAATTTGGCATCTCATGTTCACTATATAAAACGAGTGATTGATCAAAAATTTCTTCTTCTAAAGCAGTTGGTTTTCTGCCAGTTATCATGTAATAAAAATTAGCACTATAGGAAAGCTGGTTATCAGGCTCCACGACATCTTGACCATTTAATACACGATAGCTATTCGCTACAATATTTGGCATACCACCTAAAAGTCTATATGCTCGCGACAAATTCATTTCAGTAGAACGATCATTGATTTGCTGATCATAGCCTGCTAACACCGAAATGCCTGTTCTAAGCCCATCCATAGCATGCGTCCCACCAGGTAATAACTTGAAAATTTGAAAAATTTCTTGTGGAACCTGGTAATTAGATTTCAATTTAACCTGTAAATTAGCTCGTTGCTCGGTAGTTGGTATTTCTCCATGCAACATTAAGTAGACAATGTCTAAATACGAATATCTTTGTGATAACTCAATCAAATCATAGCCTCGAATCACAATCTGACTTCCTACAGTGTCTAAAAAAGATAGCTTTGTTTCAGCGGCAATGATTCCATCGAGACCTGGTGAATAATTTAACTCCATTCATTACAACCCCTTTGTTTAATTATTCTTGTAAGCGTTACCATTAAAACACGAAAGAACAACAAAAAAACAACTTCTACCCCTTTGAGAAGTTGTTAATCTACAAAAGCATGATAGAGCAAATAAACAGTGAATTTACATGAATTCACAAAGATCATGTAGTAGCTAACACCTCCCTATCCTAGTAGGTCAATTGATGCTTATTTAGTGGCAGGTCTCCTGACTTATGATCAACGCTACAATAACACCTTCCCATTTTGACAAACAAAACAGTGGCCTTGTTATTGAACTCCTAAATACAGTTGCGGGACAGTGTTGGACTCTCACCAACTTCCCTTTTCATCAAATGGAATCAACTCCATTTGAACCACCAAAATTTAGCATATTCAATTTGTCATTTTACCTTAACATAGAGTTTTTAAAACAAGCAATATAGGTAAAATTCTGAAAAGACAGACTATCGTTAACTATTTCTCTTTCTTGGTGAACTATTCTGCATTTCTTAGCAATATTTCGTATAAAAAAGATTTTTAAAAGGATCTCGCCGAACCGGTTTTAGAGAGTTTCTTTAAAAGAAATGCGATCTCTTTTAAATATGAGCTTTATTTAGGCGTGAGAAATTTGGGTACATTTAGGAATTACGAAAATTTATAGGAAGTAGTCCGACTATAAGTGTTACAGCAATAATAATCAGCGGTTATCTAAGGGCCTAAAAGAAACTATAGAGGAAGTGAGTTCTTTACCTTTTTGGTTATTAAAGACGCCAGGATCAATGATTTACCAATGATCCTGGCGTCTCGTTTTTCTTTTGACATATGCGGTTTTAAATTTGTGTTCAGCAACGTCGTTTATTGTTCCTATATGGACGACTAGCTTTGCGATACAACATTTAAGGAAAATAGAAATTGTTATGAATGGTATTAGTATTACTTGTTTCTGAATGGACTTTCTTTCGTTAAGAAGAATTTCATAATATTTTTGGCTAGCATACGCTACAGATAGTTGTTTTAAATAATAACTTAACCCGTTGCTAATACAAATATAACCCCTAAAAAACTATGTAGAAAATGGATTTCTAAAAACAGATTCTATTTGAACTATTAACTAGAAAATTGCTTATTAAATGAACACTATAAAGCATAATATAACAAGAATAATTAACACGAATCATACATATATTGATTTTAGCATTTCATATTAAAACAGAAGTCTACAACTATCCTAATGATGGAAATATAATATAAGAGAATTTCATTTTCACCTTTAAAAACTATTTATAAAGATTGGATGATGACAGTTATTGAAAAATCGGTTCTTGCTATGGTTATTTTACGCGTATTGTCTGGAAGTATTGAAGTAAGTGCTGGATTGTTGATGCTAAAGTTTAATAATTTAGAAAAAGCATTCTATATTAATACAATGCTTGCTTTGGTTGGTCCAACAGTTTTAATTGTAACGACTGCCATTGCATTATTTGGACTAGCTGATAAAATTCCAGTGACGAGAATTATTTGCCTTTTTACAGGAATTACTCTTATTATTGTTAGCTCACATATTAAGTGATAATAAAGTCAATATTCGACAATAATAAAATTTCTTCCAAAAGTATGTTTTGCAATTGTTGTTAATTACATTATTTTAAATTGACACACTCTAACGGCTGCTCCATTAAAACGTACATATCACAATACCAATGGTAGTAATGCAAATTGAACAAAGTTTCTCACTTTACGCATGGCGACTTTTATAGGCGTGTGACACGATGCGTTTTTATATGTATAAGTAACAGCTACTTGCACAAATTAATATTGAGTGTATCGCACACACTTATTCGGTTGTGGCGTTGGTTGACCGTCACATCCTCCCTCATTTAGGGTCACCTTAACTCAGTGACCCTTTTAAAATTTTTTCTCAAAAGTAAAAGACTAAAGTTTTACCAAATCCTTGATCTCTTAGATTTTAGTAGGAAAACTTTTTGGTGAAATTGAAACTAAATGAAGATGCTTTGAATTTTAAATTACGATTTACAGCTTTGAGCTTACTAAAACAATAAAAATAACGCTGTGAGAGCATCTAGATTCAGTAACACGTACCGTTACCCATTTCGATCGCTCTCACAGCATAAAATAAAAGCTGCCATCCGTTTTTTACGGGAGACATGGAATATTTTAAAAATGCCAAATTTAGTCTGTTTTCTCCAGATTGACTGATCAATATAAAAAATATGAATTTTCCAAATACTATTGACTAAAAAATAACTTATATACGATATATCCGATAAATAACAATAAAATTAATGCAATCGACTCTTTCCAACCCATACCAGTTAAATTACCGCCAATTCCTCTATTAATTCCATCATTTAAAGAACCAGTAGGATTATTTTTAAGTTCACTTTGTCTTAAACGTTCTCTTTTTTCTTCTGGTGTTTCCTTTGAATCCATGTGATACACCTCCAAAAAATTATTAGCTTATTTATAACACATATGGTTTTAAAAGTGTTAATTAAGGATTATCTACCTTCCATTTTTTTATTTGAAACCCGAAAAAAACCTTTACAGATTTTATGCCTGTTAAGCGCTCTAATTTTCGAACGTGCTTAGATGGGATAGCCAATTTTATGGCTGTCCATGGAACAGAATTACCCCTTTTTCTTGCGAGATACAAATCTATATATATATCTATTTTATAATGGTTTTTACTATTCCTCGTCTAATTAGAGATCTCCTAACTTGGTTAATATTTGCTCACATTCTTGTGCAAAATAGGCTTTCTTCTCTTCTGTTAATTCTTCCTGCTCATGATGAGTCGTAACCATGCAGGTACTACTTACTGCTAAGGTTCGAATCCCTTCTGGCTAATGAAAAGTTCATCTTCCGAAAAATACTGCCGCATTCGTTTATAAATCATTTGATAGACGGATGGATGATACCATTCTTCCATTTCCAGATTTCTATATAACGCTTGTAAGCCCATCCTGTGTGTGCGTTTACCACCACTGCCGTCCCCCATAAAATAATCATCAATACATACTCGGTTAACCAATGGACGTAATATTTCTGCAAATCCCTCGCTACTTGGTAATACGGGAGCGATGGCAACCTGTGTAGGAATACCGAATTTAGCAAGCTGTTGGAGTGTTTTAAGCCTTGCCGGAATAGGAGGAGCATAGGGCGAAAAATGTTTACGAATATCTTCCCTATCTGTCTCTACTGTCATACTTACCCGAACTTTATCTTTAAAATGTTGCAGTAAATCGATATCTCGACTTACCAGTGGGCTTCTAGTCTGTACTAATAGGAAGTCAGGGGGATCTTCTACCATAACTTCTAGTAAAGATCGCGTCACTTTTTCCTGATACTCAATTGGTTGATATGGATCTGTACTTGATGACATAAAAATGGTTACATTCCCTTTAGATTTGGCGCGTTGGAGCTCCTTTTTTAATAAATTCGCAGCTCCGTTTTTAACATCGACCCAATTTCCCCATTCCCCTTCTCGAAAAAGAGCTACAGGCATTTCGCGTACATAACAATAGGAACACCCAAATGAACAGCCTGTATAAGGATTTAGGGAATGAGTATATCCAGAAAGAAAGCCAGTCCCTTTATTCAGAATGGTTTTCGGACTTTTATAAAATAATTCACTTTTCATGACGGAACCTCCATTCAATCAATTACGCCTCGGCGTAATTGCGTCCAAATTTTGAATTGCGCTTGCGCAATTAACTCCCTTCAAATTTGTGACACCCGCCGGAGGCTTAACTTGAATCAGCAGGGAGTTTGGCCCCCCTCTGATTTATATGTATCTTCGTATTCATCCCTCCATTTATAGAAGTGGGGGACTTCTGCTGAATCAAGTTAAACGGCAATAATTACTCATTGCTAGATGAAGCTCGCTTTTCTAGATCCAGGAGCAGTGTCTTCATTTCTAAACCGCCCCGATAGCCAGTTAATGAGCCATTTTTTCCTATTACACGATGGCACGGTACAGTAATTAATACCGGATTAGCCCCAATAGCCGCGCCTACAGCACGAACAGCTGCTGGCTTATTTATATTATTTGCAATGTCGGAATAGGATGTCGTCCGTCCATAAGGAATTTCACAAAGGGCATTCCAGACTGCTAGCTGAAATGGCGTACCTACGTACTCAAATGGAACAGTAAAGGTTTTGCGCTTGCCCTCTAAATACTGAGTGATTTCAACGACATAAGGTTCAAGCTTTTCATCGTCGTCAACAAGAGGACTTCCTGGAAAGCGTTTCTTAGCCCATTCGAACAATTCCTCGAATGGTTTGTTCGGTGAACCTACAAACGCAAGCCCCTTTGAAGTTGAAGCAATATAAAAATGCCAATTCTTAAACTTAAGTAAAGACCAATAAAGGGTTGGTTTATTCTTTGTTTCCATTGTACTTTTCCCCCATTTTACTCATTTGACGAAATTGTGCTGGTGTCTGTCCAGTTTTCTTTTTAAATAAAGTAATAAAATAAGCCGCGTTAGCCATACCCACACATATGGCGATATCTCCAATCGCTTTATTTGTCTGAATTAAATACTTTTTAGCAGCGTATACTCTCACTTGTTGTATATACTCAACCGGCGTAACGCCTTTAATCTTTTTAAATGTTCGATGCATATGATACGGACTCCCGTGACAAATAGTTGCTAACGATTCTAGCGTTAATTTTTCTGTGAAATTTTTATCAATGTATTCAGTAATTAAATTAACCCACTCGCTATCAGGTAGATTTTCATTAGTAGGCTTGCACCGTTTACAAGGGCGAAAATTTGCGCGGAGGGCTTGTTCTGCGTTTGAAAAAATGCATACATTTTCTTTTTTCGGAACGCGAGATTTACAGGATGGTTTACAGAATATCCCTGTCGACTTTACAGCATAGAAAAATTGATGATTGTACGCTGCATCATTATTTAGTATTGCTTGCCACTTTTCATCTGTTATCATTTCTACATCATTTAAAATTCTATAACCATGGTTTTCTTTATGTCCGTTATAAATTCTATCCGGCATTTACCTCACCTCCCCTTTCAATATACTCCCTTTAAATTCAGAATGGACAATTCTAGGAATAGAATAGCAAGATATTGAAATTTAATTTATTTAGAGTCGTGAAAAATGATTCCAAGACCGTATCGTTCTCCAAAAGTAACTGTGCTTACACCGTGACGAACCGTATTTTTATAATATCCTTTTTTACCTAAAACAGGTCTGTAGTTAGTAGGAAAAATCAGTGCACTGCCTTGTTCTAAAGTAATGACATGTCCCCTACTCTGCGCACGAGGAATTTGTTCCACTATTAGCGATTCTCCACCATAATAGTCTTTATCTCGTTGATTTAATACAAATACTACTTGAAACGGGAAAAATATGTCGCCATATAAATCTTGATGCAAACAATTAAACCCGCCTGTTTCATACTTTAATAGTAAAGGTGTCGGTCTCGTTTGTTCATATTCTTCACAGGTGTTCAAAAAATCTTGAAGATGATCTGGAAACTGTTCGGTTTTCTTTAAATAACCCAACCATCGATTAGCTGTTTTGGTCAATTCTAGATAAAAGGACTCTCTTAAACGTTGGATGATTTCAGGTAATGGATAGGAAAAATATTTGTACTCCCCATTCCCAAAGCGATATCTCGTCATATTGATTGTCGTTCTGTATGACTCTTCCTCATAATACATTGCTATGAACAATTCACATTCCTCTTTTGTTAAAATCGCTGGAAGCTTTGCAAACCCTTGCTCATCTAATTCATTTTGAATTGAATCCCAATTTAAGTTCTCGACGCGTGTTTTTATATCTTGGACCATTGTTATCCACTCCTTTAGCATTCTTGATAAATAACACTATAACCTCATAAATAGAAAAAAATAAGGTGTTTAGAATGTAATAGCAAGATAACGAAATTAAGTAAGATTATTATGTGATAAAGTAAAATTACAATTGAAAATCGTAATAAGATGAGGAGAATGGAAAAATGATATGGCATGAAATCAATGATGATATTGTAATCACATTACCTGGAAATTTCGACATGAATGCTAACCTAGGCTATTTAACAAGGGAAAAAAATGAATGTATGTATGACATAGAGAACGATAAAATTACAAAAGTTATTGCCATTGGAGAAATTCGGTCCTTAGTACAGATCAGCGTAATCAATCATAAACAAATGGTTGTTCAATTCCTAAATGATTGTAGACCTATTGACAAGTTGCAGCGGGAAGAGATTGTCAAATATATTCATGAATGGTTTGATCTTGATAACGATTTAACGCCATTTTATGAAATGGCAAAGGCAGACCCATTACTTAAAATGCCCGCCCAAAAATTCTATGGAATGCGAGTTATAGGCATTCCTGATTTATTTGAAGCTTTATGTTGGGGAGTTTTAGGGCAACAAATTAACTTAGCCTTCGCGTACGCCTTAAAGAGGCAATTTGTAGAAGGATTTGGCGATTCAATCGAATGGAATGGTAAAAAGTATTGGGTGTTCCCATCGTACGAACGAATTGCACAGTTAACACCTACCGACCTAGCAGATATTAAAATGACGGTGAAAAAAAGTGAATATATTATTGGAATTGCCAAATTAATGGCAAGTGGAGAATTATCGAGGGAAACATTAATGAAAATGAACTTCAAAGATGCTGAGAAGAGCTTAATTAAAATAAGAGGAATCGGCCCTTGGACAGCCAATTATGTTCTCATGCGCTGCCTCAGGTTCCAGACAGCTTTCCCAATCGATGATGTGGGTCTTATTAATTCGATAAAAATTTTACGTAATATGGACCGAAAGCCGACGAAAGATGAAATCTTAGAAATATCGTTTCCATGGAAAAACTGGGAATCATACGCTACCTTTTATTTATGGCGTGTCCTATACTGAATAATTATCACTTAAACCGGAATGTCTCCATCAAGTTAATTAGTTTATTTCGAAAGGAATCATCTTACAACGGTGATTCCTTTCTATTTTTTCCTGGAATATTACCAAAATATAAATTGTTGTCTTTAACAATTTTGCTTTATTTCCTACTTCATCCATAGAGCTGTTAGATGGTTTGGTTATTGCTGTCACTTGTTCAACGCCTGTAGCTGTTCCTTTCGTTATTTGAGCCCCCTAGTCTTTCCTTTCTTTATGATTTAAAGCATAGCAAGTTCCTTAAGAATTTCTTCATAAATAACCTATCTAAATATTAATAATTTCCATTTACAATTAGAAAGGCCGACAATATTACCTCAATTTAAGCTAATGGAAGTAATCAATTATTAGATGGTCTCTTTTTTCGTGTAGAACCGCAAAATATCAGATTAAATCAGTTAGGAGAGTTTCACTTTGGGAATGACAGATATTTTTAATAATATTCGGTATTTAATGTTGCCTGTATTAATAATTATTGGAATTGAGTTCATACTGATCTCACTATATTATTTTTTTTATTATCGAAAACAGCCGTCAGATCGAAAAAAACAAATTCGTATAAAGAAACTTGTTCTTGGTGCAGTCTTCATCGGATATATTATTTTTGTGTTGGAGTTAACTGTTTTTGGTCGTGGCACTTCCCATTTCCTGCAGATGAACCTTCAGCCGTTTAGTGGTTATATTGATGCATGGAAAAAATACTCTTTACGTGATCTTCAAAATTGTATTTTTAATATTTTGATGTTTGTTCCTCTAGGCATTTTTTTACCTTTAATTAGCTCTAAATTCAAAAAATTTAAGTGGCTTCTTCTTATTGTTATAAGTGCTACGTTATCTATAGAAACGTATCAGACACTTTCAGGAGCCGGAATTTTTGAGCTTGATGATTTAATGAACAACTCACTTGGTGGTATTATGGGATACCAATTTTACAGACTAGGGGCTTCCATCGTTCATCACAAAAAAGTAAAAATAAAAAGTCTAGTCGGAAACCTTGCCATACCGCTATTGATGGGTTTGATTTTTGTTGGGATGAATATTGTCTACGCCCAACAGGAGTTTGGTCATTTAGCAATAAACGCTTATACAAAATCGAATATGTCAGATGTACAAATATCAACTTCACTGGAATTAAGCACATTACCGACAGTTGCCCCAGTATATAAGAAAGTCATTAAAAATAATGAAGTTGAGGACCTATTGCAACAGAAATTAGGATTATCAGTGTTGGATGAACATATTACTAGAGGTGATCGTGAGATTCTATTAGAGAATAAAGCAGGTTCCCAATACACGTTGTTTGTTGGTTCAGAGGGATACTGGTCATTAAAGGACAAAAATTATACGCCAGGGCAAACTACTTTATCGGGGCAAGAGTCATTGCTTGACACGGCAAAGGCAATGATGGACGACTTTGATATACTACCCCAAGACGCTGAAATGACTGTATTGGATACTGGAGAATTTGCATGGAATCTTAAAGATAGTACTAATTTGAACGCTGATTATTGGACTGGAGATATAATGCTTGATCTTAAACAAGATGGCAGTGTTTCTTCGTTAGCATATAATATCCATATGAATCAATTTAAACGAGAAGTGAACATACTGTCTCCTGCAGAAGTGTATGAGCGAATAAAAAACGGGGAATTTCCCCAAATAAAATATAATGCATTGGTGAATGAGGAAGATCTCGTTATAAAAAAAGGAGATCAACTTGCTATAGAATTAATCGAGCTTTCTTATATGTATGATACGAAAGATTTCTATCAGCCAATATATAGAGTTTCTGGAAAGTATAATGGAAATGATTGGTTTACCTTAATTCAAGCAAGACGGTCGTAATTATGAAGCATTTACATATAAGCCCTTTTCTTATGTTTCCTCTAGGGCTTTTACAATATTCTATTAAAGCTTGTCACGGCATTGTCAAAGCATCCTTTGGCTTGAATACAAGCGTGTGACAGCACACTAGAATTTAACGTAAACGAGAACCGCTAATTAATCTAAAATATTATTATAAATCTGTACCTCATATACAAAATAAGGTGCAGATTTATATCTCACTCCATCTTATCTATACCCACCATAGTAAGAGATGGAAACGTACTTGTTTGTATAGCTGTTCTATGTAGTCCAAACTGCTGGATTTTCAATATCATACGCTTGTAGAGCATTCGTTCCATCAGTTTGGTAGATAGTCTAACTTGTATGTCTGCCGAGATTCAATGTAATGGAAAATAATTTTTAGGGTTGATCGATGTTACCGACAACTTTCTATTTTTTATTACGAATTACTACTTTTTCTTCTTCTCCTTCCCATTGAATTAGAATAGGTACATTATTAGGAAGGGCATCACACGGACCGCCGCACTTTACATGAATTTCAAATTCCTCTTGGTTTTTAAATTCGCCATCGCCAAATGTTGGGTTGTGAGAAGATTCATATATTTCGTATTTAAAATTTAATGGTTTATTTTCTTGTCCAATATAACAGATGATATAGCGCCTATTGCTATCCATTTCGCTTACCATTTTTACATACCAATTATCACTTTTTCCTTCAAAATATTGTTTTTTAAATTCTGACTGACTTGGTTTTTTTTCATTTGCACAAGCAGCAAGTAGCATCATTAATACAAGACTTCCAACCAGCAATAAAATTTTCTTAATGTCTACTCCAATAATTGATCATCACCCTTCCCGATATATGGTCATCTAAATGTTCTCTTTACTGTAATTTAGATAAATAACTTCGTTTCTTTATTTTTATGTCAAGGATTCCTCATTTAAAATCCCAAACTAGAAAGTTAACACAATGATTGCAACTAATGTATGTATTACATATGTTTCAGATATTGGGTAAATATACTTTAAATAGTAATTACCACAAATTATACGAATAATCCCTTTTTGAACGATAAATTAGGAGCACCATCCGATAATTTGAAGAGTTATGACAATATTAAACTTCAAGTCTGAGACGATCTGAACTCGTTTTCTTTAACATGGATACAAGAAGATTTAGCGATTCGAATAGATGGAAATGGGAAAAAGAACGGATATTGCCCCTTCACCCGCATTTAATCCCGCTTCTGGCATCCTTTCAAAGTTGTTTAAGATTAAATCAAATTTATCCATCTGGAACCTGTTTTCCTGAAGCTAATATTATTTATAATGTGTGGATATGAAATCAAAGCCCTTGCTGCAGCGACTCTCTGCGCTTAAATACAATAAGTTTAAATGAAGGCGATAACCTTCTTCTTACTAACCTATATATTACTTCAATCCTCTTTTTTCAAAGGATCTTTCTCAATGATTGTTTAATATAGATTGTTGCTCTTTGATGTTGACTTAGTAGAATAAGAAGATGTTTTTTACAGAGTGCAGAAGTAAATATATGGGGATATATCGACGATTATGGAAGAGGTAATAGAGTAAAAAGAGCATGTTCTTTACTTTATGTAGTAAAAAACATGCTCTTTAAGTAATTATTTTTATATTGTAATTTATTATTATTGGATTTCGTCAGTATGCTCCTTAGCTATTTCATCGATAGCATTCAGATACTTTATTATTAGCACTTTTTTGTAAATTAGTTTTGATCAGGTTCTATATAGTAAGGATTTATATGAATAAGGACTTCCCCTACATCTGGGTATTTATTTAATATTTCATTTTTTATATCACGAGCTATATCATGGCCTTGTTTAATTGTTAAATCATGATTAAGTGAAAGTCGAACGTCTAGAATCTTATAGTGACCGTGTTCTCTAGCACGGATTTTGTCTATTCGTTTTACTTGATAAAATTCATGAATAGTGGCTTCATAACCGTCTAAAAGATACTGATCCACGCTTTTTTCCATTAAAATATCAACAGAAGGTCTAACTAATTCCATTGCGATTCTAAAAATAAAATAAGCTACTAAAGCACTTGCGATTGCGTCCGCGTATAACAAATATGTCCATCCAATTGCATTTCCTAAAATCGCTAAGAGGACTCCTATAAATGCTGCAAGGGAAGCAATAATATCACCTTTATGATCATAAGCAATCGCTATTATAGCCTTACTATTCCACTTTTTCCCCTGTTTTATGGAGTATCTATATAATATTTCTTTCGCTATGTAAGAAATTATAGCTACAATCAATGCACTGTACTGTGGTACACCGGGTTTATCAAAAAATGCTAACATTGCTTCTACGAATATATAGAGTGAAACTAATATTAAAATAATGCCAACGATCGCTTCACTAATCACCTCTGCCTTACCGTGCCCAAAGGGATGATCCTTATCGGGTGGTTTATTAGAGATACCTACAACTGCTAGCACAGCAATCGAAGCTACTACATCTGCCCCAGAGTGGATTCCGTCTGCAAATACAGCCTCACTACCTCCAAAAAGACCAAAGAAGATTTTACCTATCATTAGCATTAGGTTGGATACAAGTGCAATCCATGCAACTTTTTTGCTAATTTGTTCTCTCTCACTAACCATTTATTTCTCCTCCGATTAAGAGTCTTAAAACTAAAAAATGAAGGAAGAAATTCTCCTCAAATACCCTTAACCTACTTCATTCAATTACTACTCAACTATGATATCAGACGAATATCGAGTGGGTCTACAACAACCTTTTTTACCATTACTAAATAAATTTAGATCATAAAAATAAGTTGCCTCAGACCAAATTTAACAACTCGTATTTACTGTTCTTTTCTCTTTCGGAATATCTTTCAAATGGATTCTTTATTAACGTGTAATTGCAAACTTTTACGTTAGGTTTTGCAATTGGTATATATTGTATTTTTAAGCGTCGGGTAGCAGCGGTTCTTGCTCTAGCATTGATTCAACCCTGGGGTGAGAAATTGCCACGCTTGCTTGTGCTTTTCATCGCCTTTGTAGCGTGTACATTGTTGTTAATTGGAGGATCATTTATACATGCTTCTTATTTCGGGGCATTATGCTGTGCATAGCAGCTTGTTTCTATGCACAGCGGACACGTCGCTGGTGTAAACACTGTCAAATGGTGGCTGGTTAAATGGAAAGAAGTTATTTTGAAAAAGATAATCAAAATAGCTTCTTTGCTTCTTACATAATGAGGTTTATTAAAACTTAGGAATATTATTGTATCCTTCGATGATATACCCAAATTCTTGGTTGATGAGAAGGTCCGCTACCGGTCGAAGAATTTCCTGTTTACTTTCCACGAGATATTGTGCTTTTGAGCGAATGAGTTGATCAAACATTTCACTTCGTTTTTCTCCAACAGCTTCCCAAGATTGTTGAGACTTCAGTAAATCTCCTAACGTCAAGAGAGGATAATCAGTTCCGTCAAAAGTGAAATCACCATTCACTTGATACCAGACATCACCATTCTCTCGTAACCATTTTTCTCCGATGTTTTCAATACCCCGTCTCATATTTCTGGCTACGTCTAAATAGGATTCTTCCTTTGTTTGTTGATAGGATTCTAGTAGGAAATTCATTTCTCCTAAAGCATGATTTAAAGATGTATGTGTCTTCTTTGTCTGCTGGGGAGAATAATAATCGGTCACAAGGTAACCACCTTCGGGAACTTCGATTATGTTGCCATTTTTCGTCTGATCGACCAAAAAGTCTGCATAGGTGATCGTCGAGTTTTTGAGTTCTTTGATGTCAAGCATGTCCCCTGTTTTTTTTAGGAATAGCGCGACATTCTCGTTATGCCTAGTATCGGTATAGGGAGCTTGGATTCCGTAATCTTTTTTCAACCACGTACTCGTATACTCCGTTTCCCATAACCCTTTGTTATCTCCTTGAAAAATAAATAAGTTCGCAACAGAATTTAGTAGCAAATCGTAGAAGTATCGCTCCTGTGTAGTTTCATAGTAATTTAACGCTTTTTTATCTTGGACCCTCACTAGGTTTCGTCCATATCCTAATTTTGTTTCCGGTTCGATCGACCATGGAAGTTTTGAATACGGCCCTTCTGCTGTATACCATTTGTTCGTTTCTTTGTATTGTTTAGTACTTTGGCTAATCCATTCATCGCGCGCTTCTTCTTTTTTAAATAGAGGCTCTTTAGATAGTAACAACCAGTTTTCAGATACATCATTTCCAACTGATTGAAGTGGAAGCGTTAC
Source organism: Lysinibacillus sphaericus (assembly GCF_006864135.1). Lineage (GTDB taxonomy): Bacteria > Bacillota > Bacilli > Bacillales_A > Planococcaceae > Lysinibacillus. The sequence goes on along the minus strand of NZ_SADV01000004.1, from coordinate 219,672 downwards.
AGTAAGGCCATTATCATCATGCATTAATTTCAAGTCCTTATTTTCACTCGTCAATTCCCGGACGACACTCTTGTCCCCGTTCTCATAGTTGGTTTTTAGTTCTTTCGATATGTAGTTTCGGCTTATCATCATATTGGTCACTAAGTTTTCGTGTTCCTTTACTGTTAACAGGCCGATAGGATAGGTGGTTGGATCTACACCGTATACATGATCGTGCTCATGTTGAATTTCCTGGCGTTCGAAATCTGTCAAATTATACTTTATATTTCCGCTTATGGGGTACGATATTGAAGCACTATAACCTTTACTACTTTTGTTTTGTAATTGAGTGAAAATGAAGAAATCCCCATTATCGATTTCTCGAACAGTGACCTTGATGGAACCCATGTTTTCCCCATCTTCAAATAAATTATAAATAGTTGTTTGATCTGTTGAACGAATATATGATTTATTTGAACTATTGGTTTTTTGCAGTAGTAAACCACTGGCTTCCAAATGTAATTGTGCGGAGTTTGGTAATTCTAGTGAAACGCTCTCTTTGGGTTCAATTTCTTTATTTTCATCTTCTTTTAATGACCATGTAATCAACATCATGACGACTAACACGAAACATAAAATGCTACTCCAGATTTTTCTTTTAAACAAATTTTCCCTCCAAAATGTAACGATTCTTCAAAATAAAAGTCACCTAAATTATACCAGTGTAGAATGAGAAAAACAATTTTTCGACCATAACTAGTTTACATAAATATTAATTTTGAGAAATTAACTAAAGAACTTTCAGTTACAATAAAGATGTATACTTGTGAGTTCTAACTAATACTGTCACAGGTGATTAGATGGCGTCAGTTCTCGTTTTAATGGTCTGCCAGAATCCATTTCCCATGAATTTGTGAGCCCAATTAATCCATTCTTTTCATAGGCTTTTCCCACCTATAAGCTGATTGTTCGAGTCGTTTCATCCCTATAACATCCACATCAAAGTTGTTCTCCATAAAAATTTGTCGAGGGAGTTTACCCGAGAGATACTCATCCATAAATTTATTTTTAAAAGCATCAGTATATGTAATAGCTCTTTCGCTAACACGTTTTACATTAGGATTCTTTTGAAGTATTTTTATCTCTTTAGTTGAAAATGTTATCTTACTCCTATTGTCCCCTATCCCTGTATCTTGAATTTGAAAGTATATAAAAAAATACCCGTAGTTAAAACACTCTTTTTTCAAGTGTCCTAACTACAGGTACCATATTAGCTTTCGCTACTCTTTTTTATAATGAAGCGCACAAACTACTTAGTTTTAATTCTATTTTTTAATTCGTTTTTTATTTCTGATGCATGTAAATCGATATTTTTTTTATTTTTCAAAATTTTTTTAAGCTCTAAAAATCCAAAGATTAGCATTGCTATAGCTAGAGGTATAAATAAGAGTAAAAACACCTCTTGTTTTATTTTATTAGTAGTTAATAAAAGTAGTACAAGGATTGTTATTACAGTAATAAAGCTTACATATTTATTATATTTGTTGGACATATGATTCACCCTCTCTTTTTTCGAAATCATTTGATTTATCTGTCACTTTAGTCTAACATGGTATATTATAACATAAATGGGGGTGTGTGGTATGAAATTAACGAAGAAATTAACTAGTTTATTTGCAACTTTTCTTTTATTGAGTGCAACTTTAGGGAGTGCAAATGCAGATTCATTGGTTCCTTCAGCGGCTATAATGACAGAAGAAATCACAGGTACTAATGATTTAATTAAAGCTAACGAAAATGGTGTTGCGGAAAATGATTTTAATATTGTAAATCTACCTAGTCAGTTTGATGATGGGATTCTTGTGAAAAATAAGGAAACCGGAGAAGATTTAAAAATCGGTGTCCCGAATAATATGAATTTAAGTAAACCTATAATTACAGAATCAGGGAGCTATGAGTATAAAAATGACGGTCCAGTAGATTTGATTTTACAACCGACGGAGTTTGGTGTTAGAAGTGTTGTGAATATTAAAGATTCGAGTGCACCAAAGGAATATAAATTTGAGTTGGATTTACCGGAAGGACACAAGGTTATTTCTTCTGCAGATTATTTTGGAGATGTTCCTGGAAGTGAGTTAGATACAGAAGAAGTCTTTATTGTAGATGAAAATAATATTGTTCAAAGTGTTTTTGGTAAAGCTTGGGCAGTTGATGCTAATGGTGCAGATGTCCCGACTAATTATGAAGTAGTTGATAATACTTTAATTCAAACCGTGAATTTTAATGAAAATACTGCATTTCCTGTATTGGCAGATCCAGATTGGGTCGCAATAGGAGCATGTAGTGCAGCTTTGGTATGGTTTGTTGGTTCAAATTTATTTGTAGCAGCTAAAATTCTCAAAGTGAAAAAGTATGTTCAAGCTTTAGGTGGTTTTAAAGAAACTGCAAAATTAATTGCGGGTGCTACATCTTGGGAAGAAAAATTACGTGTGGGTGGATCAGCATTACGTAGTTTAGCAGCTGAAATTACAGGTGTTACAGGTATGTATGCGTGCACTCAATTCTTTAATTAAGAAATGATGTGAAAATGTTATAAAATGATTTTATATCTAGAAAGAATAAAAAATGAATTTTTATAGTAACTCATTAAATAATTTAAAAAGGTAAATCCGATCTCGATTTACCTGCGACGATTCTTCTTGGCTGGAGAGCGTTGAAAAAGAGTAGACAAATGTGTCTGCTCTTTTTTTGCGGTGCTGTGGGCGCTACGTGGCGGTTGTCAATCTAAATTTGCGGTACCGAACAGGGACAAATCCTCACTGCACTCGAACCCTCTTGGCACTGAATCGAATGCATTTGGGGGCTTTACTAAAGTATACAACTATATTGTCACGTTTTAGTTGAATAGAAAAAGGGAATTCGTGGTTTTAGCATCCTTTAGTCTACGACTTTATTGTCACTATTTTTTGTGAGTGGGTTGTTCCATGCAGTTTAGAACGCCTCCTAGTATACAACTTTATTGTCTGTAAACACTAACCCATTAGACGAAGAGGTGGCTGTTTTCAGTTTTTACTCGTTTTTTAACTTAAGCACAATACTGATTCAAGACGCATTGTTTATTGTGCGAAAGCGAAGCGACAGTAACAATTGATACTCATTTAGACCTTCTCAGATGGAAAGATATAAAAAAATGGAAATAAAAAAATTCTTTTGATGCAAAATTTCTGAATACCGCATGCCATCAAAAGAATTCTTTTATTTATTTTATTACTTATATTCAATTCAAATAATAATAAAATAAATCTCGTCCATTTTCCTCGGTAATGTAAGCGAGAAAATTATATTTATCTTCAAAATACCAGTCAGTTGAACGGAACGGTGTATTGTAATTATAATTTAACCTTAACCTCAGTACCGTCTTTAGCTTTGACATCAACTAGCACGATTCCTTTATAATTTTTCAGTTCCTTGACAATAGGCTTTAGCGCTTCTTTGTCAATTCGCGGAAAGGTAAAGTCCAGCTTTTTTCTTTCGAAGTGCTCTTTTGTCCATTTGTTTGCTTTTTGCTGAACAAATTTTGAAGACAAAATTGAAATAACAAAGTTTAAAAAAGCATATGGAACCGGGATGGTGAACCGAACGTCTTTTGCTTTCACTTTTACATACATCATAAGCAAATCACTATTCAATAATGACCGAAACGGTATCCCCGTTAGCCGATTTAATATCAACAATTTGGCCATCTAGTTCATTTTCGATTGCTTCGATAATAAGGTTTATGTCTATATCTTTAACGTATTTTTCCGATTGAGGAATACTCGCTGCGATACTGTGTCCAGCCATTAATACAACCTTGACAAGCTTTAAAGGTAAATTGACCGTCACGTTATCATTTTCGGCTGATACAACGCGAATTTTTAAAGTCTTATCTAAGTATTTAGTCGGTTTTTCTAAAAGGTTGTCATCCGTTTCTGCTTTCTCTTTTAATACTTGAATTAGTTCCGATGCCTTCTCTGCATCAATCTTACCTTCTTGAACCATTGTTAACACTCTTGAGATTTCCTCTTTCATAGTAAATTCCTCCTTATTCTTCTTTTAAGAGTTTGATGGCTTCTTCTGGTGTGATTTCGCCATTTTCCAACATAGTGACAACTTTTTTCTCGTCTACTTCATTTTTCTTCTTCTGCACATATCCAAGGGATGAAATGATGTCTGTTAGCTTTCCTCGGACTGTTGGATACGAAATCCCTAGTTCCTTTTCAACTTCTTTGATATTCCCTCTGCATGTTAAAAATACTTCCACAAAATGAAGCTGATCCTTTGATAAGGATGCCAGCTTAGATAATTCAAACTCATTTTCAATCGTCGTGTGACAATGAGAGCACTGTAACTTTGTAATTTTCAACGTTTTACTGCAAACAGGACAATTTGTGATTACTTTATAAGCCATAATGAAGTCCTTTCCTTTTAGTTGATTTGATTATATAACAAATAATTAAAAATGTGAATCATAAAATTAATTTTTACAATACATTAAATCAATAATGTTAATTCGTTATTTAATATTATTGAACATTCATCTTCTTTCCTTTATTATTTTATTCCCTTCTTCCCCTAAAGAATGGCCACCGGGTAAGGTTGTTCTAGGCGCAGACGTTATATTTCTATTTTGATAGCAATAATACAGTTTTTCATTTTTAGTTTATTAACTGTTATAAACATCCAAATAAACACTTTAACTCCTTTTCATCCAATTATTCTAACTATTTTTAGTAAAATTGCCCATGATTGTTGCAGAAGTTTTACACAATTAAAATTAAGGTTTCAATTTTGCTGTTTAAGGGGAATCGGTAATATTAATGAAAAATAACTCATGCCTGTTTCATGCTATTCTTACTTTATTCAATTGCGAAAGCTTTTTGAAAGGAGTAGGTTTAATTGAAGAAAAGATGGTTATTACCGATTTTCGCATCGTTTATGTTCTTCACAGGTGTGGGTGTGCATGATGCACAAGCGGCAACGATAGCAGATTTAACAAGTACAGCAAAAGCATATATAGGTGTTCCTTATCAATATGGAGGAACAGATATTAAGACAGGTGTAGACTGTTCAGCATATACACAAATTGTTTTTTCTAAGTTAGGGATTTCACTACAACGTACATCTACAGCTCAATATCAGCAAGGTACTTCGATTGCTAAAAATCAGTTGAAGACTGGGGATCTTGTATTTTTTAATACTTCGGGAAGCGGTGTTTCCCATGTTGGCATATACATAGGTGACAGCAATTTTATTTCAGCTACTACAAGTTCTGGGGTTAAAATCGATAAAATTAATGATCCTTATTACTGGGGATCTCGTTACGTAGGGGCAAAACGTATTGCAAACTTCACTGAAAATGATTTGGGAGAAGTAAAAGGCACTGAAGTTGACTTTAGCGTATATGCATCGCGTGGAGAGGTAGCTCTTAAACTAGCAAATCAATTACATTTAGATACTAGTAATAGCAATTCAAGTTTTCCTGATGTAAGCCCATCGTCTAAATATGCAGGTGCTGCGGAAGCACTAAAAAAACTCGGCGTTTTTACGGGTGATGTAAACGGAAAATTCAATGCAGGTTCTCCTATAACACGTGGTCAATTATCGAAAGTTTTAGTGGAAGCATTCCATTTAAAACAACAAGGAACAGCGTTACAATTTGTTGATGTTCCAAGTTCGCATTGGGCTAACAATTATGTAGCCATTCTCTCTTCCAATAAAATCACAATTGGTAAAGGTAACAATATGTTCGGCGTGGAAGACAATGTCACACTCGTACAATTAGATACCTTCCTCCAACGATTAGCTCAATAACTTCAAGTAAAGGTGTTTCATCTATGGATGAGATGCCTTTTTGCGTTCTTTTATTTGCAGGCACTATCATTTCACACTCCCCCACACTTCCAAGCGCTAGCGTATAAAAAAAAGCCAGTACAATTGTACTGACTTAAAAAATTTGCTGCATTTAGATAAATGCGATGATGGCTAAGATTTTCATAAAACAATAAGGCATCACTTGACCCAAAAATGGCGGCAAGTATGCGAATAGTTGCTACCGTAATAGTTTACGTATTTTTGATAGTTCGTTCTCGAGGATGCGATGGCAAAATAGCATTGTATAGTTCTAGAGATGCGGGATGCTTGTATGCTCCATCTTTCCCAATCTCCTCAACTAGCTGACCGTGTTGCATCACGAGGATTCGGTCTGACATAAAACGTGTTGCTTGTAAGTCATGAGAAATGAAAATGTAAGCAAGTTGCCTGTCTTTTTGAAGTGTTTGTAGTAATTGTATAATATGCTTCTGCAAGATCATATCAAGACTACTAATGGCTTCATCTAAGACAATCAATTTTGGATTTAAAGCAAGAGCTCTTGCGAGGTTGACACGTTGCTGTTGCCCACCACTAAGTTGTGAAGGATAGTTTTGAGCAATTGTACTTTCTAACTCCACGCAATCTAGTAATTCCTTTACTTTATGTTGTCTATCTGTTTTACTGAAACGTTCGAAATTAAGGAGGGGTTCTTCTATTATCTCAAAAATCGTTTGCTTCGGATTAAATGAATGAAAGCTATTTTGAAAGACTGCCTGTAAATCTCTACGTATTTTTTTTTTATGCTTACTTGTTGCTTCGTAAAGATTAATACCTTGAAATAGAACCTCACCTTTTGTTGGTCGTTCAATTCCTAAAATAATGCGGCCTAAAGTACTTTTGCCTGAACCACTTTGACCGACGATTCCTAAACATTCACCCTCCTGAAGCGAAAATGTCACCTCTTGTAATACAGGGTCTTTCCGTCTTTGTTTGAACATGAATGGTTTGTGACCATAATGCATCTCTATATTGTTCACTTCTAGCAGCGACATATTTTTTCACCTCTAAAACATAATTCTTGATTGTAAAAGTTTTTTTGTATAGGGATGCTGAGGTGCATCAAAAAAATTATAGACATCCGTGTGCTCAATTATTTCTCCTTGATACATCACAGCCACATCGTCAGCTAGTTCAGCAATTACACCAATATCGTGCGTTACAAGAATAATAGCGGCTTCCGTTTCCGAGCGAATACGATGAAATAGTGTTAATACTTGTTTTTGATTGACTGTGTCAAGGGCTGTCGTTGGCTCATCTGCAATATAGACAGAAGCTTGTATCGCCAATGACAAAGCAATCATAATTCGTTGTAACATTCCGCCACTTAATTGGAAAGGATAATAGTGCAAAAGCTGTTCTGGATTAGGTAAATTGACTTTATACATAGCATCAAGGGCAATCTGTCTCATTTCTTTTTTAGTCATTACAAAGTGAGCTTTTAATGATTCGCGAAAATGGCTTTCGATTGTTTGAATACGATCAAAAGCGATAGACGGATTTTGCATAATCATCGACAGATGCCTTCCACGATACGTTCGCAATTTAGTGGCTGATACATTCAATAAATTTTCTTGTTGGTAGATAATTTGGCCTTGCGTAATTCGCGCCGAAGCCGGTAATGATTGCATGATGGCGTGGCACAGCATCGTCTTTCCACTACCACTTTCCCCTATAATCCCTAAGACACGCCCTTTATAGGCTGTCAAATTAATAGAGCTTACGATATTTTTCTCACCGATTTTTACCGTTAAGTCTTGCACTTCTAAAACTTTCTCCATAAATCCCCCTTTATTGGTCAAGCTTTTTGAAACTACTTGCCAAATAATTCAATAATAGCACAACAAAAACGATGGCAAGTCCAGGATAAAGCATTAATTCAGGATGTTGACGGATATATTGTTTTCCTTCATTCACCATCATTCCCCATTCAGGGATGGGGGCTTGCACGCCAAGTCCAATAAAAGAAAAACCTGCGATTTCTAAAATAACCTTTCCTATATCTAATACGACAATTGTTACGATAGGAGGCAGTAAATTGGGGATATAATGGCGTATGATTAATTTGATTCCTGAAGTACCACTGATTTTTGCTGCTTGAATAAAATCTTTTTCATTCATCCCAATAAACAAACTTCTTATCAATCTTGAATAATAAATAAATTGCGTAAAAATAAGTGCGATTAACACATTTTTTAAGCTAGGCCCTAATAAACCTAAAAGTCCAAATGCTAGGACAAGTGTAGGAAAAGCTAATAAAATATCACAAATTCGAATAAATAGATAATCTATCATCCCTCTTTTTAGCGCAACAAATGCACCTAGTAAGATCGCTAAAAGAATGGCTACTATTTGGATGACGAGCGCAGATCCTAAAGAATAGCGAATACCTAAAAGCAATCGTGAGAAAACACATCTTCCTAGATGGTCTGTACCTAATGGATAGTCCCATGTTGGACCTAAAAATTTCTTTGATATATCGACCGCTAAAGGGTCATGGGGCATTAAAATTGGCGCAAACAGTCCCAACAAGCCAATGACCAGCAGTATCGTTAGACTAAATAATCTTTTAACATTTGCACGTTTTTTATGTAATAGACTCACTTCAATCTCTCCTGTCCTTCATCATCAGATGAGGATCCAATAGCCGATGCAACACATCTGTGCATAAATTTGCAAGCACATAGATGACAGCAATAATCAATACATAGCATTGTACAACCGGGTAATCCCTGTTAATAATGGATTCTATTAAAAACCTTCCGAGTCCAGGCCAACTAAAAACCTGCTCCACAATTACTGCACCACCAAGTAAATTACCAAGTGTCATACCTAATACAGTAGTCAACGGAATAACAGCATTTCTTAAAACATGACGTACGAGGATCACTGAGTTTTTTAATCCCCTTAGCTGTGCATATTGAACATAATGCTGTTGTAATTCTTCAATGATGGTTGTACGGATAAATTGAACGAATAATCCAATTGTTGGTAAAGCTAGTGCGAGTGCGGGTAAAGCTAGATGTGCTAGTGTGCCCTTTCCATTTGTCGGGAAGATTCCTAATTTCAGACTAAATACATATAGTAGTAAAAAACCTAACCAAAATGTTGGAATCGATACACTCATGATAGTCAATAGTCTAATTATTTTATCGATGATGGAATGCTTATACAAGGCACTTATGATCCCTAATGGCATACTTATTCCTAAAATCAACACAAATGCAGCAACAGCTAATTCGATAGTTGCTGGTAATTTTGCGAATAGCTCATGCGCTACTGGTAATTTACTAACAAAAGATGTACCAAAATCTAAATGTAAAACGCCTTTTATCCATAACAAATATTGAATAAGAAAAGGTTTGTCAGTTCCAAGTTCTTCACGCAATGCTTGAATGGCTTCCGCTGTTGGCGCAACTCTTGCCAATCTAAGAATGACCTCAGCAGGCTCTACTGGAACGAAACGAATAAATACAAAGGTCAGGATCGATACGCCCAATAATACAAAAGGCAATGTCAAAATTCTTTTTAAACAAAACATCCATGTTGATTCATACATGCTGTCACTTCCTAATCAATCCTATGATAAAGAGAGAGCTGTCTTTGATCGACATACTCTCTCTTTTACAGTTATTTTTCTTTTTCCATTTGTGCATATGGAATATCATATTCAGATGCACGTGGAGCAAAATCTTTCATATATGGCTGATAAATCACGTTATTTGTTTCGTAAGATATAGGATAGAATAGTGCTTGGTCATGGAACTTTGTTAAAATATCCGTATAAAGTTGCACGCGCTCTTTTTCATCTGTACCTACTAATAATTGATGAATTTTAGTATCGATTTCTTTGGCATTTGGTAAGCCTAATTTTGCTTCATAGACACCATTAGCGTTTGGTGTAGCTGATTCATTAGCAAAGCTATGTGGATCTGTTGGTGGTCCATTTGTACGCCAGAAATTAATATCAACCTGATTATCCATTAATTTTTGCAGACCTACCATCACATCTGCGCCTTCTAAATTCAACTGTACCCCTATTTTTGCTAGTTCACCTTGCATTAGCTCCGCCATTGGCTTTTGAATCGCATCTGTAGCAATGTAGATTAAATCTAATGTTAGTGGCTGTCCGTTTTTAGAGCGAATTTTTTCACCCTTCTGAAGCTTCCATCCCGCTTCCTCTAACAATTGTTGCGCTTTTTTGGGATTATATAAAATTGGCGCTAAATCAATATTGGCATATGGAATAGCATCCCAAAATAGTGTATTGGCAACCTTTTCTGTACCATGTGTAATACTATCAACCATTTGTTCCTTATTGATTGCATATTGAATCGCTTGGCGAACCTTCAATTCTGCTAACGGGCCAGACTGTGTATTGAACAGTAGCGCTTTTGTAGACAAAGGTTCAGATGTAGCAGTTTTATATTTACCACTATCTTTTAAATACGTATAATTATCTAAACTAATAATGCCTCGACCATATATTAAATCTAATTCTTCGTTTTCAAAGGCCAATGAAATAGATTCTGAATCAGGGATGATTTTTACTTTTATTTGTTCTACAAGAGGTTTTTCCCCCCAGTAGTTTTCGTTGCGACTGAATAGAGCGTACTCATCCTTTTTGTAATCTGTTAAAACCCATGGGCCTGTCCCAATTGGCGCTTTAATTGCATCTTGGGTCGCATCACCTTTAGGGAATCCATTATCACCTAAAAAACGGAAAGGTCTTACAAAGGCAAGTTCGTTTAAAACAGGATAATACGGTTTATCCATTTGCAAACGAATTGTAAATTCATCCACTTTCACAACCTCTTTTATATGGTTAACCATTCCCATCCATGAATGCATATCACGATTTGCTAAAACGGCATCAAAGTTTCGTATTACATTATCTGCATTAAAAGCTGTTCCGTCTGAATACTTAACATCTTTTCTTAAATGAAAAGTATAAGCAGTTTTATCATTAGAGATGTCCCAACTTTCCGCTAATTTCGGTGTAATTGTCCCGTCGTCGTTATATTCAACCAATGATTCATAGACCATTGCTTGTGCTGTCATTTGATTTGGTAAATATGTATGGGGATTTAATGGACCTACATCTAATGGCCACCCAATCGTTATCATTTTTTCGTTTGTCTGTTGTTTCGATGCTGTCTCTCCCTTTTCATTGCTTGTACAGCCAGTGAGTAAACTGAACATCAAAATAAGCGTGAAAGGAAGTAAATACTTTGTCAATCTCATTTTCTGTCTCCTTCTTTGTTTGTGGTGCACTAAATGAAGAATCTAAAGATTGAAAGAAGGCATAAAAAAACCTTATTCCAAAAGAATAAGGACAGAATAACTTACTATAAGTAAGCCTCTATCCATCTCCCTATCTTTCGTAGATCATCAATGAATCTCTTTACAAGCAGGCATTCTGGCTCATGAATCATGATTTTGCTTCACCTTCCCAAGTAATTACTCAGTGGTTATCGAAACAAAACTCCTCATTTACAGCTGCGGGACAGCATGGGATTTACACCCATTTTCCTTTTAATTGAATGAAAGTTTATTTCACTCAAACTTGTAATGGTTGCTATGAAATTAGTATTAAACATAACAGGTTTAAACATAACATGCTCTAATGTTCACGTCAATTTCATTTTCTGAATATAATAAAAATGTTATATATTATGACTAACATAACAAGGCCAGGTATCTTAACCCTGGCCTCGTGTAACTACTTTTTATTTTTAGTCACGCTTCTTTAATGAAAACAGAAGATAGATCGTATCAATTTCATGCGATTCTTCCAAAACCCACGAGGTTTGGCTTAAAATCCGCTGCAATCCCTCTAGCCCAAGATATTGGATTTGCACGCCAACAAACTCTGTAAATCCCAAGTATCCCGGATTTACATGCGCTCGGTCGAAAATTAATGAACCCGTGACCCTAGCATCCTCCGGAGAGTTAGTAAAGAAATGGTTTAGATTTTCAATGATATCTGAATCTGAACCATACTCAAATAGACCGCCCTCCGATGAACAGAGCTGAATCCAGTCGAAACGTTCTAAACACATCTTTAATAATGCCTCTGGTTGACTCCAGTCATAATGAATAATATTGAGGGTAATGTCCAGGTCTTGAAAGCGTTCCCCTGGCTTCTTCAAAACGTCGATGCATCGTTTGGCAAAATTGGGGCCGTAAGTATCGATATCTAAAATATTGATTTCAATCTTGCGTTCCTTTAATAATTCTGGCTCCGATTCTTGAATGAGAATTAGGGTGTTAATACTGTCGGTAGCGGCTCCCCCAGCGATATTGAAGAAACAAAGGTTCCGTTCAGGGAATTGCTTGAGCTGGGGGAGCAAAATTTCCGACTGGCGCCGGCAAAGATCCCTCAGCCTGATCCGGAGTCCCATGAAAGAAGTTTGCTTCACCGCCCACTTGTCCCGGAAACCTAATTTTATCTCTTTGGTTAAGTCGGGGCCAAGTTTGTACAGCAAAGTACGCATGCCGCTAAGATAGGAATTGTCAACATTCGACATTTTCACAAAGATGTTGCGGATAAAGCCAGGCATCTTTTTTAATGATTCAATGCTCTTGGCTGACTTGAGACAGCTCAAATGATACGCCTGTTCATCAATACTTGCGTTGAAAAGGGGATGTGTAATATCCAAAATCGGCAATTGAATATCATTCTCGAAAACAGCATAAAGAATTGGCTTATTTTGATTTGCATTGTCCACTTTATCACCACTCTATTTATCAATTTTCAAACCCATTTAGGTGATCAAACAACAAATATATCTTCTCCTCGATCTTCTTATATAAATTGAAACGCAAACTTTAAACCGATAGGAATAGTGAGAGATTACCTGATGGGTCGGTAAAAACAAAGTATTTAGCATTTTCTCCACGCCAAATAATTTCACTAACTTCTACGCCACTATTCTTTAATGAGGTATGTGTATAATCTAGGTCTGGACAATTCAACGTAAAAGTTTGATACAGCAAACCATCGCGTAAAAAATCTGCTGTTGTATGATCCTTTGTTTCTACAAGGAGTAATACAACATAACCTTCTGGCGGTGTTAATACCGCTACAAAGCTAATATCATCTTGAAACTTTGGTGTTTTAAGCTTAAATTGTTTCATCGATATTATTAGCTGGTAAATAGAGATAGCTAATTCTACTGAACAACGACTTTTGCACTTGAGTAACTTACAATTCCCTCACTCCTGATTAAAAATTTTAGGTTGTTTAATAGTATTCCACAAAATCCAATATATCCCTTTTTGCCATTAGAAATGTTCGACAAATGTTTTTTACTAACGACGCACAATATTTGATAAAGGTTTGGAAACAATACACCTAAAAAGGGCTTGAGAAAATGAAAAGAATTATTTTTGTTGTTTTACTTTTATTAGTTCCAGTGGATGCTGTTGAGATAGTATCTGCTAGTTCTCTACAATTAACTAAAGATACATTTGAAGCAAGAATTATCAATAAAACAAGTGATTGAATTAGCAAATCCACCAAGTTGAAATGGAATAAAAATGCTCAATTATTATGGGCAATTAATATAGGTTTAGATAAGCCTGATAAGTCAATTGGAAGTAACGGTAAAAGAAAGCATTGGAATATTTTATTTGGAGTACCAGATACTAATAAGGTTTATTTAGTAACTATTCATGACGGAAAAATAGATCATACAAATGATGTAAAGGGCTTCAAAAAGCTCTAAAAATCGGCGGTATTTATCCTGGTAAAAAGATTGGGCTAAAGGGTATAATTTTATGCTTAGAAAAGACTTCTATTAGTAATAGGTTGGAATAGTGACCAAACAAAAATGAATGCAGTGGGCTTTAATGCTTCCACAGGAAAATACATTAAGCCTAATTAATTTCAATCCTAATTTTTAGCTAACGCGGGCTTTAGTGAAATATAGAGGAGCAAAAGCAATCTTTTTTTATTAAAATTGCACAAACAAAGCCAACTTCTTAGCGTACAAGAAATTGGCTTTCATTTTGTTGAAATTCGCTAAACATGCGATATATATCATTTGGTTGGCGAAACCCCAAATGGTAACCCACATTAATAAAATATGAATGGTTCACCTTTTAAATAATGATTGAATGTACATTTTCTGCTACGAAGTTAGCCTCTATTTGCTGTAATACCGTTAGCTTTTACAAGCCTGTTTCCTCGTTCACTTCCCTATGAGCTCCATGGATGATGTTTCACCATATTCAATAAGGCTACTGGGAAAGTCCACTTACAAATGGCGGTTGGTTTTTATCATTAAAGTTCGTCATCTTTAAATAATGATACACTCACTACTTAATTTGATAAATTCATCCACATCTTTAATGCATAATTCTATTCCTTTTTTCCAAAAAGCTTCCGAAGTGATATCTTCACCTAAATGTTTCATTACTAAATCTTCTGTGCACATACTCCCTGAATCGCGAAGCAAATCTAAATAACATCTTTCGAATTCTTTACCTTCTTCTTTTGCCTTTGCAAATAAACTCAATGCAAACAAATATCCGAATGAATATGGAAAATTATAAAAAGGAGATTGTGTCATATAATAATGTGGTGTCCATATCCATGAATGCAGTGAAGGATTATCAAGAGAACCATCATAGCCTTCATCTATTGCTTCTTGCATAATTTCGTTTAAGCGTGATGATGAAACAATTCCTTCTTTACGTTCTTCATAAAATTTCTTTTCAAATAAAAACCGAGAATGAATATTCATAAAATTCATGACACTACGCTTTAATTTCTCATCAAGCAAAAATAATTTTTCATTAGTAGATTCAGCTTTTTGCATTGCCGCATCTAATATAATCATCTCTGAAAACGTTGAAGCAGTTTCAGCAATGCTCATTGGATATTGTTTATTCACGCCATTAATAGATTTCATTGCATCATTATGGAAGGCATGTCCTAATTCATGAGCAAGTGTTAATACATCTGTAATTGTACCGCCAAATGTCATGAAAATTCTTGATTCTTTCGAAAGTGGAAAACCTGAACAAAATGCAACAGCGGACTTATTTGCACGATCTTCAGCTTCTATCCATCCTTCACTAAATGCCTTTTTAGAGAAATTTTTCAATTCTGTTCCGAATTCACTAAAATGCTCCAAAATAAAATTAACAGCATCTTCATATTCAATTTTTTGTTTTTCTGTTGTAATTGGTGCCCAAAAGTTAAATGATTGCATCTTTTTATAGCCATTTATTTTTGCTTTTTGATTTAGGTAGTCAGTGAAGGGTTTTTTAAATTTCTTAACGACAGACCACATCGCATGAAGCGTTTCCTCCTTCATACGGTTTTTAATTAAAGATTCTTGTATTACATTATCTAAGCCACACTTCTTGTAAACTTGTAATCGAAAGCCTGCAATATGATTTAATATTTTCGCAAATAGTTCTTCATTCTCTTTCCACGTATCTTCTAAAGCATAATGGGATTCTTTACGAACATCTTCATTAGGATGTGAACGTAAGTTGATAGCTTGACCGACGGATACATTTTTTTGTTCTCCATTTATTTGAACTTTAATCGTAAAATTATTTATAAAAGAACTATAAAATTGCCCCCAAGCATGATATCCATCTACCATGAGGTCTGAAACTAAATTTTGTTCTCCATCTGAAAGGGTTGTCTTACCATCTTTACGCCATTCATTCAGTATAAACTTAAAGTTTGCTAAAACATCAGTATTCAGTAGACCCTGCCACAAATGATAATCAATTTTTAACAGAGTATTTTGTACTTTTTTCAATGCCGATTCAAAACGAGTATTTATTGTCGTAATGATTCCTTGGAGAATTATAGCCTCCTGATCTTTTGGACTTTGAGCAAGAAGGCAAGTTATAAAAGAATTTGCTTGAGATATATTAGTTCGAATATCTCCTATGTATTCAACTAAAACCGCAATATTAATTGATTCATTTATTTTTTGTGGAACATTAAAGGAATTTGCTTTTTCTTCAAATTTAGAAATTTCTTGTTCTAAATATCTTATATGTTCATGTAATTGTGATGATTTACTTCCACCTTGGAACAAACTATCTAAGTTCCATACTTGCCTATACTTTGTTTCGCCCAATCATTTCTCCCCCTTAAATTTTAACTATTCAGCAATAATCAAACGTACATTCCCATCTTATCACATCATGGAACATTAGTGAGTGTTATTTGCGCAATTGTTTAAGTATTGTTAATTTACTAATATAATCAAAAATATACCCAAATTATACGTTAAGTTCCCTTTTTGACATCGTTAAGGTTTAAAGAAAGGAAGATTTGAAATTCAGGTATGCGCGTGTTAATACGCAAGATCAGTCGTTATCACTTCAATTTGATGTAATTGTCGAAGTACTTTGCGTTTAGTTGAAATCGTGGAAGATTTTGAAGCAAAGGATATTCGTATTGTATTTCTGCAAGATAAAATTGACAGAACAACTGCTATGGGAAGTTTTTTTAAAATTTATATTCAAGGAGTAGATAAATATCGCAGTTCCTTTTAACAACTATTCATATTATAGATTGTAGAAAGGAGGTAATAACTATGTCTGAATATTGCGGTAGCGGTAGTGGTTATGGTACTGGTTCAGCATTTGCGCTAATCGTTGTACTATTCATTCTATTGATTATTGTCGGCACTAGCTTCATCGGATTCTATTAATAGCCAATACCGCCATCTATCCCATAATTTTTAGGATAATATAAGGTTATCCTTTCCCTTCGAATATTTAAAAAGGGTCATTATCCTCCGGTGACCCTTTATATATTTTATAAAGAAAAGTATATTATTCAGTCGCATCTGGAGAGGCACTAAGTGTCGCTTTGGAGATAGTAAAAAACACTTTATATACGTGTTTTATTCAATTAATAACGTGCACAAGTGCTGGAGAAATCGCATACTACTTCATATATGTAAATATGTCCATAACACGTAGGATACCGACAAACTAATCTACATATAGTTAGTCCAAAAATAAAACGATCCCTCAAATAGATAGATGATACCCCATGTTATTCACCGTATTTAAAGAGAAATATTTATTACGCTATTTACAACTATACTCTTGTTCACTTATCTATAAAATTTAGTTATTGATCTAGTTCTAAAGGTAAAAACGCATATTCACCGTTTTTAATAACAGCACATTTACGAACTGGAATGGGGTGTTTGAAAATTGGCCCATCTAATACTGTAGTATGGAACTCTCCACCTTCTCCGCAAGGGTCAATACCCCGAGCTTCAAGCTCCTTTATGTATTCATAGGTTAACGTCCGCCCTAAATCTTCCTCGTGCATACCCAAAGATAAATTAACAGTTACAATAATTGTAACAAATCCTAGGTTTATGAACTCTTCAACAGCATCACGATGATCCATCTCCCATAAAGGCATGCCTAGCTTTAACCCAGCATTTTTCGTAACCTTGTCATGCCAGCAGCCATGTTCAGGCATATCTAAGTCTCCTGTTACTAACACTTCTGCCCCTTGATTTTTAGCTTTTTCTAAAAGGCGCATAAATACTTTTTCGTATTCTGTCCAGCTGGCTGCTGCAGTAAAAACAGGTAAACCTATAGATTTCGCTTGAGCACGTATGAGTTCCGGAGGCATTCCGTGGGATCTGGATCGTTCTCCTTCTTCCTCCAACATGACGATTAATCCAAGCGCTTCTCCAACCTTCATTGCTTTATATAAAGCTAAGACACTATCCTTTCCACCGCTAAAAGAGGCGATGAATTCCTGCCCTCGAGCATTATTTTTCCAATCCTTTAATTCGGTCATACATATCTTTCCCCTTTAATTTCTAATGACTTTTTAGAAGCTCATCTTCAGAATATCATAAAAACTCATTTGCAATTTTATTATTGCAAATGAGTCTATCTGAAGTAACTTTCGTTAATCTAATTGTTTTGCTCTAGGCATTGGTAAATTGCCATCATATCTCGTTTATTCAACTCGCGAATACGGTTAAAAATTGGAATATCTGCAACAGCCTCTGTTCGTAAGCTTTCTTCCACAACGTCACTTACTTTGCCAGTTAACCATGTTTGCACGTCTACACCATCGACAATTTCCTTACGTCCTTCATCATTGATACCACTTGCAGAGCAACTAACACATGGTACGGATAATTTATAGACGCCATCATGGAGATTATCTTCTGAAATGACTTTCTTCCCATTACAGAATGGACATTTATGACTTGCTTTAATTTTATTCATTTGTGTCACAATTTTTTTGTAGCCAAATGCTTCATAGACGTACGTTAGTTTTTTGTATTTTCCATTTGTGAAATACTTATCAATGATGGTTTCTCTCGTTTCGTCAATGTTGGCAAAATCACAAATTGTTATTAAATTTTTGCTGCTGATTGCATCGATATTGTCTTTAATTTTGCCACAAAACGGTAAAACATTATTTAGTACTATTTCATAACCAGCAAAGCTTGCTAGATCTAATTCAAGCATTTTTAACGATACTTGTATTTCTCTAGGAAGTAAGGAGACATCTTCCGTAAGAGTCATATCGCCGCCTACAATTGCTTTTAGTTTTTCAAGCTCTGGTAAGTTCCCTACTGTTTTTATGACCTGTTCGATAGGTTGATGTATTATCTCGCGAATATCAGTGTCGCCAAACGTTAGTTTTTTCTTATGGTTTAGCACCGCTCCTTGACAAATTGGACAGGCAATCATTTCTTTTGATTCTTTCATTTGCTCTTTAATGATTGATTTCGAAATAACGATATAACGTCCAAGGATAAAATTAAAACCTTCCCATTTTTTTGAGGACTTACTAGCTTTATCATAAAATGATTTTTCCCAATAACCATAGAGGAATGTATGTCTTTCTTCCTCTGTCATTTCATTGTAGCTTTTACTAATATCTTGACCCAGTTCATTCTTGAGCTCATCAAAAAGGAATTGTAATTTCGGATATTGATAATATTTTAATACTTCCATCACGTCTGGATGTAATAAGCCATCCCAGAACGACACTGTTTTGTCTTGCATGACGATATTGAAATCAAATTTTTCTATTTGCAGGCGTCCAGAACAGCTAGGACAATGGTTTTCTTGACTAAAGAAATCGAAGCTTCTCGTATCTTTATTCGTCGGATGTGCAGCCACGATATGGTTAATTAATCCACCGATTTCATATAAAAAACTATACTGACTATATAAGTGTCTTTCTAGATCGATGGCGACGACTGGTGCGATTGTTGCTGATTCATACTCACCATAAATTAAACGGGCCATTGATGACAAGCTTTTTAAAATACCGCCTTTATAAATGTTTTCGGCATTTTTAAAATAGCTAATATGATTGTCTTCTAAGTAATGGATGCCACTTTTTGAAGCAAGTGTTGAAGAGATATGCAATGAAACATCACTATCTGTACTGTTAAGTTGACTAAAATAATCATCATGGCCGACAACATCAAGGTGTTGAACTGGCTCCTGCTGTCTTTTTCCAAAATCAACGATAAAATCAGAGCTCTCAATCATATAAGCATTATGTTCAATCATCATGATAGAAACGGATTCGTCTTTGAGAATGTCCCTAACACTATCAATAAATTGGTTTAAAATATTTTGTGATAAGCCTTTTGAAGGCTCGTCAAAAATAAAAAGCGTATGGGGATTTCTTGCGTTCGAAAATAGCTCAGACACTAAATGAACACATTGGAATTCCCCTGTCGATAAAGATTGTGTTTTTCTTTCCAACGTCAAGTAACCGAGCCCAAGTTTGATTAGTAAACTTAAACGTTTATGAGCGATGTCTTCATGTGGAAGCTCCTCGATAATGTCTTCAATGGAACGTTGGAAAATATCGTCAATGTCATCACTGTATTTCGTCATTTTCTTTTTAATATCAAGAAACGTTGCAACCGTTGATCGGCTAGTAATTGATTGGTTGCGGTCTTGTCCTACCATGACTAGTTTATCTTTTGGATATCGTTTTAGGAAGTCCTTAGAGATGCACTCATTGACAAGGGTTGATTTCCCACAGCCAGATTCACCTGTAACTGTTACGAGTCTATTTTTTGGAATCTGAATGTTAGCCATTTCAATATTACGACAGTAAAGATCATGAAATTGATAATAGTCTGTAGGCATTGCCTGATTTCGTTCCCAATAGACTGGTTCTGGACGTGGTGATACTTCGACAATTTTACCGCCGTATTTCCCACTGCCAGGTCCAAAGAACAGCTGCTCATCCGCTGTATCGAGCACTGTGTCAGAATGATCAATAAGCCAAATTTGGTTTTTATAGCCCAATTGTTTAATTTGCTCTAAAATTTTCAACAGCGTTTGATGATCAAGACCAACAGAAATTTCATCTATAATAATGACCGTACTTTCACTAGCTGCCATAAATTCTGCCAAGTACAGTCGAGTTAATTCTCCACCAGACAAGGTACCCATAATTCGATTTAACGTTAAGTAGCCAATATTCATATGGATAATATTTGTAAGAATACGTTGTCTTTCTTCGCTAATCGCCAATTCCTCTGAAAGGGAATAAATCGCTTCTATACTTAAATTGTTTATATCGGAAATACTATGTGGTTGATTCCATAATTCAAACTTATATTGCTCAACTTCCGGATTATAGCGCTTGCCCTTACACTTTTTACATTCGACATTTTTAGTCGTACCACGCCCTTTACAAGCAGGACACCAACCCAGTGCATTATTAAAGGAAAAAACTTCAGGAGAAAGATCAAACTTATCTGCCAACTTTTCACGTATCTCTTTAAAAACACCTGTATGAGTACCAACTGTCGAACGTGGATTGGCAGAAATGGATGATTTCCCGAGAAAAAGGACTAAAGGCATTTCTTCCATCTTGATGGCACTGAAATTCGTTTCCATAATAGTAGGAAACAAATACTGATATTCTGCCTTTGGCAATAAAGAAACAAGACGCTTCTTAGATTCTTCACCAATTGTTTGGCAAAATGTAGTTTTACCAGAGCCCGACAATCCAGCAATTCCTAAAGATTGATCTTCCGACAAGTTGACATCTAAGCGGTTTATATTGTTAGCAATTAATTGATTTATTTTCATCGGATATTCTCTCCATTCCATTTAGTATTGTCATGTTAGCACAACTTCAACTGCATTTGTTATGTTTATGACATCCAATCAATTATGCCTCGGCATAATTGCGTCCGGAGGCTTTAACTTCTTTCAGCAAAGGCTGAAAGAAGTTAAAAAAATGACGCTTTCTATGTTCCGAAAGCGTCCGATTGTTGAAGAACAGTTTATTTTATTCATTTCTTATATGATACCTGCTTTTGATTTAGAAAAGCAGGTATCATAATGGAGAAATAGTTTACAGTTCTGCTAACACTTTTTCGAGCTGATTACCATTGTTAACCCAAGCGTATTTAGCTCCTTCGATTGCTCCTTGACGAGCTTTTGTTGCTTCACTGAATCCGCTTTGATCAAGATGTAAATGTGTAGTGCCATCTGTACCTTCTGTCAACGTCCATGTCACAGTAGTTGTTTCTCCGGCACTTGCCCAAGTATAAGATAATGTATGAGGTTCTTCTACTTTGAGCACCTCACAATTGACAATTCCATCCCACCATTCATTTGGCTCAGCTCGGAATTGAAATTTATGCCCTACGATTGGTTTAAAGTCATTTTTCCAGATCCATTTTTCAAGAGTGTCTGAATCCGTTAATGCGTTCCAAACTTTCTCGATTGAACTTGTAAATTGATAATCTAAAGATACATCTGCTTTCATTTTTCTTCCTCCAATAAAAGATTTAATCTAGCCATTCTTTCTTTCCAGAATCCTTCGTAATATGATACCCAATCTTGAATTTCTTGCAATGGTTTGGCATTCAATCGATATCTCGTTTCCCTACCAACCCTACGAGCAATTACGAGATCAGCATCTTTAAGGATCGCCAAATGCTTAGAAACTGCTGTACGCCCCATTTGAAAATGAGACGTTAATTCGTGAAGAGGTAATTCTTCCGCATCCGCCAGCAAGCGTATTAATTGACGTCTTGTTGGGTCAGCAATAGCAGCATAAACATCACGGTCTTGATTTTTCTCGCTCAAAATCTCCTCTCCCTTTTAAATTGGACACTAAATGGTGTCTTAATTATACGACACCATTTAGTGTCCAGTCAATTTTTATTTTGGGATACTTCCATTCGTTTTATTCTCTAATCAATAATACTAATATATAATTTGCTGAGCTTCTCCTCCACCGTGTACTTGTATTTCAGGATGCTTTTTTAAAAAATTTGATGTATTAAATTCAAATCTTAAAAATAGGCCTGGACATATTAGTAATTCTTTTGTCCCTATTTAAACTACCTCTACTTGAAAAAGAAGTACCCACTTTGACGTCCGCGTTTACGGACATGAAAGTAGATACTTCTATTCCTTTATTATAGCCTTTATTCCATTTAGTATTATTTTCGCCTTGTCACTTTAGTATGCCTGTTGCATTTCCGGAAAAGTGATACAAGAAGAATAATCAATTGTCCAAATTTTATTTGATTTTTCGTCTTGATATGTAAAAGCTTTTTTCATACATTCATGTTGATAAAATAAACCTTAAAGAATCTGCCTATAAAAACTACCAGTACAGTGGTTGCTGAGTATCCCAGATGATCCAGCGGTTCGATTCACGTATTGAACTTGTGCTAATCTCAAACGGACTTGGCTCTGTACTTGTTAAATCAAGTATATGTAGCATTCCATTGTATGTACCGACAAGCAATATTGTCTCATCAGAGTTTAATGCCATGCCACTGATTGTCCCAGATACGAAGTAACGCCAAAGTTCATTCCCCTCCAAATCAATCATTCGTAAATAACCATATGCGTCACCCAAAATGTTGCCCCCTTGCACTGCAACACCGGCATATACACGCATACTTTCATCTATTGAAAGGGGCTCTTCATTATTGTCCGGTTTAAGATCATGGAGTGAAATACCAAGTGTACATCCATTATAAAAATGACATGCATTGAACCAAACATGCTCATTATCGGCACTGAACAAGCTGTAATGCGGATAACTCGACATCGGTTCAAACGAATGCATAACATACTTTTCCATATCTAACAACATATGATCGCTGTCTTGACTTCCATAAGCCAGCCATCTGCTGCTTCGCGAAACAGCTCCATGTGGCATCGCTAAACTTGCTGTGAAGTCATCCTCTTCCTCTGCCCACTCCCTTATATTTTCCACTGACGGGTGCAACAAGAGGGCATCAGTTTCCTCAATCAAATAAATGCCATCATGCGATACCACCAACAACTTCGTGCCATCAGCGAATGGAATGACATCTGCGCTTCGATAGCTTTCTGGCTGCAAGGTCTCAATATCGGGGTATTTTTCGTGCAATTGGTCGATGATTGTCGCCCATTTGTATGTAGCCAGCAAAGTGCCGTTCAACTCTCGATCGGGCTCGCGTACGATACGAACTCCTAGCTCATCCATCAAAGCAATGTCGCGCCCATCCGCAGAACAACTTGCTGCTTGTATGTGCTCGATACGGTTTGCTTCCTGTTTATCCATCACATAGACAGTTCGTGAAAAATCTTCATTTTGCGCTGCAACAAGTAATGCACCATCATGGAGAAATGCAATTGGATAAACAGCTCGCATCAGTTGGCTGTGCGTTTCCTGAAATGGCCAAGAAGCAGCTGGAAACTGTTCACGGAGCGTTTCCTGTTCCTTTGTTCTATTTGCCTGTTTAATAAACTGGTAAACTTGCGAAGCTAATTGTCCGCGTGAATCTTCAATTGGCTCCTCTCCTGGTGCCTCCCAGTTAGTTTCTAATCCTCTGCGCACGTAGGCATTAATTTCACTTGCATAACGTAACCCCTCTTCTCGCCATTTCTGGGATAATTGTAAAGTATCATTTGTCATTGTATTAGTCTCCTTATTTGTTAACTGACCTTATCATGTTTTACGGTTTCCTCAAGCATCTAAACCGAAACCAACTATCCGCACTACTGGAGTTAGATGCCCCTAGTACTAAGGAGCATAAGCTTTCATTTTCTGTTCACCACTGCTCTACGTTCCTTGTTGAAATCAATAAAACGAAAATCGAATTTGTAGCAAGTACTCCATATCTCCATCTATAAGCTTTAGTGGCTATACTTTTTCATTTTTAAGACATTCCATTGTTAATCGGAAATAGGGATTGCCTTCAAACTTGCTTTCAAAGTTGTTCAATAATTGAACGATTTTTCATAAATTCTTGTGGAAACTGTAATGTCTAGATTCAAGTTAAATCTATTATAGAACAAACATTCCTATTCAAACTAGTCTAAAATACAAAAAGAGATGTCTGAAAAGCTATTTTGAGACATCTCCTTTATGACGAGGATAGTGACAATCGATTACTCGTCGTAGAAACATCTAATTGTAACTAATTTTCCTGTAGCGAAAGGATAGTGAAAGTTACAATGGTTCTTGGCTAATAGCAAGAAGTTGTATGACGAGCCATTCACGTGCAAATAATATTTGTCGAAGATATGACCACCTTCATCAATGAAATAAAAAAACAGCCTATCGTTCAGACGAAATCGAAACAGTTAGAACGAAACAATAAGAGTTAGAAAAGATGTCAGATAATGGATTAGAAATATGGACATATTTCCAATAGTTGAATACTTGTGTTTGGAAGCAAATTTGACAACTATTTAATACGCCTGAGCAAACCAAACTGTATGCTTTGCTTCATTTCCACAACAAATACAAGTAGATTTCGTAGTTGGTGGATGAAACGGAATGTTACGAGAAGTATATTTTGTCTCTTCTTTCACTTTTTCCTCGCATGCATCATCTCCGCACCATCCAGCAAGAATCCACCCAGAAATAGATCCATTTTCTTTGGAAGTGTTAATATGCTGCTGTAAATCCTTCAGTGTATCGATATTTATATGAGCGTTTTCATCCCGGAATTTACGTGCTTTATCGAATAAACGAGTTTGCATTGTTGTTAACTCTGCCTCAATTGCTGCAACAATGTTATTCAGGTCAATGGATTGCTTGTCATCTTCATCTCGTGCTTTTAACAATGCCTGGTTGTTCTCTAAATCACGTGGTCCTAATTCAATTCGAATTGGTACACCTTTTAATTCCCATTCATTAAATTTGTAGCCTGGTGATTGGTCCGAATCATCTAGACGCACTCGAATTCCCTTCTTTTTAAGGGCTGCAAAAAGGTCATCTAGTTTCTCTATAATTTCAGGGTTCTTTTTCCATGGTCCTACAGGAATTAAGACAACTTGAGTTGGTGCGATTCGTGGCGGTAAAATAAGCCCCTGCTCATCACCATGAACCATAATTACTGAACCTATTAAACGTGTGGAAGTGCCCCAAGATGTTGTGTGTACGTATTCATGCTGATTAGCTTTGTTTAAATATTTAATATCAAAAGCTTCAGCGAACTTTGTCCCTAAATAGTGAGAGGTACCAGCTTGTACGGCCTTCCCATTTTTCATCATTGCTTCAATAGAAAATGTATCGACTGCCCCTGCAAAACGTTCTGAAGGTGTTTTTTGTCCATCATAGACAGGAATGGCAAGTAAACCCTCTACTACTTCCTTATAGATCGTTAACATTTGCATTGTTTCTTGACGTGCATCTTCTTCATCAATATGGGCTGTATGGCCCTCTTGCCACAAAAATTCAGATGTCCGAATGAACGGAAGCGTTTTTTTCTCCCAACGAAAAACATTTGCCCATTGATTAATTAAGACCGGCAAATCACGGTAGCTTTTGATCCAATTCGAATAGAGATGTCCAATCATCGTTTCAGAAGTTGGACGAAGTGCTAAACGTTCTTCTAATTTCTCGCCTGCTGCTTCTGTTACCCAAGGAAGCTCAGGTGAGAAACCTTCGATATGATCTTTTTCTTTTTGGAAGAAGGATTCAGGGATTAACATCGGGAAATAAGCATTACGATGACCTGTCTCTTTAAAACGACGGTCCATTTCTTTCTGAATATACTCCCAAATTTCATAGCCGTCTGGTTTGAATGCGATACAGCCACGTACTGGTGTATAATCCATTAAGTCTGCCTTTTGGATTGTCTCGATGTACCATTTCGAAAAATCATTTTGTTGTGTTGTCATATTCTCTCCTCCATTTTTGCAACTTTAGCCACTAAAAAATAAAAAGCACAAAGCTGTCCTACAAATAAGGACGTCTTTGTGCAGACTAAACGTGGTACCACCTTGATTTAGTTTTAAGAAAACCTTAAAACCCTCTAACGTTTTGTAACGAAAACGACTCGGTTATGTTTACATAACATCTCCGTGGTAGGGTTCAGATAAGAAGCGGTGATATAGCTCTCAGCAATTGCTATATTCTCTGTTTCACTATTCTTACTTACTTGGCCACATCAACAATTTATATTTTATATAACTTTAGCAAAACAGTTCAATAATTTCAAATATTAAAACGATTATTTTTCGGGAAATATTAGAAAATTTACTTTACTTATAGACGAAATTACATCTAGCAAGCACAATTACATAGTATTTTTTAGCAATTGATTTGTAATTCATTATTTGTTGCTCCGTTAATTGCGATTATAGCCGAAAGGGATGGTTTGTAACTTTCGTTTAAAGCTACTTTCAATTTCGATTGCTTCTAATGCTGTTATATCTTTTGGTAGCACTTTTAAAACTGTATATTGGAATTGTAAATTTGCTGTTGTATTTTTCGCAAGTAACTGCTTAAATGCTTCATTACCTCCATGGATCGTTGTGGCATAATCTGACCACCGTCCAAGTAAACCATTTTTATTGTATGAGGATCCGATATAAATTTTACCGTTAGAACAATCTGTAATTGCGTAAATCGCATTGATTGAACTTAAGGCAATGTGCCAATCTGCATATGTTTGAGGGTCATCGATGATTTGTTTTAACTCATTAAATGTTAATAGGACGTTTTCGTATCCAGGAAAGACAAATTGACTCGTATTTACAAGCTGTGTAATGATTTTCTCATTTGTCCCTTTTTGATACCATTTCACAGCGGCTTTACCCCATTCTATAAATAATTTACTTTCATATGTACGTAAAGGATCATTTGAAATTTCAAATAAAGGATGCATGATATCATCTTTATAAGGCTCTAGCAAAAATGGCGAACAGTATGGGGAAACATTTGGTTGCTCTCCATGTCTTACTTCATACGATGTTAAGTATTTCGATGTCGTCCCTTCATCTGAGGAAAAGACAATGATATGATCAAAGGCATCGAAAAAATGAGGTGGCTGTTTTTGCGTATATTCACGTAAAAAACCATCTCGATATGCATTGATGAAACGCTCATGTTTTAGCGAATGACGAATAAGTAATGTTTTATTCAATTTATAGTTGCAACGTTTTAACAAATCAGATAAATAGAAATGGACCATGTTATTATCTCCTTTATAGAAAATGAAATTTTAGCATAGGCAAAATTCAAAACCTTAGGTTCATCACCAAAAGTTGTGGATGACTTTTGTTAAAACGTCTACTATGTAAATAGTTGATTTCCGTTCCGACTGGACGCCCCCAGGAAAGCGCCCAGTCGGAACGGAAATCAACCACACGTTTTGGTGATGATCCAAACTTTAACGTTAGCTCCGCATATAGGAAATATCGAGATACTCTAAACTTTCCTTTAGAATTTCTTCGAGAATAAGTAATACGAACCCACCACCATATTCAATATACATAAACACTTAGAGGATCTTGTCCAAACTAAAGACAAAATCCTCCATATTGACACTGCCTAGAACTATCTACTTTTTACTATCAATTGTGTAAAGTCCTCTACCGATAATGGCTTACTGAAATAATAGCCTTGTACGTACTCGCAGCCATGTTCACGTAGTACGTTTAATTCTGCCTCTTCCTCGACACCTTCAGCTACTACTTGAAGATTTAAGGCATGCGCTAGAGAGATCATAGCTGAAATCATGGCTATGCCTGATTTTTCAGGCACAATATCACGGACGAATGCACGATCGATTTTCAAAACATCTACTGGGAACGTTTTTAAATAATTTAACGATGAATAACCAGTCCCGAAATCATCTAATGAAATCGTAATACCAAGTGCTCTTAATTGCTTAATTGTATTAATTAAGTCCTCGGTATAATCCAGCATACTCATTTCTGTTATTTCAATTTCTAAAAACTGCGGATCAATTTTTGTTTCTGCTATAACTTCATGTACCATTTCAACAAAGCCTGATGTACTAATATGAATCGGAGAAATGTTTACGGCAACACGTAAGTTTGAATTATGTACTTCATTCCAAGTGCGTACCTGGGCAGATGCTTTCCTTAACACCCAGACCCCTATATCATTAATGAGCCCACATTGCTCAGCAAATGGAATAAAGCGATCCGGTGGCATATAACCTAGTTCAGGGTCATGCCAGCGAAGCAATGCTTCCATGCCAATCACTGTATTCGTTTTTAAATTGATTTTCGGTTGATAATGTAATTCTAAACTATCTTTTTTTAACGCTTGATGTAACTTTGTTTCAAGTAATAACCATTTATCGTTGATTTCCTCCATATTTGGACGATAAAAGCGGTATTGATTACCCCGTGAAGATTTTGCAGCATACATGGCGATATCTGCATTTTTCAATAATTCCTCAGGAGAGTTCGCATGATCTGGGAAAGTACTAATTCCAATACTAATACTTGCGTAAAATTCATATGAATTAACAACAAAACTCTCATTAAAGACGCTAATTATTTCATCAGCCTTGTCCTCAATACAGTCAACGTCGTTTAGTATAATAACAAATTCATCACTATTGTGGCGGTAAATAGAATTTGATGTATAATCAACGTTGCGTAGACGATTCGCCATTTCTACTAAGAACATATCCCCGATGATATGACCAAGTCCATCGTTAATGTTTTTAAAACGATTTACATCAATGAAAAATAACGCAAACTTCTCTCCTGTACGTCGAGATTGATGAAATTCATTTTCTAAACGTTGTTCTAACTTACGACGATTTGGAAGTCCTGTTAATTCATCATGATAAGCAATATGAGTTATCTTTTTTATATCCTTTTGTGCGGTAATATCGACCCTTATAGCAATATATTGATACGGTTTACCATTGTCATCAAGAAAAGGAAATACCGTTGTCTTCACCCAGTAAAGGCTGCCATCCTTCGCTCGATTACACACCTCGGCATTCCACATCTCACCCTTGCCTATAGTTTTCCACATCTCTCTAAAGAAGGATCTTGGATGGAAACCTGAATTGAGTAAACGGTGATCCTGCCCTAATAATTCTTCACGGGTGTATTTAGATATTTTGCAAAAATGATCATTAACAAACGTTATTTTCCCAGTTCGATCTGTAATTGCTACAATGATTGAACTATTCATTACTGAAAAAATATCTTGTAATTCTTTCAGACTATAGTTAACTTGATTGATACTATCAGGCGTGATATTCATCATTTTCATTCTCCGTTCATTAGAGGGGTTTGGTACTTTTATTTTATATTTCCACGGGGTATAAGGTTATGGGATATCGCCCTTTTTATGTAATTATATTATAGTCTTAGAAAAGCAGTTAATTCAACCCAAATATCAAACCATTCAAATCTACATTTGATGGTTTTCAATAAAATAGCCCCTAATAATAAGGTCTTTTCACTTACTTAATACGATAGTTTTTGATTACTTTAATTACCTTAGTGCTATTCATATGTTATGTTTAGCCTAGTTATCTTTATAATATATGAATCTTCTGTAATTTTACTACACTTGAATAATTGCTTCATTTATGATATGAAGTCAAAATGCCTTACTGTCACATAAAGACAGTGAGGCATTTTTATAAGCTAAGAGATTTCATATTGTATTTGACCTCCCAATGTTTTAGCTCGTTCATTGTAGGCATCTAATTGTTCCTGAGATAAGTTTAATATATAATAGTGAAAATTTATTGGCTCTAAACCATGTTTCTCGCACACTTGTCGGTAAAAATCATAGCCTTTTCGATAATCTGTCATACTAATAACTTCCTTTCAATTGTACAGTTTCATTATAATATTCTAATTGTTCTTGTGATAATTGATCGACATATCTTGTTATATAACAGAATTGCATTTTTAATTATAATATATAACAGACGTTTTGCCACGTCAATGAATTTTCTGATATTTCTTTCAAATGCACAAAAGCCCAGTCCATTTAAATTAGTATGGCTGGGCATTTCATAAAATATTCACGTCGGCTTCCGTTATAACCACATCCTTTAATTACAAACCTTTCAAATTCCTAATTGTTTGGCTTGCATATTATAAGCTGAAAGTTGTTGCTGTGATAACTGTAGCAAATAGTAGCGGAATGAAATTGGCTCAAGACCATAGCGCTCACACATCTCACAATAAAATTCATAACCATCACGATACTTTGACATTAGAATTCCTCCTAAACCAAACTGTTTTATAACAGTTGTTTTTATTTTTATTTAATATATAACAGATGGTTTATTTCGTCAAGTATTTCTAAATAGTTTGATTAAAAACATATCACAAGCCATTGTTTTGAAAAAAATTGATCAAAACAATGGCTCTCGCTCATTTCACATATTAATTCAAGGAAGTAATTCTACCTTTACCTTTAATCGAAGATATTTTAAATGGAACATCTCCATATAAATGATTTACTTTCAACTAAGACGTTATCTCTTCATCAATCTCAATTGGGTCAGTGGTTCCTGATTTTGGGCCTTTCTCTTTTTGAGTGATATTGAGGACAACAGGTTTACTTTTTACAGCTTCTGACGTTACTTTCGAAGAGCTTCATAATTCCACTGTTTAAAAATGGTAAATTGCAGCATAAAAAAAGAAGGAAAGCTCTTTGCCCCTTCCTTCTTTTTATGTCTATCTATCAATCTCTTTTGTTGCCCATGAGAAATTAGACTAATAATCTAATAATCATTCTAGGAATAAAAATTAAGATGTTCCCAATTACTTCAAATACGATTGAATTTAAAATTTCAATTATAAATTCTTTTACATAATGTTGTGCTTTTTTTATCATTCTTTGTATTCAGTCTCCAATAAGTTCGTTAATGCTCAACTTTGATGAGTGCTTTGATTTCTTTTATTTGTTCAATATGTCGTTGTTCATGAATATAAACTAGTTCTATCCATTGATCAAGGGCTAATTCGCCCAGAAATGGATGTTTAAAGATTTTTTCTGTTAATAGGGATGGATCTTCAATTGTATCAAGGAAAGTTGTAAATTTCTTTCTAGAATCGTCCAGTAACGTCATGATTTGCTGAACTGTCACAAAGTCTTTTGTTGGTTCAAGGAAATCTGGTGCTGGAACTTTCGTTGTTCTATCTAAAATAAGGTGAATATTTTTACGTTCTGTTTGCTGACTATTCTCTTGTTTTAAACCCCATGCAATTACTTTTATAAAAGACTCCTCCGTTAAAGATAAGTGATGGCAAACTTGGGCGATACTCCAACAATTTGCATCAGGCTTAGCATTGAATTGACTATCACTTAATAATTGTATTTCCTCGACTAAGTTGTTTCTTGTTTCACATAGATGATCATTTATTAATTGATTCATAGGTATCTCCTCCACTTCTTTTTTTACTCCCTTTTCTGTATATGTTTTATACTATGTGAAATATTCTTTTATGGCTGCTTTATGAATATTCGTTTACCAGTCTTAGCGGATTTTCGAACTACATCTAACAATCGATGCAGTTTGACAGCGTCTTTAAAATCGGGAATATGCTTGCTGCTCTCCACAATATCTTTTGCCAACATCGTATAAGCTTGATTCACATAGCTGATCGCGTCATTGTTTTGTTCTGATATTTTTACTTCTTCCATTAAAATATCTTTAGCGTTAAACAAATTATTTGGATGAATCATTTTTTCAATGATAAGGTTCCCAAATTGGACATGGCCATAGGAATTTTTCTGTGTTAAGCGAAATGCTCCCTTTTTGCCCCTAATTTCTAATTGAAAAGCAGGATAAACCCCTCCTTGGATATGTACAGATGCTGAAGTATCATTTACGAGCGTCCCCTGTATCAATATTTGATCAGCTGTATTTTTTTCTATTGATTGACCTGTTTCTTGTACGAACGCTTCGGTATAGTGGACATTCATTGTAGCAGATAGTTCTTTAAAATCACCTAAAATATAACAGAGTACATCTAGTGAATGCCCGCCGTTAATAGAAAGAAGAGTGGCTCCATTATCTTCGTCTAATAGATAACGACCTTTTTCATCTGTTATGCCACCTTTTCCTTGTGTTGCAACTTGCATAGTACAGGAAATAACCTTACCAATATCCCCCTGGTGAATGGCTTGTTTTACATAGTTAACTTCTGGAGATTGCCTACCTTGTAGTCCAATCGCGTGATGAATATGTCTTTCTTCTGCTAATTGAGCCATTTTTTCTGCTTGATGCGTATGAATAGCTAGTGGCCATTCACAATAAATATGTTTATTTTCTTCTAATACTGCTAGTACAGCATCATAATGATGAGGGACTTTGATACTTACAACTACTAAGTCAACATCTTTCGATTGTGCTAATTCCTTATAGTTTGTAAAAGCATGAGGTGCATTCAGAATTTTAGCACTTTTTTCAGCAGTAACAATATTGGAAGTTCCAATTGCTGTTATGTTGTAGAAAGGATTGTTCTTTAGAGCTGGGATATGTGTTTGACTTGCCCATTGATTATTCAAAGATCCACCTATAATCCCTACATTGATAATTTTATTTTTCATTAACTATACCTCCTATTAACTGGTAGTAATATATTTGTAGCGAAATCGAAGCGACAGCTACTAAGACTCCCCCTCAAAATAAAGACTAGTTAGGAATGACAAACTCCATTAATAAGTTTCTCTATATCCTAATACAAAGTATAATGACAACAAGACATCATTTTAAATGTTTATTAATGATGGTCCTATCACTTTTTTTGATGGATGTGAATAGAAATGGATATTGAAAACATGAAAGCATTTGTGTCAGTTGCAGAATTGAAAAGTATATCAGCTGCTGCCGCTAAATTGAATCACCTACAATCAAATATGACGGCAAAAATTAAAAAAATAGAAAATCATTATAATCAACAATTATTTATGAGAAATTCTAAAGGTGTAACACTAACAAAAGATGGAGAAAAATTATATCATCAATTTAAGAAAATATTGTTTTTTTGGGAAGAAACAGAAAATATGATGAAAAAACATGAAGAAAAACTACGAGTTGGTACGATGATTTCAATGGGAGGAACTCAAGTATCACAAGCTTTAAATAAGCTTTATCAAACATACCCTAATTTATCGGTAACCTTAAAAACAGGTTCAACAGCGTATATAGAAAATCAAATTCTGCAAGGGAAAATTGATCTAGCCTATACAATTGGTACATTAAAAAATAAGCATATAAAGTATAAAAAAGTTGCTTTTGAAGAAATGGTTATCATAGGTCAAGGTATTGATCAAAGTACAAACTTCGAGGATTATATATATGAAAAAAACTTACTTGTGCTATCTGATAACTGTTTGTATCTTTCAATATTGCGAGATATTTGTAAGAATTTAGCTATTACGCAGGGAGAATTAATTGAAGTGGGAGACCAAGAAACTTTGTTACAATTTGCCATGATGGGCATGGGAATTACTCTAGTTTCTAAACGTATAGCAAGTCGATACAACATTGAACAATACTTAGAAGTACCATCAACCTTTAGATTCGTTGATTTATATTTAATTACTCGTTTACATCACGAATTTACGCCAATTGAAAGACAGTTTATTGAGCTAACAAACGCTATTAATGGCATGGAAGCTAACAACAGATAATAGAACTAAAAGCCGACTCCTACAAGTAAGGATAATCGGCTTTTTTAGTTGCCTATTTTATTCAATGTAATGTTCTTTAGTTCGAACAATATTGAAAGGATTATTTTCGAGTACATGTTGTAGCTCTTCATCTTCAATATGCGTATAGATTTGTGTCGTTGCAACACTTGAATGGCCAAGTATATGCTGGAGACTTCGAATATCTGCCCCTGATTTATACATCATTGTCGCAGATGTATGCCGTAACTTATGTGGTGTCAGGCGTTCTTTTTGAAGTCCTGATTGCTGATTAATTTGTTTAACGATTTTTGCAACGGTTTGCCGAGTGAAGCGAGTTCCCTTTTGTGAGACGAAAAGAGGCTCTTCACCCCCTCCTTTATATGCCGTCTTTCTACCATTTTCATAGTCTGCAAGTGCCTGGATACAGCTATCATTCAAATATACTGTCCGCTCCTTATTCCCTTTACCAACAACCGTTAAATAGCGACCTTGTATAGATGACCTATTTAGCTGACAAAGCTCTGTCACACGAATCCCTAAATTTAAGAAAAACATCATCATACAATAATTCCTCGGTGAAGCACGATTTGGCTGGATACCATCGATAAATTGCGTAGCTTCCTCCATATTCATATAGATAGGCTTTTTCCGTCCTATTTTTGGCGTTTCTAATTCATCTGCCGGATTTTCCTCTAGTAGACGTCGTTTCCCTTTTAGATATTTAAAAAATGATTTTAACGTTGCTACTTTACGCGCTCTCGCAGATGCTGAATTCCCTCGCTCCACCTCGCAATATTCCATAAATAAATATAGATCCTCTAGTGTCATTTCACGAATTTCTTCTATTGAAATACTAGAAATATCGATTTTCGTTAAATCTGATAGTTCATGATCATGCTGAACTGCTATGTAGAATCGGAAGAATAAAGTCAAATCGTATTCATATTCTTTTCTTGTGCGATGAGACTTCCCTTTAATCGTCGTTAAATAAACAAGGAAATCTCTCATTATTTTAGGAAGCTTCGTCTTTTCCATAAAATCACCTCTATTTTCTCTATTTTACCACGAAAAAACGTTCCCAAATATAAATTTGGGAACTTTATAGTGAAAAAATTGCTCTTTCTCACAACGCAGAACAAATGTTCCTTTTGTGGACAATAAAAAAGATGATTCTCTTTAGAAAGAAAATCACCTATTTTAAAAGTTTTTATGAAAGTTTCATTTTTTAGGTATAAAGAGCAAAAAAAATGAATATTTAAATCTAGTGAGTTAAATGCTCTGAGACGATTCGAAAAATAAAAAGATGGGTAACTGTACGTGTCGATTCTTCTCACAACACGCGTGGAATTATTTGGATTTTCGTCGATTTCGGTATGAAAACCGTTACTTTACAAAAATACTATACGTCCCATCTACTTGTTTGGCTAGAGACCAGTTTGTTGATAGCATATGTTGAAGTTTAGCGATAACTTCCTCATCACAAGTTAAATGCTGGATTCCCGTTTCTAATAATTGATAATCCTTTCCTTCTTCTAATTGGAAACGAATATACAATAAGCGTTTAATGCCTGGCAAAGTTACATATTTGATACTGTAGTTACCGTGCAGAGCATCTATGAAAATTTGCTCCCCTTCTTGGTAAAGTGCCATTGTTTCGGAAAATTCATAGTTTGGTACTTTTTCCTGCCAAACTGATACATCCCCTGTTTGTAATGTGTGTAAAATCTCCCCATCAGTAAAATCTAATTTTGAAAGCTTGTCTAGCTCATACGCTTGCATTAAATTAATGATTGTCATTTCATTTGCTCCTTTTATATGTATTTATCTTCATTACTCTAAAGGTGATGAGATGAATGCGGATGTGGTGCCTTTTCATTGGTACCCATTTACTACAATGTCGCTAAGGCGATATTGTTTCTTACTAAGTGTAACACGTTTTCTCTACTACTTAAATTCGGAGGGCGATCCATATGATGAAGTTCTATGAATCTGGTATGTTTTTTGATGAGATGTTCGAAGGTAATCAACCGAAGCCTCATTATCGGTCTTTCCACCATAAGCTCCATGCTTTCACTAAGGAACAATTAGATGAAAAATATCAACAAGCACAATCAACATTCCTTAAACAAGGCATTACATTTACCGTATATGGTGCACAAGGTGGAACAGAGCGGACAATGCCCTTTGATTTTATACCTATTATTATTCCATATGAACAGTGGGAAGTAATAGAAGCTGGTATGAAGCAGCGTGTGAAAGCATTAAATTGTTTTTTACATGATGTTTACCATGAACAGTCCATTTTTGAGGATGGGCTTATTCCGAAACAACTCATTGAAAACAATCGGTATTATTATAAAGAAATGCTTGGTGTAAAAGTACCTATTGATAATCATATTTTTTTAGCAGGCATAGACTTGATTCGTGATGAACATGGCGTTTACTACGTGTTAGAAGATAATTTACGCAATCCTTCAGGGATTTCCTATGTTTTTCAAAATCGATCTGTGATGAAGGAAGTGTATCCTGAATTTTTTTCTAAACATACGATCCAGTCACTCGATAAACAAATGGCCTTTATGAAGAAGGCACTTCTTGCTCATCGTCCACCTTCTATGAACCCAGATAGAGAACCTAAAGCTGTCCTCTTAACAGCAGGTATGTATAATTCGGCCTATTACGATCATGTTTTTTTAGCACAGCAGCTCAATATTCAGCTTGTTGAAGGGCGAGATTTAGTTGTCCGAGATAATAAGGTGTATAAGAAGACAATATACGGTCTAGAGCAAATTGATATTATTTATCGTCGAATTGATGATGATTTCTTAGATCCTGTTGTTTTTCGTGAGGATTCTTTACTTGGAGTTCCTCATATTATGACTGCTTATAAGGCTGGAAATATTGCTATTTTAAATGCTGTTGGTAATGGTGTTGCTGATGATAAAGCGATGTATGCCTATGTACCGGATATGATTCGCTATTATTTGAAAGAGGAACCTATTTTACGTAATGTGGAAACTTATCATCTAGCTGATGATAGACAGCGAGGTTGGGTTCTTGAGCATATGAGAGAGCTTGTCATAAAAAACGTTAGTGCATCAGGAGGCTATGATATGCTAATTGGTCCGCATGCGAGTGATGAAGAAATGGCTATTTTTAAAAAAAAAATATTGGAAAACCCAGTTCAATACATTGCACAACCAACAATTAGCCTGTCTAGAGCACCAGCTTTTCAGGATGGGAGATTTTATCCTTGTCATGTCGATTTGCGTGTTTATGTCATGAAGGGTGAGGATACTTATGTGCTTCCTGGAGGTTTATCGCGTGTAGCATTAAAAGAAGGATCTTTAGTCGTGAACTCTTCCCAGGGTGGAGGAGCAAAAGATACATGGATATTAAAGGAGGAATTGCAGTATGCTAAGTCGAGTAGCCGATGCACTATACTGGATGGCACGATATAGTGAACGATCACAAACGAATGCACATATATTACAAGTACAGCTGTTAAATATGTTGGAGCAATCTGGCAAAGAAAATGAATACATCGATCATTGGGAAGCGGTGTTAAATATTTGTGCCTCGAAGGAAGAATACTTGTCCTTTTATGAGTCGATTCGAGTCAATCCACTTATCGAATATCTACTCTTTTCTAATAATAACTGCAACGCCCTCCATGCTACTTTACGTGCAGTTCGAGAAAACGCCCGTATAACTCGAGATAGCATACCCATTGAGCTTTGGGAATTGCAAAATGCCTTTTATTTATCGTTACAGCAAGACATGTTAGAACGTGAAAGACCAATTCCACTAATTGATCTAAACTCTTTTTTACAAAATGTTCGCAAGACTTCTTTGACGGTAACGGGGTTTATCGAAGGCTCGATGGATCGAGATTTACCGTTTTATTTCATGCAAGTTGGGAAATGGTTAGAACGTGTAGAAAAGACGATTCGTATGGCTTTAATTATACTGGAGCAACATAAGGAAATAGCCATCTCTTTAAAAGAAGCGGACGGATCGTTTTTACTTGATTTATCGGAGGCGACGGAGTCTTATTTACGCAAGCATCGCCAAACCAATTTACTTTATGTTATTCAATATTTATTACAGGATAAACATTTCCCACGTTCAGTGATGTTTTGCTTAGAAAAATTAGAAGAAGCTTTTATCTGTTTAGAAAGCGACCCTCTTTCAGCTAGATTTTTAGAGCTTCATACCTCATTAAAGAGTTTATTATTTGCCGTGATGAATGTAGATTTATGGAATATTACCTTAGAGGAAACTATTTTGTTAATGGAGGAAAGATTGTGTCAATGTATTGATTTTGGTAATACATTTTCAACAATTCATCATTTATATGAACCCAGCGTACAACCTTGAAAGGAATCAACAACAGCTCCCTTTCAACAAGCAAGTCAGTAATCCAAAGGAAGCAGACACAATGAAATTTGAAATTCAACATACAAATATTTTTCAATATGAGTCTGAAGTCGATCAAAGCTTAAATACAATCCGCTTAAAACCAAGGGGCGATGAGCGTCAGCGCTTACTATCTTATCGAATTGCCATCACTCCTTCATCTTTAACGCGTGAGCATACAGATATATGGGGCAATACGGTTGGCACATTTTATATACCTGAGCAGCATCAAGAGCTAGAAATTCAAACGACCTCTATTGTCAGCATTCAACGTGCACCATTCATTCATCGCATTCAATATTCACTAGAAATGCAGACAATTTTTCACTCGAAACTGTTTTATGAGCATTATTTGCCCTATTTAAAGTTTACACATTTTACGTTTATGACAGAAAATCAGTTAGAGGAAGTTTATCATGCAATTGGTCATGCTGAAAATCCTGTATTATTTTCATTAAATTTAATGCAATATTTATACTCGACTTTTGAATACGTTCCTGGTGCAACCGATGTTACGACAACTGCAAGCGAAGCCTTTTCCCTTAAGCGAGGTGTTTGCCAGGATTTCACACATGTCATGCTTGCGGTGCTAAGAGCTAAAGGAATTCCAGCACGCTATGTTAGCGGTTATTTATACGTCGATGAAAACTCTGCCTTAATCGGTGATATTGCAACCCACGCTTGGGTAGAAGTCATGATACCAGGAATCGGCTGGATTGGTCTCGATCCAACTAATAATGTAGAAGTGTTAGAAAATCACATTATTTTATGCATCGGCCGTGATTATTCCGATATAAGCCCTGTTGAAGGCGTTTATTCAGGTGGAAAACATGATTTAACAGTTAAAGTGAGCGTCAAAGCATTGAATCATTTGTAAAAAAAAGTCGGTTCCTTATAGGAATCCGACTTTTTTTAATGGAATTTAGCATTGCCCTTTGTTGTTTAACTGTCCATCTTATTTAAATAATTTCTTATATTCATTCCCATAAAACTATTTCCTTTGATTATTACTTACGAATATCAATCCACCAACGATCTTTCGCATTCATGTCTATAGTATCACCATGCCCACTGTAATGGAAAGCATCTAGGAAGATTGAATCCAGTTTATCTTCGTCTACAAAATAACCTAAGTTAACTTTTATCGTTTGTCCGGGTAGGATACTGTCAATAAAGTAAAAGGATTTTCCATTTCCGTGAGGTGCTAGATAATCAACCTCGCCCGTCATAATACTTTTTTCGTCAAATCCATCTTCTTTAGCATAGTTCCATGCATTATTTTTATATTTCAGTACCTGTATGCCCGGATTCATACAAATTTTTTCTATAGCCTGGTTACCAATATTTTTCACTGTTGTTGTCAGGTAAACAAATTTAGGACTAATTAATTGTGACTCTACTAATTCGTTAATAGAATCTTTACCATTTCCAACTTTATATACATCCCGTCTATACGGTAACAATTCCTTATTCTGATCTATAGCTTTATTGTTGGCTAGTACTCCTAGTCCCATTTCATTAAAGTTATCTTGTTTAAAATCTTTGATTGAATCAAAAACTTCAACTTTTTCTATAATAAATTCAAGGTTATCTAATCTGCTTATTTGATCTAAGGTTACTGGAACCTTTTCTCCTACGCTAAATAGTTGTTTACTGTCTTTGCTCAATGGAATAACGGTAAATTTTGTTGGTTTATTCTCTTCACTATAAAGAGCATCATCTAAATCGGCAGTGAATGATGCCATTTCTTTTGATGTTGGCTCAAGTGAAATATTCTCCATGACCTTCATCATTTGTTCTTCACTAACATCGGTTCCAATAGTACAATCCACCATAATCCCTTCTTCTTCAAATAAAAGATAGACCTCTCTGTCAAAGGCTAAACTTTTGTTTCCAGTGTCTTTATTGACAATCACTGCTTTCTTACCATTTATATCTATTTCTTCATAACTTTTTGAGTATAAAGTTTGAAAATTGGAATTTCTGCCCACTCTCCAAAGATAGAATGAAAACCCACCCTTTGCGTAATTATCTTTAAATGAATATTTCATAGGAGCGTTTTCGATTTCTACCATATTTTCCGGCAAATAATTCACTTTCAATTTATACCAATTATTATTCTTTTTTGAGTCATTATTTGACACAGAGACATTTACTTCATAATTTTCTTTTTGGACAATCATATCATAGACCTTTACTGCACCAAAAGCAGTTGTTGGTATGCCAATCATTAAGCATGCAGCGGCGATTAAAATATGATTCTTTTTACGTTTTTGCTGTGGCTGTTTGCTTTTCATCTTAATTTCCTCCATAAACAAATTTTTTTTGTCCATGTAAGTATCTGAAAATTTATGTTGATCATCTAGTTTATCAAAATCGTCTAAAGCAATTTTTTCAGCAAAGTCATACATATTTTTGGAGTTCTTTGAATTCTTCATTTTCTATACCTCCTAGAATATTCTGTAATCGTTTTCTAGCGCGTTCAAATTGCTTACGGACATTGACTTCAGTAAGCTCCATTACCTCTGAAATTTCCTGATAAGTTAAGTTATAGAAGACTTTGTACTTAAAAACCTGCCTGTAAGACTCAGTTAACTCTGTTAGCAATGTATCAATTTGAATCTCAGACATTAAACGTTGCTCCCACTCTTCAATATTTTCATCTATTACTTCTGGCGACTCTCTTTGATATTCTTCTAAAAACACTTTATGTCGTTTATTTTTCCGGTACCTATCAATCGTTTTGTTTTTCGCAATTCTCAATATGTAGCGTTTAAGCTCTGGAGTATCCAAACTGCGGATCTTCTCCAGATTATGATAGAGCGTAATAAATGTCTCTTGAACTATATCTTCAGCCTGCTGAATATTATGTAAAATAGAAAAGGCTGCATAATAAATTTTTTGTTCATACAATTCGTATAGTTCTTCCATCTTTTCATAATCTTTGTTAGTACCTTTCATGTAATTCCTCCTCTCACTCTATATAACGAATGGGCGCTAGACTTTGTGACACTACCTCCAATTATTAGAAAACTTGTTGTCAAAAGGATAACAATAGCTGTTTAAAAGTTTCTGTTACTAATGAGGATACATTTATGAAATTAAAAGTAGGACTGCTTCAAATCAATAGTGTCTACTTCCATCATTATTTTGTTTTGATCTTGGTTAATGTTGCAGTTTACGAACTATCTCTAATAAATAATATTAATATCAACTAATTTACCTCTTAAACCCATTCTTTTTTCTAAAACATAATTAAATTAGTTAAAAAACCAAGCATTCAAAGTGTCTTCACTTTGAATGCTTGGCTACTTATTTCGCTAAAGTTAGTAGCATTTCACGAATTGCTTTACATGCAACTGCTGATCAAATCTTCTTTCACAAATGCACGAACGTGTAATAAATCTGTATTGTAATATTTCGTTTTTAGACCAAATTTGTCTCAAGCATCTACTGGATTGGTCTCGATCCAAATAATAATGTAGAAGTATTAAAAAATCACATTATTTTATGCATTGCCCGTGATTATTCCGCCATAAGCCCTGTTGAAGGTGTTTATGCAGGTAGAGAGCATGATTTAACAGTTAAAATGAGTGTTAAAGCATTGAATCATTTGTAACAATTTACATGAAAACCCCTGTTTTTCTACGCTAAGGAGAAGAATTCAGGGGTTTAATTAAGATCTGTTAATTTAAATTTATATGCTGTCAACTAAAGTTCTCATTAATCCAACAATGATTTAACCATTTAACATTTTTTCAAAATTATTAGATTCAATAAGTCTTTTTATACAATACCCATTTCTTTTCCTATTTCCTTAATTTTATTTATGACTACATTGAGTTGCTCCATTGTATGTGTAGCCATCACTGTAATCCGCAACCGGCTTGACCCTTTTGGCACAGTTGGTGGTCGAATCGCTGGAATAAAAACACCTTCATCCATTAGTTTCTCAGAAAATTGCATAGCTTCATGGGCATCACCAATAAGAAGAGATATAATTGGCGTTTCTCCTCCCTTAACTATAAAACCCGATTCCACCAATTTTTGACGTAAATACTTAGCATTATTCAGCAATTGTTCCCTTCGTTCGGGCTCATGTTGAATAATGGAAATTCCTTCTCGCGCCGCTTCAATCGCACTTGGAGATAAAGCTGTTTGGAAAATAAAAGATCTAGCGCTATTGAGTAAATAGTTCTTTGCAATGGACGACGTCGCCACAAAGCCACCCTCTGCACCAATCGCTTTACTCAACGTGCCCACTGTCAAATCAATTTCATCTTTCAATCCAAAATAATCAGCAGTACCACGGCCATCATTTCCTAAGACACCTGTCGCATGCGCATCATCAATCATTATGTAAGCATTGTATTTCTTTGCTAGTGCAACTATTTCGGGAAGTGGAGCAATATCACCATCCATACTAAAGACGCCATCTGTCACAATAAACTTCTTTCCATCTCCAAGTGATCCCCTTAATTTATGCTCTAAATCTACCATATCCGCATGTTCATAAACAATTGTCTTTGCAGTACTAAGTCGACAACCATCTATTATACTCGCGTGATTCCAAGCATCAGAAAAAATCATATCCCCAGCCTTCATCACACTCGAAATCACACCAATATTCGCTAAATAACCACTGCTGAAAACAATGGCAGCTTCAGTCTTTTTCAAATCCGCAATTTCAGATTCAAGCTGTTCATGAATGACGAAATTTCCGGTTGTTAATCTCGAACCACCTGCTCCTGTACCGTATTTACTAATACCTTCAAATGCTTTCTTTCTTAACCGAAAATCTGTCGCAAGACCTAAATAGTTATTAGATGAAAAAAGCAAGAATTTCTTACCATTCATGATGATCTCGCTCTCATTTCCATTTGAAAACGAACGTAACTTTCTTGTCAATCCTTTCTCTTCTATTAACTGTAGTTCCTGCTGAAACCAATGATCCATTTTTTAATCCCTCCTAATGAGAACCGGTACGCTTTCTAAATAGTCTATAAAAGATTCTAGTTCAACTTCATCTGACACAAAATAAATGCGCCCTCCGCTCTCGCAGCCTTCCCTTTTTAACGGTGTAATTCTGACATAACCAATGGCACGATTACTTACATATCCAGTCACGTAATCTGGATCATCAGACCAACATAATTCTGCAATTGTAAACGGAGAATTTGCCACT
Organism: Lysinibacillus sphaericus; assembly: GCF_006864135.1. Classification (GTDB taxonomy): domain Bacteria; phylum Bacillota; class Bacilli; order Bacillales_A; family Planococcaceae; genus Lysinibacillus. Next base: position 176,266 of record NZ_SADV01000004.1, on the reverse strand, counting down.
TTCGTCGCCAGAGCCAACGCTTCACGGACGCGCTCATTCAGCTCCCCATTAGCGTCTTGCCAATCGATTCGTGATACACGAACACCCTTCTCCCCCCGATCGTCAAGCCGTAAGCCGCTTTTACTATTTAGAATGATCGCCCCACGGAGGTTTTGATGACTATCAAGTTGGTGAAAAGCAACATTCAATGCATGTTCCGAAACACCTAAGGAGGTTAGTATCTTTCTTGCTTCACTATGGGCTTTTTCAATTGAATCGGCCTCAACTGTCGTAATTTCTAAGGGTGGCAAATACTGTATCCGATCATGCGCAATTTTTTCAACGGTAATTTGTATAAAGTCAGCATCTCCACGCGAATGATTACTTGCTTTGTTCAATAACTGCTTTACAATTGGCTCTATCTGAGATTTACTACCTATCCGTTCACCACCAGATATATGCTTTTCCCCTAGTTTAGGGCTTCTTTCTGCCGCACGCATTCGAATGCTATAACACGTTTTTAACATGATTATTACCTGCTACTTTCCTATTTATTGTCTGTAACATTTTCGTAATGGGATAAACACTAACAGCTGTGATTACCATGCCTGGAATAGCCAAAACTAATAACGGTAACAATGGAGTTCCTAACGTAAAAGCCAAACCAAATCTAGCAATCGTTGTTCCGATTGGGCCTACCAAAACAAGTACCGGAATTGAAGTCCCAAATAAAACAATAAGTAGGCCTACAGTCAATCGAAAAATGAATGAGATCTCCACATTTAAGATCGAGTGTATACCTAGTAAAAATAAGATTATACTTGCAATGATCCCCGCTAGAAAATATCGCTTAAATCCAAATACAGCTGCAATCGCAACTGCAATAGGTGCTGATAATTGAAAGTCAGACCCAGGAAAACCTGTTGGCATTTTAAACATGCCTGTAACGATAATAAGACAAGCTAGCAATGAAATCTGGGCAAAATCATATGTAGAAAACTTTCGGATCATTTTATTCCTCCATCTTACTTTTTAAATACTTGATGTCATTGCCTCCTATTCTCTCTATTTGAGTTAACCTATATTAATAATAAGTTAACACAAATGTAGATAGGAAAGTAGCTAAAATGGTAGGAATTTTTATTATTTGTGAAAATTCGGTTTTGTTATTTATCACTAAGAGGATTTATTTTAAATTACTGCAACATTCGATTGATTTAATTGTTGTAGTAAATAGGGTCATATCTGTGGTAAAAAAGGATAGATAGAGCGCGAATTTATTTAAGCTCTTCTATCCTTTTAATTTCTAAAAGTGTGACATTAAATAAGAATTCACTATTTAAAATAGTTTCGGCTTATAATTTGACTTTTAATAAAACAAATTAGCCTATACTTTCACACCACGTATCTGATGGAAGCCTAATGAATAATGATAACACCATACAATTTCTTGTAATGACACACTATCTATACACCTCTTTTATTCCCCCAAACAAGGGCATGCAACTGTGGTAGTACTTTGACATCTCTGAATTCCTCATCATTAATAACTTTATCAATCAGTGCATGATATTTATCCAATAAATGAATAATTAATCGTGAATTGTCAGTCGTCGTGAGATCATCATTACCGACTTGGAGATAAAAAGGAATCATTGGATATCGATGGTGAATTTGTTTAGCATAATCGTAATCCTCTTGATTAAATACGACTATTTTGAGAGATATATGGTGATTACTATTTCGATTTTTAAGCTTTTCGAAGATATCAGAGAGCACCGAATAGTCTGTGGTCATTCCAGAACTAGGTGGCTTTGGTGAGATTGTCAGTTCATCAATCTCATACATCCATTTTTGCCACCTACTTCCCTGTGTTTCCACCCCGACCTTTATGTCATTTTCTTTTAAAATCGCAATAAGTTCTTCCAAATTTTGATGGAGTGCAGGATTGCCGCCTGAAATCGTGACAAATGAAAAACCACTGCCTCCAAGGCGTTTCAACTCAGACCAAATCTCTTCTGCTGTCATTTGGACAATAAGATGCTTTCCGCTACCATCCCACGTAAATGATGAATCACACCAAGAACAGGAATAATCACAGCCTGCAGTTCTCACAAACATAGTCTTCTGGCCAACGACCATTCCCTCGCCTTGAATCGTCGGTCCAAAAATCTCGATAACAGGTACCTTACTCAACTTCCATCCACTCCCGTCTAGCTTCGGCATAGCTTGTCGGAGTTTCATATAGTCTGATAAACTCTACACGCGTACTGTTATACCTTTGTTCATCAAGCAAGGCCTCAGTCAACTTTTCATAAATCCAAACAACAATGTTCTCTGCCGTCGTATTCATGGGTGGAAGCGTTTCATTTAAATAACGGTGATCCAAATGAATTTCTATTTTTTGTTTCCATATTGCTTTTATATCGCCAAAATCAATCACCAAACCGCGTTCATCTGTGTATCCACTCAGTCCTAATACTACGCGATACGTATGACCGTGCAGGTTTTTACATTTCCCCTCATAATTGTGTAAATGATGAGCCGCATCGAAAGTAAATTCTTTGCTTATGAGTACACGCTTTGCATGATAGTTCAATTGATTTCTTTGAATATCTTCATCTATTTTTTGGAGTTTATCGACGATTATATATTCTGACATGCCTTAAGACTCCTTCCTGAAGCTCAAATACTCATCAAGCCCTTTATTTCGCAGTTTACATGCCGGGCATTCACCACAGCAGCCATCTGCTATTACACCATTATAGCAAGTCAGCGTTCTTTCCCGAATAAATTCAAGTGCCCCAAACTGATCGGCAAGCTCCCATGTCTGTGCCTTATTCAGCCACATCAACGGTGTATCAATCACAAAGGAATCATCCATCGATAAATTTAACGTTACATTCAAGGATTTAATAAAAACGTCTCGGCAATCCGGATATCCACTAAAATCCGTTTCACAAACGCCAGTTACAATATGCTTAGCTCCTACTTGGCTCGCCAAAACGCCCGCAAATGAAAGAAAAAGAAGATTTCGGCCAGGTACAAAGGTCGATGGAAGCTCACCATTTTCTCCGTCTTCTACCTTTATGTCTTGTCGCGTCAATGCATTCGGAGCAAGCTGATTCAGGAGTGACATATCAAGAATGTGATGCTTGACACCGAGCTCCCCTGCTATCTCCTTCGCACATTCAATTTCAAGACGATGCCTTTGACCATAATCAAAAGTAACAGCCTCAACTTCTTCAAAACGTTCTTTTGCCCAGAACAAACAGGTTGTACTGTCCTGACCTCCACTAAATACAACAATTGCTTTTTCCTGCTTCATCTAGAAAAACTCCCTTATATCGAATAACAGCACTCTAAAAAAGAGCTGCTTTCTTCTTATTTTTTTAACGAATATTGTGTGCCTTAGTATCAAAAAGTTCAATTCAATCACGGCTTCGGTAAAACATAAAAAAACCTCCTTGTAAAATGTTTCCCAACACTTTTCAAGAGAGGCATTACCAATCATTCTATTAAAACATAAGTAAAAACATAAAAAAAAGCCACGTCCGATATGGACATGGCATATTGTCATGTTTCCATAGTTTTTTATAGAGGGTATTTGCTATGAACCTCTCCCGATCTAGTCCGGGCATTCTTTTCAATATAATACAAAAAATAGTATGAAACGTCAATTGTATTTTTCTTCTCTGGAAAAAACACTGTTATATAGTACACTAAACACTTTGCTGAGATTTAATTCATTCACAATATAGTCATATTACCTCAATAAATCATAATTCCATTGTCTAGAACAGATTTATTTTGCACCTGATTTCCTAAAATATATAGCTTTTTTAAATTGGGCAAATTCACTAAAGGCTCTACATTCGAAATAGCGTTATTTTCCAAATGAAGCTCCTCAATTTGTTGCCACTTTTCCATAAAACTCAATGATTGTAGTGAACTATCTTGTATAGTGAATGAATGCAAAGCTGTAAGGCCAACAAAGTAAGGCATTACCTGATCAACTTCATGTACCCAATCACCATTATCTATTCGGAAGGATACATTATTCAAAGTTAAATGTTCCAGTTTGTTGTTGTTAAACGAATGTTGACTATTAAATTGGAACTTACACTCATTACAATTTAACGTTTTTACATGCTGTAAATTGAATAACTCACTCGTCTCTTCATAAAAAGTGGTCTCTTTTAAATTTATTGTTTGCAGATTAGGTAGACGATTTAAAGAACGGATCCCTATAAAATCGCCAGACTCCATTGCTGTAAGTTGTTCTAGCTGTGGGTATTTCAATAATTCAGCTCCATTCAAATACGACTGTCCCCCACTTATATCAACAGTTAAATCTTTTAAAGCAGGTGCCTCTAACTTAGGTAGGAAAGTACTTGTTAATTCTGCTTTTTTTAAATTTGGTGCTACAATCGGTGCTATTTGGCCACTATAACCAGTTATCGATAAATCGGTCAGTGAAGTCAGGCTGTTCATAATATCAAGCAATTCTAATTTATAAAGAGAAGCTAAGCGAAGCTTTGTCAATGATGACTTATTTCTAAGACGTTCTACATTCGTAATATCCATATTTTCAAGATCAAGTGTTTGCAAACTAGGCATGTTTTGTATAAAATCAAGCGTTTTTAAGTTTTTTACTGCTGTAAGTTTCAAATTTTGTAATTGATTCAGTGAATAGAACGAGCTAAAATCTGTTGCTTCACTATAATCTATTGCTAACGACTCTAAATCAGTTAATAACGACAACCACTTCAAATCGTTGGCAAATTTTATAGACAATGATTTTAACGGCAGTTTATTCAGCAGTGGGAAATCTGTAATCTCCTCGGTATGATACGAAATTTCAAGTGATTGAAGATTAGAAAATTGTAATAGTAAAGCAAGTTCATCATTACTTCGAATTTGAATAGAGAGCTCTACAACATTAGACTTATCACTAAAATAGTCAGCAATTTTACTAAATGATTCATTAAAGCGACCTGTATAGCTTTTTAAACCTTCCAGATGTCGGAAGCTTACATTTTCACTTTGTGATATTTCATAATCGCCCATCAAGTTCAATGCCGTCAGACCAGTAAAGGCTTCAAAATCTTTTTGTTCGATTTTTTGTGTATTTAATAACTTATCCATAATGATATAGGTAGAAATTTTGGCTTGCTTATTTGTAAACGGATCGTCAAGACTGTAATCAAAATGCCATTGATCTTCAGAATAGTATGCCGTCAAAGAACGGATACTTGCGATTTCTTCTTTAGACGGCATTGCTTCACCTTTATCAAAAATATCTTTTAAAAAGAATAAAAGAACTTCGCTTTCTGGCATTTTCCGAATAGATATTTCCTTATGGTTACCAAATTCTGTTTGATTGCCACTCAAAAGAAAATAACCAAGAAATGCACAAAGGAAGACAATCGGTATTATTAAAAGCGCTTTTAAATTCGTTTTTGGACGTGTATCTTTATGCGCAGAAGTTGTACCATAATAATTATTAATCGTCTGATCAACATAATAAACTTTATTTTCTTTCAACATTATTTCAGTTTCACAAAAAGGACATTTGAATGATTGTCCCTCTCTATATTCAATTTTTCCATTACAATTCGGACAATTTAATTTAATGAATTCCACTGGCAATCCCCTCTCCAGCTCTACTTTTAATTAAGCTTAGTTGTCCGAAAAATAATTGTCAATATTTCTATTAAACACTAATTATCTTCCACCTTAAGACCTACAAAAAAAGTCGCCTTATGGGCGACTTTTTTTGTTTATTCACTTTTTTATACAATAAGTTTAAACTTCTGGTTTACTATGACTTGTGATACGGCACTGGAAATATAAATCTAACAAAGCCTCAACTTCCTTCGCAACAAGCTCCAGAAAGTCTCTATAATCCTCTAACGTAAGAGTTAGCTTCTACGTTTAAAGGTTTACTCATCGCGATCAAGTGCTTCTTTCACAAATGTAGGAAGGGCGAATGCACCAACGTGTAAATCTGTGTTGTAATATTTCGTTTTTAGAGTAAATTTGTCCCAAGCATCTACTTGAATATCTTTAATTGGATGTAATGCTTTTGAAGCAAATCCGAATAGCCAGTGTCCTGATGGATACGTTGGCATATGGAATTGATATACGCTTGCGATTGGGAAAATACCTTTAATTTTTTTATGTGCTTTACGCATGTTTTCTGCATACTCCGTGAAATATGGTGATTCGTGTTGGTTAATTAAAATTCCTTTTTCATTTAATACACGGTAGCATTCTTTATAAAAAGCTGTTGTAAATAAACCTTCACCGACAGAAATTGGATCAGTAGAATCTACTAATATTAAATCGAATGATTGATCAGCTGCGTTTTGAACGTAAGCTAAGCCATCATCGAAAATCAATTCCATACGAGGATCTTCTTCGACACCTGCAGCTGTAATTGGAAGGTATTGTTGGCTTAAACGGAATACTAACTCATCGATTTCAACCATAACTACTTTTTCTACTGATTCGTAACGTAGTACTTCACGAGCAGTACCACCATCACCACCACCAATAATTAATACCTTTTTTATATCTGGGTTAGTAGCGAATGCTGGGTGCGTAATCATATCGTGATAAACGAACTCATCTTTTTCATTAACCATCATCAAACCGTCTAACGTGAAGAAAGTACCAAACTCTTCACTTTTATAAAAATCGATTTTTTGGAACGGAGATTGTTCACTATGAATCTCTTCGTTGTATCCGATTGAAAATTTACAGTTATCGCTCCATTGTTCTGTATACCATTTCATTAAATCACGTCCTCTAATACTTCTTGTTTCACTAGAATTGTATCAATTTCTTGTTCTGCAAATTGGCGAATTTTATCTGCCATTCCACGTGGTACTTCAAATGATTCTGTCTTTTTCGCTTGCAGTTTTTGTTCTAAATATTCTGCTGCCTTCCAAGGACTTACAGAGTCACCACAAGTGTAAACATCTACAGAAGCAAATCCGTATTCTGGCCAAGTATGAATCGTTAAATGTGATTCAGCAATAATTACTGCACCCGAAACCCCATATGGGTTGAAATGATGGAAGCAAGATTCTACAATTGTTGCCCCAGAATAGTCAGCAGCTTCATTCATAAATTGCTCGATTAATGCATTTTGCTCAATAATTTCACTTGGGCAACCATAAAATTCAATTAATACGTGTCTTCCTAATGTTGATAATTCAATGCTCATTTATTTGTCTCCCTACGACTGTAATATAATTTTCTTCTTTCGTTTCGAACAGAACATTCCCAAAATTAAGATAATAGAAGTTATATAATTCTACTACTTCCTCTGAAATAACTTCACCAGGGATAATTAGTGGTATTCCCGGTGGATAAATCATTAATGAATCTGCACTAATTCGACCTACCGCATCATAAATTAACATTGTTTCTGTTTCAGCATTACACGCCTGTTGCGGTGTCATTGCTAATTTATTAATTTGATTCGCTGTCACATAAGCTGACTGAATCGCATCTTTTTTTGCGTGAATACGTTCAATATCTTTTAACGCATGTACTAATTTACCGATTGTTTCATTTGTATCAACATGACTAATGACTGCCATTATGACATATCCTTCAGCAAGTTCTACTTGAACGCCATATTGTTGTTTCAATATTGTGTAAACTTCGAAACCAGTTAAACCGAGATCGTTCACACGAATAACAAGTTTCGTCCAATCATAGGATTGATTGAAATTTTGTTGTACATATTCAGCTTTTAGCACTTCATAGCGTGAATTATTTTCAATTTCCTCAATTGCCGCATCAACAATTGACTTTAATTGGCTATAACGTTGTTGTCCATACACCGCTAATTCTCTTCGTGCTACATCTAAAGAACTCATTAATAAATAATTTGCACTCGTCGTTTGCAGCATATTTAATACTTTTTGCAAATGCTTCGAATCGATTCGTTTTTCTTGTAGTAATAGAAGCGAACTTTGTGTTAATGAACCCCCGGTTTTATGCATACTGACTGTTACTGCATCGGCACCAGCACTAATGGCATCGTTTGCATCAGGTAAAAATGTTAAATGCGCTCCGTGTGCACTATCAACAATAACGGTTACATTTTGTTCATGTGCAAGCTTACAAATTTCTTGCAGTTGATTCATCGACCCAAAATATGTTGGATACGTTACAAGTAAAGCTTTCGCTTGTGGATTTTCTGCAAGTGCCACTTTTACATTTTCAACTGAAATTCCGTGTGCAATACCAAAATATTGATCAACTTCAGGTTGAATAAATACTGGTTTTGCTCCACTTAATATAATGCCGTTCATAACTGATTTGTGGCAGTTACGAGGTACAATCAATGTATCCCCCTGTTTACATGTCGCTAAAATCATCGCCAAAATTCCTACAGTAGTGCCATTTACTAAAAAGTAAGCGTAGTCTACATTAAATGCTTGTGCAGCTAATTGTTGAGCTTCTTTAATAACCGATTCCGGATGACTTAATAAATCAAGTTCCTTCATCGAGTTTACGTCCATTCTTAATGTCATTTCTCCAAGCGTCCATTTTAATGGGTTTTCATGTAGCCCCATTTTATGACCAGGTACATCAAACGGCGTAACATCTTGTTTAGTATAATTGACTAAAGCTTCAAATAATGGCATGCGGTCCTGAGTGGCTAAAAATTCCGCTGTAGCCACTCGATTTTGCACGCATTGCATTATTGGCCCATAGCAACTGTTAAGAGTTGCTCTAATTCCGAAACTTTGTCTGTTTTTTCCCAAGTTACGTTGACATCACTACGTCCAAAGTGACCATAAGCTGCAACTTGTTGATATTGTGGTTTACGTAGATTTAGCATGTTAATAATGCCAGTTGGCGTTAAGTCGAATAATTGACGAATCGCTGTTAGAATTTCTTCTTTTGCTACTTTTTCTGTACCAAATGTTTCTAAAGCGATACTAATTGGTTCACTTACCCCAATTGCATATGATAATTGGATTTCACATTTATCTGCCAAGCCTGCTGCAACAATATTTTTTGCAACGTATCGCGCTGTGTAAGCCGCTGAACGGTCAACTTTTGTACAGTCTTTACCAGAGAATGCGCCACCACCATGACGAGCTGCGCCGCCATAAGTATCAACAATAATCTTACGTCCTGTTAAACCTGCATCTCCGTGTGGTCCGCCTACTACGAAGCGACCAGTTGGATTAATTAAAATTCGGAAGTCCTCATTCATACCAAATTGCTTCGCAACAGCTTTAATTACATTTTCTGTAACGTAATCAATGAATGCTACTCGGTCAAAATCATCATCATGTTGGATTGACATTAAAACAGTATCAATTTTAGGTTGCATACTGTCCGAATAATCAATGGTAACTTGTGATTTCATATCTGGTCGAGCACATTTGAATTGACCATTTTTACGTAACCCAGTTGCACGTTTGACAAGCATATGTGCCATTTCAATTGCTAAAGGCATATAGTTTTCAGTTTCATTCGTTGCAAAACCGAACATAATACCTTGGTCACCAGCACCAACTTCTTTTGTATCGCTTGAAGAATCAACACCCATTGCGATATCAGGAGATTGCGTATGTACTAAAACTTGTACATTGCAGTTATGACCATCAATGCCGAACTTATCATCTGTGTAACCAATGCCGATTAGGGTATTACGGGCAATTTTTTCGATATCTAGTTCTGCTTTTGTAGTGATCTCTCCACCAACAATTACTGTGTTTGTAGTTGTGAATACTTCACATGCCACACGTGATAGCGGATCTTGCGATAATGCTGCGTCTAATACTGCATCTGAGATTTGGTCTGCAATTTTATCTGGATGTCCTTCCGATACAGACTCCGATGTGAATAATACTTTTTCTGACAATTTTAACTGCTCCTAACAATTATAGATTTTTAGGGCATAAAAAAAAGCTCACCCAATTTTAAGGAAAGCTTCGAATACTATCAGCTGCTGTTCCTCTTATTGTTCACAAAAGTTTAATTTTGTGCTCAGGTTCGGCCCACTGGATTCAGTTCATGATGAACTAAATTGTTTGGCCACCGTATCTTCGACCCCTCGTCTCAACGGTTATTAATAAGAGCTATATTATTATGCTGAGACTCATATTAAGTCATAAACATTTGAGTGTCAATTTATTTTTTTATAATTAATCGCTATGAAAATTATTTCATTTACCTTTTGAACTAAAAAATACTAAGTGTAACGTTTTGCAACACATTAATAATTATTATAAAAAATGAATAATGATGCACTCTAAGGTTTTTTATATTAATAATAGAATGAACTCCTATTAAATTTGCTAATAGATGTGTCAAAATAACATATTGTAAACATAAAAAATTTTATTTCATCGAGGAATATATAGGAATTTTTCAGGTCTTTTATTGATAAAAATCATTCGAATTTCCATAATTCAGAATATTATTTTTGGTCAGTTATAAGAAGACCCTGACGATTCTTTCTTTCAAACATGGTGTGTTGATTGACTAAATTTTAACCATATTTATTAAACTACTAGGTGCTTTCCACTAAAGGATACTTCTTCTCTTTAAAACCACTATGACCACCAAAGCTATGGATTGAAAATTCATTTGTCTTAGCGAAGGCTGATTTAATGCTCTTTCCCTCCTGCTATTAATTATTTGATGCAAATAATTATCTACTAAGTATTTTAGTTGCTTGTTTGATAATCCTTTTTATAAAATTTTCACTTACTATTGACAGAAAATTCAGTCTAGATATATAATTTTTGGTATTACCACTGTATTTAATTTGTATTACCACAAAGCAAAGGGGACGAGGATTTGAAAGAAAAGGAACGCTCCTCAGATAAAATTGAAACTGAATTAATTAGATCTATATTGGCTGGTGTTTATTTTGTAGGAAGTACTTTACCGCCGGAAAGAGAGCTTGCCAAAAAATTTGGTGTTGGTCGACCAACTATTCGAGAGGCTCTTCAACGTTTAGGAAGGGGTGGATGGATAACAGGGAGAAAAGGAATGCCTGCGGTTGTTAATGATTATTGGCGCAATGGGAATCTAACGACACTTGTTAATATTATTGAGAATCATCATACCATAACAGATGAATTTATCATGTACTTATTAGAATTAAGAAGTTCTTTGGCTCCGACTTATATTCATAATGCTGTCAAGTTTAATCAGCCTAAAGTAGTTGCTCTCCTTGCCAATCTAGAGCAGCTTGAAGATAGTGCTGAAAGCTATGCAGCATTTGATTGGGATTTGCAAAAGAGGTGTGCTGGCCTTGCCGTCAATCCAATCTTTCTACTCATTTTAAATAGCTTCGATTCCATTTATATGGGTATGGCAAAAAGATATTTTTCTGTAAAAGAACATCGTGTGTTGTCCTTCAACTATTACCGCGACTTATTAAACGCTGCATTAAAGGGAGATCCAATGGAAGCGGAAAGGCTGTCTACGACAACCATGGCGAAAAGCTTAGCACTCTGGAAAGATAGATAAAAATAAAGAATACTGGAGGCGTGATAAATGAAATTGAAATATTTTAAAGAATATTTTTCCTACCCTGATATATTAATCATGACCTGTCTATTCCTTATTAGTTTTGGATTTATGCTTCTACATTTAACCTCTATCGGAATGTTGGGTACTTTTATTCTGGGAATGATTATGTATTCCTTAGCTGAGTATGTTACACACAGGTTTCTTTTTCATCTGAAACCACCAAAAAGTGCATTTTTGTTAAAAATGCTTAAACGCTTACATTACGACCACCATTCAAATCCGAATGAATTACATTTATTATTTTTACCTTTATGGTATAGTGTGCCAAACATTGTAATTGCAGCAGCCATTTTTTATATTTTTTCATCTAGCTTTGTAATGACAAACGCATTTATAGCAGGCATCATGCTCTTTTTATTATTTTATGAGTGGAAGCATTATATCGCTCACCGCCCCCTTCGACCAATATCTCCATGGGGACGTTGGATGAAAAAAGTTCATTTATGGCATCATTTCAAAAATGAAAATTACTGGTATGGTGTTACGAACCCAGCCTATGATTTTCTCATGGGTACCTTTAAAAAACAAAAGAATGTTGAACAAAGTAAAACTGCTAAAAATTTAGAGAAACGCGGCGACAACTAGAAAATAGAAATTATAAAAAATATGTCTTGTAGGAGGCGCTGTAGGAGCGATTGAGGAAGTATAACAAAAGGACTTGTGTGTTATTTTACTCACAAGTCCTTAGATTGTATGATACATATTGATTTGATTGTTGCAAAGTCGAGAATAGTCCTCTACTTCAATTTCTCCGTATCTTCCTCGGTCGCCTTTAATAAACTAACCATATTCAGCGTTCTTATTAACAATTGAATCTTAAAGTTTTTTTGTGTAATAGTATCGCTTACCCGTTAGCGGATAATCATTGAGTACAAATTCTTCTTCATAGCCTAGCTTCACGTAAAAATCAGGTGCTTGAAAACTAAAAGTATTGAGGAAGGCATATTTGCATCCTCTATTAATAGCAATCTTCTCAGCTTTACGCATCAATTCCGTACCAATATGCTGTCCACGAAGTTTTTCACTTACCCATAAATACTCTACTTCTAACCAATTTCCATGTGTATCACCAATCAATCCCGCAACTCTATTTCCTTCTTCATCTTCTACAAAAAGACCAATATCTTTTACTACCTTATCTTCAATGTTATCAAGATTGTATTTTAATAATTCTTGAAAAATATGTTCTTTTTCTTCTTCAGTGACCTTTTCGGATTCAATGTATTTCATTTATTCGACCCCTTTATACGATTTTAATTAATACGTTTCCTAATACCTTTATTCAGCACTTCTGCCCTTTTTTAATTACTGTTTAAAGAAGAAGCATCTTTTATAAAATATTTCTGCCGTTTTGCACCTGATACAGCTTTTAATGCCAATAACCCTAATAAGAAGAAGGAAAATGAACCTATTAATCCCACAGGACGGATTGAAGTTAATTCAGCAGCTAAACCTATTAAAACCGTGAAAGCAACAATAAAACCTGCCTCAATGACACTAAAGATGCTTCCGAATCTTCCCATCATCGTCACAGGGACATGATTTTGGTAGAAAGTCAAATACCCTGTATTTGCAAACGTTACTGCAAAACCGATTAAAAATACACCAGGCACTGCACTAATAAAGCCACTCGAACTGTAAAGTACTATATAACCTATTGAGGTAAAGATGGTACCAATACCTATTAAAAGATTAACTGCAAGTTGTTTTGAAAATACGGAATTAATAATTGATCCTATTATTATTCCAGCTCCAAAGACACTTAATAAAAACCCATAATTGGTGTCTGATATTGAAAGTACGCCTTTAGCAAATGCTGCCTCGAGAGAATCTATTGCAGTCATGAATATAGTAGTGCAACAAAATAATAAATATATTTTTGTGACATAAATATTGTCCTTACTGAAATTAAAAACAATTCGAACATCACTTTTTATCATATCCCAAGTAAATCTTTGCCCCTCTGTCTCTTTGAGTCTTGTATCAACATTAGGTAGCATCATTATAATAAGTGCTGAAATAAATAATGCCACTGCATTTACATGAATGGCAGTATAAGGAGTACCCATCCAAAATAATATCCCAGCAATAGCAGGACCTATTAGTGAACCACAAGAGTTGATAAAACTACGTAGTGCATTAAAGCGTTGCCGATCTTGTTCTGGTATAAGTTTAGTCATATAAACCATAGATGTAGGTTGAAAAATAGCACTTCCCATATTTATGATAAACGCTAGTACATAAACATAAATAAGTGAAGGTAAAAATGGAATTAACGCAATACATATTGCTCGGAAAACGTCTAATCCCATCATAAGTCGCCGTGTATTTACCCGATCAATTAAACTACCTGACCAAGCATTAGAACTTATAATTGCAATTGGACTTAGTATATATAATAAAGCAATTGCAAGTGGGGAACCTGTTTCGTTCAATATTATTAAATTCAGTGCAATTAGGTAAACCCATGCACCCACATTTGAAATGCCTATTCCTCCTAATAGTATTAAAGGATATTTCCATCTGGACATAATCACCACTCCTATTTTATTTTTTAAAAAACAAAATAAAAAAACTCACCCCCAAGATATTTATCTTGGGGGCGAGTCATATCGCGGTGCCACCCCAGTTTACTTCTACATTGCTGCAGAAACCTTATCGAGTACGGCTTTGTAAATAAATCACCTGCGATACTCTATCTCTATAACGTGAGAACACGTTGCATCATCATTGTTCCAGCAAACAAATCCTATACACAGCTCAAAGACTTGTTTCAACACATTTCCTATCCCTCTTTTTCAGCTACCAGAGGTCTCTGTTGATAGTACATATGTTTACTCTTCTTTTCATAGCTTTTTATATGCATTTTTGTAAATTTTATACTATTCCAAACTGAAATTCAATACAAAAAAGTATGACCACTACTATTCTTTCCATGATAAATACAGAATTATTTTCATTTAAAGTATTGGTGTTACAGAATTTATTTACTTCATGCATTACCACAACTATTCTTATTAAACTAATGTTTCGTTAGCACAAGAAGCGATTGCTTTATTCAATATCTATTTAAGGAATAAAAAAATGTGTATATTATCAATTATACGACATTATTTCTCTCCCAAAATAAAATACCGCCGTCATCTGCAATTACAAAATAATTTCCACTAAATGAAAATCCATAGCAATACAAAAAACCTCTATAAATGCGAACACAATTTTTATTGTGTCCTTCGATCAAACAGTCCTCAAAGGCAGGTTGATAAATTATATCTTCACAAGGATAAAGAGGAGATACTCTTTGTAAACTATCCCCGAATTTATTACTGATAGGCAGTATACTCCCACCATATTTCCCTGCCAATTTAATCGATTTGTCTTCTAAAACGTCGAAACCTTTACAAATTAACAAAGTTTCATCTAAATCAAAGTCATCTGAATAATCTCGAGAAATTTTTTCTGCTTTTGCTAAATCTATAATCCCTCTACCATCGCTAGATACAACAAGTAATAAGTCGGATGATTCATCAAACCCAAAATATTCAAAACCACTAATACTAAAATTACCCCTAAAAGTCCAACCAACCGGGCTTTTAGCAATAGGTATTTGTTCTAAAATGCTATATGTATTTTTTCTATGTTTCTCAAATTCCCTACTTTTAAAGTAATCCATGATAACCTCCTATAATCAGAAAGCGTGCCCTTACGCTTAATATCAATTCAATACAGACGAAACAAATATCCATCTTTATTCAAAACGTCCCTGTCTTTCAGTAAGCACCCATTTTCGTACATAGCCCATCTTTTCTTGAATACTTTCGATTGTATTTTCACTTTTAAAAGCCTTTTGCATGACGGTATAGCGCAAATCCGTAGCTCTCACATTTGTACCGATATCCTTCGAAACAGTTTGGAAAATTCGCTCAATTGTTTTTGTTGAGATAGCTTTTGATTGACTCGCCTCGCTTACCCAAACCCATTCTCCTAGCTTATCTTCATGTAATTCCTCAGTTGCCTCTTTATAGTGCACCAACATGCCCATTAAAATTGGAGAAAGCTTTATTGCTCTACGCCCGTTTTGATTAGCAATGAAAACTACCGAAGATTCAAAATCAATATGAGACCATTTCATACATACAAGCTCTGCAGGCTTACATCCTGTTTCCATGAGTAGTTGGACAATGCAGCCATTACGTCTTGCTAGCCAAGCATGCTCCTTTGTTTTAGCGTATTGAAAATAAGTTGGCCAGACATTCGCAATTTGCAGCAATTGTTTCTTCGTCAGTAATTTCAAAGCCTTTTTTTGTCGCTTTTTTGGCTGTAAAATGCCCTCATAGTCAAAGGGCTCTACCCACTCTCTTAAAAAGACAAAGTCAACAAAACCCCGTAAAGTAGCAATTTTATGATTAAACGTGTTGCCATTTGCGTAGGTCTCTTTCAAATAATTACTATATATATATAACAATTCTTTTAAATAATGATCTACATACAAGTAGTTGTTCTCATGAGCAAACGCTAAAAATTGCTGTCCATCTATATTGTATTGTTTTTTCGTAGCCGCACTTTTCTTCAAAGAGTTTAAAAGTAAAAAATAGCTATTCCATGCTTCCACTAGTGTGACCATCTTGTGCCCCCCTTAGTTACTGTGCGTGTTTTATTTTAGTTTACTATATTTTTGGGGCGTTAGTTAAAATTCATTTATTTAAATTGTAATGTCGGATAATCTGTGGTATTTATACATGATCCCGCTTCCCATGTTCAAATGCTTCTTTCAAAATAGGAAACAAATGATCTTATAGCAGTGTCCCACATCTTTTGTTTTCTTACAATAGTAATTTTCCGCACATTGTTGTAGGACAATTTCTTTAAAATGACCCTATTCTTGTATAACCGGGCTAATTTACATGAAAATTCGTATAATTTAGTGTTTATTGCTGTTTGTGTTATATAATAAGAGTATCAACTATACATGTAGGGGGCTTTTCAAGTATGCAAGTAAAAACAACTCGACTTGAAGCAGAAGACGCAAAAATTATTTATCAAGAAACGGCTGGGCTAGCAATAATTACGATCCATCGTCCACAGGCTAAAAACGCACTAACAGCAAATATGTGGGATCAATTAGCAAAAATTGCCTTACAAGTATTAAATAATCCGAAAAATAAAGTATTGATTTTACGCGGCTCTGGTGAAAATTTTACGGCAGGTTCTGATATTAAAGAATTCAACGCCATATCCCTTGAAAAAGCCGAAGAAGCATTTGTACATATGGAAAAAACGATATCCACAATTGAGCGTTTACCGATTCCAACGATTGGCGTCATTAATGGTCCCGCAATGGGGGCTGGCTTAGAGCTTGCATTAGCTTGTGATATTCGCATCGGCTCTGAAAAAGCAAAGCTCGGCATCCCTGTCGGTAAATTAGGGATCACTTTAAATAATAAATTTGCACAACGTTTAGTTCAACTAGTTGGCCCTTCTACGACGAAAGATTTAGTATTTACTGGTCGTATGTTTAAAGCTGAAGAAGCCTTCAAGATTGGCATGCTTAACTATTTAGTAACTGAAAAAGATTTAAATAAATACATGATTCGCATGGGTAAACTTGTTGCAGGGATGTCACCTGAATCTTTACTGGCTGTGAAGCAATCTGTTCAAGAATGCGTGGACAGTGTACCCACATTATGGCAAGGTTCAACACCGTTTGTCGGAAAGGATTTTGCGGAAGGCTGCAGTGCCTTTGTAGAAAAACGTCAGCCACAATTTACACGTCAATCAAAATAAAAAACAGGTACTCTGCTCGCCCTAATAGCGATTGGAGGTACCTGTTTTTAGTCTTTTCGCTTTAACGCTACCGACTTAATGTGAAGATGAATGGCATCTAATTCATAACCAAAATGCTTATAAAATTCCTCCTGTATCGTTTTTTGTACTGTATGCAATCGATCTGGTAAGGAATAATTAATAGGTAGCTTGAGCTGCAATGTAATCGTTGCTTGCGCTAGATCGCCTAATACGAAATGTACGTGCTCGACTTTCTGTACATTATCTTGCTTTGCACAGCAATACGTTAGTAGTTGCACATAAACATGCTTACTAATATCGATATACTCTTGTTGAAAATCAGGGCGAACAATTGTCGTCTCCCCTATTTTTTCACGCTTTGACGAGAAAATCTCGATCCCTCTTTGAACGAGTCGTTTAAAAAAGTTTTGCTCGACTTGTCGATACGGTATAGGCATTACATGCATCCCCTGCGTCTGTCGAATAAAGCGCGCTTTTGCAATTTCTTTTTGGGAACGCACATCCTCAACGTAGTAAAATTTATCGATAGGACCAAGCTCTAGCTGTCGAGCTATCGTTTTTGTCATTTTATCGGACGTACCGATCAGTAAAATTGTCTGTACCTTATATGTATCGAGTGCGTTTTTTACTTCCTCGCAGTGTGTATCATCTGTAAAAATAGCTCGACGAACGGCTGTTATCGTATTTTTCTCAAATTTTGCGGAGATACCCGCTACTTTCACACCATTGACAATAAGAAGACCATCATCAATAAGAGCCTCTACCCCAATTTTATGGGCGAAAACAAGTGCGCTTGTACTTTTCCCTGTTCCACTTGGCCCACTTAAAGAATATACATTCATGTTATACAGCTCCTTTCCATTTCATGATAGCAGAAACATAACATTTTTTCCGTTAAAATTATTATTCCCAACATAAGTTAAATCATTTCCGCTAGCATAGGCACACATCTTCTTTAATTTAGAAATATATTCTTTTTTCAGAATAACTTTCCCTTTATGTGCTTTAGTATGATAAAATGTGAACTACTATTCTGTTATACAACTATAAGGAGTGTACTAGTTTGAAAATCGTACCATCTAAAAAAATGTCATTATTTAAACCAGCAATTTTCGGAGATTTAAAAAATCATGCTAAACAACAGGAAGCTAAAGGCATGAAAATAATAGATTTAAGCTTAGGTAGCCCAGACCTTCCCCCAGACGCTAAAATTCGCGAGCATTTATCGTATAGAGCGGGTTTAGCAGAATCCTATGGCTATACTTTAACAGGCACACAACGTTTTTATGATGCAGTTAGTCGTTATTATAAACGTCGTAGCAATGTAGATTTAGATCCCGCATCTGAAATCATTCAAACGATTGGCTCTCAAGAAGGCTTAGTACATTTACCAATCGCCTTTTGTGATCCAGGAGATATCGTATTATCCACAAACCCAGCTTACGTTGCCTATGATGCAGGAATTCATCTAGCAGGGGCAACACCTTACTATATGCCTCAAACAGCTGACAACGATTATTTACCAGACTTAGATGCTGTTCCTGAAGATATTGCGCAAAAAGCTAAGCTACTAATTCTAAACTTACCAGGTAACCCAGTACCAGCAATGCCTTCATTAGCCTATTTTGAAAAAGTCATTGCATTTGCTAAAAAATATAACATCATCGTTCTACATGATGCGGCATACTCTGAGTTCTACTTTACAGGTGATGGCCCGATTAGCTTCCTATCCACTCCTGGAGCAAAAGAAGTCGGGATGGAAATTAACTCATTATCGAAAAGTTTTAGCCTTGCTGGTACACGTATCGCTTATATCGCGGGTAACGCCGAGATGATTTCGATTTTAAAACAATTAAAATCAAATTTAGATTTCGGTATTTTCGAACCAATTCAAGATGCTGCGGTCGTAGCGCTTGATAACGCAGAGGAAATTACAGCAAGCCTACGTGCAATATTCTCAGAACGCCATAAAACATTAATGAACGGCTTACGTGAATTAGGATGGGATGCAGCCCCTTCTGACGGTGGCATGTTTGTCTGGGCAAAATATCCGTACGATATTGACTGCACAGAGCTTGCATTTAAAATAATTGAACAAGCTGGTATCGTGACAGTCCCTGGTACAGTATTTGGTTCAGCTGGACAAGGTTACTTACGTTTAGCTTTAGTACAACCGAAAGAATTGTTGCAGGAAGCTGTTGATCGTTTAGCACAAGTGCAAATTACATCACAGAAATAAACATATATACAATATGAAAACCCTTCTAACTTTAATGGTTGGAAGGGCTTTTTCTATAGTTACCGATATAATCCTCTAGTATCGGTCTATCAGGAGGACTAATATTTTTGGGTAAATCATCTAAAGAGTAAAATTGTAGCATTGTTGCCTCATTTTGATCATGAACTAGGAGACCGCTATATTCTTTACATTCGAATGCTGAAACAACGATATAAACTACATCACCATGCGGATATTGATAATAAAAATCTTGTCCGGAATACGTGTTGATTAATTGTAGACTTTTAGCAGTTAGTCCTGTTTCCTCAAATAATTCTCGATGGGCAACTTGCTCTAATGTTTCCCCTAACTCCATTGATCCCCCAATTAACCCCCAACACCCATTATCTTTCCGAAGCTGCATTAAAACCTGTTGACGATTATTAATGACCAATACACAAGCACCACACATAATTAATAGTCGAGTTCCAACTACTTTACGCAAATCTTGTATATATCCCATAAAATCCTCCTTTAACTGTAAGTTTCATTTATACAACGCTCTTATTCGTTAAAATTGACTGATATTTTCACTAACACATAGTCTCCAGTCACTTTTGTGTCGCTACAACCAAATTTCCACCATGTCTTTCAAAGAAGACAATTCGCAGTACCTTTTTGTGCAACTTGGTTTGATATTTCGTGAAGTACCCAGCTTATTGTATAACGACTTCTTTATCTTTTCTTCAATATCTGTTAAATTACCTTTTGCCTACTATGATTGCGCTAAATATGCAAAAGTTAGCGTTCTACATCTTTTTTCTTATGCCTTCTTTTTACTACAAGTATTAGGTAAACGATTACAAATAAAACTATGTAAGCAGTTAAAATAATTCCTAGTTCAACCCAGATGCCTTTTTCGAGGCTATCGAACCTCGTATGAGGTGGAATCAGTCTGAATACTAACTTGATAATCATAATAGCCAAAGCTATGGTCGCAGCGTCCTTTACATTTCTCATTGATACACCACCTTATAATACAGTAAAACATATTCATTACTGTTTATTTCTCTTTAATAGGTCCTTCAACGATCCTGTTACTAAAGACTAGAAAACTTTCGCATAGAGTGAATGCTTGTAGTACGATTTGAAATCCCTTAAGACTCGTAAACATTCCCTTCATAACAATAACAACTACCACTTTACCTTTTATTGTTGAGGGATGCTTAATTGAGCACGATTCCTGTGCCACCTGAACATACGGGGAGGTTCGTCAAAAAGTTTAATTAACTATATTATACATTTTTGATTGATAAATGTCTTTTAAGCGAGAATTAACGTGGTTTATAATGCTTCTTCAAATAAACTGCACCGTAGTTGTTTAAATTAATACGTTAACTAATTCGAGCAAAATAAAGATTATGTATTCGCATCGTTAAAGAACTTTCTATAATGTAATGCGATTTGATATACAAATTCGTATGAAAATTGTTAAAAAGTCGCTTTATATCAATAAAAAAAGGATATCCAAATCATTTCGATTTGATATCCCTTTTATCGTGATTTTTTAAGTTTTGGACTCGAAAACAGAACCCGTTATCATAAACGAGTCCTTTTTTCATCTACGACCCATTTTTATTGTGTAGCATCATTTTTCATCTATCAACACACGTAGTTCAATTACTTTTTTTCTCCGTCGCATAATAAATCATCGCAATGGTCGGTAAAGCTATTCCAATCAATATTGCTGCTTTCCAACCAACCATGGCGTATGCCCATGCTCCTGTCGCAGAACCTATAGCGCCGCCACCAAAAAATATGGCCATATATAAACCATTTAGTCGGCTTCGAAACTCGGCTCCCAATGAGAAAATAGCGCGTTGACCAAGAACCAGATTAGCAGAAACCCCCATATCTAAAAGAATGGCCGAAACTACCAAAAGTACTAAAGCAAACGTCGAGCCGCTTTGGATCATAAGGGGTAGCATTACGGAAATGATAACTAAAGCTAAAGCTATTCCAGTAGCTGGTCTAACCCAACCTTTATCAGCAAGACGGCCTGCCACAGGTGCAGCTACCGCCCCAGACACCCCAACCAATGCGAACAGCGCAACTTCTTTTTGGGAAAAATTAAAAATTGGACTTGTCAATAACATAGGAACAGTTGTCCAGAATAAACTAAAAGTTCCGAACACACAAAAGTGATAGAATGCTCTACGTTGCAGGACTGGTGTCGTTTTAAGTAAATGCAACATCGATTTCAGCAGTGTTGGATATTGTGTTGTTGTTATCGGCTGCCTTGTAGGAAGTAACTTTACTAATAGAAGTGCCAGAACAAAAATTATTGCTGCAGAAAAGATGAATATAGCCCGCCAGCCCATAAACTCCGTCATAACACTTGATATTGGACGAGCTAGCATGATACCAAGTAACAAGCCACTCATAACATTACCCACATTACGGCCGCGTGTGGCTTCGGGCGAAAGATGAGCTGCATACGGTACTAGTACTTGAGCAGCGACTGAACCTAACCCGATAAACAGTGAAGTTGCAAGAAATAGCGTAGCGCTTTTAACTACAGCAGCAATCGCCAACACGACTGCAGTGAAAAGCAATAACGTAACAACAAGTTTTCGGTTTTCAAGGATATCTCCCAGAGGAACGATAAATAACAATCCGATTCCGTAACCAATTTGAGTCAGCGTGACGATAAGGCCCGCTGCCCCGGAAGATAATCCGAGTGTAGAACTGATGGGTCCTACTAAAGGCTGCGCATAATAAAGATTAGCAACAATCACGCCACAAGCTATGGCAAGAATGAGTATAATCCACGATGAAACAGGTTTCTCTATTTTTGGTTTTGTGATTGAACGCATAGAAAACTCTCCCTCAGTTTTTTTTGGTCGCATTTTTGGAATGATCATTCCAGTAATCTCAAAAAAATTATTTATAGCATCTCAATTACAGTATTCATCATGTCATAAATAATTTTTTTGTTGTTTTTCACCTTGGATACTACTTTGATACTATGATTTAGATTAAGCAATAAATGTGATAAAGCCTTAATATCTTTCTCATGGTCGATTTCTCCCGTCTGCTGTCCTTTACTTAATAGTTCATAGAAAGCCTGTTCTAATTCCTCAAAGCTGTCTCGTATCAATTTGCTTAGTTGTTCATCCGGTGAATCCAAGCCAATGCTTGCTTTTGTAATCAAGCATCCTTTGGGCAAATCATCATCAAATGCAGAAGTAATATGCAGATCAAAATACTGCCGTATTCCGACTTTCGCTGACGGCGCATTTACCAAGAGGTTGCGTTTATTTTGATTGAATTTTTTGTATTGGTGTATTGCCTCAATATAAAGTGTCTGTTTGTCCGTAAAAGTTTCGTACAAACTTGATCTGCTTAATTCCATAGCTTTTAACAAATCCGGTATACTTGTTGCATCGTACCCTTTTTCCCAAAATACTAACATTGCCTTATGGAGTACACGCTCCTTGTCAAACTCTTTTGAACGTCCGATGGTAAATTCCTCCTTTCAATAAGAATACTATAATATTTTCGGAACGATTAGTCCAGTATTATTTTTCCGACTCAATACGGGCGATCAAAATCTTCTCCGCTTGCCTTATCGACATATATGTGGTGAGCTTATACCCTTCATTCTAGTATTTTCTGTAATTGTCGTTGTTTGTTTTATTCTTTCTTACCTACGTGCACCATTCTCAGAACGCTATAAAGCATTTATGAACGGCAGGGGTCCATCCCATCCTAATTTACGTAAGGACAGAGCTAGCCTTCCGTTTATATAAGCCCACTTATGATTATATTGGTAAAATTACATTGATGTAATTGCTAAAGCTAATAACAATAGTCCCAACTTTTAATATAACCATATAAAAAAATAGCTACTGCTTGTTCGCAGTAGCTGTCTCTTTTTACACATCATATTTTTGATGTATCTCATCTTCGTAACGATTGTAACGATGTTTAAATAGCTTGAATAAATGTGTCACAAGCACTTTAATAATAGCATAGCCTGGAATACCTAAAATAACACCTGGTACACCAAACAAAGAACCAGCCGTTAATAACACGAAAATAATAGTTATTGGATGGATACTAAGTGATTTACCCATAATTTGTGGAGAAATGAATTTCCCTTCAATCAACTGTACGACCGTCCACACTATGGCTAGCTTAATAAGCATGAATGGTGATGTTACAAGAGCGATAATGACCGCTGGTGTAATGGCGATAACTGGACCTAAGTATGGAACAACGCTCGTAATCATAGCAAGGAACCCTAGCAATAAAGCATATTTCATACCGATAATTAAAAAGCCAATTGTCACCATGGCACCTATGCACATTGACACTAAAATTTGTCCTTGAATATAGGAACTTATTTGCTTGTCCATGTCATGGAAAATTTCGTGTACTTCTTTACGCATACGTGGCGGGCACATTTTTAAAATAAAGCTTGGTAGTTTTTCGCCATCTTTAAGTAAGTAAAATAAAATAAATGGCACCGTTACTAATGATAGAACAATTCCTGTTAAGGCTGAAACGAAGCCAGTAATACCAGAAGCCACGCCTTGCGCTAAATTCGCAGCCGTATCTTTTACCGTCTCCACCATATCCGTAGTAAAATTTTTCACCATTGCGTCATAGTTTAAATTAATTTTATCTAGGAACTCGTTAATACGAGCATTATTCAGATAATCAGCTATATTTTGTGTAAACGCCATAAAATATCCTGGGAATTCCTGCGCTAAATTAGTAAACTGGTCTCGTAAAAACGGATAGACAAGTACTACTAATAACGTAATTATACCAATCAGAATGATATATAGAAGAAAGATACCCCAAACTCTTGGGATACGCCATCTTTCGAATAGCCCTACTATTGGGCGTAATAAATAATACCCAATAATGGCAAGTACCCCTGGTAGAATAACTACCTCAAATAAAACTTTTAGCGGGGTAAATATAAAGGAAACTTTTTGGAACATAAAAATAACGCATGCTAGCAATAATAAAATAATCAGTGTAAAAAATAAGTTTTTACCACCTAAAAAACGAATAAACTTCGTTGAAAAGAAATTCGAACGCTCTTTTGGTCTTTCTTTCTCCATCTACTCACCCCAATACAAATCCTATATCCATATAGTACAGGATAATGTTGGATTTTGCGAAAAATCACTCTAGGGAAATGCCTAAAAAGTTACGTAAAAATTCTTTATTTTTCTCTACATTAATAACAATTGAATCACCGACACCACTAAAGCTTTTGAAACTATAACTACCTTCAATTGGAACAGTTGCTTTTTCTATTTTGACTTTACCTTTCGACACCATTTTAAGCACTTGCTGAATCTCTCCTGAAGATGAATAATCGGTTGTGACATAACCTTGTGCTGCACCAACGAATTTTGGTAAGTTCAAAATATTTTGAGGTGATAAAACTTCATTCTTTAACGCTTCGATAACCTTTTGCTGACGTTCTACCCGACCAAAATCTCCTTTTTCATCGTGTCGGAATCGGGCAAAACCAAGTAATTCTTTACCGTTTAAGTTATGCACACCTTGTTTTAATGAAACCCCAATTTTTTCGGACATATCCTTGTCTACATTCATTTCAACTCCATTTGGCGCTATAATATCTACAAGAGATTCAAAATTTTTAAAATCGATAATTGCATAATGATTAATGGGCAGGCCAAACATATTACCGATCGTATCCTTTAATAATTGGACACCGCCTAAATAGTAAGCCGTATTAAGCTTATAGGATTTATAACCTGGTATATCTGCATAAATATCTCGCATTAATGACACGAGCTTCACATCATTTGTTTTCTTATTCCAAGATAATACCATCATTGTATCTGTACGTGATTTTTCTTCACCACGAGTATCGATTCCTAATAATAAATAATTTTCAACATCGCCTTTTACTGCATCACCTTTAAAATCCTCTTGGGCTACCTTTGTATCCGTTGCTAATTCTAGTCCACTGCGGTATTGCATAACGGAATAACCTACAATAACAATGACACAAAGTAATAGCAATGTGAACAATGCTCTCCCTTTACGCAAGCGACGTTTTTTTGGACGTTGCGAGCGTCTTGAATAATCTTGCTCTTCCATAACTGTTAACTCCTCTATTTTTTATAGTTAATGTAACGATTCCATATAAAGAAAGGTTCATTTTATATTATGAATGCTAACAACAACTATTTATAGGTTATTTTACACCCTATTTGCCAGTTATGAACAAAATAATGCTATAATATTTTCACGAAAGAAAGGATGATGTACATGATCGAGAAAGCTACGTTTGCTGGCGGTTGTTTTTGGTGTATGGTAAAGCCATTTGTTGAGTGGGACGGTATACATAAGGTCACTTCGGGCTACATGGGTGGCCATTTAGACAACCCTACTTATGAGGATGTCAAAAAAGGTACTTCTGGCCATTTAGAAGTAGTCGAAATTGAATTCGACCCTAACATTTTTAGTTATGAGCAGCTCCTTGATATTTACTGGATGCAAATCGACCCAACGGATGCTTATGGTCAATTCCATGACCGTGGTGAATCATACACAACGGCAATCTTTACATATTCAGAAGAGCAAAAACACATTGCTGAAGCATCCAAAGAAATACTAGCAAAAAGTGGTCGCTTTGATAAACCTATTGTAACCACAATTCGCGATGCCAAGCCCTTCTACCCTGCAGAAGATTATCATCAGGACTATTATAAAAAAGAGTCAGAGCATTATCAGAATGATCGAGCACATTCTGGTCGAGATCAGTTCATCAATAAACATTGGGAGAAATAGCCAAATATAATCATTTATTTCGATAGACGATTCACTTTCCCTGACTCAGAATATAACCGCTTTTTTTCTTTTCATAATAAGATGAAGATTTCAACCTAAAAAAGTCGAATTCTCGTACGCGAAGGATTCGACTTGTTTTACATTAATGCCTGTAAAAACGTATGATTAAAAGCGTTTTCTGATCTTTCTATAACGTGTATAAAAAATAATAAATAGCCAATACTATTTAAGATTTCACTTCAAATCCAATGACAAGGAGGGTTAACCCGATGAGTGGGGCTGACCGGTAACTCAGAAGGACCATCAAAGCTGAATGAAGCTAAAGCACAGTTGTCTTAAAGAATTTTAAGATGAATGCGGAAGCGAGGCAGTGTGTCATGGAGCACTATAAGTAAGTGAGAATCAAGCCCGGAATAATAATTATTCCGGGTTATTTTTTTGTTTAATCGCCTCTTTAGTTATTTTTGACTGATATCGTGTCGGCCCTCATGTTGCTGTTGCTGTTGCTACCGCTGCGCTTTCGCATAGATAAAAAACATGTTGCTGCCGCTGCGCTTTCGCATAGACAAAAAACATGTTGCTGCCGCTACATTTGCACTGCACTTTCGCACAGAAAACATCTGCTGGCCTAAGCACAAAGCCGATCTTGAACCCATTGTTTATCTGTAGCGAAAAAGCGACAACTACAATTATGCCCAATCACAATTAATTTCGATGTATAGCCGTTTTCAATGGATTTTTTCATTTTTTTAAGTAACGTGTATAGAAAATAATAAACAGTTTATACTATTAAAGATTTCACTTCAATTCCAATGACAAGGAGGGTTAACCCGATGAGTGGGGCTGACCGGTAACTCAGAAGGACCATCAAAGCTGAATGAAGCTAAAGCACAGTTCTTAAAGAATTTTAAGATGAATGCGGAAGCGAGGCAGTGTGTCATGGAGCACTATAAGTAAGTGAGAATCAAGACCCGGAATAATAAATATTCCGGGTTATTTTTTTGTTTAATCACCTCTTTAGGTGATTTTTTCAAGTTTATTTTGGGAAAAATTGTACTCAAAGCAGTATAGTTGAAGAAGGAACTGAGCAATAAATTGAAAAACTAAAAATTTGAAGACAGACAGGAGTTAGAACGATGATAAAAGGTGTAGGAGGAATATTTTGGAGAACGAAGAATATTGATGTTTTAAAAAAATGGTACGGTGAAGTGTTGAAGACGGACATTGAAGATTGGAATGGGACTGTGATTAAACCCCAATTAGGAAATGAGACTATCTTTTCATTCTTCAGTGAAAATGACAGTTATTTCCCAAAAGAACAACAAGTGATGTTAAATTTCCAAGTACATGATATAAACGAGACTATTAACCATCTTGATCATATTGGTGTACCTCTTGAAAAGGAACAAGAAATCAGTGAATTTGGAAAGTTTATTTGGATTAAGGATCCTGATGGTCGACTGATCGAGCTTTGGGAAAAATAGCGGTTGCCATACTTTGTAAAATAAAAAGGAGGTGCATAATTCTTTTGAATTAAGCACTTCCCTTTCTTCCTATATCATGTTGTTTTCAAAAAAGAGTGCAGAGCATCGAAGAAACGCTTACCGTATTTTTCGAATTTAACTTCACCAATCCCACTTACATGACGTAAGTCTTCTAGTTCTGTCGGCTTTTTATCACATAAATCACGCAATGTTTTATCAGAGAACACAACAAATGGTGGTACTTGTTCTTCATCCGCAATCTCTTTACGTAATAATCGTAAATGTTCAAATAACGGATCATTGTCAACAAGCTTACGAACAGTAACAGCTTCTTTTCGCATGACCTGTCGATTCCCGAGTAGAACTTCTTTGCCTTCCTCTGATACATAAATAGTTGGAAACGTGCCATGTTTAACGGCAAGTACACCCTCAGCAATTAAAAACTCAATAAAGGTTGAGACATCCTTTGAGGAATATTGTCCTTTTAAAATGCCATAAGTAGACAGCCTTGCAAAGCCAAATTCAGTGACCTTTTGATTTTTGGAGCCAATTAACACTTGGGCCACCATCGTCTTACCAAATTTTTGCCCCATCCTTACAACACAAGCTAATACCTTTTGTGCATCTACCGTCACATCTTTGACTTCTCGCCCATCATTACAATTACTACAACGACTACAAGGTGCCCCTGCTTCCTCGGCAAAATACGTTAAGATGGCATTTTGTAAGCAGCCTTCTGTATGACAATAATCAACCATCGTTTGTAGCTTCGCTAATTCCTGTGCAATGCGTGTTTCATCCTGCGTCTGTTCAATTAAAAAGCGCTGTGTTTGAACATCACCTGAAGCATAAAGTAAAATACAGGCACTTGGCAAGCCATCACGTCCTGCACGTCCCGCTTCCTGATAATAGCTCTCCATATTGCGCGGCATTTGATAATGAATAACAAAGCGTACATTACTCTTATCAATACCCATTCCAAATGCATTGGTCGCTACCATAATGCGTGCCTCGTCTTTTAAAAAGCGCTCCTGCTCTGACATACGCATGTCCTCTGACAGGCCCGCATGGTATTTTGCCACAGCTTCGCCTGAGCGACTTAAAAGCTCATAGATTGCGTCTACAGCCTTTCGTGTAGCTGCATAAATAATGCCCGCTTCATTTTTATTTTTTACTAAATAATTTTTAATGTAACGCTCTTTGTTTTCACCAATTAACACTGAGAAAGATAAATTCTCACGTGAAAAACCGGTAATCACCGTTGATTGCTCATCAATCCCTAATAAATGTCTAATATCGTCACATACAGCCGGTGTAGCTGTTGCTGTAAGTGCTAAGACAGTTGGCTTTTGCGGCCACAATGTAAATAATTTTTGGATTGCTCGGTAACTTGGTCTAAAATCATGCCCCCACTGAGAAATACAGTGTGCTTCATCCACTGCAAGTAAAGGTACTGATAAATTCGATAATACCTGTAAAAATGTTGCACTTTCTAATCGCTCAGGTGCTATATAAAGAAGCTTTAAATAACCTGCACTCGCTAGCTGCATTGTTTCGTTCACTTCTTGCACGGTTAAAGTACTATTTATATACGCGGCCGGAATATTTGCAGCACGTAATGCTTCTACCTGATCTTGCATAAGAGAAATTAAAGGAGATATGACGACTGTAAGGCCATCTAGCATGAGTGCCGGAATTTGATAGCAAATTGATTTACCTCCGCCAGTTGGCATCACACAAAGACTTGATTGACCTCGTAATGTTTGTTCAATAATTGGTTCTTGTCCATTGCGAAATGAATCATAGCCAAAATGATGTTGTAGCATTTGTCTTGCTTGCTCCATCCAACTTTTCACTCCTCTGTTGTAAGGCGAATAAGCTTATACTCGCCCTGTTTATTTTTATTTAATTCATATACCATCATAGAGTTCGCAAATGCCTCTTGACCAGCAGAATTTGTTAGTACATACTCTATTTTTGCACGAATAACAATAGTTTGGCCCTTCATGCTGATGTTTTTAATCGATGTATTGTAAAAACGAATTTTTGCTTGTTTAGTTGCGTAATGCGCTACCATATTATCCAGCGTGCTTTGTAAATCGTCTGAACCTACAAAAGGCTTCATGACACTAGCATCATGATTTTCAACAGCCGCTTTTAAATGCTTATAAAATGTATCTAAAAATAGTTTTACCTCATCGGCATTATAAGCAAAAATATTTTTCCCGTATTGATCAATAGCTTGCTGGACTGCTTCTTTATCGCCTTGTTCAATATATGGATTTAAGTTTTTGGATTGGGTTAGTCGATCACTTGTCTTCATAGTACCTGAGATCCATTCATCCAATAACTGTACAATATCTTTATATGGTAATATAAACGGCTGTGTTCCACCGTTTTGCTGGCGTTTAAAATAGATGCCCACAAGCTCACCATTTTCTGCTTCTAGAACCGGGCTCCCAATAAGTGTATGTTGTTTTGCATCTATGTAATAAGCTGCTACGCTGTCACTATATTTTTTAATGATGTGTGGTAAGCTATCAACATAAACAGCTACCTGATTTAATTCACCTTTATAGACGTTCGGCACCTTTACCGATGCGTTATACGGTACTTCTAAAATGGCTATATTATAAGCGGTAGATATATAGTGCACGTCGGCTTCCATCAGTTTATCATTATTAAATTGCACGAGAGCAACTGGCTTTGAAGCGACGAGCGCACCATTTGTCAAAATATAGAGCTTCGTGTCTTCTTTTTTAATAATGACTCCTGCACCGATTCCGTTCTCCCCAACTACTTTTACTTCTGGTACAATTTTTTCTTGCTGCTTCGTCACAGCTTTTTCCGATTTTGCATCGGTCTTTTCAGTATGAAACACCTCTGCCAATGTTTCATTTCCACAGCCTGTTAATAATAAAGCTGTTGCTCCAAGGATGAGCATCTTTTTCCGCATACGTTCACCAAAACTTTCTATCAAATCTGCCTCTGCAAAGGCACGATGTTGGTCACTTAAGCATTCTCACAAAATGTGAAGTTCATAGCCTGAGTTCCGCTATCTCAGCGGTTATTTGTAAACCCGCCAAACAATAGCCTCACCCCGCACCCACTATCACCAATAGAGGTAATGACTTTCAGTGCTAAATGCAAGTTAAACATCTTTCTTTACTATCATAAACAAGGTTACAAAACGTTTCAAGTTTACATAATAATATTATTTGAGATTAAGTGTTATAAAAACATTGCCCTCACCTTTTAGTCAATCCGTTATACCTATAAAAAACGTCTCTTTTTTACATTTGCTATGAAAAATGGCTTATAATTTGCGGTTAAAATGTTATTAACAATAGAAGTCTTCTCACTTATGTGACCGTTCATTTATTTTATAGACAATACATTGTCCATTTTGTTATGATGATTTTAGACAATATATTGTCTAAAGGAAAGGACATCTTTATGAACAATGACTTATTTCTAATGCAACAAATCTATTCAGCCCTTTTTTCTGTTGGCAATAAAATTCAAGTACAATCCGATCAATATTTAGAAAAACTAACGTCTAGACAATTTATGGTTATTTTAGCTATTGCCCATTTACCTGAAGATCAAGCATCGTTCAACAATATCGCAAGGAAACTAGGAACGACTAAACAGAATGTAAAACAGCTAGTCACTACTATGAAAAATAAAGGCTATGTCGAAATTGCCCCTAGTCAGCATGATAAACGTGCGGTCAACACGACGATTACTACGTTTGGTAAACAAGTTGCGTTAGAGGCAGGAGAAAAAGGAACATATTTTTTAGCGGATCTTTTTAAAAATTTTTCTACTAATGAGCTCGAAACAATGTGGGCGCTATTAAAGAAGTTATTTAGTTTTGATGGTGAAGAACAAGATGGTTTTGAAGAGCGCAGTAACTTGACAATGGATGAAAATCAAATGGACGTTCAGCTACAGGTTTTAAAGGAGTTTGAAAGACGAAGAAATCATATAGAGGGAGAATGAGAAATGAACAATAAATCCGAGAAGTTAATTAATAGTGAAGAATATGTCTCGGTTAACGGTGTAAATCATTATTTATTTCATTCAGGTACTAATTATGATAACCCAGTATTGCTTTATTTACATGGTGGTCCTGGTAGTGTTGAATCTCTTTTTGCCTATGCTTTTCAATATAAAATAGAAGAAACGTTTACGATTGTACATTGGGATCAGCGTGGTGCTGGAAAAACGCTTACTAAAAACCCCGATAAGTATCCTACAATTGATGACATGCTAGAAGATTTATATGGAATTATTCAATATTTAAAGCAGAAATATAATAAAGAAAAGATTGTTTTACTCGGAAGGTCTTGGGGCACTATTTTAGGAAGTATATTTATCAAGCTATATCCTGAAGATATTGCTTATTATATTGGCGTGGCACAAGTTGTCTCCCTTCTTGAAAATGAGCGTGTTGCTTATGCAAAAATGAAGGAACAAATAGTAAAGGCAAATGATAAAAAAGCTTTAAAAAAACTTGAAACTATAGGAACTTATCCAGGAGAAAAAATAATATTTGATCGTGAGTTTTTAAAGAAATGTAGGAAAATCCGAAAACTTCAAGGGCTTTATGGTTTAGCCGTTAAGAGTGACCTTCCTGTTTTTATATCAGCGTTTAAAAGTCCTATTTTTAAGTTATCGGATCTTTTCGCATTTTCGAAAGGACTAAAAGCAAATAGCAAAATCCATGAATTTTTAGGAGACTTTGACCTGGCGGCAGACTCCTCAGATTATAAAGTTCCCATTTATTTCATTTTAGGTGAGGATGACTGGCAGGCTCCCTACATTATTGCCGAAGAATACTTTAGTAAAATTAATGCTCCCCATAAAAAATTATTTATCATTCCAAATGCCGGTCATAGAATTATGATGGACCAAACCAACTTGTTCTCAGATACATTACTTCAGATATATAACAATGAACATTGTACGGAGGCGTCTAGATCTTATAAAAGTTCATCATAAAAATGTGAACTAAAAGCCGATTATGGAGCTTTTAAAAAAGACATGCTCGTACATTTAAGCATGTCTTCTCATTATTTTTTCTTAAGCATACATGTAGTAGCAATTATGCCAATCATTAATAGTATAAAAATCAAATAGGTAAATGTATGGTTTCCAGTCACATCATAGCAATAGCCGATTAGTATTGGGATAATGGAGCTTATCATAAAGCCTCCTGAAAGCACCATAGATGACCAGCTATTTGCCTCCTCGTCATTTCTTGCCTCATCCAGTGGTAGCAATAAACCAATTGGAAATAAGCCGCTTAATACGATACCTATTATGAAAACGGCAATCCATAAAAAAGTTCCTGAGCCTAACCATAGCAACACAAAGCCAATCACGCCTAAGCTCCCTAAAGAAAAGAGCCAACCGATTCGACTGAACCATTTTTCCATTAGTATAGGAACCAAAATATTTCCAACCATTTGTACAATAGACATAAAAGTTAGCATAGAGCTTGCAGCGACAAGAGAAAAGCCCTTATCCTGTAATATCGGTGCTAGCCAAGACATTATTGAGAAGAACAAAGATGTTTGTATCCCAAAGTAAATTAAAATGGTCCAAGCACGTGCATTTTTCCAAGGATTTCGTGCTGCATTTTCTGTCCATACACCTGTCTCTGGCCGCTCTTGATTTTGTATTGCTAGTAACCAAATACAAAGAGCAATAATTGCAAGTATTGCCCAACTGCCAAGCGCCATTGTCCAGCTCTCATGAAAATGATTAAAAAATGTTATGGTTAGTGCCGCACTCAATGTTGCCCCTGTTCCTATTCCAAATGAATAAACACCTACCACGGTTGTAAAACGATTCGGGAATTTTTTCTTTATATAGGCATTTAAGATGGGTCCAATAAGTGCAATGGCAAATCCTGCAACGAAGCTTGTGACTACAAGTAGTACATAACTTTCTTTTAAAAAGCGTAGCCCATTTGCTAATGCTAGGATTATTATTAAAAGCGTAATAGCTGTTTTTGTTCCGAGTTTCCTTTGAATAGGTACCGCAAATGGTGCAAAGAGACCCATGCAAAACACCGGAATAGATGTTAAAAAGCTCATTTTTGTATTTGATATATGGAGTGATTCCAAAAGTACATTAAATAGTGGTCCTATCCCTGTGACTGCTGGGCGCATATTGAGCGCAACGAAGAAAATACTAAC
The DNA here is from genome assembly GCF_006864135.1 of Lysinibacillus sphaericus. GTDB lineage: Bacteria > Bacillota > Bacilli > Bacillales_A > Planococcaceae > Lysinibacillus. The sequence goes on along the minus strand of NZ_SADV01000004.1, from coordinate 142,142 downwards.
AACCACAAGTACCATAGAAACACGCCATTGCTTGTTCTCCATACTTTTTAAATACCTTCTCTCTATTGATACGGTCAAAAATTCAACAAAATTTGTTAGACCTTTAAACTCTCACTATTTCCTTTTACCATTTTTTCTAGTATCGGTCAATTTAATGGTAATTATTAAAAAAAAGACATAACGGCAGCTTACGATACTTACATTTTTTTTGGCGCTGCAATGCCCAATAATACTAACGATTCTTTTAAAACAATGGCTACACAATGACAAAATGCTAATCGTGATGTTCTCTGGCTATCATCGACCAATATTTTATTTTGAGCATAATATTTATTAAATACACGCGCTAATTGCAAGGCATATTTAGCAATTTGTGATGGATCTGCTTGCTCAAAAGCGTTGACAATTACATTCGGAAACTGTTCTAGTAATAAAACAACTGGCCACGCTTGCTCCCCTAATGCTTCAAACGATACTTCGTAACTAGTTTCATTTGCTTTTTCCAAAAGAGATGAGATACGGGCATACGTATATTGAATATATGGCCCTGTTCCACCTTCAAAATGCATCATTTGCTCAATCGAAAAGTCAATATCATGAAGACGATCATTTTTTAAATCATTAAAAATAACCGCTCCTACACCAACCTGACGTGCAATGTTCTCTTTATCCACTAGATTTGGATTTTTTCCCTCGATATTTCGCTTCGCCGTAGCTATCGCTTCTGTTAGTACTTCTGCTAATAGAACAATCTTTCCTTTACGTGTCGACATTTTTTTACCGTCTTTTAGAATCATCCCAAAAGGTACATGCTGTAAGTCTTTTGCCCAATCGTATCCCATCTTCTCAATTACGTTAAATAGTTGTTTAAAATGAAGAGATTGTTCATTCCCTACAACATAAAATATTTTTTTAGGATCATATTGTTGTTTACGATAAAAAGCAGCTGCTAAATCACGTGTAGCATAGAGCGTAGCACCGTCTGTTTTAGTGATTAAGCATGGAGGCATATTGTCTATTTCAACGACATATGCACCATCTGATTGCACAAGTAGATCTTTCTCTTTCAATTCTTTAACAACAGCAGTCATTTTGTCATTGTAGAACGCTTCCCCAGCGAAAGAATCAAAGTTTATTCCAAGCAATTGATAAATGGTTTTGAATTCTTCGAGTGATGCATCTCTAAACCATTGCCAAAGAGCTAAAGCCTCTCCATCTCCATCTTCTAATGCTTTAAATGCAGCACGCCCCTGTTCATTGAGAGTATCATCCTGCTCCGCTTCTTTATGGAACTTTACATATATTTTTAACAGTTCCTCTATTGGGGCAGCTTCAATTACTTTTTGATCTCCCCATTTTCGATAGGCAACGATTAACTTACCAAACTGTGTGCCCCAGTCACCTATATGATTTATACGAATTGCTTGATAGCCATTTTTCTCAGCAATATTCGCCAAAGCATTCCCGATCACTGTTGAGCGTAAATGGCCCATGGAAAAAGGCTTCGCTATATTTGGAGAAGAAAAGTCTAAAACTACATTCCCTTTTGACTCCTGATGAGTCCCGTATAAATTTTCTTCTTTTACTATTTGGCAAAGTACTTGATGTGTAATCGTTGGCTGATGGTAAAAAATATTGACATAGCCACCTACTACTTGAACTTCTTGTATTAAATTACAGCTTAAATTGTGTTTTATGTCGGATGCGATACTGTTTGGAGATTTTCTTAATTTTTTTGCCAGTGTAAAGCAAGGGAATGCTACATCTCCTAAGCCCAAATTTTTCGGTCTTTCTAGTAGATTTTGAATGTCATTAACAGATAACTCATTATTTAATGCCACAGCGATTCTTTTCGCAATTTGTGTATGCATATTCATTCTCCTCTCAATAAAAAAAGCCCCCATCTCTAAATATAGAGACGAGAGCATAGTTATCCCGTGGTACCACTCTAGTTGCCATATAAATATGACCACTTTCCATTGTTAACGAGGTGACTCCCCGATATTCTCTACTACTCATTCGAGAACCTTCTCCAAAGTGCGTTTCATTTATGGCTGCTGCATTAGGCTCACACCATCCCTAATTCGCTTTCCAGTAACTCCATAAACTACTCTCTTTTTCATCGAATTTGACTGTAATTTCAAAATATTCTACACGAGCTACTAATTATTGTCAACAGTCTTTTCAGAAATATCAAGAAGTAAATGTTTACATTAAAAATGTTCTGCTGAATAATTAACAATAACACTTTTTTTAGCCCGCCATACATTTCGCACCTTATTTTTCTTGATGTCATAGTACGAGAGTACGCTCTCCTTTGGTATTTCCAAAATACTATAACCCTTTTTTTCATCAATAAAACTAGATAAGAAATAAAACCCTTCTTTTTTTTCATCGTATTTAACTGAGCGAATTTTTGAATAAATATTACTACTATCTAGTAGGTGCTTTACTTTTTTTGTTTTGATATCTATTTCAACAACATGCGAAATAGGACTATCTACAGCTTCATCATAGCTAATAATAACAGAGCTTGCATCTGGAGCCAATGATGCGCCACTTATAAATCTTTCTACATCGGCTACATGTTTCTTTTTTTGTCCTTCAATATCATAAATATCTAAACTGTATTTGGTCGGCTGTAATTTCGTTTGATTTTTATTAACCTCGTCAAGTTTCTTCTGATCTTCGTCCTCGGAGAAAGAAACCACAATTAATTGATTATTGTTCGGGTTATAATTAAAATCTAAAATACTGCTATCCTTGTTGTCTTCGTCCCATATTTGTATTTTCTGCGTATCAAGATTATAGGTAGCCATATGAAAATTTTTAAGTTCATCTCTTAATAGCACTCTCATAAAGATAATTCTTTGCGCTTTGTCTATTTGGATAAAGTCAACATTATGAAATACAGTGGTTAATTGTTTCATTTGATTCGTGTTTAGGTCATTTTCAAATAATTGTATTGTATGATCTGATATGACATCAGCAAAATACAATATATTAGTACGTTCAGAATAAGCGAAAGCAGTAAAATCCGTCGTTTCCTTACTAAATAGTACTTTACTTTTATTTTGACTCTGATCAAAATGATAGAATGTAAACTTCAAACTTTTAGGACCAAACACATTGATATAAAGTTTAGATTCTGAGGGATTATGATCATTAATTGAAAATATTTTTTTACTAAAGACAATGCAAATCATTACGGTAATTATCAAAATTAATGTAAGTCTCTTCAAGATCCCCTCCCTTTCTACTATAAAGTTTGCTATTTCGCCCTACTATTTAATGTACCCCTCATCCTTACCTGCTAGAACTCTTCCTAAAGGTTATTTAGCTTACGAGTACTCACAACACATTTACACGCTTTTTTATAAAAGTAAAACCAGTATTATTTGGCAATCGTCTAATGAATGAACACGTAAGGAGGTACGATATGGAGGAAACAATAACAGCAAGCGGTTTATCACGAGATCAGGTGATTGAGGAGCTAATGGCCAATTATGGCCAAGCGATTCTGCAGCTTGTTTATACATATGTACATGATACTGCTCTTGCTGAAGATTTGACGCAAGAGATTTGCTATAAGGCTCTCTCAACATATCAGGGACATGCCAGTTTGAAAACTTGGTTATGGCGTATTGCTATTAATCATTCAAAGGACTATATAAAGAGCTAGTACAAGAAAAACGTAGATGTTATCGAAACGAATGTGTTAGAGGAAACATTAGAAACGAGCGATTTGCTTGAGCAAGTTGTGAAAAATAGTGAGGACGAGGCGTTGTTTGACTTAGTGATGGCACTTCCCGTAAAGTATCGTGAACTTATTTACTTTTATTATTTTGAGGACTATCCGATCCAGGAAATTGCTAGCATTTTATCATTGAATAACAATACGGTGAAAACAAGACTTCGTAAGGCACGTTCCTTGTTACAAAAAGCGTTAGGAGGGAATCCATTTGACGGAAACACGTTTTAAACAAGCTATGAAAAATCAATTTAAAAAGGTGCAGTTTACGGAGACATATAAGGAAGCTGTGCGCAAAGGCATTCATGAGGAACTTTCGGATCAGGTGCTGTTACCGATGCTACAAACGATGCGCTCAGGCTATGAGATTACGCAACTTCTTTATACAAATAACAAAGAGGTAGTTCATTTTAACGAAGGGATGATCTATGCTTCTCTACATCGCCTTGAACAGCAACAACTCGTCGTAAGTGAGTGGCACGAGAACGAAAAGCGATATGTTCTTTCACGTAAGGGTGTTAAACTTCTGACAAAGCTTAACAAAGAAACAGACAAGCTCCCTTCTCTTCAGCAATTACTGAAGGAGGTGCGCTATGCGAACGATTAAAGAATTTATTCAACATGTAAAGGGTCATATTCGGAACAAGGAGGCACATGAAGCTGTTGAAAAGGAGTTAACCTATCATTTAGCGAAGTCAAAACAGGCTTGGCAGGAAAAGGGCTATAACGCTGCAGATGCAGAACAACAGGCTGTAAGTGAAATGGGTAATGCTACAAATCTCGGCGTCTCACTCAATCAAATTCATCAGCCGAAAATCGATTGGCTACTCGTTATTCCATTTGTGCTGGCAGCGATGTGTAGCTTTTTACCGCTCCTACCAGCTGAGCTCTCGTTACGACATTTTATCATGCGTAATGTCGTTATTGTTATTGGTGGAATTGCTGTGACAATTTTCTTAACGCGACTCGATTTCCGCAAGCTAGAGCGCTATTCCACGCATTTGTATGTACTGGGATGTCTCATATTTCTTATTATCTTAAATGGTAATCAAATGATGAATGATGTGATCTTTTTTCAAGCAGGTCCCCTTGAACTTAAAGGTTGGATGACATAGCCTCTCTTTTTAATAGCATTTGCGGGATTTTTTGCTAAACAAAAAAAATCATTATGGTGGTTGCTCATTCTTTATTCTATCGGTGCATATTGCTACATACGATTGCCGGACTTTTCATTATTCTGTACGTACACGGTGATTGTTGCCATATTATTTTATGCGAGTAGCTTTTCTCGCAAACAAAAGCTAGCCTGTACCGTAGCTTTTAGTTTCCTATTTGTTGCCTTAATAAGCTACTTAATGGTTGTGCCTTTAGCCCCCTATAACCTTTCACTGGCTCGAATGAAGACTATATATACACCAGGTTTAGAAGATAATGGTGTATCCTATATTTCAACCGTGATGAAAAACCTCACATGGTTTGGCAACAGCAAGGTAATATGGGAGATTGAGGCACATACTAATTATGTATTACTGACGATTTTACAAACGTATGGAATTATTGCAGGAGTAGCCGTTGTATGTCTTCTTAGCTTCATCATTTTCCGTATAGCATACACTCTAGCCTCCATTCATAACGAATACGGTCGTTTATTAATAGTAGGTGGCCTTGCCTATGTCACAACGCAAATTATATATCACATACTTATGCTTTTCGGACTTGTCCCCCTCATGTCAATGCCAATCCCATTCATTAGTTATGGTGTATTTCCAATGCTACTTGGGAGCGTTGCTATCGGCTTGACACTTAGTATTTATCGAAGAAAATCATATATTTAATGTTTTTAAGCAATTTAAAGTAACCTTTTACCAATCTATCTATAAAAGGTTACTTTATTTATAGAAAATTATTTGTCCCCTAACTATATGTCTCTGAAATTAAGTGAGAATTTATCAAAAAAGTTACCCAATTACAGGTAGTTAAATTTCATTAAGTATCGATATTAAAAAAATCTATTTAGGAAAATAGACAGGTTCTGTGTACATGAAAACCGATATAAATATGCCCACAGTCACTACAAATAAGGCAATTTTCTGTAATAATGAAAAGTCTCGGAATTTTTTATTTTGAAAAGCAAGATCAGAAATTATCGTAAATAGAAAAGCTACTAACAAAACCTCCAAAGCTCTATTAAGAAATGAAATATTGTATATAGCAATTGCTATAATTGCTATAAATGAAAAGATAAACTGCCTAAAATATTTGTTTCTTAATAGCATTTCATCACCTCCACATCCCCTTGTATTACCAAAATGTATTTACATTGATATATATGTGAATAAAACTTTGAATATTTACATTAGGAGGGAATCACGAGAAGTTTACTTTTACTGCTGGCAAATTTTACCAACAGTAATGATGATGTTTGGGATTAGTTTGATATTTCATACTCTCTTCTCAATGACGCTCCAATAACAACTCTTGAAGCAAATATGAACACTAAAGAAATGGTTGTTACAGTTTCAAGCGATGACGATTATTATGTAGCACTTACAAATTACATTTTCCTCTTTTTAGTTTTTATGTATAATTTTGTTATAGGATTTGAAGTATTTAATAAGCTATAAAGAAATAGATTGAGAGGTATACATATGAAAAAATTCTTAAAAATTTTCTCTATTACTATTCTTGTTATTATAATCATGTCTTTTGTAGCTTTGCTATTATTTGGATGTAACAACCATAGTAATTTATCTGGAAGCGTTTCTGAAAAGATCGATCAATATTTGACAAATGAAAAATTTCAGGGAACCGTCCTAATTGCAAAAGAAGGTGAAGTTTTATTTACAAAAGGTTACGGATTGGCAGCCGATGATTTACAGAATAGCCCAAGTACACTCTATCAGATTGCTTCATTAACTAAAACATTCACTGCAGTAGCAGTCATGCAATTAGTGGAAAAGGAACTTCTAAACTTAGATAATCCAATTTCGCAACACTTACCAGATTTCCCGAATGGAGAGACTATTACAATAAGTCATCTATTAAGTCATAGCTCGGGAATTCCGGATTATCTGAAGAAGGATTTCAATTTTGACTACAGCAAAGATTGGAATCCAATTGATATTGTAAATACCGTTAAAGATTCTGAATTAGAGTTTACCCCAGGTAAAAGCTTTAGTTATAGTAATACTGGTTATGTAATGTTAGGGCTAATTATTGAAAAAGTCAGCGGACAGTCTTATGCAAATTATATAGAAGAAAATATTTTTAAGCCGAGCAACATGTCTAATTCTATGTTTACGGTTCCCACTGGCATACCGAAAGCGGAAGGACATGTAGAAGGAAAAATCGGACCCTTATTACATAATTCTGCAGCATACGCAGCTGGGGATATCATTTCTACTGTTGAAGATTTAGAACTGTTTGACAGAGCCTTGCTTAATAATGTGTTGATAAGCAAAGAAACATCAGAATTGATGAGTACGACCCATGCTAAAAAGTTTCCGAATCAATATGGCTATGGTTGGTATACTCAAGATGTCATGGGGAAAAATACGCTACTCAACAAGAGCAGCGCTTAGTAAACAGATGGTACTATTCATAGTTAATCGATCTCTATTCCGAGCATTTCTTTAGCCTTCATTTTAGTAAATGTTACTAGCATTTCTAAAGGCATTTTTGCAACTTCAAATCCTTTTTCTTTTGCTGCTTCTTTAGTTTTATTCCAAAGTGTATCGTTTTCTATCATATCTATAAAATCGTTACCGTCCCAAGTGATTTTAGGACAATCACTAATAAGATGTCCCTCTGAAATACCGTCTAATTTAAAATCAATAAAACCTGCATCTTCTAGTAATTCTAAGTGATACAAATATTTTTTGTTTTCCAATTCTTCCTCTTTTGTAATTTCAGGGTAAAAATATGACTTAAATAAAGAAGTGGTTTATGTTCACCATTAGCTAAATCTAGCAATATTTCAATACAGTATTCCATATCTCTTCTTAAAATAATCCCTCCGTTGTACCTGATTATTATAAATTTCGACAAAAGGAAGAGGTTTCCTCTATAAATTAAATAGAACTATTATTACATTAAATTTGTTAATTTAACTTTTTTCTATGTACTTCTACCGATATTTCAAAATCATCCTTTCGAAGCATAATAAAAAGCATCCTCAAAAGAGGACGCTTTTATAAATTACGGATATTACTTAAAAGTTGTTGTTTATCTATTGTGAGTTATTTGTTCTGGCAGCTCATAATCACTAGCTAAAAACTCTACACCGCTGTCAGTTAAATACTCCTACACTTGAGGTTAATGTACTTGTTTCAATTCGGAACTATTATTTAATAAATACACGAACTATATTTTCTGTTACACGCTCCATAACACGAATATTGGTAGGCTCGTCAGATAAAGTTAATTCACCATCTAATACACCTACTTTAGCAAAGTTATTAGGATATAGTGTGCCGTCATCTCGTACTAACAACTTACCTACTAATCCTACAGCATCCCATTCAGCACGCTTTTCACGAGGTGTATATGCTTGGTCAGGATTCCAATTAGGGTTTAACCTAGCATTTTTTCACTAAAATTAATATGCTCCTCTTTTAAACTTGCCAACGTATTTATTCTAATCCCTGTTCTATAAAGTAAAAGCACAACAACCAAATCCCTAAAACCTATGAAGTTGGTTGCATCGATTACTGATAACAGAATCTCTAATTTCTTTTCTTGTGCCGCTTGTTTGACTTTTTTATCAACTTTAATTTTAACGTCCTTCCAAAATTTATTACCTTTAATCCAACCATTATCGTAAAACCTTGTTAAAATTGCCGATACAAATCTAAATCTGTTTGCTTGAGTTACTTTATCTAAATGATCGAGTGATTCTAACCAATCCATGAATCCTTCTTTATTGATATCATCTACTTTTTTAAGATTTAAAAACTCAACGTATTTCTGCATAGTGTGATTGTATACAAGTAAAGTTTTGTGTCTTAGTCCTTGTAATTTCATCTGTTGATTTACTATTTCGATGGCTTGTTCAATTAAAATAGAATCAGTTTTTTTGTTAGTATCCTTTTGTTCAGAAAATGAGGGTTTTAAATTTGGCTTGAAAACAACATCATCCATTCTCAATTCCTTTACTTTTCTAGGCAAGTGACATCTCCCCTTTGTGGAAAATTAAAAGGTAATAAATTAGGGATAAATTTATTTTATTTTCTTACCTGTTTTTCTCCCTACATACGATCAAATACACACAAAATAATCGGTCATATTATCCAAATTTCACACTCAACTCTCTTGCTTCGATTAAACATCCTTCTTTCACCGACTATAAACGTTGATTTAATAATGTTTATAGACTATGGTACATATTTCATGATATACTAGTGCCATTGTGAAAAAAGGAGGAACTTGCATGATTCAAGTAAGTAATGTAGGTCTTCGCTATGGCGATCGTAAACTATTTGAAGACGTAAATATAAAATTCACACCGGGGAATTGCTACGGTTTAATCGGAGCAAATGGTGCTGGTAAATCAACATTTTTAAAAATTCTTTCTGGTGAAATTGAAGCACAAGAAGGTCACGTATCAATGGGTAAGGACGAACGTTTATCAGTCCTTAAACAAAACCACTTTGAATACGATGAATTCAATGTACTAGATACAGTTGTTATGGGGAACAAACGTCTTTGGGAAGTAAAATCTGAAAAAGACGCTATCTACGCAAAAGAAGACTTTTCTGATGAGGATGGCATGCGTGCTGCTGAATTAGAGGGTGAATTCGCTGACCTAAATGGTTGGGAAGCTGACTCAGAAGCAGCAACATTATTAAACGGATTAGGGATTGGCGACGAGCTTCACTATATGCTAATGGCTGACCTTGAAGGTTCTGACAAAGTCAAAGTATTGTTAGCACAAGCTCTATTTGGTAAGCCAGACGTTCTATTACTAGATGAGCCTACCAACCACCTTGACTTAAAAGCAATCCAATGGTTAGAAGAATTCTTAATTAACTTTGAAAATACGGTTATTGTCGTATCCCATGACCGTCACTTCTTAAACAAAGTATGTACACATATTGCTGACCTTGATTTCTCTAAAATCCAATTATATGTTGGTAACTATGACTTCTGGTATGAGTCTAGCCAACTAGCACAAAAAATGATGGCAGACCAAAACAAGAAGAAAGAAGAAAAGATTAAAGAGCTACAAGCATTCGTTGCTCGTTTCTCTGCGAACGCTTCAAAATCAAGCCAAGCCACTTCTCGTAAGAAAATGTTGGATAAAATCGAGCTAGACGACATTAAACCTTCTAGCCGAAAATATCCGTTCATCAACTTCCAAACTGGACGTGAAATCGGTAATGATGTGTTAACAGTGGAAGGCCTTACAGCAAGCAATGAAGGCGAAACACTATTTAAAGATATTCGCTTTTCAATGAACAAAGAGGATAAAATCATTTTACTTGGTAATCCAATGGCAAAAACGGCTCTTCTTGATATTCTAATGGACGAAAGAAAAGCAGATGCTGGTACATTCAAATGGGGCGTAACAACCTCTCAAAGCTACTTTGAAAATGATCACGATAAATACTTCGAAGGTTCAGAAAAATCATTAGTGGAATGGTTACGCCAATATTCTCCTGATGATGAAACAGAAAGCTTCTTACGCGGCTTCTTAGGTCGTATGCTATTCTCTGGTGAAGAAGTGAAAAAATCTCCTTCCGTTTTATCAGGAGGCGAAAAAGTTCGTTGTATGCTATCAAAAATGATGCTTGCAACAGCAAACGTTATTTTACTGGATGAGCCAACGAACCACCTTGACCTTGAGTCAATCCAAGCATTAAACGAAGGGCTTATGCGCTTCAAAGGTGCAATGCTCTTCACATCTCATGACCATCAGTTCATCCAAACAATTGCTAACCGTGTCATCGAAATCCGTGAAGACGGTACAATTTTAGATAAACTATTAACTTATGATGAATTCCTAGAGTGGAAAGATAGCCAAGGCTTAAACTAATGAACAAAACAGGGTCCTCCTATTCAAAAAGGAGAACCCTGTTTTTTTATACATTTATTTACTCAATTTTTGCAAGTAAATTATTACTTTGTCGAGCTTATACTAGCTTCTCCCATCAATCAATTTCTGTAACAAAGAAAATACGTAATAAAACTTTCCTTTCTATGCATATTCACTATAGAATTAAGATAACTTATTCTTGAATCTTTTTAATTCTTCTATGAATGTATGGAATTCCAGAATATCCATTTGCTGTGTAGAATCAGATAATGCGACTGCTGGGTCTGGATGTACTTCTGCCATAACTGCATCTACACCAATTGCTAGTGCCGCTTTTGCAGTTGGAAGAAGTAAATCTTTTCGTCCAGTTGAATGTGTTACATCAACAACAACCGGTAAATGTGTTTCTTTCTTTAAAATCGGCACTGCAGAAATATCAAGTGTATTACGTGTTGCCTTTTCATATGTACGAATACCTCGCTCACATAAAATTATTTCATCATTTCCTTGCGCAATAATATATTCGGCTGCATGGACGAACTCATCAATTGTCGCTGCTATGCCCCGTTTTAATAATACTGGTTTACTCGTTTTTCCTAGGGTTTTTAATAAATCGAAGTTTTGCATATTTCGAGCGCCAACTTGAATTACATCAACGTAATCAAGTGCCATTTCTACATCATTGGGATTTAATATTTCACTAATAATTGCTAAATCAAATTCATCTGCTACTTGGCGTAAAATTTGTAATCCTTCTATTCCCAATCCTTGAAAATCATAAGGCGATGTTCTCGGTTTGAACGCACCACCCCGCATTAATTTTATTCCATGTTCTCTCATAGCCTGAGCTACTTGACGAACCTGGTCTAAGCTTTCAACTGCACAAGGTCCCATAATAAATGTCTGTAAGCCATTTCCTAATAATTCACCTTTAATATCTACAATTGTATTTTCCTGTTTCTTTTTTCGTGAAACCAATAATGCTTTTCGATTATCATCTTCTTGCAATTCTAGACTTGCTTTAAAAATAGTTTTGAAAATATGCTGAATGGTAGCCGTTTCGAACGGACCTTCATTATTCTGGGCAATCAAATCAAGTGCTTCACGCTCGCGTAGGGGATCAAAGCGTTTTGTACTTTGTGATTTTTTGTATCCACCAATTTCTTGAACAACCTTTGCACGTTCATTTAGTAAATGTAATATCTGTAAATTAATATCATCTATTTTTTCTCGTAGCAAGTCTACTTCATGAGTTAATATCATAAAATCCTCCTTGTTAGTTACTTAACTATATATGATAAAATATGATCGTTTTTTGAGCTCTAGGAAATTCATTTTGTAACAAACTGTTTATTTTAAAAAAATGCAAGCAATATTGAACGGTATATTTCTACCAAGAAATAACCACCCAATATTGCTTCAACTTCAAACTCTCATTGGACAAATAACTAATAATTGAATGTTATATATTATAGTTGGATAGATTTCTCGAACATTCGCTTTCCAAATATGAAGCTTGAGCCACACAGCAGCGTAAAACCAGCATAGATGAATAAAACTAGTGAAGTTAGGTTCAATGATGACTGGATGCCTTGAGCTTCAATTGTATTAGCTATGATAGGAACAAGGAACACTGCTACTAATGACATGAACACATCCTGAAAAATAGCTGTCCGACCCAGGTAATTGCTTCCAACACGTAATTGCAAGGAAGTATCTAAGCAGATCACTGCACTTGTAGATGAAAAGCCTATTACAAATAACCAAAAACCAGCAAAGTAAATGTTACCCCCTCCAACTAAGAAGATCGCTCCTGTAGATAACCACAAACTAATATTTACAATATATCGAGATAAACGTTCTAACCTAACTATACGTGAAAGTAGATAGGAAGCTAAAAATGCTCCGACTATGTATCCACCATCCAATATAACGTATCCAAATGATTGACCTTTAAGTGATTCGTTGAGCGGAACAATCAGCAAGTTAATAATTGCTGTAATTAATAGACCACTACTGGATATCAAGACATGGGCATATATGCTTGGGGTAGTGCGAAATGCCACTAATAGCTCTTTCCATTCAAGTAATGTCTGAGTAAAGTTAAACATTTTGGAATGTATTGTTTTTTCAAGAGAAGGTAATTTGCCTAGTGAAAATGTCATAAGACCTCCCAGCAAGAACCAAATTCCAAGAGAGATGAAAGCAATCTCTTTATTAGCCATTGCAAGTATAAGGGTGCTCATTCCTAGACCAAGTAATTGCCCAGCTTGCATGACCCCCATACGAAGTGCATTGTAGCGGCTAAGCAATTCTTGCTGTATTAACTGTGGTGACAATGAAAAGATACTTGCACGGTATGCAGGCCCCATTATACTCATGTATAGCGAAACAATTATCACACCCACGATGCTTTTTGTAACGATTACAAGAATACCCGCGATAATTATCAGAAGCCCCCTAGAAATATTGACGAAATTAGCTGTACTACGTGGGCTAATCCGATCAAGAATACCTCCTCCGAAGAACTGTCCGACTAAATCAAGAGCAAACCCCAAACTTAATGTAGTGGCAAATGCTACCACTGACCCTGTTACATTATAAATCAAAATCCCGGTCATTAATGAATGACCACCAAGCCCGATATTAGTAAACAATACATTTAATAGTAAAAAGTAAGCTCTTCGGTCTAGCTGTTTTAACAAAAAGGTATTTGACTTCAATCAATCAACTCCCTACGTTACTGTGAACTTTTACTTGTAACTTGAGTTGATCTGCTGCTGCTTTTGCCAACTCTAACGCTTGTATAGGAGTTTCAGCAACTGTTCGAATTGATGCCAGGCGTGAATATGAGTTTTTCAAACCTTCCAAAGTCATACCAAGTTCGAAGCTAGGAATGAATTCTACGACCCCTTCGGCTTGTGATACTTGCTCAGTGTTCTCCACATTTAGTAACTCCCCTTCTAGGTCGGTATGAACAAACCAGATTGCCACTCCTTTTTGCGTTCGTTTGGCTCTTTGTACATCCATCTTCAATCGCTCATATATCGATTCACCAGCGGCCTGTTCCACCACGTACTGCAACGGGTCTAATCCCAGAGAATCTTGTAATAAATAAGGAATATCATCCCCAGCTGCTCGCACATGTGTTTCGATGACACGAGGACCTTCCCCAGTTAACATGATTTCGGTATGAGTAATTCCAAAGCGAATGTTTAATGCATCTAATACCTTTACGATATGGTTTTCAATTTCTGTATATGTGTTTGAATCAAGTATAGCCGGAATCATATGGCCAATTTCGACCTTACTGACCTCCTCTTTATACTTCTCAACGATAGACAGAATTACATGTTGGCCTCCCTCAGAAATTGCTTCAACACTATATTCACGTCCTTGCAGATAACGTTCTACTATTAAGGGTGAAGGTTCCAAACGGGGTGCAGTCGCCGTATTGGAACGTTCAAATTTTATAGCCACATCTTCTGTTCCATAGACAACTGAAACCCCTGCACTAGCACGACCTTTGCAAGGTTTAATAATCAGTGGATATCCCCACTTTTGTCCAAATTCCATCACTTCTTCAGCACTCATAACTAATGCATTTGGAATATCTTCTACTCCGGTTGAGCGCAGTTGTTCACGCATTTGAAGTTTGTTATGCACCCACTCGATTGTAGAGGAGCTGTGATAGTCCAATCCTAGTGACTCACTAATTGCAGCTGCTTTATCTTGATCAATCTCTGCAAAGGAAACTACTGAGTCGAAAGGATCAATTTTGTGTAGTGCACCTGCATGTTCTACCCACGCCTGAGTATCCGCTTTTTCTTCTATAACTAAGACTTTATTGTTCTTTTCAATCTCATAAACAAATTTTAAAACAGAGGGACGACAGATTACAGACGTTTGTACATTTGTGTCAACGGCACGAAGTCGAGGTATGAGATCAGAACCACCACCTACAATTAAGACGTGGTGGCGTTTTTGAAATAAAGTTTCGTTCGGTACTTTATCAGATGTGTTCATTATCCACAGCTCTCCTTTTGTTATCAAATTTACTATTTAGTAATTGTGGCTTTGGCTTTCACGTGGCGTAGGACTGGCTCTCCGAAAATATCCACTACACGATTTCCAGTAAATTCAAAACGGTCCTTAGCAACCACGTGGTATTGTATCCCGTACCATAATGGTAGAATAGGCATTTGTTCTAATATGATATTCTCAGCTTCTTGATATTTTAATTTACGCTGATCGATATCCAACATAGCACGTGCTTCCATTAACGTATTGTCGAAGATTGCGTTGTTAAAGCTTGAAAAATTGTCCATTCCAATAGAATTAGAATGGAAAAGTGGGAACAATACGTTATCGGGACTTGGGCAGTCAATCGCCCACGTCATTCGGAACATTCCGTCAATTCCACTCTGTAACTTGTCTAAAAATTGACCCCAGGGTAACGGACGTAATTCAAGTTCAATATTGAGATTATTGAGCTGATGTTTTACCTCACGTACCCAAGTTTCATGTCCTAAACCTGCATTGTAATAAAATGGAACTTTTAAAGGTAGAGATACTCCTGCCTGCTTAAGTAGTTCACGTGCTCGGTCTACATTAGTCTCTTGAGAAAGAATATCTGAAATGTTGGTGCGGAATTCGGATCCAACCATTGGTGGTAATACACCCGTTGCTAAGGGACGAGTACCTGCAAACACGTTATCAATTATATTTTGACGGTCAATCCCCAAAGCAATTGCTTGCCGAACCAAAACATTGTCAAAAGGAGGCAAATCATTCGGAAATCCAATATACTGCATCAATGCACAAGGTGTGCTACGGAAGCAGTCTCCAAAAGACATTGCTTCATCCAACGACTTCGGTGGTACTTTTGTGATATCTAACTTACCTTCTTTCCAATCAGAATAGGCATCATCAAGATCTTCATAAATACGGAACTCGATTTCATCTAAATATCCTCTTCCACCATCAATAAAAGCTTCATTAGCTGCATAGTAATCATCAAAACGTTTCAACCGAACATAGCTATTATGCACCCACGGTTCAGCCAACATATATGGTCCTGTAGAGACTACATTGTCACGAAATTTTTTTGGGTCCTGCTCAACCAATTCTCGAGGTACAGCAGCGGTACAATGATGTCCGAAGAGGGCTGGGACTTCAGCAAATGGTTCAGTCAAACGTACTAATAACTCATATGGTCCGATTGCTTCCAAACCACTCATATGATCAGCTACACCAGAATGTATCTCTTCAAATCCCTTAATTATGCTTAAATGATAAGCAAGCTCGGAGTTTTGTGAAGGTTTTGCTAAACGATTCCAAGAATAGATGTAGTCATCGGCAACAACTTCGCGCCCATGATGAAAACGAACGCCTTTTCGTAAAAACAAACGTATAACGCATCCTTCTTCTTCTAATATCCATGATTGAGCTGCCGCCGGCTTAGCTTGTCCGGTATCCGGTGTAAAGTCTATTAACGGATCGCTTAAAAAACGCAATACCAAGGCACCATCATGCTCTGAACCAAAACATGGGTCAATTGAAGTGGGCTCACCCATAAATACACTTATTACATTATTTTCTTTCATACATTTACACCCTTTCTGTAATCAGAATCGCTACTTTCCTTACCTTTTGTCGAATAACTGAATAAGCTTAAATCTGACAATTTTGTACCAAGATTGAGAATATCCTCTCTTTTATTTGATACCGCTATAACACGAGCCAAATTGCTTCCTGTCCCAATGCGCCAATTTGGTTCCGATCCGACAGGGTACACGATTTCCGCTTCTATCACCCCAGGTAAATCCATAATTTCAGTTACACTTGGTACTCTTTCTAATTTAATGTCCAAAACAGGTGGTTGTGGCGTGAAAAATCCGCAATAGTCCCTGAATGCTGGTTCATTTGATGGCGGAATACCTACTGCAATTCGTGCTAACTCAGCTACTATGTTATAATTAGCAGCATAGGATAACATCTCTGTTATCCCCCCTCCCACACGTCCGTTTACTTCAATTATACGTGGTCCATCTGTTGTCAATTTAATCTCAGTGTGTACAGCTCCTACTTCAATACCAAGTAATTGAATAGCACGCTCTGCTTCCTCATAAATACTTTTTAGTCGAAATTCAGGCAGAAAAGATGGCATGACATCGCCCGTTTCACGAAACGGAAATACCAAAGGCAGTTTGTCTGTCACTGTTAAATGATGAATATTTCCGTGTGACACTAGTGACTCAACACTTACATGATCTCCGTATCGCTCGTCTTCGTGCCAACGTGTACCAATCAATTTTTTCTCCAACAGAAAATTGGGGGAGCCATGCACACGCGCATCATTTTGATATAATGTTGTCGCTAATTCAAATACTTCCTCTAACTCTTTCATTGATTGAATATCGTAAGTTGACAAACTACCAATTCCAATAACTGGTTTCAGAACAGCAGGGAAGCCAACGTATTTCGCAGCAGCTTGCAGGTGATGAGAACCTTCTATCTTATAGATTTTTGGAGTGGCTACCCCTCCTTTAGATAAAGTTTCACGTTGCAACTCCTTATTTTGTAAAGCTTGTTGTGTCTGCTCCGAATTTGACGGTAATCCCAAACGATAAGCAACTTCGTTTACGTCATGTACAACTCTTTCACTAAAGGCAAGTAATCCTTGAGCTCCAAATAAACTTGCAATACGTTCTACCTCCTGCTTAAGCTTACATCGGTCTTCAACTACATATACCTTCACATGCTTTTCTAAAGCAGATAATCGTTGTTGAAACATCTTATCTTTCTCTGGTTTTGCGAGAACCACTCTCACTTCGAAATCTTTGGGAAGCATAGGTATGTACACTGATGGCGACGGCCCACCTGGAGCATCCACTATTAAAAGACGATATCGTTTTTCACTCATGAATAAACACCAACTTCCTAATAAATTAATAGTCTTTCAATGATTGAACAACCATTTTTCGGAAATAGTTTAATTGCTGTTCTTCACTGTACGACATAAGATTGACAATATGTTTTAGTAATGAATCATCATATTCGGTATCCAGTGTTATATACGCTCCTAAATCAAAAAGTTCACAACCCCGCCTTACCTTCCCTTCATAAGAGGAAAGTCCATAATGAATTCGCGTAATTCCCTGTTTAATCGCATAAATTAAAGGTTCGTAAAAACAAATATTAGGGTAGCAAAATACCTTATCTAACTTTTCATAGTCAAATCCGGCTACATGAGAATACAATACGTTATCATATTCGAAAAATAATACAAACCCAACGGTCTCTCCTTTACAAACAGCAGTAAAAACTCTAATCCGATCAGCAAGATTTTCCCGCATCGCAATAAAACTGTTGCGTAATTGGTTAAGGTCTCCACCATGACCATACTTTGAGCGAATGGAGAGCTGTAATTCAATTAACTCGTCTGTAAGTCCTTCGGAACCGCATAAGACCTTAACGTCCAACCCAGCATTCATGAATTTTTTACGCTCTCTGCGGATTGTGTTACGGCGATGATCATTAAAAAACTTTAAATACTCCTCGAACGACTTCCAGCGTACAGGTAAAATCGTATCAGCCCCAACCCTTACTTTTTGATATTTATCTGGTAAATTTCGTGCCATATCTGTAGACAAATCCTCCGGTATATAAAATAATCCGTGAACTCGACTTCCTAATTGATATGCGCAACATTCAAAAAATTTCACCATTGCACTAATGATTTTTTGACGTTCATTAGTAGAAATGCTTGGGCTAACCATAAGCGCACAATATGAATTAGGTGTAGCTGCTATCAAGGATGGATATAGGTTTTGACATTGTATTTCGTTTTGAGATTCTTTAAGTTCCTCTTGTTGTGCTAGAGTCAAAAAATCTGGATTGCCAAAGTTTCCACCTTCAATCAAACTACGGGGTATATTATAAAATAATAAGCCATTTGCATTTGTAACAAGTTGACAAGGTAAAATTCCTGCTAAGTTCCCCTTACAGTCCTCTATTACAAGATACAACATTTGGACTTCTGGTATCTGCTCAACGTAAGTCAACCATTCACTAGAACACCAAAAGCTTTGTTCCTGAGTAATCTTTTGCAGAGCATCCGAGGGAATCTCCTTAACACTTTTATAACAACGTCCAATATTGCCATTTAAATCGAATCTCTCTGAAAAAAGTTGTTCAACCTTCTGTGTAATATCTAAATTCATTTGTGCATTCATACCTTTCACCTTTCTAATACATTTGCTTTGGAAGAATTGAGCCCTCTGCTAGAACCTCCACTTTTGCTCCAAGGAAAGTACGACCGCTTTTCGAATCTTGTTGTAAATAGATACAGCCCCTGCTAGAGGATTCTATATGTCCTTGATCCACACGAACGTTACTAGACAGGCCAAATGAACAATACTGATCATATCCAATTAAACCAAGAGCGGCGCCCCCTGTAGCTGCATCTTCATTACCAGCTAGCGAGGTAGTAAACACACGTAAGAGAACATAATCCGATCTGAGCTTGACAAAAAATGAAATCCCAGTTATACCAAGTTCTGTACATATATGCATAACCTTTGACGGTATTAAACGAATACTGTATAGGTCATCTTCTGTTGCTAACGGAATGTAAAGTCGTCGTCGGCCAACACCGCCTATACAAACTTTTCCAGCCAATACCTCTCTTGATATACCAAGTTGGGTCAGTCCGTGTATATCCGAATAAGGAATGACCAGGTCTGGGTTGGAATCAATCCACCAAAAACCATCACCTTCTGTAAATACAGAAACTATACCAACAGCAGTTTCATATTGAAAGCGCGCAAAACCAATACTTTGCCCATATTGTACTGCGGCACTTGCCAACAAAGTCTGGGTACAAAATTTTAGCTCCTCATACGGAGAGAACGTCCGGTGTTGCATCGTTTTATTATTCCAAATAAAAGCCGTGTCGGGTAATTGAAGTCGGGTAGCTATCCCCTGACTAGTCTCTATTCCTATATCGGATTCAAGCTTGACAACTCCTGTAAGGTTGCCCGAAATATCTTCATCATAAAATACACGTGCTAACCAGAATTTTTCCATAACTTTCTCTCCTCTTAATAATTCAAAGTGGACTCCTGGGTAATCATCTTTCCAATCGCTAAAGCAAACCGATTGCAAATCATATCCACATCTGATGATGTTAAAGTAAGTGGCGGTGTAATTTTGATTACGTTATTAAACGTTCCTCCCAGCAAACAAATAACATATTGTTCCTTTAAATTCTCATTAAGCTGCCTTGCTAGTCTTTCAGAGTTAGCTGGCGTATTAGCTTCTATTCGAACTCCTAGCATGAGCCCTCGTCCTGTAACGACAAGACGAACTCCGCTATTCTCTAAAAACTCTCCGTTAAGTGCCTCCAATCTGCTCCTAAATTGCTCTCCCCGTTCTAAAGCATTTTGAGGTAAGTTCTCTTGGATTAGGATCTCTAACACTTTCACACCAGCCGCACACGCAACCGGATGTGCAGAAAATGTACTGGTTTGCTTGTAAGCAGGTACTTGTTGCATAATTGATGATGGGGCAGCAACTAACGAAATTGGTAAACCACCTCCTAGTGCTTTTCCCATAATAATAATATCTGGTGTTATATTGTCATGCTGGAACCCAAATAAACGACCTGTTCTGCCCATGCCAGTATAGATCTCGTCTAAAATTAACAACATATCATTCTCATCCGTCAGCTGTCTTAGAGCTTTAAGAAAGTTTGGTGGCGCGGCAGTCATGCCAGAAGATCCTTGCACCGGTTCAACTATAATCCCAGCAACCTGATCGATAGGAAAATCTGGATGTATAATAAAGCGCTTTATCCATTCAAGATATTCCTCTACAGAAGGGACCTTAAATCCGTGCACACGTAACGCATCATCATCCGGGAAGGGGAGACGAATAGTATCAGCAGCATGACTAGAGACACCTGCACGTAATTTCGGATTTGCCGTCACAGTAAGTGATCCTCCCGTTTTCCCATGAAAACCACCTTGAAAACTAAGTATAGCCGGTCGCCTCTTGGCCATCCGTGCTACTTTCAAAGCACCCTCTACGGCTTCAGATCCTGTAACAGTAAAGAGGAATTGTGGCTGTTCAAACGGGACTAAGTTACTAAGTTTCTCCAGAAGGTTAGCACGGGAGCGAGTAGGAAATTGCCAACCTGTGTGGGAAATAGATTGGAGTTGCTGAATTATAGCAGTGAGAACTTCAGGATGATTGTGGCCAACATTGTGTACGCCAGAACCTGCAGTCAAATCCAAAAATTCATCTCCGGTTTCGTTCCAGACGCGAAATCCTGAACTGCTTTCCCAATCCAGTTTTGTTTCTTTACAAATAATATCCGCCATTGATGGGGATTCTAGCTTCGTCACAACATCTATAATCGTTTGTTTATTCATCGAGCGGCTGCTCCTTCCCAATTTAATTCTCGCACCAGTTCTGTTACACGCTTTATCAAGGCTTCTGATATTTTTGCACCTTTCTCGGCATTAGCAAGAGAAGGATTGCCAAACACGCCTGATGCCTCAGGGCTTGGGTTAATCAAACGTGGGTTATATGCCCTATGATCAAGATGGATATCGTTTGAAGCGAGACCTCCTGAAATTTGTGTACCTTCCTTAATTCGCTCCATTCTCACATGTTGAGGAAACCAATGGAGAAACAGTGATGTCAATCCTTCTCCAGCGTGCATTTCATATTTTGACTCACAAACCGAACGTAGAATATCAAGAACCAATTCTGCCCATTCAAAAACCACGACTTCCATACCGTAGTCTGTAACCAGTTGCTGTGCAGCCGTGAGTAGTAAAGGCTGATTTTCATCATGTCCATTAATAATTAAGAGACGCGGACAGATTTTTGCTGCATTAGCTCCGATTTCCACGATAAGCTTAGTGTATGTTTCAGCTGAAATGTTGAGTGTTCCTGCCCAGTTTTGGAACATAAAATTCACTCCAACTGGAGTAAAAGGGAGCTGTAAAACGCTAAAGCGGCGTACGACCTCCTGCGCAATTCGCTCCGCCACAAGATAGTCAGCTCCAAGAGGAAGATGTGGCCCATGCTGCTCGACACTGCCAGTCGCAAGTACCAAGAAATCAAGTTGACTCGATTTTATATCTACCCAAGGTATATCTGTCAAGACTCCGTTTCCGGCTAAAGTATAACTCATATCTCTTCTCTCCTTTTTAAATTACAGATTAAACTGGAGTACGTCCCCCGTCTAAAGTAATAACTTTCCCTGTTATATATGTGTTCCGCTCCGAAGCCAAAAATTGTATCATTTCTGATATTTCATCAGCCTTAGCAAGTCGTCCGAGAGGGACTGTACTCGCATAACGCTCCATTTCAGACTTTACATCGCCCCAGTTTGGGTTTTCGATTTTCCCCGGAGCCACCGAGTTGATCAATATGCCATCAGAAGCAAACTCGATTGCTAGTGATTTTGTCAATCCGATAATCGCAGACTTCGCTGTACAGTAATGTACCCCTGCAGTTTGCGAACCAACTAGGCCAGCCGTTGATGAAATCGTAACGATCCGCCCACTTTTAACGTCTTTCATCTGAGGTAAGAAAGATGCGATGCTGTAAAAGACAGCGTTTAAATTAATATCCATTACTAAACGCCACTCATCACCCTGTACTTCTAATGTGCTCGGTCGTTTACCGTTCCGTTTAGGAGAAAAGCCGTTAGCAGTCACCAAAGTTGCTGCAGGTCCAATTACTCGGTATAAACTATCGGCTTCCTGTTTCATTTGCTCTTCGTTAAGAGCATCTACCACCCTTGGGTGACACTCAATGCCGAGGGCTTGTAATGATGCAGTTGCAGACTTTAACGCTTGTTCGTCACGATCAAACAAGCTAACAGCATATCCATCTTCACCGAAACGTTTAGCTACACTCTGTCCGATAAAGCCAGCCCCCCCTATAATTACTGCGAGTTTTTTCATTCTTATACCCCCACTTCCTCTAGAGAATGAGGACCCCATAACTTCAATTCGCTATCTGCTACGGCATGCCCTATGCGATTAAATTCATCTAAAAAACCCGGAAACGAAACACGTACCACATCCCAGTTATGTATAATCGTTTCCTGAGCACAACAACTCGCTATAATCATGGCTACCATAGCTATCCGATGGTCATTTGGTACTGTTACAGTTCCAGGACTACTAAACGGTCCCGGAGGAATTATCAGTCCTCCGTCAATAGACCGAGCACTAATTCCAAATTGTCGCAATAACTCAATGGTAGTAAACGCACGGTCAGTATCTTTATCAGCTAGTTCGTGAGCATCTAAAATTACTGTTTCACCTTCAGCGGTTGCTGCTACAGCTGCGATGATTGGTATTTCATCAATCATACTCTGGACAAATGCATCACCAGCAATCGTCACACCTTTAAGTTTACGGCCTGAGCGGATAACCACTTTCCCTATCGGCTCACCACATACCGTACCTTGCTCTAGAACATCTATATCAGCCCCCATACGTCGAATTACATCTAAGAATCCTGTACGTGTTGGATTTAAGTTCACATCTTTAACAGTTAATGATAGGCCTGGATTTCTTTGCATGGCGACCAATCCAACTAGAAACGCAGCAGAAGATACATCTCCGGGAACTGACAAATCAAGCGCCAGTATTTTGTTCGGAGGAGTAAGTTCAAGATAATCACCAGTATCAACTAAATTAAATCCAAAATAGTTAAACAGCCGTTCAGTATGATCCCGAGCTTTTGTCTTCCTATAAATACGAGTTGGATTATCAGCCAGCAGAGCTGCAAAAAGTAGCGCCGAGACTGCTTGAGCACTTGAGACTCGAATTCGGTGATGCCTGCCCTTTAATAAAGCTCCAGTTACATCTACAGGAAGATAACCAGTTTCTCCTTCCCATTCAATCTTGGCTCCCATATCTCTTAAAGATTCAACAATCCAGCTCATTGGACGACGACGCAAAACTTGGTTGCCATCAACTCGGAAACACCCACGCTGACCACACAAGAGCGCAAGCATGATGCGAGATGAAGTAGCGGAATTTCCCAAGTTAACAGATTTGTTTCCTGTATGATATCCATACTTCCCTACACCAGATATGAGGACATCCTCTCCAACAGTTTTAATCTGTACGCCACTCTGCTTAAGTGATTTCAAATTGTTTATCGTATCCTCAGACCATAGTAGTCCTGAGATGCGACTGGTTCCCTCCGCTAGACTTGTCAAAAAGGTAGCTCTTTGACTGATAGACTTGTCTCCAGGTGGCCTCCAAATTATATTTTCATGAGGCATAAGCCTCGGATATATTGTCACTTTATTCAAGAAAAAACCCCCATTTTAAAATAGCCGATTCATTAGGTCAGGAGATGCGGTTTGACATAGTAGCAATTATCTCATCATCCTCCCTTTCCGCGTCATCATCTGGAAACAAGACCGCAGAATCCGGAACACGTCCAGGATATTCCTTTGCAAAGCTAGAGCTACGGAATCTTTTACGTTGCAAACCTAAGCTCTCTTCTGGTTCAAATTTTTCAGGTACTGCTACTAAGGTACCTGAATTTACGCCGAGTTCGAGTAACCTCTGACCAATGTCTGTTCGGGTTACTACCATTGAGAAACGACTTGGGATATCACCGTGTTGACTTGAAGCATAAATGTTAGGATCCCCATCTGAAATAGAAATGTCTGCAATACCAGACCACCAATCACGACAAGATAGACACCTGAATGTTTTGAATTTTTTGAACTCCTTTACCAATTCAAAAAATGGAAGTTCTTTGGATTTATCGTCCTTTGTATAAACTGTAAAGGCTCCTGGATACTGGCCATCGCGATATCTCACATTTGCTACCTCTTCGAGCGGGATATTAAGTTTATTCTCTATAAGATGCTCTGTTCCCGACAACTTAGTACTAGATGCACACCCAATTTCAATTGTAAACACAATTTTCTTGGCTAGATCTGCAGTTTTTGGATGTCGTTGAATCTTTCGGATAGCCTGGATCTCACATGCCAAACCAACTATGCCAATTCGTTCGTACTTTGTTTCTTTTAACAAGTGCAAGTTTGGAGCCACACAATATGTTGATTGCGCGCAATTAATAATTGTCTGTTCATCATCAGTCAAGATTGCCTGAGGAATCCAAGGACGTTCTTTATCACGATCAATAACTAGAACTGCATCAACTAATCCTGATCGTAGTGCAGACACTAATAAACCAGTTGCAGCACCACCAGCAGAAGCTCGATCACGTATGCTTGAATCTACAGCGGAAACTAAATTAGATTTTTGCATAATACCAGTCCAACGCTCCTCAGGAATCCGTGTGCGGCCGAAAAGAAACATCTCGGATGCCGGTACGTCCGTCTCCCTCCCTGGACATATCTCACTGCATAGGTTACATGAAACGCAAACATTCGATATCATTTCAGAATCCAAAGTCGTTTCAGGTAAAAAAGCGTCGTTTAAACTGATGATGTTAGCCGGACATACTGCCACACAAGCACCACAACTAGTACATAAATCTTGATCCAAAATTTCTTCTTGAAGTTGCAAGTACGACATCTATATTAAACCCCTTTCACTAATTTTTTCAGTCGTTATGTTGACATCTAACGCCCGTTCTACATATTCGATTGTCCGTTTCATTTGATTGATATGATTCTCATCATGACCTGCCAGAACACCTAATAGAACACGCAGTTGTTCATTTCCTCGATAATCTAAATATCCGATACGATTCCACTCTTCTTCATGTAAGGTATCTAGTAAAGATAACAGGTTCATACGTTCTCTTTTAAAACGTGCGAAACACGTCCACACATCATCAAGCCTAAACCATCGCTCCCAGTCATCTGAGTCGTATCCAACCAAATTGGGGCAATCCTCTGTTAAAATACAACGTACGCGTACTGAATTACAGACCTCGTTATCAGCTAAATGGCCTATAATTTGGTGTACAGACCACTTGTTTGGAGCAGGACACATATTAAGCCCTTCTTGAGGGCATCTTTTCAACAATTCTTCTAATTTTTCAATAGTAGAAAACAGTGATTGTTTAAGGTCAAAACCAGGCTTGGTAGCAATTTCGTATGCTCTTATTTGCCCTGATGTAGCTTCTTTAAATGCAACAACCTGTTCTGCCCAAATACGATCCTCTTCTGTCAATAATTTACCAGAAAAAATTTTTTCTAATATACTATTAAATCTGAATTTTCCCAAAACAAACCACCTCTTTTTTCTTTTTGAAAGTAAGAAACCTTACACACTAGTAAAATTAACAATACTTGAAATATACGAAAAGATATCACTAAAGAGAAAAATCAAAATATTAAAATTTCATACCCACTTTACAATATATTTCCAGAAAATTCAATACTGGAATTAGAAAAAATTACAAGTAATAGTATTAAATGTGACATAATGGTTAATATTCCCACTATATTCAGTTCAAAAGTCCACATATCAAATGTGAGCTTTTCAATGTATAAATAACAAACTAAATGTATTGGAACCTTCTACAATGCTTTACTCTAGATTGTCATCTGTTATAGCTTTTAATACTTGAATAGTGCCTTGTGCTAATGCTGACCACGCCGGTACATATACCAACACCCATTTTTTGTAAACCGATAACTCTCTTACAAGCTTAGTATCGAGTTTACATAACATTATTATTTATTCATTTATTTTGTTAGAACTATTCATTTAGTTACTTTTTACTTCTCTTTCCTCAAAACAAGAATGCAAATCTTTAAATTGTAAAATCATGTATAAAAGCTTTATTAAATAGAAAGAGGTATTTTATGTTCTCTATAACATCCAAATCCCACCTATTTGGACAGATGATCGACTTAACTGGTTAGAAAAAACGACAGATAAAACCTGCATCACAATTCATGGATTACAGTTCAATCTGGCATTGTTAAAGGTCGTTTTTTAGGTGAAAATATAAATACAATGTACGGCTTCGTTGGAAACCTTACTTCCTCTAAAAGTATTGCGAGAAAAACTTTGCTATGCAAAACTACACGACATTTTTGACAAAGCTTCAGCGATTATTTTACGTAACATGAACAATATGATGGTTTGGGAACTGGAAGAAAGCCTTATAATGTATTGCTAGAACAGCTAGATGGATGTACTATGCCTATCATCACTGATGTTGATTGCTGCCACACTTAACCCTACATGCCATGCCCATCGGCTTAAGTGTACGTTTCAAACAACTGGTAATGAGGAAAACTGATTTTCATAATGTTCGTATAACCTATATACTTCACGTATAATGAAGGCAAATAGCCAAAGGACTCTAGTATGAGCCTGAATGTACTCATATGAACTACAATTTAACGAACCACTACTGAGCAACTGCCTATCATGGTGTTATTCAGCTAGCACACTCAGAGGATAATGACGATATCGCAATATTTTTTAAAAATATCAGCCTTATTCGTATAAATGACACAATGCTGACAACAGATAAGGAACCTTTCGTCATTACCTTAGCCCTAAAAATTTAAATAACAATTACTTTACAGGTGTCCTGCGTGGGCGCTTTTCATTTTGGGTAAGGAGGGTTTTTATGAATGATATACATAGATCAACAACAGATGAAGAATTGACAGAAGAAGAATTAATAGAACTTGTCCTCGCTGAACAGCAAAAGGCGTTGGCACAAGAACACGAAGAACTACTACAAGGTAAAAAGCCTAAAAAACGAAAACCAATTGTCAAATGGATTGTCTGGAGTATGGCATTTGTATTAATTTTGAATACCTTTGCTCTTATCTTTCAAATTTACTCCCCTCCAGCTCTTGAATTTTTGAAGGTGTCTGCACGGCTATCAGCGCAAGAAGATATAAAAACCTATAAAAAAGCTGTAGTAGAGATCTCTACAGGTTCTAGTAAAGGCACTGGTTTTTCAATTTCTTCAGATGGACTTATCGTAACCAATGCACACGTTGTAGAAGATGCTCAATCATTATTCGTCATTTTTCCTGAAGAAGGGTTAATGGCTGCCAAGGTACTACAAAGTTTCCCTGACGTAGATTTAGCATTATTGCAGGTAGCTGGTGATGACTTACCTTCCCTCTCGCTTGCAGAAAATCCTAACTATAGCAAACATGAGCATGTCTATTTCATTGGTAATCCATTAGCGTTTACGGGCATTGCAAATGAAGGAACTTTACTGGAGTCAACTTTCGTTGATGATTGGCAGGAGCCTATAATGATGATGAAAGCCCCTGTTTATCGAGGAAATAGTGGTAGTCCTGTTATAAATGCTGCTGGTGAGGTGATTGGGATCGTCTTTGCAACGGCGAAAAAAGATCCATATGGTCGTGTCGGTTTGTTTATTCCTGTAGAAGTGCTACAACGCATACTAAGTAATTAATGCGAAAAGTTGCTTGTTCTCATACTAAAGAGACAAGCAATTTATTTTGTTTACATAATATAATTATTAAATCGTACAGAAATTGAGAAACTTAATTTTTGATCTGTATGAATCGTAGTATCTAGACTCTTTCAAATACCAAGTCACTAGTAATCATATTTTGTAACTCTCAAATGTTCGAAGCATATAAAAAAAAGGCATCCTATATCAATAGGATGCCTTTTTTTAACGGAAGTAATTTTAATTACTGTGAATTAAAGTTTAGTTACGTTAGCAGCTTGTGGTCCGCGGTTGCCATCTACAACTTCGAATTCCACTTTTTGACCTTCGTCAAGAGTTTTGAAACCTTCGCCTTGGATAGCTGAGAAGTGTACGAATACGTCGTTTTCACCTTCAACTTCGATGAATCCAAAACCTTTTTCTGAGTTAAACCATTTTACTGTACCTTGTTTCATTTAAGAAAACCTCCAAAAAATAAAAGTGAACAATATGTAATTTCTTCAACGATTGTAAAAAATTCACATATTACAAAGAGTACCGAACTAACGCGATCACTTTTTGTAATATGTGAATTCATGTTTCCGGTGAAGCAATTAAATTGTTAACTTAAGTATAACCGCCATTCATAATTTTGTCAAATAAAGAAAAATGTTTTTTTATTAATTTCTAAATTTTATTTCTATTTTCCAGATTTTAAAGCGATAATGCCGTGATAAATTTGTACATCATCATCACAGGCTTCGCAAAAAACACTTTCATCTTCTGACCAGAATGCCCAATATCCCTCTTCTTTCGTAGCCTCATTGTCATATGTTAAACGGAAGTGCTGCAGTTTCGTTTGCAATGCTGACTCAAATTGCTCCTCCGATTCAAATGTTTCATTTGATTGAATAAAAGCCTCCCAGCCTTCAAACTTCCACCAAGGCTCATAATCAGCTTTCATGTAAATGATTGTATACATATTTGCCACATTCCCTGCTGTAATAAGATATTTTCATTTTAGCAAACACATTTGAAATGTCTATTAAAACACTCTGTCATATGCTATTATTACCTTATTATTCATAATTTTTGGAGGTATTTTTTTTATGTTTTCAAGTATTCGACCTAAGGCCGAACTCGATGAATTATTAAGGCGTGGTACAAATTTAAATGCTACAGGTCGTTTTAATAAAACACTAGCATTTAACCATTTCAATGCTCAAGATGAAGAGAATTTAAAAACTCTCTACAATAAATTAAAAGATATCACGCCTTCAATGAATGCTATTTTTACTAACTATTTAAGAGAAATCTCTCTTTCCTCTCAGCTAACGATTAGTGAAGAAAATATTAATCGATACTTAAATCAATTTTTCTTAGCTACTCGTGATGATGACTATGTAGATGAAACCGTTAAATTTTTTAATTTATTTAGAAAGAATCAATATGAGCCAGGTAAGTTAATCGTCGTCTTCAATCAATTTGCATTTTATATTACTACATACATTTTACATAATTTCGGTTTAAAACCTAATAGAGCATTTGAATATATGAAATCTTTCCAATCAGCTGTTAATGTTGACCAAGAATTACTCATCGAAGTATTAACAGAACGTACTATTGAAAATGTAGTTGCTGAAATTTCTTCTTTAATGGATGTCAACGCAAAAATCATGTACATGAAAGATTTAGTATTTAGCCTAGATAAACAAAACGAAGAAATTCAGTCCTCTACCGCGGCAACTGAAGAAATTGCCGCTTCTATTAACGAGGTTGCTCGAATGTCTTCTCGTATTTCTGAAAAAACAACTGAATCTGTTGATCATGCTGTACAAGGAAAAAATGCAATTGAGCATGCCCTTTCTGAAATCTTTAAAACAGAAGAGACATTTACAACAATTGTTGAATCCTTTTCAGAATTACAAAAGCGGGTAAATGATATTGAGCATGTTGTAACGTTAATAAACCAAAT
Source organism: Lysinibacillus sphaericus (assembly GCF_006864135.1). Lineage (GTDB taxonomy): Bacteria > Bacillota > Bacilli > Bacillales_A > Planococcaceae > Lysinibacillus. The sequence continues at coordinate 111,980 of NZ_SADV01000004.1, read as the reverse complement.
TGCCGATCAAACGAATTTACTTGCTTTGAATGCTTCTATTGAGGCTGCACGAGCAGGCGAACATGGTAAAGGCTTCGCCGTAGTTGCGCAGGAAGTTCGAAAGCTTGCTGAGGGAACGGTATCAGCGCTAAGTGAAGTAACTGCAAATGTACATCATTTAAAAAGCTATTCAAACGATGTGTCAAACTCAATTACAGAAACGACTGAGATTATTAAAGATGCAACAGTAGAGGCTAAAGAATCGTTACCATTATTAAATGCGATTGTTAGTGCCATTGAAGGTATTAATCTGGATGTCACGAATACAGCTGCGATATCACAGGAACAGGCTGCAGCTATTGATGAAGTATCAGCAAGAATGATTGAAATTTCTAACCTACAAGATGACATTCGCGAATATAGTCATAATACATCTAGTGATATTCATTCATTAGGGAAAGAAATTAATCGTTTCCGCAATGATATTATTGAGAATAATAATGTTCAGCTATCGTCTATAGCACTTTTACAATTATCAAAGGCCGATCATATTTTATGGAAATGGCGAATTTATAATATGTTCCTTGGTCTTGAAAATGTCGAACCAAGTGATGTTTCTTCGCATACAGATTGCCGTCTCGGTAAATGGTATACATCCGCTCGCACTGTCGAACGTTTCGGACACTTACAGGAATACCGAGAATTAGACGCATATCATCTACGTGTTCATGAATCGGCGAAGTTAGCAGCGGAAGCTTATAAGATTGGGAATATTCAACAAGCTGAAGTTCATTTAAAAGAAGTAGATCAAGCTTCTAAGCATGTTCTCTATTTTATCAATAATTTAATCGTATATTTAGAAAAAGAACGTGTTATGCACTAACCACCAAGGGGATTCACCCCTTTTAACTAGTAGGAGGTGTTAGCTTGAACAAGCGAGCGCTTATTCAATTTTTCGGTGATGTTTACGGGACTGGCTATCGTTTTTTCATTAAACAGAAAGCGATTGAACTAGGATTAAAAGGATACTGTAAACTAAATAATCAAGATCAAATTGAGGTTGAAGTAGAAGGATCAAAAAAAGCGATAGATGAATTCTTAGTATTCGTTCAAAAGGGTGTTAGCCCTCAAGCAGATTCCAATTCATTTACTTTAGAGCTTTTTGATGATTTAAAAGGTTATACACGCATGGAGTCAGACATTGTTTAGTCTGGCTCTTTTGTTTTTAAAGTGTAGGAATACCAAGGTTATTGGGGGCAAATTTAATTAGGATTGAGGTTAATTCCCCAGTCCTTTTTATTTTCCCTCCACAAAAAACACCAGCCGTAGCAAATAATTATTTAGATGCCTTACTTACACCATTCCACTGTTCTCATGGCAACCTTTATGAGTGATTTCATCATTTTTATCCATTTAATGAGATGTTGTCTGCTGGACAACTCTTAATTGAACTTTCTAGCACTGCATTTTCTAATACGTATTGGGTTCTCATTCCTCTTTTTATCTATGCTTTATTTAGTTGCTACCGCATTTAAAAGTAATTGTTTGTTATGATCAGACATTACACGCCATTCTTTAACCGTTACTTTCATTTGCCCTCACATCCTTTCGAATTTTCGCTTCCAAACACTGTATGCAAGTGAGAGCGTATGTAAGACCCTTCCACGTCGATTTATCATTCAAATCCCAAAGTTCATGCGATACATCCATCGGGTTTCTTGTCATAATAAAAAGCCACAACTCATAATGAGTATGACTTTGAAGTCCTGATTATAATTCTTCTAAATAGATTGTAACTATAATACTTCTTGGACTGTAAGTAAAAGTTCTTTCACTCACTGCCCTGTAATTATCATCCATATTAACTACATCACCAACGTTCGGAATCAGAGCTGATAGAGAGTTGTTGATGTCATACGTCATAATTATATCTCCGTTTTGTTCACAAAAGCTGATTGTAATCTGTTCTAAATTTTCTCTCATATTTGGCACCACCTTCCACACTAATCATAGAATATAGGGAACCGAATGTCATCACAAGAAATATAAAGCACAATAAAAAGCCACAATAAATTAGATGTGACTTGATATCAATATTTTATTTTGTCGTTAAAGTCTCAATGGTTTTACTGTTATTACAGATAAGACATTTAGCTTTAAATTTTACACTCGTTGAAAGTAATTGCAACTTACTTATGTCGTTACTCAACTTTTCTATTTCAACTAAACCTTCACTTTGCAAAAACCTAATTTCCAACTCAAGTTTTTTTAATGACTTTTGAATTAATTCTATATCTTCTTTGTATTTCTCTAACATGATTTTAGTATCAATGAGTTCAATCTTATTGTTTGTGTTTTTTTGCATATGGTAGACTCTCCCTTTTTACCTATGAAGTCATCTTTATGGCGCAATCTTTGTTACATGAGAAATTGAAAAACACCTAAGTACATGAAAAAATTTTAACAATTGGATTTAATTAACACTATTATAAAGTTGTTTAACATATTTAACAATGTTATTTTTCCTTCAATAGAAAATCAATTATGGCTCGGCAAAATTGTTGCTGTCGCTTCGCTTTCGCACAGAAAACTTTTGTTGCTTTCGCTACAGAAAAACATGCGTCCAGGTTCGGCTTTGTGCTTGTATAAGAAGCTCCTTTCCGATTTCCGTGAAGGTACTAGGTAGGTGGGATGTTTCGACAGAACAATTAATTGCATTTCCAGTCTAATGAATGTCTTAAAATCGGCGTGTATCACTACTCGATATGTAAGCGTATTTTGAGAATAAAATCTCGAATACGCTTATTAATTTTATAAATAATTTTAACGCCATGACAAGGAATCAACAACAGACGAAAAAACAATACTAATGTTTAACCTATTAAGAGAGAAAAAATTGACTAACAACATGTGAAGTAATTCGCGAATTACTATAACTATGAATACAATATATATAATGAAATCGATTAATCCAAATAGGCCCTTTATTACCTACCCGAGTAATAGATGAAACAACAATGTCGGACATTTTGTTTGACTTCTTTTTCGTTTGTCCCCTTTTCTTCCTAATAAAGCAAAGGATTTTCTTGTTCTTAAGTAATATCATTGAGAAACTTTACAAATAGCAGTAAAATTTATGTAAGGATTATTATTTCATTGAAACTTTATGTCGATTATTTCGTATAAGAATATAGACATATTTAAATGCTAGGAGGAAGAAACATGCTCAGTGTCGGACAGTTTTTCTCTAGACATACCGCTAGCTTCTTAATTTCTCTCACAACTGTTTCTATCACAGCAATTGCGGCAAGTCCAGGATACTTCCTTGGTGGTATATTGTTTGCTGGAACATACGCGTCGAGTACTGCGTTATTGAAATATAGACAGAAAAAGAAATTCATGCAAATAGCAGGTATAACAAAAGAAGAATACAAACATATTGAATCACAACTTACAGCAGCCAATAAAAATATTCAAACATTAAGTCAAAACTACTTACGTGTACGTTCAGTTTCTGCATTTAAGCAATTACTTGAAATGACACGTATTTCAAAAAATATCGTGAAAGTAGTTAAAACAGATCCACGGAAATTTTATAATGTTGAACAATTTTTTTATGCACATCTCCCTTCCGCTGTCGAATTAACGGATAAATATACGATGTTATCGAGACAGCCTGTGAAGGATAAGGAAATCCAAATTACATTATCGAAAACAAGAGAAACACTTACAGATTTAAATGATACGATTCAAATTGATTTAAAGGATGCGCTTTCCAACGATATTGACCATCTTCAAATGGAAATAGAATTTGCGAATCGTTCAAATATAAGACGAAAAGAACAATTGGAGTGGCGAGGCGATGATAAGTGACAGCAAATGATCACGCATTTCAACTAAATACAATACAAGGTCTTTCCCCACTTGTGCAATCTTATTTAGAAACAACTCAAAATAATGAGGCGATGGCGACGTATGATACGCTATCGCCTCTTGCACAAAGTCGTGCACTTCTATACGCTAGTCAGCTTGACCTGACAAACTTCGAGTCAGTCCTGTCTTTAGGGCAAGATTCACAGCGATCGCTTTCCCAATTTGCTGATCGAATGCTTGCACAAGTCAAACAAAAAGATGTCACAAAAATTGGCCAAATGTTAGACTCATTAATGCAAACGTTAGACCGTGTGGACCCTAACGCATTAGAACCAAAAAAGCAGTCCTTTTTTAAAAAAATGTTTGGTAAAATTGAGCCTACTATTAAGCAAACATTAACGGAGTTTGAACGTATAAGTATCCAGGTAGAACGAATTGGTGTTCAACTTGAACGTGCACAGCTTCAAATGATAAGAGATGTGGAAATGCTAGAAGGACTTTATGCACATAATAGAGGATTCTTCGAGGAGTTAGCGACCGCTATTGCAGCAGGACAAATGAAGAAGCAGCAAGCCATAGAAGTTGAGCTTCCTGAAAAAGTGACTAGTGTACAAGCAACGAAACAGCCACTAGCTATCCAACAACTTAATGATTTTGCCGCTCAAATTGAACGTCTAGATCAACGTATTTATGACTTACAAGTATCGCAGCAAATTGCCTTACAAACTGCACCACAAATACGCATGATTCAGCAGTCTAATCAAACATTAGCGGAAAAAATTGAATTTTCCATCGTGACGCTCATTCCATTGTGGAAAAATCAGTTGGCCATGATGTTATCCATGCATATGGATCATCACTACGCGCAGCTAGAGGAAAGATTATCTCGTACAAATGATCGATTTACGAGCCCTTCCTTTGAACAGCAAGTATCGAAATTCAAAGAAACACAACATGAGCTGAAGACAGCTATTAAAGATGTCTTTGCCCTTCATACAGCTACAGAGCAGGAAAAACAGCAATTACAGGATGTAGCTGAATTAAAAACCTTTAAGAAGGAATGATTCCCTTTTTCCAACAAAGAAGGGTGGCTCAGAAAAATCTGAACCACCCTTTGAATTTTATTCGAAATAATCTTTATAGTAGCCACCGATATTACCAGTGTTATCGATAATAAAAATGAATTCTTCTGTTTCATTTTTCACATCATATTGTTTCCCTACTGTTAATACGTTTGAAACTAAATATTTTGATGCATTAGTATGCTTACAAGTAACTGTGCGTACTGTCTGAGCATCTTTCCATTTTAAATGTAACATAATCTCTCTACCTCTCTTTACTAGCACGAAGCTAATGTCTACTGCTTATTTTATAATATTTTTGAACTTTTGTGGAGAAAAAAACCATAGAAGATCATATTTTCTTCATAACTATCGTTATTTAACCATATCCATAATAAAAATTTTTACTTCGAGGTGTTACTATGAGCTTTGGTGGTGTACCGCAATGGTTTTTTATCCTAGCCGTTGCCTTTGCAATTTGCTTTATTTTATACGCAGAATGGAATTCTAGAAAATAAGTGAGCCCATTCATTTGGACTCACTTTTTGTTATTGTAACCGATCGTTATTTTAATGTTCGTTTTAAAAACTCTTTTGTCCGTTCATGTTGAGGGTTTACTAATACCTGTGATGGTGATCCTTCCTCTACAATTACACCTTTATCCATAAATACGACGCGATCCGCTACTTCTTTGGCAAATTCCATTTCATGTGTAACAATTAACATCGTATTCCCAGCATCCGCTAGTTGACGCATTACCTTCAACACTTCACCGACCATCTCTGGATCCAGTGCTGATGTCGGTTCATCAAACAACATTACATCTGGGCTCATTGACAATGCTCGTGCAATCGCTACACGCTGTTTTTGACCGCCAGATAGTTGTCTTGGCTTCGCATTAACATATTGATCCATACCAACAATTTGCAAATATTTTAAAGCAACTCCCTCTGCTTCTACCTTTGAACGCTTTAATACTTTCATTTGACCAACTGTACAATTTTGTAGCACATTATGGTTGTTGAATAAGTTAAATTGCTGGAATACCATACCTAAATGTGTACGGTATTCTTGGATATTATGCTTTTCGTCTAAAATGTTTTCACCTTTGTAAATAATTTGACCACCACTTGGAGTTTCCAGTAAATTAATGCAGCGTAGTAGTGTTGATTTACCAGAACCGGAAGAACCGATTAAGCAGACAACCTCACCCTTTTCTACTTGGAAATTAACATCCTTTAACACTTGGTTACGTCCAAATGATTTACTTAAATGCTCTATTTTAATAACTGTCATCTGTTCGTCCCCCTATATTGCTTCTTTCTGTTCTTTTCGGTATGCATCTGGTCCATCTAGTCGTTTTTCAATATACAGTAATATTCTTGATGCTGTGAATGTCATAATGAAATAAAGGACGCAAGCTACAAAGAAGGATTCAAAATAGCGGAAGTTATTACCTGCAATCGATTTTGTTTGGAAGTATAATTCCGTAACCCCGATAACATTTAAAACGGCTGTATCTTTAATATTCATAATTAATTGATTACCTGTTGCAGGCAATATATTTCGTGCAACTTGCGGTAATACAACATGTAGCATAATTTGAAAATGGTTCATACCAATGGCCGATGCGGCCTCGTACTGCCCTTTATCAATGGATACAATACCACCACGTACAATTTCAGCCATATAAGCACCTGTGTTTAATGAAACAACTAAAATACCTGCCGTAATAAAGTGCATATCAATGCCGAATGCCATATCTAACCCGTAAAATACAACCATCGCTTGTACAATCATTGGTGTACCACGGAAAAATTCGACATAGCATGTTAGTATAAAATTAATGAGCTTTAAGCTATAGAACTTTACACCTTTTTTACGAACCTTTATGGTATGCATAATTCCGATGAAAAATCCGATAAGTGCACCAATAATTGTACTACTAATAGAAATAAGTAATGTATAATACGTACCTCGTAAAAACATTTGCCAGTTGTTCTCAACAATAGAAATAATCCATTCAAAACTCATGATGTTCCTCCTAACTACGTCGTGTTGCTTGTTCGTTACAGTATCGTGTCTTTTCTGAAGCCTTTGTTTCTTTTATTTTATGAAACATTTAGCTAAGACATTATTATTATTTTGAGAGATTCTTATTGTATAAATTGTAATGATATGGCACGGACTAATAGATAGCCCGTGCCATCATGTTATTGGGCTGCTGGTTGTTGGTGAATGGCTTCTTCCATAATTTTTTGGCGATCAGCTTCAGAAATACCTTTTAAAATTTCATTTATTTTTTCGAGATCTGCATCGCCTTTACGTAAACCAACTGCAATGGATGTATTTGAAATATCTGTATCGAAGCCCTTTTCAAACTTCACATACGTGAACTTATCATTTGCAGCAGCAGCAGAAATACCTTCTGGGCTTTCTGCTACATAGCCGTCAATTTTTCCAGCTTCTAATGCAACACGCATCGCCGGGAAATTATCCATTGCAGTTTGTTTTTTTACATCTTTGATTTGATCGATGACATTGTAGTTCGATGTATTTAATTGTGATGTGATTTTAGCACCAGAAAAATCTTGGATAGAAGTTGCTTTTTCATATTTACTGCCTTTTTTTATGACCATAACAAAATCAGATGTATAGTAGTTTTCAGTGAAATCAACTGTTTGCTTACGCTCTTTAGTAGGTGACATCCCAGCAATGATTGCATCAATTTTATTGGATTGTAACGCTGGTACTAAGCCATCCCATTCCAATTTAACGATAACTAATTCTTTTCCTAAGCCCTCAGCGATTTTTTTCGCCATTTGCACATCATAACCACCCGCATATTCTGCATTATCCGCAATTTTTACTGCACCATTTGCATCATCCTGCTGTGTCCAGTTAAACGGAGCATAACCAGCTTCCATCCCAACACGGAATTGGCCACCGCCTTCTTCCGTATTCGTCTTGTTGCCGTCATTACTAGATGACGTCGTAGCCTTTTTGTCACCAGCACCACAAGCTGCTAGCAAAATTACAGTCATAACAGTCAACATTAATACTAACAATTGTCTTTTCATGTAACATTCCCCTTTTCTGTAAAAAAATAAGACAACTGTACTAAAAAAGACCTAAGTACTGAACTTAGGTCTTACTTTTTTAACAGTTGCCCAAATCCTCACTATAATTCCATCATTCCGAGATAGCACAACCTAGTAAACCTGGAAAATAATTTACTAGGACAGTCCTGCACTTATTCACTGCAGACCCAGCATAAAAGTACGAGCTCCTTTTATACTTCGGCGATAGTTCCTTCTCCATTGCGTCTTCGCTTGCTTGAACTCAACAATGAACTAATAAATACCGCGCCTCTACCTCACAATAATTAAAAGTGAGGTTTGTATATTTAATTGATATTAAGATACTACTATAAAGTTAATAAGTTCGTCAAGATAATTTTATTACTTTTCTGACTAATTACAATATTAGGATTTTTCATTCCTTTAAATGCCTTTTATTCCTTTGAAAAGGGTGAAAAATCATTAAAACTGCCGCTTTGCCGAAAGAGTTTCCTCGCTTTCAATGCTTTCCGTCACCTGGGTTCTTCTATCCGTCGATTCAGAGCTCTTCTATCCATCGCAAAAAAACCCTGCAAACATTGTTCGCAGGGCTTTATAAACTCAGGAATTAAGAATTTAATAATAAATCTTCTGGGTTTTCAAGTAGTTCTTTAACAGTTTTAAGGAAGCCTACAGAATCTTTACCATCGATAATACGGTGGTCATAAGAAAGTGCTAAGTACATCATTGGGCGAATTTCTACTTCACCATTCACTTCAACTGGACGTTTCTTGATAGTATGCATACCAAGGATACCAGCTTGTGTACCATTCATGATAGGTGTAGACATTAATGAACCGAATACGCCACCATTTGTAATTGTGAATGAGCCACCTTGAAGATCTGCTAAACCTAATTTCTTGTCGCGTGCTTTTTTCGCTAGGTCTGCAATTGAATCTTCAATTTCAGCAAAGTTTTTGCGGTCAGCGTCACGTACAACTGGTACTACTAAACCTTCTTCTGTTGATACAGCTACACCGATATCAAAGAAGTTGTTTAAGTGAATTTCATCACCAAAGATTTGTGCGTTAACATATGGGTATTTTTTAAGTGCTGCAACTACAGCTTTTGTGAAGAATGACATGAAACCAAGTTTAGAGCCAGTTGACTCGAAGAATTGGTCTTTTTTACGAGAACGTAAAGCCATAACGTTTGTCATATCTACTTCGTTGAATGTAGTTAACATTGCTGTAGATTGTTTTACTTCAAGTAAGCGTTTTGCAATTGTTTGGCGACGACGGCTCATTTTTTCAATTGTTACACGTGACTCATCTACAGCTGCAACTGCTTTAGGTGCTGCTGGAGCTGCTTGTGGTGCTGCTACTGGAGCTGTACCATGAGCTGCTACGTCTTGTACACGTACACGGCCTTGTGGATCTACTGGAGATACAGCAGCAAGGTCAATACCTTTTTCGCGAGCTAGTTTACGAGCTGCAGGAGATGCGATTACACGCTCACCAGTAGTTTCTTCTACAACTGGAGCTGCTGCAACAGGAGCAGGTGCCGCTTGTGGCGCTGCTGGAGCTGGAGCTGCTGCAACTGGTGCTGCTGGAGCAGGTGCTGCACCTTCGCCAGCTTCTACTACTGCGATGACTTGACCAACAAGTACCGTATCGCCTTCTTCAGCTAAAATTTGAGTTAAAACTCCCGCTTCTTCAGAAATGATTTCAGCGTTTACTTTGTCTGTTTCAAGTTCAACGATGAATTCACCTTTTTCAACGCGATCGCCCACTTTTTTTACCCATTGTGCGATACTACCTTCTGTAATCGATTCTGCTAATTCAGGGACTTTAATTTCAGCCACTTTCATTTCCTCCTTTAATTAACGTGCATTGTGCACATAAAAGGGCTACTGCCTTAGCAAGTAGCCCGGCTCTCAAAAATTAATATGTTATTATTATTTAACCTTTACAGGCTCAGCAACTGCTTCTTCTACAAGTGCGGCTTGAGCTGCTTTATGAGAATCTGCATCACCTTCAGAAGTCGAGCTCATTGCAGGACGGCCTACATAACGTAGCTTTTTACCTTCTGAAAGGTCGTGTAATGTTTCTAATGCATAATTCCAAGAACCTTGGTTTTTAGGTTCTTCTTGTACCCAAACGATTTCTTTTACATTAGGATACTTAGCAATAATACCAGCAACTTGCTCTTTTGGGAATGGGTAAAGTTGTTCTACACGAGTAATGTGTAGGTGATCGAAGCCTTCACCGTCTTTAATACGGTCTGCGATGTCAATCATGACTTTACCTGAACCTAAAACAATGCGCTCTACAGCTTCTGGTTTTGAACCAAGGCCTGGTTGCTCAATTACTTCTTGGAATGAACCATTTGCTAATTGATCAGCATTCGCTGCAGCTAATGGGTGACGAAGTAAGTACTTAGGTGATACAACCACAAGTGGACGAACGCCTTCTGTACCTAATAATGCTGCTTGACGACGTAATAAGTGGTAGTAGTTACCTGCGTTTGAGCAGTTTGCTACGAACCAGTTATTTTCAGCTGACATTTGTAAGTAACGTTCCATACGGCTTGAAGAGTGTTCTGGACCTTGACCTTCATAACCATGTGGTAAAAGAATGACTAAACCAGATTTTTGACCCCATTTAGCACGTGCACCTGAAATAAAGTTATCGAACATAACTTGTGCCATGTTAGCGAAGTCACCAAATTGTGCTTCCCAAACTGATAGTACATGGTCATTTTCTATATTGTAACCATATTCAAAGCCCACTACCCCTGCTTCTGTCAGTGGAGAGTTGTGTACTGTAAATGATGCATTTGCACCTGAAATATGGTGAAGTGGCGTGAATAACTTACCATTGTTTTTGTCATGTAACACTAAGTGACGTTGAGAGAACGTACCACGTTGTGCATCTTGACCTGTAAAACGTACTGGTGTGCCATCTTGAATAATTGTTGCATAAGCTAGCGTTTCTGCATGACCCCAGTCAATTTTTGCAGAAGCAAATGCATCACGGCGTTTTTCTAAAATTTTACCAAGTTTTTTCTGTGGTTCAAAGTTATCATCAAACACTAAAAGCTCTTCGTTAATTTTTTCTAGACGTTCCGCACCAACTGCTGTATCAATTTGTGGGAATTCTACTTTTAATTCTTCAGGCATTTCTATATGCTTGTGTTCATCTTTATCTGCCATTTCTTTCACATGATCATAAGCTGCTTGCATTTCTGCATAGATAGCTTGATCTAATGCTGCAACTTCATCAGCAGAAACTACACCCTCAGCTGCTAACTGAGCACCGTATAAAGCACGAACTGGCTCATGTTTAGAAACTAATTTATATGTTTCAGGGTTTGTTACAGTTGGATCATCAGTTTCATTGTGACCATGACGACGGTAACCGATTAGGTCAACGATGATATCTTTACCGAATTTTTGACGGTAGCTAGCTGCGAAACGACCTACTAGTGCTACAGACTCAGGGCTATCTGCATTCACATGCACAACTGGTACTTCGTAACCTTTTGCAGGGTCAGAAGAGTAAACAGATGAGCGAGAATCTTGTAGTTCAGTTGTAAATCCAATCATGTTGTTAGCAATGATGTGGACTGTACCACCAGTAGTGAACCCTTCAGTTTTTGCGAAGTTTAATACTTCTGTTACGATACCTTGACCTGGGAACGCAGCGTCACCGTGCACAAGAATACCTAATCCTTTTGTGCGGTTATGAACAGCTTGCCCTGGTTTAGAAGTGTCATCTTGTGCTGCACGAGCAGTACCTAAAACAACCGGATTTCCTACTTCTAAGTGAGATGGGTTGTAAGCAAGCTTAACATTCATACCAGATTCACGGTTATATGAAGCACCCATATGATACTTAACATCGCCAGTCCAACCTTTAGTAATTTCAAGGCGACCATTTTCTGGCATAAATAACTCATTTGATACGTGTGCAAAGTCAGAGAACATCATATCGTATGGTTTATTTAAAATGTGTGTTAATACATTTAAACGACCACGGTGAGCCATACCAATACGTACTTTTTCTACGTTATTTGCTTCAGCTGTTTTTAAAATTTCATCAAATAGAATAATTTGAGTATCTAAACCTTCACCAGAGAAACGCTTTTGACCTACAAACGTTTTATGAATAAACTTCTCGAAATTTTCAACACGAGTTAAACGATCTAATAAAGCTTTTTTCTCATTAGAAGATAATGCTTGTTTGAATGAACCTGTTTCAATTTGTGCTTGAATCCAATCACGTTCTTCTGTTGCTACTACGTGATTATATTCAAATGCTACTTTATCTGTATAAACAGATTTTAAGTAATCGATTGCATCTTTACCATTTTTCACGTTTGCTGGCACATCTTTGAAGAAGATAGCTGCAGGAATTTCAGCTAAATCTGCAGCGCTAAGGTTGAACGCGCTTTCTTCAATTTGAGCTGTTTGTAGTTCGCGGTTTTTCAAAGGGTAAATATCTGCCGCTAAATGACCGTTTGTACGGATCGCATCTGCTAATTTCACAGCTGCTAACACTTTCTTGTAATCGCCAGCAGGAGCTGCTGCTGTATTACTAGCTACAGCCACTTCACCTTCTACTACTACTACTGGTGCACCAAATTGTTGGAATAATAATACTAACTCCGGTTCTACTTCTTCAGGAGACTGTAAGAATAAGTCGTATTGCTCCATCACATATCCTAGGTTAGGACCAGAGAAAGCTGACCATGGAGAACTTACAGTTGTAACGTTGTTCGACATGAAAAATGACCTCCAAATTTTGCCTTTCGGCAGTTCCATTAATTAAATTACAATTAATTATATAATATTTTTCCGTTCTTTTAAAGGATGTTTGACATCTTATCCATTATTTAAAGAACGTTTTTTCCATCTCAATCTTACTACTCTTCACAAAAAATACAACTCTTTTTAGCAAATTAAGCAATTTTTCTCCCAAAGGATGAAATAATTAAATAAAGCATGTATTTTTCTCAATATTTTAGCGGGAATTTCAGCAAGAAAACGGTTCCAACATTTTTAATACTCTTGACTTCCACAGAACAATTGTATTTTTCAAGTAACATTTTTGTAATACTAAGCCCTAAGCCTGTACCGCCTATTTGACGATTTCTTGCCTCATCAACTCGATAAAAGCGATCGAAAATGTATGGAATGTTTTCTTCCGCTATACCAATGCCATTATCTTCTATCTTTACTGACACTTCCTGTTCTATGACAGATAGTGAAATTTGAATCTCAGGAATTTTTTCACAATAACGAATTGCATTTTCTATTATATTACGAACGATTTGGCTAAGTGCATTTTCTGTTATAAATAATCGTCCTATTTCTTCATCTTTCGACAGCAATATTCGAGCATCCGGATGAAGGAGTCTTGTGTCCTCTATAACCGCTTCTATAACAGCTACTGCATCAGCCTCACTTTGGATGTCCTTTTCTTCACGTCGTGCAAGTTCTAGTAATTCTTCGATCATTTTACGCATCCGGGCAATTTCAGTTAATGAAGTTTCAATAGATTCCTCTAAAATTTCTGGATCATCTTTCCCCCATCTTTTCAAAAGGGACAGATGTCCTTCAATTGCTTGGATAGGCGTCCGTAACTCATGCGAAGCATCTGCAACAAATTGTTGCTGCTTTGTAAATGATATTTGCAATTCATTCATCATCGCATTGTACATTTTCAATAAATCACCTATCTCATCATGAGACGTGTAAGTTAATTGAATTGGTTCATTAAATCCTTTATCCATAACGGTTTTCATGGATGAACGTAACTCTCGTAATGGTTTCATTAAATAATTGGCAAGATAATAGCCAATAGATGCTGATAACAATAATGCTCCTATGCCTGCTATTAGCATTGTCGTCAATAAATAATGCATCAAAGACTGGAACTTTGATAATGGATGAATCACCTGAATATATCCTTGAAAGAAACCAAGTTGAATTGGTTCATTAATGACTAAGACATCTTTTTTATCAATCGTCATATCAACAATTTCCCCCATTGAGGTTAGAGGTGCAGCCTGAGAGGTATTATTAATACGAAGAATCTGAACGCCATCTGAATTAAACATTCTAATCGTTTGATCACGATCAGCAATAGAATCTATAAGACCTTTATTTTGCTTAATTTCTTGAATAGTAAGATTCGGTCCCTGTGACTCTAAAAAATATACTAAATCATCGCTTGTTCTTTTGATTTTACTTGCTTCGTCATTTGATAACCATGTATGAAGTGAAATATATACGACAATACAAATAATTGTATAGCTAAAAAAAATAACAGCACTAGATGTTAGCATCCATTTTCTTTGTAATGACTGATTGACTAAATAACCTTTCCATTTTTTCATTCACGCATCACATACCCAACCCCACGAACGGTTTCGATATAGGCATTCATATCACCCGGTAGTTTATTTCGCAAATGCCGAATATATACATCTACGACATTAGTCTCTATATTCGTATCATACCCCCAAACAGAGGTTAAAATTAGCTCTCGTGTACAAACTTTATTTTTATGCTCTAGCAATAATTTTAATAAATCATATTCTGTTTTCGTTAAATCAAGCTTTTTCTCTTGAACAAATACTTCATAGGCCGCTACATCCATTTCGATATCACGAAAATGTAATGAACCCCCAATTTTTTCATCAGGTGTCACCCGACGTATTATTGTACGAATTCTAGCTAATAGTTCTTCAATAGCGAATGGTTTTACTATGTAGTCATCTGCGCCAGCATCTAAGCCAGCTACACGATCCATTACAGCATCTCGGGCCGTTAACAATATAATAGGAACCTTTGACTGCGTGCGTATTCGACGACAAATTTCAATTCCATTTATCCCCGGAAGCATGACATCTAATAACAGTACATCAAAATTATCAGATGAAGCTAGCTCTAGTCCTTCTCGTCCATCAAATGCGACGAATACATCGTAACCTTCATGCTTTAATTCTAGCTCCACGAAACGAGCAATATGCTTCTCATCTTCCACTAAGAGTAACTTTTTAGGCATTTCTTCACCTTCTATTCTAAAATAACTATGAGGGGTTTCCTCTTTAATACTGTTATAGCATAACATCAAACAAAAAGTCTGTACCACAAGTAACTACTTGTTTGTACAGACTTTTTTAACTTCTTTCAGTAGCAAAAACGAAGCGGACGAGACATAATTGCTTAGGCGTCAGCAATATAGAGATTATTTTTTCCAATTTCCTTTGCTTTATATAAAGCTTGATCTGCTAATTCTAGCAATTCATTTAGTGTGTGACCGTGATCCGGATAATAAGCGATACCAATGGAAGCAGTTGGAGCAAAGTAATGACTTTCAATTGTCCAACCCTTTTTTAGTTCATTACGAATGCGATTAATAATATCCATTATTTGTGTATGTCTCGTCTCATCATTCCGAGTTAAACCTGTTAGGACGACAACAAATTCATCGCCACCCATTCGTATAACTAAATCATGGTTACGTACAGCCGTAATTAAAACTTGACCAAACATTCGGATAAAGTCATCCCCCGTGTCATGGCCGTACCGATCATTAACTCGCTTAAAGTCATCCCCATCGATATAAAGCATAGCTAAGCACTCATTCCGTTCTTGCGCTTCTACCAATAGTTTCGGAGACTCCTTTTGTAAAAAACGACGATTTGGTAGTTGTGTTAACGTATCGTGATAAGCTAAATATAATAAATCATTTTCTCGTTCCTTACGATGCGTTATTTCACGGGATACCATCATAATTTGTGAAACTTTTTCGCGTTCAGGATCATGAACAACTGTTACGTTTCCTTCAGTCCAAACAGGCGTGCCGTCCTTCGCCCTCAACAGTAGCTCAAACTGCGTTTCCGTTTGGCCTGAATAATTATTTAAAAATGTTTGCCAAGACTTCTTACTTTGTTCATCAACAATGTTACTATAAAACTGACCTTGTAATTCTACATTTTCGTAGCCTAAGAAAATCTCATAGGAAGGCGAGGCATAAATAATGATGCCATCTTCGTTTGTAATGACGATCAAATCATTTGTATTTTCTGTAATAAGACGGAATGTGCGTTCAATATTTTTCAATTCCGTTAACATTCTTTTCTTGTCCGTAATATCATAGTTAATGGATAAATATTGTTCTGTCTCCCCGAATTCATTCTTTAATGGAACTATAGATGCTTCTACCCAAAAGTCAGCATGGAATTTTGTACGGTAGCATAGCTCGCCTCGCCAAATATCCCCCGCTTTTAGCGTTGTTTTAATTAATTGTAATAAGTCTTCTGCATTGTAACGAGGCTCTATTAATTTATAAGGCTGACCTATTAGCTCTTCTGCCGTGAAGCCAGTCGCATTTAAAAACAAATCATTAATTTCTAGTATATTAGCATTACTATCCAAAACAGCAATGGAAGCTGCTGAATTTAGAGCAGCTTTAAAAACCTCTAAACCATGAGATTTTGAGCGTAACTGTGCTTTTTGTTCAGTGAATTGTGTGCAATCCTGCATGAGAAGAAAAATAGCAAATGAATTATCCCATTGCATAACCGGAGATAGTGAAACTAAATACATGCGCTCTTTTTTATCCAGTGTATGAAGCTTGATGAATTTTTCGCCAATATTTTCGCCCATAGCTGCTCTTTGTAAATAGCTCTGGATTTTCCCTACTTCATCTTTAGGAACAATTGGTAGATCGACGAATAATTGCTGTTTAACCGTTTCTGTATCTAATTCAAAGTCTTCCGTGAAGCTGGAGTTCACCTCATAGATAGACCCTTCAGTTGATAAGATGACCGTAGAAAAAGAAGCATGGTCAAACATTGAACGAAGAAATAAAAACTTATCTTCGATACTACGATCATAGAGAATTTCTTTTGTTATGGCTAAAACGTAGTCTTCATTATTATGTTTAATCGGTCGAACAGATGTCTCATATTTACGAACTTCTGATTTATAAAAGGCATAATCCACATAATCAACTTGACTATGCTTAGCAATCGCTTGATTGTAATTTTCTTGAATTATAGAAAAATTTTTCCGACTTGAGGTAAGGGTTGAAAGCATTTTCCCAATCGCCTCATGTGATAACAAAGCTCGAGCTGCTTTATTTAAGCGAATATATTGATAATCGTCTCCCACTTTTTTCATTAAAAAGACAAAATCTTTGCCAATAAACAATTCATTAAATAAATCTTCGCTTAAAAGATATTCCATGCTGTCACCCCTATAAGTCGTTAATATTAATATAAAATTTTTAAATAGCTTTTGTATATACAAAAAAATCAATACTACTATTATAACATAATTTAAAAGAATCACCTTTCTCGAATCGAAATAAATTTATCCTTTTAAGGTTATTTTTTGATATTTTACCTCTTTCGATGAAATAACGTAATTCTAAAGAAACACTTTTCAAGTATTTCCACTCTTAAAAATGATATTTTAGACTTAATGATCCCCGAAATTATATAAAACAATTTTTAACTATTTATGCAATTATTTATTTTTCAGAATTTACCGACTAATAAACTTATTTTTTGTTTTAGCAAGGAAAATGATTGCATAAAGCAGTATGATTGTTATATTATATTAAAAAAACTAGCCTTTTTTCGGTATGGTCGAAAAATCAGTAAGACAGCGGGAGATTATGGATATCATAGTTTTAACGTCTAGTTCTTTGGGTTTTAATTCCAGTACGAATTTTAGTTTTCTTCTTTATGTTTTAAAGGAATTGTTTTAACTACCCTAGTAAAGGAGGCGTTTCGTATGCTTAAACATCGAGACCTACATGAATGTACTGAGCTCTATGAGCTGTTATCACACCCTTCTGTTCTCCCTTTTGTCCGTCAAAAAGCCACATCAGCTGATGAATATTGGTTTATGACAAAACAACTGATTGAAGAAGAAGCGAAGGGACTCGCTATTTCAAGGACAATTACTGATGATTGGGGTCAACCAATCGGCACCATTAGCATTCATGATGTCGAGGATGGTGCAGGCTTTTTAGGAACGTGGATTGGACTCCCTTATCAAGGGCAAGGTTATAACCAAAAGGCGAAAATGCTTTTTTTGAATGAACTTTTTTTTGACTATAACTTCCATACGGTATTTCTCCGTATTCGTGTTGAAAATATAAAATCACAGCGTGCAGCCTTAAAGCTACCCTATATTATGAGTGCGAATGAAAGTCACCCAACATTATTAACACAGGTTAATAGCGGTGAGGCGCAATTTAATTTATATAAAATTCCAAAAGACTTGTTCTATCTTACAACAGCCAATCAATTGGCAGAGGGCGAAGAACAAGCGATGTAATCTACTATGGATTTTCATAAAAAAAGCTATGTGTTCAGTCTTGATGACATGCACATAGCTTTTTTCTATTTTTGCTAATATTAATTGCTGTATTGTGCTTAAGTACAAATTTTGCAATAGGCACTGACTACCAAATTTACTTTTTATATTGTAAAATCAATTTCGCCATTTCTTCTGGCGTCTTCGGTCTTTGAGTTTTCTCCATTAATGCAACCATTTCTGCTTTACGCTCTGTTAACAGATGAACCGATTTTTTAAAGGATTCCTTTGTTAACTCTTCCTCTTGCAATACTTCCGCGTAACCCTGTCTTTTAAATAAGTTGGCATTTAATATTTGGTCACCACGACTTTTTTGTGCAGATAATGGTACTAATAACATCGGTTTATGAAGTGCTAAAAATTCAAAAATCGAATTGGAGCCAGCACGTGAGACGATAAAGTTTGCCGCATGTAATAGATCTGGTAATTCTGTTGTCACATATTCAAACTGCTTGTAACCAGGCGTAGATTCTAATGATTTGTCGTAATTTCCTTTACCACATAAATGAATGATCTGAAACTGTTTTACAAGCTCCGGTATATTTTGACGGAGCGCGTCGTTCAAGACAACTGAGCCTAGACTCCCACCCATCACAAGAAGAACAGGTTTTAATGTTGTAAAGCCACATAATGATAACCCTTTTGCTCGATCTCCCATAAATAACTCTTGGCGAATAATGGAGCCTGTGCAAGTTGCCTTTTCTTTCGGTAAGTGCTGCAAGGTTTCTTCAAAAATCGTAAAAATGTGTGATGCAAATGGTAGCGCAATTTTATTAGCCAAGCCAGGTGTAACATCTGATTCATGAATGACTACAGGAACACCAGCAAGTTTTGCAGCCATGACAACGGGTACAGAAACAAAGCCACCCTTTGAAAAAATTACTTGGGGTTTCACTTTTTTGATAATACGAAAAGCCTGCATAATTCCAGCAAGCACTTTAAAAGGATCTGTAAAATTTTTCATCGAGAAATAACGACGCAATTTCCCACTTGAAATACCGTAAAACGGAACACTTGGAAACGCCTCGCCTATTAATTCTTTTTCAATGCCCTCGTCTGAGCCAATATAGTGGACATCATAACCTAGCTCTTGTAAAGACGGGAGTATCGCTTGATTGAGCGATACATGACCAGCTGTCCCTCCACCGGTTAAAATGATTGTTTGTTGTTTCACATTAATTCTCCTATTCCATCAATTAGGCATTAGCTTAATTGCGTCCGGAATCGACTTTGTACTTAGGCCTGCAGATGTTGTTTGCGCAAAAGCGTGCTAACGCAGCGACAGCAACGGGTTTTGTCTGTGCGAAGCGCAGCAACAGCAACAACAACAAGTTGCAGGTCAGTTAGCCGTTATCGCATGGATGCGATGTTTTTTAGGCTAACATCCTTTTTAACTACTTTCCGATCCCATGACATCCGCTTGTAGCCATACTACTTTTTGTATACAGTCTTTTATTTTACTATATGCGGACGAAAAGATATAGATGAAGCTTTTAATTTCTTTATGTAAACGTCTTTAGTGCCGAAAACGCAGCGACAGATATATTTCTTCCTTGTACCTCTTTGGATATAGGTATATAAAAACCGCTAAGCTGGAGATAACGAATCTGTGTTATCCGCTTAGCGGTTATTTAAACCTAACAAAGTGGCTTTTTTAAATGGTACAATTAATAAATCTTAATTACAGCGAGGTATAATAATGAAGATTATTGATTTAACTCACACATTAACTGAAAAAATATCAGTCTACCCAGGTACTGATCAACCATCATTAAAAATAATATGTAATCATGAATCTGACGGATTTAAAGAAACAGCTTTAACTTTGACTTCACATACTGGCACGCATATGGATGCGCCAAATCATATTTTTAAAGACGGTATTACATTAGATTTAATCTCGGTGGAACAATTTGTAGGTAAAGGTTTGGTCATCGATTGTAGTGATCTTACAGAAGGTCAAAAAATAACTTTAGACAGAATAAATAAAGTGAAGAAAGGAGTTGATCAAGCTGATTTTCTTTTATTTTATACAGGATGGGATCAATACTGGGGAACAGATAAGTATTTTGGTGACTACCCTCACATGACAGAAGAGGTTGCTGAATACCTAATTCAAAGTAATAAAAAAGGTGTAGGACTCGATGTCATAAGCATCGACTCAATGACTAGTTTAACAAATCATAAGAAAGTGCTATTTGATTCTAATTTTGTCATCGTTGAAAATTTAACTAAGCTCGGTGAAATCGGCAATGAACTGTTCACGTTTTATGCCCTACCAATGAAATACGAAAATGCTGATGGTGCTCCTGTCAGAGCAATTGCAATATTATAAGAACATGCAATAACCAGGTGCTCAATCGAGCACCTGGTTATTAGTTTATTGCTTCGGGGACTTTTTCGAAATTAAATCCTTTAAAAGAGACAATTCGTAATGATCCTGTACTTGTTTTTTCGAGATACTACTCTTTACAGCGCAATCTTAGCTCCGCCCATATAATATCTCGGTCTACATGGATAACAACCTGTTTAGCAATTTGACGAAATGCTGTTTTTTCTTCTAGTTTGAAACCAAAAATTGTATTTTTTATTTAAACAATTTCGCATCTGCCCAGTCGGCATGATCATTGTCAATATTATCATTTGCATTAAACGCAACTAACTCAAGTGTATTTTTTCCAGCAATATCTACTTCTACATGTTCAGCTGGTTCGTTTGATTTTTTTACCGGACTTATATACAAAATTTTACCATCGACAATTACCACAAAATTCACAGAACCATGACCTGGCGCTACTTGATCATCTATTCCTACATCAACTGTAAATTTAGTATACTGTCCATTCAAATTATACTTAATTGAACTATTTGAATGCGAGCCAATACCTTTTTCATATTTCACACCTTTAATAGATAACTGTGTTTTATAAAACGATTGGTTTTTATTATAAGAAAAATAATCAGGTGTCATTTGCTCTATATCTCCTGTAACTGAAACTGGCGTTAACTCATCACTTAAATACACAGAGACAGGTGCCGCTAAAGTAGTTGTATTTCCGCTTACAAAAAATGTACAAATAGTAAGCATTAAAACCACAGCTAAACTTAAAACCTTAAATCGAAAACCTTTTGGATTAATAACGTGCTTTGTGTTTTTCATATCATATCCCCTTTCGATTTTGAAGTACAATCATATCTTTACACAAAGGACCAAAATTTTCAATCTTTTTTTATAATTGTAAATATTGTTAAAAATTAGAATATAAAATAAAAACATAATCACTTTATTACATTGATCCACTGTCTATTAACATTTTTCTCGCTCCTCGCTAGAACGTTTGTTTTTAATCTTCTCAGAATAAATGGTCGCGTTTTAGCAAAAAGAAAATAATAAGAACTTAAAAAAACTCAGGTACTCTCATTTAATGAGCCCTGACTTTTGATTACACGGATAGTTATTTTCAAAAAAAGAAGAGTTCGTTGAAATTGATGATGTAATACTGCATTCCCCTCTTGAGGAACCCCTGTATTATTTATCCCCTATGTATTAAAGATAATTGGATCAGGTGGCAGCATTACAAGCACCTCATAAACAGGGTCAACTGATTGCCAAGCATTTTGCGGAGTTGCATGAATATAATGATGTGTTGCGGATGTCTAATTCATAAGTATATCTTTGTTATATATTTTTAAGCCATACATTATTAAAAACGTTGATAAAAAATGGTCAAGTAAATCGCTATGTATGAGGTGGAATATTAATTTCTGCTCCAGATTAACGTCTGGTTAATCCCACACTTTAATCACTGTAAATAAGAGGCATAGCCAATAAGTTCATTTGCCGAAGAGCCACTTTATTGATTATGCACTTTAATTACACCACGGAAATTTTTTTACAACACAAAAGTGAAAAAATCTCTCTACCTACAAAGTCTAAATTTCCGCTTATATTATGTTGTATAAAAAAAGATGTCCACTAAGTCTTTTACGACTTAGTGGACCCTATTATTCAATAAAGCTATTATTATTTTTGGATAAATTGTTGTGTCCAGTAGTTACCTGACTTCACATAGCCAACACCAATATGCGTAAATTTCTCATTTAAAATATTCGCGCGGTGACCTGGTGAATCCATCCAAGCTTGTACTACTTCTTGAGGTGTACGTTGACCTTGTGCAATATTTTCACCTGCACTCTTATACGTAATACCTAAAGCTTTCATACGATCAAATGGTGAACCGAATGTTGGGCTTGTATGTGAAAAATAGTTTTTAGATTGCATATCTTGTGATTTTTCACGAGCAGCTGCCATCAGTTGAGCATCCGTTTTAAATGGTGCTAAACCAGCTTTTGTACGTTCAGCATTCGTTAATTTTACTACTTCTTGTTCAAAAGCATTCACATCTGAAGTAGTTGTTGATGGTTTAGATTGAGCTGGTGCAGTAGCTGCATTATCTTTTTGAGCTGTTTGTGTATTGTTATTTGTTGTTTGATTATTTTCTGGTACTTGTACTTCTTTTGTTGGTGCTTGTGTTTGTGGTTGTTTAACTACCCACTTATGATTTGACCACTGATTTGACCATTTATAAGAATAAACAACTTTATTACAGTCTGTAGTTGTGTTCCCCTCTGTAGTATTTTCTGCAGCGGAAGCCATTTGAATTGGAGCTGCTAATAAAAATGTTGCACAAATTGCAGTTAGTGTTTTTTTCATTTTTGCAATTCCTCCTTCTCTGCAAACAATCGTAAAGTACGAATTTAATAAATTTCTTACCAGCATCTGCTAACAACACCATCGGAGACATAAATTCGCATCAAACAGAGGGTTTTTGACAATAATTTTTAGCAAGTTCCACCAGCCTATGAAATACTTACGTTTCAAATAGGGTTGACACTTCTAAAAAACTATCAAATATTTTCAATATTCAAGTAGATACACATCCGAATTATAGTCTTAAACTATAGAAACATACTTCCTTTATTTTACTAATCCACAAAAAAATCTGCCATGATTACTACTTTAATAAGACAACTATTAGTAGTAATCAGCAGATTTTATATGTCTATATAGTGAAGCCTACTATTTAATTAATACCTATAACATTTAAGCTACTTACATCTTCACCAATAATAACGAGTTTCGCAGGCATTTTTACGTATTCCGGAAGCCATTGGACCATGCCATACGCATATTGAAACAGTAAAGGATTTTTTACACCTTCTATTGGCACATAGCCT
The DNA here is from genome assembly GCF_006864135.1 of Lysinibacillus sphaericus. GTDB lineage: Bacteria > Bacillota > Bacilli > Bacillales_A > Planococcaceae > Lysinibacillus. Next base: position 88,368 of record NZ_SADV01000004.1, on the reverse strand, counting down.
TTCATTCGATACACGGTTTCAGGCAATGTGCGCACCCAATCTTCAAATTGCCCCTGTGTAAAGTCAACGTCATTAAATTCAACTAATCTTGAACCGAGATGCATTGATGCTATTGGGGCTTTCACAATGTCTTGTTTATCCACCTGAGCTGTTGCCTTTAAATCTTCTAATAAACGTAACGGCACACGACCATTTGTAGTTTGCAAAATAAAGGCATGAGGGTTAAAGCCTTGTAGCTCATAAACAACCTGTGCCTGCTCGGCCTCTGTTAATAAATCCGTTTTATTGGCCAGCAATAAATGTGCGTGACGGATTTGCTCCATAAATAAGGAGCGCACTTGCGGGGTTAATGTTTCTCGATTTAGCCACAGCTTCGAGTCAGCAACCGTAACAATTCCTTTGACATTTAATTGTTCCGCAAATAACGGTGAATAAACAGCGTCTAAAGCTTCTACAGGATGTGCAGCACCTGTTGTTTCTATAATTAAGACATCAAAGTCACTATCTAATAGAAGGGATTGAATTTGTGCCTCTGTTTTTTCAGCGCCAGAGCAGCAAATACAACCCTCTAGCATTTCCTTAAGCGGAATATCCTTTTCCACAGCCTGTGAGTCAAATGGGAGCTTTCCAAGCTCATTCATAATGACAGCAGGCTTTAATTTTTTTTCCTTTAGTTGTCGAATAACATCTGTTAGCATGGATGTTTTTCCGCTACCTAAAAAGCCACTAAATAAGTATACGTCCTTCACAATTATTACCTCCTATAAAAAAAGCTGTCGCAAAAGGCCACTTGAGACGCCTGCTGCGACAGCTACTTTGTTAGTTTGTAGTTTACTCAGTTTTTGCTGGTGTACCAGTAAGCAGTTCTTTTGCTTTTAACAATTGAGGATCATCTGCTTTTATTTTAGCACGTAATGCATCCATTAAAGCATACGTTGTATCGCCAGTTAAAACGCCAGTTTCTTCAAGACCACTTGCAGCTTGCAGTTTTTTCACTGCACGTTCTGTGTATTGATCAAAAATACCGCTTGCTTTACCAGGCTCATATCCTAAAACTTCTAGCATCTCTTGTGCCGCTTTTACAGAGTTAGACTGCACATCCTTTTTCATTTCCATAGATGGATCTAAGTATGGTAATGATGCATAAGATGGGTATGACACTTTAACATCTGGAGCAATTCCTTTTTCGTGAATCCAGTTACCATTTGGTGTTAGCCATTTACCTGTTGTGAATTTTAGGTTAGAGCCATCTTTTAATGGTGTGACATTTTGCACTGTACCTTTACCAAACGATGTTTCTCCAACAATTTTAGCACCGACAGATTCTTTTAATGCTCCAGCTAATATTTCAGAAGCAGAAGCACTGCCGCTATCCACAAGGACTGTTACTGGGATATTATATTTTTTACCAGCAATAGCATTTGTAATTTTCGGCTCTTTATCTTTTTGTTGTACTTGGACAATCGGTTTACCTTCTGGAACAAATAAATTCGAAATTTCTATTGCAGCATCTAGGTAACCACCTGGATTTTGGCGTACATCTAAGACGATACCTTTCAAGCCTTTACCTTCGTAATCTGCAAGAATCTTCTCAAATTCTTTTGCTGTATTTTCACTAAATGACGTGATTTGAATATGGGCAATATCCCCTTCAAGCATTTCACCGTAAACCGTTTCAACCGGAATTTCATCACGGACAATTGTCATATTAAGAGGATCCGCGTTTCCTTCCCTTTTCACGGTTAATTTTACTGGTGTTCCTTTTTCACCACGAATACGAGCTACCGCTTCAGATGCACTTAGCCCATGAATGCTTTTTCCATCTACAGTTAAGATAATATCTTTCGGTAATAGCCCCGCTTTTTCAGCAGGTGAATTTTTAATAGGTGACACAACTGTAATAGAGCCGTTACGCTCTTGAATTTCCGCACCAATTCCTTGGAAACTAGAAGACAAACCAGACTTAAATTGATCTGCTTCGTCCTTCACCATAAAATCAGAATACGGATCACCTAAAGCGTCAAACATGCCATTAATAGCGCCATCGACCACTTTCGCATCGTCGATATCTTTGTAATAGTTGTTTTTAAGTAAATCATAGGCTTCGTACAATTTAGAAAATTCCGTACGCCCAGTCGGCACTTTCACTTCCACTGCTTTCTTATCTCCAAATGTTAACGCAAATATCGTTAAGCCTGCAGTAATAAGGATTGTAAAGAACATCAGCATAATAAATTTAAACGGTTTCATTTGTATAAATTGTCCTGCTGGTTTCACTTCAGTAGGGGGTGTTTGTTCTGACTGCTGTTCTATACTATCTTTTTTCTGTTCATCCATCTTGATTGTCACCACTCTCATATACACTAACTTGTTGTCACACTATTACCATCTTAACAGGTTATAGAGAAGACGAAAAGAAAAAGACTGTCAAAATTTCACGACAAATCTTGTCCTACAACAATCTTCATAAAATCCAGCATTTCTTAATCACTATATTGTTAAGCACATTATTCTATGTAGATGTTATTGCTTTAGATTTTGTAAAAATACAGGTGCCCTTGAAGCACTTCTAAAGGCACCTCTGTTATCTGCTAAGTTGAAGGTATATAATGGTACTGCTTTTCTATTTTACCCGTTTCCTCGAAGCAGTCAACTAAAATCCTCATAGAATATTAGAAATTACATATCCTCTTATGCATCTTTAATATACGTAACTTGCGCCAATTTAGCATTTTTTATTTTCATCTCTGCATTTTTCACTGCATTGATTCCTGTAAAAGTTCCTGTTCTAATACGATAATTTGCAGCGTCCTGCTCAATGTAAACAAGCCAGCCGAATGTTTTTTTCATCACCTGTGCTGCGCTTTCTGCTGCTTTAAGAGTACTATACGTTCCCGTGAAAATTCGATATTTTTGCGTTTCTACTGGAGGTATTTGAGTATCTCCAGCTTTTTTTACCATGTCGATAAATTGTGACCAAGGTATTTTTCCAGCACGAATATTACGAGGGCAATTTTTCCCACTAAAATAATTGTGTTGAACAATATTTTGAATTGTTATATTTTCATCTTTTATAATTTTTGCGATTAGATTCACCGCATTGTCCACAGCTTTTAAATAATCTCCATCACTATTTACGCAAATTTCCACTTGAATTCCTTGGCTATTACCAACATACGTTCCTGTTCCCCAGCACTCCCAAAAATGTTCAAATGATTGTACAGCTTCTTTGTCATCTACTTGCCAATGCCAACTAGCTTCCCTACTGTTACCATTTATCTGTAGACGAGCATGGGCGTCAGCATCAGCGCCAACGCTCGTATTGTCGGTTTCATGAACGACAATATACTTTTTTGCATTATTTTTACCATTTGTCATATTCATTGCTTGTGAAGTTGATACTAGTTTTTGGCGTATTGTTACCATAGGTTTCCCCCCCTTCTTTTTGTCATAATGTAAAAAGCGGGATGATTGAACTTTAATCATACTATCTTACCTTTTGTAGTTCGAAGATAGATAATAAGTTCACTCTATATTATGAACCTTTTGTAACTTCTACTATGTTTTTATAAGCATTAATAACCAATATTCGCACTCGAAATTTACTGATTATTTTGGCTGTGCGCTGAGCAGTTTTTAACTCAGTTCTTTTAATTTTTTTATAACAGAATGTACTGTTAGTCTATGAAAAGTAAGAAGCTGACCCTTATAAATGACAGAAAAAATACCGTACGGGGTTGGTGATAATTCCATCAACTTTTCTCTATCCTTAAGATCAACAAGCGTAACTTGTATATTCAATTTATTTGCACCAGCTATAATATTTTCTGTTGCAATTTCAACATATGGACATTGGAATGACCGTAAAATCGTTAAGTCGTTAAATTTTTTTAATCTGTCCTCCCAATCATTCGGAAAATAAGGTTGTTGGACTTCATTGCTCAATGGGTAGATAAGTAATTCAAAATCATATGGCGCCTTATCTATAAGTTGAAAATTGTTTTTCAAAAAAATCTCTTTACTAGGTGCCCATGACGTTTTTGAATTCGTAATAACAACAACCCCTTTTTTTGCTAGCTTTTTTGCATCTTCTATACATTTATTGATTAATCGAGTTCCATAACCTTTTCCAACTGTACTTACCCATAAACAATGAATCACTAAATAACCATCCGCATAAACCACTCTTGAGGAATTTTCTGCTTCTGTATATTCAATAAACCCAACTTGTTTTTTATTGTCCATCACTTGCACATATTTCAAGCCTTCCTCAAATCTATTGTTCAGCCATTTGTTCTTATTTATATATCCGCTTGATTTCTTCTTACTTCTAAGACAAAAACTCCTAGTTCCCTCTAAAAACTCATTATTACATTCAACTAATTCAACGTTACACAACAATACCAATCCCCCTACTCATTAGGGTAATTATACCTTTTTTGAATTATAAACATAACGTATGGTTGGTTTCCGTTCTGGCTGGGCGCTTTGTTGTTGTTGCTGACGCTTCGCTTTCGCACAGAAAAACATTTGTTGCTGTCGCTTCGCTTCCGCGCAAAGCAAAGCTTCCTTGGGGTCGATGAGCCGCTTCACTCGCATTGCTCGGTCCATGGCCTCATCTGTGATGTTGATCCCCAAGGAGTCGTCCAGCCCACCCCAATCAACAAATCTTCATCGTATTTGTACTATCTGTATATAGATAAGTCGTTCCTAGAAAATGAAAAATCAGGCTATTTACATCTTTAGCCTGATTTCCCCACGGAAAAAAATTTATTATTATTTGAAATTCGAATTTACAGCCCATAAAAACAATGTAAAAGTACACATTTGAAACCTATTGGTTTTTAATCTTTTTTATTCTGCACTTCAAGTAATTCAGAAACTGTGACAAATTTATATCCTTGCCTTTCCAGTTCAGGAATTATTTTATCCATCGCTTGCACTGTTTGATGACGATTTCCGCCTCCATCATGAAAAAGAACGATATTTCCTTCTTTGACACCGTTTAGCACAGTGTTAACAATTCTATTAGTACCTGGACTTTTCCAATCTAAAGTATCTAAATGCCATGACCACATAACAACTTTATATCCTTCTTTAGCAATCGCTTGAATCATTGCATCTGAATACTGTCCTTCTACAGGGCGGAATAAAGTAGGCTTAAATCCTGTGATGTTCTGAATAACGTCATTCGTTTGATTTATTTCCTTTAGTAAATTCGGAACATTCGTCCTTAGAGGATGCGTAAATGTATGGTTGGCTAATTCATGACCTTCCTTATACATTCTTGATATTACCTCTGGATTTTTTTGCGCATTTTGACCAACAATAAAAAAAGTAGCTTTCGCATGATATTTGGCTAATACATCTAAAATCTGAGATGTGTACTTTCGATGTGGACCATCATCGAAAGTAAGGGCAACAATTTTTTCATCCGTATTGACCTCCCAGACAATTTGTCCTGCTTCTTCATAATACTTCCTTCCTTTATTTTCATATTTCTCTGCGCCGACTTTTGCATAAAAAAAGGAGACAGTTAAAAGGCAAATAGGGAGTAAAAACAGGAGTTTTTTCAAATCTTCACCTCCTCAAATAAAATATTTAGTACCTTATTATTTGAGGAATGTTAAAAAAAATGCTCTTTTTTGATTTTTTGTTGCAGTGTATACTTCAGTGATAGCAGCTAGAGGTTGTCCTTACAGTGATTTTGGAATTAAAACGTCACTGACTAAATTTCAAAAACTGCTCATTCATTTTAAATATCTGTTTCAAATGATGTTCCATATGTTCAAGATAATCTTGAATAAGCCACTGTAAAGTTATTAGTTGATTATTTTCAAAGCCACATTGTAGAGCAAGCTTTTCATTAGGGATATTTTTAATAACATTTATAATTTTTTTATTTAAGCTCACCCATAGGTTCATTACTTCATCAAAAGGTAACTCTTGATACCCTTGGATTTTCACCCAATAAACTTGGTCATACGGTGTTAATAGAAAGGGTTGCTTTTCGTATTGTATGTTAATGAACCTATCCAGATTATTAATGGCGGAGTCGCATAAATGGCCTAATATCTCTTTTTTTGACCACTTTTGAGGCGCTGGTCGTTGTGAAATCTCTAGTTCAGACATATGACGAAATTCGCCAGGAATGCTATCAATCCAAAAAAGTAATTGATCTATAATTCTATGCACATTTTTCACACCTCTATTGATATCTGAAATTAGCTATTTATAAAAACTTAAATAATAGTCAATTAATTTAATGACTTCATATATTTTTTTATATTCTTTTTCTATTTTATAGGAAATAAACAATATAGCTAAATTAAAACTCAAAACTGCTAGAGCGACGATTTGGACAAGTGATATCCCAGTCATCAATTTAATATTGATTGCTGAGGCAATTATTGTAATCAATGATAAGATGACACCACATAATGTAATATAAATTGGCTTTGATCTAATGATTTCATTTGCTTGCAATTTTAAAACATCTAGTAAAAATCGAATTTCTTGCAATTTATATTGTTGATCAAAAATCACGAAATAGGACATATAAACATCGTTTGTTATATTTTCATTCAGTATATTTTTATGAATTTTTCTCACTAATCGATCACAAAAATCTTTATCTAATGCTTTTTCAGGTACGAATAGTTCCTCTTTATTTTCAAAAACATTTGTGCCGGGATGCTTCAAACCCCTCATCCTCTCATACTGGTTTACTTGATTTAATGACCTTATGAAGAAAACTCAAAGTCACCCAAATTTTTCAGATATTTAAATTATATGAAGGGATGGAAAGGTAGTATGTTAGTTTGGCTAAAAATTTTATTGGAAGTTTAGTGACTGCGGGAAACATACATAAAGTTCCTTAGTAAAGTTGTCGATAGACAGCTAATGCATCCGTAATATTGAACTGCTCTGTTCGTGGATCACCTTGAGCACCTACTGTTACTAGAATATACTCCTCGCCTTTAATTGTCGCTAAACTTGCTAAACATAATCCTGCTTGCTCTGTGTAGCCAGTTTTGCCGCCAATTATTCCACCCCTTGTATTTTCAATAGCCTTCAAATTTTTAAACATTCGACTCGTCACCATCATTCCCTCTGGATGAAGATTCGTTGACTTTATTGAGTATCTTTCCGCCGTATAAATATCCCGAAAGGTGTTATTAGTTAAAGCATATTGTAAAAGTATCGAAATATCTTTCACACTCGTATAATGATCAGGATGATGGAGTCCTGTTGCATTCATAAAATGTGTGTTTTTCATCCCTAGTTGGTTAGCTTTTTCATTCATTAACTTTACAAATTTACTCTCAGATCCAGTAATGTAATCTGCTAAGCCAATAGAAGCATCCGCACCTGAAGGTAGCATTGAACCATAAAGTAAATCCTCTGCTGTTACCTCCTCATTAGGAAGAAAGCCTGCCATAGAAGCATTTTCTTCATATAAATTCTTAAATATACTTTTAGGAAGTATAATCTTTTCCTGTAAATTCGGGATATTTTCAATTGCCACTAAAACCGTCATGATTTTCGTCAAAGAAGCTGGAAAAATGATTTCGTCACTATCTTTGTCCAGTAAAATCTTATTTGTGTCTAAGTTCACTAATATAGCATTTGAGCTTTGTAAATTTACATCAAGATTTATTTCACTTTTCTTTGGCATTTCCAGCTGAGGATTATCTATTTCTAGCTTAGATTGTTGAAATGGATATTCTTTTACAAACATGGACACCAGAAAAATAATTATCAGTAAAATTAAGCTATAAAATCCTTTTCTTTGAAACATAAAAACAACTCCTTCTATCTATACCTCTATTGAAACATAAAAGAAGGAGCTATTTTTTTAATAATCTATTAAAGAATTCTTAAGGTTTCTTAAGAAAGTGTTGGAAGCATAACAGTGAACACTGTTTTTTCATCATTACTTGAAGCTGATATTGTTCCTCCATGAACATGGACTATTTCATTGGCAATTGCAAGACCAAGCCCAATCACACATAAAAAACCACTCGTTTGATAACGAAGTGGTTTAAAGAATTATTATGTTGAAATATATGCCATTAAGGTGGGTTCATTATCTTGTTTGATCATCATAATAGGCTTCATTAGCAGCCTTTTCATTTGTGCCCTTTATATAAGCTAAAATCACATCTGGTCGTTTCAGTAACATCCAGTCTCCATAATGGTCAAATCGTCTGCACGAAGTAATCATTCCACTTTTAATCGTTCCGTACTTTTTACCGTGCTTCTTGCCCCACTGTTTTAAACGCTTAGCAAAATCAGCGTCTTCGGCCATTAGCATATTCTCATTAAAACCATTTATTGCCTGAAAGTCTTTTTTATAGCACCAAAAAATCCCTACAGAAATAAAACCATACTTAATCAGTAAAGGAACAATTAGTAGCATAGTAGATACTACTATACCTAAGGACATTCTTTCAAAACTTCCATTCACGCCTCCTCCAATGAATTGGTTGGATGCTAAGTGCTTTTCAACCTCAGTTAGCATGTGCTCTGTCATTCGAGTATCAGCATCAATTGTAACGAGAATATCGCCTTTTGCTAACGCAGCTCCAGCATTTCTAATTTTAGATAAATTTTTATTGTTATTTTCCAATGTCACGCAATTGTAGGATTGTGCAATTTCTTTCGTTTTATCGGTACAACGATTTAACACAACAATAACTTCTACTTGATCTATATACGGTTGTGCAGCCTTTGCAATCGACTCTAGACACCCCCCAATATAATTTTCTTCGTTATGAGCAGGTATTATAATAGAAAATTTCACCTCAGGAACATCTTTTATAAATGATGTACTTTCCGACATATAAAATCTCCCCTTAATAAGTAGTTCTCGTTATTTAAATTTAAGTAAACATGTAAACGCTTCCCTCAATTTTTTATTTTTAGGTTTTTATGTCTATACTGTAACAACATTTACACTGTAGTAAAATGTATTAAGTTCCATTTTTGAAATCACTTTCAATTTTTTGGTCAAAAAAATTGAGTTGATTTTGTGATTATCAACTCTTTCGTCTCATTTTATTTAAGATTTTCATTCATTAGAACTTCTTTTATTTGATCTGCTTGAGATGAAAATCGCCGTTGAGAAAATAAACATTCCAGTACATAGCCACATCGTTATCCCATTCCATTGCCCGTTGAATATTGTAATATTTGTGAGGATGATAAATTGCATGACACAAGTTGCTATATATAGTGCTAAGGGATAGTTCATGAAACCGCCTCCATTTCGAAGTCTTCATTTATTATATTATTCAACACATACAGAAAAAAATCCTTTAAACAATGAACAAGAGTACTGCAAAAATCGTTGCAGTACTCTTAAATCGGATGGGCTTAACTTCCAAATGCGAAAATAAGCTCTGTCTCACAAGCTATTTCTCCGTCAACTGTTGCAATTCCTCGCCCTTTACCAATGGCACCCTTTAAGCGTGTAATTTCCACTTCAAGACGCAATTGATCACCAGGTTTAACTTGTTTTTTAAAGCGACAATTATCAATACCTGCCAGTAATCCAAGTCGGCCTTGATTCCCTTCTTTAGTGAGCATAATAATGGCACTTACTTGAGCTAATGCTTCGACAATTAATACACCTGGCATCACTGGATAATTCGGGAAATGTCCATTAAAAAATTCTTCATTGATCGTTACATTTTTAATGGCTACCGCTCTCTTCCCCTCTTCTAATTCCAATACTCTATCCACTAACAGAAACGGATAACGATGTCTAATAACTTCTTGTATTTGTTGAATATCTAGCATAAAAAACCTCCAAAAATATTGTCACCTAATTCTATCATTAATTATTAGTAGTTAGTACTATTTTAAGTTTAAAATACGAATTAAAAGCCACAATCCCATGGATGTGGCTAATATATTTTGTCTTAATAATCTTGCTTATGAAGTGGCCAAATCGTTGTAGCTACTTTTTTATATGAGAAAGTTTCTCAAATAATAATTTGGGGCTGCTCCTAGTGTATCAACATAAATACTATCTCCCAACATTATACAAATATAATCAAATCATTTTCTGATTTTTTTAAATAGTTGTTTTCACTTCTTTTCAGTATTTCATTATCGACAGGCATATAGAAGATAGCATATAATATTTTTTGCATTCAATAAGTTAATTTTATTATTCTCTTAATTGAATGTTTAGTTTATTAGAATAGGATGGATAAATATGTTATCTTTTATTGCAATAGTTCTTCTTTTATTTTTAATTCCTGGTCCGGCTGTTATCATTACCATTACGCAAACGTTGAAAGGTGGTAAAAAGAACGGTATTTTCACTGCACTAGGCATTGGATTAGGTGATTTAGTTCATACGTTAGCAGCTGTATTAGGGTTATCAGCAATTTTAATGAACTCTGCCACTGCATTTGAGATAGTGAAATATATTGGTGTTGCTTACCTAGTTTATTTAGGTATTCAAATGCTTTTAACAAAACCACAAAAAATAGAAAAACCAACTGTTGAACAAAGTCCGGCAAGTTCTTCGTTCCGACAAGGTTTTTTAGCGGAGATTTTAAATCCAAAAACTGCATTATTTTTCTTAGCGTTTTTACCACAGTTTGTTCAGCATAATGGTCAATCGATCACTGTACAATTATTGATTTTAGGCATTACTTTTGTTGTAATGAGTGCTTTATATACTATTTTGTTAGCTATTATTACAAGCTTTATTGGTGAAAAAATCTTTACGAAGACATCAAACAATGGTTCGCGTTGGATTGAAAAGGCAGTTGGTTTCGTTTATATAGGTCTAGGTGTTAAATTAGCACTTCAAACTCAAAGTAGATAATATATAGTTTCTTAGGGAGAACACGATAAATACGTGCTCTCCTTTTATATTTCAAGAACAAGTCCCATTTCAACTCTTACTTCTTTTTTTTCAATATCATTATTGGAGTAACTTAATAGATCACAGCCAATTAGTTGAAATCCATGCTTTTTGTAAAATTGAATTGCAGGATAATTAGAAGTTTGCGTTTCTAAAACGATCGCCCTTACCCCTATTTCTGTTGCTCGCTTTTTCACCAAAGCCATGAATTTACTTCCAATTCCTCTATGTTGATGAGATTGATCAATATGAATATCATTAATTCTTAACACATTATGCCACTTCTCTTGGCTGATGCTAACAATTCCTACATCTTCTTCATTTAATTCAGCAATATAGCATTCAATATCTTCTATATGATCTTCAAAAATTTCTCCTTCCAAGTACTTGTGAAACGGGGTTTCGAAATGTTTTAACGTAAAATCAATTGCCCAGCCATTTTCTCGTTCTTTATAGACAACATCATAATAGTTGTTGGAGACGTATTGATAGATAATTTTTTTACCGTTAGGATAGTGTTCTTTATATATCCTTTTTATTTGAAACAACTTTAATCACCCTTTTCATAGTTCATTAGATAATCTTACTGAAAATTGGTATTACTATAAACAATTAGAAGATTTACAACTTGAATAGCTGATTACCTTCATTATAACCCCATTCGGATTTTTGGATCACTTGAATACATGAGTCCTATTCAGTATAAACTTGTACACCATAAAAAATTGTTTAGTTTTGTGTAGACAATCCACTTGTTATAAAATACTCTTATTACTTTTTAATTAAGGCTGTTTTCTCAAAGATTGTTGCTGTTAAAACAAAAAGGCAGATAATTAATCTACAAAACGTGTAGATTAAATCTTCCTTTTTCATTGATGAATCGAAAAATTAAACTAAAGCACCTTAGTTGAAGATGATTTAACTCTCTTCAACGTTTATAACTATTTCACCAAATAATTTATCATTAAAATATATTTCTAATTTCCATAATCCACTTGTAGGGAACACCATATTCGATGGGATATGGGAATCTGCACCGCCATTAGGGCTAATTGAAGCATTAGAAAATTGCCATACTTTATCATTGCCAGATAACAACACAGGATGTTCTTTCCCTGCTTTGTCAATTCCAACTACTTTAAAATCACCACTGATACTATCTTTCTCTCCCCAGAAATACCACATATGTTTATTTGCTTTATTAGCAATAAACTTTTCTTCTACTACCTCACCTGTTTTACCCGATCCGACCAAAAGACCAACTTTCCCTTCTTCACCAATCAACAAATACTCACCCTTTGTCCCGTCACCAAAAGTAACAGGTAATGAAAAAGTAGGACTTACCTCTCGATTTTCGTTCTCATCAATATTGTTACAACCGACAAGTGTCATTAAGAATAGCAGCACAGAAATCAACATAATCATTTTGTTCCTCATATTGCTCCCCCTTATCAACTAGACATTCCTGTTATTAAACCCGAGATAAACGATATTCCACACTACTTCAACATTCTTACAAATATCCCTTCTTATTCAACTAACCTGCTCCGTTAGTTGAATAAATACATCACTTAATCCGTTTAAAAAGCAACTGATAAATGGTGCTCTTTATCTTTTCTTAATGCTCCTACTGTGAAATACGGCGATGGAAATTATTAACGTGTTGTATGTGGAATATCCCTTTTTTTACTCGTTGATTTTGATTAAGATTAATTGTTTCGTGTTTAAGATTTTTTGCTGCTGCAAATTTTTTATAGTTGGTAGCTGTATCCGTGCATAACAAAGAAGAATGGGCTATATAATCCCCGATAACCCCATCAATTTCTTCTGCTTTCACACGACCTCTTCCCGCCATCCTTGCAATAATATTGTTATTTCGATCTTGTGCTACAACTACAGTACGATGTGTAAATCTACGACCTTTTAAAGATTCACGAAAGAACGTCTCATCACATGATGCCAGATAATTGGTTGAAGTCGTGACTTCCTAAAGCGTTTAAAATCTTATGTCTCCAATAAAATGCGGTAGATATATGAATTTTTAAAGAGTCTGAAATCTTCGGTAATGTTACACCGTTTATCATCATTTTAATGTATTTAATCCATTTTTCCGGATAACGCGAACCTGAAAAAGGCGTATTTGTCATATCATTAAATGTTTTTCCACAATCCTTACATAAATATCTTGTCAGAACGATATTTACCATTACGTTATACGGCAGTACTTCCACAATGAAGACAACCTAAACCAGACGAAAAGCGAGACTCCTTGATCTTAGGAAGTAATTCTTCCATTTTATTTTCTTCTTTTGGATATAGATCTTGTTTCATTGCCTTAAATAAGGCTAGTTGATCTGTTTTTCCTAATTCTCCGACTGCTTCATATACATATCTCCACATTATTAAACGCCTCCTGAAAATGCATTATATTAAACCATATTCAGCATTTTCAAGATAGCAACAATCTATACGAAAACAGCCTTAATTAAAGAAGGTGTACACCAAAACGGCATATAATTTCGTCAACTTCATCCATTAAGCGTTGTAGATTCTCTCTTCCTACCTACTTAGACTCTGTAATTAAATATTCCACAGCTAATACAGAACTCTCAAAAAGAGCCCAATATAGAAAAGCTGTCTTAATTAACAGCCATTAATCTTTTTATGATTTATTTTGAATATCTTCATACCATTTTAGTACTTTTAGTTCTATGTCTTTAACAAAATAATCTTTACCCTTTATATACGATTCTATATCATTAGGAAATTGTCGTGCTAATTTTTCTTTTAATTCTCCATAATTCTTCATATCATCTGGGTGCGATTTTAAATAATCTCTCGAAAAGCTAGGTGCCTTTTTATTTCATAACTCCCAATCTGATAGGATGTGAACGTGATGAGAGCGATTGTCCTCACCAAAATTTCTCGTTTTCGCAACAGGCATTATATCTATTTTTGGTTTAACTTTTAACCATGGAACGAAAACAATCTAAAAATCAATTATGCCTCGGCATAATTACGTTCGGAATCGGCTTTGTGCTTAGGCATGAGATGTTATTTGCGCGAAAGCGTAGTACTAACGTAGCGGCAGCGGCAACAAGTTAAAATATTTGCTTTTTGCCCCATTTGTGCGGTTTTATGTACAAGCTTATAGACCCTTAGCAAACCAAAAGTCTATAAGCTTGATGTGGCCTATTCTATTTATTGTTTAGGTGTATTTGCGGTTAGTGGATTACTGTTTGCTACCAATTGTACCGGTGTCGTGCCTTGTTGAGCAGACTGTGTCATTTGTTGTTCATTATTCATTAGCCCAAAGCGTTTCATTACACCAAAAATCGCCGCGCCGCCTATAATGCCCCATGCTAAAAATCTCACTGACGAAAACCTCCTTTCTCCATTCTGAATTTTTTAAAACAGCTTTAGTATTGGAAATCCTATGCGGTTTATACTGTGTTAACTGAACGAGTTTTTTGTTCAATTTACAGATTATTTGTAAAAATCACAGAATATAGTAAAATATAATGGAATAAATTTCAATTGTAAGTAGTATATGAATATTAAAATTGCTTCAATAGAAGAAATCCCACAAATAGAAATATTATATGAAGAACTGTTTTTAGAAATGTCAAAGCTACAACCTCAATACATAGCTCCTGCTAAACAGGATGTAGAGCTTCTTAAAAACATAATTTCGGGAAAACAATCAGATATTTTTGTTGCTGAATTGGATGACAACATTGCCGGATTTTTACTAATTCAAGAATTAGCAACACCTCCATACTCTTGTATCGTACAGCATATTATGCATATATTATGGATGTAATTGTTGGAAGCCAATACCAAAGTAAAGGCATCGGTTCCCTATTGCTACGAGAAGCAAAAAAATGGGCAGATGAGCGTAAATTAGCTTACTTGGAGTTAAGCGTTTTACCAGAAAATATTGGCGCTATTAACTTGTATGACAAACATGGATTTATTGAAACGAGCCGTACTATGCGATTAGAGCTTTAAAGTTATTTATGATATTAGAGCCTGCGTTGAGCAAAGCAGGCTCTTTTATATTAAGTCGAATGTAAACTATCGCCTGTTTTATGTTTACTTATATCCTGTAAACTCCAATCAATTATGCCTCGGCATATCCCGTGACATCCGCCGGAGGCTTTAACTACTTTCAGCTATTATTTTCTGTAGCGAAAGCAAAGCGACAGGTACATACGTTTGCATTCGCTGAAAAGTTACCTAAACCAACATTCATCTCACCACCTATAAAGGAGGGAAACTTCTACTGAAGAAGTTAAATAAAATCTTTCCAAGTAAAATCAATACTTAAAATACCAATTGGAAGTTCGGTAGCAATATAATTTTTTTCAATGGCCAATTTTGGTTTACGGAAACATACAAGATTATTATAATAACCAAAAGCTCTGCAAATAGACGGACGTACCGAATGAATTCCACATCGGTCATTTATTTCGTCATAAAATATACAGGTTCCATAAAAACGTTGTTGGTTTTTTAAATCTAGGCTCATTTTTTTAGGCATCGCTTTGATTTTCTTTTTTATTTTCTTTAACTCTTGTTCTGTAATTGGAACAGGCCCACAACATATCCCTCTACAGGCTTTACAAGGTAATTCTTCCATAAAACAATCATCTCCTAGAAAAAGCAAGTGTTTTAATTCGTTTTTTTATTTGGATTCTCTAGTTCAGTAACTCAATGAAGTCAAAAAAATAGGACTCCCCTGGCCAGGAGAATCCTATTTTACACTTTAAATCATTAATTGTAAATTATATCATAAATTAATTATTTTGTCAATCAATTAATCTACACAATTTCTAGTATCTAGCATCATATTCAATAGTATTTATTTAAAAAACCAATGATAACATTATTTATATCATGGTATGTATGCTCCTAGAGATAACTACTGGCAAAGTGATCTACATCATCTTTTAACGGCCAATCCTTATTATTAAAATCCTTCTTTCTCATAACAGAAATGGAATTATTACTATCTTGAGTGTGATCAAGACCCAAAGCATGTCCTACTTCATGAACTGTTGTTTCTCTCCTTTGAGTTTGATTTAATCCCTTCCATGATTTATAAATTGTTATGTTTGAATTAAAAGAAGAACCATCACGATGAGTAGCATAATGCTTCACCATTACAACATTTCTATTAATATCTACCTCTTTAGTGAATTTAACTTTATTAGTGCTATGCCCAAGCAGTAAATTCTCTTAAAACATCATCTTTATCACCCATATTAATTAGTTCTGGGCTAATATAATAATACAAATCTAAATTATCCTTCTTTTTAAAATCTAATAACTTATATGTATCAGCTGAAATAGGTACAGATACAACACAAAGTAATAGTACAATTAAAACGACTTTCATTTTCCCCTTCATTTAACCATCTCTTCTTTGATTTACACTTTATGGAAGTCACATAATTTAATTTAACCTTAATTAAAATACGAATAAAGGTATACAATTTATTATTTAACTTCTATGGTAAAAATGTAAGAAGAACTTCCTTTGTCCCATCTACTAGAAACAATATATATATTTGCCTTTTTCATTTGGTGCAGAAAAAACATTACCTTCTACTTTTATTTTTTTACTTTCACCCAAATGTTCCATTTCTACTTCTATTTCATCAATAGGTTGTTTCTTAAAATTAATTTTTATTTCACTTTGAGGGGATACAGGAAATGGAACAATTTTATTATTATCAATAATTGCTGATGGAGAATTTTTATCAACACATTCTGAACCTGTAAATTTACTCCAACAATAAGTACCTTGTAATACTGTTATCTTTTTGCCTTCTGACAATACAATTGGCTTAGGTGGATCAGCATTAAGTAACATGATAATCAACAGAAATACGACAATAAAAAAAGTAATTATACTTATCTTTACACCTTTCATTTAAACCCTCCTATCAAGTGTCAGAAAATTTAAGAGTCTCGAAAAAATTCCTTATCAACTTATATTTCCATATAGGTAATTTTTCGTGGTTAAAATAAGTGCTCTACATGGAAAAGTAGCATTTGAAACTAGTTCCACTTCTTTACCTGTCATTTGGTGAGTTCCCTTGATGCGAAGGAAGTCTCCTGATTTAACGCTCTCTCCCGAAAAATGCCAGCCATATTTTCCTGTTTGGCCAGCCCTCTTTTTTCTTCTTTACTATGCGTAAATCCTAATAATTGCCGTTCACCTATAAAGCTTAAATTTTCAGATGTGAAATACTTGCTTTCTTGCCACTCACTCATTTTCTTTTGTTAGAACTTCTCCAACAAGTTTCAAACTATTTTCATGTTGAATTATGTCGTTGGATTCTTTATGGGAGCAACCACTAATACCAATCCACAAATTGTAACGAAACCTTTTCACTAATTTCCCCTTTTATTGTGTAACGATTATTTATCATTTTTTGTTACAAATTTATCATTGTCATTTCCGTTATATTCTAAGTGTAATTGCACAATCTAAACTGTAACTAAACAATAACGGAGGTTATAGCAATGAAAAAATTCCTATATATCGGAGCAATGGCAGCATTCCTATTAACCGCTTGTTCTTCTCATGATGAAGCTCCAGCTAGTGAACAAGCGGAAGCAAAAGAAAAAACCGTCAATGCTGAGACAAAAGAAAATCTTGAGAAAAGTTTTTTATATGATTCGGAAGATCCGTTTACAAAGTGATTGAAGAGGACAGATAACTAATTAAGGTTATCTGTTCTTTATGTGTACTTCCATCA
The DNA here is from genome assembly GCF_006864135.1 of Lysinibacillus sphaericus. GTDB lineage: Bacteria > Bacillota > Bacilli > Bacillales_A > Planococcaceae > Lysinibacillus. Next base: position 70,713 of record NZ_SADV01000004.1, on the reverse strand, counting down.
CTGAAATCTCTTCGTTTAGTTTGGAGTTAAATCAGTCTTATCATGTGGAATTTGATCAATCATATGCGTTATGCGTTCTTATGCTCATGTTTTATGGCTGTTGTTAACTTTAATACTTCATTAACTGCCCAGCTTTGGTGTTCGTTTGTCATTTGTAGAATAAAAATATCTCTGGGCACACCCTATAAAATGACCTATTTCAATATCCATTCCCATCTCTTCAAGGGCTTCTCTTTTTAAACATTCCTCGTGAGACTCATTTTTTTCCATTCCACCACCCGGGAGGAAAAATTCGCCATCATTTGTTTGAATAATCGCTATTTTTTCTTTCTGACTATTGAATATTAAACAATAAACAGCGGGTCTCCATATGTAGCCTTTGCCTTCTATTTTCTTACCGAATGTGATAATACCCATAATTAATCCTCCTCTGTTTCTGATTCGCTATTTGTTTTATCAAGATAGTTAAAGAAAAAAATCCTGCAAAAACAGGATTTCAAACAACTTTTACTTTATTTTAAATGATCAATCTTATGATAAAACTACAACAAACCCTTTAAATTAAACTGCTTTCCCATTATTAAATGGAGGTGCTGCTCCGAATTAGTTTACTTTAATTTTTCTTTCTTTTTAAGAACAACAAACGATATCGCTGTCCCTTGATTTGGTTTACTTTTAATTTGAAGTCCCTTACCATAATGTTGTTTTAAACGAAGATCTGTATTAAGCAACCCAATGCCAGTTGAAGTCTCCGATTTTCTCTCTAGTAATCGTTCCATTGTAGACTCATCCATTCCAATACCATTATCTGACACAGTAATCTCAATGTACCTGTCGTAATCTACAATGCGAATATGAATATTCCCACCATTTTCACGAGGCAAAATACCATGTTTTAAAGCATTTTCAATTAATGGTTGGATGGTTAATGATGGGATCATAACGTCTGTAGAAACTTCCAAATCCCACGTTGCATTGATACGCTCCCCAAAACGTTCTTTATGAATATATAAATAGGATCGAACAAGATTTAATTCATCCTCAATTGGAACAAGCTCATCAATATTCTGGAACTTAAATGATTCCCTTAAGAAATCACACAGTGCTTCAAGTAGCTTACTAGTACGTTCAATATCAATTTCACTTAATGTAACAATGGCATTTAGTGTATTGAAAAGAAAATGCGGCTGTATTTGTGCCTGAAGCCAAGCTGCCTCCATTCGAAGCCGTTCTTGTACAGATTGTTTAACATCGGTTAGTGCTTTTACTCTTGATCTTAGCTCTAAAGCGTCCACAGGCTTCATGACATAATCATTAGCACCAGATAAAAATCCATTTTTAATGTCTTGAGATTGACTTCTTGCCGTAAGAAGTAACACTGGAAGTTCTGTTATTGAAAATTGCTGACGAATTGCACGTACTAATTCGTACCCGGACATATTTGGCATCATCACGTCTGAAATGACCAAATCCCACTCTTGAGACATTAATATTTCAAGAGCCTTACTACCACTTGTAACCGTTACTAAGTCGTATTTTTCTATTGAAAGTATTGTTTCGATAACTCTTAAGTTCACTGGATCATCATCGACGACCAAAACGCTAGGTCGATTTGCTTCAATAATTGAATGGTTTTCAGTTCGATCGTCGAATGGATTTGTAGAAGTCGCTACTGTTGATTCTTCCTTCGCATTAGATAGTAGAGCCTCATGTTCTGTAGCATTTTCCTCATCAGGTAAGTCTGATATTGGTAAAGTGAAAGTAAATTCAGACCCTTTCCCTACAACTGAATGTACCTGTAATGTTCCCCCATGTAGTTCAACTAATCGTTTACTAATACTAAGCCCTAGCCCAAATCCGCCTTCAATCATTGCCTTACTAAGGGTACCCTGTTCATATGGTTTAAATATACGTTGAATGGTGTCCTCATCAATACCAATACCAGTATCCGAAATAACAATTTCTGCCATACCATTTTTCACTTGACCTAATATTGTCACTTCACCTTCGTTCGTGTATTTCACCGCATTATGAAGAAGATTGAAAACAATTTGAATAACTCTATTTTCATCAGCAACTACTTTTGGAAAATTTTCAGGAAAATGATGAATTAACTGAATCTGCTTTCCTTCCCTCATAACATAGAGCATATCTAATACACCCGATACAATTGGCTGAATCGAAAATGTTTTAAGGTTAAGTTTAGGATTATTTTCTTTTAAACTCATAACATCTAGTAAATCATTTAACATTAGTGACATACGCCTTCCGACAGATAGCACTGTTTCTAAATCCTTGACACTTTTGTCACTGAGCACACGATCTTCTCTTTCCAAAACAGCTTTTGACATGTTAAGGATCCCATGAAGTGGATTGCGTAATTCATGAGACGTATTGGCAAGGAATTCATCCTTTAATTTATCTGTCTTTTGGAGCTTAATAGCAAGTTCTTTCGTTTCCGAATGGACTTTAGCATATCCTTTAAACCATAAAATTGCCAAACAAGCCACTGTTATAACAATATCAAATGGATACATAATTATTTTTATTCCAAAAATAAGAAGTAGGCCATCCCATATAAGATTATTACCAAATGCTAAAATGGCAAAAAGTAAAAAAATATTACTTTTAATCTCTTTAATTGATTCTCGCATTACTGTTAGAATCGTTATAACGATCGGGATTCCTAAAATCATAATGAAAATGCCTTGATTGATTACTACATAACGAGTAGGTAGTACGATGGTCAATAATGATGCTATAGCACAGAAAATACTAAACAAGTGAATATATTTTCTCACATGCCGAGGTAACCAATGTTTTATGCATTGAAGCAGTGAAAAGCCTATGCCAATCATAGAAAGATGAACTAATTTAAAGGCCCAATCGTAACTAATCGGAAACCAATAAGATAATAATTTGTCCTCGCTTCCTAATAGGAAATAAACCATACTATTAATCGATAACAGAGAAAAGTAAAGCAATCTTCTTTCTTCCATGATTCCTACAAAAAATAAAATAATGGAATAGATAGCATGTAGTAAAAAAACTACTGCTACTAGTTGTTGCATATTGATCGACAATTGAGTTTCCCGAGCTAATATATCTTCTTTCCCTAATTTAATGGAGCGAACAATTCCACCGTCACGAGGGTCCTTAAAGTTTGAAGCTTGAACAATAATTTCGATTTCTTTGTGACCGTTTGCTTCAAAGGATGCAGTATATGGAACATTTCTGGCAACCGTCTTTTCTGCAACCTCCCCTATTTCACCTGATTTTGCCAACCGCCGACCATTTACATATAAAACTGAAGAACTTCGCACACTCGGAACGCGAATACTATAAGTAATAGTGTCTTCTGGATTGACGAGTATTTTTAAGCGATAAGTACCGTAACCATAAGGGCTCCTCTCTCTCTCTTGTAAAGAAGAGCTCCACCCCTTAGGAACCTGTATGTATTTAGCATGATTCTTCGTAGATTCGATATGCTTTTCTTCACTAACCAACCAATTATAAGGATAAAATTCCCACTCGCCATCAAGTGTAAGAGCATGACTATCATTAAAATTCCAATTTCTTAAATCCATTTGCCCTTTTACAGCATGTGGTTGATCTGTATTATTAAATAAGTTCAGCCATAAAATTCGTGAGCCTGTTAGAAAGATAATAAACAAGCAAATGATTAGAACAATTTTTCTCTTTTTCATTAGGAATAATTGTCAAAAGGTAGTTTATGTTTTTCTGTTATAACACAAGCTCCTTAGGCAAAACCACACCTCCTACGATATATTATCGTATCTGAGTTACCATTACTTTTAAATCTATTTCTTAAACTAAAATCTAAATTTTATAAGGTATTAGTTTTGACCTTTTATACAACAGAAAGAAGGCTTTTTGATATCGGGTGTTTAGGCTAGTTAAATGATTTTAGGCTGGCACAGCATGCTAAAATGTAACAGCTCTCACTGTCATCCGGAGTGCCATCCAAATCAAAAATATTTCCTTCTAAAATTACGATAGCTTTAACTGTTTAAGTGCATAATCAGTTGTTATTGTAATGTTTTCAGGTATTTCGTCTATTGCGAACCAATGTACTTTTTCTAAAGCATGCGGTTCTCTATTTCGTACTTCCCCATTCGTAATACGAGCAGCAAAAGTAGGTGCTACATAATGAATATCTTCAGATTGAATAATATGATTGGTCACACATACTAATCCTGTTATTTCGATGTCCACTCCAAGCTCTTCCTTAATTTCTCGTATAATCGCATTTTCTATTGTTTCCATATAGTCAACCTTGCCACCAGGTAAACTCCAACAGCCGGCTTCAGGTGCTTTTTTTCGTAAAACAAGTAAAATTTTATTTTCGTCATTTTGGATAACTGCTCCCACGCCAACCTTTGGTAATTTTCCATTTTCCATTAATCTTTCCCCCCCCTTTGAAAACTAACCTCTATCGAAAGTTTGTCACTTTTTTTACAAAGGTCTTTTTATCTTAATTGCAAATTTATTTCTTTAAGTTAGATGATTACCTTCTCTCCTTTTTACTGCTTTACGTATTATAGATTGTAGAAAGGAGGTAAGTTATTATGGGCTATTCAGGTAATGGTTACGGCACAGGGTCCGCTTTTGCCCTAATTGTAGTATTATTTATTCTTTTAATTATCGTTGGCGCAACTTTCATTAGTTACTAAAAAACGACACTACCAAAATCTCAATTGCTCATACTTTTCCTAGAGAAATAATAATTTATCCCTAACCTTCTAAGAATACTCAGGGTCACTGTCCTCCGGTGACTCTTTTTCTTTTTAAATAAAACATCTAACGACAAAAGCAATAACATAATTAATAGATATTATTACCACCTATTGCTTTTAAGTATTCACCTGCTAAATATACACCTTTTTCAACACCGTTTATTCATTTTAAAAAACCTTTCCCTCCTTTATTTTTTAAACATTCCTATTATATCAACTTTAGGAATATTAAGGGAGTTAAATTTTCGCGAGAATCTCGTTTATTTCATCGTTTTAATGACAAAAACCAAGACAGTCATTAATCTATCTTGGTCCTGGCCATTTTATGATTTTTAACCTTTATTAGAGAAAAGATATTAGTATCATACGGAACACCGTTTTGGTGCATATAATTTTTTAATATCCCTTCTTTTTCAAAGCCTAAATTGGTTAATAGTTTATTGGAAGCTTCATTTTCAGTAAATACAATAGCTCCAATACGCATTAAATCCATTTCTTGAAAGCCGAATGATAGTACTTTAGTTACAGCTTCCTTTGCATACCCTTTTCCCCAGCTTTCAGGAAAAAGCGCATAACTGATATCAGCTCTTTTATGCTCAGTAGACCATTCTTGAAAACCAATAGTACCAATAATTCCTTCTTGGTCTTTTAATGCAATTCCCCATTTTATACCACGTTTTTCATCATAATTCTTTGAAAAATTGTTAATGATTTGTTTAACCTGCTCTATACTTGTTAATGGATTTTGCCCATAATGGCGTAATACATCGGCATTAGAAAAGCAATTTAAAACATCTTGGGCGTCATGTTCAGTAAGTTCTCTCAACACTAATCGTTCCGTATCTAAAATAGGAAACATCTTCTTCACTCCACTTCCAAATAAGGTATTATTTAATTCTATCTAATAAAATGAGAGTTGCAAAACTATTTTTCAATAATTTATATTACTATGTTTATTCAATAAATTTAGAAAAATAATAACTTTGCCGTGGGGGATTCCTACACTAATGGAAATGAAAATGAAAAATAACACTTAATTGATTGATAATGAAATGGTCTCTCCATCTAATGAACTTCTTAAAATGTTATCCTCAACTCGTAGCGCTGAACTAATTTATCCTACTTCAGGATTAATCCCACCATACATAAGGTGATTGGCCCTGCGTTCATTCCTCTGTACAACATAGTATAAAGAAAAAAAGGAAGTATCATTTGTTTGTTGCTGTACTATTAATCGCACAGCATTGTCCTTTGATAGCACCGTATTCTCTATTTCACCAATGATACAAATGCGCCGCTGTAGCTTATCAGCCCTTAATTGTGGCGCTTGCTTATATGGGCCTAGACGAAGTGAGTAATCCCACATTCCAGCGTATAGGTATTACTTTCAAAATGATCGAAAAGACAAACTGGAGAAATGGATGCCGGTATATGTGAACCACATTTTGAAATAACAGTAGAAAGTCGTCATTATTCCCTTCTTCCCAGTGCCCATAGCTGTTTATTAACATTAAAAAAGTAAATGTATTATAAAGGCTGTTCCGTATTGATACAGCATTTATAAAATATATTACTTTTCTTTTCTTCAAATAATCCTGCTATAAATTTTTATAAGGAGGGGATTGTTTTGAGTTGTCCATCTTATGGAGTAAATACACCCGGTACAAATTTTGCCTTTGCTATTGTTTTATTCGTGCTATTGATTATTGCCGGTCTTGGCTTATTTTATTTATTAAGAACTTTAGTATGGACCAGTGCGTAGTCTTGCCTATTATCACAAATACTCAAAAAATAAAGTGTGTTGGATTTTTACAAAATCTTCATAAAATCAAATCAAAGAATGGGCAACCGAACTATAGAAACTACGTTTGGTTCCATTCTAGGGCTTTCGTGTACACGGAAGTCCTTTTTTCATGTTTTCAAAAACACGGATGTACAACTATCCTTGTCTTCTCATATTTAATTTCGAACAATTTTAGTCACCAGCTTATACAAGGTATTTTTTCGTCAAATGTTTAATTTCATTTTTCTACTCACGCTATTCATTTCAAAATGTTTATAAAAATCAATAGCTTTCGTATTGAATTCCCAAACATTTAACTCAATTGAATTAACCTCTCTTTCTTTAGCCCAAGTTATACAAGCAGTAAATAATATTTTTCCAATTCCTTTTCGCTGTAGTTCAGCTTTTACACCAAAATCGTGTATGTACGCATATTTCCGTGGAACAAGCGACTCGAAAGATGGAGAAGTTTCAACACTTATGACTGCGAAACCTACTACAATTTCATCTTCCTTCGCAATTAGAATATCACTTACTTCGTTGCCAATTAGTTCTTTATAATAAGTTTCAGGCATTACTGACTCCACACTTTTAAAAATCGTTGGTTCCTCCATCACATGCTCTTCATGCCCTTCTTTTACTATCTCATTCACAGGTAAATAATCTTCATCAGTTGCAATAAAAACCTTGATTGTCATCATTTAAGCCCCCTCATTTTAATATACTATTAAGAGATCATGGTATTAAACAATATGGAATTTTTAAGGATCATCACCAAAACGAGTGGTTGATTTCCGTTCCGACTGGGCACTTTGTAGCTGACGCTTCGCTTTCGCTACAGAAAACATCCGCTGCGCTGCAGGGTCTCGGGCCAACACGCTGTTGGTCACGAAGGCGTTATCACAGGATGTGATGCTTTTAGCCTTCGTTCCTCTATCGCTGATCCCCAAGGAGTCGCCCAGTCTGTTAAACTTGTTGCATGGTATAAGGCTGTTTCGTACACTTAATTATCTTTCCAATTATTATTTTCCTATACATCCCATTTAGCATTATAGATGTATCTTCTTTTACTACTATATTTACAGGTGATATTTCTTCAAAGCTCCGGCCAATATCAGTTCCTAATATGCTTATAATGGGTCTTAGCAACATTTTAGGCATGGACAGTTTTTTGTCTTTAGGGACAAATTTATCGAAAACAATTATTTCCCCTTCTTGCTTTAATACCCTTGTCATCTCTTGAAAACATTTAGTTGCATCAGGTACTACCGAAAGGATTAAACTAGCTATGACATAGTCAAACGATTCATTTTCAAATTCAATATTTTGAGCATCCATTTCTAAGAATGTTATTGTAGAATTTTCGAACTTCTTTTTTGCTTTTCCGAGCATATCAGGTGAATAATCAATAGCCGTTATATTTAGGTTAGCGTGATTTATCAGCTCTAAATCTGCTCCTGTTCCTACACCGACAAACAGGATCTTTTGTTGATTATTGAATGGTATGGATTGAAATATTTGTTTTCGAGCATTTAAAAATCCCCCTGAATTAAAAAACTTATCGTAAATTGGAGAACCAATCTTATATATAAATTTATTCCAAATATTATTCAAACGTCTTCACTCCCATAAATTATCCCCTCTTAATCCTATAATACATCCTATCATTTTCCTTTTGTAAAAAATCACCTATTTAACAAACCTTTGACAATGCGTTAAAAAAAAACCGATTACTCATTATCATAAATAATGAGTACCGGTCTTTTGTTTATCTCAAAAAAATTGTAAACTCCTAAATTTTCTGGACACCACTTAATGATAAGGCCAGCACCAAACCCATAAAGTATCCCCATTATGTAATTTTCCTTCGTTTATACTTAACTGTAAAGCTAATGGGATAGAAACAGCTGAAGTATTTCCCATATACTCAACACTAGTTAATGTTTCCTCTAAACTAATACCTGATCTTTCACAGATGGATTCTATCATTCTTAAATTAGCACTATGAGGAACAAACCAATCTATTTTTTTGCTTGCTGTAGTAATTCCACTATTCCCATAGGAAATGTATACCTCTCCCCCATATTTGTACCTATATGATTGGCGATAAAGCTTGGCATTTCTTCATCTTTTGCTATTAAAACTGCTGCAGCGCGCCATCGATCTGTATAATCCGTAACTTTTTAGACGCTTTTTGGCAAATAAAAAAGGCAGCAAGAGGCAGAAGCCCTTGAAACCTTTTTTAGTACGATTTCTTACCCACGACCAGCTTGGAATTCCGGATATAAAGTCATTCCACCATCTGCAAAAAGAGTAATGCCGGTTACATAACTAGCTTGAGATGAAGCAAGCCATACTGCGACAGCGGCAATTTCTTCTGGCTTTCCGATATACCCCATCGGAATCATACTTTCCACATCTGCACGTTTTGCTGGATCTGCAAATTTTTCTGCATTTATAGGCGTATTGATCGCTCCAGGTCCAATGTTATTGACACGAATTCCTTTTGGAGCATATTCTAACGCTAAAGTTTCAGTCATTAATTTTATGCCTCCTTTACTAGCGGCATAATGCACAAATAAAGGCCAAGGAATTTTCTCATGAACACTGGACATATTGATAACAGTACCTTTAATATCGTTCTCTACGAAGTATTTAATCGCTTCTCGACTTCCTAAAAAGGCACCTGTTAAATTTGTATTGATGACTTTATTCCAATCACTTAACGGCATTTCATGAGAAGCTACTGGATTTTCTATACCCGCATTATTAATCATTACATCGATAGTCCCAAACTCTTTTATAGCTGTTTGAACGAGATTGATGACATCCGCTTCAACTGTAACATCACCTTGTACAGCAATGGCCTCCCCACCGGCTTTTTTAACCTCTTCCACAACAGCATTTATATCCGCTTCATTTGATCGATAATTAATAACTACTTTCGCTTTTTCTGCAGCAAAGCGAATGCCCATTGCCTTACCTAGTCCCGTTGCAGCACCTGTAATGACAACAACTTTTCCTTCTAAATCTGGATACATACAAGGCCCTCCCTTTTATCTTTTTGCAATCCCTAACATAATTCCAGCAGCAACTATAAAAGCGATACCGATGAAAATGGCGATAAGTTGCCGCTTTGTTTTTTTCTCACCTAATATAAAAATTCCGCCTAGAGTAGCAATAACGATCCCCATTTGGGAAAGAGAAAAACTTGTTGCGACCCCTACACGTGGCTGAGAAATAAATAAAAACATATTTCCGGCAGCCCATATTAAACCCGGAATAATATTACGAAACGCATATTTGTTAAATGGTTTATGCTTAAATGTTAATAAAACTCCACCTATTACCATCCCGATTGCTTGCGGCAATAATGCAGACCATCCACTTACATTGAATAAGCGTACTACTACCACATATACTAAATATCCAAAAGTGGAAACAAGTAAAATTAAAATTCCTTTTTTCAAATTGCTTCCATGTTCTTCTTTTTTCTCTTCTGGATTTGGAAGAGATGTAAGAACGATACCAACAAGTATACTGATAAGGGCAAGAATTCCTAATATAACCGACATTGTTGTTGACCATTCATGGAACACAATGACACCAAATAAAGTTGTTGATACTAATTGTAGTCCTGTTGAAATAGGCATTGTTTTGGAAACACCTATTAAATCGATACTTTTCAATTGGTTTACTTGCCCTAATGCCCAAAAGAGACCGGATACAATCCCGACACCAAACACTATAGGAGATAACTCAGGCTTTACAAAAAAGTAAATACCTATAGAGAAAATAAGTGCACCAAATGTTGTTCCAAGTACTTGACTATAGGGTCCGCCACCAAGCTTGACGTTAAATAATACAATACTTCCCCAAAAGAGAGCTGGTAATAATGCTAAGATAATGTCCATTTCTTTAAACTTTTCACCTCTTTAAATACTTTATTAAATTCTGATTGCTGTCACTCGATATACTTTTTTATGATGCACTAAAGGAAATTTTTTATACTTTTAGTTTAGAATCACTTTTTAAGTTTGTTAGGCAAAACTTTCACTTTCGTAACGCAAAATAACCAAGACAGCACTTAAGCTATCTTGGTTCAATAGTTAAATCATAATTGCAGTTGGATCATTTACATTCTTTTTTATTTCTTATACTAAGGCATTCCACTCTGCAAAAGTAGTTATCTCATCATAATAATATAGTAAGCTAATTTTTTAGCTACACCGCCTTGAATTGTTACTAAGGGTCACTTGGTGGCCCTTTTTTATTTCTCAAGTTTATTGAACATTTTCCCAGAATATCCAATTCCAAAGTGCAATTTTGTAGGATAAATACCTTTCCCACTTTCTAAAACGATACATATTATAGGAGTAGAAAGGAGGAATGCATCATGGGATGCTTCGGAAACTATGGCAATTTTAACAATTGTTGCTACGGAGGTTATAGCTATGGAGGTGGCAATAACGGTTCAACATTTGTTCTAATTGTTGTTCTGTTCATTCTGTTAATTATTGTCGGCGCTACTTTCATATATTAAACTTTATAAGAAAAATTCTTTGGAGCTATTTAAAAATAATATACTGGGTGAAAATTTTTTCCTTATACCAGTTCATTCAAGGTCACTTCCACAGAGTGACCTTTTTAGTAATGAAAACATCAAATGAAATCTTATCAATAGCTAGTACCAACAATTACTTATTCTTTACATCTTATATATTTTCCATAATTATTGTAGGCACTAGCTTCATACTATTCATAAATAATACCAACACTTCGCTTTGATACCTATTAATAAGGAATCTCCTAAATTCAAGATAAGGATCATTTTCCTCCGATGACTCTTTTTATATTGTAAGTCACTTTTTAAAAGGTAGAGCACATTATTTGTTCTTAGCTAAAATAATACCAATACTTTATAAAGAGAGTGCCGTTTGTTTTTTTAAATTAGTAATAGCGTGGGTTCGTATGCTGGTGATGGTGGTGGTGGTGCGGATGTCGATGATGTGTTGGATGTGTTGGATATGTTGTATGTGTTGGGTAGTAATGCATTGGGTAGAAATGGTGGGTTGGATAATGGTGGGTTGGATAAAAATGGGCTGGAGAAGTAACCGGATAATACGGATGTCTCCCACCATGTTGTGCTCCATAACCATCATGTCCGTAATCGTATCGCATAATTTTTCCTCCTTTCGATTTCGATATAGGTTATGCTATAAAAGCATTAACAGTCTACGCAAATGCCTATGCTAGTCAAATTGCCTCCCCTTCACACCTCAAACAAAAGACAATGACCATTCCAACTAATCATTCAACTTTCATTACGTATAAATCGGTCATGTAGAGTTAATAAAAGAAAAAAGAACTCACTTTAGTCAACACATGAATAGATCTTTTAATCGTTAGGGTCAAACAATAATAACAATCCGAAAGCACGAGTAATTCATACCCATTTTCACAGTGAACTCCTCTAGCATAAATTAATGTTTTAGTTCCAACCCTCTAAATCATTTCGGCAACAACTCGAATCCATTTATAGATATATTTACCACACCTTCTAAATCCCCCCTAAACTATGTTATAATTTCAATGTACATAGCAATAAAAATTAATATTATCCAGTAATAAGGAGCGATTAAACATGGTAGATAAAAAATGTAAAAGATGCGGGAGTACTCAATTTACAGAAGCTACAGACTATATGCCTATTAAGCCAAGTAAAGGTTCATTTAGAGGCGCAAACAAGATTTATACATTTTGCTTAGATTGTGGTGAAGTTGATTCAATTCGTATAGAAAATACAATTATTTTTAAAAAAATAGCTGAAAATTAACGGTACTGAGCACGCAAAATACTTGATTGTGACTGTACGCCAAATTAAAAAAGTGGATGATTAAGTTAATGGTAGTGCAATTAAATAAATCAGCAATTATTTGTATTGGTTTAAGTGGTTAAATTAAGGTATATACATTTGTAATATTCGGAATGACCATTTATTTATATTCCTCGGGGGATAAATTGTATATGATAAAAAATAATTTTAAAATAGAAAACATTCCAGCAATTTTGTGGGGTGATAAATCAGATAAGTTATTTGTGGTGGTGCATGGTAGCATGTCAAATAAGGCAGATGACTCGATTATTGTATTTGCAGAAGAAGCAACAGCAGTAGGCTATCAAGTGCTTAGTTTTGATTTACCTCAACACGGTGACCGTCAGGATGATACTTATCTTTGCAAAGTTCAAAACTGTGTTCAAGACCTTAATATAATAATGACCTATGCAAAATCGCTATCAAATAATATAAGCATTTTTGCTTGTAGCATGGGAGCATATTTTAGCCTATTAGAATATAGCCATGAGCCATTGAAGCAGTGTTTGTTTCTTTCTCCTGTAGTAAATATGGAACGTATCATAAATAATATGATGACATGGTTTAATGTAAGTGAGAGCAGACTAAAAATAGAGAAAGAAATTTCTACACCTATTGGACAAACTCTCTATTGGGATTACTATTGTTATGTGAAAGAACATCCTATTGTTGCTTGGAATATTCCAACTTCAATTCTCTATGGTTCAGAAGATAACTTATGTGAGTTTGACGTCGTATCTGAATTTAATAAACGTTTTAACTGCAAGTTGCAAGTAATGGAAAATGGAGAACACTATTTCCATTCCGAAGAACAGTTGCAGTATTTCAGACAATGGCTGAAAAACATATTTACGTTAAATGATAAAAAAATGATTGATGTATAAAATTCTGTAAAAGAGAGTTAAGGGAAGTCAAAATGGCTTCCCTTAAAAGTTATTTACTACTATTAAAACGACAATGAACTCGAATTTAACATAAGTGTTTAACAACCCCTGCTTGATGCGCATCCATGAAATATGAAATATTAAATAGCAATAGCTTCTAAGACGCTTTGAGTAAAAATATTCCACAAAAATAAAAAACCTACTAGGCTCTAATATGTTCAGTCACCTAATAGGCCAATTAATTATACAACATAAAAGCTAGTCAAATTTTAGCCCCTGCTCCCAGATAATTCCTCTAAAGAAACAACAATCATATTTTGATAATAGCCTCTCTAAAGTATTTTTTCGCTAATTGTTTTACTCAACTAATTCTACAGTAAGTGTAGTAACGCACATTGGGGCTGTATCTTGGACTGTTCCATCATAACCGACCTTTATTTTATCACCAATCTTAAATTTTATGTCGGGATTCTTTGCAAGATTTACATAAACAATTCCTCTAAGCGCATCATTTTCAGATTCAGTTACGTAAACTACAGCTTTCCGATCATTTATCATCTCTTCAATAATCCCTATAAAGGTTGCGTTAACTTCACTTTTACCTATAAACAAAAAACTACAGCATAGAAGAACTATAAATAGCGAAATAAATGCCTTTTTCAAAAAATATTCCCCTTATATGTAAGTTTTAAAAATACTAAGGAAAATAACTATTAAAATTCCGCTTAAAATAAAATAAATGTCTGCGTTTGTTTATTTTCTACTGTCGCATTATAGACATATAAGCCACTGAGGAACTGGACTTGCCTGTTAGCATTTTAAATAAAAGATACCAAAAACTACCGATTTCTAAGCGGTCTACTGTAACCTTATTTCATTTATTCAATTTATTGTGTCACCAAAGTCTTGATTCACGCTTCTTTAATTTTACGGGGGATTTTAAATCCTAAAGCAATAGCTGCTCCTACACAGCTAGATAGACATCCGATTATCAAATATATGGAAAGCGATGATTCACCAATTACAACAGAGGCTATTCCTCCAATGACGGGAAATAAAGCTACCATGTACCCGCTTTTGGCAGCACCTATTCTTTCAACAAGCTTTAAATAAAATAGCCATGCCAGGAAAGATGCTATCAATGTTAAATACAGTAAAGCAGATATGTATGTTATTGATGTAGGAATGATAATCTTTTGTCCCTGTGACAATACAATTATTGACATTAAAATACTTCCTACAGTGAAACCAATAGCATTCGAATAAATAGGGTCAATCTTTATTCTGGCGTTTCTTGCAGAACTTGCATCACCAATCGCTGTAAGTACTGTACCTAAAAGAGCAATCAAAATGCCTTTTAAATCAGCAAAGCTAGAAAAACTACTTAAAGAAGGATATATGAGAACACAAACACCAAATACCCCCAAAACGCCCCCAAATAACACACGAGGATGTAGTTGCTCTTTTAAGAAAATACGAAGAGCTAGCGGCGTCAAAATCACTTTTAATGAAAAGATTAATGTTACAATTGCTGCTGAGCTTAATATTGTTGCGTAATATAGGCATAAATAACTTAAAGCAAAGTTACATACACCAAACACAATGATAAAGGGTATATCTTTCCTTGTAGGTATCCCTTTTGGCTTAAGAAATAATACAAGGGCGATAAATAAAAACGCAGTAATAACTAGCCGATAAGTCAATGATAATTCTAAGCTTACTGGCGTCCCTTGAATTTTCACTGCAATAAAATTAAGCCCCCATACTATTAAACAAAATACATACATTAGATTAGTCACTATATTCTATATACCTTCAATCGTTCTTTAATTAACGATATTTCTAAAGAGAATATATTCTAGGAAAGAATTCTCTACTCTTGTAATTATCGCCTAATATATAGTATCATCGCATATCAAGTTTGTAAAAAGGTTTTTCCATAAACTGCATCTATTTTGTTTGATTTCTCAAAGCAAAAGTGTGTTGAATCACCTTCTATGATGAATACACACAAAAGACCAGGCACTCACCTTTTAATGAGCACCTGGCCATATATAGCGTTTAGGAGATTTTCTAAAAACCAATTATCATCTTTTTAAATTCTTAGTTTTTTATATTTTTTTGGATATTATATTGCAGTGCGTTTATTAAATACGTAAATAGTTAGCATCCAACTAAATGTGACTATAACCACAAATAAGAGTAACATATTACTATATAAATAGCTTGAGGGGTGATAAATTATCGGTAAAATTCTTTGGTCAAATAAACGTATCGATAATAAGCCTCCTACGACTGCAATACCTATTCCCTCAGATAAAAAGCTTGTGAAATTAAGGAAGCTCATTCCTGCACCAGCTTCCTCTTGTTTCAAACTAGCGGAAACAATCGTGGATATCACTGTTTTTGTAAAAGAAAGGCCACCAAAAACAAATATCAAAATGATTGACATTAACCAAGGGGTCTTTTCTAGAAATAATGCAGCTATTAAAAAACTGATAGAAATAAACCCAACACCAATGGTTAATACAAATGTATGATTCTTCTTATCCAGAAGTAATCCTCCAATATAGCCGAAAAGAACAACACTTATCGTCCCAGGAAAAATTATTACACTGCCTATCATCGCAGTACTTAAATGGTAAACATCTTTCATCATATAAGGAACCATAGATATAAATCCAGCTACAGTACCTAATATAAGCCCACCACAGAGAATTCCAATCATAAACGAAGAATTCTTCCTCAATGAAGGTTCAATAAAAGGATCTGATACTTTCGTAATATGTTTAAGAAAGCCTAGGAAAAAAAGAATACTACTTATAAGAAAAGGTAATCTATAGGATGTTGTAAATAACATAAAAAATACAATACCTATAGACATTAAGATAATTCCTACTATATCGAGAGAGCCTTTTCTTATTTTTTCTTTTTCTAATAATTTCATAAGAAAAGGAACAGTTAAAATAGTTGCTGAAGGAATAAGTAATAAATAAGACCAGTGAATATAATGGGCAATCATCCCACCAATAACTGGTCCTACCCCTTCTCCTAATGCTACGATAGAACCGATAAGGCCAAATGCTTTGCCACGTCTTTCTATTGGTATATAACGTGTAACTACAACCATAATGAGTGATGGAAAAGCTGCAGCACCAATTCCTTGAATAAAACGAGCAAAAATGAGTAATGAGAAAAAAGAATGTCCAATGAATCCAATCAAAGATCCCACACAGTTCATTACAATTCCAAATATAATTAATTTTTTAATCCCCATCAAATCAGATAGTTTACCGTATACAGCCGTTCCTATAGAAAAAGTTAACATAAAGGATGTATTTACCCAATTTGTACTTGCTGGGGCTTTGTTAAACTCATTTGCAATATCAGGTAATGAAACATTCAATACCATTTCATTTAATACGCTAAAAAAAGAAAGAACACACAGCCATAAAAGCAATTGATTATGACGATTATTCACCTTTACCCTCCATTAGTGAGGGTTTACGTAGTTTATAGGGTTAATGATACGCTTCCCTCTATAAATTGTACCCAGTTATATTTATTGCACTTCATAAGAATTCCTCCCATTTTTTTCATTATTGTATCATATTACCATAACAATCTGGTGTTATGGAAACAACTATTTTTTCAAAGTTTCAAAAATACCCAGACGGTGATAAAGCTTCCTTGTCATACTTTCATTTTACCGACCACTACCAACTCATTTACATTCCTACCGTTAATGTTTAGTTGCAAATATAATCTTCAAGTTGCCACCAATGGCGTATATGAAATATGAATTTCTATGCCTCACCCATAAATACAAGAAGTACAACTGATAATGCAACACCAATAAAATAAATCCCTAATACACAAATAGGTGAATACTTCCAAAAACCTTTTTCCCTTTTCATAAAGCTCTGAATACTAAAAATTGTTCCTATAATAAATAAAATAACCCCAACTAAAAATACCCATGCCACATCAAGTTGAACGTAATAAAAACAAGCTACAACAATAAGTCCCGCTACAGAAAATATTGTTGATAACATCCCCTTTTTATTGAGCATAATTTATCCCCTCTTTAATTTTCTATATTACATTAATAGACACTATAAGCATGTCGGTAAAATATCTATCCCCAGGATTATCCTGATCCGTTAGTCTAATAATTGGGTATGATTTTCCATTTACCATTCCAACCAATTATCGGACGATGGTTGAAGTGAAAAAACCATAGTAATTTTTCTAAAGCTTCAACGATCAACGTTCTTCTGCTGGTGTTCCTTTTACACCACTTTCAACGCAAACAAGGTCGCTAAAAGCTTCTAAGAGCTTGCTACTCATTGCATGCTATTTACTCATAACACATTTACCATTTATCTACCAACAAAGACTTTGCTATGTTATGATTCTTTACAGATTGAAATTTTCATTTAAAAGAACATAAATATGGGTAAACATAGGAGGAATTATGAATTATATAAAATCTTTACGGCAATATGTTGGAACAAGCCCTATTATTGCACCAGGTTCAGCAATCATTGTTTTTAACAGAAAGAATGAAATACTATTGCAATTACGCTCAGATACAGAAGATTGGGGGCTGCCAGGCGGTGGTATGGAAATAGGAGATAGTTTTGAAGAAACTGCTCAAAAGGAGTTGTATGAAGAAACAGGATTAATTGCCGAAGAATTGAAATTGGTTGGATTAGCTTCAGGGAAAGAGTTATATTATAAATTTCCACATGGGGATGAAATTTATAACGCTACGGCAATTTTTAAAGCAACTACTGTTAAAGGCATTATTAAACAAAATGAGGAGAGTAAAGATTTAAAATATTTCCCTTTAGAAAAACTTCCAGATTTAAATTATACAACATTGAAATTACTAGAAAAGGTTGGTTATATTTCAACTGATTAGATATGGTGAGCTATTATCAACATTTCTTTATCCAAAACAAAAAGCTAACCATCAATAAGTGCTTGTGCATAAAATTACCACAAGCCCTTTTGTTATGCTTCCTTAATCACTATTAAGCCCTCCTTCATCACACTGATGACCAATAGATTTTTTATATTAAATTAAAAAGCCCTTTAGCTCTGATAAAGCACCCGTTAGCCATCCATGTAGCGCAAAAAACAGCGCTACACCACAGAAGATGAAAATATACTCAGAACGGGTATTGTATACTAAGCTGGGAGAGGAAGGTCGATAAACTATGGTGTCTTGAGCCCTTCCGTTAGTCTGACCGCACAGATTGAATGTTAAATCAGGAAGTAACTTGCCATTTCAAGGGATGTGGAAAAAAGTCTCCTAAGATCAACTTCAGTTAATAGTCCAACTACAAGTACGAAAATAAAGCTTATGGAGTTCAGCAAAGTTTAGTTCAAACGGTGAACAATTTCATATTGATTTCCACAAGGGTCTTCAAAATAAACTGCATAATAAGTAGGGCTGATGGGAAATTGTTGAGGTCCAGAGGTAATTTTTCCACCAATTTCTTTAATCAGTGTAGCAAGTCTGTCAACTTCATCACGATTTTCTACCCAAAATCCAACTAGATTGCCGTTCGGTTTATGCAAAGGATCTTCAGTGATGGCAAAATAGGCTACACTTGGAAGATTCCCATTGGCTGCAAACACCTTCCACTTATCACTATGGAATGTTTGAATAAAGCCTAATGCTGTAAGAAAACCCTCATAGAATGGTAAATTTTTCTCTAAATTATTTACTCTAAGGTCAATGTGACTAAATGGGTTCATAACCTATCCCTCCCTTTTAAAATTAAACCATTCTTCTATTTGTTTAAGAATTCTTTTCCAGTATTGCTGCATTTCTTCTCTCACATTTTGATCAGAGAGATTTTCTTGGTGGAAGCTAATGATCGTTTTTGTATTTTCTTTTGGTATGATCCGAACTTGAATGGTAGAAGTTTTATCCCATCCTTCTTTTTTCCAAGCAAGTCGAAGTTGTTGTAGAGGTTTAACAATTCGAATTTCACCTTCCCCCATTTTTGTACAGAATTTCTGACCTGGTTGAAGATTTATTTTGGTGCTTTCACCTAACCATAACTTTAATCCATCTTCAGATGCGATTAATTCCCAGGCTTTTTCCTGCGAAATTGGAAAAGTCCTTCTAATTCCTACTTGGAATCCAACCGTTTTAGTTTGACCAACAATTCTCCATGTGTCCATTTCTTCACCTCTCATTTAAAAAACAAAATTTAAAATTCTTATATTAAAGTTCTTGATATATACCAATAATTCCTTTTTATCCATATTATTGTTTAACCAAACTACTTCGTTAGTTCAATAAGAAAAAAGAGCTGCCTACGCAACTCAACGATCTTCCAGTAAAGTACCCGCTCCGTTAGTTTAACTAAGAAGTTACTTTTATCAAATATTATAATTATTTTATATAGGGATTTTTTTATGGCATTATGTTGTAATTAATCATTCTTACTAAACCATGTAACAATGGATTTTATCATATTTTCAAATGCTTCTTCTTTAAATGGTGAAGCGATCCCTGAATTATCAAGTACGTCTAGGAAAGTTAAACGTCCCCCTTGTTTACAAATATCCATATATAATTTGTTGGTGCCAAAAGTTCCCTTTTTTAAGTAAGAGTGATTATAAGTAGTTTTTTATGGCATATATTTTTATTCAATTTCAACCCATTTTTTCTTCGCTCCACGAATAATAAGTTAGGATTTGTATAGATAAAATGTTAAAACTCTTCAATACTAGCCCTATAAGGCATTCCAAATATAGCATTTTCTCAGTGGGAATATCTATAATTCATTGCGTCATCCCCAAATATTTCTTCCATGTAGGGCCAAATAAGAAATTCCAATGCAATTGAGTTAATCTCACAAGCTTTATTAGTGGGAAGTATAAATTCTGGTATGTTGTTTTTTTGGTTGAAAATAGCCATTTGAAATGCATGACCAAATTCATGTGCCAGTATCTTTACATCCTTTCTTGATCCATTTAAGTTTGCAAATATATATGGAATCTTTTCATTACATAAATAATTAGTATAAGCACCTGTTGTTTTATTTTCTTTTATGGTTAAATCCATAGGGTCATCTGTAGTAAAAAAGAGGATAGATAGAGCGAATTTAATTAAGCTCTCCTATCCTTATAATGTGTGACATTAAATATGAATTCACTATTTAAAATAGTTTTAGCTTATAACTTGACTTTTAATAAAATTTAATCTTCCTCTGTTTTCATTCATATTATTTGTCTGTTTGTTTCTTTTTCAAATACTCCGCACGTATTTTTTCAAGTTGCTGCTTTTTATCAAATTTGGCGGGTTTGTTTTTTTCATGATACTTTGTCACAGCTACCTTACCTTTGGTATCCAATTGATATTTCCCCACTTTGTTCACCTACTTTTCTTATCTTTAAAGAGAATTTATTCAATACTATAATATAACTCATAAAGTAAACCTTATTATTTTTTTAGTGTACCGCAAACCTTTACTTTGAGATAAAGCAAAAGAAGCTATCCAAACTTGGAGATAGGTTCAATCATACTTTATACAAGGACGGAAAGCCCATTTATATTGTTCTCAAAGGATAACTGTTTTCCAAATCATCCTGGCCATTTGAGTAAACAATGGCAAGATATTGTACGTCAGTATTCGATACCTTCAATTATGGTTCATAGTTTGCGACATACATTTGCTTTGTATATATTGTCTAAACCGGTAATATGAATGTCATTTGAACAACTAGGTCACGCAAATATTCGTGAAACGCTTAATACGTCCTCTAATGTTGGCAAGACTTTTCAACTCATTATCATCAAAAAACCTCAACAGGCTATCTTTATCGAGTCACCCGTTGAGGATTAAAAATCTTATTAATTTTTAGTGTAGTCCCTTTTAGTCCCTTTGAAAGTTATTCCAACCTTCAAATCCTTGATCAGACTATTCTTGAATAGCCGCTTCAAGTGCAACAACGATCATATCATTGAATGTAGTTTGACGTTCTTCTGCTGTTGTTACTTCACCAGTTAGAATGTGGTCACTTACTGTTAAGATCGAAAGTGCTTTACGGCCGTGTTTTGCAGCTAATGTATAAAGTGCTGCTGATTCCATTTCTACAGCAAGTACGCCATATTGAGCTAATTTTTCATTTTGGTGCTCATCAGAATAGAACATATCTGCTGTGAAGATATTACCTACTTGTAAGTTTAAACCGGCTTCTTTACCTGCATTGTATGCTTTTAATAATAAATCAAAGTCAGAGATCGGTGCGAAGTCGATAGCGCTGCCCCATATGATTTGGTTCATACGTGTATCAGATGTTGCTGCTTGCGCTAAAATAACGTCACGAACTTTTACATCTTTTTGAATTGCACCACAAGTACCTACGCGGATTAATTTTTGTACATCATATTCTTGCATCAATTCTGTAGCGTAAATCGAAATTGAAGGCACACCCATACCAGTACCTTGTACAGAAATACGTTTACCTTTATACGTACCTGTATAACCAAACATATTACGAACTTCGTTATAGCAAGTAACATCTTCTAAAAACGTTTCAGCAATATACTTTGCACGTAATGGATCTCCTGGAAGTAAAATTGTGTCAGCGATTTCGCCTTTTTTTGCATTAATATGAATACTCATACTGCAATCCCTCTTTTCTGTCAGTTATCACTATAAATAATACTGTGTTTCTCCTATTTTCGCAATGCTAGACGTCTAGCAACTTGAAATTATTTATTTTGTCTAAATTTATATCACGCATGATCTACGTATAATGCCCACAACTCATCAAATACTCCTGTTGTTAAGTTGTCTGTGGCGTAAGATTCAATATAAGAAGAAAGCTCATCAAATTCCTCACTCTGCTTCGGAAAATTATGCTCATGGAACATTTCCTCCGCAAATCGCACTTTAGGATCTGACCAATCCCCACCTCTAAATGTTAGTACATACAAATAAAAGCTCTTTTTCATACTAGAAATCCCCTCTTTACTCTTCTGCTTTCCGCTAGTTTATCAAAAAATACCTTCTTCGTCACAAAAATATCTATTAAGCATTTTCTCCTATTCATCCTAACAGTACTATTCTCTCGTCAATATCTGGACTTTCGTCACAGAAAAATAGTATGCGTTTTTGTCTGAAAAATGAAAATTTTTAGATAAAAGGGATAGAAATACCTAGTAAAATACGGTAAAATTTAAACCATCTATTCAAAAATAGGAAGGTGATGGCGATGAATAACTCTCATAAATACAGGATCTCCATACAGAAACGCCTGTCTCTCTTTAAAACTAGGTTTTCAAAAAAGAAAGTAAAAAATTTGGAAGAAGATAGGCGTAATCTCCCTCCTACTAAAGAAAAACGACAACGTTTTTACCATTTAATACGAGGCAAAGTCCTTATCATATTTTCTCTCCTGATTGTTATAAATGGCACAATGGGTTTATTATCGTATATTAATATTCAGAATCTGCAAAGACAAATGAAAGACTTTACTGAGAAAAACGTTCAGGAACAATTAACTGTCAACCAACTTGCTTATGAAATTGCGAGGCTCACCAATTTAGAACAAGCCTATTTAATTACCGGGGACGGGAACTTTGCTACATCTTATAAAATGAAAATTGATACTATCGATAAAAAAATGAAAGCCTTAGAAGAGCAGTTTACAGAAAGAGAGTTAGAGTTAGGTCATATACAGGCGATCGATCAGTATTATAAAAATTACCTTGAATATTCTTTAAAAGTCATGACAATGCGTGATGAGCTTGGTCTCGAACAAGCTCGAAAGCTCATGATGGGCGGTACTGGAGAAACGATGAAGAATTATATTGACAAAAATATCGGGTCCATTAATGCGGTTATGGATGATGCTAATAAAGCAAAATTAGATAAGCTTAACAAGCAAGTTACACTATCTATTACTTCTTTCTTCTTCATTTCCATACTTGGATTTATTGCAATTATTATTTTTGGTTATATGTTATTTAAATCATTAAGAAACAATACACAGGCCATTAACCATTCCATTCTCGATATTGCACAGGCGGGTGGCGACTTGACACGACGTGTTAAAGTTCGTAATCATGACGAGTTCTCAATTATTGCCACTTCAACTAATACACTTATTGAATCGATATCTTTCTTAATTAAACGTGTCAGTAATCTGGCGGACCATGTTTCAAGCAGTAGCTTAGAGCTAATGTCTTTAGCCGATGAAAATGCCCGTACCATACAGAATATTGCTGATGCTACAGCTGATATTGCAAGTGATAGCGAAAATACGATTTTTAGTATGTCTAGCGCACAACAAAAAATGAGTGATCTTGAGCATGCTGTACACCATTTAAATGAGCAAGCAAATGCTGTTCAGCGTGCATCCCTAGCTATGCAGCAAGCAGCTGATGAAGGCAGTCGCTCCGTTCAACAATCTTCATTAGTCATGCAAGCTATAGAAGAAACGATGGCCTCCACGACTTCTATAGTCGAAGCACTCGGTCGAAAATCCGCCGACATAACATCTATTATCGGCACGATCACTGCTATTTCAGAGCAAACAAATTTACTCGCCTTAAATGCAGCGATTGAGGCAGCACGCGCTGGTGAGCACGGGCGGGGCTTTGCGGTAGTCGCTGATGAAGTTCGAAAGCTAGCCGTACAATCTCAAAATGCCGCAAAAGAAGTAACATCCATTGTAACGTCCATTCAAGACGAAGTAACATCCATCATCTCTCAAAACCACGAGGGTGTATCATCCGTTATTCGTGGCGTTGAAGTAACAAATGAAACAAACCAATCTTTAGACAATATTTTAACGCATACTCAAGAAACGACGACAATTATCGCGACCATGGTAGAGAAAATTGCATTAACTCTTGACTATAGCAATGCTGTAGCGAATGATTTTGTCCATGTGAATGCCTATGCAGAACAATCAGCTGCCAACACAGTCACTTCAGCCGCTGCAGCCACTCAAGGATCTGCATCCATGCAGGAAATTAACGCCTCTGCCACAGAGCTTGCTCAACAGGCAGATAGTCTGCGTAATCTTGTAAGTGAATTTAAAGTTTAAAATGTCTCAGAATCTCTATTAAAAAATCGTCTAAAAGATGTTCTTTATTCATGAAGCAGATACATGATCAAGCACCAAATTTTAATGGAGATCGTAGTCTAAAACAATAGGTTAAGATTTGGAGAGGACAATGTTAACTAATTTGAATCATTACTTAAATGAATTAATGGTGTATATTCCTGAAGGAGAAATTCGCCTACGAGATTTTCGAAACGAGCAAAAATGGATTAGTTCGAACTATAAATTTGGAATGCCAGGTAAAAGGAAAAATTTAAAGGAAGTTAGTTGGAATGTTGAGATACAGCCATTTTATCTTGCTAAATATACTGTGACTGAAGAACTTTATGCAACTATTATGGGAAAGAAATTTTTAACACCAATAAATGATCGAAAACCAATTGTTAATGTTTCATGGATAGATGCAGTGAACTTTTGCAATTTATTGTCTGATGCTCTTGGCTATGACGAGTTTTATGATTGTGATCAGCAAAGTAAATTAGTTGTCTGCAATTATAGTTCTAATGGTTTTCGATTACCGACAGATGCTGAATGGCAGTATGCATGTAAAGCAAAATCAAAAGGCTATCGGTATGGAGAAATTGACGAAATTGCTTGGTATCAAAATAATTCCAACGAACGTGTACACAAAGTTGGAGAAAAAATGCCTAATGAATGGGGCTTGTACGACATGATAGGAAATGTTTAGGAGTG
This sequence comes from Lysinibacillus sphaericus, assembly GCF_006864135.1. Classification (GTDB taxonomy): domain Bacteria; phylum Bacillota; class Bacilli; order Bacillales_A; family Planococcaceae; genus Lysinibacillus. The sequence goes on along the minus strand of NZ_SADV01000004.1, from coordinate 45,618 downwards.
GTGCTGGGACATATACGATGAAGAGATATTTGGCAATTATCGTATAATCCGAGGAGGTAGTTGGGCTGAGGAAGAACGTGGTTGTGGAGCTACCTGTCGTCGTAAGAGTATGCCTGATTTCTTTATTGATGATATCGGATTTAGAATTGCAAGATCAATCAGTTAATATTTCTAAACAATGATGACGTTCTATCCGTCGCTTTTGATACAATTTAAATAACCATAAAAAAACTCCTAGCACGATCTATTCTGCTAGGAGTTTTTGTTATTTAAATAATGTAAGATATTCTGCATAGCCGTCTTTTTCTAAATCTTCTTTTCGTACAAAGCGGAGGGCTGCGGAGTTAATGCAATAGCGTAAGCCTCCAAGCTCACTTGGCCCATCCGGAAAGACATGGCCTAAATGAGAATCAGCGTCTGTGCTTCGAACTTCTACGCGGCGCATCCCATGAGACGTATCGAAATGCTCCGTTACTTCTTCCTTTCCAATAGGCTTTGCAAACGCTGGCCAGCCACAACCTGAATCGAATTTATCGAGCGAGCTAAATAATGGCTTCCCCGAAACGATATCTACATAAATACCCTCTTCAAAGTGCTTATCAAATTCATTACGGAACGGTGGCTCTGTTCCATTTTCCTGTGTCACGTAATATTGCATGTCCGTTAACCCTTTTAAACGTTGTTCTTTATTCATTTTTCAGCCCCCAGTGTGTCTCCTGAAACGCTTTGCGACCAGACCCTACTGCATAGCGCTCGTAGTGCATTGGATTTTTCTTATAATAATATTGATGATAGTCTTCAGCTGGATAAAACGGACTTGCCGGTAAAACTTTCACGGCAATCGGCTTATCGAATTTAAAAGATGCCTGTAATTCTGCCTTAGCACGTTCAGCCAAATCAAGCTGCTCATCATTGTGGTAAAAAATCGCAGTCGTGTAGGACTCTCCACGATCATAAAATTGTCCTCCAGCGTCAGTTGGATCAATTAATGTCCAAAATGTCGATAGTAATTGCTCGTAAGAATATAGCTCATCGTCAAACGTAATTTGAACCGCTTCAACATGTCCTGTCGTTTCAGAGCATACTTGTTCATATGTTGGATTGACAACATGTCCACCCGTATAGCCGGAAATTACTGATTCAATGCCAGGTGTTTCGTCAAAAGGCTTGACCATACACCAAAAACAACCACCTGCAAATGTTGCCAATTGCTTTGCCATTTATCTCACTCCTTATTCACCAGGAACAATAATTTCCAGTAAAATCTTATCCTTTGGTAAGTCTAATTCTTTTGCTTTAATACGCGATCCTGAAGCAATGTTAATGCGTGATAAGTCAATATAAATTTCTGCCTTACTAGGGTCGATTGAAATCCAAGAAGGGAAATCCACCGTGTCTCGCATAATTTTCATCGCTGTCTCAAGTGGAATATTTAACAGCCCAACATTCATTCCTGTCTGTTTTAAAATAATATTCCCTTTCTTATCCACAATCGGATCGAAGTTCATTGAAATGGGGATTTCTGTGTAGAACACCTTAAGTGTACTTTTTAATTGAATATCATCACCAATCGTAAAGTCCAACGGTAATGGTGACCCAGCATCTTTTAAATACTTCTTCGATATAGATTCTAATTCCTTCGTTGTTGTTTGGACAACGAGTACATTTCCTTTTACTTCACTTTCCTCTTTTGAACTCTCTGCTAAATTTACTCCGTCTATTGGTCTAGTTACTAAAAAAACGACGAGGAGGATTGCAAAAAGCACTGTGCCTGCTAAGGCAAAAAATGCGAATTTCCATTTATTCATTTCGTCACTCCTCGAAGCCTATTTCCTTGTTAATCTTTTGTTCCATGTTACATTTCTCCATTGCTTTTAAAATTCGCTCATTCATTTTGTCATAGCCTTTTGCATTTGGGTGAAAGAAATCGGTATGATAAACGAGCTCTTTATTTGAATCAAACAAGTCCTCCACTGAGATATAGCACGCATTCGTATCTTTCTTGGCTATGTCTTCAATGACTTTATTCCACTCCGTAATAATCGTATCAAATTCATTCGCTTCATTTGTCACGATTGAGAATGGATTATAAAAACCGATAAGTAATAAAGGCACTTCTGGGTTTTTAGCTCGTATGCCTTCAACAATTTTACTATAGCGTTTCTTATATGCCTTCAATTCTTTATCAAAAGCATCTCGTTTCAAATTAAACAGATCGTGTTTGACAATCTTCATGACATCATTTCCACCCACAGTAATTGAAATGAGCTGTGCTTTTTGCAACTCTTCATCATAATGCCCTTTTTCCACTAATTTTAGTAGCTGATCACTACGTCTTCCTCTTTTTCCTCGATTATCGACTTCAACATCTGAAATCGAGGGCCAAGCAACCAATGAATCTGCTAGTCTTCCAACAAAACCGTCTTTACTATACTCATCACCAACACCGGCCGTCAAAGAATCGCCGAGCGCTAGGTACTGTAGTTGCTTTGCGCTTTTATCATCAATTTTCCGTAAATCCTCTGGTGATGGCTCAAAAAAATGTTCAAAAATTTGCGTCAATACATTTTTTGAGGTTTTTTCCTCATTTTCTGTTTGTTGCTCATCTTGTTTCATATCTTGTTCCGTCCCTGCGTGCTCCCCGTCTGGTTCTGCTTGCGGATTCGGTTCATCTATTGATATTGCACAACCACTTAGTACTAAAACGGTCAAACATGACAAAACTATCATTCGCCAAATGCTCATTTGACCACCTTCCATCATTTGCTTACTTCTATTATAGAATAGTTCATGCTGCAATGAAAAGTGACTATACCTAGGTATTGAGTAAAAATGTATGTTTACAACGGTTTTTCATATAAAATAGGCATGGCACTTTTCAACAATAAAAAGCCACTACAATTATTTATGTAGTAGCTCTCTTATATTATTCTGCAAAATAAATAAAACCGATAGCACCTGGGCCAGTATGTGTTGAAATGATTGGTGAAGTAAAGGCAATTTCTACTTCATTAAAACCTGATCCCTCGATTAATTCTTTTAAAGGTCCACCCATCGTTGCTAGACCCTCAGCGTGACAAATCCCTACTGACTTGACTGTTTTTCCAGCAGTATCAGCTTGGAATTGCTTAAATAAGTAGTTCACAACTTGTTTATGGCTACGTACTTTTGATACGGGATTGTATGCGCCACCTTCTAAGTTTGCAATGACTTTTATGTTCAGCAAGGAACCGATAAAGCCAGTACCTTTCCCAATTCGTCCGCCTTTAATTAAATTTTCAAGTGTGTCGACAATAACATATAAATACGTATTTTCGCGCACTTTCTCTAAACGCTCAACAATTTCTTCGACAGTAGCACCTGCATCACGCAATTTAATGGCCTCACGTATTTGAATAGCTAAACCGATGGCAATAAAACGTGAATCGATTACAGTTACATTAGAGTCTGACATTTGAGCTGCCTGACGAGCTGATTCCACTGTTCCGCTCATACTACCTGTCATATGAATGGAAATAATTTGATCTCCATCTTTACCTAGCTCATCGTATAATTCTTTAAATTTTCCCGGTGCAGGCTGAGAGCTTTTCGGTAAATTTTTAGCATTCTTCATTAAACTTAAAAAAGGTTGTGGCTCTAAATCAATACCATCTATATAAGTTTTATCATCAATTTGAATCGTTAAAGGCACAATATGTATACCGTGCTGCGCTACTTCTTCTTTTGTTAAATCACAAGTTGAGTCCGTTACTATATGAATTCGTCCCACTTCGACACATCCTTTTACTTCATTAAAATTTATTATATAGACTAATGAATCATTATGTAAACATGACATTTGTCATTAGGTTTCATTCATTTCAGTCCATTTTGAAACCGCTACCTTGGATACTATAGCGCTTTGTTGAATCCTTGTCTAACAAAGACCCTCTAGCATAGAGGCATTTATATGACACTTTTTATGTCGAAAACATGACAAATGTAAATACCAGGATGAAAATTATTGGGGTATAGTAAATGTATACACGAAAGGAGTGTTCGATATGATTGATTCTTTTGACTATAAAACATGGAAGGAAGAATTGTGGAATGCCATTACACATGGCATTGGATTTATCGCAAGTATTCCAGCACTAGTTGTTCTTATTTTAGCAGCTGTACAAACCGGTAGTGCACTCCAAATTACAACGTTTACTATTTTTGGTGTCTCTGTGATCGTTTTATTTTTAATGTCCACACTGCTACATAGTATGCCAGAAAAATACAAACATTTTTTTGCCATTCTTGACCATTCTTCTATTTATATTTTAATTGCAGGAACATATACACCTTTCCTTTTAATTTCAATTGGTGGCACGCTAGGTATTACTTTATTATGTATTATTTGGTCACTTGCCATATTAGGCATTATTTTTAAATGCTTTTTTATTAATCGATTTGAAAAGCTTTCTTTAATTTTTTACATCGCTATGGGCTGGCTCATTATTTTTGCGATAAAGCCTATCTATCTTTTCTTAGGTTTTAATGGTTTTGCTTTACTGTTAGCAGGTGGGCTTTTCTATACGATTGGTGCTATTTTTTACGCCTGGCGTTCACTTCCATACAACCATACGATATGGCATCTATTTGTGTTAGCTGGCTGTGGCTCGATGTATGCTTGTGTTTATTTTTACTTATAAATAGTGACAATAAAAATCGCTCTCTTATACAAAGGAGCGATTTTTTGTTATTGGGTCCGTAATTGCCTCGTTAAAGCCTTTATTGCACGCCGCACTTCCTGACTATTTTCTTCATTATTCATTTTATTCTTCGCATGAAGTAAAACAGGTCTAACCGATTCTACGGAACGTCCAAATTCATACATCCATTCATAGCGAGGCACCATCCATGTATGAAAATGATGTGTCGTATCTTCATTGTAAAAATAATAAACAAATTCTATCCCTAGAACATCCCTTTGAGCCTTTCTAATTTTTGATACAAGGTTTATATAATCCATTTTTTCCTCATCGTCTAGCTCATCAAAACATGTAATATGACGCTTAGAAGCCAAAATGATTAATCCCTTTATCGGATAAGCAACATCTTGATGAGCATGAAAATAGTCAGTTTCAATGACTACACCACCATCCGGTTCAATAAGTCCACTCGTTATTGCACAGCTCAAACATTCAACTTCTACCGTGTCTCCATTTGATAATGTTATTTTTTTCACAGATACTCCCCTTTTGTTTACATCTAATATCAGAATTAATTAACCGCCCCAATTATAAGGTCAATTGTAGAAACTCTTTAAAAGCTTCTTCTTCCTCAATAAACGGATTATGATTAGACTGTTCGAAAATCGTTAATTGTGCATTTGGCGTTAAATCGGCAATTTCAATTCCAAATTCAACCGGACATTGTGCATCATATCTACCTGCAAATATGTAGGTAGGAATATGTATTGATAGATAGAATTATAATGTCTTAAATATCCTTTTACCTGCGATCTGATACATAAGCGAAGCAGCTCATCGTTTGTTACGATGGGTCTTTCTGTCGTTTCGATGAATCTTTCCGTCACTTCGACGGTTCTTTCGGTTACTACGATAGGTTTATCGAATTTAAAGCGCCAGTCGGAACGTAAATCAACCCCACGTTATGCGGATGATCCTAATAATTATTTTATTCTACAAATATTTCCAAAAACCTTTATTTAGTCACGAAAAAAGCACGGTCATCATAACCGTGCTTCGTAGTACCTATTTTCTTTAGTTCTTACGCTCAAAAATTTGATATTGGAATGTATAACCCTCTGGTGCTGTTTCTGGCTCCACTGAGGAAACTTGTACAAAATCCTGCTCATAATTCGGGAAGTATGTATCCCCATTAAACGAATGATTGATTTTTGTAATGTACAAGCGATCTGCGATATCCATGGATAAGCGGAAAATTTGCTCGCCACCAATAATCATAATTTCTGGGACATCCCCAGCAAGGGCGAGGGCACCCTCTAAGCTTGTCACTACTTCAATCCCATCCGCATGGTAACTATCGTCGCGAGTAATCACAATATTACGTCGACCAGGAAGCGGTCTACCGATGGATTCGAATGTTTTACGCCCCATAATCATTGGCTTCCCCATCGTTTTCTCCTTAAAATATTTTAAATCCCCAGGCAAATGCCACGGCATGCCATTTTCATAGCCAATCACATAATTATTATCATGTGCCACAATTAAAGAAATCATATTGTCCCTCCAAATACTATCGTTCATTATATTATAAACATAATTTTACTTTACAATCAGATTATTTCTGCATAGAAATTAAATTATTTTCTTTTACAATTCTAAATCCTAGTAATTTTATAAGAATAGTTTATAATACAATTAACAAACGTAATTAAAAGGATTGATGAAGATGACAAAATTAAGAGATGAAGCGATCCGTTATATTAAAGCAAGTGATTCTTCTATTCAGTACTATGATCTAACTCCACAAGAAGCGAGAGCCGTTCGAATAGTGCCAAAATGGACGTCACCAAATAGCCCACAGCTTGAGGCAATTGACAATAGAAAAATAACAGTTCGAGATGGAGCACAAATTAATGTTCGTATTTATAGACCTGTTTTAAATAAAAAACTTCCTGTCATTGTTTATTATCATGGAGGCGGTTGGGTATTTGGAAATTGTGACTCTACGGATGCAGGCTGTCAGCTATTAGCAGAAAAAGCGCAAGCAATCGTTGTATCGGTTGATTATCGCCTAGCACCAGAATATCCATTCCCTACCCCGCTCTACGATGCTTATGACAGTTTCGTATGGGTTTACGAAAACATCGGAAATTTCGGTGGAGATAGAGCAAATCTTACAATCGCTGGCGATAGCGCAGGCGGAAACTTAGCAACAGTGGTCGCCTACTTAGCGGCAACATTAAATGGACCTGCGATTAAAGCACAGGCACTTATTTATCCTGTAGTCAATGTTGATTTTACAACGACTTCTTACAATGCTTACGGGGAACACTTTGGCTTAGACAAACAAGGCATGCAGTGGTTTGCAGGTCATTACACAGATAAAGAAAACTATATGAATCCACTTATTTCTCCATTTCAAATTGCCGACTTAAGTGTTTTACCGAAAACGATCATTATAGCTGCAGAGGCAGACGTCCTCTACGATGAAGGTCTTGCTTACGCACAAAAGCTTACGGATGCTGGAGTGACTGTTGAGCATGTAAATATGACTGGTTTAATCCATAGTTACTTTAGTAAAATGAATTTTTTCGAAGAAGCGACTATTGAAACAGCTGAAAAAATTGCTAATTTCGTGAAATAAGTTTGTCTATCAGCATAAAATAGTGCGATAATAGAGCAAAATGTTTTTTAAAGGATGACAACATGACACAAACTATTGCTTTACAAATTAACAATCCCTTTTCAGATCAATTAAAAAAAGGCTATCCTCTCATCTCAAAAGATGCAGTTGATGCACGCCATCTTCCTAAAGAAGAAGGTGCACTTCTAAGACTTACGGATAATCATAACCGTTTTATTGGCACAGGATACTATGGCTTACAAAACAAAGGTATCGGTTGGGTGCTAACAAACGATGCGAACGAAAAAATAGACAAAGCCTTTTTTATGAAAAAATTTAAAAAGGCCATTCAAAATCGAGAAGCATTTTTCAACGATTCTCACACAACAGCCTTTCGAATCTTTAATGGCGAAGGTGATGGCATAGGCGGTATGACAATCGACTTATTCGATTCTTACTATATGATAAGCTGGTATAGCGCAGGCATTTACTCATTTAAAGAAATGGTATATGAAGCACTAGCAGAGACAGTAGATTACAAAGCCATTTATGAGAAAAAACGTTTCGATACTAAAGGACAGTATATGGAACAGGACGATTTCGTCATGGGAACACCTGGCGAATTTCCGATTATCGTATCGGAAAATAGTATGAAATACGCTGTCAATTTAAATGATGGAGCAATGACAGGTATTTTCCTTGATCAACGAGAAGTGAGACTTGCCATTCGTGATCGTTATTCGGACGGTAAAAATATGCTAAATACGTTCTCCTATACGGGAGCATTTTCTGTCGCAGCGGCACTTGGAGGAGCAATAAAAACAACTAGTGTAGATGTTGCAAAGCGTAGTTTAGCTAAAACAATTGAGCAATTTAGCGTCAATAACATCGACTACGAATCACAGGATATTAAAGTCATGGATGTCTTCAACTATTTTAAATATGCTCAGCGCCATAATTTAAAATTTGACCTTGTCGTTTTAGATCCACCTAGCTTTGCACGTACGAAGGAAAGAACGTTCTCAACTGCGAAAGACTATCCTAAATTACTCGTAGATACAATCGCCATTACAGAGAAAAACGGTATCATCATTGCTTCAACGAACAATGCGAGCTTTGGGATGAAAAAGTTCAAGAGCTTTATTGACCATGCATTTAAAGAAACTAAAACAGCCTATAAAATTGTTGAAGAATTTGGCTTACCAAAGGATTTCCGTGCTCCACGTGAATATCCAGAATTCAATTACTTAAAGGTTGTATTTATTAAAAAACTTAACTAAATGAACCTAGACAGAATCACTTTCTGGTGATTCTGTTTTTTATTTGGGAGAGAATATAATGACCACCCTTGTCAGAATTTTCCGTCTACAATACAATAGAATCATCTAATTCCTAAAATTTAGGATGATATTTTAATTTGTATGCCATGTAAATGAGTTGATTGGCGCATAGCGGCTCACCTCGCCTCAGGAAAGCACCCTCACGCTATAGTGAGTGTCATTTTACAAAATATTGATAAATGGAGATGATAGAATGGGATATGTTCATGAAAAGTTAATGATTTCTACAGAAAGACTTGTTCTTAGATTATTTCAAACAGCCGATGCAGAAACGGTTACAAAGCTTTGCAACAACTATAATATTTATAAAAGTACCATGTACCTACCTTATCCATATAGTTTAAATGATGCATTAACATGGATGGAACGTCATTACGATAATTTTACGCAGGATATTTCGTACGAGTTTGCAGTTACAGATAAGGAAACTGGCGAATTATATGGAGCCATTGCCTTATCGAACAATAAACGCTTTAATCAAGGTGAAATAGCCTATTGGATTGGCGAGGAGTATTGGGGAAAAGGCTATGCTTCGGAAGCAGCGCAGTCGATTGTTCAATTTGCTTTTGAAGAAAAGAAACTGCATAAAGTGTTTGCCCGATATTTTTCTACGAACCTTGCTTCAGGAAAAGTTATGGACAAAATTGGCATGAAACAAGAAGGAATTTTAAAGGATCATATCATCAAAGACGGTAAATATGAAGATTTGGTACATTATGGAATAATTAATGAATAGTCTAGTTTCTCAAAGTGTTTTCGACCTTGTAGTTCTTCTTAATTGTTAAGTGACAAGAAAGTTGTGTAACTCTTATTCGACTACTATAGCAAAATTATATAACTTTATTATCACTTTACACTTGATTACTACAAAGCATTCTCCCTCTCAATGTAACTATAAAATAAAAGTGGCCTAAGAAGTATTTTCACTTCTTAAGCCACCAATATTTCATTTATAGATATTTCACAAACCAATCCTTAATATATTCTAATCTATTGATTCTTAACGCTGGTTTTCCACTTCTAGAAAGTTCGTGATTGGATTCTGGGAAGCGCACAAATTTAGTTTCCTTTTTACGGTGTTTCAAGGCGATAAATAATTGCTCTGCCTGTTCAATCGGACAGCGATAGTCTTTTTCGCTGTGTAAAATTAACAGTGGCGTCTCCACATTGTCAACATATTTAAGTGGCGAATGATTCCAAAGCTTCTCTATATCGTCTAGTCCCGCTTGGATTTGCCAGTCATTGAAGTAATAGCCGATATCACTTACGCCGTAAAAGCTAATCCAGTTAGAAATACAACGTTGCGTAACAGCAGCTTTAAAACGATTTGTATGTCCGACAATCCAGTTTGTCATGAAGCCCCCATAGCTCCCACCTGTAACTCCTAGACGGTCTTTATCAATGAAATCATAATGCTCCAATGCAAAATCCACAGCAGCCATGAGATCATTGTAATCATTGCCTCCATAATCACCACGAACCGCATCAACAAATTTTTGACCATATCCATGGCTTCCACGAGGATTCGTATAGAGGACCGCATAACCTTGTGCAGCAAGGATTTGGAATTCGTTAAAATATGAGTTGGCATACATAGCGTGAGGTCCACCATGGATTTCAAGAATAAGTGGATATTTCTCCCCTTCTTTAAAGCCAATAGGCTTCATTATCCAGCCGCTTACTTTCCAGCCATCTGCCCCTTCATATTCAACTGCTTCAGGAACAGACAATTCTTTCGTCTTTAAAAATTCTTCATTAACTTTCGTAAGCTGTTCTTGTTCACCAGTATTTAAATTTACGTAAAATAGATCGCCAGGATTTGTAGTAGTGCTAATTGCGATTACCGCTTTATCATTTTTTTGATCAAGCGAAAAACCATATACGTATTGATCATCATGAATCGCCGGATATAATTCTCCAGAAAGATTACCAAAATAAATCGCTGTATTTCCGTGATCAGTCACTTGGAAGTAAAAGCTTTTATTATCCTCCAGCCATTGTACACGCGGAGTAACGACACCTTGAAGGAAATCACCGACAACAAAATCACCGACCGGCGCATCAAATTCACTCGTTACACATGTCGTATTGTTATTTTCCAAATCATAAATCCATAACTTTGCTTGTGTTGCATTTTCAAATTCTCGTTCACTTCCAACATAAGTTACGTAGCGGCTATTCGGGGACCATGAAGTTTGGTAAAACACCCCCGTTCCTTCCGTAAGCTTGCGACCATGTTTTGTTTCTAAGTCCAATAAGTAAATATCAACCACGAATGAAAAATCTAAATCCTCTGCTAAGTCAGCAATGTAAGAAAGATATTTCCCGTTTGGAGACCATGCACAAAGTTGTAAATTATGTTTTCCTTCCGTAACTAACTCTAATTCTCCAGATTCAAGATTGACGATGGCAATTTGAGAAAATTGCTCCATATCAATAAACCCAGCTGCATCTGATTTATATTTCATTTTTTCTATTTCAAGTGGTTTAAGTTCTTTATCATCTTTCTTATCATTTTCAGCCTTATCATAAATGCTTTCATTTTCACCTAGCTTTACTGAAAATGCAATATTCTTACCACACGGAGACCAAACAGGTGATGTCGCACCGTTTTTACAATGAGTAACTTGTTTCGCTTCTCCACCTGCTTTAGAAAGCACAAAAATTTGTGGCTTACCCTTTCTCGTTGATACAAATGCAATTTTACTGCCATCTGGTGACCATACAGGCGAACTCGTTTTATCTTCACCAAATGTCCATTGTTGAGGCTTTTTTTCATTCAAGTCTATGTAAAATAAATTAGATACGTAGTCCTTTTTCTTCTCATCAATATGCGTTTCTATATACACTACTTCTGTTCCGTCAGGTGATACTTGTGGATCTGCCACTGATTTTAATTGATATAAATCTTCTGGTTGAATCCCTTGTTTCAAAGTCATATTTTAAAAATCCCCTTTGTGTTGAAGTTTCATTACATAGTACAATATTTCGACACTCTAAGTATTATTCCTCCTTTTAAGAAGAAATTATTTTTTATCAGAGAGAGGGTTTAACAGTGGCGAGAATAACAATGAGTAACCGCGATGTATCTTAAGGTTGCGAAACTTTAGAACCTTTGATAAGTAGTAAGTCAAATTCATCCAATGAGAACTTTTATTAACCTCAACTTTTAGGGTGATTGTATATTACATGTGCTAAAATAAAAATGGAAAAATTATTCAATCAGGAGGTGTTTTTATGGCTATAAAAGCAATAGAGTTATTTTTTGTAATTGGATCTATTTATTTCTTTTTTGTGATTTCATTCTTTTTTAGAAAAAGAGGTAAAAAAATTTTGTATAGCTTTATAGTTATAATCCTTTTAAGCTATGCAGTATTCCTAACTGCTCGTCCACATATACAGAACGCAACATATGATAAATATACTCAAATGGTTGAAGAACATTTAGAAAAGAAATACCCAAATGCATCTTGGGAAACTAGTTTTGATAAAGAAGAATTATTAACAACGGCATTTGGATACCAAATAAAAGTTAAATTTGCTGACGAACCAACAGTACTTTATGTATATAAAGTTGAAAATGGTAAAGTCATTCAAGCATATTTTTCATATTTAGAAAATTCCCCTCAAAATGACGGCAAGTATGCGGAACGAGATTAAAGATTTTTTATCTATCACTTGATATTTAATCAATGATAATTGACGGAACTCCTACCTTTAATGACAATGCATAAGCTTATCTCCGCTTCTTGCACCACTGAGAGCCAAGCGTACGTCCTTAAGAAAGAGCACCCAGTCCTAACGGAAATTACTCCCATAATGATCTAGATTAGGTCTTTTATCAGCAATTTTTTTCTGCGTAAAATTTATAAGAGGGTTCATTCGGGCGAGAATGTTCTTTATCGAGACTAATAATTTTCTTTAAAATACCTTCCATATCCCTTTTTTACGAACAAAGTCTCGGCTTGTGCTTTTCTCTCATTGGGAAACCCCTCTTTTTGATAGGCATAGTCGTATATGTTAGAATCTTGATAAAAGAATGAATAGAAACGAGGATTTTTTATGCATGTAACAATCGGGGTACTCGCTCACGTGGACGCAGGAAAAACAACATTTTCTGAGCAGTTACTATTTCATACAAACAGTATTCAAGCCCGTGGACGAGTGGATCACCAGGACACATTTCTAGATAATCATGAGTTGGAGCGTCAGCGAGGCATTACGATTTTTGCGGAGCAAGGTCGCATGACGATTGAGAATGATACATATACGTTAATCGATACACCCGGACACGTAGATTTCTCACCAGAGATGGAACGTGCCATTCGGGTTATGGATTTTGCCATCATTATTGTAAGTGCGGTTGAAGGACTACAAGGTCATACGGAAACAGTGTGGCAACTTTTACGCCAATACCACGTCCCAACTTTCTTCTTTATTAACAAAATTGATCGTGAAGGCGCAGATGTTCAAGCCGTTATGGTACAGCTTCAAAAGGACTGTTCTGAGGATGTATTATTCGTAGATGAACCGCTCCGTTCAGACTATGTTTCAAATCGCATGATGGAGTGGCTTGCTGAACGTGACGAAAAGCTTCTCGACGATTTTCTAAATGAAACATTGGATTGCTCTAGCTGCCTTACTCGTTTACATACGATGATTAAACAGGAAAAAGCCTTTTTATGTTTTACTGGCTCTGCTTTAAAAGATATTGGGATAGAGGAATTTTTAGCACAGCTCCCCCTACTTACAAAAACGCATTTTTATAACAAAGCTCCGTTCCAAGGTGAAGTGTTTAAAATTCGTCATGATGGGCATCAACGCTTAACTTTTATCAAGGCATTGCAAGGAACGTTACATGTGCGTGATGAATTTTCCTTTGAAGATGCAACAGAAAAAGTAACTGAGATTCGACTTTACAATGGCAGCCGTTATGTAACAGTTCAAGAGGTCGAGGCTGGGGAGATTTTCGCAGTAAAAGGGATTAGCGAAGCAAACATCGGCGATATCATTGGTTTTTCAGGTAACCCGCAGCCCTATGAGTTAGTACCGACTTTACAAGCAAAAGTACAATATGAAGGCAATCAGCATATAAAGGAAGTTTTAAAAATTTTCCGCACACTTGAAGCAGAAGAACCATCATTACGTGTGCTATGGCATGAAAAATTTCAAGAAATTCATGTACATATTATGGGTGTCATCCAACTCGAGGTTCTTATCGACGTGCTGAACAAACGCTTCTCGCTAGACATTTCATTTAGCGAACCACAGATTTTATATATGGAAACGATTGCAACAACGGTGACAGGCTATGGTCATTTTGAACCTTTAAAGCATTATGCAGAAGTACATTTATTGATGGAGCCAAATACACGCGGTACTGGTCATACATTTGTCAATGCTTGTCATGCAGATGATTTATCGGTTGGGCATCAACGACTCATTGAAAAACATCTATTCGAGCGCGATCATCATGGGTTGTTAACTGGCTTCCCTGTGACAGATATTCGCTTCACTCTCTTGACAGGACGCGCACATATTAAACATACAGATGGTGGCGATTTCCGAGAAGCAACATTCCGAGCATTACGGCAAGGGCTGGAGCAAGCAGAAAATGTATTACTAGAGCCGTATTACCGTTTTAAACTTAAAGCTCCAAGTGATTTTATTGGCCGGATGATGACCGATATTCAACAAGCTGCTGGTACATTTGACGCGCCAATCTTAACTGAACATGATGCGATTTTAACTGGCCGCGCTCCTGTCGCAACATTTATGAGCTACAGTACAATCTTTGCCTCCTACACTAATGGTAAGGGCGTACTTTCTCTCCAATTTGATGGTTATGATGTGTGTCACAATACAGAAGATATCATTGCACAAATTGGCTACGATAAAAACGCCGATCCCGAATATACATCTTCTAGTATTTTTTGCGCAAAAGGCAAAGGTTACTCCGTTCCATGGCATGAGGCAGAGGCGACGATGCATTGTATTGACTGAAATCATAAAAACAGGACATGATTATCTATCAATGTCCTGTTTTTTATGTTTCGTTGGGATTCTCTGGCTCCTCGCGAGGATTTCCCTACTTCCGTGAGTATTCTGGCTCCGCTCGAGTAGTTACTCTGCCTCGCGAATATTCCACCCCCATTCGCTGATATTCCCTTCACCCAGCACGAAATTAATTTACAAAGCTTGCACTGTTTTCTGTGCCTGTTTGAAAATGTGATATGAAGGGTCCACAACAACGTAGCTATGGGGATTAGAGAAATCAATTAAAACCTTGCCAGGTCGACTTTTCAAAAGTTGTAAATTATTAATTAATTCCAGTAATAGTTCATGACCGTTACCACGTGGGTGCCAGTTTAAATGATATTCATTTAGTTCCTTCACAGCTTCTAAAAATTGATGATACTCGCGCTCTACAAAATTAATCAGTTGTTTGTTTTTAGGAGCTACCTGTGATAAATCCTCTAAATATGTTTCATAAAAGCGCATCACTATTGAGCATAATAAATCATTGACTCGAGCAGCACTTAATATTGGCTTAGGAGCTTGGGCTAGTCGCTCTAAATTTGGCTTTGCACGAGTCGAATCAATGCGTGTAATTAAATGATGATGCTCACCGTTCACCTCATAGATAATTGGATTTGTCGGCATATACATCATAAAACTATTTGTTTTTGTTTTAAGTTGATCTGTAGTATCCGCCTTTGCAAAAAGGTGCCCATTAAAATTTTCATTTTGAATCCAAATAATATCTTTGTTATATAAAATTTGCTCAAACAATCGTTCATTACTAATTAGTTTGCTAGCTATTAATTGGTCGACAAGTGATTCTACAGCCATTCTTGTTGTAGCTTTCTTAGTAGCTTCAATGCGTGGCAGCTTACAAATTTTCATATCTACATATTGCGATTCCTGTGCTGTACATACATGAATATTCGTCATACGTGCATCCTCTTTTCGTACATATTTTCAAAACGGAAGTCATCAGTAAAAAAAAGGATTTCCTATTAAAGCGAGGAAATCCTTCATTCTATCTTTTTCGTTCATCATATAACGTCAAACAATGCCCAAATATGAAAGAATTAGCACGATAGCTAATACCTCCTCTTATTTTGGGCGTTTGACGTACAGTGACGAACAGAGCATTCTGTTTTGTCAACATGCCACCTCCTATTCCTCGTAGGGTTATGGTGTGTACTCATAATAGGCAGGTATCCTGACTCATGATCATCGCTACCTTTCCCCTTCCCGTCGTTAAACAGTGGTATATGAAAAGTCGCTCACATTTACAGTTGCGGGACAGTGTCGGATTTGCACCGACTTCCCTTTTCAGTAAATTGCACGCAATTTACACCTATTACTCCACGCTATTCAGTTGTTTTATAGCCGTTTTAAAGATTCAAAAATAGTAGAGTACCTATTCTTTTCAAGTTGTTGCCTATAATTGTAATATGGTGTCTAGTTTAATGCAAGTAATTTCCTATATTTGTATTATTTTCAGTTTTTCGATTCGTCTAAGGTTAATCTGAGGGTATTATTCTGACTTAGAATCATCAAAGTATGACTCGATATCTGATTCTAGTTGGTCAGTTACAACATTCTCCCATTCTTCTACTAACGCATCCATGAACGACTCATCATTTAACGCTAATACGATGTCTTTTAATATAGAGTATGTTTATTGTATTCTGTTTGATTTGTCATAATATAATGACCTCCTTGTTTGTTAATTCAAGGTTATCAGTTGGACAAACTGTAAGGCAAAAAATAATTTCCTTTCTTTTACTTAACGAACATGAACCAACTCGTACCGCTGTTGTTATCATCTGGCATCTGTCTTATAAGGATTTGGGATTAATTTTAAATTTACGTGTCATCGGTAGTTTAAGGATTTTTTCCAATAACAACTGTTGCATCTAATTTATCATCTCTAGCTATTTTGGTAATTAGCCCAGCATCGGCAAAAATTTCCGAAGTTTGAGTAGCCTGAATTTCACTCGTCTCTATCAATAGATGTCCTCCAGAAACAAGCCAATGAGAAGCCTTTTCTACTACCTTTCGCTGAAGGTCTAATCCATCCGTCCCTCCATCAAGCGCCACTTTTGGTTCATATAAACGTGCTTCTTGGGGAAGTAGTTTTATTGAATCAGTAGGAACGTAAGGTGCGTTAGCCACTATGATGTTCACTCGACCTAGCAATGAATCGGATAATGCATCATATAAGTCACCTTGATAAACGTGACCACCAATCTTAGTTATGTTACGAGAAGTACATCGTACAGCAATTGGGTCAATATCAACGGAGTGTAATATAATTTTTTTAAGGTCGGTTGCAATTGCAGCACCAATAGCACCAGACCCGCAACATAAATCCAAAACAATACCATATGGGCGGGTTAAAACCTTTGCTTGCTGAACTAGAAACTCCGTACGTCGACGTGGTATAAAAACTCCCCGTTCTACTTCTATTCGTAGCCCACAAAACTTCGTAAACCCAAGCGCGTATTCAAGCGGTAGACCACTTACTCGTTTTTCTACCATTTTCATTAAATCCTCAATACTTCTAGCCTCAGAGATAAGTAACTGTGTTTCTTCTTCAGCGAAGACACAACCCGCACTCCGTAGTCTGTTGGTTATGCTTCTTTCAGTTTTATTATCTATAAATAAATTGTTTTTCTGTGCTATTAATCTCACCGCTTCCTTAATCCAAGTTATTTATCTTTTTATTCTAGAAATAATATAAATGTCCTTCTTCAATTAAACTGCCCCGTTAGCCATCCATGAAGCTCGAAAATAATCTCTTCACCACAGAAAATGAAAGATGTTTAAGTTCTTTCATGGGAGTTGAATAGCATAGTTTAATAACGTTTTTATATTGTACTTTCATAGAAATGATGTTTATGATTAGCATAGTACTTTTAACGATAACAACAGATTTTTTCGGCTTATTTAATATTTAATTTTCGGCTCTACGCTAATCAATGCACCTGATAAAAAAAGGCTATTTCGCAGAAAATTTATTCCTGCAAAATAGCCTTTATTTTTATGGGTATATAGTTCTTTCAATTATTGTCCACTAAATCTCTGTGTAAGCTTTTGTAAATTTTCAGCTTGTACACATAAGTCTTGCGACACCACCATGTTGACGGCTTGCATGGAGGCACTTTGCTCATCAACAGACTGCAGAATGACCCCTGTATAATTAGACAAACTATCCATTCCGTTTGCAATTGTCGATACTAAATTTGTAACCTCATTCGCGCTACTTGAAAGCTCTTCTGCTGTTGCGGAAATATCCTCTAGTTGGTTCGTCATTTTGCTAACATGCTGAGAAATCGTACCGAATGACTTTGTAGCCTCATCAATGACATAGACGCCCTGTTGAACATTTTTCAAGTCCTTTTCAACAGAGGTAGCTACTTGTTTTGTATCGCTTTCTATTCCAACTACAAGCTCGACAATTTGAATAGCCGAATGCTTAGATTGCTCTGCCAATTTTCGAACTTCCTCTGCTACTACTGCAAAGCCTTTACCATGCTCGCCAGCACGCGCTGCTTCAATTGCTGCATTTAATGCTAGTAAATTCGTTTGATCAGTAATAGCCGTAATCATGTCTGTCATTGACTTGATATCAGTCATTTTGCTTGATAATTGCTGCATTAATTCACTTGTTTTTTCAGTAGAAGTTGAGATAAACTCCATTTGATTTTTAGCTACGTGTAAAATTTCCGCACCATTGCCTGCAATGTCATTTGCTTCTTTTGCATGATCGAATACATCTTGCGTTGCCACAGTAATACGTTCAATGCCATCTGCAGTTTCTTGCATAGCAATCGCACTTTCATTTGCAGATTGTGCTGCTTTCTTAAGACCCTCAGTCGTATTCTCCATTTGTGAATCAACTTCGTTAACTGCATCTGTAATTTCATTTGTACTTGCTGATAGCTCCTCTATGCTCGCTGATAAATCTGTAGAACTACTTGCAATTTTTTGTGTCATTGTATGTAATTGTTCCTTCATCTTTAAAAACGCTTTAGCTAAGTCTGATACCTCATCATTGGAATTAATTTCAATCGGAGCAGTACTTAAATTTCCATCAGCAATTGCTTGAGCGGATTCAGCTAATTGATTAATAGGCTTAATAATTTTAAATTTCACATAGAAAATACACGATAATGTCATAGTAATTCCTATTACTGTTAATAAAGTGGATAGCCATTTTAATGAAGTTACATTTGCTAGGTCTATAATTAAAATAACACCCATAAGAACATTTAAAGTAGAAAAGCAAATTATACTTTTTTTCCGTAAAGTCATACTAAATTCCTCCAACTATAATATTATTCCAACGTAGTTATTATAGTTTAATTCTCCTGAAATTCATAGAAAAAAGACCAACTTTTGTAAGATAATGATATAGAAAAGAGAAAGTTCTTTCGCAGCATCTAAAAACAGTAGTTACTCAACGTATGATCTAAAAGTATGACTCCTTCAAATATTAGTTTTTTAAAACATAAAAGCACTTTGCTTTAGACAAAGTGCTTTCATAATAAATTATTTTAATTTCATCATACTTGATCCGGCAATACCAGGATGTGTCATCTCATATGGATCCAGAATTAAATCTAATTGTTCTTTCGTTAGTACGCCTTCTTCAATGCAAAGTTCACGAATTGAACGACCAGATAAAATTGCTTCACGCGCAATTCGTGCAGCTACCTCATAGCCAATATGCGGATTTACTGCTGTTAACACACCAACGCTTTTTTCTACATATTCTTTCATGCGGTCTTCGTTTGCTTCAATATCCTTCAAGCAATTTTGTGTAAATGCTCGGAACACATTATTCATAATGCTAATAGATTGAATTAAGTTAAAGACAAGCACAGGCTCCATAACGTTTAATTCTAATTGTCCTGCTTCAGATGCTAAAGAAATTGTATGGTCATTACCAATTACTTGGAATGCCACTTGGTTAAGAACCTCTGGCATAACAGGATTTACTTTCCCTGGCATAATAGAAGATCCAGGTTGACGAGCTGGTAAAATGATTTCCCCTAGCCCCGCACGTGGACCAGATGCCATTAAACGAAGGTCATTCGCGATTTTCGATATATTAATCATACAGATTTTTAATGCGCCTGATACTTCTGTATAAGCATCTGTATTTTGTGTTGCATCCACAAGGTGTGTAGCGCCTTTAAGCGGCAATCCTGAAATTTCAGCAAGATGTACATCAACTGATTGAATATAGTCAGGGAATGCATTTAATCCTGTACCAACAGCTGTTGCTCCCATATTTACATCATATAAATTTGGGCGAGTTTGACGAATACGCGCAATATCACGAGTGATAACACGGCAATATGCTTCAAATTCTTGTCCTAATCGAATCGGTACAGCGTCTTGTAAATGCGTACGACCCATTTTAATAACATGCGCGAATTGCTCCGCTTTTTGGTGGAACACTGCTTGCATGTTTTCCATTGTAAGAAGTAGTTCATCTATCAAATTCAACACAGCAATATGAATAGCTGTTGGGAAAGCATCGTTTGTTGATTGTGACATATTAACATGGCTGTTTGGGCTAATTGATTTATAGTCCCCTTTTTCTTTGCCCAAAATCTCTAAGGCACGGTTAGCAATAACCTCGTTGGCATTCATATTAATAGATGTGCCAGCTCCACCTTGGATTGGGTCAACGATAAATTCAGCATCCCATTCGCCATCAATAACTTCTTGTGCAGCCTCGACAATTGCATCTCCGATTTCTGTTGAAAGTAGGTGTACTTCCATATTACTCAAAGCAGCTGCTTTTTTTACAATACCCATTCCTTTAATAAGAGCAGGGTGAATTGTATATCCTGTAATCGGGAAATTTTCAGTAGCACGAAGCGTTTGAATCCCGTAATAAGCATTGCTTGGTAATGCACGTTCACCTAAAAAGTCTTTTTCTATACGTTGTGTGGACATAATTGTCGTCTCCTTTTATGTAATACTCACACTTGATAGTAGCTAATTAATGCAGTAATGTAAACAGTCATTTGTCTGGAAAATGAAAATTTCACAAACTAAGCGCTACTATTAACATTAATGACCAGTAAATACAGCTTATAAAAGAAGATTTGATGAAGAGATTAAGCAATTGAACAGTACGTTGTAGACATCATTCGAACAGACTAAGTAAAGATCTCAAGCGAGTTGAACCAAACTAGTCAACTCGCTTGAAAATTGCGCCCAAACACGCTTAATTAAAATACATGTTTCATTTGTAGCTGTTAATAAAGTTTTAAGAAATACTACATCTGCTTTACATTTCTCATTAAATAAAAAGTTATTACTTCAGTTAATTCTTATTGATTAGAAGAAACTGTAAAACGGCTGTTAACATGCTTCGGATTTTCAATTTCATCTAATACCGCAACGGCATAATCTGCATAGCTAACATAACTTTCACCAGCAGCATTTACTAATAAATGATCTTCTCCAGTTGTATAGCTACCTGTACGTGGACCTTCTGGATCAAAGAAAGCAGATGGGCTTAAAAATGTCCAAGTAATAGTTGATTGTTGTAAGTCACGTAGATTTTCACCTTGGTTTTTAGCTGTCGCATAAAACATTTCTGGAAAATCTGGTGTATCCATTACTCGAACAGTTTTTTCTGGGTCTACAAAAAGACTACCCGCACCACCGACAACAAATAATTTTGTATGAATACCAGTGAAAATATCAATTAAATGACGGCCAGTTTTCACATGTAATTCCTCCTGACCAAAAGGAGCCCCAAATGCATTTACGACTACGTCAAAGCCTTTCACATCTTCTTGAGCTAATTCAAATACATCCTTTTCAATTACTGGCATATTTGTTGTTATTTTCGAAGCTGAACGAACAATCGCAGTGACATCATGACCACGTTGTAGTGCCTCCTCTACAATTTTTTGTCCTGCTTTCCCTGTTGCACCAATTACTGCTATTTTCATACTTATAATTCCTCCTATTTTTCATTTGTAACTATTTAAGTTACAGGTTAGATACAAAAGACCGACTTCGTTGATTTTAACGAAGTTGATCTAGCACATCCTGTAAAGTTTGTGCTTGTAGTTGTTCTTCCATTGCATGCCAAACAGATGTATAAACACCCTCCAATGTCCGTTGGATTTTTCGACCAACCGCACATGCTGGATTTGGCTCATCATGAATCGCAAAAAGCTGCTCTGGTCCATCAATCGCATGGTAAATGGCTAATAGCGTTAAATCTTTTGGCTCCACTAATAGATCATAGCCTGCAATTCCTGGTTGTGACGAAAGCAAGCCTGCTTTTTTAAGCACCCCAATCATTCGTCGCACGACAACTGGATTTGTATTTACACTACCTGCGATGAAATCAGACGTCAGCTGGCTATTATCAGATGTTGTTGCAATGAGCGAAAGTATATGGATCGCTACCGAATATCGACTGTTCACCATATGTATCACCACCTGTTGTAACTATTATAGTTACAGGATTAAATAAAAACAAGCAAATTGCTCTATTTGCACCTGTATTTATTTTTTACCGTTCTCAGAATATTATACGATAATTATAATTGCTTTACGTAAATAACTAATTCTTGTCGTATTTCTCCATCTTCCTCATAAAAGTCTAAGTTATGAAATTCATACTTAAAATGGCCAACTGGAAACGTCACACTTTCTCCTTGTGCCGCAGCCAATATGCCTGCCACATCATGTGACACCATTTGCAAAAGCTCTGTACCTAAAACCGAATCTACAAAGATCACGTTCATAATAAAACACCTCCTCAGCTATTATAGCTTAGAAGGCGCTTACATTTATAGTCTTTCTTTATAACGTTTCAGGCGAATTTCCTCAACGACTTGCATCATTTTATGTATTTGCTCCTGTGTTAATTTTGTAGAGATGTGTGGTAGCTCATGTTGATGAATAAATTCCTCTTGTTGTTGAGGAGTATTGGTCAGCAATTTCGTCCTTAAACGCTGCTCACACCCTTTTCCGTCTATTTGAAAAATCAACGATCTCCTCACATCATTCACCTCTAAATTTTTATTAGGACTTCCAGATTAAAACTTATATCGGTAAAATTTTCATGAATTTAAATATCCTTCATATAAAGTGCTTAGGGATTTAGCTTGAGAATAAATTAAGTATCTCTCTTTTGGCGGTAGTATCCTGCGATTTGTTGGTTCTATCTGTCGCTTGGGTGGTTCTTTCCGTCACTCTGATCACTATCCGTCGTTTGGGCGATTCTTTCCACGACTTCGGCTCTTCTATCCACGACTCTTTTGGTTCTATCCACGATTCTATTGGTTCTATCCACGACTTCGGCCCTTCTATCCACGATTCTGTTGGTTCTTTCCACGACTTCGACTTTTATCTATCACATTGCACTTTCTTTCCGACGCTCTAATCTCTTTCCGTCGCTTCGCCTCTGCTTTCCATCGCTCGGCTGGTTCTTTCCGTCACTTCGACTCCTCTATCCGTCGTTTGGGCGATTCTTTCCACGACTTCAGCTCTCCTATCCACGATTCTGTTGGTTCTATCCACGACTTCAACTCTTATCTTTCACATTGCACTTTCTTTCCGTCACTCTGATCTCTTTCCGTCGCTTGTGCGATTCTATCCACGACTTCGGCCCTTCTATCCACGATTCTGTTGGTTCTATCCACGACTTCAGCTCTTCTATCCACGATTCTGTTGGTTCTATCCACGACTTCAGCTCTTCTATCCACGACTTCGACTTTTATCTATCAAATTGCACTTTCTTTCCGTCACTCTCGGCTGGTTCTTTCTGTCGCTTTGCCTCTGTTTCCGTCACTCCGACTCTTCTATCCGTCACTCTGATCTCTTTCCTTCACTCGGCTGGTTCTTTCCGTCGCTCGGCCGGTTCTTACCGTCACTCTAATCTCTATCCATCACTTCGCCTCCGCTATCCGTCACTCTGATCTCTTCCCGTCACTTTGCCTCTACTTCCCCTTCGCTCTGGCTACTATTCCTAACTCCGCCAGTTCTTCCGTTGCCCCATCTATTCTACTCGACGCTTTGTAGTTAGTTTGTTTTAAAAAAACAGCAACCAAAACGGCTGCTGCTTCAGGTTAAACGGCAATTGGAGCTTTAATTGTCGGGTGTGGATCATAGCCCTCAATAGAAAGATCTTCGAGTTCTATGTCAAAGATTGACGTTTTATTTGGATTAATTTTTAAGGTTGGTAGGTCCTTAGGCTCGCGCGAAAGCTGTTCTTTTACTTGCTCCACGTGATTTAAATATATATGAGCATCCCCAATGCTATGAATAAATTCGCCAACTTCTAAACCACATTCATGTGCAATTAAATGTGTCAGTAATGCATAAGAGGCAATATTAAATGGACAGCCTAATAATGTATCAAGGCTTCTTTGCATTAGCTGACAGCTTAATTTTCCATTTGCGACATAAAATTGGAACATCACGTGACAAGGAGGTAATGCAGCTTTACTACCTTTTGCTCCTGCATTGATAACATCTTCTGGATTCCATGCATTGACAATAATGCGTCGTGAATCTGGATTGTGTTTGATTTGATCGATTACATCTTGTAATTGATCGATTCTTTCCCCAGTTGATGTTGTCCAATTACGCCATTGCTTGCCATAAACATTACCTAGCTCTCCGTATTTACGTGCAAATTCATCGTCTGTTAAAATACGCTCACAAAATGAAGCTAACTCTTTTTTGTAGTCAGCATTGAAAGACTCGTCCACTAAGCAACGACGACCAAAGTCTGTCATATTAGGACCTGAATATTCATCGGACTCAACCCATTTTTTAAAAGCCCATTCATCCCAAATATGATTATTATTTTGCAGTAAATAACGAATATTTGTGTCCCCTTTAATGAACCAAAGTAGTTCACTTGCTACAAGTTTAAATGGTACACGTTTAGTCGTTAAAAGAGGAAAGCCCTCACTTAAATCAAATCGCATTTGATAGCCAAATACACTATATGTACCAGTACCTGTTCGATCTTCCCTTTTAACGCCACTCTCTAGTATATGTTGTAGTAAATTTAAGTACGCGATTTCTGGATGCGCCATGTTAATCAACAGCTCCTTCATGTATGCTGTTGACCATTATAACATCTAGGACGTCCAAAAATAAAAACAATATTTACATATCTGAGCCAAAGAAATTGTTTTCTAGCTCTTTTGAGATTTCACTCTCAATTGTGAAAAAAAACGTTGGTAACAAAATAATATTAAATAAAATCGGAACGATAATCAGTAAAAGATCCATCCCTGGGGTAAAATAGACACTAAAAGCAGTCAGTAACCCTGATATGACTAGAAATACAATTTGCACACCGATAATCAATAACGGAATGATTTGGTACATATAGTTAAGCTTTCGGAACTGATGCATGTTTTCTGGATCTTCTATAATTTTCTTTTTTAAACGTCTTGATAAAAATATACAGGCGAAAAGCTGTGCAATAATAAAGCTAAAATAAATAACACTATGTAGAACCATTTGCCCTTTCATAACCGTGCCATTAAAATGTCCGACCCGCTGCTGTAGTAGGTTGTTGACTGCTCCCTCATAAACATATTCCTGCTTACTAAAATTAGTGGGCGGTTCCACAAAGCCGAGCGTTGCCCAATCCTTTGAGTTGGCTTCCCAGTCGATTAATTTGCTTGCCAAAATGCGTAATTGAATAGCATCATTTTCACCAAACATCCCTACTAAAAAAGTATATGGTATCGCTACCTTCATTTGCCCATTTTGTTTTTCATTAATTAAATCTTTAATGGAAAAAGTATACGTAACATCTGTCTGGTGAGCTTCATAACGAGCATCCCCGATCTTCCAATGACTTTCTAAGGAAGATTCAATATTATTCTTCATCTCAGCATACGACGTATCTTTATGTAAATGCTTAGGAATCTTATAGACAAAACGATTGTCACCCCCAATAATGCAAACATCAACTTTCACCGCATCATTCTCAAAGTCCTTAGCGTTTATTGTCATCGGGTACGACATTATGCCGACTAGAAAAAAAAGGATTAGTGGCAATCCTTTCTTTTTCATGCAACGCTCCTCCTTTTCGTCACATATGCTAGATTTACACTATCATAGGCTACACCGAAAAAACTATTTCGTTTTTCCGAAAAAGCAATAGTGGTTTTCCGAAACAACTTATTTCGGTATTCCAAAATTACCAAAAATTATGGATAATAAATAGGTAATTAAGATTGAAATGGGGTAATATTATCATGCAAATAATTGAGAGAAAAAGATGAGTAAATGGATATATAGTATTTTCATAGCCTACCTACTCCTAGGTATTTATGTGCTCGTAGTGGCAATGCGAATCCCTTTACTTGGTATTTCAGTGGACACAACTAGCCAAAAACCAGTCATAACTGAGTTCTATTACTCAACATGGGCACAGCAAAATAACATTGAAAAAGGCGATT
Source organism: Lysinibacillus sphaericus (assembly GCF_006864135.1). Taxonomy (GTDB): domain Bacteria; phylum Bacillota; class Bacilli; order Bacillales_A; family Planococcaceae; genus Lysinibacillus. Next base: position 19,487 of record NZ_SADV01000004.1, on the reverse strand, counting down.
TGTTACTGACAATTGATGGCATTCCTGCAGAAAATGTTCGTTCAATCCAACTCGATTCTATCGTTAGAAGTGCTAAGGAACTAACGTTTATGAAGACTAATGGTGATTTTCATTCGGTTAAAGTTAAGCATAAAGATAATCCGGAAGAATTTTATTTGCAAATTATTTTTCCGCTGTTTTATTTTGTCCTATCTTTAGGTGTTGCCATCTATTTATGGCAAAGAAATAAAGATAATCAACTAACTAGTCTACTAACATTATTTTTATTAACTTGTTCTTTGACCTATATAAGTTGCGGGGCATCGAGTAGAGGAAATTTAATTGGAGAAGCAGTAATAAGTATTGGTATCGTATTATGCATATTACTTTTTATTCACTTTTTACAATTTTACTTCCGATACCTACATCTAGAATGGCCGTACCTCAATACCAAACAGCTTTATTTTTTACTACTATTTATACCTTGCTGTAATTTCATAATGAGAATTAATTCTGATTTTCGGGTAATTACAGCATTAATTTATTTAGCGATATTTGCTGTTCTTGTTCTCTATGCCATCTATATTTTACTAACGAGTTATTTACGAACTAAACTGGCAAAAATCCGTCTGATCACCATTGCATTTATTACGCCTTTTTTGCCATTTTTACTATTTTTCGTTATACCCGAAATTTTAGGTCAAAACCCTATTTTACATGCTGAGGTAGCTGCATTATTTTTATTGTTTATTCCTTTTTCTTTTATTTTCATTCAAGTGAACGAACGATTATTCGATATTGAATATCAATTATCTCGTTTGCGCTATTATTCAACACTTGCTTTTTTTAGTGCATTAATCTTAACTACAGGCATTACCATATTGGTTATAGATACATTATCGATTATTCAAATTACGAGCGTCTTTATCCTTATATTCCTCGTTATCATTGCTAGCTTTTATATAAAGGAGCAGCTTGATTTTAAGTATCGAAAGATTATTTTTTCATCTACTGGTAATTATGTACATAATTTATATGCTGCCGTTAATCGTATGGGTAAGGCAAAAGATCAGCAAGAATTACTGGAGCAATTCAAATATGAGATAACAGAAAAGCTTGGTACTACAGCTTTTACGATTACAACACTTACGGAAGATGTGCCCATCTCTCGCGGTGAAGTCAACATAGTGAATAACATGACGCACCTGTTATTACATGATTCAGGTGAAGAGAAAATCATGTTAATCATTCGACATGCATTACAAAAAGAAGAGCTTCTTTGGTTAGAGTTACTTGCGCTCTATGTTTCAATGTTTATTGATAATTTAAAGCTCATTGAAGATTTAATAAGTGAAATAAGGCTTATGAAGGATAGCAATGATACCCAGCTTCCTTGGCTCGATAAATTATTATGGAATATCATTGAAAAGGAAAAAAGTATTTTAGCGCAAGAATTACATGACACTATATTACAGGAACAACTTCATTTAGGGAGAGAGTTAGATGTAATTGCTAGTTCGCCTATTATCAAAAAAGACAAGGTATTAGATATTCGAGAGCAATTGCTAAATGCATCGAAGGATTTACGTGAGTATTGTGAGAATCTAAGCCCTCCATTACTGGATACATTTGGGCTTCAAATCGCCTTAAAAAAACTGATTCAAAAGGTAAAAATACGTGCCGATTTTTTATTAAACGCCCAAATAGAACGCGTCCAATTTCAGGATGCAACCTTACATTTAGTCGTCTATCGACTTGTGCAGGAGCTTTTAAATAATGCGATTAAGCATGCTGAGGCAACTGAAGTATCACTAAAACTACAAGTGATCAATTGCGGCTTTATCCTACAATACGAAGATAATGGTATTGGCTGCGATATTGAAGATTTAATGCAATCTTCCGCTTCAATGGGTATTAACGGGATTCGAGAACGAGTCCGTGCTTTTAATGGCGACATCACGATAACTTCCAGTCATAATGAAGGAATGCAAATTTTTATTCAAATACAAGAGGACGTGGAATCATATGATTGATATTCTTATTGTAGATGACCATCCTGTCGTTTTAGATGGTACAAAAACATTATTACAGGATTTAACAAATGTACAGATAGACACAGAGCAGGATAGTGCCGCTGTTCTGTCTAGAATGGACGCTCAAGCTTTTCGATTATTTTTAATCGATATAAATATGAAGCCAGTAAACGGTATCCAGCTTTCGGAAATGATTAAGAAAAAGCAACCAGAAGCACTCATTATACTCTACACAGGCTATGAGCTTTCCGATTATTACGAATTACTTATTGAAAAAAAGGTCGATGGATTATTATCAAAGCTTGCCACGAAACAGCAAGTTATTCAAACCATTGAAGCCGCACTAAGAGGCGAGATCCTGCTAGCAGCTGATTTTTTAGATTTTGTACAGCAGCGCATCAATTTACCAAATACGCAGCAAGAGATTTTACTAAGCGACAAGGAGCAAGAAATATTACAGCTTGTCGCACAAGGTTGTACGAATAAAGCAATTGCTTCAGCCATTGGGGTCACGCAGCGCACCGTTGAAAACTATTTATCCAAACTTTTTGTCAAACTAAACGTAGAATCACGCGCTGAGGCAGTCATTGTCGCTAAAGAGAAGGCATGGATCAACTAATTATGTTGAAAATAGATTTAATGTAAATTTTTTCTTACAAAAAGCGGAATATACTGGATAAATATCTGGTACTGTTATATAATAAAAACAATAATTACATTACTTCATCTTAACCGTTAAAATCACGTATTCAAACGTAATACGAGCTTTTGAATACGTGATTTTTTTCAAGCGATCGAAGCAATATGATTGTTTAATTTTTTTGGGAGGTTGTTCACATGACACAAGGTACAGTAAAATGGTTTAACGCGGAAAAAGGTTTTGGCTTTATCGAAGTAGAAGGTGGAAATGATGTATTCGTACACTTCTCTGCCATTCAATCAGATGGCTTTAAAACTTTAGAAGAAGGCCAAAAAGTAGAATTTGGCGTAGAAGAAGGTAACCGCGGACCACAAGCAACTAATGTTGTAAAGCTTTAATTTCAGCTTTAGAATAAACAGTGCAAAATTCAAGAGACATCCAAATTATGGATGTCTCTTTTTTACGGTTATTTTATTTGTACAGCTTCAGATTTTGAAATAGTCAACGTTCCAATATAAAACGGAAAACAAGAGCATTGCAGAAAGAATTAGTCCTTGTACGGGTGCAGGCATATCTCCCTGATAAGTAATCGGATATACACTAACAAAGATAAAAGTGAATAGCGCTGTATAAGGTAGCCACAAAATTGTTGTCCAATAGACCAATCGACAATGCGCTATCCACTTAAATGAAGCTAATATAACACAATAGTTGCTACAACAAAACCAACTCCATGTACAAGTAATGTGATCATATCGAAATATTGACCTTCCCACCCTGTGAGACTCACAATGCTTAATAATTTACTTGCATTTCATGAGAAATACAGAACATTAGCCCATTCAACATGTTCACTACATTTCATTTAAGAAAATAATTCATTTACAACATCCTTACGCGTAAGAATGTAAACCTGCAATGACTAAATTTACAAATACTTGATTAAACACGATAATGCCAAAGCCAATAATCGCTAACCAAGCTGTCCTTTCCCCTTCCCACCCTTTGGAAAGACGGAAATGAAGGAACGCTGCATAAAATAAAAATGTAATAAGTGCCCACACTTCTTTAGGGTCCCAGCCCCAATACCTACTCCAAGCAATTTGCGCCCAAATCATGGCAAACAAAAGTCCACCTAAAGCAAACAACGGAAAACCTATCACAACAGCTCGATATGTAATTTCATCCATTAATGTTGGTTGTACACGATTTGTTAATGGCTTTAATAAAACAATTAACGGTTTTCTCGTAATGAGGATAATCACTGCATATAAAATTGTACCGACGATAAATGCCCATACGATTGAATTTAATTTCTTCGCATCTATCTTATTTGTAATCTGTATAAGGCCGACCTGATCCCCACTAGTTGTTACTGCATCTTTATTGACAATTAGCGGTGTCATCGTATAAACGGCTGTTTCCACCTTATCTAGCTTATTTTCAAATTGAACCTCGACTTTATCTACCGCTATGTCAAAATATGTGGCAACAACTATAAAGCCAATCACAACAACTAAATAATACAGAACAATTTCTAAGAATAGTGTACTTAGCGAGAATTTAGAAACATCTAATGTTCTTAATAAATAAATAATACCGGTTGCGAACGAAATCGATAAAATAGCACTTGAAAATGCAACTGTCATAACATGAATCGTTAACCAATTGCTTTGCAGTGATGGAACAAGTGGTGAAACCGTTTTTGTAAAAACGCTTCCATAACCGAGAATAATTAATGACACAGGGATGGTAAACAAACCGACAACAATTTGCTTATATAAAAAATGAATGATTAAATAGCTACCAGTTAGCATGATACCAAAGAACGTCATAAACTCATACATATTACTTACAGGTGCATGATCAACAGCAATCCACCTTAATATGAAATACACTAGTTGTAAAGCAAAAGCAATATATGTAAGTAGAAGCCCGACTTTCCCAAACATCTTTCCTTTTGATTTCACGGCAAGTCCAATCGGTATAATAGCGATCAGTAGTAAAATAAATGCCACGAACAATGAATTACTACTTAAACTTAATAATGATTCTTTACTCAATGCAACATCCTCCAATGTATTTTTTGGGAAACCGCATAATTACTCCCAATAAAAATAACGTGATTCATTAAAATAAGTGCCATCATTCCCCTTTAAATAATATTACTTCTCGGAATTGTTACAATTTTGTGGCGTAAAACATCAGAAAAGACGTCCTCATATCAAAAAACCATCTATACAATCCGATAGATGGAGAATTACAAAAGTTGGCATCATTCTACCTACATCTTACTAAAAATTGAAATAATAGTCTATTTCTTTTTAGGTTAATATGTGACAATAAATATGCGCAAATGTTACATAACGTTATGTGAGACAAGTGGAGGTATACCATGAAACAAAATATATATGACCATCCGGAATTTTTCCATCAATATAAAAAGCTCCGTCAAGCACCCTATAACTACAATAACTTACTTGAACAACCAGCGTTAAAATCCTTACTTCCTAATTTAACTAATTTACAGATACTTGATATTGGCTGTGGAATGGGACAATTTGCATACTATTGTATAGAAAATAACGCACAGCATGTAACAGCTATTGATGTTTCAGAACATATGCTGGCAATCGCTCAATGTGAACATGCTCATCCGCATATAGACTATTATTTGCGAGCGATAGAAGATTATCAGGCAGCTCCTGACAGCTTTGATTGTATAACAAGCTCTCTTTCCTTACATTATATAAAGGATTTTAGTGCAGTCATTGGTAAAATCGCTAGAATGCTTCGTCCTGGTAGCATTTTTATTTTTTCTGTAGAGCATCCGATTGTTACTGCTCGTAAAACAACGGAGGATAATTGGCTTTATGATGACAGCGGCAATAGCAGCCATTACGCAATTGATAATTACCATGATGAAGGTTTGCGTGAGCGGACATGGCTTGTGGATGGTGTTGTTAAATATCACCGTAGCATTTCTACAATCATCAATACATTGATCGAACATAACTTGACGATAGAAAAAATGCTAGAGCCGATTCCTGATTCAGAGGCTGTTGAAAAACTGCCTTCCTTAGAAAAAGAGCATCGTAGACCTTCCTTTTTATTAATAAGAGCAAGAAAATAACTTTTCAAGTCTCGTAGCCGAAACTCTACTGCGAGACTTGCCTTTGTCTATTCTTTACTTAAATTTCACAAAAATAATTTCTGGGTCACCATCATCTAAGTTTTCAATATACCCACTTTTTATAAATCCCGCCATTTCAAATACCTTATGCATACTAGTATTTGATTGGTTAGTAGAAGAAAAGATTTTGGGAGTGGCTGCCATTTCTACATAAAAGTTTAATAATGTTGTGGCAATGCCCTTTCTTCTCTCAGTTGGTTTGATAATAACTAATGAGATGAAGCTATTGTCAAAAAAATCATTTGTAAAAATGAGAAAACCCGCAATACCTTTTTCAGTTTGTTGAATGATACATCGTTTTTCGTTAATAGCTGTACGCAAATAGTCCCTTCGCGAAAAATCTCCAATTACTTCTTGATCAATTGCACATATTTCATCGATATGCTCTATACGTGCTTCCAGCAAGTTTTTCATTCTGCCACCTCATTTCTTTTATAGACGAGAAATTTAAAAAAAATTAAGTAGATTCCTTCCTCTTACAACTACAGCATTTCTAATCAAGCGTTTCTCTACTATTTTTACTTAAGTAATAACTCATCACTTTAATCTCAGCCCTAAACCCCTTTGCCAGCCTTCCTTCATCGACAAATCCGCACTTTTTATAAAGTGACTGTGCAGCAGTATTCGGCAAATTAACCCCTAACACAAGCTCATTGATATAAGGAAAATGCATCAAAACAAAGTCCGGCAAAAGTTGTAATGCTACTTTCGCATAGCCTTTCCCTTGTTCATAAAAGTCTGTCGAAAAGGCACGGATTAAAATCGCCTGTTCGTTAGAGGAATATGGCTTGACACCCTCATGTTCATGCAATACAAAGAATGTCACGAGCCTGTCTTCATCTAATACAAGAACGGCATGACGATTTTTATCCTGCTTCACTAGTTCAATGCTCTCTTTCGGAGACATCGTATAGCGAAGCTGCTCCTCTGTAATCGTATATCGTTCAACTAAATGATCATCTTTTTCTTCATAAAATTTTAATCTCATCAAAGCTCTCCTTTTCATCTTTAATCCTAGTAATCTATCTCATTAATCTTCCCCTATGGATCAAAAATACGCCCTTAGTACGGTTTTAAATTGTTCTTGGCAGAGTTTACTTTAAATAAATTACAAATATAATGTATTCTAACATGATTTACATTTTTATTGTGGAGTAGATGTAAATTTTGGAATTATTAGAGAGGGCTTCAAAGCGTAAAGAAACTGCCATGCTCGAATTAGAACTACCAGAAAAATGGAATACAATTGGTCAAGCTTATGTTGTCGGCGCTACAGCGTATGATTTACTAGTGGATCAAGATATCGATATCGAAACATTTTGTGTTTGTCCGAATGCAGCGGAAGCCATGTCGATATTAGCGGACTTAACTGGCAATCCGAAGGTTTTAGAATTAATGTATCGTAATTATTTGGAAACACCATCTCATGGTTACTATTTTAAAATACAAAGCATGCCGCATTAGAAATTTGGAATATTGATATGTAGCTGTTTTCTGAAACACGAAAAGGTCCTCTATCAAGGGATTTAATATCGTTAATGAACGACTTCTTAACAATAGAGAGTCGAAAGTATATTTTAAATATTAAAGAAGAACTACTAAAGAAATCCATAGTACTTCCTTCGATTTACGTATATGAGGCAGTGTTAGATTACGATATTCGGTGCATAGACGATTTTCTAAATTGGATGGAGAAACAAGATGTAGATAGCCAAACCCATTGGCGCCCTTCAAGAAAGCTATAATTAATAGATTCCTCACCAAAAAGTTAGAGATAACATTTATTAAAAAGTTTTTTGTATATACGCTGATTAGAGTGAAGACTGGGCTACTCCTTGGTGAACAGATCGCAGCGTCAGCAACAATGTTTTGTCTGTGCGAAAGCGCAGCGTCAGCAACAAAGCGCCCAGTTGGAGCGGAAATCAACTCCACATTATGGAGATAAGCATTTAAAAACAATTGTTTCTACTAATTACCAAAAATGCTACTATAATGATATCTAAACTAAAGGAGTTGGGCATATGAGCGCAGAGATTGCAGTAGATGTTTTGTTATACACCAAATAACCCAAGGGATGTAACCTCTAACTGCAGCCCTTGAACAAGGGAGAAAACAAATGGAAAATTATTTTAATAAATTTCTTACAGGACAATCTATTACTTTACAGCAAATGACTTCTTCCGACTTGGAGGCATTTGTAAAAATCGAAAGTGAAAAAAATACGTTGTTACTTGCCAATGACGATATTCCCTTTCCAAACACCTTTGAGGATCATGCTTCATTCTTTCAAAGTATTAGTGGAAAAAAAGAGGAGTTTATTTTCGGTATATTCGAAAAGTCGTCAAATGAGCTTATCGGCTCCTGTGGCGTCTTTGGAATCAACTGGAAAAATAGTACTTGCTTTGTAGGTATCTCAATTGGCGAACAATGGCACGGCAAAGGACTTGGAACCGATGCCATGAAAACGCTTATTCATTTTATTTTTAATTATATTTCCATTAATAAAATTAAGCTTCAAGTTTTCAGCTTTAATAAAGGAGCTATTCGTTCCTATGAAAAATGTGGCTTTACAAAAGAAGGTTCTTTACGCAATGAGATTTTCCGCTTCGGTCAATTTCATGATGTAGTTTTATTTGGTCTATTACGAGAAGATTGGAATCAAATAGGATAAGCAATTTTCCCCAGTTGTTGGAAATACTTCGCTTTCTCGATAAATCATATAAAGTTTTCGGTAAATTAGGATATTTCTCGATAAAATGAACCAAGGGGCTGTCAGAAGACAACCCCTTCTTCTATTCTTCCCAAATTCTTTGAACATCACTTAACACGAAATGCTGAAATGTTAGTTGATACACATCAGGCATTGAAAGTTTTTTCCAAAATGCGTGATCATAATGCACATCCAAATATTGCATCATTAAGACTATAATATTGCCATGTGTACCAATCACTATATTGTCATTTGGATGTGTAAGTATAATTTTTTGCAAGGTGGTAATAGCTCGTTCCTTTACAATTTCATTGGATTCTCCACCTTCAAATGCGAAATTCGGATGACTCCATACTTGATGAATGGCAGCGTTCGTTTTTATCTGTAATTTACATTTTTGTGCGATGCCCTCCACCGTCTGAATGGCTCTTTTATATGGACTTGAATATATCGTATGAATATTTTATCTAGTAACACGATCCCTATCAACAAACCCTTTACTAGAAAGCGATCGATCGACCTCATCAGCGTTATAGTGAGAACGCGCGGTCTAACAAAATATAGTACAGTCATTGTAGTTCCTTCTATTTTTCTTCAGATTTTGCCTTCTTTTCTTTTATATAATTGTATAGGTCAACCTTCCACATACCATCCTCTCTTAATAAGGCATATGTCTTGCCATAGTGCGAGCTTCCAAAAATTATCTCTAATTGAACAATTGCTATACTTTCAGTGCTAGAATCTTTATTCAAAGAAATACTATCGTAGTATCTGTACATTAAATAATTTTGAATATCTTCATCTAAAAAATAATCTATATACTCTGCTATAAAGGTATCTTTATCTGGTAGCTCATTGTTATTGTAGGTAATTGCATAGAGTTTATCGAAATTATGCTCAAATATTAAATTCATCATAATTAACACGATTTCCTCTGGTGTAAAAGTCTTTAGACTATTAATATTTCCTTTCTTCAAGAAGTCTTCATATAAAGCTCTTTTTTCCTCCGGCAATTTCTCTAAATATGTAAAATCATAATGCTTATCGATAGTTGGAAGCGTTTGTTTTGATTCTTCCACGTGTTGAACCGAATGGTTAGTAACCACTGTTGATTCTGAAGATTCTCCTGCTTTTGTTTTCTCTTCTGAACATGCTAATAGCATTAAATTAGTAACGATCATAATGCTTAATAATGGCAATCTTAACTTCAACACTATAAACCTCCCCTATCATAGCAATTATGCAAACTCTATTCACCCATCATTCCATTTATTTCGAAAATTCTCAACATTATTAACCAACATGAAATCTCCTCAATAACAAACAACAAAGAAGTTTATTTGATAAATTGTGACAAGATACGAAATGCATTAAAATTTCAATAGATATCGACATAGTTTTTAATAGTAAAAAAGGAGCAAATCTATTAAATTTCAACCTTTGCCTATTCTTGAATACGGCCAAAAAAAAACGCTAATATTCTAATGTAATAGGTAACAAAATATATAATTAATACAATAAAAGGTAATTAGTGCAGACTAAAATACCTGTTGTTGGAATTTCTTATTTTTCAACTATATAATTATGAATATATTTTTCTATGACTAAATTACGAATTTCTCAACCTATACACAATGTGACATATTTTTCGTTTTAGGTGAGATACAATGAAAAAGTTGAATCGAGGTCAATGTATTTCAAGAATATGAAGAAAAAATTATAGGGGGAAAAGATTTTGGTTAAGATATCGTTTAAACAATTCTTGAAGATGGAGATTGAAAATAAAAGGAAAGATATGTATAAAAAGGCGTTGGATTTAGGTTTTACCCATCCTAGCGTGGTAGATTGTAGTCAAGAATTAGATGTCCTACTAAATAAATATTCAAAAGCGATCAATAAAGCTAGCTAAAACTATTTCCGATGATCTGTATAGTAGGTTCCGGTTTAAAAAACACACCAATTCCATTGTTGTTGTAAAGATACGTATAAATAACATAAAAATGGGATATCTTCTTTATGACAGGAAAAAGGAGGCCGAAAAATGCAGATGTTTTTTTTATCATTGGTCGTTTCAAGCTTTTTACTACAGCAGCCTCAAGATTCAGTAGAAAATTCAGCACCGATTCTTTGCAAACCTTCTGGAACTACATCTTATAAATATCCTAATAATCAATATCAGACATTTCGTACTAAGAATGATTTTTACCATCATTTAGACAGGATAATCTATGAGGAATATAACGATGCTACCTTAAACATTCGTCAAAAAATAGCCTTTAAGGACGTACCGAAGGCTGAAGAAACATTTCATCTAAAAACAAATTTTATACGTAAAAAAATAGACCTCTCTCAACATACTTTTATTCATCCCAATCGACAAGTATATTTTTTAGCATCCTTTAAGCAAAATAATCAGGAGACTTATCATAAATACCTGGTCATTGACGCTGAGACACAAACTATCCTTTTAGGAGAAAGTAATTATCAAAAGAACAGCGCCAATTAAATCTATTTCGTTTGTTGTTTAATTTATTGTATGCTTGAAAATTGATTAATAGTAGCAAAATCTAAGAAAAAATCTACATTTTTAAGTAAATTTTACAAAAACAAATATCACAACATTTATTTCATTTTTTTAGCTCACCTTTAGAGGGTTATGACTTCCCTCTAAAGGTGAGCTAAATTGTTTAATACCCTTTATAAGATTATGCTTTTTGCTGTATTTCTCGCTTTATTTTCTCTATAAACTGTTGCAATGGTTTTTCAATTAATGCTTGCTGACCATATTTACGAACAGTGACATGTTGACGATCCATTTCTTAATCACCAAGCACTAAAATATAAGATATTTTTTTCATTTGAGCTTCACGAATTTTTTACCAAGCTTTTCTTGTCGATCGTCAATACTTACACGGATTTTTTTGTTCATTTTGTAAATCATTCTTGATGTGTATCTGCAACCTTAATTTCTTTTACTTGTTGAGGTGCAAGCTACGCTGCCAAAATGCTCAATTAATATTCTTTTTGTGCATTAATTATGATTCTACACCCAACTATGTACTTGCTGCATATTCTACTTTTAGTAGGAACGTTGCAACGATGAGCACTGTCTGTGTTCAAGCGAAGGTATGTATCAAAGAGCTCATCTTATTTCCATCCCCTCATTCTCTATACTAAGTTTTCATCCACTTCGTACTTCTAAAGTCTCATTGTGAGACTGCCACTTAATGTGAATGGTTGGGGCAGCATCCTTTTTAAATATTTTTGCACTTTCTTTTTTCTTTAAAATTAATTGTTTATCCTTATTTACCTGGTAGTCAATATAATTTTGTGATTCTTTAGACCCTTCTATCGTTATTTCTAAACCACCTAAATCTCCCTCTTCCCCAAGATAGAAAAGTTGTAAGCCCTCGTCAGTATTACTATGATATACGGCCTTCCAGTGCTCACTTTTCGCTATGTAATGGATCTCTTGTTGTTGATTCGTACTACAAGCAACTAACACAAACATTATTAAAATTAGGAAGCATAATTTTTTCATTAAATATCGATTTTCCTTTCTTTGAAAGTTATCCTATTAATATCAACTTCGATCTATCCTTCTTAATTTTTAGAAAAAGCTGTTATTCGGCTTGAATTATCATCAATGTATATCCCCCTTACATGAATTGTGTAAACCAAGCAATATATTTTGCTCCTGGTAGAAATAATAGCTGTGCCAAAAATGTGCCTAGCAGTCTTGATGCCATCATCATTACAGATGCTCGTTTAAGACTTAAGTAGCTGCCTCTTTGATTGATCACATCATCTGCCAAAATGGAAATCTTAGGGTCAATAAATATAATGAGTAACATCGTCGCTACACCATTAATAAGTCCCGATGACATCACAGCAGTATTCGATCTTTCAGGAACTAATAAAGAGGCGTAAAGTGCAGACAAGACACCAATTGTATAGATGGCTGTTATAACGACATTCACGATAAATAATTTAATGGGAATATTACGCCAGCTAATCTCCTTTAAGTATGAAAAGCTTGGCAAATGAATATGTTTTATTCCCCGTTTGATATACTCAATACTAAAACCCTTTTTGAATAATGCTGGAATGGAGCCTCTTTCCTCAGATAAATGTATAATAGCCCTTGAAAATATCGCTACAAATGTTGGCAATAGTAGAATACCTACCAATGTACCTAATGAAGCGGCGCCAATAAGAATACGGAATTGCTGTTCCACAAATTCCAATGTGGTTTCCTTTGGTGCTGTGTCAGTCAGACTTCCGGTAAAAGGTTGCTGCATCATGTTTGCTAGCCTTGAAAACATGACCATGACATTGAACAATGATAATGCAGAGGCTAATAATTTTACACGTGCACCCGATAATCGTACTGCATACGCAAGTGTCTCTATCGAGTGAATGATGAGAATAAACAAACCAATTATTATTAATTTATCTGTCAAAATATCCAAAACCTATTACCTTCTTTTCGGTTGATGATTGGTCGTCACTCTTATATTATTTTAGTAATTGTTTGATCCAATCTCGTACATATACTTCCCATTCTTCACGAGGAGTTGTCGCTGATAGAGAAAGCGATTGCAATTTTACTGGCATCATATGCATTTTACTTCTTAACTGCTCATTATCTTCTGACTCCTCGTCCATAAAAAGTAAATATCTCCCTTCTACAGGCTCTCTGTAAACCTTCGAGCACTCTCGCTTGTGGAATATAGTTTACCATCAATTTTAACTTCATAATGTCCCCTACTCCTATGTTGAATTCGGACATGCGTACCATCTATGCGTTGGATAGTCGCTTCAAACTCTAAAAGCTGCTCATCGTCCATCTGAATTCCAAAAATCCAATGATTCCTATGGGAACTTTTCACATCGGCATCATATGTATCGTACCTTATATTAAATTTGTTTGAGTCATCGCAACTTTCCTCTGTTAAATATGTTGCAATCAGTTCATCTAAGGCTTGTTCATCTAACTGATTGCCATAGGTTAAGAAAGCGATGTGCTTTTGAACCCCAGCAGCATATTTGTATAATTCCTCTTCAATATCTATCTCCCAAGGTTTTTCCTTATAGTAGAGTACCGAATACAACAAAGACACTCCTTCCTTTTAATATTCTACGAAATTAACTTGAATAGGTTTCATTATTACCCTACCAAACAGAAAAGCTATTCATCAGGTACTTTATTTCCTAACGAATAGCTTTTTTATTATTTAATGATTAATTGCAAAGTCATTATTCCAGCTAGTTGAATCAGATAGCTGATAGCTCACCATATTGGCCGTTACTACAAGAATCACACCTGCGCTGGATTTATCTGAAGAAACAGGGTCCTCTAATATTAATACAACATACCCCTCACCTCGTCCCAGAGAATCTATCGCATTTGTAGCGTTGATTTCAAAGGTTGTATACGTTTTCTCATTTGTAGCAGGGAGTAATCTTTCGTCCTTATAGACTCCATATTCCTTCAAATTATAACAAACAGGCATCCATCCTTTTGACCAATCAATACTGCCCATTATTTCTTTTTTACGATGTGTAAGTTTGCCTATTGAAAATGTAAAATATATCTTTATAATAGCTTGATCTAATTCATTTTTCCCTTCACATACAGCTGTTACTTCCAGTTTAATATCCCCGTTTGAACGCTCCCTAATAACCACTAAAGTCACAGTGAAAATACAAACAACAAGTACTATGCCGATGACGACAAACCCCATTTAGTCCCTCCTAACATTTCAATGAATGTTACTATTAGATTACCACGATTTAGTAGTAATGGTATTTTTTCATCAAACAATCTTATGAAATGACACGGGCATAAATGATAAGACATAAAACGAGTATATAGCTCATTAGCCATTCAAAGCTTTATCCCTCTTTAACGGTCCAGCGCACTTCCCCATAAAAGTTTTATGGAACCTGATCCTTTTCTTATATACGCTTTTTCTTTGATTCCCAACATCTTTACTCTATATTTCCCGCTTACTTTTGGAAGTATTCTCAACTATACTAAAGGGAATTCGTTTTTAAGGAGATTTATTTATGAAAACATCTATACCTTGTCCAGACTGTCAAGAAGCAATAACGCTTGAAGACTTTGAGGATTTTTCACCACCATTTACCATGGAATGTCCACATTGCCACGTCAAATTAAAAGAGACAAAAATAACCCCATTTCTATTAATTGGTACGATTGCAATCATTCCTTTATTTATTTTCTTAACAGAAACATTAAGATCTTTCCTATCAGGCGTAATCCCTGTTATCGAAAAAATACCTTCTTTTATCGTATTCCTTGGACTGTTATATCCGTTATATGGTTTATATGAGCGATTTAACGGACTTGTTATGTTTAATAAGGGCAATTTACAAATAAAAAAAGAAAGTGATAAGTGTTAAATTATAATAAAGTTTGATTAAAAATCACTCTAAACTCTTGATTTCACTGTATATAAAAAAGCCAACGTTTTTTAGATCCTTCTTATCCTAAAGCACCCCTTTAGCCATCCATGAAGCGCGAAAATAATCTCTTCACCACAGAAAATGAAAGATAATTAAGTTCTTTCATGGGAGTTTTATAAAAGAAGAACAGCGTCTGATTGTTTATCAGTTAATTTACACTTGACACCTCTTTTTGTTAACTGGTAAACTAATTTTGTTAACCGGTTAACAAAAAGACAAAAAGTTAGGTGATACATTATGAATCATATAGACAAAAAGACGGAAGCGTTGAATGCTTTGCAACAATTTATCAAAGAAAGAGAAGCCGTCCAAAAGAGGAAAAGCTTCAGTAAAAAAAATGAGGAAAACTCCATTGTTATGGATTGGACTCTCACTCAATTACATATTGTTTCAGCCATCAAGGCGCAGGGATCTGCGAATAATACATCCCTTTCGGAAACGTTAAACGTCTCCAAGCCAGCCATTACAAAGGCAATCAAAAAAATGCTAGAGAAGAACGTTATTGTCGAGACCAGACAGGAGACCAATCAAAAAGAAGTTCACTATCTCCTTACTGATTTAGGGAAACAACTTGCCTCTATCCACGATCAATTGCATGAGAAGGCAAGAAATCGATACCTGCGCCTATTAGATAGTTTCAATACCGACGAATTAGAAACCATTATAACTTTTTTAGAAATGATTACTGACAAACTTAAAGGTGATGACGTTCCATTTGGAAACTAAATATGCAAAATGTAACGCAAAAAAATCGTTTGTCTTATACGCCTTGAGTATTAGCACGTTTTTTGCTTCTTTAAGCCAGAACATCTATACACCGATTATTCCCCTTATTCGGGATTCGTTTGAAGTATCCATCAGCTGGGTGAATTTTACGGTCAGTAGCTTTATCTTTATTATTGCGGTGATCCAGATTGTTCTGGGAACTGTAGTTGAACATCAAAATAAAAAAAGATTATTGCTCATTAGTCTTCTTTTGATGGGCGTATCAGCAGTCTTTTGTGCTTACACCAACAGTTTTACGTTGTTTACGCTGTTCAGAATGATTCAGGCAATCGGGGCCGGGATAATCCCTTTAGTTGCAATCAGTATGATTGCACAGTTATTTGAAGGTGAAGCAAGAGGAAGTGCCATGGGAACGTATCAAATCCTGCTTACCCTTGCACCAGCCGTTTCACCTGTGGTTGGAGGTTTTATTGGAGAGTTTTTTGGTTATGAGGGAATTTTCCTTTTTCTTTTGATCATGGCGGTTTCCTTGCTGATGTTCATTGTTTATTTGCTGCCAAGTGAAAAACAGAATGAAACTGACGAAATACCGTCCAAAGGATTTATCCATGCATATAAGGCAGTCTTTTCCCATTACATTGGAACAAGTATTATGATCATTAGCTTTTTAGTGTTTTTCATCTATTTTGCTATTCTTGTCTATCTGCCTGTCTTGCTCCATGATCATTATCATGTATATTTACAGTTCATTGGATTATTATATTTACCTTTGACAGTCAGCATGATTGTCGGGAGTATGTTATTTAAAAGGTTGCAGAAAAAAATATCTCTAAATACTTTGTTTATCTCACTGTTAATTGTTATGCCTTTGCAGGTCATACTATTTGGTGTACTTCACACTCAATCACTTGTGGGGTTAAGCATTATCTTATTTGGTTATGGAATTATGGTTGGATTTTCCGCCCCCCTTTTCTCGACGCTTATTAGCAATGAGTACAGCGAGCACCGAGGAACAGCTTTAGGCGTTTTTAACTTCGTCCGTTATTCAGGTATGGCGCTTGGTGGAATGTCCCCCGCATTATATCATGTACTGCCTAGTTCTGCTTTATTTGTGCTGTTTGGTGTTTTACTGCTCTTGGTTTCCATACTACCTTATAAAAGATTTCAAAGCAGGAGTGCTTCATAAACAAGCAAAAAGCCCGATTGTTGAACACAAGTTAAATTACACTGTTGAAATAACCCGCACCTTTCGTTTAAGTACATTTCTTCACAATCTTTATATCGATTTTTATCAAACTTTATTACAAATTATCAATCTTTATTAAAAACAACCAATCTTTTTTATATAGCTTCAATAAGGTTACTGATCAAAACCTTAAAAAGCGCGAGAAATCAATTTTAGAAACGTTGATTTCTTGCGCTTTTCTAATTCTAACTAATTCAGGAAAGAAAACCTCCCTGATTATAGTTTCATTTTAGTTAGTAGCTTGTAACTCAGCTGTTAAAGTAAATGGCATTTTTAAATACTCATACTTAATCGTGATTTTTTTAATTTTAGGTGCCTCAACCTTCACCGCATAATGCTGTGGCTCCTTTCCGATGGCCTTGCGATCTATGTATTGACTTGGAAAAATGTTTACTTGTCTTAATTTATGATACGTAATATCCGGATTACCTACTAGCTTCGTTTCTGCTTCAAACGGTTCCGACTTACTCACGACGAGTTCAACATTTTCAGGCACTTTATTATTAATAAGTATTTGCCGAAGCTTTATGTCACGTAGTCCTTTATTCTCTATTTCTACGATTTTTGTAGTTGAAGCATCTGTAGAATTCGTATAACTATTCATGACAAGTGGTGGATTGCTTTTTAAATAAATAATAAAGGCCGCTCCCACTACTAGAACACTAAATAATAAAACAAATAATAATTTTTTCATTTCATTCCTCACTTTCTTACTCCCCATAAGTATAACGAGAAATCGTAGGTGATGAAACCTCGAAAATAAACAGTGAGGATTTTTCTTTACCAATCGACTTCTTCACGTACACAAAAAAAACAACCTGACTCATTATAAGCCAGAGTGCTTTACTAATCGTATTTCATCACGTATCGGAATCCCATCATTGCCGAGTAAAGGAATCTCAGGTTTATATGCTCTTGCTTGCTCGACTGCGTTTTGTATGATTTCGACTAACTGATAGCCTCTTTTTTGGTAAAATTTTAACGCGTGTAAATTATCATTTGTCGTAATGAGGGTAATCATTGTACAACCATGTTCGAATGCATGCTGTTCAACAGCTTGTACAAGCAATGAACCAATCCCCTTTCCCTCCACAATACTATCAAGGGAAATTATTTCACATTCTTTATCACGAATGATATACGTCACGAGACCTAACAGCATGTTTTGTGCATCTACATAGGCGAAGCCATCTAATTTACTACAGTCATATACCCCACTGGAAATGACCATTTCTGTACTTCCCCAATGCTCTTTAAAAAACTGTAACACATCATTTTGATGTAATTGCTGAATTGGAATTACTGTCATCTACTATTCTCCTAAATTGAAAAATTAAATACACTAGCAATGGCTTTTTGAACACCTAGAAATACTGCCCACGAAACAATTCCTAGTCCAATGGCAAACACGATATGGATCGATGATTTCATCGCCATATAAATAACAAATAGCATAAACATTGTAGCTGGTAGTCCAACGATTACACCAACCGTAAAGCGCTGAATATGTTCACTCGACTCACTTTGCACAGTAAGCCAAATGATACTTAAAATACTGACAAGTGGTAGGGCGGCAATAATACCGCCATAGGAAGGAAATCTTCTAGCAATCTCTGTAACAATACCGATCACGGCTGCCGAGCAAAGAATTTTTACGAATGTGTACATTATTTAGACACCTCGCTTAATAGACGAAATGCCTGTAAAATTATTTGCTGTTGTTCTTCTGAAAGCTGCTTTAGTGCATATTGTAGTTTTTCATCATCTAACTCTGTGTTTTTCTTTAAGATGTGAAGCCCTTCAGATGTAAGATGTAGATATACTTTGCGTTGATCTTCGATAGATCGCTCCTTTTTCACCCAGCCATTACGCTCTAGCTTTTTTATATGTTCTGACGCTGTGTTTTGAGAAATATTCAGCAACTCAGCAATATCACGGACAGTTACTTCACCCTCCTTGTGAATCATCTGTAAAATACGTACGCTTTGATGCGAAATAGACTCTTCATGCGTTGTATGTAGATGGTAATAAATTGATGTAAAATAGTTATTTAATTCTTTAATCATTAATTTTACTCCTTTTAATATATCGCTTAAACAGATTATATCGCAATATGCGATACATTTAAAGAGATATCCAAAATTTTATATTTTCAGTTTTTTTAATTTAGATTACATAGATTACCTAATTTTGTAAACCGTTTTAGGTAGATGATCGGAATAGCTGTAAAAAGAAAAATCAGAAGTGCATCGTTAGTGAACGTTTCCATAGCAACATAAAGACAGCTAGACAAAACGATATTACGGGAGACCCGAGGGAAAAAAATATTGTCTAAACTCGTGTTAAAGAGCTCTCCTTTGCGTAAGTTTTCAAAAGAGTTCGCCCCTAAATTAAACTGTACCCTATAAGATAGACACTTTGAAAAAAGTCTATCCTATAGGGTACTTTTGTTTATAATGAGAAAAAAG
>NZ_SADV01000049.1 GCF_006864135.1 Lysinibacillus sphaericus | reverse complement strand
GGAATGTTTGTTTGTAAGGCCGGTCATCTCGCGACAAGAAAAGCACGTACGGGTAAAAAAGGAACGAGTAAGAGTCAGAGTCAGACATATTATTTTGACATTGAAAAATGCAAAGTAGGCTGTTATAAAGAAGGCGCAAAAAGTAAAACATATTCTGTCACAATTAAGTCGGATACACATGCCGAACAAGAGGCATTTCAAAATACGGAAGCATTTAAGCAATTAGCCGCAAATCGCTACAAAGTAGAAGCGAAGAATAGTGAATTAAAAAACGGACACGGGTACGATACGGCATCGACTGCGGGTCTATTTGGCATGGAAATTCAAGGTGCTACAACGATATTCGCTGTCAATTTGAAACGGATATTAAAGCTACTAAATGAAAATGAATAAGGAATAGAGACAGAAATAAGGCGCTTCCTGTTCAAAATCGCATGCTCAAGATAATATCAATCATTGGATTCGATTCCAATATATTCAATTCCCACAACTTTATCACCTAACATCAACAATTCTTTTTTCTCATATTCAAATTCTTTTTCCCAGTAAGGTTATAATCACTAAGATTAACAATTGGTCTCCTTATTTTGTTCCCACCTTTAAAATATACTTCTAAATCTAATTCTATAAAGCTAACCTAAAACCTGCTTCAACAAACCTGCACCGTTAGTAAAAAGCTTCTTTACTTGTTGTAATTTAAAGTGGAAAGCTTCACAAATAATAGAAAATAGATTATACTGGACTAACTATCATATTCAAAGGAGCATTTCCTATGACCGAGAATAATCAATCTGAAGTATCCCCAAAAAAAATCAGCCTGAAAGAGGCAGTGAAACAGCAGCTTGAAAACAAAAAGAACCATTCCTCTGCTAATAAAGGAAAAAAGAATGCCGACCTTTCAACAAAAAAAATGAAAAGCCAGCAAACGAAAAAAACAAGCAATACCCGTAGAAAAATGGGTGTCTGATATACTGGCAATATCGGAAAGACATATTACCAGACAAAGCTGTTTTGAAAAAGCATTCACCGGAATGCTTTTTTTAATTATTTTATTCTTTTCATTTTATAACTTGTTTAGCTAAATGCTCTGTTAGTTGAAAAAGAAAAGGATGGGATCTCTGTGGAATCCCTTCTTGAAGTATATCACTCCGTTTGTTTAAGTACATTTGAAACCAACAGTTACCCAAAGTGATTATGAAACCACCAAACAATAAGAGTTATACTCACTATTCCCCAAGCTGTGTACTCACTATCCACCAAATTATGGATTTAGCTTTTGTTGAACTTTCCTCGTCTTCCATATTTGCTTTTATAAAAGCGAGCTTACTTTCCATACCTTTTTTCATAGAAGTGAGAACAACAAATCCGATTATTATGAAACCAATAGTTATCCAGAGTAATAAGTCCACCTTTTATACCTCCCTTTTTTGTGAATTACTTTCTTTTCAATCTTCTTTATTCAATTATCCTGCTCCGTTAATACAATAAGAAAAAAGAGCTGTCTAAACAGCTCAAGGATCTTCAAGTAAAGCACCCCAGTAATTGAAGAAATTATCTAATTAAAAATCTTTATTCCATTCATCATCTAAAATGACACCTCTTTCTTCGATATAACTCATAGCAAATGAACCGTGTTGTAATTTATCTTCGCTTTTTAGAAAAGCTATGAATTCATTTAAGATTTGTTCGTCATTTTCACTCTTTTTGCGAGTGACTATAATACGAATAATCGGTGCAACATCAAACTCTTTATAACTTTTAGGATTAAGAGGGTCGATACCTAATTCTTGGCCGATATTATCATTAGTAAAGGAAACGAAGAAATCAGTTGTTTCTCCAAAATTCTTTTTAATAAAAGGACGTATTTCACTTTCTAAGTCATTTGCCCATTTATCCGCCATGTAAGTATCCACCATTTGATTTGTTTCAGCATCAAAATAAACTAAAAACTCTGTATTCGTTTTCTTATCCCTGACCTTAGCCGCATATTCAAATTCAAAGTTCCCCATATTATCATACAGAGTGTCATATATCTCGAAGTTATCATTAAAATTATCTTCTAAATATTGTTCAGCTTGATTTCTTACTTCTTCTTCTTTATCTTTATCAGGTTTCATTTCTAATATAAAGACAACTACAAGTATTCCAATTCCTAATAATATGACACCTAAAATGCCAAGCGTGATTTTAAGATATTTATTCAAAACATCTCCTCCCTTATTTGATAATTTACCAAAAAACCTTGAATACCTATTAAAGTATCCTGCCCCGTTCGTAAAATCACTCCTTATGTCTAGATTTCTATTAAGTCGGCAATAATCCCTTTTATATTACTATTTTAGGGGGAATGGAATTGTTACTGTCAAAAGCATGGACTTTGTTTGAAGCTGATAAACGAATAGAGGGCTTTTCGCCACAAACGCTGAAGGCCTACCTGTTACAGTCTTTGCTATTAATTGGTTATTTTAAGGATAAAGAGATGGAATTGCTTGACACCAATCAACTGAAGGTATATCTTGCTATATCCGGCAAGCACTTAAAACCAGCCCGTCTTGCACATCGTATCCGCTTATGAAATCATTTTTTCGTTGGTCTCATGAAGAAGGATACCTGAGTAAGAATCCAACTTCCAAAATTAAAGAACCGAAAGTAGGAAAACGGATACCCAAGTATTTAACCGAACGGGAGATTGAACACCTCCGTGAATCCTGTCATTCCGCAATGGAAAAAGCAATTTTCAAATTCATGTTTTCTACTGGTTGTCGAATTGGAGAAATAGTTGCGTTAGAAAAGAACCATATTAGTTGGTCCAACCAACCCACAATCGTTAGAGGAAAAGGTGATAAGGAAAGGGAGGTTTATTTTAATACGCGTTGTGACATATAGCTTAAACGTTATATTGAAAGCCGTACTGATAATAATCCTGCCATTTTTTGTGACAGTAAGACAGCCACATAAAATGAGTGTTGCCCAAATGCGATACATCATCAAGCCGATATCAAATCGTGCTGAAATCAATAAAGAAATTCATCCACAACAACTTAGACACAGCTATGCAACACATTTGTTGAACAATGGCGCTCCCATAGAAGTCATACAAAGTCTTATGGGGCATGTGAAAAGCGAAACAACTAGGATCTACGCTCAATTAAGTGGGAGGCTAAGGAAAGAGTATTATCAGAAATACTTTTAAATGTAAAAGGAGCAATGTCTAAAAAGACTTTGCTCCCACTTGACTAAACCACCCGTTAGCTAGATAAGAACAGCGACGCTTCTTCAACAATCGCGCCCTTTAACAGAAGACTCGATTTCAAGATAATCTTCAAAGTTTATTATTATCTAATTTTTCTTTTATTAGCATCATTGAATTACGAATTTCATTGATCTCACTATTAGTTAGTCCATTAAACAATTGATTTACTTGTTCATCTGACTGATTGTTAATTTTATCTAGTAGTTCTTCCCCTTTTCTCGTCAAAAATAGGAGATTTTTTCTACTGTCTATTGGTGAGTTTTTTTTCTCTATTAATCCTTCCCTCTCAAATTTACGTAAAATTCTGCTCAAATAGCTTCTATCAATTTTAAGTTCTTGCACGAGATTATTTGCAATACACTCAGTTCTCTCGCTTATTTCAAATAGTATTCGTGCTTCGGTTAATGAATAATCTGTATCTAGAATTTGGTTATTAAATAAACCAAGTACCTTGGTATAAAAACGATTGAATTGTCTGATATCATAAATAATTTCTTTATCCATACTTTCTCCTTTAGTTGACTTAGTCCACGTTTAATATTAATATAAATATATCCCTAAAATGTGGACAAAGTCAACGTTTTAGAGATATTATTTTCAAAAACCTGTGGCAATCCCTATTAAGACCTAATTGAAGGAGATCGTATATGATTATTCGAGAAATTAAAAAAGAAGACAATGCAAAAGTAAAAGAAATTATACAAGATTCATTAAAATCACTTGGATTAGCGGTTCCTGGATCAGCTTATTTTGATCCTCAACTTAACGACCTTTACCAATATTATAATAATTTAAAACATGCGAACTATTGGGTAGTAGAATTAGATGGGGAAGTTGTAGGTGGAATTGGTATAGCACCGTTCAGTGAACAGGATAAAGTTTGCGAATTACAAAAGCTATACTTAAGTCCAAAAGCACAAGGTTTAGGGCTTTCCAAGAAATTAATGGAAACAGCTTTGTCATTTGCCTCTAAACATTATGAAAAGTGCTATTTAGAAACAATGCATGAATTAAAAACTGCATGTATTTTATATGAAAAATTTGGATTTACACTTTTACAAGAACCCCTACCAGGTTCTGGACACTCTGCTATGGATGCGTGGTATTTAAAAGATTTGAATTAGCCATAAGAAGTCCATTAATTCGATTATAACTAAAAGCTAATATATAGAAAAAAAGCCGATTTCCAAATTGAAGTGTACCCTTTGTAAAGGACATTTTGAAAAAAAGCTAGGCAACTTTTTGAAGCTGCTGTCTGTATTTTGCAGG
>NZ_SADV01000048.1 GCF_006864135.1 Lysinibacillus sphaericus | reverse complement strand
CCGAACACGGAAGTTAAGCTCTTTAGCGCCGATGGTAGTTGGGGGCTTCCCCCTGTGAGAGTAGGACGTCGCTAGGCAATGTAAACAGTCAGCTGAGTGCTGGCTGTTTTTTTGTAAAATTATACAAATAATAATTAACCAATAGTAAAAAATCGAGAAGCTAATGTGAGCTTCTCGATTTTTTTACTATTTACTTTAGCAAAAGTTAATCTTTATATAGTCAAATATACTCATTAGTATTTAGATATTTCATTTTACTTTCATATTAATTTCGATGTAATATTACCCATAGTATTAAAAGGTAATACTATGGCTTTTATAGGTATTATATATTAAAATAGGTAATAGTTATTTTTGCATACTATTAGGATATAGGTATGTAAAAAAATATATAATATAAATAGGAGTGTAAATATTGATAATACTAGATAGACCTTATGTTTCGGACTTATTAGCGGACACAATTAGTAAGAATAAAATTCCGGTAATCAAATTAAATGAAGTTTTTATACCAAACGAATCTACTATAAATTTAAAAAAGGTAGACGATTTGTTAATTGAATTAGAGAAAGGGAATTCTCCAATTCTCTTTAACTCTGAAAATGGACTTAATATTTTATCAAAATATGCGCCTAATCACTATTTAACAACTGTTACAGATATTTTGAAAAATAAAGTTACTTTCAGGAAAACATTAAGCAGACATTATACAGATTTCTTTTTCACAGAAGTTTCTCTAAAAGAATTAGAAGAATTAGATCCTAGTGCTCTACCTTTCCCTATTATTGTTAAGCCTGTTATAGGATATTCAAGTATAGGTGTACATCGTATTGATAAGGTAGAAGAATATAAAGAAACTATTAAACTACTTAAGTTTGAAATGGAAGTTACAAGTTCAGAGTATCCAATCGAAGTTATTAATAATCAATCATTTATAATTGAAAAATTAATTGAAGGCGATGAATACGCTGTTGACGTATATTTTACAGAAGACGGGGAACCTGTTATCCTAAATCTTTTTAAAAGAATGTTTAGGCATGAGAAAGACATGAGCGATAGAATTTACTATACGAGTAAGCAAGTAATAAATGAGTCCCTCAACAAAATTCAAGAGTTTTTAAGAACTATTTCATCGTTCTTCGCTTTAAAGTCCGCCCCTATACATATTGAAATTCGCATTAATAATGACCAGATTGTTCCTATTGAAGTAAATCCACTTAGATTTGCTGGTATCGGTACAAATGAACTTGGCGTTCATGCATATGGTGTAAACGCATGTGAGTACTTTTTTAAACAAGAAAAGCCTGATTGGGAAAATATAGTTAATCAAATGGATGATTCAATTTATAGCTTTTGTTGTGCCGAAATAGATACCTCTATTGATTGTAAGCAAGTTGTATCTATTAATCATGAAGCGTTTAAACTAAACTTTGGTGAAATTTTAGAATATCGACCAATGAAAGTGAATGAAAGCTCTACTTTTGCTGTAATCTTTCATAAGTCACCGGATTTAAATGAAAATATAAGGTTATTGAATTTAGATCTGAATCAATATATAACGTTAAAAGAAAGGGTATTTGTTTAATAATGACTAATTTTTTTATTGCAGTTAGGAGCGTTAATGATGTTTAAAAGTATGACAATTAGAAAGAAAATATTATTAAACGTATTAATGCCTATTGTTGTTATAAGCACAATTTTTAGCTTAGCCATTTTTATTGTAGCTGATCGTTTAATTGACGGGTATATTATTCCTCAGTTTGAAGAGAGCTTAACAATGAAAATGGAGGATTTCGATGAGTTATTTGATAAAGAATTAATCAATAGTGCTAAAACAAACAAAAGTGCATATCAAGAACTATTGTCTAGAGGAAATGCATTTCAAGAAGAGTATGATTTAGAAAATGTGTATATTATGAGTAAAGTAGATAATAAAGAAGTCATTTTATTTTTAGGTAATGACGATAAGTATTTATCACCTCTAGCGTTTACTGATGAACAAAAAGCTGCACTAGGTACAACTAAAATGGTTACAAGTGATATTTATATAGATGATTACGGCGCCCATAAGTCTACATTTTTACAAGTTCAAGGAACAGATTCTGTCTTAGGATTGGATGAAGATGCAGATTTTATAGTTGATCTAGAAAGTTTATTAATAAAAGTATGTGTATTATTAGCACTTATATTTATTGTGGTAAGTGGTATACTAGCATATTTCACTGCTAAAAGAATTTCTAAACCGTTAAATGAGCTTGTAGATTATACTAAAGTAATTGCAGCTGGTGATTTAACACAGGAAATAAAAAATACAAGTAATGATGAAATTGGTCAACTTGCATCAAGTTTTAATAGTATGCAAGTACAGCTAAAAGAAGTTATAGGTCATGTATCCTCAACAGCAGACTATGTAGCAAACGGGTCTAAAGAATTGACTCAAAGTATAGAGCAAGTGACAGAAATGGCTAATCAGGTATCAGCAGCAGTTCAGGAAGTTTCAGTAAGTAGCGAAATGATAACAACTGGGGCTATTCAAAATCAAATTGCAATTAGAGAAATATCAGAGGGGATAGTAGAAATTACAGAATCTACTACAAACGTCTCTGATGAATCTATTAAGACATCTGAAGAATCCAATCAAGGTAATAATGTCATTCAACAATCCGTACAAGGAATTGATTCAATTAACGAGCTTTCAAAAGCCTCAATGCAAATGACAGAACAAATGCATCAACGTTCTAAAGAAGTAGGACAAATTACAAATGTAATTACAAGTATTTCAGATCAAATTAATTTACTAGCACTAAATGCAGCTATTGAGGCTGCTCGTGCAGGTGAATACGGAAAAGGGTTTGCTGTTGTCGCAGATGAAATAAGACATTTAGCAGAACAATCTGCCCAATCTGCTAATGACATAACTAAATTAATCTCTGAAATGCAAAACAATTCTAATGAATCGGTTGAAGCTATTACGAGAGTAGTAGATGAAATTGATCAAGAGACTGTCGCAATAAGATTGGCCGGAGATACTTTCCAAAAAATCTCATCTCTAATTTCAAACATTAGTATGCGAACGCAATCAATTGCTTCAACAGTAGAACAAATATCAGCAAGCTCTGAACAAGTATTAGGGACTACTGAGACAACTGTGCAATCATTGGAGCAAACATCAGCAGGTACCCAAAATATTGCTTCAACTATGCAAGAGCAATCTGCTTTTATGGAAGAAATGCTAGGAACAGCTAATCAAGTAAATGATATGGTTGAAAACTTAAAAGGTCAAATTGCACATTTTAAAATTAAGTAATCTAAGCAATAACATTAACTAAGTTAAAAGGATTAGCTCTAACTTGAACAGAGCTAATCCTTTTACTATTTTTAGATCCGTATGCCGGTACAAAGTCGTTTGTAAATTCGACAAAATACTCATTGAGTTCGTTCTAATTGTATATAACTTTTTATATAATGTAGCGATTACCTGAAAAAGGAGAGGAAATTTTGTGGATTGATGGTGTTTTTTCTGGTGGTGGTTTGAAGGGGTTTGCACTAGTTGGGGCGTATCAAGTACTAGAAGCTGAAAATTTCCGCTTTAAACGGGTAGCTGGAACAAGTGCTGGGGCCATATTAGCTGCTTTTATTGCTGCAGGGTATAGTGGAAAAGAAATTCAAACGATGTTAGAAGAGTTGGATGTACCTTCATTACTAGATCCAAGGAAAACAATCTTACCTTTCCCGTTTATGAAGTGGGTTAATGTTTATCACCATTTAGGTTTATATAAAGGAAAAGCATTAGAAAAATGGTTTTTTCAGAAATTGGCAGCAAAAGGTGTTTATACATTCGGAGATTTACCTAGAGATTCATTAAAATTAGTGGCTTCAGATTTAACAAATGGCAGAATGATCGTTTTACCAGACGATTTACAAAAATATCATATTGAAGCGAGGAACTTTTCTGTAGCAAGTGCTTTACGTATGAGCTGTGGTATACCGTTCTTCTTTGAACCTGTTACATTAAAAACAGGAAAAGGAGATTCAGTTATAGTAGACGGCGGCGTATTGAGTAATTTTCCGTTATGGGTATTTGATGATAGAGAAGGACGTAAGATGCGACCGATTATAGGACTTAAATTGAGTAGACGTAGAGAAGAACAACATCCACATGAAATCAAAAACGGATTAAATTTATTTGAAGCTTTATTTACTACTATGAAAGATGCTCATGATGAAAGGTATATTTCAAGACGGCATGAACGAGATATTATTTTTATTCCTGTCGATGACTATAGCGCCACACAATTTGATTTAGATGAAGAGACTAAAGAAACGCTTTTAGAAATAGGAAGAAACCGTACTATTCAATTTTTAAAATCATGGCCGAAGTTTAGGTTATAAAACTTTAAAAAAAACAAAAAAACTATTGACGTTCTACGATGTGGGTGATATTATATAAAAGTTGCTGCTAAACATGCAGCTAGAACAATATGAAAATAAAATAACTGTTTGACATTATGTATAAAACATGTTATTATATAAAAGTTAACTCTTAACAAAGAGATGGCGATTATAAATGAACCTTGAAAACTGAACAAGCAAAACGTAATCAATAAAGTTTTTACTAGCTAACCTTGAGTTAGTGAACGAAACAAAATTTTGGACATCAAACATGATGCCAGCAAAACAATTTGAGCTAATCAAATTTCTTTT
>NZ_SADV01000047.1 GCF_006864135.1 Lysinibacillus sphaericus | reverse complement strand
ATCGGCGCTAAAGAGCTTAACTTCCGTGTTCGGTATGGGAACGGGTGTGACCTCTTTGCCATCATCACTAGACTATTAGTTTTCAATATACTTCGTATGTTGAAAATCTTATGTATTTCGTTTTGAAGTTTTTATTACCTGTCCTTCAAGACAAGAATTATTGTATAACGTTTTCTCACATTGTGCAACACTTTTTTATAAAAAAAAGAAATTATTACTTTTCGAAGATATTTTTGTTATGTAAGAGAAATTATCACTCTGCTATTTATTATAACAATTGATTAATTAAAAGAAAACAATTAATTTATCAGAAGTATTTTATCTATTTTTTTTCATTAAAAAACACAGTTTTCCGATTTGAGCTACTCTTTTCTGATTGTCGAGACACTTCGCTTTTTACAAGAATCTTTAATCTACGACAGGATCAATCAGAGTAGCCCTCCGTTACAATCAACTAAAAAAGCAAAATATAAACGAAAAACTATTAATAGATTCAACTAACATGGCTGTTAATTTATAATTTCACAATTATTTAATGATAGTTTTCTAGTTTCATTTTATCCTCAATCATTTAAACCCTAAATTTCCTCTCAGGGGAAAGAACATTTCTGACGTTACACTTTCTTACCGAAAACTTCTGCTAAAGAAGTTAAATAACCGAAAGAGCCATTTGTAATTGAACAATTTCCTCAAATGTTGTTGCTGGACCAAAAGATACTCTAAAAAATTGACGTGCCGCTTCCATAGAATAGCCCATTGATAAAATCGCCTTCGTACCAGATTCACCATGGCTATCACAAGCACTTCCTGTGGAAATATATATCCCCGCTTCATTTAATTTTAACAAAACGTATTGACCCTCTACTCTTTTCATTAGTACACCACAAATATTAGGCAATTGCTCCTTACTCTCAATTATTTGACACGTTTCTTGTAATTTTCCCTTAAAACTTTGACGTAATGCTTCATAGTGCTTCCGCTCATATTGATAATCTTCAATCGCCGTAGCAAAAGCGACAATAGCTGGCGTATCTAATGTTCCTCCCCTTAACCCACGTTCATGCGTGACACCTGGTGCTAATGCAGGAACACGGAGCTTAGGATTGATATAAATAGCTCCACATCCTTTTGGCCCACCTATTTTATGAGCAGAAATTGTAATAGCATCTACTTTCTGCTTTAACGGAAGTTTACAGAAGGACTGTACACAATCAACATGCAAGAGAACGTTTGATTGTTTTGCAATCTCGGCTATTTCTTCAATAGGTTGAATAGAGCCTATCTCTGAATTTACATGTTGGATAGTGATTAAAGCCGTATCTTCTTGTATGGCTTCTCGTAGTTGCTCTACATGAATACAACCATCTTGCTGTAAAGGTAACTTCGTGACCACAAACCCCATTTTTTCAAGCGTATTTAAAGCCGCATGCACGGAAGTGTGTTCAGCTTGTGATGAAATAATGTGCTTCCCTTTATTTGACGCTAAAGCTAATGACAAAATCGAAATTAAATTGCCCTCCGTTCCGCTTCCAGTAAAAATGACACCGTCACTATTTACTCCAAGAGATTTTGCTACGACAGCTCTTGCCTGTTCAACAAAATAATGTGCTTGGCCCCCTAGATCATGTAGGCTTGCACTATTCCCATAATACTGCTTTGCTACCTCACAATATGCTTTAAGAGCTTTTGGAGTCATTGGAGAGGTTGAAGCGTAATCCAAATAAATCATCTTATTCTTCCCTTCTAGTTCATCAGGTCTTGTTTTCTCTTTTATTTTATGTAAAGATATGTGTCAAGACAACTGTAAAGAAGGTATATGTATGGATGTAATGACAGATGTACTTATTATTGGTAGCGGCGTTGCTGCACTTCAAACTGCTCGACTACTCGAAGGACATTTTCAAGTTCAGATAGTTACAAAATGTTCAATTAAAATGAGTAGTTCTTATCGTGCTCAAGGCGGTATTGCTGCCGTTACAAGTCAAGAAGATCATCCAAAGTTTCACATTGCTGATACGTTGATTGCTGGTGAATATCATCATGAAAGAAGGAATGTTGAAGTACTAATAGAAAACGGTACGGAAATTATGAGTGATTTATTAAATGAGGGCTTTCCAGTTGATCGACAAGTTGATGGGTCCCCCGCTCTAGGCTTAGAGGGGGCACATAGTCATCACCGTATTTTACATGCAGGTGGTGATAGTACTGGCCAAGTAATGATCGATTATTTGCTCAGACAACTTACATCTAATATCGTTGTGAATTGCTATGAAATGGCTTACGAGCTTTTATTGAATACAGATGGAGCTTGTGTTGGCGTTCTGACAAAAGGAGCAGAGGGAACGAAGCGCTACCTTGCCCACCACGTCATTCTAGCGACAGGAGGTGCGGGTGCTATATATTCTTGTACGTCTAACTTTGCTACGAATACTGGAGATGGTATCGCTTTAGCATATCGTGCTGGAGCTGCCATCAGTGATATGGAATTTATGCAATTTCATCCGAGCTTACTTTGGTGTGGAGGGCAGGCCAAAGGATTAGTCTCTGAAGCTGTCCGTGGCGCCGGAGGAAAGTTTGTCGATGCACTGCGTCATCCCATAATGAAAGGCATTCATGAGCAGTTGGACTTAGCACCACGCCATATTACTGCACATGCATTATTTAATAAACGTGCTGCTGGGCAGGAAACCTTTATTGATATTTCAAGTATCGAACACTTTGAAGAAAAATTCCCTACGATTGCTCAGCTTTGCTATGACAATCATGTTAATTTACAAGATGGATTAATTCCTGTAGCACCAGGTAGTCATTTTTTAATGGGTGGTGTTGTTGCTGATGACAAGGGAAGAACATCTATTCCTAATCTATATGCAATAGGTGAAGTTGCTTGTACTGGGGTGCATGGTGCCAATCGTTTAGCTAGTAACTCTCTTTTAGAAGGCATTACGTTTGGACAAAGAACAGCCCAATACATTATTCAAACAGGTTGTAAGCAAAATAGTTTCTTAATTGATGACAAACATCACCAACAAACAATGCCATCATTATTGACAAAAGATCAATTACGACAAATGATGATGTACACGTTAGGCATTGTGCGAAATCCTATCGATATGGAACAATTCGTACAACAATTGCCCTCAATGCAAACACTTCTTCATGTTGATTTAGATAGCTTGAATCGGCAGGAACTCGAACTTTACATGATGCATATTGTCGCTACATTAATGGCGCACGCGGCCATTACACGAAAAGAAACTCGTGGAGCACATATTCGCATTGACAGACCACAAGATGATCATCATTGGGCAAACCGTTGGATCATTTTTCAACAAGGACAGATGAAAGTGAGGAATTCATTATATGAATATCATCAAACTCGAGGAATTGCTAAAACAATTTTTTAATGAGGATATAGGTGATGGGGATTTTTCGAGTGAATTTATATTTTCTCCAGAACAGCAGGGATCTTTTTCTTTTTATGCGAAGGAGAGCGGCATTTTTTGTGGAGCCCCTATCATTAAGCATGGATTTCTTCTTCTTGATCAATCTATGGATATTACCCTTTATAAAAAAGATGGTGACAATGTCAATGCTGGTGATATTCTAGCTGTTATCCAAGGACCACTTCAAAAGTTATTAATGGGTGAGCGTGTAATTTTAAATCTTATCCAGCGCATGTCCGCTATTGCTACAGCTACAAATTTAGCGGTACGAGAAACAGCAGGTACAAATGCGAAAATATGCGATACACGCAAAACAATGCCCGGAATGCGTATGTTAGATAAGTATGCTGTTAGAATCGGTGGCGCCTATAACCATCGCAATGGTTTATACGATGCGATCATGCTGAAGGATAATCATATTGCTTTTGCAGGTAGTATTACTAAGGCCGTACAGATAGCCCGAGAGAAAATCGGTCACACCATTAAAATCGAAGTCGAAATCGAAACAAAAGCACAATTAGATGAAGCAATTGCAGCCGGCGCAGATATCATTATGTTTGATAATCGTAGCCCTGAAGAAATACGTGAATGGCTTCCAGTAGTTCCACCACATATTGCTACAGAAGCTTCAGGCGGCATTTCGCTTCATACCTTAAATACCTATGCAGAAACAGGTATTCAATGGATTTCACTCGGAGCACTAACACATTCAGTAAAAGCCTTTGATATTAGTGCACTAGTAAAAACGAAAGGAGCTAATTCCATTGTCCATCACTAGTTTATTACAACAAACATCACTACTACCAGAGCATTATCGTGGATTATCTAAAAATGACATGGAATCTCGCATTATAGCTATAAAAAAGAAATTAGGTAGTAAGCTCTTTATCCCTGGACATCATTATCAAAAAGATGAAGTGATTCAATTTGCAGATGCAACAGGGGATTCCTTGCAGCTTGCTCAATTATCAGCAGCTAACAAGGAAGCTGAACATATAGTATTTTGTGGCGTACACTTTATGGCGGAAACAGCTGATATGCTCACAACTGAACAACAGCATGTTTATTTACCTGATATGCGTGCAGGCTGTTCAATGGCAGACATGGCAGACATTTATCAAACAGAACAAGCATGGCCGATTTTACAGAAACTCTTTGGCGATACCATTATCCCTCTAACATATGTCAATTCTACTGCTGCCATTAAAGCATTTACTGGGCGTCATGGTGGAGCCTGCGTAACATCGTCCAATGCAAAAGAAATGGTTAAATGGGCATTTACGCAAAAACCACGTATTTTCTTTTTACCAGATCAACATTTAGGAAGGAATACTGCGTATGATTTAGGAATACCGCTTGAAAATATGGCAGTTTGGAATCCTCATACAAATATGCTCGAGACAGATCAGTCTCCAGAAAACATCCAAGTCATCTTATGGAAGGGACACTGCTCCGTCCACGAAGGTTTTACAGTTCAGCATACGAAGCTTATACGTCAAGTTCATCCAACTATGCGTATCATTGTTCATCCTGAATGTAATCGTGAAGTTGTTGCGGCTGCAGATGATGCAGGTTCTACAAAATACATTATCGATACGATTAATAAAGCACCGAGTGGTTCAGCATGGGCAATCGGTACAGAAATGAATCTTGTTAATCGGATAATCCAGCAGCACCCTGATAAGCAAATTATCTCTTTAAATAAGAACTTCTGTCCTTGTCTTACAATGAATCGAATTGACCTTCCCCATCTGCTTTGGTCCTTAGAAAGTATAGAGAAGGGGCAACCACATAATCGTATTCAAGTAGATGCTCACACTGCTGAAGAAGCACGTAGCTCACTTGAAAGGATGCTATTAAGGGCATAAAAGGCAAAACGTCTACTCATTTCTGGTAGACGTTTTGTTATTATAGTTACTGAGTCTTTTTCGCAAGCATGTTGTGATATTCATTATAAATAAATTTCATCTTAGAATCTTAAAAACTATTTTTATACAAAAAAATACAGTAGATGTAATTTACATCTACTGTATTTCAGTATGACCCGTACGGGATTCGAACCCGTGTTACCGCCGTGAAAGGGCGGTGTCTTAACCACTTGACCAACGGGCCAATGGCGGAGAAGGAGGGATTTGAACCCTCGCGCCGGTTACCCGACCTACACCCTTAGCAGGGGCGCCTCTTCAGCCTCTTGAGTACTTCCCCACAAAAAAATGGCTCCGAAGGCAGGACTCGAACCTGCGACAACCTGATTAACAGTCAGGTGCTACTACCAACTGAGCTACTTCGGAATAATGGTGGGCCTAAATGGACTCGAACCATCGACCTCACGCTTATCAGGCGTGCGCTCTAACCAGCTGAGCTATAGGCCCTTGGAGCGGGTGATGAGAATCGAACTCACGACATCAGCTTGGAAGGCTGAGGTTTTACCATTAAACTACACCCGCAAATATGGTGGGTCAGGACGGAATCGAACCGCCGACACTTAGAGCTTCAATCTAATGCTCTACCAACTGAGCTACTGACCC
>NZ_SADV01000046.1 GCF_006864135.1 Lysinibacillus sphaericus | reverse complement strand
CCTGCAAAATACAGACAGCAGCTTCAAAAAGTTGCCTAGCTTTTTTTCAAAATGTCCTTTACAAAGGGTACACTTCAAATAAACATAGGCTTTTTCTTTGTATAAGTACTGTAAGTGGTGTACCGACTACATAAAAAAGAATAAACATGTATCAACCCTTTCAAAGCTGTTTGCATAAAAGCGAAGGGGCTGTCTACTGACACCCCCTTCCTTGTTCTACCGAAAAAGTGCTAATTTATCGATATACTCATATAATTTTCACAAACACACCCTGTTGAAATTTTTCTTCAGCAGCAACATTCATTTTTCTAACATCTTCAGATAATTCGCTTGCCTTTATTAATCGATTCTTATGGTAAAGCAAAGGATTGATATGTCTAGTTTTATTCTTTTGCTGAATATCAAAATCTGTTTGATCCACCCTCACTTTGACATTAGGATGAAGCTGTTTTAAAAGGCCCTGTACTTGCCTATCATTTGAGGATTTCAACAATACAATTAGTTCTCATCTTCCTTAAGAAAATCAGCGAGTGTAATAATCTTTTTATCTAATGCTAACTTTAACGTTTGTGAAAATTTATGATAAGCATAAATATTTAACGGATTCATAAAGAAATCAAGTACTTCTTGATAATATGTTTTCACAAACCATTCTGCACTTTTGATACTTTTAAGACACATCTTTCCTTGATAAATGATACTATCATCTAAAAATTTTTGTATTTCTTCAAATGAGGCTTTCCCATATGTGTACATATCTCTTAAAGTATAATCTACCCGATCTGCACATAAATCAGGAGCTGGTTGTTCGAGTAAATGCCAAGTCGCAGCATTTAAAAGTAGAGATTCATAATCAAGGTTATTCTTTTTAAGAATAATAGGAATTTCTGATTTATGAATAACCTCTTTAAATATTTCTTCATGATAGTCTTCAGCTTCATTTTCAAGGACGAAATCAATAACATGCGAAACATCGTGCAATAAACCTGCAATCTGCTCCTCTAAAGAGCCACCTAACTATTTAATTAACAGCATGACACCAACTGAATGCTCATAACGCGTTACATTCCATTGGCTATTTACAAGATAACTTGCCCCACCTTGATGAATCCCCTTCAATCTTTGCATCGGCTTACTAACACATCATCTATTTCGAATTCACCATATAAATAATCATGTAAGCATCTTCCTATGCAAAATTCGAAAGTACAAAAACTCCACCACAATGCGAGATTGGATAAAATTCTAATTGGCATACTCCGTTTAATAAGGCGCTAATTTCCTCATGGACAAAATAAAATTCATCATCATCCCAATAATCAATACTGTCTTGACGACATTTTTCAAGCTGCTTTCTTGATTCAAACGCGATATCGCCAATAAAAATTTTGCCTGCAGGTGTTAGTTGCTGCAATAATGCTGTAATGTAGTGCACTTTCATTTCATCGGTAAAATGATGAAGCGCGTAGGTGCTAATAATGGCGTCATATTTTTGACGAAGGAGCTTTAATGGCAGCCCTTCTGATAAATCCCACTCCATTAAGTTTGCATCAGGCATTTTTTCTTTGGCGATTTCGATCATTTTCGAGGAGAAATCGAGTCCATTGATAGTATGACCGTTATCATAAAGCTTTACCGTTAATACCCCTGTCCCAAATCCAATGTCTAATACAGTTGATTTTGGAATGGACATGACCTCGTTAAAAATCATATTTAATACTGCTTTATATCCTGCAAATGGATATTGATGGCTTTCTTCACTTAGCTGAACTGTTTTATCATAACCATCAGCCCATAAATTAAATCCTTGTTGTTTTAGTAGCATAATAGTCCTCCTATGTTTTCCGTCGATTACGAGTTTGATAGTGGAATAAATTAAAAAGTCCCCGTTTATAAATCGATATGTGTATTAAAGAATTCGAGTATTTTCTCATACACGTAAATTTCATTCGCCTTTTTCGTGAATCCATGACCCTCATCTTCTAGCACAATATATTCCACTTCTCGCCCCTTGTCTTTTAAAGCAGCAACGATTTGGTCAGATTCCTTTTGCACAACACGTGGATCGTTCGCCCCTTGAATGACTAACATAGGTTTCGTCATACCATCTAAATACGTAATTGGCGAATCGGCTGTTAATCTTTCCTTGTCTTTCTCTGGATCTCCTATCCATTGCTTCATATATGGTGCCCAAAAATCCGGAACAGACTCAATAAATGAAAACAGATTACTTGGGCCAAAAATATCGACAACTGCTTTAAAGTAATCTGCATGGCGACCATGTAATAGCAGTGCCATATAGCCACCATAGCTGCCACCTAAAAGCAGCATTTTATCGCGATTAGCATAGCCCTTCTCAATAAGCCAATCAATCCCAGCAGTATTATCAAGACGTGGGCCATGACCCCAATCGCCCTCAACCTTTTTCTTAAAGTCTAGGCCATAGTTCGATGAGCCTCTAAAATTCGGTGCAAAAATAGAGTATCCCTGGGTAACAAGAAATTGGAACATCGGTCGAAATGATTTGCGTTCAATTGATTGTGGACCACCATGTGGCCATAAAATAACATGACCATTCGAATTTTCTTCCTTCGCCTTGAACAAGAGTGCCTCAATTTCCAAACCATCAAACGATGGATAACGAAGCACTTCAGGTTCTACCAAATCTTCTTCTCGAACACCCGGTACTCTATAGTGAGTTACCTCTAACCATGAACTTCCCATTTCCTTTGAAACAAAAATATTATTTGGCTTCGTAGCCGATTTTCCAAGCAAATATAAATGTCCGCTTGGCATAATAACCATTTTCTCAATAATATCAACAGGTGTTTCGAGTTTTTCATTTTTTCCATCTACAATTGTATAACGATAAAGGCGATCCTCTACACCATAGGAACCGACAATATATAGTGCGTGCTCTTCTTTTGAATAATAAATACTTGTAAAGTTATCTTTTTCTAATTGAAGCAACTTTGTAAATTGTTTCGACTGAATATCGAACTTTGCTAAATAGCTAAAATCTTCATCGTAATCTGTTAAAAAATAAATTTCCATTTCAGAAGTATACACAACATCGGAAACTGTATGCTGCTTATCCGTTAATGGCGTGAGCAATACTTCCTCACCATCAATTTGTACATATGCTAAGGAATGCGTATTTCCAAACTGTTTAATATAAACAAATGATTTTTCCTCTGGGCTAACTGTAGCGATAAAAGTAGGTGCATCACTACCCTCAATCAGTGACTTTTCTTCTTCACTCTTAATATCATAAACTAAACTATTTAAATACGTTGAATTTCCAGCTGTAGTTGAATAATAAAGATGTCTACCATCCTCAGTCAAATGTGCGTAGAAATGACGTTCTCCCTCTTTATAGCGAATTGGTACAAGGCTTCCTCCCTCAGGTGAAATTGCATAAATTTGACTATTTTCATCACCATCTTTATCAAAACCAACTAAAAGGAATTCACCTGTTTTCGAATATTTAATAAAATCCGAAGTTTGATTATGAAAAGTCATTTGATATGGAAATTTTTTCTCTAAATCCATTCCCCAAAGATTAAAATATCCATTAAAATTCGTACTTAATACCATCTGCTTTTCATTAGGACTAATCGCAAAATCACTTACCGTTAAATTTTGCAAAAAATGCTTTGTGTTCATCTTTTCAAACTGAATCATAGACGTTCCTCTTTTCTTAAAAATATTCTCTTGTAACAGTACTTTTTAAAAAGGTTTCCATCCCTTTTCCAGTGATAACGTCTTAGACCGCATCCAAATCAACTTATCGGACGCCCCTAGGAAAGCAACTAGCCTTGATGGGAATCAATCCCATGACGTGATGGAAATCCCAATAAGTATAATTATACCATTTATTTTAAGATTGATATCTGAATATTTCAACTTCATATTTTACCAAAAAAATGTTATAATAAAACTAGTTTTCTTTTCAAGGAGGAATCGAAATGGATGCATTCTTTTGTAATGCTTGCTCTAGACCAAACACATTACAGGTCAAAGAGGTCTAGAAAAGTTAACCCAAATAACATAATTGAATGATCTCTTTAGGCCATAAACCTTTATG
Source organism: Lysinibacillus sphaericus (assembly GCF_006864135.1). GTDB lineage: Bacteria > Bacillota > Bacilli > Bacillales_A > Planococcaceae > Lysinibacillus. Next base: position 3,234 of record NZ_SADV01000046.1, on the reverse strand, counting down.
AAAAGCCTACAATACAGGAGTGAATTCAAATGGAAAAACCAACAATCCAACCGTTTTTAACGGTCGCAAACTATCATTTACTTGAGCAGCAAATAAATAAAATCATACTAACACTTGCTACGACGAAAGATAAGGACGTCATCCTTGCCGTACACGGTATCGTTGAAAGCGAGATCACAACAAAATTAGCGCTGTCCGCTGAGCAAGCTGAGTTGATTGAACAGCTTTTTGAAGTGACGAATCGTACACAAGGTGATGAGTATATAGAGCAATTAAAACCATACGTCATCCCATTCAAAGCAGTCACTGCCAGTACACTGAAAAGCCTTTTTAAAAAGGAAAAAAAGCTAAAACTACCGAAGCTTGAAGAAATGGATTTTCAGGAGATTTGTTATTTAGCTTGGGATGATCCAGGAACACATCGAAAATACGTTTTGCTAGAACAAGATGACAAGCTAAAATCGATTAAAGGTACATTCTCTAATAATACAATTCGTGGAATATGTGCAATATGTAATCGCCATTCCGATGTTGGCCTATTTACTACATCTGTAAAAGGGCAAACCGTTGGAACGTTCACGAATTATAGTAATTATATTTGCGCAGATAGCCAATCATGCAATCGGCATGTTACGGATATTGAAAAAACAAAAGCATTTTTCGAGCGCATCACTCAATAAAAAGAAGCCTTCTCCATTGCGGGAAGGCTTTTTAGATAATTTTTATCATTAATAACGAAGCTGATTTTGATCCACTTTTATAATCGACGATGCAATGATAACAAAACCAAGCATTAAAACAAAGATTAAATCAAGTAAACCTGTATGCATCGACACCGTAAATACCGTAACCGTAAATGCATAGGCGACAGAATGGAAACTACGAATGCCTTCCTGCTTCACTTTATTATAAAGAAGCGAAATTAAAGCACCGTATAAAAAGAAACCAATTGCTACTAATAAATAGCCCCCATCTAAAAATAATTGACCGATAAAGGTTGGTGTAGTTGTACGATTTCCACGTGTAATAACCTTACCCTTCTCTATACTCACGGAATTGACAACCTCCGTGACCATCATGCGAGGTGAAATTTGCTTACCAGGTAATATCGTACTAAAGATACCTTTATGGACTTCACCGTTTAAATAACCGTTCTCCTGCGTATACTCAATAATTGTACTTAACACAATATGGCCTGTTACACTTTCTTCATTTAATGCACGCACCCATAACGGCGTTTGGTTTACCTTTTGTTCAGCCGTTAACAGCTGGTCTCTTGCCTCTTCCGTTAGCTCCACATCAGGCTGATCTCTTCTATTAAATTCTAATGACTGGTCCTCCGTTAACACACGAATAAAACTAAACATAGAAAAAGCTACACCAATAACTAATAGCGTTGTTAAAAACCACGCCAATTTCACTCGTTTTACTACATAGTGGATAATGATAATCCCTGTAAATAGGATAATAATTAATGGCGTTCGATAGGCAACTAACACAAATAAAAAAATGATAAATGCATAGATAGAACCGTAGATAAACCCTTTCTTCCACGTCATATGCTTTTCTAAAATCATTTTATAGGATAGTAGCAATAACACTCCAAACCATAATAATTGACTAAAGAAGTTCAGCTTTGGATTTAAATTTCGGCGATTTGATTCATCCGAAATACCAAGTCCGCTTCCAAAAACCATCAAAAGGTACGAGCATAAACCAAGTAACGTAAGAAACACGATAAAATGAATCACATATTTGCCTAAAAACGACAGACCAAATGAAGGAATTGTCCATTTCATCTTGTCTATAACGTAAACACCTATGTAATAACAAATAACTGCTAAAATGACTGCGGGCCAAATAGAAACATGTAAATTGAACATTTCAAATCTATGCCAATCAAACATGCTCGTGAAGAAATATAGCAGTAAAATAAACGGTAAAAAGAAATACGGTGAAAACGTATCGATTTTATTTAATTTTCTTAAAAATTGTTTCATATCATTTCACACCACAAGATGCTTTCTCCCTATACTTTATATTAATTTCCATGTAAAACAAGAATAGTATATCATATTAACAGATTATTTTATATATTCACTCACTATTTTTGTTAATAATTTGAAAGTAATCAAGAAACGTATCGAATTATGAAAAGCCTAATAAGTGTTTTCTGTCTTCGTGGTTCGGGATACTGCTGAGCGCACGAAAAAATCAATAGCTATTACTATCAAAAATGAAAACGAGTCAGTGCTTTTATGCTGCCTGTACTCGTTTAAAGGTTTTATAATTTAATTTCCGAGAAGCATAACTTTCATATCACCGAAATGGAATACCATGGAAGGATCTGCAACAGAAAGACCAGGATTTGTAGGACTAGAAAGGCCTGATCCACCAACCACTTCGATTTCAAGTCTTCCACGTAAAGGGCGCTCTCCTACTAAATAATCGCCTGTAGATTTAACATGAAGAATCCCATTTACAATCGAACTAATATCAAATTCCAATCGAGTACAACTCCTTGGAGGTATAACAGTTGACGGAAGACCTTCTAGAAAAGGTTTTTCATTCTCATTCGTTATAAAAGGAAGTGATATTCCTTTCATTGAAAGCTGTAAAGAAGGACAATATTCAATCACAACATCAGCCTCTAATGGTTTGCTTGTAGGGTTTTTTATCAGAATCACAAGTCGATTATTAGGCTGTCCAACTGCAGCATCCAATGGAACAAGAAATGGCCCTGTAGTAATCGTATACTTTCTATTTTGACATGGTGATGTTTGATTTGACAAAGTTTCACCTCCTAATAAAAAGAAATTACTTTCTGTGTATCTTATTAAAATACAAAAACAATTGTATAGACGGTTGTAGAAAGAATTCCACTTTATTTTTGATTGTAAATGTAGTGGTTGGGCGGCAAGCTATTTCCCTGTTAAAAACCATACAATTCATTTAAACCAAACTATTAAAAAGATGAAGTACACGTACCTTTTTTAATAGATGAAATCTATAATCTTGAGGTACTTTCTGGGGTACATACTTTTTTCTGCTTTCCCTTATTATAATGCTAGCTGAATACAACAACTTAACATCACACTATAAACGTTTATATACAAGTGTTTATAAACGACGGATTGTAATATTAAGTGCAACACCCAGAAGTCAATATAAAGGAAGCCCATAACGACCTCGTGTAGAATGTAGTTACCACACCAACATTCAAACGGAGGAATC
>NZ_SADV01000045.1 GCF_006864135.1 Lysinibacillus sphaericus | reverse complement strand
GATTCCTCCGTTTGAATGTTGGTGTGGTAACTACATTCTACACGAGGTCGTTATGGGCTTCCTTTATATTGACTTCTGGGTGTTGCACTTAATATTACAATCCGTCTATTAAAAATAAACGATTTTTATTATGGTAAATAAGTCACTTATTGGTTAAAGTTGTCTTTGGAGGTTATTTAAAGAAATTATCTTTAAAAACTTTAAAGGAAGATACATAAATGAGTAAGATATTTAAAAATGGTTTTATTTATCTAGCATTAATACTACTAGTACTAATTAGCTATAACGTTGAAAATGCACATGCTGAAGATGGCTATTCAGAAAATTTAATACCTAAAATGACTTCGAATGAATCAGAGTTTGGTAAAGCGTCCTCTTCAAGTAACCATGTTGAAACACCAAGTTGGAAAGCCTTTGATGGAATTGAATACTATAATAGTGGTGGTGCCAACTATGCTTGGGGAACGCCTGAAAAAACAGGGTGGTTAGCATATGAATTCTCAAGTCCAAAAGCAATTAGTAAATATGTAATGAATAATGAGGGAAGTTTTCCAGAACTTTTTCCAAATACATGGACATTTGAGGCGTGGGACGGTTCAAATTGGATAGTATTAGATTCTCATAGCAACGTTACAGTAGACGATTGGAGAACGAATCCAAAACAAAGCTTCACCTTTGAAAATTCTAGTTATTATAACAAATACAGGGTTAACATTACACTTACTAACAGCAAATATCATGCCGTAAATACAGCAATATCTGAACTACAAATGATGGAAAAAATTTCAACATCACCAAAACCTGAATCAATCTCATTAAATAGAAATGTATTAGAGCTTCTAGAAGCTAGTCAAGATAAGTTAATAGCAACGGTTACACCTGATACAGCAAAAGTAATTTGGTCATCTAGTGATGAATCAATTGCAACTGTAGATCAAAATGGTAATGTAACCGCTATTCACGAAGGTGAAGCAATTATTACTGCAAAAATTGGAAACACCGATTTTGCAGCCTCTAGTACAGTGATTGTAAAAAAACCAATCAATGAATTTTCAAGTGCTATTCTGAGTATCACTTTGATAAACGGCATAACAAAAGAGTATGACGTTACTAATAAAGTATTAAATGATTATATGAATTGGTTTGATAGTGCTCAAGGAACTTCAACATTCAAATTTTCTAAAACAATTTCACCTTATAAAAAAGTAACAGAGTATATCGTACATGATAAGATTGCTTCATTCGAAGTAAGAGAATACTAAACATAAAAAGACCAGGTACTCACATTTTAATGAGCGCCTGGTTTTTTAATTTAAAAATTTTATATAACTTATTTAAGTGTCAGTACATACATAGTATATTTGCCAGTTTCAACACCAGTTCTATCGTACATTTTAGCAACAACTTCCCCAGGTTTCAATGCTTTAACTTTTTTACCATCAGCAGTTACAGTAGCTAAACCTGAAGCTGCACCTGATATTATCTCTACCTTAGTATGAGCCCAGCCATTTTCTGTACCTACTCTCATACTCATATAATTCAAATTCATGCACAAGTCGTCATTCTTACATTTATCCGACCAATAACTATTTACTGCAGATGCTTGTTCTGTTTCCGAAACTGAAACTACCCCTAATGTAGATAACGCTAATGCAGAACTAAGAACTAATTTTTTTAATTTTTTCATGTTTTTCATCCTAATCTATGTAAATATTTTTTGCTATAGCATATTAGTACCCTCGAGTAACTATTATCCTATCATTCCTGGAAATAGTATTTCAATTAAATTTACACGCCAATATTTGGCGTTCTCTCCGCTATTTTTTGGCGGTGTTCAATTAACTATTTTAAAAATGCGCCAAATCACGCCACTTACACCGCCGCTTTTTGGCGTTATAAATATTTTTTCTAATAAAAAAGTAACATTTTTAGTGAACTTATCATCAGAATACTTGAAATTTATATTTTATTTCGTTTGATTCTTATATAATAATTTTCACTAAATTGTCACTTTAGTATTATGCAATAAGTAATAAGACTAACTCGGCTAAATTAGCTTTGCTGGTCCTCATTGCTTATTTACTACGTCTTTGTTGAATTGTAATATACAATCCAATCAAACGATTCGTCGTCATCGCTCCACTTTGCAAATCCTTTACTTGGATAATACCAGCCTTTGCGATATCGTTTTCAGCTTCTGTTTGCATAGTTGGTGAACCTTGATTCCAATTTGTCATTTTGATTTCCTCCTTTTTGTCTTCCACAATTAATTGAACTTGCAATTTGCTGTTGCTTGGTACGATTACTTGTCCTTCTAATTTATAGCCTTTAGGCATCTTCCAGGATGATTTAACTTCAAAGTGAGGTCGGTCAATATACCTACCCAATCACCGCCCCATGTAATTCCTAACTTACGAGCGATAACACCAATCCGATTTAAAGTTGTTACATCATACAATGATTGTGGAGGTCCAACAGCGATATCCCACGCTAAACGCGACTTGTGTTACTGTTTAAAGTCCATGTAACAATTTGCCCTGGTCGTGTTCGTCCTTGTGCATATAGGTAGTTTTGGGGTTCTTGTGAGCGCTATGTTTCAGTAATGCAGATGTTCTTAATACAAGCTTTATAACATGCTTGGAATAGTAATCCCAAGCCTTTTGTGCAGCTGGTAATAGTTCGGCAAGATTCCGACATGTAGTAGTTACGCTTGTACTCATTTCGTTTCACCTCCCCTGTTTTATCCTTTACAATTGCTAAAAGTTCTTTAATAAAATTTACATTGGCAAGCCCATCTTTGTACCGTTTTCCGAGATAGAAATAAATTCGAGTACACAGAATGCAATGGCTGCCCCATCACCTGCGTACTGTGATACCTCGAATAACTAGCGAACGATACCACCCATGATTCCTTCAACATACCATTTCTAGATATTTCTAAATTTCTCATTCTCATTTTATCAACACCTACCTTGTTTGTTTATTTATTTAAAGCTAAACTTCTAATTTTAATCTATTTCACAGGCATTTCACTATACAAACATAGCTATCACATCATAATAATAGTAAGGTAAAGCTAATTTAGCCTTACACCTCCCGATCTATTTTACTAAGGGTCACTCCATCCCAAGTGGCCCTTTTTTTATGGTCTTATCTCTCAAAAATATATATTTTTTAATGCCCATAGCTGAATGGTTTTTCAACCATACTCCTTCTCTACCGCTAACATATTATATATTGTAGAAAGGAGGTGTTTCTTATGGGATACTATGGTGGAAATGTTGGTGGCATTAATAACTGCGGCAACTCTGGTGGCGGATATGGTAATGGATCTGCATTTGCCTTAATTGTTGTTCTATTTATTCTTTTAATTATTGTTGGCGCTACATTCATGATGAATACAGGGTATTAATATTTCCGATTTAAGGGTCGCCTTCCCAGCTTGGTGACCCTTTATTGTTTTTTTCCTTAAATTGTTCATTAAAGCTTCTTCCCAATTGCCTCAATTACATTAACTGTTATGCTTCTCGAGCATTTTTGCGTTCATCTACATCCCAAACTCCTCTCTCAATCCGGCCCTCATTTAAATACTGTTGAATCCATTCGAAATCGTAAGGCATGATTATACTTACTTCGCATCCATCAACCGTCATAAACATCTCGATATACTTTGTAAATGGATTTGGTATGGCCCCCCACTATCTACCCTGTGGTTTCTTACTTTTCACCGACTGAATAATAGGAATCCCATTGCGCATATTCATGATGATTAGAAAGCACCTCTCTTTAAAGCGTGTTTCAAAAGGTCACTCTAAAGGGTGCCGCACCCCAAAAGTTAGAGTTAAAAATTCAATTTTTGGGGTGTTTTTATATGGCAGTCAGAAATAACGATTACATTTTCTGCAACTTTCTTTTGGTCAGTAGAACTTGGGTTTTCAACTAAATCAAAGGATACTTTTTGACCTTGTTTAAGGAATCTGAATCCATTCAGAAATCTTTCTTTATCAGGTAAAATCGAACTAAAATGAACAAAAACATGATTTCCATCCTCACCGTCAAGCATGATGCGACCATAACCCTTTTCTTCTTTAAACCATTTAACAATTCCCTCTCGCTTCATATCTGTTCGACCTCCAATTCATTTTTTTACTCAACTAAACTACGCCGTTAGCACAAGAAGCGATTGCTCTAATCGAAACAATCACCTCTTAGCTTACATGTATGTATTGACAAAATTAAACACCATAATGAATCAACCATCTATCTTCTTTTATTGCTTCAGCTATTTTTTTCATCAATTCTTCAAGTTCTTCTGATTTGTACCTGTCGTTTGCTTCACTAACCATATTTAAAAATATTTTATGAGAACTCGGTGGTATCAATGTTATCCCAAAATAGGCGAGGCTTTTATAAGGTCTATTTGTGTTATGTGCGAATGTTTCTAGATGATTCATTTTTTCACCAAAATCCTTAGACATAAGTTCATCAAAAAGGTCCCCATCTACACCTATGCAATGATATTTTTCAGGTTCATAACTAACGTACTCTTTATTTTTTTCAATACATTCAACTATTCCAAACTCGTGAATATAAGCCAAGTTAACACATCTCCTAATTCTTCAGTTTCTCACATTATTTTACAATACTTTCTTGTTCATTTTTCAACTAACCTGCTTCGTTAATTCATAAAAAAAGAGCTGCCTATGTAACTCCATGTTCTTCAAGTAAAGCACCCTGTTACTTCATTATGTACATACTTTATTCTTTAAAAGGAAAAAATACAATTTAGTAAGTAAACCGTAAAGAGGTGCAATTGAAGATAATGAAAAAGATGTTAATTATCTTTGTACTATTCCTTATTCTAACATCTATTCAAACAAAAACCGTTTCATCATATAATTCAACTCAAGACTCGGAAGAACTTAGATTACAGGATATGCTTATGCTAATGCTTACTCCTTATATTGATAAAGATTTGAATAGCTATTATTATCCAAATATTTTAAAGGATTTTTCAGCTAATGTAACTCCGTGGAAAATTGAAGTGATTGAAACAAAGAGAGTGAATAGTTTCCGTGGCTTTTTATTGCAAATTACATTTGAAATTGAACCTACAGATGGTGGACATCATATCCCTGTAGGGAAAGACCGCATGACCTATGAAATTTCTCCCGGACCTGAGGTTAAATTAATAAATCACACGCACCTAAAAACATATAAATATCCACCAGAATAATTACTTAATTAATACGGACTTTCATTAACTAATCTGCGTCGTTATTTCAATAAGAAAAAGCCAATCCTTTTCTTGGAGAATAGCATCAATTAGCCATCCATGAAGTGCAAAAATTAGCACTTCATCACAGAATACGAAAGATAATAAAGTTCTTTCATGGGAGTTGAATAAGGATTAGGACACGATATCTTTCAATTCTGCTAAAAATTCAGTTTGAAAGCCCACTTCAAATACTACAAACTGAACCCATACACACAGATTTTATATAAAAAAGCCTAACTGAATTAATCAGTAGGCTTAATTTCTTTCCATATATACCATGGTATTTCATAATCCATTTTCTTACCTTGTTTACTATTTTTATCTGTTACTATCCAATTACCATCTTTCTTTTGTACTTTATAATTTACATTTGTCCCATCAGACTTTTTAAAGAGCATATAACCTGTGTTGTCTTTTATAAAGGTTACAGGGTCAATAATATTTTTGTTGGGTATCTTTCTCTCAGGAAGCAATATGTTGGTTACTATTTCTTCTGCAATTTTAAAAAGAGATTTAAATTCATTATTTATTTCAGCTTGGTATTGCAATTGATTGTATGTGTAAGAAGAGTAAGACCCTAAATTCAAATTAAAAGAACTAAAAAATCTTTAGAAAAAAATACCTTTTTTAAGAAAGGAATCCAATATTATGGATATTTCAAAAATAATAAATATAAAAGCGGAACATAACATTTTGGATAAGAATTACGAGCAATTAGTAAATGAATTTTTAGAAATCCAAAATATTAAGTCTGGTAAATCAAGTGTTATTTCGTTTCTAGTAATACTTTACTCGGATTTAATGAAAGATAATAAACTCATTTCAAAAAACAATTCATCTTTACTTTTGAATAAAGTAACCCTTATGCATATCATGAAATTTCAAACTAATATTGAATCACTTGTAACCTTGAGAAAATTAACTAAAGAAACTGGACAAGAAATTCCCTTCATTATAAATGATTTTTTAAATTTTCTATCTAAAAAAAATATAGTTAAGATTTATTATAAGCCTCTACATTTCATACCAATTCCTACACAAACGTTCGCAAAAAACAACTTATCCGTAATATCAGGTTTTCGTGAATATTTGACTCAAAAGAATTATACTCACATTAATATTTATGTGAATTCAGTAGAGAATTTTTTTAAGCATTCTTGTTTTGAATGTAACAATTTATATAATGAACTTTTTTGGAAAGAAAATATTAAAAAGTACGAAGAAACCTTGAGACTTAAAGTACTTAAAGGAACATTGGCTCCGGCAACTTCTTATCAATATTTAAAACGCATAAAACTCTTTTTAGATTTCTTATATAGTGAAGATATTATTAATTTCAATTATCAAATTCCATCAAAAATGAAACATCACGGTAAAAGGAGTAATGAATATGTAGAAGTAAAAGATATTTTAATCGTACTAGATACTGTTTTAGAAACTTCCTCTGACATATTAAGAGATCTTACTATATTTTTAATTATGATTGAAACCGGTTGTCGTTCTATAGAGAACAGATTTTGATTTCTCGTTATTTTTATGATCATATGTGAAAGAAACTGAGGACTTGTTTGTCCCATCTCCACTTTCAATTAGTGTCACATTTGTTTCACCATCATACTCATAATAGAGATACTTGCCTAGTGGGTCTGTTTCTCGTTCAACTGCATTTAAAGCATTATATTTAAAGGATGTTACGTAACCAAGAGGATTGGTACGACTTGTGACGTTCCCTTGTTTATCAAACCCATAAGATGATTTAATAGCCTTAACACCATTACCTATAGATACTGATTCTAAGCGATCATGTGCATCATATCCTCTTGATTTAACTACATTATTCGGGTCTGTCTCGCTTTTTTCATTGCCGTTTGCATCATAGCTAAATTTCGTTATATTTCCTTGTGCATCTGTTTCTTCTTCAAGATTTGTTCCGAAATTTGTATATAATTTTGATACTAGAGTAATCTGGTTGACTATTTTTTATTCAATTTATAGATTGATAGTAGCCGGGGTCGAACGGAAGCACCCGTGGGACTAGATCCCGACAACTAAACTGTTCGCCCTCTACTTGTTAACACATGATTAGGCTGGTTGGGACATTACGATCTCGTATAACAAGCGAAGATATGAATAACAAGCTAGATAGAGGTTACCGGTCAATACACTACCTTAGGAGGAGATAAACATGAATCCAGTAGTTGGTCTGGATGTCGCAAAAGGTGAAAGTCAGATTCAAATGTTCTTGGATAAAAAAATGCCCTATAAAAATAGTGTGAAAGTTGAACATACGGTGGAGGGGCTTGAAGAGTTACACTCTTATTTAATAGATTTAGAGCATCAAACAGGGATGAAACCACCTGTTGTTTTGGAGTCCACAGGACACTACCATGCCCCAGTTGTTCAGTTTTTAGAAGCAAGAGAGTACGTTGCCATTATCGTAAATCCACTAATATCTTACCGAGCAAAAAGTTCTAGCTTACGAAAAACCAAAACAGATGCCATTGATGCTTATCACTTAGGCGAACTATATTACAAAGAGGATTTAGAGCCTCAGAAAAAACGTGGTATTCGGCTTTTAAACCTTCGGCATCTGACAAGGCAACACGAAAATATGACAGGAATTATGGTTCAAACAAAGCTACAATTTCAAGCTGTATTAGATCAAGTTTTCCCTGAGTATAAAGGAGTTTTTGGTGATTTGTACGCAGAGATTTCATTAA
>NZ_SADV01000044.1 GCF_006864135.1 Lysinibacillus sphaericus | reverse complement strand
TTTTTCTGTGCGAAAGCGAAGCGGCAGCAACAAATGTTTTTTCTGTGCGAAAGCGAAGCGGCAGCAACAAATGTTTTCTGTAGCGAAAGCGAAGCGGCAGCAACAAATGTTTTCTGTAGCGAAAGCGAAGCGTCAGCTACAAAGCGCCCAGTCGGAACGGAAATCAACCACACGTTTTGGTGATAAGTAAGACATTTTAAGGGAGTATAAAAATCAATGATTAATAAAGTCGGTCAACTATGTTGTATGTTAATAACCAGGATGAAGCAAAAGAGTTTTGGACAGAAAAAGTAGGGTTTAGTGTCATTTCAGATGAAGATAACGGCCAAGGAATGAAATGGATTGAAATTGCTCCAACCAAAGAAGCAGGGACAACAATTATTCTCCACAATAAGGAATTAATTGCTAAAATGCAACCTGAAATGAATCTTGGTACACCTTCTCTGATGTTCTTCTCTGAAGATTTCGATAAATTATATAATGACCTTTTAAACAAAAACGTTATTGTCGGAGAAATTGTAAATATGCCTTCAGGTAGGATATTTAATTTTGCAGATAATGAAAACAATTACTATGCAGTAATGGCAGCAAAATAATTTTTTAATCAATTTATGAGTGCGGTGCTTGAATAAAAGCATCGCATTTTACTATTGTTCAGCAAAGAGATGTTGAAAGGAGAAGTGAAATGATAATTAGTAGTTTATTATTTGCGAAAGAAAAGCACGAAGGGCAAACAAGAATTGGTGGAAAACCATATATCAGTCACCCTATTGAAGTTGCAAGTATTTTAGAGAAAAAGGGCTTTTTAGATACTAAATATATTATAACAGCCCTTTTTCATGATTTATTAGAAGATACAGACGCAAGCGAACAAGAGATTTTCTTTTATGGAGGAAAAGATGTTCTAACTGCTGTGAAAATCTTAACTAAAAGTAAGGGCTACAAAATGGAAGTATATATCCAAGATATTAGAAATAATCCCATTGCCAAAATGGTGAAATTAGCAGATCGACTTCACAACTTGTTAAGTGCTTTGGTTGCTAATGAAAAGTTCCGAAAACGTTATGTGAAAGAGACGGAAGAGTTTTATCTCGATTTGGCTAAGGGTACACCTTTTGAAGAAGATATTCTAAAGGCTATAAGTGCATTAAAGGTTACTTTCCAATACTGAATGCTTTGAGGAAAGAAACTACAAAAGGGTCACCAGGCTGGAGGCGACCCTTAAATCGAAAATATTAATACTCTCTATTCATGAAAGTAGAGACGATAATAATTAGAAGTATAAATAGAACAACAATTAAGGCAAATGATGAACCATTACCATATCCGCTACGATAGTAAACGTAAAATAAATATAATTATATTATTGGATTACATTTATCTATTTTTCAGGTCATATAACCTAGTGATATGTCTAATTCAATATTTCTAATAAAAATATTATGAAATAGGGGAGGAGGTGATCCTATGAAAATTAATAACTTTCAAAGTGGGTTGAACGGAGAAACGGGAGAAAGTGGACTGCAAATAATAGAGGGGAGAATAGGAGCAACAGGGGCAACAGGAGCAACAGGTCCAACTGGGCTTCAAGGAATAACAGGGGTAACAGGGGCAACAGGAGCAACAGGTTCAACCGGGCTTCAAGGAATAGCGGGCACGACAGGAGCGACAGGAGCAACAGGTCCAACTGGGCTTCAAGGAATAACAGGGGCAACAGGAGCAACAGGTCCAACTGGGCTTCAAGGAATAACAGGGGCAACAGGAGCAACAGGTCCAACCGGGCTTCAAGGAATAACAGGGGCAACAGGAGCAACAGGAGCAACAGGTCCAACTGGGCTTCAAGGAACAACGGGCACGACAGGAGCAACAGGTCCAACTGGGCTTCAAGGAATAACTGGTACGACAGGAGCAACAGGAGCAACAGGTCCGACTGGGCACCAAGGAATAACAGGAACGACAGGAGCAACAGGTCTAACTGGGCTTCAAGGAATAACAGGGGCAACAGGAGCAACAGGTCCAACTGGGCTTCAAGGAATAACAGGAACGACAGGAGCAACAGGTCCAACTGGGCTTCAAGGAATAACGGGTACGACAGGAGCAACAGGAGCAACAGGAGCAACAGGAGCAACAGGTCCGACTGGGCTCCAAGGAATAACAGGAACGACAGGAGCAACAGGTCTAACTGGGCTTCAAGGAACAACGGGCACGACAGGAGCAACAGGTCCAACAGGTCCAACTGGGCTTCAAGGAATAACAGGAGTAACTGGCACTACTGGTCCAACAGGTTTGAATGGTCCGGGCCTAATGGAAGTTTACTTAAGTACAGATCAATCCGTTGCAAACAATGATTTTCTTGGGATTGGAAGTGCATCAGCTACTTTCATTAAAAATACATTTGTTGTTCCTCAAAATGCAGTTATAACAAGTTTAACTCTTAATATACGAGATCATAATTTAACTGCTGGTGATAGTGCATCTGCACAAATATATTTAAGTACAAATTGTGGTTTTACTGCCCCGGTACCTACTGGTATCATAGCAACCATTACAGGACCTAGTACATCTGCTTCGCCAAATTGTTGTACAACTACAACGTCAAATTTCTCAGTAAATAGTTGTACTCTTCTGTCTGTAGAAATAACAACTTCTGGTGGAGCTTTTGCAAACGGTGTATCAGCAACTATTCGATATCATTCCCCTTAATGAAAATATTACTAACTGAAACCTTTTGGAGAAACAAATTTAGAAAAGAGTTTTGAAAAAGCCGCAATAACGTGGCTTTTTTACATATAATTGTTATTATCATTTTATAATGTAATTTAATTTATTTGCTTACGCTCCTACTATTAAATATTCCTGTCCAGAAATTGAGTGAAGCAATGAAAATTGCCGATCGAAATCCAACGTATTTAAAGGATATTAAAAAAACAAATAAGGAAAACTGCTTTAAGACTCTTTTGCCAGTAAGCGCCGTTACTCACAGTGCAATATTTGCTATTGGTACGTAACTATAACTCTGTTACAGGGGTATTCCAATCACTTCACAACTAGACCACTTAAATCTAAACCTTTTGTTAAATGAAAAGACGACCAAATTCAAATGCGCCGCCTCTACTATTTGTTGTCTTTAATTTTGCTACCATGCCATAATTCCAATCAACCAAGTTCAAATCATCTGTGGAATAGACGTTCTAAATCGCCCGATCATTGAGCCAGACGGAAAGCTATAGTGAGTTAGTACAGGTGTATTTACTGGTGCTGAAGCAGCCAAAGAAGGATCTAATAAAATAAAAACGGCAAAAGTTGTCTTTCTTCCTTCTGTCATAGCTTAACTCATTCCTTTACTTGAATCATTTAATTTATTATGACCTGTATATTTTTTTACCCACCTTTTTAATACAGAGGTACTGCTAATCTCATATTTCGCCAACACCTCCATCTGTGAATAATTCAGTCTTCCACACCTGCTAATTTTAACTCTTTTGGATAGAATTTACACGAAGTGCTTCTTGTAATCCTTCACGTCCACCTGCCTCATAATTTATTTTCCATATAAAGTTTGATGATCTAATGAAAACCTTTCACACAATTCTTTGATAGAATAGTAACCTTCTTCGAGTAATATGTAGTTTTAATTCGAGTCCTTAGATAAATAGATTTTATTTTTTAATCTGTCCCTACATATCATTCAACCGAGCTGGTCTTTTTAATTTTCTTAGTCATAATCAACCATAAGTCTTAAGTCCGATATGGTATCAGTCAATCACTGTATTTACGAGTAAATAAAACTTTGATATTCTATTTATGGTAAATATTTCTTGTTAAAGGAGGAATCAAGGTGTTGAAGTGAACAAAAAAATTATATTTGTGATGGCATTAATTATTGTTTTAGGAAGTGTATATCTATAAATCAAGGAGGCTATTCATTTATGAAAAATAAACTATCTGCGGTGTTAGCTGCTACGTTAGCGTTAACGATGAGCCTACCAACAGGGACGATGGCGTTTTCTAGTAGTCAGACTATGGTTGTCGCTAGCCAAGAATTAGCTAGTCAAGAACTGAAAAAGATTGCGGCAGAGAAGGCTACCCTACTCACGAAGTCCTATGAGACGACTAGCGTACAGTATGCGCTAATTGATAATGGCAAACTTATTTTGTCGGGTCAGACAGGAAAGAATGATATGAAAGGGAAACAGCCGCTGACCAAAGATACCCTATACGGGATTGGTTCAGTCAGTAAAATGTATGCAGCGGCGGCTGTAATGAAATTGGTCGACGAAGGAAAAGTCGATTTGGATGCTCCTGTCGTCCACTATGTTCCTGATTTCAAGATGAAAGACGAGCGTTACAAAAACATTACGCCGCGTATGCTGTTAAACCATTCCTCCGGCTTGCAAGGTAGTACGTTTAGTAATACATTTTTATTTAAAGATAATGATACCTATGCCCATGATAACTTGTTGCGGCAATTGTCAAACCAGCAATTGAAGGCGGATCCTGGCGCGTTCTCTGTATATTGCAATGACGGCTTTACGCTTGCCGAGATTATGGTGGAAAGAGTCAGCGGTATGAGCTTTACCGAATTTATACATCATCGGTTTACAAAACCCTTAAAGCTAAATCATACGAAAACGCCGCAGGACAAATGGGAAAACGATAAGCGGGCTGGACTTTATTTTCCAACGTACCAAGGGCAGCTTCCTACTGAATCGGTGAATGTGATTGGTACAGGAGGGATCTCTTCCACAGCAGAAGATATGGTGCGATTCTCACAAATATTTATGGGACAGGGAAAAGGAATCCTCTCTGATAAAGCTGTCAAGGCGATGGAGCAAGAGGAATATAAAAAAGGAATGTGGCCAGGGGATGGAGATAATATTATCAACTATGGTCTTGGCTGGGATAGTGTGAAACTATATCCATTCAATGAATATGGGATAAAGGGCTTGGCTAAAGGCGGCGACACGGGACTGCAACATGCTTCACTGGTCGTACTTCCTGAACAGAAGATGGCAGTAGCTGTATTGTCATCCGGCGGTAGCAGCTCTACAAATCAACTGATGGCGACTGAATTATTGCTCGCAGCGCTTAAAGAGAAGGGTACAATTAAAGAAATCAAGCCGAACAAATCTTTTGGCAAGCCGGTCAAGGCCAAGATGCCTCAAGACATAGCAAAGAAAGCGGGTTTTTACGGCAATAGTTTCAGTCATTTCAAAATAGAAATAGCGAAGAATGGAGAACTGATCTTACCATCTAATCCAGAAGAAAAATATGTATATACTGCGGATGGAAGCTTTATTAATGAGTCAGGTACCTCCAAGCTCAACTTCGTCACTGAGAAGAATAGACGAACATATTTGAAGGAAAGCACATTTATATCGATGCCAGGTTTAGGGCAAGAGGTGGTTACTTACTATTTAGCCGAGAAACTAGAAGACAACGTGTTATCGAAGGAAGCCACTGCCGCATGGGCAAAGCGGGAAGGCGTCAAGTACTATCTTGTAAACGAGAAATATAGTTCTGCTCAATATCTCGTACCAATGATGCTTACAACACAAATTAATCGTAATAAAGGTCTAGATGGTTATTGGGACGGCAGAAAAATTACTGGCCCAAACACGGCTGCGCATCAGCTTCAGATCCCCGTGATGACAGGCCGTGATACGACGGAATCTCGTTTTTATACAGAAGGCGGTAATGAATACATGGAGATGTCCGGATTGTTATACGTAAATGGATCCAACATAAAATCGCTTGATGCAGGCCAATCCAAAGTTACGCTGCAAGCAAATGGGCATGCGAAATGGTTTACGATCCCGCAAGCGGTAGCAGGGAAAACGATGACTGTGGCATTGCCATCGCAGAGTTCGTTCGCGGTGTATGATGAAAAGGGAGTATGTATTAATTTTAGCGTTGCGAGCGACAATAACAAAGTAAAACTGCCGAAAAACGGAACGGTTGTATTTGCTGGCGCGCCGAACTCGGAATTTGCAATCACGTTGAATTAATTAATTTAAGTGATGTACAGCTACAAAAGCCTTCCGCAGTTACTAGTAAATTTCGCGTCTTAACAGGCACATACGCTACAAAACAAGCAGTTGAAAATGTCTTAGATGTATTAAAGCATCGTTTCGGTTGGGTAGCGTACATCGAACAGAGTGGTGCTAATTGGTGTGTTAAAAACAGGAACGTTTACTGGAATGGCTACAGCACAAGGTGGAGCTAGTAAAATTAAAGCAGCTAAGTTGGCTCAAGTAACAAATATAGTAGCTGAATAGTTTAATGCTCAGGTACTCAATTAATTTAGAGCCTGGGCTTTTTTATTGCACAACGTCAAACGTAATACCTTGCCAGTTTAATTGTATTTCAAAACACCCTCAAAAGTGTTAAAGGGTGTTTTGATTATAATAATTTTATATTGAATTTCGATAAGCATTTAATGTTGAATTGTACTTAGAGTTTGATAAAAATTTTTGGAGGCTATGTTGCCCCCATGGTCCTAATTTATTAGTACTAGAGCCTAATAAACCATCCTTAGCAGTACTTTTAAGTGTTTCAATCTGTTTAGTAGAGAGTTTAGATCTTTTACTTTCTTCGATAATTTTATTAACATTGTTTATTCTTTCTTGACTCTCTTTAGAAGTGCGGTCATTACTGTTTTTTTGAGTGAGTCCATTTTGTTTATAGGATCTACGTGACATTAAATATTGCATAGTTGTTGAATTTCTTGTAGTAATCATTAAAGAATTCCACCTTTCTAGTTAATTGATTATTTAGTATTTACCATACTTATCCTAATATCGACCAGAACTTCAATTAAATTAATCTTTGTGAATATTTTTCCGTTAAATACGATTATAGAAATTACTTTTAAATCACCAAAACAAATAACTAGGCACTCATTATAAGGTGAGTACCTGGTCTTTTTGTATGTCTATTTAGATAAAAATGATATATTTATGATAAATAAAGCTGATACATTGTGGTTTCTTCATCTAAAGATTTTGCAATGTCAAAAGCTTCTTGCTGGGTTTTATTATTTTGAATAATTTCATACATAAATTAGATAAAAATATCCCCCAATGACCTGTTAGATTTTATCGGTTACTGGGGGATTTTAATATTTGACGGATTGTAATATTAAGTGCAACACCCAGAAGTCAATATAAAGGAAGCCCATAACGACCTCGTGTAGAATGTAGTTACCACACCAACATTCAAACGGAGGAATCGTTATGAGCTATACCCATCTTACCATATCAGAACGTGTAAAAATAGAAACATACCTGGAACTTGATTATTCGATTCGTAAAATAGCGAAACTCTTAAATCGTCAACCTTCTACGATTTCCAGAGAGATAAAACGCCACGCCGGTAGTACGGCTGACGAAGCGCAAGTACGTTACCACCAAAATAAATCCAATTGTGGTGCCAGGTCAAAATGTACGCCAGAAGTAAAAGAAGCTGTTCAAGAAAAGTTACGGGATACATGGTCGCCTGAATAAATTGTCGGCCGCTTGTATCAAGGACAGCTAAGTTTTAAAACCATCTATCGCTGGATTTACGATGGTCTTTTAGAAGTGCCTATAACGTTCTCTGTCAAAAAGGAAAGCGCCAAAAGCCCCGCGAAACAAGGGGAAGATTTAACATTGGCACACCAATTTCTAAACGCCCAAAAGAAGTACGTAAACGTGAAACCTTTGGACATTGGGAGTTAGATACAGTTGTATCTGGACGTGGGAAAGCAAAAGGTTGTGTAGCAACATTTATTGAGCGAATGACACGGTGGTATGTTGGCTTTTTGATACCGGATCGCTCAGCTCAATCAATGGAAAGAGCAGTACGTCTACTTCATACTAAATTACCCAAAGGCGCTATAAAAACAGCCACAACAGACCGAGGTAAAGAATTTAGCTGCTATAAGTGTTAGACCTATTTTTCTTGGCAACGCAGAAGTAACGAAAATGGAAATGGATTACTTCGCGAGTTCTTCCCTAAGCAAACAAATTTCGATGAAATATCACCAGAAGAACTAACAGAATTATCAAACTATATCAACAACCGACCAAGAAAATGTCTTGGTTGGAAAACTGCAAACGAGGCTTTTAATGAGCAATTGTTGCACTTGATTTGACAAATCATCAAATAAAAAAAGACAGTAGACAAAATCGAAATCTTCGACATGTCTACCGTCTAAAGGGGACGAATAACTTTCGGCACCTTCGCTATCAACTGCTGGTTACAAATTTTTTAACTTTCGAAGCCTTATCACCGTTCAATACATGCGTCACACCATATAGTTCACCTTTTCCATTATGATTAATTGCAACGTCTAAATCATTGATAATTTGCTTCATGTATTCGAATGCAATACGCGTATTTTTATCAGTAGGTGCCCATTGATTAACTAAATCTGTTGATTCCATTGCTTCACCATTAGGATCTAAATGTACCGTACGGGCAGCTTGCTTATTAGATATATAACTTGTTAAAAGGAACAAATTTATATAATCTTTTTCCAATTCTTTATTTCCTTTAATTAAATGGATTGGTGATTCATCATTGACTACTAGTGACTTCAAGTAATACTCGAAACCTTCATCGTTACTTGCTTTTTTCAATTTTGGGTCGTTCATCGGTTCGGAAAGTAATACGTTCATCTTAGAAACCCATTCTCCGATTTCAGCATTATAAATTTGGGATTCGGATGCTTCTACAATGTTGCTATTTGTTGAGTCATCTTTGTCGCTTGAATATTTAAGAGCCCCATATTCACGAACTCCAAGTGTGGCAATAAGTATAACGGCAATAGCAGCAGAACCGAATAAAATTTTTCTTTTCATTCTCAACACTCCTTTCCCTAATAAAGTAAGTATAACCAAGAAGAGGGGCTCTTACAAATAAACAGGAAAGGATTTTCCGATTACAGCCCCTTTTTACTAAATTAAAATGTACTTCATATTACCTTTCTAAATGACCTAATACACGTGATAATCTCCCTTAAGCCATAGTATGTCGTTTTCCGTAAGCTCAAAAAATCTTTGAATAATAATAGTTATTCAAATCTTTTGCAATATAAGGGGCAAGCATATTCATATTAAAATCTATTGTTCGTGGGGTTGAAGAAGAAGTTTACAATCGAAAATCAGAAATTGGAAAATTTTATCTGGTAGCTTCACAATCGCTTAAACCATCTGTAAAAGCTATTTGACAATCAAAAGAAGCCTTAATTTAATGAGCTTCTTTTTATATTCTTAATAGGGTAATGAAATGATTATAAGAATAAAGGACTGCTATGGAAAACATAACCAAAAATCAATAATTTGATGTTTAATGTCAATAGAGTTGTTCCATAAAAGTGCGCTATCCTTTAACTGTATAATGACAATAAAGTTATTGAATTTTGATTAATAAACGCTAAGAACCTTACTACATTCAACGTAGCAAGCTCTTTGAAGTTGTTTTAAATTACCATTTATCTGTTTATACAATACTTAGAAAATAATAATAAAGTTGTTTACTTCTTATTGAACTAACGCATCTGTTCGTTTAAGTGTAACTATTCACAATCACTTGATATTATATAGGTGAATAGAAAGATAAATTAAAATTTAGTTTAGTAGTTGTAAAAGTAGGTTATTTATATTATTCTCTTATAATTTTTCAAAAAGGAGGGTTTATGAAAAAGATTATTGTTTTTGTATTAACGATATTTATATTATTCTCAGGATTCTCAATACAAAGTTATGCGTTGTCAGATTCGAAATCTGCGGCAATACAAGCGTTGCTAGATGATGCCCGTCGTATATCAGGTGTGCCGGGAATGTCAATCTCAATACTTGCTGATGATGAAGTGTTCTACTTTTCTTCAGGGTATGCAGACCGTGAAAAGGGGTTGTCTGCAAGTGAAAATACACTCTATGAGTTAGCCTCGGTCAGTAAAGCTTTTACCGGTATGGGTATTATGCTGTTGGAAGAGCAAGGGCTGCTCTCAATGACTGACCCTGTCCAAAAATATTTACCTTGGTTTACGTTAAAGTATCAAGGGGAACCTGTTGATATGCAAAGCCTTACACTAAATAACTTTCTTCACCATACCAGTGGTCTAACAAATATTAGGCATACTCAAAATATTCCACAAGGCAATACACCGGATATGTTGCAAAAGACTGTGGAAATGCTCGTGGATGCTGAATTGGCGTTCCCTCCCGGTGAACAGTATAACTACGGAACCGTTAATTATGACATATTGGGTTTGGTTATTGAGATTGTGTCACGACAAAGCTATGAAGACTTTATGAGTGAACAGGTATTTCAGCCGTTAGGTCTTCACCAGACGTATGTTTATAAAGAAGATGCTCAAGCCACTGGACAGTTAGCACAGGGCTACCGTTCTTCCTTTTTTATGACAACTCCATTTAAAGCTCCGGATTATGCTGGGAATAAACCCGCAGGCTACATCATTTCTAATACAAAAGATATGGCGCGTTGGATGGGCATACAGATGGGTATCGTGCAGGACATACCCGAAATATTTCATACGATTATCGAAAAATCACATAGGGGTGATATGTCTGTTTCGGCTGTCAACGATATGTATTATGCGGCAGGCTGGTCGGTAAACGCCGACCAAACGATTATAGAACACACTGGGGGCAATCCAAATTTCAGAACCGAAGTAGCCATACTGCTAAATGAACGAACAGCCGTCTGCTTGCTGAGCAACGGTGCAAATACCAATATAAACCTGGTACTTAAAGTTAAAGATATATTAGACGGCAATCTAACTCAGTCATATGAAATAAGCGACACACAGCTTTTGGATATCATTTTGTCGTCTATCACAATTATTCTTTGCCTATTGGCCGTTTTGCTACTTCTCTTAGGATTACGCAGAAGAAAAACGAATGAGCGACAGCCAATGACAAAAAAGAGAATATTCGTAACAGTTATTTTCCTGATCGCTACGATTGCCCTGGGTATACTGTGCTGTGCTTTCGATTGGTCAACCATACTTATTTGGCAAACATATAGTGTTCTTACAGCTTTGATTTCGTCAGCATTATTAACAGCAAGCATTACATGGTTTGTATACAGTCACCGATAAAATACCTCGCTCCCAAGATAAGCATAATGTTAAGTAATTAAATTTCAATTTATCGGTATGCTTATTTTGAAAACCATAAGACACTTCGGTGTCTTTTTTTATATCATCGACAATTTTCCCAGTCAAACCTAATTACTATTGCTTCCACCAACCTCCTCCGTTCATGGAATAAGAATTTTTAAACAACTATATTATTTTTTAAATGTCTTTATTGTAAATTAAACAACTCTATTATTTCTGCACATTAATAAGGAAAAGTACTCATTTTATTAAGGGACATTTAGCGAAATAAAAGTTTTAACATCAAAATCACTCTAGGGCTTAAATATCGTTAATTTATCCCGAATAATTTGGGATGAATTATGTGCAAGTATAGCAAAGTAAAGTTAAATTGTATTTATCACGAAAAGTTCAGATGTACAACAAACATTTTAAAGTTATGGATACAGTTATCTTGGGTTACAGCGAAAATCCTTTTTCAATTCTGGTGGGCACAATGATAAACAAAAAAATAAAGGCTCTAGCTAATGTTGAGTTTGGATTTAAACCAGAAGAAGCCTTTCGTCAAATCGCCAAACATATTGCTACAAAGGTAGAGCTAGAGCGCGATATGATTTGGTTGGAACCGAGATTGCATTGTAAAGTCCAATATTTAGAGAAAACTAATTCTGGATTGTTAAGTTAAGAACATATTGTTTAAAGGATTTTGTTTTGATAAACAACCTGTAATGTATCTAAAATAAAAGTACATGAAAAGTCACTCATTATTTATAAAATGAGTGACTTTTTTGAATTATTCAAATATAATTACCTGTACAAAAACACAAGTTGTTGTAAATTATTATCTTTGTTAAGATCTCTACTATATAACGTACTTGTCCGAGCGATTGTTATAAATTATTCAATATTATAGGTGGGGTACCATTTTAAAAAAACAACGAGTACCCCAGATAAATACACTTAAATAGAAGGGTATAAAAACCTCCGATTTGTAAAACCTTGATATTATGCACATCAAAAAATTAAAAACATTAGGTTAGATATTAAGGTCATAAGGATTACTTATTGAAAAAGATAATATTAATGTAATTTACTTATGAATATAAATGAGCTATCATGGGTATTGGAGAAAAGATGCTTTAAAAATTTATATAGCCTTTTCAAAAAGATATTTAGGGGGATCCGCAAATGGCACAAGGTAATTTACACAACAGCCGCGCATCATTCGAAGTTAATGGTAAATCTTATAATTACTATGACTTAGCTGCGATTGAAAAAGCTGGCGTTGCAAAAGTTTCAAACCTTCCTTACTCAATCAAAGTATTATTAGAATCAGTTTTACGTCAATATGATGCATATGTTATCAAAGAAGAGCACGTAAACGAATTAGCAAAATGGGGTAACGGTGCAGATCCAGAAGCAGAAGTACCATTCAAACCTTCTCGCGTAGTATTACAAGACTTCACTGGTGTACCAGTAGTAGTTGACCTTGCTTCTTTACGTTCTGCTATGAAAGAAATGGGCGGCGACCCAAGCAAAATCAACCCTGCTATTCCAGTTGACCTTGTAATTGACCACTCAGTACAAGTTGACAAATACGGTAATGCATCTGCATTAGCAGCAAACATGGACCTAGAATTCGAACGTAACGCTGAGCGTTATAACTTCTTAAAATGGGCTCAAACTGCTTACAATAACTTCCGTGCTGTACCACCAGCAACAGGTATCGTTCACCAAGTAAACTTAGAGTATTTAGCTCCAGTTGTACACGTAAACGAAAATGCTGACGGTACTTTCGAAACATTCCCTGACTCAGTAGTAGGTACTGACTCACATACTACAATGATCAACGGTATCGGCGTTCTTGGATGGGGCGTTGGTGGTATCGAAGCTGAAGCAGGTATGCTTGGTCAACCTTCATACTTCCCAATTCCAGAAGTTATCGGTGTTAAATTAGTTGGCGATCTTCCAAACGGAACTACTGCTACTGACTTAGCATTAAAAGTAACTCAAGTATTACGTCAACGTGGCGTAGTTGGTAAATTCGTTGAGTTCTTCGGACCTGGCGTAACTAAATTACCACTAGCTGACCGTGCGACAATCTCTAACATGGCTCCTGAATATGGTGCTACATGTGGTTTCTTCGCAATTGACGAAGAATCATTAAACTACATGCGTTTAACTGGTCGTGACGAAGAGCACATCGCGGTTGTAGAATCTTACTTAAAAGCTAACCACATGTTCTTCGATCCAACTTTAGAGCCAGTTTACACTGACGTACTAGAAGTAAACTTAGCTGATATCGAACCAAACCTTTCTGGTCCAAAACGTCCACAAGACTTAATTCCACTATCTCAAATGCGTACTCGTTACAAAGAAGCAGTAGTGGCACCACAAGGTACACAAGGTTTCGGTTTAACTGAAGATGAATTCTCAAAAACTTCTGTAGCTAAATTTGCTGAAGGCGATGTAGAAATCCCAACAGGTGCTGTAGCAATCGCTGCAATCACTTCTTGTACAAATACATCTAACCCATACGTATTAATCGCTGCGGGCTTAGTTGCGAAAAAAGCTGTAGAAAAAGGTCTAACAGTGCCTAAATGGGTAAAAACTTCTTTAGCACCAGGTTCTAAAGTAGTAACTGGTTACCTTGAAGATTCAGGTTTACAAACTTACCTTGACCAAATCGGTTTCAACACTGTAGGTTACGGTTGTACAACATGTATCGGTAACTCAGGTCCATTACTTCCTGAAATCGAAGACGCTATCAAAGATAACGACTTATTCGTAACTTCAGTTCTTTCTGGTAACCGTAACTTCGAAGGCCGCGTACACCCACTTGTAAAAGCTAACTACTTAGCTTCACCACCACTTGTTGTTGCTTATGCACTTGCTGGTACTGTGGATGTCGACCTACAAAAAGATTCATTCGGTAAAGACAAGGATGGCAACGAAGTATTCTTCGCTGATATCTGGCCTACAACTGAAGAAGTTAACGCAGTATTAGGTACTGTAGTTAACCGTGAATTATTCCAAAAAGAATACGAAACTGTATTCACAGCGAACGAAAAATGGAATGCAATTGAAACATCAACTGAGTCTCTATACACATTTGATGACAAATCAACTTACATCCAAAACCCACCATTCTTCCAAGGTCTTGCGAAAGAGCCAGAAGCTATTAAAGGCTTAGAAGGCTTACGCGTTATGGCGAAGTTCGGTGACTCAATTACAACTGACCATATTTCTCCAGCTGGTGCAATCGGTAAAGAAACACCTGCAGGTAAATATTTAATCGAAAACGGTGTTGCAATCCGTGACTTCAACTCATACGGTTCTCGTCGTGGTAACCACGAAGTTATGATGCGTGGTACATTTGCAAACATCCGTATCCGTAACCAAGTTGCTCCTGGTACAGAAGGTGGTTTCACTACTTACTGGCCAACAGGTGAAGTAGAGTATATCTATGACGCATGTATGAAATATCAAGCTCAAGGTACTGGCTTAGTAGTACTTGCTGGTAACGACTATGGTATGGGTTCTTCTCGTGACTGGGCTGCTAAAGGTACTAACTTACTTGGTATCAAAACAGTTATCGCACAATCTTACGAGCGTATCCACCGTTCTAACCTAGTAATGATGGGTGTTCTTCCACTTCAATTCATGCCAGGTGAATCAGCTGATACTTTAGGCTTAACTGGTAAAGAAGAAATCTCTGTTAACATTACTGACAACGTGAAACCACGTGAAATCTTAACAGTAACTGCTAAATCTGAAGACGGTTCAGTTAAAACTTTCCAAGCTTTAGCTCGTTTCGACTCAGAAGTAGAAGTAGACTACTACCGTCACGGTGGTATCCTACAAATGGTTCTTCGCGCAAAAGCTGCACAATAATCATTTAAATAAAAAACCGATCTCTTAGGAGATCGGTTTTTTGTGTCTTTACATAAAAAATGATTTGCAGCGCGTGGATCGTTATTATTTTAAAATTTACCACTAGAACATGAAAGTTGTTTTATAGATGTTGATGTTCTGAAATGCATAAAAACAACCTCAATAAAAGAGGTCATTAGTTATTATAAGCTTTACTTTTCTACAATTTCCAACTGTTTGTAATAGTTTTCTACAATAGGATAAATATCCGGGTTTGAATCATAGTAGGTATTATCAATTTCACTTAGTGTGAATTTAAATTTTCTTTCACTATCAAAAAGAGTAATACCGTATTTCCATCCAACACGTGTTTCTTGATTGTCTTGTGGAGTATACTTTATATCTTTAATCAGAGAAATGAAATCATTGATTTGTTCTTGCTTAGTTATCGTTTTTGAAGCACCAGTTGAACCATCTTGGATGACCACTTTATCTATTTTTTCAATTTTTGTATCCTTATAAAAGGTTTCTAATGATTGCGTTTTTCCATTTGTACAAGCAGAAACCAAAAAAAGACTTACCAACAAAATTAGCAACAAAAATTTTTTCATTTGCCAATTTGACGAAATAATTTACTAATAGTTACAGATATTAGGCGTGCTATTGCCTCGATAATGGTAGATAGAAAGATCTGAAGCGGCGGGATTTCGTGTTTTAGCGGCGTTCTTCCTTTGGTTAGCGGCGCAATTCACACTTTTAGCGGCGAATTCCAACATAAGCTGGACAATTTGACAAAACTAAAAGTCAAGTCCTTAATATTGTGTAAAAATATTATACAAAGTTTTCAACCCTGATTTTTATCTAAACGTCTGATTGATA
>NZ_SADV01000043.1 GCF_006864135.1 Lysinibacillus sphaericus | reverse complement strand
GGACGTGGGAAAGCAAAAGGTTGTGTAGCAACATTTATTGAGCGAATGACACGGTGGTATGTTGGCTTTTTGATACCAGATCGCTCAGCCCAATCAATGGAAAGAGCAGTACGTCTTCTTCATACTAAATTACCAAAAGGCACTATAAAAACAGCCACAACAGACAGAGGTAAAGAATTTAGCTGCTATAAAGTGTTAGAAAAAGACTTAAAAATTGATGTTTATTTTGCGGACGCCTATTCTTCTTGGCAACGCGGAAGTAACGAAAATGGAAATGGATTACTTCGCGAATTCTTCCCTAAGCAAACAAATTTCGATGAAGTATCACCAAAAGAACTAACAGAAGCATTAAACTATATCAACAACCGACCAAGAAAATGTCTTGGTTGGAAAACTGCAAACGAGGCATTTGATGAGCAACTGTTGCACTTAATTTGACAAATCATCATATGAAAAGAGGGCCCGATTTTGATATTTATTTTGGTATCGCCCTGCCTGTTTAGCATTTTATCAATCATCGGTATTATATTTGCAGTAGTCTCTGTGGTATTGTCTAAAAAACATATTTTCGGTTGGATCGGTCTAATCACAAATGTATTAGTTTTGGTTTATGCTTTTCTATTACAGTTAGCAATGGGAATTGGTGAACCATAAACCTTTTTAGTGTTGAAGTTCACATTTAAACATTAAAAAACAAGTCTCTTACCAATAATCGGTAGGAGACTTGTAGACATTTGCTGGAGCAATTACTGATATTTCTATCTTCTTTCAGCGCTTGTCCAAACGCAATTATGCCGAGGCATAATAGATTTTTTTTTCAGTTACTCATCGTTGTCATTTGATAAATCACGTTCAGGTAATTTCAGAACTTCTAAGTATAAAATATGGTGACCATCTAATTCTTTTGCGATAAATTCATAGCCTTGTTCTTTAATACTGTCTCCTTCGACTGCATCAAAGCGCATTGTCATGAACCAACCACCGATTGTATCAATATCATCATCTTCTATGTCAGTACCTAGCATATCATTAACGTTTTCTACTAGCATCTTCGCGTCTAAAATAAAGTGATCTTCTGCAATTTCTTGTACCTCTGGAATCTCATCTTCATCGAATTCATCTTGAATGTCACCGACAATTTCCTCAATAATATCCTCAATCGTAACTAGACCAGAAGTTCCGCCATATTCATCCATTAAAATGGCCATATGAATGCGTTCTCGCTGTATTTTTAGCAACAGATCGTTAATTTGCGTTGTTTCCATTACGCGAATAATTGGCTGCATATAGTCAATCACTGGCTTATCACCATTTGCAGGATCTTTAATGTAAGCGGTTAATAAGTGCTTCATATTGACTAAGCCGATAATATGGTCTTTGTCACCATCGATAATTGGGTAACGGGTATATTGCTCAACGCCCATTAAATCGAAAACCTCTTTAATCGTTAGTTCTTTTTCAATACCGACGATTTCAGTACGTGGGACCATGATTTCTTTTGCAAGACGATCAGAGAACTCAAAAATACTGTTCACATATTCATATTCTGAAGTATTAATTTCTCCACCTTTTAAACTCTCTGACAAAATCATTCGTAACTCTTCTTCAGTATGGGCTACTTCTGATTCTGACATCATTTTCAAGCCGAAAAGGCCTGTTAAGCCACGTGCAGATCCGTTTAACAGCTTAATGATTGGATACGTAATGTTGTGGAAAAAAATTAATGGGCCAGAAAGGTTTAATGTTACAAATTCTGCTTTTTGGATGGCAAGTGTTTTTGGCGCCAATTCCCCCATAACTACATGCATAAACGTTACAATTGAGAATGCAAGTATAAATGAAAGGACAGTAGTAAAGTTTTCACTCAAATTTAGAAATTCAAACACTGGATTCAAAATAATCTTAAATGTAGGTTCACCGAGCCAACCTAGACCTAAAGCAGTGATCGTAATACCTAATTGACATGCAGATAAGTATTCATCTAAATCTGAAATTACACGTTTTGCATTTTTTGCTTTTTTATTCCCTTCGGCAAGCAATTGATCAATACGTGTAGATCTTACTTTAACGATTGCAAATTCGGTTGCAACGAAAAATCCTGTCATTATTATTAGTAGGGCAAATGCCGCCAACCTTATGGTTATTTCCATTATGTCTCCGTCCAAATAATTCCTTTGTCCCCGCCCGAATGAGGGAGGTAAACAAAGTGTACACCTCCTATGATATTAAAAAATTGTTGAATGATTTAATCATAAAATATTTATAGGCAAAACACAAATATTGACAACAATTTTTTTAACTTCTTCAGAGGGGGTTTAAACATCTGATTGCTGCCGCTACGTTAGCACTGCGCTTTTGCACAAAAACTATTTGTAGGCAAAAGCTCAAAGACGATTTCGGATGCATTGATTATCTGCACGATAGTGACAAGTTTTTTGTAGCGAAAGCAAAGCGACAGCAGCAAATGATTTCTGCGCGAAAACAGCAATTATGCCGAGACATAATTGATTTGATTTTTACACCCGTAAATCGTAAAAATTAAATAATTTCAAACACCAAAAGATTGAAAATAGAAATTTGTTATGCTAACTTTAAATATAGCAAAGAAGATAGTTTGTTTAGAGAATGAAGCATTTAATCTCATATAAAACGACACGTCAAAAATCTCAAGAATACTTGCGGATTTTTTTAAATGAATTATTTTTAATAGCAACTAAAAGGAGCCATCTCATTCATATGGGGTGGCTCTTTTGTTATGTTGAAAAATAAAATGAATGGTGTCATAGTATCGCTCTTCAGCAAAATAAGGGGGGATTTCCGTTCCGGCTGGGCGCTTTCCAGAGGGCATCGGGGCAACAGATGTTTTATGTGCGAAAGCGAAGCGACAGCATATTTGATTTTTGTAACGAAAGCTAATTTCAATATATTTTTTCAACAAAAAAGGAACCAATCTCATTCAATGAGACGGCTCCTTCTGCTTTAATTATTTATTGTTGTTGAAACGTAATTTTAAGCACGCTTTTTCCACATCGTGAAGCGTTTCTTTAAATGGTATTTCACCTGAGTAAAGTGCAATTGTAACAGGTGCTTTTTCTGTTATACCTTGCTGTGTAAAAATATAATTTTTGTCCTTATACGTTAAATATATATTTTTTACAGGCCTTTTTCCGAAAGTATTAGTAGATGAATTGAAAAATCCTTTTAGTTGACTGCAGTATTCATTGTAAAAATCACTTTTAAAGCCAGAAAGAGCCTCAAATTTTTTACTATCAATAGCTTTAGCCTCATTCGCTAACTCGAAAATTTTAGCGGAAAATTCGGAAAAAACTTCTTTTACTTTTGCACGAATTAATGCTTTTGAATTATAACTGTTTAAGTCATCAGAAAGAGTGACTTTACTCATTGAAATAGCCTCCTGCATAAAAAACCTTTAATTCTTAATACCATAAATGTATAAGAAAAATAAGGGAATTTCAATATACTTAACCATTTTTAAGATAATAGCAGTGTATAAATTAGTAAAAAATAGGTGTTTTTATGCAATTTAGGACAGGAAAATACTACTTGTATCTTCATACAGCAATTTTCTATAGCCAAAGCAAAGCGCCAGCTACAATTATGCCAAGGCGAAATTGATCAGTCGTAAACATGGTACAACATAAGTTCATGAATCATTTTTTTTACATCTTCTTCGTTTGGAGGGATAGTTCCATTCCATTGTATAGCGCCATCTTTTAAGTACTCCGCTGTGTAACGTTCACGTTGATAGAAGAACGAAATAGACCACCCTGGAAGCTGAGAATTTTCAAATAAAGGCTTAAAGCTAAAATGCTGAATCATAACCAAACCCCATTTCTTATTTATGTAGTTAATATTATTCAAGGATAGTGGTTATTTTGCAACTGTAATGAGCCCGAAAAATTATTTTGCTTACGTACGCACGTTTTTCACTGATTCCCGCTACGGGCTACTCGACTCCAGCGGGAAAGCAAGTGCTCGTTGCGGGAATCAGAAATAAAGGTGGATAAAAATAGTTAATCTAATAGAGGGTATTTCTTTCGTAGAAAATCATTGCTCTGCTATAATTAGTGCAGCAGGCGACAAAATACGCCAATAGTGAATACAATTGAAATGAGAGGATACGAATGGATAATTTTATAGTGACATTACTATTTATGGCAATTATAGGTGCTGCAATCGGTGGTGTAACGAATCACCTAGCTATTAAAATGCTCTTCCGACCGCATAAAGCTATATATATTAAAAATTGGCGAGTGCCCTTTACACCAGGTCTTATTCCAAAGCGACGTGACGAATTAGCAAAGCAACTTGGGTTAACGGTTGTGAATTATTTGTTAACACCTGAAACTTTTAGAAAGAAATTTTTCTCAAAGGATATTCAAAATAAGGTAGAACAGTTTGTACAAGCAAAGGTAGAAGAAACGATTTTTACTAATGATAAAACAATTCAGGATTGGCTATCATTAGCTGGGTTTTCCAATATGTCAGCAACAATTGAACAAAAGGTAGAAGCAATTGTTGAGGGACAATTTGCATCGGTTAAGAATACACTATCAACGAAATCAATTCGTACACTATTATCAGCAGATATTCAAAAAACTATTGATGCAAAGATACCAGTAGCGGTTGATCATATTTTAGAAAAGGGTGAGGATTATTTTTTATCACCTGAGGGCGAACTGACAATTAAGGCGATGATTGATGACTTCTTATCGTCAAAAGGATCACTTGGTGGAATGATTAATATGTTTTTAGGTGATTCTTCGTCGCTCGTAGCAAAGGTTCAACGTGAACTTGTAAAACTTTTACAGGCACCAGGAACAACAACATTACTAACGAAAATTTTTACGCAGGAATTGGAAAAATTAAAAGATCGCCCAGCAATGGATTTCTTAAAGGATATTCGTTTTGAACAAATATTAACGAAATTACAAACTTACGTAAAAGAACAATTAGCAGTTGAAGAGCGCTTGAATTATCCTATAGCGCATTACTGGCCAGAAGGTAATTCATGGATGAAGGAAACAGTAATCCCACAAGCAATTGAAAAAGCTTTTGTCAAAGCTGAAGATAAATTAGAAGATGTGTTGAAACGCTTAAATTTACAAGAAGTAGTACGTGAGCAGGTTGATTCTTTCCCTGTATCAAAATTAGAGGAGCTTGTACTAGGTATTTCAAAGCGTGAGTTTAAAATGATTACAGTACTTGGTGCAGTTCTTGGTGGATTGATTGGGATTGTGCAAGGGTTAATTGTTTACTTTATTTGAAAAGGAGAATTATGTTTATGATTAATATTTACAATGAAATTAATGCGTTAGAGGCAACGTTACGTAAAACACCTGAATTTGAAGCGTTAAAAGAAGCGGTGGCAGCTGTTAAGGAAGATGAAGAGGCATTAAATTTATTCAAAAATTTCCGTAAGGTTCAAATTGACCTACAGCAAAAGCAGTTAACTGGCCAAGATATTTTGGAAGATGAACTTGTATACGCGCAAAAAGCAGCACAGCTTGCACAGCAAAATGCAAAAATTTCTACAATGCTTGAGGCGGAAATGAAGCTAAGTAAGATCATTGAAGAAGTAAACCGCATTTTAATAAAACCTATTCAAGCATTGTATGAAGAATTATAACGGCGAAGAAAAACAACTAAGCGGCGGAAAAGCATGAATTAGCGGCGATGTTCAGCATCAAAGCGTCGGAACAACATGATTTAGCGGCGATGTTGAGCATCAAAGCGGCGGAACAACATGATTTAGCGGCGATGTAGAGCATCAAAGCGTCGGAACAACATGATTTAACAGCGATGTTGAGTATCAAAGCGTCGGAACAACATGAATTAGCGGCGATGTTGAGCATCAAAGCGTCGGAACAACATGAATTAGCGGCGATGTTGAGCATCAAAGGAGCGGAACAACATGAATTAGCGGCGATGTTGAGCATCAAAGCGTCGGAACAACATGAATTAGCGGCGATGTTGAGCATCAAAGGAGCGGAACAACATGAATTAGCGGCGATGTTGAGCATCAAAGCGTCGGAACAACATGAATTAGCGGCGATGTTGAGCATCAAAGCGTCGGAACAACATGAATTAGCGGCGATGTTCAACATCCAAGCAGCAGAGCAACAGGTTTTAGCGTCACAAACGAGAGTCCTGACAAAACAGATGCTATCATCAATCTGATCAAATAGCTTTCTTAGGCATAAAAATACTAATAGTTGCACATATAACAAGTAAGAAGTAAAACGTGTTTCCGCAAGCCGGAGCACGTTTTCAATTTATGGCTCAATATCTATTGGAGGTTATATTATGCATGTAATCATTGAATGGACCTATAAAGCGAAAAAGGGTGCTGAAACTGTTTTACGTTCAGAAGAAATGCCAGCAGCTCAAGCATTACTACTTGCAGAGGACATGGAGCGAACTGGGAGAGTAAAATTACTGCATTGTGTCGATCGTCAGGATACAAATTGGTCTTTAAAGGAACTCAAGGCATATTTAAAGGAAATTGACACTGAGCCACACAATATTACAGTCTATTTTGATGGGGGCTTTGATCGTGCAACGAATCAATCGGGTCTAGGCTGCGTGATTTATTATGAGCAAAACGGCAAGCCATATCGATTACGACAAAATTCTTTTTCGTCAGAGCTTAAATCCAATAATGAGGCAGAATATGCAGCGCTTTATTTGGGGGTAGTCGAGCTTGAGCTATTGAATGTTCATCATTTGCCCGTTTGCTTCACTGGTGATTCTCAAGTTGTTATTAATCAATTGAGCGGAGAATGGCCGGCGCTTGAAAAGAATTTATCTAGCTGGGCAGATAAAATTGATGCAAAGCTAGAGGAGCTAAGTATCCAGCCAGAGTACAAGCTTATATCACGTAAAGAAAATTCTGAAGCTGATCGCCTTGCAACTCAAGCATTAAACGGTATCGATATTACGGGCTTAAGGGAAATGGTTAAGGAATGAGTATTAGACACTCTGAAAGAGAAAGAGACTGGACATAATCCCTCTCTAAACTAAAAAGCCGGTGACATTTTACGATCAGTAAAATTTCACCGGCGTTAAATTTTTTCATAAAAAATAAGGACCACTTCTGAAAAAATTAAGTCACCACAACAAAATTATACAGAAAGAAGGGTCCTTATGTTTAAAAATTATAACATGAATTAATTAGTTTTGTCTTTAGAAGCCAAGTACAAAAAGGAACAGAAATCAACCCTACGCTTTGGCAATAGGCCAATTATTCAAATTTGTTATTGCTAATTATAATAGATATTGACTAAAAAAACGGTTATTATCATAAATTCTCCATTTTTAATGAAACTTTTACCATTCTAAAACTACTACTACTATAAACCTAATAATAAGGAGAGATTTTATGAATATGAAAAAATTTGCACCCGCAGCAATGACAGCATTATTATTTGGAAGTGTAGTAATACCGGTCGCTTCAGCAAAAGAAAATCCGACAGAGACAGAACAACAACTACCACAAATTCAAATTGATCCTGTTCACATTTTCACTACTACCTATGGAACAGTTGAAAAATCCAATGCTAGTGGAAAAATTACATATTTCACAGTAAAAGATGCTGATCAAACAAATATTTTAGAAATAACAAAAGATACACTTGTTTTCGATAGTACAGGTAAAAAAGTGGAGCTTAAAGAAGGGGATAAAATAGTAGCTTATACATTTGCGAATAAGCCACAAAAATTAATTTATCCACCACAATTCGATCCCGATGTTGTTATTGTTGAAACTAAGGAAGGTGGATTTGTTGAAGTTGATTACTTCTTTGAAAACCTAACAAATACTTATAATATGTTAAAATTAAACATTGGTGAAAACACAGATCTTTTAAATACGAAGGGCGAGAAAGTTACAGCTAAAGATTTAGTAGAGAAGAACTTAGTTGTTTTTTATACAGCTTCAACAAAAAGTATCCCCGCTCAAACTACCCCTTCGAAAGTAATTGTTCTTGATGACGAACCAGGAAATACAACAGGAAATACTGTAGATGCAGAAATAGCAGAAATAATCGCGACAGATTATTATGAAGTTGATGGAACAAAGATGGTTCCGTTACGTTTGATTGCCGAAAAGCTTGGTTATACAGTGGAGTCAACAGGTAAAGGTGCAATTGTATCTAAAGGTAATTTATCCTACACAATTACTCGTGGAGAAAAAATGTTTGGTTATAATAAAGCATTACGCTCACTTAATGTAGCCCCTGCTTTGTTAGGAAGTAATAAAACATATGTACCAGTTGAATTTGTAGAGGAATACTTAAAATAGATTTTAAAATCCCTATAAAGGTAGATTACCTTTATAGGGATTTTTTTAATTTTGTTTTTCCAAATATATTCATTTAAGGAAACTCGAAAGAGCAAATAGCGTCTTTATTAACGGAGAGAATGAATTTACTTCAGGAATTCGAATAGAAGAGAGGATTTAATTTGGAAAGAAAAACTAGAAGCTCTAAAAAAGCGAAACCTAAAAATAAAGTTATAAAAATTACCCTACTAGTAATTGTAATTTTACTATTAACTGTCACTAGTTATGGAGCTTATGCCTTTGTTAAATTTAAAAATGCTTATGATAGTTCAAAGGTCGATTTAAATAGAGCAGGAAATAAATCAGAGCTTAGGGAAGAGGATGTATCATTTAAAAAAGATCCAATCGCAATTCTATTATTAGGTGTTGAAAATTATTCTAGTAAGGAGAAGGATGGTCGAGCAGATACTCAAATGGTCATTACTTTGGATCCGGATACATCTGAAATAAACTTAATTACAGTACCTCGGGATGCAAGAGTTAAAATAGAAAATGCCGGGGAATATACAGGGATACATAAAATCAATGCCGCTTATAATTATGGATCAATTACAGGCTATGGGGCAATTAAGTTACAATTAGAGACAGTTGAAAAATTCCTGAATATACCGATCGAGAACTTTATAGCAGTAAACTTTGATGGCTTTAGAGATATTGTCGATGCTTTAGGTGGAGTAACAATAGATGTAAAAGAGGATTTCTGGGAAGATAATATTTACGATAGAAAACAAAGGATAGAATTTCATAAAGGAGAGGCACATTTAAATGGGGAAGAGGCACTTGCATTTGTAAGAATGAGATACAGACCTGTTAATGCTTCATACTCACGCGAAGAGAGACAAAGACAATTTTTGACGGCAACAATTAACCAAGCAAAATCGACGAATACCATATTTAAAATTGGTAAAATTGCCGATATTTTAGGGAAAAACGTAGAAACAGATTTAGACCTTAATGAAATCTATGCACTCCAAAAGCGATATTTGAATTCCAAAAACATATCTACGAAAACGTTAGAAATAAAAGGAGAAGATCAGTATATCGGTAAAACTTCTTATTTTATACCCGATATGGAACGCTTGGAGGAAGTAAGCGTGGAATTAAGAAAAATTCTTAAACTAAAAGAAAAAAAATTCAAAACAAATGCGGCTATAGATAATTAAAAGATAAAAATCCATTTTGATAAATTTTGTCAAAATGGATTTTTTGATCATTAGACGGAATGTTCTGTTATTAATTGTGGCTTTGCTTATCGTTATGAAAATTTGTTAAACTATTGGTGCTGTAATTTTTGAGAGAAAAGAGCGAAGAAAATGAAATTTATTCACATAGATCAAAAATATCCTGAGGATTGGATTCGCGTATTAAATCATATTGCAAATTTATTTTTTGAGGATTCCAAGTTAACAGTAGAGTCTGAAGGAACCGATATGGCAGTATCATTCGAACATAATGTTGGGAATGATTTCTCAATTTCTACAAAAGCCGTTCTAGAAGTAGACGGTAAGCGTTATACGAATGATTACCGTATTCAATATGAAACGGAGGCTGAAGGACGTGAGCTAAATATTCGTATGAAGCGTGCTTTATCTCACGTATTTTTAGATGTGCTAGAGCAACATACGGGAATGCATCAGCAATGGGGAATTTTAACAGGTGTGCGTCCAACTAAGCTTTATCATAAATTCCGACAAGCTGGGAAGAGTGAGGATGAAATAGCAAATATTCTTATTCGTGATTTCCGTCTGTCTGAAGAAAAGGTAGCACTACTTAAAGAAATAGTAGCTCGTCAGTTAGTGACGATTCCTGATATAGATGAAATCGGTAAAGAAATAAGTATTTATATCGGTATTCCTTTCTGCCCGACTAAATGTGCCTATTGCACGTTCCCAGCCTATGCGATTGGCAGCAATCGAAAACAAGGGCGTGTTGCTACATTTTTAGATGGGCTGCATATTGAATTACGTGAAATGGGGAAATGGCTGAAGGAAAATAATATGAAAATCACGTCCATTTATTGGGGTGGTGGTACACCGACATCTATCGAGGCACATGAAATGGATGCACTCTATCAGACAATGCATGAATCCTTCCCGCACCCTGAGACAATCCGTGAAGTAACTGTCGAAGCGGGTAGACCTGATACGATTACGCCTGAAAAACTAGACGTGTTAAAAAAATGGGGCATTGACCGAATAAGTGTTAATCCACAATCGTATACAGATGAAACACTTAAAGCAATTGGGCGTCATCATACGGTACAGGAAACAATTGATAAGTTTTGGTTAGCACGTGAATCAGGCATGAATAACATTAATATGGATTTAATTATTGGTTTACCGAATGAAGGAATTGATGAGTTCCAGCATTCATTAGATGAATCTGCAAAAATGCAGCCAGAATCGCTAA
Organism: Lysinibacillus sphaericus; assembly: GCF_006864135.1. GTDB lineage: Bacteria > Bacillota > Bacilli > Bacillales_A > Planococcaceae > Lysinibacillus. Next base: position 5,232 of record NZ_SADV01000043.1, on the reverse strand, counting down.
CGGTACACACATTATCATTTAAGCGTGCATCGGAAATGACGCGTAATAAGGATAAGTACAAGGTAGCAGACCGTGATACTGTTGCAAAAATGATGCATATGGCACAAGTATGGACGAAGGAAAATGATTATGTACCATACTATTTATATCGTCAAAAAAACATTTTAGGTAATTTAGAAAATGTCGGCTACAGTAAAGCTGGTGAAGAAAGTATCTATAATATTGTCATAATGGAAGAAGTACAGACAATTTTAGGGATTGGCTGTGGCGCATCCTCTAAATTTGTACATCCAGAAACAGGGAAGATTACGCAGTTCCATAATCCAAAAGATCCAGCTGCTTACATCATGACATTTGAAGAGGCAATCGGTAAAAAAATTGAGTTTTTAGATGAGTTATATAAGGCATAAAAAATGATGGCAATCTGACGTAGTGTTCAGATTGCCTCTTTTATTCCGATAAATCTCGATAATGTTCCGATAAAGTTCGAAAACATTCCGATAAATCTCAAGAATGTTGTTAGTCTGAATTATAATGATTGAAAGCACCTAGCTTAAATGATTGGGGGTATAAAATATGAAAGTCGTTATTAGTCCAGATTCCTATAAGGGGACATTGTCAGCCTTCGAGGTGGCTAAAGCAATGCAGGCAGGGATCTTAGCTGTTGATCCATCAATTGACACAATCATTTTACCGGTAGCAGACGGTGGAGAAGGAACACTAGAATCACTTGTTGCATCAACAAATGGTCGATATATTTCACATCATGTGCTTGACCCATTAGGGAGAGTAATTGAAGCGAAGTATGGTGTTCTCGGTGATAATGAAACATGTGTAATTGAAATGGCTCAAGCATCCGGTATTATGCTGTTACAGGAGAAAGAAAAAAATCCTGAGCTTGCATCAACGTACGGAACGGGGCAGCTAATCAAGGCTGCTCTTGATAAAGGGTTTAGGAAATTTATTATTGGAATTGGTGGTAGTGCGACAAATGATGCGGGTATTGGCATGTTAAAGGCACTTGGACTGCAATTGAAAAAAGAAGACGGCACTTTAATTGCTGAGGGTGTATCAGCACTATTAGATTTAGCTTCAATTGATACTCGTCAACTAGATCCCCGATTAGCCGAAGCAACATTTAATATTGCATGTGATGTTGATAATCCATTGATTGGAGAGCGTGGGGCAACAGCTATTTTCGGGCCTCAAAAAGGTGTGAAAGAGCATCAAATTGCGTATTTTGATAACTGCATAAAGCAGTTTGCAGACATTATAGAAAAGCAATTTGATATCCGACTGCACGACTGCAAAGGGGCAGGTGCTGCAGGTGGAACGGGAGGTGCATTAATAGCATTTTTAAACGGCAGTTTTCATGCAGGTATTGACATTGTGATGGATGCAGTACAGTTGAAAAAGCATTTAAAAGGTGCCGGGTTTGTTATGACAGGTGAAGGACAATCGGATCGTCAAACATTACATGGGAAAGCACCAATAGGAGTGGCGAAGGCCGCAACATCTGCAAATGTACAAGCTATCTTATTGTCAGGGGCAATAGAAGAAAATGATAGATCTGCATTACTTAAATACTTTACTGTTGTTGAGTCACTAGTAGATGAAAATATTAGTGTCCAACAGGCAATGCAAGAACCTTATTATTTTATTCGCATAAAAGCCCAAAGGATCTTGGAATCTTATGGCTGGAACAATGACAGGTAACGATAGAGAGCAGCCCATGGTTAGCTCTCTTTTTTGTATAATAGAAAAATAGAAAGGAAGTTAGTAAATGAAAAAATTAATAGTAGTGCTCCTTTGTATTTTTTTAGTAGCAGGTTGTACGGAAACATTAAATACGGAGAAAGTATCCGTCACTGCAGGACATGAAATGCGCGTACATTTTATTGATGTAGGACAAGGAGATTCGATTTTTATTGAATCGCCAAACGGCAAGACTATGCTTGTTGATGGGGGTGTTAAAGGCGCTGGTCAAAAGGTTATCTCGTATTTGAAGGAGCTTGGTGTGAACAAGCTTGATATAGTGGTCGCAACCCATCCTGATGCAGACCATATTGGTGGTTTAATTCCTGTGTTGAACTCGATAGATATCGGACAATTTTATGATTCAGGGAAGGTACATACATCTCAAACTTTTGAAGAGATGCTGACACTAATTGATACAAAGAATATTCCTTATAATGTTCCTAAAACAGGCGACAGTATAGCGTTTGATGCTGATATTAATGTGAAGGTGTTAAATGCCAATGAGCATGCAACAGATAATAATGATGCTTCCATTGTCTTAAAAGTTACTTATGGCAATGTATCATTTTTATTAACAGCTGACGCGGGAATTGCGTTAGAAAAAGAGATGATGCAGAACGATGTGAAAGCAACGATCTTAAAGGCAGGTCATCATGGCTCTAACACGAGTAGCTCTGCGGAGTTCATTCAGAAAGTACATCCTGAGGTGACAATTTTAAGCTATGGCGAGGGCAATAAGTATGGTCATCCGCATGCTGAAGTAGTTGAGCGTTTACAAGCACTTGGCAGTAAAATTTATGCAACTGCAGAAGCAGGGACTGTTATCGTATCAACAGATGGGGTAAACTATGACGTGAATTCGAAAGAAATGTCAGGAACAAGTGTGTCAACATCGCAAACAACTAGTACAAGTGTGTCAACACCACAAACAACTAGTACAAGTGACTCAGCTCCAAAAGCAACTAGTGCAAGTGTTAAGATTGTTAGTAAGGACTTAATAGAAGAAGTTGTAGGCATTAAAAATAATGGTAATGAAGCAGTTTCTTTAAAAGATTGGCAGCTTATATCAGTTGAAGGGTATCAAGTTTTTAACTTCCCAAATGTGACATTGCAGCCAGGGAAAACGATTTATGTCACAAGTGGCTCAAATGCACAAGAGGGTCAAAATTATTTAAAATGGACAAAGAAACAGATTTGGTTGAATGATGGGGATGCTGCACAATTACGTAATGCGAAGGGGGAACTTGTTAGTGAGCTCGACTAAATACACCTTAGACCGTATTGAAGATGGATATGCAGTTTTTTTGAAGTACCCAGAGGAAGAGGAACAGCTAATCATTTTACAATCTGCCATGAATAAACCAGCACAGGTTGGCGATCGCGTGCTAATTGAAGAAATTGATGGCATCTATCAAATTGAAATTTTAAAAGAAGAAACTGAGCAGAAAAAGGCAGAAATACAAAGCTTAATGGATAGATTGCGTAAGAAAAATCAATAGTTTTAAAATGAAGAAGATGCTCATCACTAGAAGATGGAGATTGAATTTGTTACAGTGTATGCCATATATAGGTTGATTAGAGTGGAGGCTAGGTGACTCCTTGGGGATCAGCAATAGAGGAACGAAGGCTAAAAGCATCACATCCTGTGATAACGCCTTCGTGACCAACATCGTGTTGGCCCGAGACCCTGCAGCGCAGCGGATGTTTTCTGTGCGAAAGCGTAGTGTTAACGTAGCGGCAGCACCAAATGTTTTCTGTAGCGAAAGCGAAGCGTCAGCTACAAATGTTTTGACTGTGCGAAAGCGTAGCGACAGCAACACCAAAAGCGGCTCAGCGGACGCCCCCAGGAAGCTCTGCTCTGTGCGGAAAGCGAAGCGGCAGCAACAAAGCACCCAGCCGCAACGGAAATCAACAACACGTTATGGTGATGAGCCTATATTTTACTGGCCAACTCGAGCACGAAAATGCCTAAAACGCTATGCTAAATATTTTGAATATATGCTAAAATAATTATACTAATAGGAAGCTAGGAGCTGACACAATGTCAATTAACACAATTATTTTTGATTTAGATGATACGCTATTATGGGATAAAAAGTCCGTCAAAACAGCATTTGAGAAAACGTGTGAATATGCAGCAACTATACATAATGTAAATCCGGCTGAGCTAGAAGAAGCTGTACGTAAAGAAGCACGTGCACTTTACGAGGGTTATGAAACATATGATTATACGGTATTAATCGGCATTAACCCATTCGAAGGACTTTGGGGCACATTCGATGATCCAACAGATTCTTTCCAAAAAATGAAAAATATTGTACCAGGCTATCGTACAGAAGCATGGACAAAAGGCTTAGCAGTTCTTGGCATTGATGATGCACAGCTAGGAGCGGAACTAGGAGAGCGCTTTGTCGCAGAGCGTAAAGTATCTCCATTCTTATATGAAGATACTTTTGATGTATTAGATAAACTAAAAGGAAAATATCAACTTGTATTACTGACAAATGGAGCACCAAGTTTACAAAATTTAAAACTGGAAATTACACCAGAAATCGCGCCATATTTTGACCATATTATTATTTCTGGAGATTTTGGTAAAGGAAAACCAGATGCCTCTATTTTCGAGTATGTAATGGAGAAAGCAGGTATTATAGCAGACGATGCGGTAATGGTTGGAGATAACTTAAATACTGATATTTTAGGCTCATCTCGTGTTGGTATGCGCAATGTTTGGATCAATCGTGAAAACAATGCACCAAATGGCGTTGTTACTCCAACATATGAGGTTGATTCTTTAACTGCATTATTAGAACTTGTCAATAAGCTATAAGATAAAAAATGTACTGATTCATCAAATGATCAGTACATTTTTTGCTTGTCGGACAAAAGTTACTACGTTCCTGCGGGGCTTTTTAGTACAAGCTCATCTCGTAGAAGTCGCCAATCTCCGGCGTAGGATATGAGTGCTTGTATTGGTCTAATTCGGAGATGGTATCTCAGAAATGTTTCTGGGATACTTTTTTTGTGGATGATTTGTCAAATTAAGTGCAACAATTGCTCATTAAAAGCCTCGTTTGCAGTCTTCCAACCAAGACATTTTCTTGGTCGGTTGTTGATATAGTTTAATGATTCTGTTAGTTCTTCTGGTGATACTTCTTCAAAATTTGTTTTCTTAGGGAAGAACTCGCGAAGTAATCCATTCCCATTTTCATTACTTCCGCGCTGCCAAGAAGAATAGGCATCCGCAAAATAAACATCAATTTTCAAGTTATTTTCTAACACTTTATAGCAGCTAAATTCTTTACCTCGGTCTGTTGTGGCTGTTTTTATAGCGCCTTTGGGTAATTTAGTATGAAGTAGACGTACTGCTCTTTCCATTGATTGAGCTGAGCGATCCGGTATCAAAAAGCCAACATACCACCGTGTCATTCGCTCAATAAATGTTGCTACACAACCTTTTGCTTTCCCACGTCC
>NZ_SADV01000042.1 GCF_006864135.1 Lysinibacillus sphaericus | reverse complement strand
TATTAGTATGAAATGAAAGAGCATTTTTGTACATAGTTATTCAAGCAGGAATGTACATATTTAAATTAGCATTTATAGACAAAACGTAAAGGTGATTGCTGAACGTTTAGGCAATACCCCAGCAATGATTTACCAAATTTACGGCCACGTAATGAAAGAGTTGGAAGAACAGACAATGGAAGTGTTCAGCAAAAGCTTAGAAATCGAAACTGGGGCTAAAAGTGGGGCTAATTAATTTAAAAAGTCGTGTAAACGTTGATAAATCAATACTTTTATCATTTTATAAATGTTACACGAACTAATACAATTCCTTTTTTACAAAGAAAGTCCGCGAGCTTGCGGACTTTTCTACTTTGATAGCCAATTCTTCCGTTCACAGTCCCGAACTTTTTGAGCTACTTGACGAATCTTCTCTCATACCTCCTCTCATACAATTAATTTTTTCGGCAAAATAAAAGAGACTGTAGACTAAATTTATCTATAGCCTACAGTCTGGGAATACTTTTCATATTCTTTGATTTATAAGTATTGGTGGCAAAATTGTTAAAATACCATTCTCTTTTCTCTCTTCATTGCATCCCATACAATCTAAAATAATTAGATCCACTCTGTAATCTTTAAAATAACGGGCTGCTGCTTCAAAGTTGCCATAATCATCTGGTAACTGTGATATTATCCGAAACCTCTTACTACTTTTAAGCGTACTTCTAATGGGATAATTAAACTCGTTTAAGGAAGTTAATGCTCCTCTTTCAACAATTTCTATATCTTTATGAAATATTTCTTTAAATGTTGGTGTAATGTCTGAATGAGAAGATTGAGTCAAAAAACCGACTTTATTCATTTATAGTCACCCCTACTTTTGGATGTCTAATACATCTCGAAAAGCAGGAATATTCAAATAATAAAGATTTCACACCCTATCCATAACATCACATATTAGCAGACCGCAATGCTTTTGAACATGATAAATGGTTTGCAAATCAATTTAGCCATTTTTACATTGTATAATGAAATATTCATCTGAAAAATTATAAAAAAGAACTATATAGGATGCGACAACTAGAAATTTATTACATAAAAAAGTAGACATAATCGGTCTACTGTTAGGCTCTTCTATGTGTCTTTTCGATGGTTCTTTCCGTCACTTCAGCTTTTCTATCCGAAAATTAGACAAGGGGCAGCCCCGCTTTTGCGAAGCCACCCCTTTAGTATTTAATAGGCAACATTTTTCGTAAATTGTAAAGTCTCAACCCAATCATCTGGGGAATATTATATTGAAACATTTAGTTTCATCACCGCGGTAAAATTCCACTGTGTGCTTTCTAACTTAAGCAACGCAAACCCAACCTTCTTTTGCGTCCTTGCAGCCCCAAAGCATGCGCCAGTGTGAATAAGTATCTTCAAAAACAAAAAGCAGAATTCCAGATTACGTAAATATGCCACCTAAAATAGCACGATTTATATTATATCACAGAGTTTCAAAAAAGTAAATAATTCATTTTAAGTTACCAAGGTATAACAGTTGAACATTCAATAAAATACCCATGTTGAATAGACCATGTTAATAAAGCATGCCAAAAATTTTCACAGACTGTGATAATTTGCTGTGGATTCGACAGCTGCCCAGACATCACCAGCTCACAAAGAACATCAAACCCCTCCGGTTGATCTGTAAACGTCAATGCCTCAGGTAGCACTTGCGCAGAAGTTGTAAAATAGCGTTGATGGTGTAACCCTAAAATCATCGCGCCTGTTGTTGCAATTTTCATCGCTAAAATCGGTAAAAATGTTTTCGGACCTTGCACTTCAATATTTCTTAATTTCCCCATGTACTCATACATTTCTTCCACTAATGTTCGACAAATGGCTTCTTTAAACATCAAGCTATCCACTAAGCTCGCTTTTACTTTAAGATCAGAGAAAAAATCTTTTGGGTCATAAATAGGTACAATGTTGAAAAATTGTCCATGCGTCAGCGGCCATTCTTCATCAACTGCCGTCGCTTCTTCGATAATATCTTCTGCGCTGTCAAAATTTACTTCTGCCTTCCAGTCCCCTGCCGTCCATTCATAGCTAAAGCTTTCATTTAAAGCGTTTAAAATACATTTAATTTCTATATCTGAAAATGGTCCATCTGTTTTTCGTGCTAACGAACCATAAAGACCAATTGCTTGAACCTTTGAACCATATCTCTCTAAAACTTGATTTGCAATTGAATAAGCAACTTCCATCCTTTTTTCTCTCGTTACTTTTTCCGGACCAATCATATTTGTCTCTCCTTGTTAATTATTTAAATGAGATAATAATTGGCCGCGGAGGACCACGAGCTTAACGAGGAATCTTATCTGCCGTCATGTACAAAACCACCTTTCCGAATAAACATTCATTATCTGGTTCATACTCATTCTCCATCCCGTTAAATGATATTCTTATATAAAGATATTTCTAGCAGCATTCTTCTTATTCTACTAAATACACTAATATAACTATGCCTTTTAGATAATAAAAGAACATTTAAATTAGTAACAACCAATACTGCTTCATATTACCACATCCAAAATTTCACACCAAAAATAGAGGCCCGTTCAAAATGAACAAACCTCTTGAAAAAACAATCTTTATTTACTGCAGTCAACATTTAGAACGCCAAAATGAAACTTAGCAGTTGGTCGTTCGTATTGCTGAAAATGATATTTGGCAAACCATTCTGAACGAAAATGAGCCTTTAACACTATTCGTTTTCTCGCCACTCGTTTCGCCTCACTTACCCATTCATCCGTTAATGTCACATGTTCCCCAGCTAAGCGTAATGCTTCAAAATTATTGGCTTCTTCAATAATCTCTTCAAACATCGGATCCATATACACGACATCAAAAGTATTGTCCGGCAAAGTTTTCAAATAGTTAACTGCTTCAGCCTGCACCACTTCAATTTGACGCATACATGCAGTTAACGGCAATTCAGTCGTATCATAGGATTTTATTCCTTGCTCAACTATAAAGGCCACATTAGGATTCGCTTCTAGTCCAACGACTCGCCCCGCTTCGCCAACTGTAAAAGCCGCCAGCATTGCATCTGCAGCAAGTCCCAATGTACAATCAAGCACTGAATCTCCTTTTTTAAGCTGTGCCGCTTCCAAAAACGGCTCCGCTTCCCCACGAGCTACACGCTTTAAGCGAAACGCCGCTGAATTTGGATGAAAGAAAAATGGCTCATTTGCTCCAAAAGCATAATACTCAAAACGATTTTTCCCAGCAACGATTACATGTGCATGCAATTCCTGAGAGATTTTCCGAACAGAACGCTTTTTTCTCGGCTCAAACGATACATCTAATTGTTTACACGCAAAAGCAGCGAGCCCCAACGATAAATCGTCTGGTCTGCCCGCTGTTGTAACAATCGTTTTTACTTCTCGCATGTTTGCTCTAAAACACCGGTTAAATGTGAAACGATTTGCTCCACAGGGAACCCTTCAATCTGTTCACGTGGAATAAAGTATGCCAATTGCCCATCCTTTAAAATCGCCATCGACGGTGAACTTGGTGGCACATCCTCAAAAAAGCTACGCATCGCAACAGTCGCTTCAGGATCCTGACCTGCAAAAACAGTCACAAGATGATCAGGCTTCACCGCCTCCACTGCCTCACGAGCAGCCGGACGCGCCAACCCAGCCGCACAACCACAAACCGAGTTAATCACAACCAACGAAGTCCCCTTCGCCTCCGCCATAAACTCATTCACCGCATCAGCCGTCGTAAGCTCCGTAAATCCGGCACCCACTAACTCCTCGCGCATTGGCTTCACTACCTGTTTCATATATTCATCGTAAGCGTTCATGCTTTTACCCTCTTTCATATGTATTCGCAAAGGTTATTATAGCAAGGTTTCTCACGAATGTACAAAGACTTGCCTTTTGCCCGATTTCATGCGTTTTCGGGGGAAATGTGACTTTTTCGTGATTTTGGTGACTTTTTTGTGGAACGAGGATTAGTTTGTTAAATACCTGTTACACACCTAAAAAATGGATTTCATTGTTGGAATATTAATAATTGCAGTCATCACTACAATTATTTTTATAATCCCGATGAGATTTTTAAAGAAGCTATTAAACACAAAGAGCAAAGGTACTCACCTTGAGCGTCTGGTCTTTGCATTTATTATTAATTAAGATTCTTCACTAGTTATCACCAAATCAGATTAGTTTGTCTATTCTTTAAATTCAGATTAATTTGAAAAATCGGTTATGTTAGCATATAATTAGAAAAAAAAGGGGTTTTACTCTTATGTGGAATAGGAATAAATTTTTAACTTTTTTAGGGATATTAGCGTTTCTATCTCTATCAAGTATTTTCGTTGAAGAAGCTTCAGCTTCAACTGAAACTACTGAACCTGAGTACATAGAGTACGAAGAAAATGTTTTTGTAAATAAAGAATTGATAGATGCAGACGGAAAATTAGTAGATGAAGCTGCATGTCTTCTTAAATCACAGGAAACTCCAAAATTCATTCAATACGCTGTACCACAAGAAGAAAATTGTGTATTTTGGTATAAACAAGAATTTGATACTACACCATACAACTATATTAATGGATTGATAAATGGGCTTCCTTGGGCTGTAGCGTCAGTTGAGATTAAAGATCCTAGAATTAGTATCCCATTAGGGTTAATTATCGGTATTTTAGAAGCAATTAAAGCACCAAATACTATGTATGGTGCAATTGAATATTATAATTGTTATTATCCTAACGGTGGCGATTTTAAGAAACTTATGAAATTAACTAAATATTATTGGGATCCAAACAGAACTGCTCAAGCAAAAGTATATGTAGGATAAATTGGAAAAAGGCTTTCTCATTGATTGAGATAGCCTTTTCTTTTTAAAAGAGAGAATGATAAAATTAATATTTATAATTTATAAATATTAATTTTATATAGGAGGGTGACTTTATAATGACAAACTTTTTAATGACACTTTTAGGTATAGTTATTGGTTTAACTACAGGTTTTCTAATAATTAATAATGAACTAGATTTAACTACAAGAATTTTCCTAATAGTAATTTTGATATTGGCAACCATATTGTTAATTGCTCTATTATATAGAAATTATAAAGTTAAACTTGAAAAGTAATAAAAAAAGACCAGCTCGGCTAAAATTAGCTTTGCTGGTCATCATTCTACTTATTTACTACGTCTTTGTTGAATCGTAATATACAACCCAATCAAACGATCAGCGGTCATTGCTCCACTTTGTAAATCTTTCAAATGTGAAGCTTGAATAATACCATCCTTAACTGCCTGTGCTATATAGTTTTCAGCTTCTGTTTTCATAGTTTGTGAACCTGGATTCCAATTTGTCACTTGGACTTGCATTTTGCTGTTACTTGGAACGATTACTTGTTCTTCTAACTTAAAGCCTGTAGGCATTTCCAAGATGATTTAACCTCGAAATGCGGTCTATCAATATACCTACCCATTTGCCGCCCCATGTAATACCTAGCTTACGAGCGATAGCACCTACTCGCTTGAGCGTTGTCACATCGTATAGAGATTGTGGAGGACCAACTGCAATGTCCCATGCTAAGCGGCTACTATGATTGCTTTTTGAGTGTCCAAGTAACAATTTGCCCCGGTCAAGTACGTTCTTGAGCATTTAGGTAATTTTGTCGTGCTTGGCTACAAAAAGTTTCTGTAACGAAGTTGTTACGAATCCCAGCCCTATAATACTCTTCAAATGCTAATTCATGACTTTGCACCCTTACCGTCCACCTTTCCCATTGCATATTTATTCATCAACAATTTAGTGTGCATGTTGTCGCGCGGAAATCTGAAAATATATTCATTCCTGAACCCTACTCGTTGACATTTCCCTTAATAAATCACGTATTTTTTTACCCGGGGGTGTTATTTTACATACTTCAAATGCTGTTCAGCGAATTCCACAATGTAATTCACTTCATCAGCTGTAATTCGTAACAGTTCACACGTGAATTGAAGTTTATCAGCTGATTTTAATTGCTCACGCACTTTATCTACTGTCATGTGCTTACACTTACAAGCGTTAACACAATCTCTTATTTGCTTGTATCGATAGTAAGCATAGCGGGTGAAAGCATTCAGCATGTCTCGCTCATACCAATCACGTTGTGAGTTCCGAATGACTGCATCTATAATATCTGTGTCATATGTCCATGTCCCATCAGTTAGATTCATGCTACCATCTCTCTTCATTGGTAAACTTAAGCGCCCTTCTTGACGCTAGACGATCATGTACATCGTTATGACACTTAATGCATAAGCACTGTAGGTTACTTAAAGTTAAGGATAGATGTGGATGAGTCTTCACTTCTTTCAAATGATGAACGTTCTCTGCTTTGTGATAACCACCAGCTGCCTTGCATAGTTGGCATTCGTAATGGTCTCGCTTCAGCGCTATTTGGCTTTACTCCATCCACTCTCTGCTCTTATAGAACTTCATCAACTCACCTTTATAGATGAACATCATCAGTTCTTGTTTACGTTCTTTAAAATCCACTTTCAAGGAAATAAAAAAGAGGACAACAAGTGAAAACAGCGTTTGCTGCTATCATTTGTTGTCCTCCAGTGAGCTGGTAGAACTATTTGTAAAATTCCACCATTTCTGTTTGAAGTTTTTTAAACTGATCTTCCTTATCATAGAATTTTAATAATTGTTTAATGATTTTTGAAAGGTACCCAAATCCTATAGATGCTGCCAGCTCTTTTGTATGAACGACATCTTCTTCAGTTCTTAATCTATAACCTTCAATTGTTTCCACAATTCCTTTAGTGGCATTTAAAGAATGTGTTTCAAGTGACAGCATAGCATATGTAGTATCATATTCATCATTTAAACTTAAATGGGAAGCTAATTTATATAAAGAACCATAATTGGTTTTCAAACTATACCATTTAACATACTTAACATTCTTTACATTTATTATTTCATCCCGTATATCATTAAATTTATCATCATTATTTAAATAATCCAGACGCTGTTGATAAAAAAGGATTTCTTCATCAATTTTAACAATACTTTCTTCTATTTTTTTAATTTTATGCAAAATATCATTAATTTGTTTTTCTTTTTCATTAATCAAACCATTATATTCTTCAATTCTTGAAGTATCATATTCAATTATCGACTTTGCTTTATCACTAAATTCATCATTATTTTTTATTAATATCGTTGTATTTGTAACAAATGCTTTATTATTGATACAACGATTTCTGGCAATTTCCAAAAGGTTCAAATCATTTTTACAAAGTTCTATAGAGGTCAAATAATCACTCTTTTTTTCATTATACTGAGTTTTGAAAAAATCATATTGTTTTAAATTATTTTCTGCATCCTCTAAACGGGAATAATAATAGTATGCTAATGCCCTAAATTCCGAATCAGTTTCTAAAATAAATAATAGCCCCCAGTAATTTTCCAAAATAGCCCTAGATATAGAAAGTACTGTATCCCCTGTATTTTTCTCATTATTTTCATACAAAACTATTATAGATTGAATATTATCTAGAATTTTATTAAAAATTAATAAAGGAATAACTTTACTTATTTTTGGTCCACCTTCATCGTTAGGAATATCTTTGAATATTTCTTTTTTTAATTTCTCTGCTTCTAATATTAAATACTTAATGTCTTCCATAATTTCTTCCTCTTAATCTTATTAACAAATTTTTCATAATCATGCTAAAATTATTTCTTTTCTTCAAAAAATAATATTCAATCCTTGTTTGTTTATCTGTCCCCATTGTTGTCCTTCAGAAGGCTGGTAGAACTGGGCTCTAACAATTAATTAGACTTATCTGTTATAATTGAATCCAGAATGACTATTAAAATTTCAATTCTATTTCTTTTTCGTGTGAACATAAAATTGTAGCTAAAGAAACCAACCATTATTACAATGCATACGCCAAAGAGTAAGATAATTGAATTGACAAAATCTATTTCAAATTTATTTATTACCATTGTAGTTATTGCTGATGTAAAAATTGAAGCAAAAGTTGTTTTTATGAAATTTCTCATCATTGATTCTATTCCACTAGACAATCTTTGATTTAATATTTCCTTTAATAATAGATAATTGTTTATATCATCTCCAACGTATTCCTCAACCTCATTTTTTATTTTTAAAAGGTCTTCTTTTAAATTATTTGATGTTGTTTCACTTTTCAGAATCTCATACATTAACACATCAACTGATGGCTCATCTGCTATCCATTCAAACAATGGAACTTTCTTCTTTTTTCTAAATATTTTCTTAGCTTTTTTAAAGGAGCTCCTATTCACCATCCTACTCAATAACATTAAATATAAATATGAAAATAGTAAGATGGGAAGTAGTAAGAATACCACTATATTTCCCACTTTAGATATTGCATCTATCAAAACTCCTCACCCTCATCCCACTTCACACGTTTTACCTGACCTTGATGAGTCACTATTTTTGTTTCAGTAAATGCAGGGAGCTCAGCAACCTTTGCTTATCCCTGAGACAAAATTATTACACAATTATCAGGTAATTCCATTGTATCAATCCAAAGAATTCCGTCAATAGTCACATTCAATTCTTTCATACGCATAAATGCTTCCCCCTTATGCTATAATGTTTGTACTGGTAGCAAGGGAGAAGCCTTTATTATTGAAGAGCTATGGTTGCAGCCATAGCTTTTTTAATTGGTTATGGTTATGCTTAGAAATTGATTGCACTCCTCTTTTTCTCTAAAATATTCATGTAAGTCTCCATTTTCAATTTCATAAAATGAACCCTTCTATAAAGGCCGTTTGAATCAATGATCTTGCATGTGATCGAGTACAACTGATAGACTAATGACGTCGATCATACGCGAATAGGACGCTTCAGATGGAACCACGTCTGAAACGAGAAAACCGCAATCGAATCGAAATAAAGGATCGTTGACTAAACGTTTGATTAAATCCTTAATCGTTGGAATCCGTTCGACAATACGAACAATGAGTGACTGTATCATAGCACCGTAATTTAATTCACGTGGGGCACCACGTAATGTCTTTTTTGAAAAGAACTGAAAAATAGGTTGCACGTCGAAAGTGGCAAAAATCGTATCAAAACGACGGGAACTTTCCATTCCATTAATTCTTGGATTCAAATAGGCTCATTTGTTTTACAATAGTCATAGGGCATTCACCTCATTCAGTATGGTTTAGTTTAGACGCTACCACTATACCGAATTTGGGGAGGTGCCCGTTTTTTATTGTTTCAGAACCCTTGATACTAAAGGGATTTGGATTATGAAATTAACTCACTTATGAAAATAAAAGTTTCTACTTAAACTAAAAAGATTAAAGATATTTTTTTAATTGATCCAGTGTCATGATTTTGATATTACTTTCTATTAATTTTTCATCAAATTTAAATGGAAGCTTAATAACAATAATTCCTTCAGTTGCATTTTCATTTACAACTGCATCTTTTAACCTCTCTATTGTTCTTTTTAACATTCCAATATTAGGTCCTCTTTTCCATAGTTTAACTTCAATGATAATTTTTTTCTCATTATTATGGATAAAAAAATCATATTCTTTATTTCGTTCCATTGGTAAAGCGGTATAGGTTTTTCTAGAAATTACTTCAGCAACTTCTTTTTCAAAATTTAAAGCTTCTTCAATTGTTCTTGATGTACTACTAATTGTAACTTCTTGTTGAGATTCTTTAAATCTCTTTAATAGAGAAATAAACGAAATACCTAATAAGCTTCCTATAAGTGGTATTGATAATAAGTTAAAATTAATATCTAATAAATCCCCTTTTAATATAGATGGATTAGAAATTATTGACCCGAGTAATGAGGCTACAATTGCCATTGCTACAGTAATAACAGGTTGAATTGAAATAGATCCCTGTTTATTTAAAAAGATATCTTTTACCTTTACTCGAACTCTTCTTCCGCCTCCAAAATCATCATATACATCTTCTAACAATGGTCTTAAAATAGAAAGAGTATTTTCTCTTTGTTCCTTTGTTATAAAATCAGATTCAATGATTCTTGTATAAAGGGCGTTTAATATTTCATTGGTGTTTAGTAAGTCTTCCACTCTTACCATAAAATCCCTTGCTTTCCCTTGGGTTAATCGTATAATATCAAGGACATTTAGATTGTAATTATCATTCACTATTCTACGAATTAATATTTTTTCAATTTCACTATTTGCTGCTTTAATTCGTTCTTTTTTAGCTCCAATTGTTTGTTTGTATCCCAACAAATAGATTATTATGGATACAGAAATACCCAGAGCCATTTGTATGTAACCTTCCATTTCTTCCCCCTACATTTATTTTTAAGAAAAAAATGCTCAAAATAAATTTTTTATCTCACCTCTAATAATGTACAATTTTGGTAAATATCTTTTTCCAAAAAATATTATACATAATAAATCATAACGTTGATACATTTATTTGTAGATACTTAACTCTCTTAAAGAAAACAAGAATAATTGTTTACTTTCTGTGACTTTTTTCGAAAATTCGCTTCATTTATCCCCTACAAAAGTTGATATATCAAGGAATCAAAAAAGCATGAACGCTTATATTCATCGTAAGCGTTCATGCTTTTATCTCTTTCATATGTATTCGCAAAAGTTTTTATAGCAAGATTTCTCGTCATTGTATAATGATTCGATTTCACCGTTATTCATCTGTTTCCGGAATTTTGGTTGCTTTTATTCTTTTTGAAGCAATTATTAGCAAACAAAGAGTTACTGAATATTTCCTTTCATTTTATAATTTCGTTGCTTTAATTCTATTGTAAAACACCCACATACCATACCGATTAAATACGGTAGAGTAAACCACTTTAGGATCAAATCGGTTAATTGCTTAATAATTTCCTTTTCTGCGTCATCATTCCAATACCCGAATATCAGGTTCGTTGAAATATCGGATAAGAAAAAACAATAAGATATAGTTGAAAAAATAGCCAGTAAGAAGTATATGGCAACTTTTAATTCATCTATTTTATTATATGGAGAAACATATATAACAAAATTCATGATTATTATTGAAAATACTAATGTTATAGGGATTAACAACTCATCTGAAACAAAATAATTATTATCTGTAACTAGGGAAAGGAGCCCACCTAAAAAAACCCAAGAGAAAAATGCAATTATTGGTGAAAATAAGAATAATAGGCTATATTTATACCATTTGTTAATCCACTTTGAAATTACAAACATTAAAGTAAAATACCACATAAAAATAAATGAAATTAAATAAAACCATTTAAGTATAATATGTACTTCCGTTATTAAAATTGTACAAAATAATGAAAAACAAAAGAATGTACCCCAAAAAATCATTAAATATTTATATCTATTTGGCACATTTACAAACATCTTTTTTACTCTCACAATATATATGTATATTAATAATACAAAGAAAATCAACGCTGTAACTAATCTTATAGGGAAAATCCCTCCCCCATTATATACCTCTAATCCTGTAATAATAAAAAATAATAATAAATATGTTGAAAATATATCTTCTAAATCCTTACTATTAAAATATTCACCTATTTTCTTAATATAAGATTTAATCAAAGATAATAAGTAATAAATTATTCTATTCACTTCTAAACACATTCCTTTTTTAGATTGACCTTTCTAAAAATACAAAACTGATCCAATGATAGCCCATATATTCTTCGATCGATTAGTTTACTCTCTATAAGAAATTAATCTTAACACCACTAAATTACATAATTATAATATTTTTCTAACATAATTCTTATAGTCAATTCATTCACAAAATCACCTGCTTCCTTTCATTTTTTAAGTAATTATCCCATAAAAGAAATATTATGTGAATTATTGATTCAAAATTTATTTAAAACTACTCTTTATATACTTAATTTCCAGGGTATTGACTGGGAATTAATAGGAGATGCAGTTATTGATGACCGAAAAATAAGTAAAGAGGAATGAGCTACATTCAAAGAAGAAATTTTATATATAAAAAATTTGTTAGATCAAATTCAATTTGAAACAGTAAAAAAATTATTGTGAACAATGATTTAGAAGGAACAAAGTTAACTGATATTGAGGATATGCAAGATTTGTGAATGAAATTTTACCTCTTATTGAAAAATTCGAATTAAAAAAAGAAATTTTCCATTAGAAGTCTAAAATATATGTTTGAAACTATAATAATCCCAACAAAAACATCATTATCATATCCATTTTTAGCTATCGA
Organism: Lysinibacillus sphaericus; assembly: GCF_006864135.1. Classification (GTDB taxonomy): domain Bacteria; phylum Bacillota; class Bacilli; order Bacillales_A; family Planococcaceae; genus Lysinibacillus. Next base: position 4,259 of record NZ_SADV01000042.1, on the reverse strand, counting down.
TATTCAAAAAGAAGGTGATACATTTATTCAACATTTCAAGCAAGGTTTGGAATATGTAGAACAAGCCTTTAAAGAGAATGATAAATCAGAGATTGAAGAGATACTTCAAATTTCGCATGAAAAAGGTGTTTATATTTTTGACTCTGAATATAGAAACTCTTTTATTCAAGAAATTATGGAGAATTTGTCATAATTGAATGAGCAGGACACTCGTCTCCCTCTCTTTTCGTTATCGATGCTTGTCACACTCCCAAAAATGAATTTTAATCCGCACTAACAATTTAGCAGTTACTAATTTAATGGGTATTAATTACAGTTTTCTATTTGTCTATGTACTTCTCCCTCCAAATTTCCTAGAATGGTAATATAAAGGGCGGATTTTTAATGAAGAAAAAATTAATTTTTAGTGCAGCATTCGTATTAAGCTTAGGATTAGCTGGATGTGAAATCGATTCATCAAAGGACGATAAGCCAAAGGAGAATGGTGCTAAAACTGAAGAGCATCAAAAAGTACTGGCTAAAACAACAGATGATGTAATTAAACATTTTAAAGATGATTTAGACCTAGGAGAAATTTCGGATTTACCAAATGATGAATTTGGAAACATTCGAAAAGAAGGTAAACGAATTTTAATTCCTTCTCTTGGTGCTGATTCAGGTGGTCGAATATTTTTATTCGATAATGAAGAAAATCTAAAAAAAGCAAAGGGTTATTATGATGAATTAGGAAATTCAAGTCCTATGTTTTATTCTCACACCCATCAAAGTGGAAAGTTCTTATTACAAATGAATGGTGATATGGAAGATAACGAATTTGCTAAGTATGCGGCTTCACTAGAAAAAGCTGTAACAGGTTCTACTGACATTGAAATAAACAAAGAAAGTAAAGCCAATAAAGCAGATAATTTAACAGAAGCGAATGCTGGTGAAGTAGTGAAAGATGATTTTGCAGGTACATATACAATCACTGATTTATTTGTAGCACTAACTGAAAAATACAAAAGTGCTGATGTTGAATTTTTAATTGATGGAATAAAAACAGCTAAACTAGTTGCACGTGATCAAAAAATGATTGAGACAGATGCTGAAACAAATGTACTTATCCTATCTATAACAGGAGAAAATTTATCTGATGATACTTTAAGTTTCCATCCAAATTCGGCGAAAATGACTACTGATACAAAACGTCAAATCAATTCAATTGTTGAAATTTCTCATTTTGAGTCCGAATTTATTGGCAAAGTGATACAAAAAGGTGAAGTTATTTTTAATTTAGGAAAAGAAGGTTTAGAAGGTGTCAAAGAATTAAAATTTGTTTTTGATAGTGCTTCAAAAGATAACAGATTTATTGGTGAAAAAGTAACAGTAGTTGTACCAGTAAATAAAAAATAGTCACTCAATTGTACTTCACCCCAAAAGTTAGAATAAAAATCTAATCTTTTGGGGTTCACTACAGTTAGATGTGACTCATAATATTATTTTCTATGTAATTTAATCCTTTCAATTCAACCTTGGCGTTATACAAGGAAACCGAAATTACTTTATTCTCTAGACATTCACGATAAATGCTCGCACCAGAAATGAACCCTTTTTCTTGGATCATTTCAACGATTTCTCCGAATGTTTGTTTTTCTATTTCAAAATCATAAAATTTAGGCTCTTCCTGATTAATTAATCCTTCTAGAATATCTAATATTAATTTTCCCTTATCCAAACAATGCTACCTCCAATCTATTTAATAATATAGATTAAAAGGTAACATTTGTCACATAATGACTCCATAATAAAAAGCCTTACGGTGCTAGATGTAAGGCTCGTCTGATGCGGTAAAATATTTAATTTTTGAGTTAACTCATCTGTGAAACCGTAGTAGAGCTACACTACGTTATATGTAAAGCAAATTGTATTTTAGTTTATAATAGTTTGACTGAATTATAGTGAGTGAACACCACTCCTTTATTTAGATCCATATGAAACTTTGAATTGACACATATACTGAAAATAAAAATAGCGCAATCATTAACCAACCATAAACTTTTCTTTTTCTTAGAAATTCTTTAATTCCTAAAGTTAAAACAAATAAACCTAAGAAGAATATCAGTAGGAAATTCAGCTGGTAATCACGTGTGATAAGTCATAAGCAGAGAGAGATATTGCTATGATTGCAAAAACAAACAATTTGTAAAATTTTTAGCATAATATCCCACTCTTCTTAAATTCCATTTTTCATTTATCATACAATAAAAAAGAGGTTATGGAAATGACTGTAACTAATATTGATTAAGATACCTAATCTCTTAAAAAATATGGGCCGCCCAAGTATGTCTTGAACAAACTTAAGAGGCGCATGCCGGTCGTCGGTCTATCTCCCAATCACACTTGTTGCTTACTTTAAAATATCGATGTAAGTAAATCACTATCTAAATAAAGTAATTAAAGTCGTCGAAGTACTGATATAAAAGAATAAACGCCATAAATTATCAAAAGAATTCCGATATGCATCAACGTCTTATTGTTCTCTCTTACATCACCCGATTCTTTTTTCATCCCTATGTAATATTTTGTCGTCATAAACACGCCCCACATCAATAAAACGGCGCAAACGATAAACGAAACGTTGTATGCTCCTATACCCTTACTCGTTTCTAAAGCCCCTACTGCATTTATGTATATAAAGGCTGCAAACAAATAAGGGGCTTTTTCCTTCCTCTATAATTTTCTACTTTTCTTTTTCTCCACCTTATACCATTGCTTCAAATCTTCTTGCGACACTGCGCAACTATGGTTTCTACTTGTTTCCCTAAAAATTTTCGTATAATTCAGACGACCGCATTTCAGTACCTTTGAGTCCTATTATTTCCCTATGTGTTCCCCAATTGCCAGGACAGTATCTTCTGAATGTCCAATCAATAATTTTTTTAAAACTTAGCACCTCTTACGAAATAAGTAAATTACGCTTAATTATACTATTTCATTTTGCAATCCAAAATATAACATACTCTTTCCATATGGGACCCTCACTCGTTTAACTACAATCTTTGAGAAAACGGCCTTTGTTTTTAATGATGGAGGCGAAAGGTTATAGCTCTAATGTATATATAAATTATGTTTAGTCCCCTAAAAAATAGGGAAAAGAAAAAATATAGAGCCAGATTTTATATTTTAGGGAGGGATTAATCATGGCAAAACGAAGAACAGGTGTTGTAATTGCAGGGTTAACTTTAACAGCATTTTATTTAAGTAAAAAAGAAAACCGTGATAAAGCATTAAGTATGCTCAATAGTGCAAAAGCTAAATTAGAGTCCTATTTAAATACTGCGGAAATGGACAAAAACATATCAGAGCGGATAACTGCTCAAGCAGCTACACGAGCTGGAACATCTCCAACAAAAATAGCTTCAAACGAAATGGTTGCTGAAGGTGGAGGACATACAGGTATCCATTATTTCAATAAAGAAATTCAGGGAAATGAACAATAATAACAAAACTTAATTTTCCAAGGCTGGAAATTAATAAATAAAACTCAAGTGGTGAAATTAAATGACACGAAACTACTCTTTCAATACTAAAGACGAATTTATTAGTTAACACAATCTGAATTATAACCTTCTTCTGAGGTATTGGACGAATTACAAATATCTCGTCTGGCTTTAAGCTCACTTATAAAGCGTGAAAAGTTAGTTCCAATATAGTAATTAACTCGGGATCGTTTATAATTAAGAAATTTCAACCTTATGATGAATAAACACAAAAAGCCCTGACTCAACTTGTGATATGCTCCCTATTAGGTAGGCAGATTAAAAAATAAAATCTGTTTATCTAAGGGGAGTATTTTTTATGGGGCGAAGCAAACATCCACTCGAGTTAAAACTACATATCCTTCAATTGTTTGAAGAAGGTAACTATTCTATCAACGAATTGTGTGAAAGATTTTCATTAAATCCTCAAACTTTATATAGCTGGAAAATGAAATATGAGGCAAGTGGACGTGATGGATTACACGAAGCTACTTCATGTAAATTCTATTCAAAAGAGTTAAAGTTAGCGGCTGTGGAGGACTACATTCAACGGAATTATTCACAGATGGAAGTGTTAGCGAAATATGAGATTAGTAGTACCTAAGTTTTAAAAAGGTGGGTAAAAAAGTATACTAGTCATAGTGAAATAAAAGATTCCGGTAAAGGAATGAGTCAAGCTATGACAGAAGGAAGAAAGACAACTTTTGAGGAACGTATTGAGATTGTCGAGTACTGTTTGAA
>NZ_SADV01000041.1 GCF_006864135.1 Lysinibacillus sphaericus | reverse complement strand
TTTTTCCAGCTCATTGATGCACGTTATGAAAAACGTAGCACGATTTTCACAACGAATGTGAACTTCAAATCATGGGACGAAATTTTTCCTGAACCGAAATTAGCGAATGCGATATTAGATCGTATTTTACATCACGCAAGCGTTGTCACAATCGTTGGTGATTCATACCGATTAAAGCATCATTTAACCTCGGAAAGCGAGTAATTTTGTACATCCTTAAACGAGCGAAAATGTACATATTGGTGTTGACATTTATATTTTGTCCACCATTCAGTAAAATCGTGGCATGAGTATGTCGTAAACCATGAAAAGTAATTTTAGGCTCGCCATCATCGTTTAATATACCAGCCTTGAACATAGTATCTCTAAACAATTTATGAATAGCCATACCATGTATTGGGTTATTGAATTCAGTGATAAATATAAATAGTTGATCGTCAAATGACTTACCATGCTTTAATAAAATTTGTTTACACCATATTTGATATTTTTTGAGCTGGTCAATCACAAGATTATCAACTAAAATTTTTCGGTAACTATTTTTAGTTTTAGGGGTGCGTGTACCTTTTTCATCTCGTGTACGTTCAATGGTAATCGTGTTGTTTTTAAAGTCTATATTTCGCCATTGTAAGCCGCAAGCCTCGCCTTTTCGCATACCTGTATAGACGGCTACTAATAAAAAAGTATAGTTTGTAATGTTTTCATACTTTTTTGCTACATCAAGGAATTCATTTAACTCCGCAATCGTTAAAAAGTTATTCGTTTCTTTCGTCAATTCAGCCTCGTTCTTTATAACAACTTTCGTGAAGCGATTACGTGTAAGTAATTCTTCTTCAACAGCTGCATTAATAGCAATTTTAAAAATTGAGTGGAACAAATTAACGGTACCAGGTTTAAATTTTTGTTCTATTTTATCAATGAAAACCTTTTGATACGTTATTCGGTCTAGCTTTTGGAGTTTAAAGTGACCAAGTAGTGGCTTTAAATGGTTTTTAACTGTTAATTCACGTTGCTTCATTGTGGTAACTTTCCACTTGTTTTTATTCATTTCAAGCCAAGCATCAAGCCATTGCGATATAGTTATGTTATCATTTTCTATAAGTTTCGTTTCACCACGCAGCGTTTGAGCCTTCACTTCAAAAAGGGCTTGAATAGCTGCTTTTTCTGTTTTAAAACCACTTTTTTTCTTCTCTTTCCGTTTACCTGTTAATCCATCATGATACTTGTGGCGGAACATCCACAATTTTTCACCTTTATTATTGAGGTAGGAATAGACTTCCTTTTCTTTTGTTGATTTAACTAATTCCAATTCATTTACAATCCCTTCATCGCTTTTGGTGAGCATGTGTGTAGGGATGATTTTAAAATTTAATCTAAATCGTATTCAGAATACGGATCAACATCAATCATAATTTTTCCGTTTTCAATTGCATCTTTTAACCTTTTTTTGTATTGAACTCTTTCTTTTTGAAGTTCTTTAAATTCGTTTTCAAGTTCTGATTCTTTAGGATAATTTTTTTCTTTGCTTTCAAAAAGATGGATAAGCATTTTTATTTCATCACTAGTCAATTTATGACCACTAATATAAAAACCTTCTATTTGGTTATTTAGAAAATCTTCAATTTGTACATATTTTCGTTTTCGAAACCTATTAACTTTATCATAAAAAATAAATTCTTTATTTTGCTTGTTAAAATATTCTTCTTCTTCTTCTTCGGGTGTCATTGAATCAAACTGTTCTTTCTGTTCAAGGTAATCTTTGTATTCAGCATCGGTATATAAACCAGAAGCCCATGATAATAGATAAAAGTCTATATCGAGTACCCTTTTAATTTTATGGATTATGTCATAAGAAGGATTTCTTTTACCGTTTTCAATTTGTGATAAATACGGTTGTGATACTTCTGTTAATTCAGCAAGTTTGGAGATAGAAAGCCCCTTTAACTTTCTTTCATTTCGAATTAATTCACCAGCAGTCGGTTTATTCACTTCATTCACTCCTAAAGTATTATTTAATAACTATTCTAATTGCATCTTATTGCAAATGCAAATTTATTTATCATTGCAAACTATTGCAATCGATTTCTTCTCATGTTATATTTTTATTGCAATCTATTGCAAGTGGGTTTCGCAAGAAATATGCGATTATCAAATTGAAGAAGAAGGTGAAATCAGTGATTCCAACAAAGGTTGAGATTTCAGTTGATGAAAAATTTATTAAAGATGAAATAAGACGCCAAATAGACGCATCAATGATTGCTCAATTATGGTACTGTGATGCAATTAAAATTGCGGAATTGACTTGCTTATCAGTTCGTTTTCTAGAAGAGCATGTGTTTTCAGATGTACGTATGAAAGCAATTGAAATTAAGAGAAGCAGAAAAAGATTGTGGAAAGCCGAAAAGGCGCTAGAAGTAATCGAACAGATTTTCCAAGAATGGTAGAAAAATAAGAATGCTTTGGTGAGCATGTGTGTACAGGATTTAACAACAATGTCATAGCAACAAGGCGGTGAAAATGTGGCAATAAAAGAGAAAGAACAAATATTACTAGTTGAAGAAGAACATATACCACAGGAAATAAAGCAGCGTAGACAATTCGTTCTGTGGAGGGCGGTATTCAATGAGGAAACTCAAAAGTTCGATAAACTACCTTTTCAATCAAATGGTTCTCCAGCAGATTCAACAGATTTAGCAACCTGGGGAGATTTCGAAACCATCATGCAAGTGTATAACGAAGGTGACCACAAAGGCGGTCAATATGATGGAAGTGGATTCGTCCTTTCAGATGCAGACAAATACGCGGTTATTGATATAGATGGATTAGAGGACACTAACAATTTAGATGCATTAGCAAGTGAAATAACCTCAATGTCATATGCAGAAATTTCTCCATCAGGTGAAGGAATACATGTGTGGGTGAAATATAAACATGACAAAATAAGGCACAAAAATAAAGATGCTAAGACCGGTTATGAAATTTATGATCAAAAAAGATATATTTCGATAACGGGTCAAGCAATCAACAATTTGCCTATTAATGAAGGTGGTCCGGAATTAAATGCTTTTCTTGATAAGGTGCTAAAACGTGAAAAGCATATTAATCCACAAATAAATAATGGACAAACAGGTAAGGCAGCACTTCCAGAAGGTGAAATTATTAAGCGCGCATTAGCTAGTAAGAATAGCGATCGATTTATGAAGTTTATGTTTGGAGGTTGGGAACAATTATTTGGCTCTCAATCAGAAGCAGATATGTCGTTCGCAAACGCGTTATCATTTTGGTGCAATAAAGATTTTGTGGTAATGGAATCGATATTTCGAAAAAGTAGTTTGATGCGAGAAAAATTTGACCGTCCGCAAAACGGAGTAACTTATGGTATCGAATTATTAAATAAAGCAATTGAAGAATGTGAAGATACTTTTACTTTAGAAGAAAAACCTCAAAAACAATTTGATTGGTTTGCAAAAAATGCTAATGGTACAACAAGTTTTTTACATCATGTATTAGGTAAAACGGTTTTAAAAGATTTCCATGTGAAGCGTTATCCTAATGCGCATGGCTCTCTTTATTTTTATAACAATAATAAGGGTGTTTACGAAGAAGATTCAACTGGCAGAGTGGTAAAGGGCATAATTCGTAGATATGACGAAACATTAAAAAGTACACAAATAAATGAAGTTTTTAAATATATCGAAGAAACTTGTCCAATCGTAAGGGAAATAGACTCTAATTATGTTGCGGTAGGAAATGGGCTGATAAATTTTCAGGATAAACGATTAGAACAATATAATCCTAAAATTTTCGTTACACAAAAATTTCCTACAAATTATGTTCCAACGGCTTATGATTCATTTGTAAATGAAACATTAAAAAAGGTTACTGAAAACTATCAGCCGAGTATTGAAAATTTAATTGAGATGTTCAGTGCTGTATTATACCCAGACATCTTAATCAGCAAAATGTGGTATCTCTATGGGAAATCTGCAGCTAACGGCAAAAGTTCAATATTGAACATGGTGCAAAAGACGTTTAATAAAGATGGTGGGAACATAGCTTCCATCAGCCCCCATAAACTTTCGACAAATAACTTTGCAAGTGCTGCAATGTTTGGGAAAGCGGCTTCGATTACAGATGATAATCCGGATTTCGTTATCCAGGACAGCGGAGAGTTAAAAAGCATCATCACTGGAGGCATCATTTCTATAGAAAAAAAGGGCCACGATCCGATTAGTGTTCGTATGACAACGACTTTAATTGTGGCTAGTAATCACTTGCCTTCATTTACTGAAAACGGTCGGGCTATTAGTAGACGATTGCACATCATCGAATTTAATCATAATTTTAGCAAGGATAAAGACTGTTTATCAGATGTTGAGACACAGCGTTTTATTAGTTCTCAATCGGCTCGTGAGTATGTTATGAGATTAGCGGTAGAAAAATTGTTTACTATGCTAGGTAATCCAAGTGCAGAAAAATTAACGCCTAATCCTAAATGTGAAGCTATCCTGAATGCATTCGAAGAACAAAACGACATTTGGGCGGATTACTTTTCAGAGTTCAAATTGGATTATTTTAATGAGTTTGAAGGAGTTAGGGTGATCAGAGATTATAGCGAATGGTGTAGAGATAATATGATTGTTCCTTTATCTAATCAAAAATTCAAAGATTTAGTTTGTACAAGATTAGATGTTGAGTGGAAAGACAAGCAATGCATCATTAACGGGGAAAAGAAAACTCGTAAAGGTTTCAAATCTAAAAGCGCAAGAAATAGCGCAAGTGGTTTTAAGTTAGCGGACCCTTGATATTAAAGGGTTTTTGTAAAATCATAAAACAATTCTTGCGCTTTTTACCCTCTAGAAAACCTTTATATAGTGTGTGTGAATATTAATATGACATACACCCTTATATATTTTATTTAAGTTTAAGCAAGAAATATATATAAGTAGTAAGAACGTTGTTAAATCAATGTTTTGTAGAGCAAGAAAAGAGCAAGATTATCGCAAGAGTGAATAAAAAATTGCGGAAGATAAAATTTTCACTAGAAAAGGAGTAAAGCCGATGACATTTAAACAATGGTTAAAACAATACGTCAACGATGATTCACCGATTGGGGATTTAGCAAGAGATAACGAATTAGATCCGTATTTTCCAAATACCAACTCGTACAATAAGATGTACGATTATTTGCTTTCGCAAAATGCGAGTTATTTATGTTTACAGTCATTTGAAAAAGCATGGCATTTATACAAAAACGGAGGAATAAAAATGTCATTCAAAAATTGGCTTGTAAATTCTTCAGATTATAGTAAATACGGTTGGTTAACAGTGGATATTGAAAATGATAAAACATTTCCAAATACCAATAATTATTTTGAAATGTTTAATTATCTTGTTAAAAATAATGCTGGTGAGATGTCTAAACGATTATTTAAAGAAGCCTGGGAGGAATACAACAATTGAGATTCGAAAAAACGATTATTGGGGTGTTTATACATGCGAAATAGTAAAGCGAAACTAGATAGATTTAAGCGAATTTTTTCAAATATTACACCGGAACAGAGTGCTTCATTAATTGTGCAAGTATCAGGCATCATCCGACGAGCAACAGCACCTGGGCAAAAATATTACTTTTTAAGTGTGGATCCATGTCCGATTTGTGGTAAACGTCACGACTATCACCATATTACGAAGGAAACATTAGAAGAAAGCCATGTAATTAATCCATTTTATTATCATGATGTTCGTACGGCTAGGTGTTACGAGGAAAGAGTATTTACAAAGGATCAAATTCAAGCAGGATACAAAATTCCTTCAATACATGTATCAGTGGATTTAACTACACCAGAACATTGCGATATTGTCAGGAAAATCATTAAAGATGAATTCTGATAGGGGGATGCATGATATGCAACGTTTAGAAAAATATGAAGTAGAAGTACTGGAAAACTATTGGACTAACTTCGAAGAGAACAAAAAGCGAATGTATCATCGCGAATCTGAACTTTCACAATCAGATGCAAATCCTGCTGAAGATGCTTTTATACAAAGATACACCACTATCACCAATGCCATCGAGCAAATTTACAGCGAATTAGACGAAGATTTAAAAACTATCGTTGAAATGAGGTACTGGAACCCAAGTGGCGTAATTGAAGATTGGCTAATTATTGCGGATCGTCTGTATATGTCCAGAAGTAAGGTATTAAAGAAAAGTAAATGGCTGATTGAAAAAACTGCTGCACGTATTGGATGGGTTTAATTGAAAAGAAAATATGCTGCATGTTATGTAAGGTTTTTATAGAATAACAATGAAACAAGGTAGGTGCTGAACATGTATGAATGGTTAAAGGATTATCGAAAGCTTGAAGAACAAATTACTTACCTTGAATACAATCTCGATAAAACAAAACGTGAATTAACACGTTGGGAAAATGTAAATGACTTAGGTAAGTACAAGCTTGAAGCTAAATCATTAGGTGCAAATGTAGAAGAAAAGATAGAAGCAATCGAATACGAATTGGCTCATAGATTAAATGACCTTCATGATTTAAAGAAGCTTATTAGCACATTCGAAGGCCTTGAATACAAAATACTATATCGTAAGCATGTGGAAGGCAAGACACTCGAAATGATTGCTTGTGAATTAAATTACAGTACAAATTACATCAAGATGAAACATGCCAATATTATGCGTATGATGCAGTACGCTGAAAAAGTATCATCTAAGTAATGTATTAAAATAGTACCTTACTATCTAGTGGCTGAATCTATTGAAAATCCGTTATATGATGGTAATGTGATAGTTAAATCACTAGCAAATCCCCTAGGAGGCCTTACTATTTTTTGTAAGGTCTTTTGTTTATCTTTCAAATGGCTTACAATTAAATAAAACTTTAGATATTGAGGACTATTATGGAAAAAAGATCTGAAAAATTTAAAAAAATCAACCCAAAAAGTATAGGTAAATACTATTTTTTAATTGGAATCTCTATTGCATTTTCAATAATATCTTCTAAGTGGGCTATAACACATAACGCTGTTTTATCTAATGTTTTTGAAATATATTCACCATTTGAAATGATATTGTTAATAGTGGGTTTAATATTATTTATTGAAGGAATCTACTATTATAGTAAACCAAAGAATATGAGTTTTATTATTTTCTTGCCATACATTAATATATTCGCATTTATTTGGTACTTTTACTCATTTAATAATAATAATAGGCTTCTTGCGGAATTAGATAGTTTTACTTTAATTACTTTCTTGTTTTTAATATGGATATCAGTTTTTTATGAGCTTTTTAAGCTCTGTAATGCGATAAAAAAAATCATAAAGAACAGCTCAAATGATAGTAAAGATAGATTGTCTATAGTAATTACTGTAATCGCAACTATTATATCAGCAATCGCATTATTCAAATAAAAAGCGCGTTCGCTTGTACGTGTATTTCGGAAACAAGTATGAGAGGCTACTAAATTGGTAGTCTCTTTTTATATCAGATTTGTATTATTGGCACAACATTCCATTTGCCATATGATAAATAGGTAGATGGGAGGTGGTATATATGTCAGAAGAATATATTCTTGAAGATATAAAAAAATGGAAAGAAGAATTAGAATCAAGGATTGAAGAATTATATAACATACTTAATAGTAAATCTAAACAAATGGAAATTTTGTCAACAAGGATGAAAATTATTGAAGTATCATCTAGAAAATTTTCGAATCCTGAAAAATACTGGTTAAAGTATGGACAACCATTAAAAGACGAATACAATTTGTTAAATGAGGATTTGGCAGATTCTAAGGATTTAAAGGAACAGAATGAATTAAAAGCATTATTACAAAATGTAAATCAATATATTTCAGAAGTAGCAAAATAAAGTTGAGGTCACATCTAAAAAGGTGTGGCTTTTTATTATTGCTTAACACAATCAATGAGTATTACATTCATAGGAGTGTAGTCTTTATATTGCTCTCATGATACTATCAATTTAGTAAATTATGGGGGTATTGTTGTGAGTAAAAACGAGAATTTATTAGTGAAAGTTTTAATTGCATTGGCTGGATTAACAATTGGTGTAGTAGTAGTTCTTACTATTATTGCGTTTCAAATAGGTGTTGATGAACTTGAAAAACCAAATAAAATTGCTATTATTAGTGGTTTGTTAAGTATGTTTGGTGGAATTGCAGGGGCATTTGGCGCATATGCTGTTGCAACTTATCAATTGAATAAACAAATTGAACACGAAAAGAAAAAAGAAGAGTTGCTTTATTTAGAACAAACTAAGAAAACATTAAAAAAATTAGAATTTCTAAATGATTATGCTATAAATTTCATCGCAGAGTTTGTAAAAGATTTTAATAAACAATATAACGAAGAAATAGATTTCAAATTAAAATCATCTGAGACTTCTATGTTATGGATTGTAAAAAAAATAAATAGTGTCAATGATGGATTGTTAAATGAAATATTAATGCTTGATTTTTTAGCGCTGAATCATCTGATGAATCATACTTATAATGAAATAATAGTTTTTAATAATTTACCTATAGAACAGAAGTCACATAATTTACCTGGTTTAATTCAGATTATGCATGAATTAGAAAAGGATTTTATTGATTTCGAACAGTATGTAAAAGAACAATTAGAAGAATTAGAGAATCGGAAAGTTATTAAATATTAACTTATGTCACGTTCATACGAGCGTGGCTTTTTATTATGCTCTGGTGCATGGTGAATCAGACCTATATCGGACGGTGGTTCATATTGAACTATCGTCTTTTATTTTGCCTTGAAGACTGTATCAAACAGCCATACAAATAATGACGGACTAGTTTACGAGCAAAAAAGTAACTCAGGAACATTAGATACCTAGGAGCGCTAGCATGTACTAGTAACCGATATGGCAGAGTTTGATGCAGTCTTGAAGATATAAGAAAGGATGATTGGATGGATAAAGAAGCAGTTTTAAAACCATTAGAACGATTAATCACTTTATTATCTAATACCGAATATGAATCAGAAGCATTAGAAATCAAAAAAGAAATAGAATCTATATGGGATGAAGAAGAGTTTCAATTTTATGCTAATAATATTTGGGATTAATCCTAAGTCGAAAGCTAAACAGACTATAAAAGCTAATGAGCATCTACTATGAATTGTGGAGGGATGAAGGGTGATTGTAAAGCAACAACTAAGAGACTATGAAAAGTAAAAAGAGGCTTGTCTCAAAAGTAATTAAAAATGACTTTTGAAGACAGCCTCATATTCTTTAAAGGACATTCTATTTCGGAATGCAGGGATTTAACTTTCTAATAAGGACCTATTTTAAAAATTAAAGTAGGCGATTTACAATCCTACTGCTCTAAATTGAAAATCAACTTCATGACCTTTTGCATCAATGCTGTAAGAGTAATCACCAGAACTTAAATATTTTGTAAGTTCTTTATGACCGTTACCCTTAATTGTTTCATTAACTATAGGAGTACTTGATCCATCTTTATAAACTTTAACTGTAATAGTTACGTTACCTTTATTTTTAATATACATTCTAACATCTCGACCACTATCTACTTCAAATGCGCCATTGTAAAAACCATCTTCTGTAGTTTCTTTGTCGTCTACTAGTAGATCAATTGCTGCCATTTTAGTCATCACAGGAACAGTATTAGTAATATTAGCTTCACTTGCACTTGCACTTGTAATATCACCTGCAAATCCAAAACCTAATGTTAAAGCAGCTACCGGAACTACAATTAATTTTTTCATACTTTTACAACTCCCTTTGATTTTTATTAGTAGGATTTTATTATAAATCTTACTAAATATTACAATACCATATTTTTGGTAAATATCAAGTAATTTTCCTTTTTTGAAAAATAAAGTTGTTAGATTATCGGATATTATGCCTTGAGAGGTAGTGAATGGTATGAGCAGACCAAGATATAAACTTAGTAAGTTTCAAATAGTAGGTGACGATGAAGGAATGGCGGTTGCTGATTGCGAGATTATATACGACGGAAAAACAATTCCATTTAAAAAGCCTCTTAGAAAAGAAAATAAACATGATGTGGATTTACTTCTAGCTATAGATAAATTTGTTTGTAAAGAGAACTTTAATCAGGAGGTATGAACAATGAAAAGCGAAATTGTCTGTGATGATTGTCAAACCCAAATAACAATCAACTTACAAGAATACGAGCATCCAGCACATAAGTTCAAAGGTTACGTTGTCGAAACATATTTCAAATGTCCGCATTGCCAAAAGAAATACATTGCTTTCGTTACAGATAAAAAAGCACGTATGATGCAAAAGGAAATAAGACAGTACCATCAATCAATCATCAAACGTGATTACTCAGGACTTACTGAAGAAGAATACAAAGCTGAAATCGATAAGCAGTACGCAGTATTGAATGGTATGAAACAAAAGCTGAAGGTTCGGATGGATGAGCTTAAAGCACAGGTGCTAGAGATACAGTGAGGAACAATTGAAGAATTAAATACTTGAAGGCATCTGAATAACGGGTGTCTTTTTATTATGCAAATAAATATAAATTGTGAAGGGTGAAGAGGTAATGAGAGAAACAGGAATGGTTATTGAGTGCGAAGGTCGACAACATAAATTCTTATTAGGATTGACTGATGATGGTTATCGTCGCGAATGTCCTACTTGTAGCAAACCTTTATTGCAACCACGAAATGCCAATAGTGCAAATGAGATATATGGAATGAAAACTATTGGTCAAGCTTGGCGAGAGAAAGGTAAAGAACAATCTAACAAACGCAAATCCCTAAATATCGAAGTTGATATAAACACAGACAAAATGCAATTAAAGTTACGAGCAATCGAAAAGCATATAGGAGCATTGGCTGATGAGTTGGATGCTATTGATAACAGATGGGAATGTCCAAGATGTGGTGAGAGTAATTACAACGATTACCTTGTAGATGATATTTTAGAGCAACGTATATGTAAAGGATGTAATCATTCATACACGGGTGAGGATATCTTAGCTGATGAACTACCAACACGATTAGAAGGCAGCGACTAACAACCATGCAGCAATACAAAACAAAGCAAGAACAAATCTCCTTCTATAAATCATCCAACTGGCAGAAGCTACGACTCGAAGCGCTTGAACGTGATAACCACGAATGTGTATGGTGCGCTCGAGAAGGTAAAGTCACAACCAAACACGATGCTGTATTAGAAATTGATCATATCCAGGAGATTGAATTTCATCCAGAACTTGCACTTGAATTAGATAACCTACGCACATTATGTAAAGCTTGCCACAATCGCAGGCATAACAGATTTGATGGTAAAGAGAATAAATGGAATGACGAAAGGTGGGAGTGAATTGGAAGTATGGAAGACAATTGAAGGACATAATTATGAAATATCAAATCATGGTAGAGTTAGGAACAAAACTACAAAGAAGATAAGAAAGTTAGAACTTCACGATGGCAAGTATCTTCGAATTAAATTAAATAAAAGAAATTATAGAGTCCACCGTTTGGTTGGGCTTTATTTTATTTCTAACCCAGAAGACAAACCAGAGATAAATCATAAAGATGGAAACACGTTAAATAATCATATTGATAATTTAGAATGGGTAACAGCAAAAGAAAATACTATGCATGCTATCAAAACTGGTTTAATAAAAAGGTTAGATCGCGATACAGTAATTAATATTTATTATGATTTCTGGGTTAGACATATGTTTATGAAAGAAGTTATAGAAAAGTATAACGTGACAAAAAATGTTGCAGAATCAATTAAATATAAAACTGCTTACAAAGATATCTTATCTAATGTAAAACTTCAATTAGTTATAGATAAATAATACCCCCCACCTTTTAGGTTTTGGGATATATAAAACCCCAGGGACCGGCGTGGGGTCAACTGTCTGAAAATATTTAGAAAATAACCTTCACATTAGGGAGGTAGGGGGGAGGGGTTAGATGAAAAAAGTGAATCTTGATGATTTAAAAGATCAGCTACTAGCTAGAGTCGATGAAAATGATTTACTCGAAGTAAAGAAGGTAAATAATTTAATTCGCCTGTATGAGCTCGATGCGAAGTGTGACGATGTAATTGATCGTGACGGTGTGAGTATTACTATTGAAAATGGTAAGCAGCGTTTTACAAAAAGCCATCCAAGCATGAACGAGAAGATGAAAATTAACGCTCAAATTATCGCACTCGAAAAGTCGATTAAGTTTAAGTTAAAAGCGACTACCCCTACCACTACATCAACTGTGGAAGGGGAAAAGCGTGGTAGTTTAATTTGATTAGTTACAGTTACGTCAATGAATATATTCGTCAGTGGCGCGATGGCGAAATCATTTTAAACAAAGAACGCATCTTGCTCATTGAATGGCTTGAAAAAGATATTCTGAAGATGGATGATATCTATTTTGATAGTAAACACATCGAACAATATATCCAGTTCACTGAAAAATGGTACTTCAAGTTAGAGTCGTTTCAAAAGTTTCTTTCTTGTTTTGTTTTTTTACGTTACAAGGAAACAGATGACTTAGTATTTGATGAACACTTTTATTACATGGCTCGTGGAGCTGGTAAAAATGGTTTTATTTCATCGTTGTCTAATTACTTTATTAGTGAATTGCATGGAATCGATTTTTACAATGTATCAATTGTAGCCAACAGTGAAAAACAAGCTAAAACTTCATTTACTGAAGTTTACAATGCGATTGATATGAATGATGATTTGAAGTCATATTTCAAACATCAAAAAGCTGTTATTGAATCGGTAGACACAAAAGCTATTTTTCAATTCCATACATCAAATGCAAGTACGAAAGATGGTTTGCGTGATGGTTGTGTTATTTATGATGAAGTACACGAATATGAAAATAACGATGTAGTAGATGTATTCTCGGGTGGTCTCGGCAAAGTGCGAGACAGTCGGGAATTTTTTATTGGCACTGATGGGTTTGTGCGTGATGGTTTCATTGATCGTTTGAAAGAACGTGCAATGAGCATTTTGAATCGCGAAGTATCAGTAAGAGAAGACTCGTTATTCCCATTTATGTGTTGCATTGATGATGAAGAAGAAATGCATAATCCAGATTTGTGGCAAAAGGCAAATCCACAGTTTCATCCGCCATTAAGTAATTATGCCAAAATTTTATTTAAGAAAGTGATGAAGCAATACAAGAAGCTCGAAAACGATTCATCGGGATATGAAAATTTCATTACAAAACGTATGAATTTACCAAAAGTAGATTTAGAAAAATCGGTTGCATCGTGGGAAAAAATTGTAGCAACTAATCAAGAATATGATTTAACTCAATTGAAAAATAGAGAGTGTATTGGTTCTGTAGACTATGCTTCCATACGAGATTTCGTAGCATGCGGATTAACATTTCTTAAGAACGAAGCCTTTATTACGCCAAAAGAATTGACTTATTCGTATGTTTGTAAGCCGTTTGCTGATAAGCATTACGCATATAGCAAGCAAAAAGCAGAGGGCAACAATAAAAAAGACCATCGTAAATTTGCACCTATTAGAAAGTGGGAAGAGCAAGGGTTATTAAAGGTCTTGGACAAAGAATCGATGGATCCTCATATTGTTGTTAAATGGTTTGTTGATAAGCAAGCTGAAGGTTGGAACATCAAGAAAATCATTGGGGATAGTTTCCGAATGGAGATATTAAAACCATTGTTTGAAGCAGAAGGATTCGAAGTTGAAGTTATTCGCAATCCTGATGCAGCAAGTGCATTATTAGCACCGAAAATCGAATTAGCGTTTGATGAACGTCGTATCATTTGGGGCGACAATCCAATTATGAGATGGTATGCAAATAATGTCTTGGTTAAGTTTGACCCAAAAGGAAACAAGCAATATCGCAAAAAAGAAGCAGTTAAACGTAAAACAGATGGTTTTATGATGTTCTTGTACTCTGTATGGGCTTCAAGGGATTTAGATGATACAGATGTTAGCGAAACTTTAGATGCATTAGAAACACTTGATTTTTAGCTTAGAGAGGGGGTGTTAAGGTGAGTTGGTTAGGAAGTATTTTTCAGCGCAATAAAGACATACCTTCCTCTTACTCTGTGGAAGACGAAATATTCGGTTATGAAGTTGAAGAAAGAGCGTATTTAAAGCAATTAGCGTTGGAGATTTGCATTAATTTTATGGCCAGAACAGTTGCACAAGCAGATTTCCGTATTATGCAAGACAAAAAACGTATTCGAGATGACTGGGATTATTTATTAAACATCCGTCCAAATACAGACTCGAGCGCTTCGGATTTTTGGCAGGATGCTGTTTATAAGTTAATTCATGAACGAGAAGTTTTAATCGTGGTAAGTGATTCGGATGATTTACTTATCGCTGACAGCTTCATACGAGAAGAACGAGCTGTTTACCAAGATACATTTAAAAACGTAACAGTGAAAGAATTCACATTCAAGCGAACCTTTAGTATGGATGAAGTGATTTATTTAACTTATAACAACGAAAAGTTATCACGCTTTATGAATGGCATGTTTGAAGATTTTACACAGCTATTCAGTCGGATGGTTGAGACAAGTATGTTTGCGAATCAAGTTCGTGCTACAGCTGGAATGGATACAACTCAAAAACTCGACGAAGAAAATCTTGGTAAGCTACAAAGTTTCATCGATAGGATGTTTAATGCGTTTCGTAAAAATGCATTCGCAATCGTACCGAAGTTAAAAGGCTTCGAATATGACGAGATTACAAATGGTTCAAATGGCGGTCGTTCAATTGATGACATTACTAAAGTGCTTGATAAAGCTATTGATTACGTAGCAGAGTTACTAGGTATTCCGCCAGCAATTTTACACGGTTCGTTGTCTGATTACGAAACGGCTTTAAAATCATATATCAAATTTACCTATAATCCATTACTCAAGAAAATTAGTGATGAATTAAATGCGAAGCTGCTAGGTAAAAAAGAATATCAATCTGGCAAACGAATCGAAGTTTTTGGTATTCAAGTGAAGTCTGTAACAGAAAATGCAGAGGCCGTTGATAAATTGGTTGCATCGGGAGCTTATAACCGAAATGAAGTACGAGAAAAATTTGGTGATGAACGTGTTGATGATCCAGAGCTTGATAAATATGTGATCACTAAAAACTATCAAACTGTAGAAGACAAATCGAAGGGAGGTGAAAATCAGTGAAGGTAAAACGTTTATTCAATTACAAAAATGCTCAATTCGATGATGAATTAAAAAATGTACCACATAATTTCGCGGTAAAACATGATGAAG
This sequence comes from Lysinibacillus sphaericus, assembly GCF_006864135.1. Taxonomy (GTDB): domain Bacteria; phylum Bacillota; class Bacilli; order Bacillales_A; family Planococcaceae; genus Lysinibacillus. The sequence continues at coordinate 5,231 of NZ_SADV01000041.1, read as the reverse complement.
AGGCAAAAACTTCTGAACTCACAATTTACGGTGTTATCGGTGAGTCGTGGTGGAACGAGAAATGGACTTCTGCTATTGATGTAGACAATGCTTTAAAAGAAGCTGGTACAAATAATCTTGTTATTCGATTAAATTCTCCAGGCGGAAGCGCATTTGACGGTATTGCAATTTATAATCGTCTAATGAACTACAAAAAGGAAAATGATGCTAAGATTACAATTCATGTTGATGGTTGGGCATGTTCAGCTGCGTCAGTAATCGCTATGGCAGCTGATGAGTTAATTATGGGCCTTGGTGCCATGATAATGATTCATGAGGCGTCTAGTGGCGTTTGGGGTGCTAAAGGTGATTTCCGAAGTGAAGCTGATCTATTAGAAGAGCTTGAAGAAGGTATCATTGATATTTACATGACAAAAGCAACTGTAGACCGAGAAGCAATTCGCGAAAAGGTGGATGCTGAAACATGGTTTGGAGCCTCAAAAGCTATCGAAATTGGATTTGCCACTTCTGCTACCACATCAACTGTGGAGGACAACAAAGACAAGGAAATCGCTAACTTGAAAAATCAAATGCAAGACATGAAAAATCAAATTGAAAATTTAACAAACCAACAAAAACAGGAACCAACGCCAGAGCCGGTACAACCGACTAACAAGCGTAAAGGGTTCCTTTTTTAATACAAAAATTAGGAGGTAACCAATAATGGTTATGAAATTAAACAATCACACTGACGCTTACGAAAAAGCGAAATTAAATTACGCTAACGTGGTAAAAAACGAAGAATCCACGCCAGAGCAAGTTGAAGAAGCTTGGGTGAATATGCAAGATGCATTAGTGAATTCTTTAACGACTCAAATTACAAACGAAGTAGCTAACAACACGATGGATCAAGTGATTCTATCGAATCGTGGAGCAGATGTAATGACTGCAGAAGAAACAAAATTCTTCAATGTTGTTGTTTCTGACGGTTTCCAAGATGAAATTGTTCTCCCATATACGATTGAAGAACGTATTTATGAAGACCTAACAAGTGACCATCCACTTTTATCTGTAATCAACTTCCGTAACTTAGGGACGATTACATTAACTGCTATTACATCGGAATACGAAGGTGCGGCTGTATGGGGTCCTATTTTCGGAGACATCAAAGGTCAATTGAACGCGGCATTCAAGCAAGAAAAAATCGCGCAATCTAAATTAACAGCATTTGTTGTATTGCCGAAAGACCTTGCCAAATTCGGTCCTAAATGGGTAGCAGCTTATGTACAAACACAAATCACAGAAACGTATGCAGTGGCATTGGAAAATGCGGTTATTAACGGTGCTGGTCCTACAAAAGAAGAACCGATTGGTTTAATTCGTGATTTAGCGGCGGCTGTAGATCCAACTAAAGGACATGCGAAAAAAGCGGCAGCAGGGGAATTGACATTAGCTGACCCAAAAACAATCATTAAAGAATTTGCTGAAATTGGCAAAGAATTATCAGAGAAAGAAAACGGCAAGCCTTTAAACGTTAGCGGAAAGGTCGCACTAGTGATTAACCCTGCTGATGCTTGGGATTTAAAAGGTGACTTTACTATCCAAAACTCACTAGGTGATTACATTACAAAACTTCCTTACAATTTCATTCTTATCGAATCAGAATTTGCTACAAAAGGTGAGTTAGTTGCATTTGTAAGTGATCGTTACGATGCGTACCGTGGTGGCGGCATTGAGGTTACAGAATATAAAGAAACGTTAGCTGTGGAAGATTGCAATTTACACATTGCTAAAACATTCGCCTTTGGTAAGCCACGCGATAACAAAGTAGCAGCGATTTACACATTACCGGTAACTCCTTAATCTTAAGGGGTTTCCACTTTTAGGAGGGATAACAGTGTATAAAGTAGTCCGAAATTTCAAGGATAAAGATGGTCGATTTTATCGTGAGGGTGACGTTTTCCCTGCACCTGACGCGAGAAAACAAACAGCTACACGCCTTAAAGTATTGTCGTCCACAAACAATTCATATGGTCAGATTTTCATTAAGAAAAACGAAGTGCCAAAAGAGAAGTAGGTGAGTTAAATGAATGAAATCACAGAAGAACTTTTAGCTGAATTTAAAGAGCGTATGAAGTTAAGTGATGATGAGGATGACAATTTAACTCGTATTTTAAAAGCATCTGTAGAGGACTTACAAGCCATTTGCGGTGATTATGATATAAACACTAGCGAACGCTTTAAAGAGCTTGTATTCGAACGCTCACGCTATGCTTATAACGATGTATTAGAGTATTTCTTCGATAATTTTTTAACGCAGATTGTAAATTTATCTTTAGCTAAAGCGATGGAGGAAAAAGACGAATGAAGCGTATTCCAAAGCCGATTGTTGAAGCACAAAAATTAAACACTGGAGAAATGCGAAATAAGATTGAAATTCAGGAATACATCGAATCGGTAAATGAAAATGGTTACCCAATTGAGGAATGGACAACAAAGCATATATTGTGGGCAAAAATCAAAACGGTTAAAGGTTCTGAGACAATTTCCGCGTCCGCTGAGATCAACACCAACACGTACCGTTTTATAGTTCGCTATACACAAGGATTGAATGCGAAACAGCGATTGATATTCAGAGGACAACATTATGATATCCAGGCGGTATTGAATGATGACGAGGTAATGAATACACAGACGATTATCGCAACAATTCAGAATCAGTAGGTGATAGTATGAGTGGGTTTGATATTGAAATGCTTGGACTACAGGAATTACAACAAGAAGTACAACGTCGATTAAATCCAGAAAATATTGTTGATCCAGCATTGCAAAAAGGGGCAGAGCATTTACGAGAACTGATAAAAATGAAGATGGAACTATATCGATTGGGGTTAGTAACCAATCAACAGACGCCTTCTACCTCTACTTCCACGAATGGGGCACATCAAAGATGCGTGCTCGTCCATGGATGCGTCCTACATTCGAACGTGAAATGAATCGTATTATTGAAATTATGAAAAATGAATTAAAAGTAAGGATGAGGCTATGAGTATTAATAAAATTATTCGTGATGCCTTGTTACCTTTAAAGGTGCCAGTCATGTATATGACGTATACAGGCACCGAAACAACTTACATTACCTTCTTTAGATATAACGAACGAGGAGCGTTACAGGCTGACGATACAGAGCAAATGACACGCCATTTAGTTCAAGTTGATATTGGGGGTAAGGGAGATATAGAAGCGCTCACAGAGAGCGTAAGAGACCAATTACAAGCGATAGGATTTGTGAGGAATTCCTTTTTCGAAGATTACGAGAAGGAGACCAAGATATATCACAAAGCCTATCGTTTTTATTATGACATTAACAAGGAGGCTATTTAATTATGGCAGGAGTATTAATCGGTTTATCGGATATTCATTACACAAAAATTAAGCCAGGGGGTACAGATGCAACAACAGCATTTGCTAATCCAATCCAAAAACTAGCTAAGGCAATCGAGGCTAAAGTTACACCAAAAACTTCTAACACTGTTTTATACGCTGATGATGGTGCTGCAGAGTCCACTTCAGCAGAAGGTGAAACGGAGATCGAACTAAAAATTGATGCATTGGCTAACGCAGTTTATGCTGACATTTTAGGTAAAGAAACAAATGAAGATGGTGTTGTTATTGACGCATCTGGTGATGTAGCACCTAACATTGCATTAGCATTCCGATGCTTGAAATCAAACGGCAAGTACCGTTATATCGGTATTACAAAGGCAACTTCCAACTACCTGAAGAAAACTATAAAACTAAAGGTGAAAGCGTTGAGTACAATACACCATCAGTAAAAGGAGTATTTGTTAACTCTGACATCGTTAAAAACTCTAAAGGTGAAGGCATTAAGCGTATGTTTGTGGACGAAGATGACACTGGTGTTGATGCATCAGTTATTGAAAATTGGTTCAAAAAAGTATACACAGGTGCAACAACACCTACACCTTAATACAAAAAGTTTAAGAGGGCGATTAATCTCGCTCTCTTTTTATTATGCAAATTTAATTAAAGGGAGCGATTTTAATGGCTAGTAAAGCACAAGAAATGAAAGATGAAGGCGTAAAAATCACGTTAGGAAATAAGGAATTTGAAGTACGTTTTGACTTAAACGCTTTATGTAATCTGCAAGAGAAATTTGGAGATTTTACGAAAGCTTTCGATGGATTAGAAAAGCAAGATTTTAAAAAGATTCGAGCATTATTACATGTTGGATTGGCGAATGGTGAAAACATCGATATCACCGAAAAAGAAGTTGGTGCATTAATCAACATGAAAAACATAACAACTGTAACTGATGCACTAACACAAGCATTTGGTAATGCTATGCCATCCACAGATGAAGAGGGAAAGTAAACGATCCGCAAGGCGATAAAGAGTTGCCAGCGGATTTTTTTATATACATCGGAACTGTCCATTTGAAGATGGATGAAGAAAAAGTGTGGAGGACAACACCACGAAAGCTTCTAGCCCTATGGGATATGCACAGTATTCACAAAGGTTGGAAGAAGAAAGAAGAAGAGCAAGTACCACGTGCTTATGCAGACCAAGTCCAGTGGTAGAAAGATGGTGAAATGAATGGCAGAAGTAGGCGATTTAAAGGTCAAATTGTCATTAGATAATGCACAGTTTGACCGTTCCGTTAAAAGCATGAACACAACCCTAAAAGCAATGGGCCAAGAGATACGAGGGCTTCAAAACAAAGGTAAAGAATGGGGTTCCTCAATTGATGGTTTACGCCAAAAGCAAGATGCATACGGACGATTACTAGAAGGTCAGAAAACAAAAGTAAAAAAACTTGCTGAAGAATACCAAAAAGTAAAAGCAGAACAAGGTGAACATGCTGATAAGACACAAAAATTAGCAGAGCAATATAATCGTGCAAATGCTGAAATGACACGCACTGAAACTGAATTGAAAGCTATTTCAGCTGAATTAAGGAAACAAGAGGCTGAACTCGCTAGGTCACAATCCAGTTGGAACAAGATTGGTAATGCCGCTAAACAAGCTGGCGACAAAATGAAGGCTGTTGGCGACAAAATGAGAGACATTGGAAGAAGCATGTCCATGTATGTCACAACTCCATTAGTAGCAATGGGTGCTGGCGTTGTTAAAATTGGTATGGATTTTGATAAACAAATGTCTAAAGTATCAGCTGTCAGCGGTGCTACTGGAGCCGATTTCGATAAATTAAGAGGTCAGGCTCAAGAACT
>NZ_SADV01000040.1 GCF_006864135.1 Lysinibacillus sphaericus | reverse complement strand
ATGGTTATGGGGCTTATCAAAGGGCATTTTGAAATAGTTTGGCCTATAATCTCAGGGATTGTTAAATACTCTTGGGAGTCTATAAAATTTACGGTTGGTACAGCGCTTGATATAATTCTTGGAATTATTCAAACTGTAATGAAATTAATGCAAGGTGATTGGGAAGGCGCTTGGAAGTCGATTAAAGAAACAGCAGAAAAAATATGGAAAAATATCGAAAAATTCTTCAAAAACGTTAATCTAGTTGAAATCGGTAAAGATATTGTTCGAGGCCTAATCAAAGGTATGGGTGATATGATCGATGCAGTTGGTGAGAAAGCTAGAGAATTGGGGAATAACATAATTACTTCTGTATCAAATGTTCTTCAACGTCGTTCACCTTCCAGGGTGATGATCGCTATTGGTAAGGACGTTGGCGAAGGTCTTGCTATTGGTATCGAGAGTAAAAACGAACGAGTTGGAGAAGTAGCAAAAGACTTAGGGAAAAACTTGATTGATATTGCAAACAACTACAAATCCGAAGAAAAGAAAATCACCAATAAAGCCAATACAGAGATTGCCCAAATCGAAAAACGTTCTAAAGAAGATATTGATAAAATCAACCGTACTGCTGCATCTAAGAAGCGTAAAACAACACAAGATGAAAACATAAAAATCCAACGTATCAAAGAAGATGCAGCTAAGAAAATCGCAGATATTGAAAAGAAATCTGCTAAAGAATCTTCTGATCTATTAGGTAAAATTCAAAAAGATAAATTGGAAAAAATTAAGTTGTTTATTCAAGACAAAAAATCTTCTGAAGAATTAAGTCTTGAAGAAGAAGCTGAGATTTGGAAACGTTCTGTATCCCAATTTAAAGAAGGTACGAAGGAACGTGTAGAAGCTCAGAAGGCCTACAATAAGACTGTGGAAGACCTCAATAAAGCTGATTTAGAAAACATTAAACAATATATATCAGATAAGAAGTCTTCAGAGGAACTATCACTAGTTGAAGAAGCTAAGATTTGGGAAAGAACAATCGACTTGTTTGAGGAAGGTAGCAAGGAGCGTATAGAAGCTCAACAGAACTATAAAAAAGCTGTTGAAGCCGTTAATAAAGAGATTGTATCTATAAACAAGGATTTCCAAGGTCAAATGAAAACGATCATGGACGATTTAGCGAAGGAAGAAGAACAGAGAAACAAAGCCTATCAGGATACGTTTGACAAGCGTAAATCAACGCTTATGTCCTTCGCCGGAACATTTGATGAATTTAAAGTTGAACTTAATCGAACAAGTGCTGAATTAATGGGAAATCTACAATCACAAGTTGATGGTTTTAAAAATTGGCAAGACGAATTTGCTAAGCTATCTGAACGTAACATTGATGCAGATTTATTAAAAGAGCTATCGGACTTAGGAGTTAAAGCATTACCTGAGTTAGCGGCACTTAATAGCATGACTGACGATCAATTGACTAAGTATAGTGAGTTATACCGTGAGAAATCACAATTAGCACGTGAACAAACTGAAAAAGAATTAGTTGGCATGCGTGAAGATACGGATATTCAAATCCAAAAATTACGCGAGGCAGCTAATGATAAACTGAACCTTATCCAGAAAGAATGGGATAAGGCTATTCGTAATTTAACGAGAACTACAGCGAATGAGCTATCTACATTGCAATCAATCGGTATAGACGCTGGACAAGGGTTACTGAATGGTTTAGCAAGTATGCAAGGACCACTTGTAGATAAGGCCACTGAGATAGCAAACAGCATTAAAGAAGCAATGCAAGGAGCGTTAGACATTCATTCACCTAGCCGTGTAATGAAAGGTTTCGGCGTTAATATTGCTGAAGGATTAATCCAAGGTATGAACAGCATGATCGCACAAGTTGAACAGTCTTCCACAGGACTTGCTCATGCAGTTGTTGGCGGTCAAAATAATTACGATTATTCAAAGCAATTTAGTCCTAATGTAAAAATATATACACAAGATAGTGGATCGCGTGAAATGGAACGTACATTGAGACGCATGGCATTCGGATTCTAGGAGGTGACGATTTGAATATTAAAGAATTAAAGATAACTAATAGTCGTGACGATTCGATAACATTCGGTCGTCATTTTTTCTTGATGGAAGACTTTCAAATTAGTGGTTTAAAGGCGAATGTAAATACTTCTACATTTACCAGTGATGGAGCGCATTATCAATCGACTGTGTTAAATGTTCGTGAACTAGACGTGCCATTTTATATAAAGCGTGATGGAAATGAACCATGGTGGATTGAAGAGAAGCGACATGAGATGTATACGGTATGTAATCCTAAACACAATCCCATGAGACTAGACTTTACTACGAAAGCTGGACATGAGTTTTATTTATATGCCAATGCAGAAATGGCACCAGTCTATAATAATGGCTTTGAGCATGACAATAAAAAGTGGTTAAAAGGTCTACTACAATTTGTTGCTACGGATCCATTTATTTATGAAAAGGATGATTACTATGCAGAAATAGGATTGTGGAAACCAGCATTTGAATTTGTACTCGAAATACCTGACGGTGGAATTGAAATGGGATACCGTACACCTTCCACAATGATTAATGTGGAGAACACAGGGCAAGAAGCTACAGGTATGATTATACGTTTTAAAGCTACAGCAACTGTGAAAAATCCATCATTAATAAATGTAAATACGTATGAGTCGTTGAAGCTTAATACCACAATGCGTGCCGGAGATGAAATTTTCATTAACACCAATCGTGGTAAACGATCCATTATCTTAAGCCGTAACAATGTTCAAACGAACGTTTTTAACATATTAGATTTGTCCTCCACATTCTTACAGATAGAGGCAGGAGATAATTTATTTAGGTATGAAGCTGAGGAGAACATTGATTTCTTAGAAGTATCGTTTAATTATCGTGCGAGAAGAATTGGGGTGTAAAAATGGTCGATTTATATGTATTTGATTTGAATTTCAATACTCTTGGTGAAATAAGTGAATATAAAAGGCTTATTCTTCAAAGGAACTATTATAAATTCAGCATGCTTACATTGATTGTACCTGGAACGCCTGAAATGATTGAGCTACTTAAGATGGACAACATTATTACTACACAATCAAATCCGAACTATGGCTATATTATTCAGCATTTTGATTATATCGATGAAAATGGAAGTGAAATTGAAGTAGTCGCTTATTCATTAAACTTTATGACTTCATGGCGAGTAATCGAAAGGCAGCAACGTTATGCAGGAAATGTGGAGGACATCATTAAATCTTTCATCTCATCGAATGCAATTAATACAGTTTCTAATAGAGTAATACCTAATCTAAGACTCGCTTCAAATACAGGTATAAAGATTGTGGACGACAGTACCAAAACGGGTGGTCCAGTTAGTGAGCATTGTTTTGCACTTTGTCAAAAGCATGAGATGAGCTTCGATGTCTTTATGAATCATAAGGATAAAAAATATGATGTTTACACATGGCAAGGCGAAGACCATAGCATTACTCAAAGTGTTTTACCTCATGTGATTTTCAGTAAAGAGTTTGATAACGTGATTAAACAAAATTACGTAAATAGCAATATCGAAACGAAAACAACTGCAATTGTGGCGGGTGAAGGTGAAGGTGTCGATAGGAAGACTATCACTGTAAATGACAATTTAAGTGGATTTAACAGGCGTGAATTGTATGTAGATGCTAGGGACTTACAAAGTAGTTACTTAGATGACGACAATAACAACGTCACGTTAACTCCTGAACAATATCAAGAAACATTGCAATCGAGAGGGATTGAAAAGTTAGCAGAGTATCAAGAAATCGAAACATATGAAAGCGAAATTGATATGTTTGCTCAGTTTGAATACGGTGTTGATTATAAGTTAGGTGATGTAGTTAGCATCCGTAACGATGAGCTACAAAAGGTAATGCATGCGAGGGTAGTATGCGCAGAATTAACGGTTGATAGGAATGGACAAGAATTACGAGTAGAGTTCGGCTCAAATATTCCTACTCTCGGTGAAAGATTGAAAAAGGCGGTGAAATAAATGGCTATACGAAGTGGAATGTTTAACAGTGTAAATGGTGATAGGAAGGTTGATGCAGCATTCTTCTCTCTATTCTTTTCTACATTCATTGGAGATGGTGTTTTCCCTAATCCAAGTAACGGATTACAAGTTGTGGAAGGCCAAGGAATGCAGACTATTGTAAAACCGGGTAAAGGTTGGATACAAGGTCGTTTTATGATAAATGATAGTGACTTCATTTTTAAGCATGACATTGCAGATGGTGTATTGAAGCGTATCGACCGCATTGTTATGCGCTTGAATCATTTAACAAGACAAATTGAAGTTGTGCTAAAGAAAGGTTCCCAAGCTTCTTCACCTACAGCGCCTGCTATTCAAAGGGATGCAGAGGCGTATGAATTAGTCCTTGCAGATGTATTAATTAATGCAGGAACTACTCAAATCAATCAAGGTCTTATAACGGACCAACGATTGAATAAAAGCTTGTGCGGTATTGTACATGGCCTTGTAGATCAAGTGGATACGACAACAATCTTTAATCAGTATCAGTCATGGTTTAATAGCTATAGTGTCACAAAAGCTAACGAGTTCCAAGTGTGGAAAGATAGTATTCAGTCCGCTATGGAACAATGGATAAACTTAGAACAACAGGACTTTTTAGATTGGAAAGCTTCTGAGAAATCAGCATTCGTAATTTGGTTTGAATCTGTTAGAGGTATATTGAATGAAGATGTTGCCGGAAATTTATACAATCTAATTGACGATCATAAGAAAGCCGCAATGCCTCATCAATTTCTCGACACAACAGACAACAAAATATATAAATATGGATTTAAGACCAACCAAGCTAAGGATGGTCTTATTTTTGTTTATGAGGAGGTTCTATAATGCCTGAAATTCAATTACCTACAAAGGCAACACAAGATGTTATAAAAGCAAATGTAGATAACGTAAATTCGAATGTCACTACAGTTAAAAGTAATGTAGCTACAGTAGATGCTAATGTGAAAACAGTTAATACAAATTTAGGTATTCCAACAAGTTCAGCAAGTAGTTCAACTAGTGGTAGTGCCCATGCAAAATTAAATTATTTAATGAATAATATTGCTCCGATGACTGTTTTAAAACAATATCCATCGTCCGCCTCTAACCAAAGTATAATTGATAAAATAGCAGGAATTCACTCAAGTACTGTAGATGCTGGTGGGACTACTTATTTAAATATAAGTGGTAAAGGAAGATTAATATCTGTTTCTCCTAGTTCAAGTGCCGCTGATTTAACTTATATTACAATTGATGGTAACAAAATTTTCAGAGTTAATAATATGGGTGGATGGTTAGACCTCTCATTTTCAACTAGTCTAAAAATAACAAGTGACTATGAACCGCGAATTGTATTGTATGAACTAATTTCTTAAGTATAGGAGGTTGAGCAATGTTTGTAGTATTAAAAGAATATATAGAAGGTGAATACAAAATTACAGAATACACTGTAGACGGTGAAACTGTATCTCATAAGGTATCTGAAAGGTTATTGGATGATTTACCAGAACAGGAACCTGTTGAAGTACAACCAAAGCCTACTTTAGAAGAAATGCAAGCACAAACGCTATTGAATACAGAAGTATTAATAGCGATGAAAAATATCGGAGTGTAAGGAGGAACAAACATGAACATTGTTTATCGTGCTGCAGAGTTATTAATCACTAGCCCAGGATGTAATTACGATGTGATGGCAACAAATTTAAGTTTACTTATGTTAAATAAGCAGGTTAGCCAAGATGAATATTCGAAGTTATGTACCTTAATGAACGAACAGCAAAATAAAGTATCGAACGAAACGCAAGCATAAGCTTAGCGTTATTTTTATTGTCTAAAATGAGGTGATAACATGACGAAAGATGAACTAGATGAAATTAATGAACTTGATTGCGACTTAGGTCAGGCCTTTTACGAACTAAATAAAATTACGAAAGATAAGTATGTTGCGCTACATGATGATGAACACTTTAGAAATATTCTAAAGGCGATTGATACGCTTAAAGAAGAACTAAAATATTTTCAAAAATTTATTTGATTTTTATGCCTTCCACAGATAGTTGTGGGGGGCTTTTATTATGCAGAAAAGGAAGTGTTGTAATGGAAAAATGGATAGGAGCAATTAGTGGATTAATTGGCGCTCTAATCTCTTATGCTGTGGACGGTCTAGGAATGGCTGTAACCGTCTTAATCGGATTTATGGCTATTGATTACCTTACAGGCATTATGGGCGGTATTGTTAACCGTAACTTAAACAGCCGAGTTGGATTCAACGGTATCATTCGAAAAATTTACTATTTAATGCTAGTCGGGTCAGTATATTTACTGTCGCTAGTGATTCCAGGTATCGAGTACGCAGGTGCTGGAGCAGCCATTGCATTCTGTGTACTCGAATTTATTTCTATCACGGAAAACGGTACAAAGATGGGCTTACCGATGCCAGATTTTATTAAAGAACTTTTAGCAATTGTAAAGGATAAAACAGGGGATGGTGAAACGAAATGAGTACAAGCGTAACTACTACATGTCGTGACTTAGCTGAACTATTACCAGCTGCACAAACAGCTTGTAGATTACTATTCCAAGAGTGCTTTAAAGCTGGTATTAAGAACATCTTTATTACGGAGACGTATCGCTCTCAGGAAAGACAAAACTACCTATATGCACAAGGACGAACACGACCAGGGCAAATTGTTACTTGGACACTAAACAGCAATCATAAATCACGTCTAGCATGGGATATTGCTGTTGGCCCTCCACAATCATTGTATGATGTGACAACTTTAAATCGGATTGGCGCTATTGCTCGTAAACTTGGCATTACATGGGGCGGAGATTGGTTAGGTAGTATTGACCGACCTCACTTTGAGGTTAAATCAACTTGGAAGATGCCAAAAGGCTATAAATTAGAAGGACAAGTAATCGTACCAAGTAACAGTAAATTGCAAGTTCAATTAATTGTGGAAGACAAAAAGGAGGAAATTAAATTGACAAATTGGAATCCAGGTTCACCAACTATGCAAACAGAAGCAGAAAACTATATCGCACAGGCTGTAAAGGATGGTATTATTCAAGCCTCACATTTAAAGGATTTACAAAGTGGAGCAATGACAACTGATCGATTAATTGGATTATATATTACTATTCAGCAAAGACGTAGTAAATAAGCAACAAGGACTAGCGAAGCTAATATAGCCGAGCTAGTCTTATGACTTATTACACAGTACAAAAGTGACAATCTAGTGAAAATTATTATCTTAAAATATGAACTAATTTAAATGAAAATATCAAGTGTTTTAATGTGAATTTCACTAAAAACGTTACTTAAGTAATATAAAAAAATAATAACACGCCAAATAATGGCGGTATAATTGGCGTGATTTGGCGTTAATTGACGAGAAGAGGCAAATTACCGCAAAAATAATGGTGGTGACCGAAAATGGAATTTCGGAAACTGCCCTTTGCAAATTCGGTATTTGTATTGATAGACTTGAGATAACTCGAGGGTAAGTGGACATGCTATAGCATTCATACACGAAATAAACTATAAAACAAAAGGAGTACATAATTTATGAAAATATCAAAAATATTTACTGGTTTAGTTGTTTGTGGGGCTCTAATGTTTACAGGAGCATTAAGTTCTTCAGCACAGGAAATTGATCCTCCAAAAACTCTAGCAGTTAATTATTCTTCACACTCAACATTAATGCCTCATGAAGATTGGTGGGATGTATATAAGGGGCCATCTTATACTGCTACAGTGACTATTCAGCAAGATCCACCAAGGGTTCCAATAGTTTATAGTGGTTTAGTATTTCATGTTGCGACTGAAAAAGGAAACTACTTGTATAAAGGATGGCTTTCTCAAAGGAATTAACTATTTAAATCCCAGGTACTCAATTAATTTTGAGTCTGGGATTTTTTGCGTTTCAAAACTTTTTCTTGCCAAAACACAAACGTCCGTTCTAAAATAATTACAAACAAACGTTCTTATTTAAGGAGTGCAAAAGGAATGAAAGAGCAACTGATTAAATCAATGCAACGTAATCAAATTATGAATATGATGTACTTGGCTAAAGACGGTAAAGTGTCAAAAAGACGTATCAAAATTGTTAAGATTTTTGGTGATTCGTTTCAAGCGTATTGTTTTACAAGGCAAGCCAAGCGTACATTTATGATTGAAAGTGTGCTGGCAGTTATTCCAATCATCCACAAGGAGCGTTCCGTTGTATGATAAGTTTCGAACAAAGGCGACTACTTCATAAATTTGTGGTTTATGATATGGCTGTTCAGTCGTTACAGCGTGATTATAAAGTGATTGAAAACCTTAAATTGAGCAAAGTGTATTTGCCAATCCTTGATAAGCTTTTAGACGACATTTCACAAGAATATTACAATACTAAAAGGCTGTTGGCCAAAGATAAAATTAGAGTCGTGAAGTGGGAAAAGAAAGATGAATACTTTAGTGATTTAATTGTAGCTACTGCGGGTGAGGATCAAGTATTTACCTATGCTAATATGGCTCTGAAAACACAGGTAGAGAAATTATTTTTAAGTCATACAAACGAAGGCACTGATTAGTATAGTGCCTATTTTTTTATGCAATGAAAAAAGCCACTCGTTTGAGTGACTAAATTTATTATTTATTTACTTCGATAGTATGAGTAACATCTTCACCTTGTTCATCGACTTTAGAATTAACAGGAGCGTCTATACGAATTTCAATAGTTTTTAAATCCTCTACCTTAGAATTCTTTAAAACATACACGTTATATCCTTCATGTTTTACTTGCCCCAGATACTTACCTTCTATATGTTCAGATAGAAGCATTGTAGGTTCTAATTGTTCTTTTGTATTCGTAATAATCACTGCTTGCCCAAGATAAAAACTTATATCCTCTTTAGATGTATTTTCACCATTCATAAAAATAGTAATAGCATTCACTTCTTCTCCAACTTTAACACCAAATTGATTTGCAGCTTCTTCTGTTTTAGGAGTAATCTTCTTCAACACCACATGTTCAATATTGTATTTCATTGGTCCCGATTGTCCAACAAGGTTCAATTCTTCGGAGTAAGTATCAATACCTTTGAGGTTTTCATCTTCATATTCATTATCTTTTTTATCTTCTTTTTTAGCTGAATCCTCTTTTTTATCAGAAGATACAGGTGTTTCTTGTTTTGTAGAATCCTCTTTAGACTTTTCGTCCTTTGATGAATTTGCTCCACAACCAGCCAACCCTAAACTCAATACTAATGCTGCACTAAAAATTAATTTTTTGTTCATATACTAAATCCTCCCTCTATATTTCCATTTTAGGAAATTATGATTGAAAAGTACATATAAAAAACAGACAACCTTATTTAGTTATCTGTTACTTGATCTCAAACATTTCATTCATATCTGTAATTTCAAGAGCTTGTAATACTTTGGTGATGTGTTCACGATTAATAGATGTTCTTCTATTAGTTGCAAGTTCGCTAATTACTGTACGCGTTAGTCCCGTCTTCTCTGCTAATTCCACTTGTGACATTCCTCGTTCGTTTAACACTTCTTTTAGTTTTACTTTTAGTTCCATGATTTCACCTCTTTAATTGTATTCTTCTTAAATTCCATTATACACAAATCCATAAATTTAATAAATAATTTTTATGAAATACTTGAATTATTAAATTTAATAATTTATACTCAAATCAATAAATAATTAAATTATTATATTTAATGATAAACGGTAGGTGAAAAAATTGAAAACAATCCAACAACGTCAAGAGTACATCCGAATGAAGATGAAACAACAGGACGCAATTACAGATGTCCATAAGTATCAGAATCGATTGAAGTGGATTATGAGGTATCATAGTCTGCTTACAGAATTAGAAGTAAAACAGATTCGTGAAAATTTACGTAAGGCATTTAAGTAGTAGAAAGTGGAATGGAAATGAGATGAAAACGATGGCATTTGAATATTTAGCAACTTACAAAACATTTGAATCAATAGCAGATATGGATAAGAGTGTGGAGGACCATATAGCGGCACATTATTATGACCTAACAGAATCAGAACGTGCCATCGTTATTGCACTTTCACAACGTTCATTAATGTATCCAGGAGCTTCACATCTAAAAGCTGAAACGATTGCTGAAGCAACTGGCACTTCTCGTAGTACAGTAATGCGCGCGATCAAAAAGCTTGTTGAGTTAAACATTATTGAGAAAGTAAAACAAACAAAGCTTAATGGAATCAAAGGAGCAAGCATTTATAAAATTTTACCTTATAGTGACACATCGGAAATGAAACATCGAGAGGCAGTCGATGAAGCTAGTAATGACGTGGTTTGCCGTCCACAAATTAAAAACCTATCTTTAAACTCTTTTAATCTTTTAAGTTCTAAACAAGCAAATAATATTATGAGTCTTGAAAATGAATTGGCTTTGCAAGCTGAAAAGAAAAAAGAATACATGAATGAGTACCAAGTGATGCTGTTTGATTTCATGAATAGCTTGCCATTAGCAGATAACTTAAAAGGTGAGTTGCATAAATGTGTACTGGCTTCACAAGTGAATACTGTGGAAGACTTCATTAAAGCTAAGAACGTACTTTTCAAAATTGCTATAGATATTAAAGAAGGTGTACTAACGGTAACTAGTACATTAAGAGCTGTATTTGTAGGGGCTTTTAATAAGGCTGTTGAGTGTTTAGATAACAAGTCGGATAAATCATCATCTATAGAAGAAACTCCATCTAAGGAACGTCCAGTACCTTTCTACAATTGGTTAAAAGAGCGTGATTGCCCTCCACAATCAAATAATAATAGACCATGTAATTTAGAAAATTGGTTGGAATGGTAAAAGAATAACCGCTATAAATGCTCGGAGTTATGTGAGGTTTAGTCGATGAGCAATTTATAGCGGCCGAGTGGAATACGTATTAAGTATGTTGGTATCAAATATATTTTATACCTAAGGAGGAAATACAATTGACTCATTTTGAATATATGGAACAACAAGGACAATTAACGATATTTGACTTACTGAATCAATATGAAGAAATGGAGATTAGAAAGCCTTCCGCAGATGATAATAAAGCTGTTGATAAAAATAAAGTAATTGAGTCTCGCATTAGAGTGTGTATCGTGCGGAGATAAGAAAAAAGACCATCATAATAAGGTGATCTCGTGATACCATTTGTGATACCGTTTTACGTGCCGGATTCGTGCCGATTTCATGCCGAAAGCGTAAAATAACATAAGATAATATGGGAAAGTCTTAGAACAAAAAAGGCTGATTTTATGAGTTTCTTCTATTATATTATACATTTCAAAAACCTCCATTTATCAAGTTTGAGATGGAAGGTTCTATCGGATAATACGCTGATAAACGAGGTAAATAAGGGTTTTACGCTAAAGCCAAACCCCTTATTGTCCACAAATTTCCTTTGTAGAAATCGAGTGCAGTGCACTCGATTTTTTTTATGCGGATGTTGTTCACGTAGCTTACCAACCTTTTTTACACGAATAAAAACTTGCGGAGAAGATCATAAATTGACAAATTTTATTTTGAATATTTTATGAACATTTTGGTAAAATATATAGCTTTTTAAATGAAAAGGCACATTATTATAAGATATTTACTATATTTAGAGCTATTAATATACATCTTTTGCGAAAAAACATAACAGTACAATGCGACTTTTATAATATTTATACATAGTTTGCTTAATTTTTAATCCATAGCTATCATACGAGTAGAAATACATTTTCAAAGATAAGGAGACTACTTATATGAATACTAAATTCGCAAAACTAAGTAAAAGTAAAAGTAAAAAGGGCATAAGTGCTGCCATATTAGCAGCTGGAATCATGGGGATGGCAATGGCGCCAAATGCATATGCACATGGGTTTGTTGAAAAACCAGCTAGCCGTGCCGCTTTATGTAACCAAAATTATGGCGGTCTTAACTTAAGCTGTGGAAACGTTATGTATGAGCCACAGAGCTTAGAGGCACCAAAAGGATTTCCACAAGGTGGACCAATTGATGGTAAAATTGCATCTGCAGGAGGTATGTTTGGTGGCATCCTCGATCAACAATCCGTAAATCGCTGGTTTAAGAATACGATTACAGGTGGACCAAATACCTTTACATGGAAGTACACTGCGCCGCATTTAACAAGCAAATGGCACTATTATATTACGAAAAAGGGATGGGATCCTAATAAACCATTAACCCGTGCTGATCTTGAGCCAATTGGAACTGTTGAACATAATGGTACTGCTGCATCAAATAATTTAACTCATACAATTAACGTGCCAACTGACCGTAGTGGCTACCACGTGATTCTAGCTGTTTGGGATGTAGCTGATACTACAAATGCTTTCTATAATGTAATTGATGTTAATTTGGTAAATAATGTGGATGTGGATAAAGAAGCTCCAACTCAACCGAATGGATTGCAAGCAATGAAAGTTACTTCTAACAGTGTTGAGCTAAAATGGAATCCTTCTACAGACAATGTAGGGGTAAAAGAATATCAAGTATTACGCGATGGTAAAGCAATTGGAACTTTACCGGGAACAACATTCACAGATAAAAATTTAACAGCGAATACAAAATATACATATACAATAAAGGCAGTGGATGCCGCTGGGAATATTTCAAAAGAAAGTGAGTCTATAGCTGTAGAGACAATGAATGCAGTTCCGGACACAGAAGCACCAACGCAACCAACTTCACTTCATGCGATGGGAGTAACATCCTCAAGTGTAGACTTAATGTGGGGGGCATCAGAGGATAATGTAGCAGTTGACCACTATGTTATATATCGAGGCACCCAAGTAGGGCAACTGACTGTAGTTGGAACATCGAAAACTACTTCCTTTATGGACATGAATCTACAATCCAATACAACATATACGTATGCAGTTACTGCCGTTGATGCAGCAGGAAATGAATCTAATAAAAGTTCCATTTTCACTGTGACTACAAAAGAGCAAGGGTCGTCTTATGAGCAATGGAGTCCATATAAGGCGTACACAAAAGGTGATAAAGTAGAGCATCAAGGGAAAATATATGAAGCTGTGCAAAGTTATCAAGGATATGGAGATCCAAATTGGATATCCGCATTGTCTTTATGGAAAGAAAGTAAATAAAAATAAAGTTTTAATAAGATTTTCTTAAAGAAATTATGTAATATTATTTTTTGGATATAAAGGTAAAAAATCTGCATAGCGTTTAGATTGAAGGAGACGAACTTTGAAAATCGTCTCCTTCTTTTGATCTTCAAGGTAAGTACCTAATGTTGTTTTGATGGTTTAAAGAGTCGTTATAAAGTTGAGGGAAAACAGTTGGAAAACCTGTATTAGGAATATTATATGCAATAAAGGTTTCGTACATAGATACATTGTCTTTTTCCTTCTGACTCCTAGCCACATAGGCTATTTTATTGTTTTCTAAGTTTGTTACGAATAACTGCGATTCGTCATTAGAAAACGGTACCCAATTACGTTCGAAAACTGGCAATAAAGCATTTATATGCCCCGATGCATTATTAAAAAAGTTAAAGTTTCCTAAAAAATGATCAAAAATAGATTGAGCTAAGTTTTCACCCAACAGTTGAGGAGACGTCAATGTAGAAGGTAGTAATGTATTTTGATCACTGTCCCTATTTATCTCGGGGCTTTTTGGAAAAAATAAAAACCATACAGCGTGATTTTGCTCGTCCGCTGCTGCACGTCGAAATCTTTCTTTAATCATCGGATCATTTGCTTTATCTGCTATATCTAAATAAGAATCAACAGCTTCTTGTTTATCTTTAAAAGCAAATTCGATTCCAGCCCTATAGTTGTCCGGACATTCCTCAATTATTTGAAAAGAGGGTTTACTTCCTGTTAAATTCGTGTAAAGTTTGCTAAATTCCTCGAGATGGCGTAGTGCATCCTTTTGAATCTCAAGTATTCTATTCTTTTCATCCTCAGTAGGAGCCATCTTAGCTAACTTCTCATAACAAGCAATGGCACTATATTCAGCATTAATTGCCTTCTGAATATCATTTACAAGTTGAGCATCGTTTAGCATAGGATAAGTACCATTATGCTGTGGAGCATAATGATAATAGTATTGATTTGGATACATCGTTGTCCTCCTTTTGTTTAACTCTTCTTTCAGCGGGTGTTCAAACACCTGTACCTGTCTTACGCTTTCGGTACAAAAGACATTCGCTGAAAGAAGCTAAAGCCTACGGCGGATGTCACGGAATCGGAATGGAGTTAATAAAGGATGTTAGCCTAAAATCATCGCATCCATGTGATAACGGCTAACTGACCTGCATCGGTGTCGTTGTAGCTACGCCTTCGCCCCAAAAAACAATTGCAGGCCTAAGCACAAAGCCGATTCCGGACGTAATTATGCCGGGCATAATTGATCCATCAACTTATCTTATGCTTTGTGTATAGGTAATTGTGCAAAGTCATGTCATTTTCGCCTAGCGAGGTTGTTATACATAATTGCCTGGCATTTTATATAGGTTTGAATTCTTTGTATAGTCAGAAAATTGTGAAATGACAAATATGTAGTATAGTAGATGAAAATTACTATAAGTCGCAGATACAAGAATCCCATCAACGATTAGGAAAAAAGCAAATTCTTATGTCTGATTTGCTTATAAAAACAGTTGACTTATTTTCTTGTTGTAACTATAATGGTTACAGCTGGAGGTGATGAAGATTAAAATTAGCAGTCGTTTTACAATTGCTGTTCATATTTTATCAATCATCAAACAAAATCCATCGACTATTTGCACATCAGAATTTATGGCGGAAAGCGTAAATACAAATCCAGTAGTGATTAGGAAAATAGTATCCTATCTTAAAAAGGCAGGTATAGTGCAAGTGCGTAGGGGAACAGGTGGAGCTTCTTTAGTTAAAGATCTGGATGCTATCACTTTGTTGGATGTTTTTCGATCAGTAGAAGTTGTAGAAGAAGATCAGTTATTTCATCTACATGAAAATCCAAATCCTGATTGTCCTATAGGTGCAAATATACAGTCTGTGTTAGAGCTAATTTTAGTGCAAGCACAAGAAGCAATGGAACAAGTATTGGCTAATATTACTATGGAACAAGTGATTACATCTTTAGTCCGTGAAATTCAACAATCAAAATAATGCATTCCTTTCACTTCTATCAGTGTATGTCGCAGAAATCGGAAAGGAATCATCGTATCCATGCGATAACGGCTAACTGATCTGCATCGGTGTTGCTGGCGCTACGTTAGCACTGCGCTTTCGCACAAAAAACATCTGCTGCTGACGCTGCGCTTTCGCGCAAAAAACATCTGCAGGTCTCAGCGCAAAGCCGATTTCAGACGCTATTATGCCGAGGTATAATTGATCTGAATGCATTATTTATTTGACTTAGTTGTAACTATTATGGTTACAACAAAAAGAGAAAGGAAGGTTTATTGGACGACCCTTAAAATAAAAGCATATTTTATTTGTCCTTTCTGTTTTTTAGGGAAAGGCCATTAGATGAAATTGCAAAAGAAAAGGATATTGAAATAGCATGGATGCCGTTTGAATTAAGGCCTAAACCGTATCCTAAAATTGATCCTTGGAAAGAGCCTGCTAAATTAGGTTCGTGGGACTCCTATATTCTCCCTACAGCTAAAAAGCTAGGGATTGATATGCGATTACCGCGTGTATCTCCACATCCTTATACAAATTTAGCTTTTGAAGGATATCAATTCGCTAAGGTATATCAAAAAGGCAATGAATTTCATCATAGAGTTTTCACAGCATTTTTCCAAGAGGAACAAAATATTGAGGATGTAGACGTGTTAACTCAATTAGCAAATGAGGTAGGTCTGCCAAAAGAAGAATTCAAAGAATCTTTGCTTTCAGATAAATATCGTGAAGTACATCAAGAGGCTTTAAGGCATGCATATGAAGAAGCAAATATTACAGCTGTTCCTACACTAATTATTGGTGATGAAATAATCCAAGGGTTAGCTAGTAAAGAAAGAATAGCACAAGTCATCGATCAGCAATTAAAAAAATAGAAAATGGAAATTTAGATTTAAACAGTAGCCAAATGAAGGCTGCATGGAAAAGTCTATATATAAATTTGATTAAAATTTGGAGGAACTACAAATGTCAGTAACAACAACTAATTTAAAAGAAGCAATTATTAATCGCCGTTCAATTCGTAAAGTGAAAAAGAACGCAGCGATTACAAAAGAAAAAATGGAGGAGCTATTAAAAATTAGTGTACATGCACCATCTTCATTTAATATGCAAAGTGGACGTGTAGTAGTTTTAATGGATAATGAGCATGAAAAGTTTTGGGATATTGTTAAAGAAACATTACGTGCGCGTGTTCCAGCAGAAAATTTTGCTGCAACAGAAGAGCGTTTACATGGCTTTAAAGATGGAGTAGGAACAATCTTATTCTTTGAAAATCAAGCAACAATCGAACAAATGCAAGAAAATGCTCCTTCTTATAAAGAGCAATTCCCTTTCTGGTCTCATCAAGGAAATGCTATGCTACAATACGCAACATGGATGTCTTTAACTACTGAAGGAATTGGCGCATCTATTCAGCACTATAACCCAATTATTGACGAGGAAGTTAAAGAAACTTGGAATATTCCTGCAGAATGGAGCCTTGTAGCTCAAATGCCATTCGGTGAGCCAAATGAGCAACCAGGAGAAAAAACTTCTTTACCTTTTGAAGATGTAGTAAAGTTTTATTAATTTAAATCAATAATAACCCCGGTTAAGTGGACGTGATGCACTTAACCGGGTTTTTAATTTTTAGCCAAATGGAAAATTGTATCCTACATAGTTAAAACATATATTTTCAGCTACAGCTATTAGGCAATCCTAATATGGAATCGAATCTTGTGCCAAAATGTAATGCTTAGGTTGTTGGGAGTGAAGAATGGGCGACTCCTTGAGGATCAGCAATAGGGGAATGAAGGCTAAAACCATCACATCCTGTGAACACGCCTTCGTGACCAACATCGTGCTACTGCCGCTTCGCTTTCGCGCAAAAAACATCGTGCTGCTGCTATGCTTTCGCGCAAAAAACATCGTGCTGCTGCTATGCTTTCGCGCAAAAAACATCGGGCTGCTGCTATGCTTTCGCCCAAAAAACATCTGTTGACCTTAAACCTTGGAGTGAAGCGGTTCATCGGACGCCCCCCAGAAAAGCGCCAGCCAGAACAACCCTACGTTTAGGCGATAACCCTATATTTTATATGATAATATCCATATATGCATTTCATTAGAAAGTATATGCTATGATAAATATACATAGAGGAGGGGGTCACATGATTATAGTTGGATTAACTGGTTGGGGTGATCATCCTTCGCTTTATAGTGAAGTGACTGCCTCAAAGGACAAATTATTCGATTATACAGGTCACTTTTTAACGGTAGAAGTAGATACTTCTTTTTATGCAATACCTTCTAAAGAGAATGTTCGAAAGTGGTGTGAAGATACTCCCGAAAATTTTCGTTTTGTTGTGAAGGCCTATCAAGGAATGACTGGTCATTTACGTGGCGACATACCGTTTGAATCAAAAAATGACATGTTTAATGCCTTTATCGAATGTGCCAATGAATTTAAACGTCATGGGAAGTTGGCGATTGTACTAGCACAATTCCCACCGTGGTTTGATTGTCAGACTAAGAATGTACAATATTTATTGTATATTAGGCAGCAGCTCAAAGGCTTTGACGTAGCTATTGAGTTTCGCAATCGAACATGGTATGCGGACAATGTAGTGCAGCAAACAATGGATTTTTTACGAGAGCATCAATTTATTCATACAATTTGTGATGAACCACAGGCTGGCGTGGGCTCTGTACCATTTTATCCTACGGTTACTGCGACGAAGGCACTTGTACGTATTCATGGACGTAACATTCATGGCTGGCGTAATACTGGTAATGCCGAGAACTGGCGGAAGGTTCGCTTTTTATATGATTACAATAGTGAAGAATTGCTGCAGCTTGGACAGCATTTGAAACATCTCCAATCAGAAGTACAGGATCTATATGTATTATTTAATAATAATTCAGGGCTTCATGCTGCGAAAAATGCAAAGGAATTACAAGGTATTCTAGCGATTAAAGACATAGGGTTAGCGCCTAAACAATTAAACATGTTTGAAGGGGAACTATAATGGAATTTTTTGTTTTAGTTATTATAGCATTATTATCTGGGATAATTGGCTCGTTGGTTGGGCTTGGCGGAGGGATTATCTTAGTTCCAGCAACTTTATACGTTGGCTTAAATCTAGGGATGATTCCAGATATCACTCCTCAAAAAGTAGTTGGTTTATCTGTTGTCATGATGATTTTTACTGGACTTGCCTCTACATTAAGCTATATGAAATCTAAAACAGTTGATTATAAGAGTGGTTGGATATTCTTTATAGGAAGTATACCTGGAACAATGCTGGGTGCATGGGTAAATAAGGGGCTAGATGTACCATCATTTAATTTGTATTTTGGTATTTTACTCATCATTTTAGCGACGATATTACTTGTACGTGATCGATTGAAACCTGTAGAATGGTTTGTAAAAAACGGCATGCAACAGGAGTTCAAAGATAAAGAAGGAAATACCTTTATATATGGGTATCCCATTTGGTTTGCCATTGCATTAACATTTGGCATTGGCTTTGCCTCTGGATTATTTGGTATCGGTGGAGGCTCGATGATCGTGCCTGCCATGATTATTTTATTTTTATTCCCACCGCACGTTGCAGTGGCAACATCGATGTTCATGGTATTTTTATCGTCGATTGTAAATTCAGCGAGCCATGTTTATTTAGGACACGTTCCATTGCTCTATACGATTCCTGTTATCCCAGGAGCTTATATTGGAGCAAAGCTAGGGGCCGCATTAAATAAAAGAATTAAATCAGATACGCTTGTAGTAGCGCTTCGAGTTATTTTATTATTATTAGGAATTCGTTCTATTATCGAAGGGTTATTGTCATATTAGGTCCGGAAAGTAAAGATGATTTTGATAGAAAGTCTTCTACAGACATAGAAGCTATTTTAAAGAAGAGGTGGCTTAATTGCTGGAAAAAATTCATATATTTCATACGAATGATTTGCACAGTCATTTTAAGTATTGGCCACGAATGCAAACCTATGTGGAAGAAATGCGTACGAAGCTAACAACCATGGGAGAAACAAGTTATTTATTTGATGTTGGCGATCATTTAGATCGTTCAAATATTTATACGGAAGCAACAGTCGGTAAGGGCAATGTGAGATTATTGAATGAAGCGGGCTACGACGTAGTGACAATTGGTAATAATGAAGGTATAACATTGTCCCATGAGGAGCTATACCATTTGTATGATGAAGCAACTTTTGACGTAGTAGTTGCTAATGTGAATGCCTCTCAAGTACCAAACCCAGCGTGGATGAAGCCGTATGTTGTATTAACAACTGCTTATGGCACAAAGGTTGCAGCCATTGCAGCAACGGCTATGTTTGAAATTTATTATAATGAATTAGACTGGGAGATAGATGAGGCACGAAGTTCACTCATTCGCTTAGCACTTCAGCTTCGCAAAGAAGTAGATATAATTGTTTGTTTGTCACATTTAGGGATAACAGAGGATGAGCTTTTAGCTGAGGAATGCCCAGAAATAGATGTTATATTCGGCTCACATACACATCATGTTCTCCCTAATGGAAAGCTAATTAATGGCGTTTTATTAACGGGTGGAGGGAAATTTGGACAATATACTGGCCATCTTACGTTAGAATATGATACAAAATCTAGGGGAATTGTTGAAAAAAAGGATACATTAATTCATAATAATGATTTGCCTGCGATTAAAAATGAACATGAAATCGTTCAATATTTTGAAAAGGAAGGCAAACGATTACTTGATATTCCAGTATTCACTACGGGAAAATCGTACAACAAGGAATGGTTCCATTATTCGCAATTATCAGATTTGTTTGCGCGTGCGATTTTAGAGAAAAGTGGAGCAGATTGTGCGGTATTTAACGCGGGTATTTTTTTAGATGGTTTACCTAAGGGAACAGTGACAGCACTAGATTTGCATAGAATTTTCCCACATCCTATAAATTTATGTACGATTGAATTATCAGTTGCTGAAATGAAAGAAATTTTTCAGCAATCTAAAAATGAAGAATGGCCATATATTGAGCTAAAAGGATTAGGGTTTAGAGGCGTTATTTTTGGGAAGATGTTAACTTATGGCTTTTCGATGAATGAAGATCGCCAATTACTTATCAATGGGAAGCTTGCAGATAATGATCGAATTTATAAATTAGTAACACTTGATTTGTTTACGTTCGGTTATTTTTATCCAAGCTTTAAATATGCTAAGAAAAAATATATTCTACCAGAATTTTTACGAAACATTATGATAGATTATGGTCAAAGATTCTTTAAGTAATAGTAGATAAAACGCTTTAAGAATGGATTGGGGAAAAGGTCATGCGATTAATTTCAATCGATGTATTAAAAGAAGGAATGGTATTAGCAAGAACCATTTGGAATGAGGCGGGGCATCCTCTTTTAAAGAAAGATGTTGTCATTAATGAACGTATCATACAAAGGCTTCAACAATTAAATACGCATTATTTATATATTGACGATAAAATTTCTAAGGGTATTGAGGTACAGGAAACAATTCCAACTGTTATTCGAAATAAAGCAATTTCAACCATTAAAGATTCTTTCCAATCAATCAATGGTTTAAATCCAGTAAATGCCTCTTATGTGCTTGACCAACAATCAAAAGCAATTGTCTCAATTGTAGACGAGTTACTGTTGGCAGTTAAGGGTAATGATGAAATTTTAACAATACTAACAGATGCGTATTTATTTGATGAATATTTATATCAACATTCCTTTCAAGTCACACTATATTCGATAGCGATTGCGAAAGAGCTTGGATACTCAGTAGAGGATTTACGTTTAATTGGGATTGGCGCTTTGTTACATGACATTGGGAAGCTTATGGTACCAAAAGAGATCCTCACAAAGCCTGAGCGCCTAACGTGTGAAGAGTTTGAAACGATGAAGCAGCATACTCGATATGGTTTTGATTTGTTACGTAATTTACATTCCATATCATTGATTGTTGCACATTGTGCTTTCCAACATCATGAACGGATTGATGGGAGTGGCTATCCAAGGGGCTTGGTAGATTTTGAAATCCATCCGTTTGCCAAAATTATTGGTGTAGCAGACGTCTTTGATGCGGTGACTACAAGTCGTGTATATCGAGAAAAAATGCTACCTTCCCAAGGTCTAGCAATTTTAGAAGCAGGCGCTGGAACGATATACGATGCACGTATTGTAAAAGCATTGAAAAGGTCTGTTGTCCATTATCCAAATGGTGTTATTTTAAAATTATCGGATGGGCGCCGAGGTATTGTATCGAGACAAAATGCATTGAATGCCGCATTACCTTGGGTTCGTATTTTTGAGGAACAAAATCAATTAATAGCAGCTACATATGAAATTAAT
Source organism: Lysinibacillus sphaericus (assembly GCF_006864135.1). Lineage (GTDB taxonomy): Bacteria > Bacillota > Bacilli > Bacillales_A > Planococcaceae > Lysinibacillus. The sequence continues at coordinate 2,685 of NZ_SADV01000040.1, read as the reverse complement.
TTAGTGGACTACCCAACCGTAATAATAGAAAGCGTTGAAGTGGATTATGTTGTGCCATTGTAAATCGAATAAAAATCTTCTCCTGTTCATACGTTAAGGAACAGGAGGAGATTTTTTGTTTTTCCCTCGAAAAAGAATGAAATTACGATCATATAGTAATCATAGCAACTATAGAAAAAAGGGAAATCGATTGAATCGATTAACCCTAGTAGTTGTATTTGTTATTATCGGTGTTTTTTTATTTATTTATTATTTAAATGAGCAGCTTATGCCGACCTACTTAGATTATGCTGAAATACAAACGGCTAAAATTGCATCTTCCGTTGTGAGTAAAGCGATTGATTCTCGTACATCAAGTGTTATGGATGTTAATGATATTCTTGTAGAAGTATCCCCTGGGAACCATGCTGATTTGAAGGTTAATACTGAAACGATTAATCGAGTTCGAACAGAAACGGTCAATCAAGTAAAATTGTATTTAGAGCAGGCAGAGCAAGGAGAATTGTCGCATTTGCCAAATCTTGATAATGTTGAATATGATTATAACAAGATCAATGAAGGTAATGGGGTAGTTTTTTATATGCCGTTGAGTCAGGCGGCTAATATCCCTTTAATCGGGAATTTGGGACCTAAAATTCCAATACGCTTTCATGTAATTGGCAATGTGCATAGTGAAGTTACTTCTTCAATAAAGGAATATGGTATAAATAGTGCCTATATGTCGGTAGGGATTCATATAGAAGTAAAAGTGCAAATTATTGTCCCTTTTGCTAGTAAAACTACTACAGTTACTCAGGATATTCCAGTGGCAATGGGCTTAGTAAGAGGGGATGTTCCAAGTGTTTATTCAAAAGGTGGTGAAGAGGTACCTTCAATTCAAGTACCTATCACTCCTAAAAAGTAAAAATGTTTAACTTCTTTCAGCAAATGTTCTTTGTACCGAAAGCTTAGCGACAGGTAAAGTGTCCAAACACCTACTGAATAGAGGAACTAAGGCCAAGAACTTCACATCCACTGACATGCATCACGCAGGCCTAAGCACAAAGCCGATTTCGGACGCAATTATGCCGAGGCGCATATTAGATTGTTATAGTTGTTGGAGTTCATTTAATATGTTACATTGACAGTGAAGATAGTAATATAAAAACTGCATATATTTGATAGGGGCGATATCCGTATGACATCTTGTAAACCTACAAGCAAAGAAAACGAAGAATATTTAAGAAAACCAGATTGGTTAAAAATTAAATTAAACACAAATGATGAATATAAAGGGCTAAAGAAGCTCATGCGTGAAAAAAATCTGCATACAGTATGTGAGGAGGCACGCTGTCCTAATATTCATGAATGCTGGGGTGAACGACGTACAGCAACAATGATGATCCTTGGATCTGTTTGTACGCGTGCTTGCCGTTTCTGTGCTGTTAAAACAGGCTTACCAAATGAATTAGACCTAGCTGAGCCAGAACGAGTAGCAGATTCAGTAGCTATTATGAACTTGAAGCACGTTGTTATTACAATGGTAGCACGTGATGACTTAAAGGATGGCGGTGCGCAAGTATTAGCTGAAACAGTCCGTGCGATTCGTCGTAAAAGTCCGTTTACATCGATTGAAGTTTTACCATCCGATTTAGGTGGTTTACAAGAGAACCTTCAAATGTTAATGGATGCGAAGCCTGATATTTTAAATCATAATATTGAAACAGTGCGTCGCTTAACGCCAAGAGTACGTGCACGTGCAAAATATGAGCGTTCATTAGAGTTTCTTCGTTTGGCAAAAGAAATGCAGCCAGACATCCCTACGAAGTCATCATTAATGATAGGCTTAGGTGAAACACATGAAGAAATTTTAGAAGTTATGGACGATTTACGAGCAAACGACGTAGATATTATGACAATTGGTCAATACTTACAGCCAACGAAAAAGCATTTGCCTGTTAAAAAGTATTATTCTCCAATAGAGTTTGGTAAACTGCGTAAAATCGCAATGGAAAAAGGGTTTAAGCATTGTGAGGCAGGCCCACTTGTACGTAGTAGCTATCATGCTGATGAACAAGTTAACGAAGCGACAAAAGAACGTCAGCTACAAGCAGAACAGTAAGAACAAATGCTGAAATAGAAGGCGGTGCCACTTTGATCAATATAGAAGGATATGAATACGAGATTATTGAAGATTACAAAGAAGCTTTTCAAGAGGAAGTATTCAAGGAACGATACTCAGATATTTTAGCCAGATATGATTATATTGTGGGCGACTGGGGCTATAGTCAATTACGCTTAAAAGGCTTTTTTGATGATAAAAATCAAAAAGCCACTTTCGATACGAAGATTAGTACATTACAAGATTACTTATTTGAGTATTGTAATTTTGGCTGTGCATATTTCGTCTTGCGAAAATCCGGCAAATCTACTCAACAGCCAGAAGCTGTAGTAAGTGAAGAACATGAAGTGACAAAGCTTGTCGAGAATGCACAAATAGCAGAATAAACGTTTAAAACCTGATGCGAATTTTGCATCAGGTTTTTACTTTGCAGTGATAGGTTTTTAAAATCTGGTAATAATAAAAATATGGCATAGCGTGTGGTTGATTTCCGTTCTAACTGGGCGCTTTGTTGCTGCCGCTTCGCTTTCGCACAGAAAAAACATTTGTTGCTGCCGCTTCGCTTTCGCACAGAAAAAACATTT
>NZ_SADV01000003.1 GCF_006864135.1 Lysinibacillus sphaericus | reverse complement strand
CGTTCGGTTAAATACTTGGGTATCCGCTTTCCTACTTTCGGTTCTTTAATTTTGGAAGTTGGATTCTTACTCAGGTAACCTTCTTCATGAGACCAACGAAAAAATGATTTCATAAAACGGATACGATGTGCAAGACTGGCTGGTTTTAAGTGCTTGCCGGATATAGCAAGATATTCTTTCAGTTGATTGGTGTCAAGCAATTCCATCTCTATATCCTTAAAATAACCAATTAATAGAAAAGACTGTAACCGGTAGGCCTTCAGCGTTTGTGGCGAAAAGCCCTCTATTCGTTTATCTGCTTCAAACAAAGTCCATGCTTTTGACAGTAACAATTCCATTCCCCCTAAAATAGTAATATAAAATGGATTATTGCCAACTTAATAGAATTCTAGACATAAGGAGTGATTTACTAATGAAGCAGTTTAGTTCAATAAAAAATGCTATAATAGCCATATTTCAAAACTATTTTAAGGAGTTAAACTCTTATGATTATAAAAATTGATTTTGGTAATGATTTTATTCAATACATTTCTTGTTCAACAAAAGTAGGTAGGAAGATGAACAGTATTCAGGAGGATTTTATAAATTGGATATTCGACGAGGAAAAGAATACAGAATATTGGGCATTAGACAATGGAGAAAGAATTCACCCAAATTACGATGCCAATGCAATTATTGACTGGTTAAACAATGTAAGATTTAAAAAAGGAATTGCAAAAGCAAAATTAATCCCCAGTCCTCAATTTAAAGTAAAAAAGAAATTATATTATTAAATTGGTTCTTTAATAAAATGATAAGATTGTGAAGAAATGCACTTAAACTAACGGGGTGCTTTAGTTGAAGAAGAGACAGCAATCGCTGTCTCTTTTTACTACTTAAATGATTCAAAATGAGCTGTAACCCATTTATTTTCGTTTTCTGAAATATACTGTTCAGCAAGAATCAGTCTTTGGACAATTTCTTGTTTTGATAGTTTCATATACTTTCTATGAAGAATATCAAGGTTACGGTCGGGTTTTAGTTTCCTGAAATCAATGTCCAAATCTAAGTTGTTTTGCGGTTTATTTACTTTGCTGTTTTCTTTCTGTTTAAAGGTTTCGCTATATTGTTTGTAATATTCATACAATTCCTCGTTTGACCGTATTGTATTTTGGTGAATCCCTTTACCTTCGGTATCGATTTCTTTAGACCATTGAGCAACATTGGCAAAAGTGACAGGTATACCTTTTTTTATTAACCGATCAATTGTTTCTTTGCCTATTCGTATCGCCCTGTCACTACGTCTTTTGTGATTTTCTGTTAGCCAAGGCCGTTCATTTTTTGAATTGAATGTCGGGATCATAGTCTTCCTCTTTTCTATACTGTTCAATTAACTCAATTTCTTTCAGTTCAGTACGAGCGTGTCTTCGCATTTCTTTTGCTTTTTTTACTTCAATTGGCAAATTCATTGCACTAAATCGCTTCTCCATATCTCTCGATAATTCGATAACTTCCTCCAACTCGTGTTTCTTTTCGGGTTGAGGGATTTTAGCTTGGCAACCTATACAGGCCATTTTAGTAGGACACACCATATTGGTTACACAAACTCCACCAATTACATTATTTAGAACGCCCACATTTTCTTTATATTCTCTGAATTCCTGTTGAAGCTCTTCGGGGCTACGCAATACAGCTTCATCTATATCTATATAATCCATAATAATATCGTGATATTCACTAACTTGTTGAGCTACTTGGCTCTGTGTTGGTTCCGAGTAATAGTCCGTTATATTTAAATCTCGTTGGTGTAATATTATTGCTAATATATCGGTTGATACGTTGTGCCGTTGGACAGCTTCTGTGGCAAAAGCGTGACGTAATAAGTGTGTTTTCACTGTAACTGGTTTTCCTTCTTGAGTCTCAAAAATAAGTCCGTGTAATAAAAAACGCAGGCAGGATCCAATGGACATATGACTTAATGCTTTTTTATGATACTGAAAGAAATAAGGCTTGGGTTCTTTAAATAGATGAATCCTTCTCTTTAAGCCATATTTAACACTTGGTATTGTCACATCATTATAATGTTCAAGCAGCATTTTGCGGACCTTAGCAAGAATTTTCATAGTTTCAGAAGTGATAAAATACTGTTCTTTTTTGTCACGACCTTTAGGAATAGCATAAAAGGAATGTTTAATATCCTCATTAACTTTAAAGGACTCTAAGCATTCTTTTGTATAGTTGATTTGCATCAATTCATTTAATCTTGTACCGCTAGTCGTACAAATATCCATTCCCAACAACCCAAAGGTTGCAGCCACATACAACGGTTCTACGTCGAATAAAAGACCTTCAGCTTTATTTTTGTTTCTAGTGATATAAGTGCTTTGTACAAGGACTTCCTTATGATTACCATCAAACGGCTTAGGTAACTCACCTTCATTTCCATAGCCCCACGAATTAAGCAGTTCAAGTTTTCGTTGGATTTTCTCTTCAGAAATATTGCTAAATATTTGACTGCCTATAATATCATTTTCGATTAATTCTAAAAACCATAGCCCTTCAGCTTCGTCATCATCGTTGAATCGTTCGGTCTTGATGAATTCTATGAAGTAATGATTGTTTTTGTCCGAAAAAGTTGAACTACGTCTATTCGCCATTTTAATAACAGGCTGACTAAATTGATCCTGATGATGGAATACGAAAGAAGGTCTGTCCCAAAGGCGGAAGCAAAAGCGTTCTCCAACACTTTCAGGCTCATTGTATTCAAAATCGAAAGGAAGCTCTATATCAGCATTTTTGACTTCTTCACATGCCTTTAGAAAGGCCTTTCGTAAACGGTTTATTTGATTCCAACGAAAATGGCTTTCGGCTCGAATTTGAGGTAGAAAAGGCACAATGGCATCCGTTTCACTCTTACGAGTGTTTTTTCTTTGAACTAGCGCTGCTTTTGTGAATTTAAAATCCCTTGAATCGTAATTAGGCATTGGAAGAATAAACTGTTCAAAATAGTCTTGCTGCTCTTCTGGCAACTTTGTCTTGACCCATTTCTTCACATTGTAAGAGCAGGATATATATAAACTTAAAAATTTACTTCTCTGGTCATCTGAATGATTTTTGAAAATAATACCCTTAAAATATTCATACATATGCGTTTCAGTGTTTAATTGATGAATTTCTGTTAAATGGTAGTGTTCGAATAAATCCTTTATCCGAGCATTCGGGTAACTTATATTATTTAAAATTGACGGTGGATCTAAATTCCTTTCTACACAAGTTATCATACATAGGTACAAATGGTTGTTCCAAGGCTTGTCTAACACTTGTCTAACATAGTAATTAAAATATAAATCATCCATTTTATCCAATATGAATACTTCTCTTGCATCACGAAGAAGTAATAATTTGTGGTCCACCTTGCCTATTAATTGCTCATAGAAAGGGGACTGTGGTTTCGTCAATGTTGTTGTCATCTGTCTTTACTCCAGTCCTTCTAACAATTCTAGAATATCTTCATCCATCTCCATCTTTTTAACACTTTCCAAAATTGTAAGTTTGGGCTTCTTAGTTTTTTTGTTGTTCTTTTGTTTATTATATTCCTCTTCTGATTTCTTCATATTTTCTAACATTTGATTGTGTATTTCTCGATGTTTTCCTTCATCGAAATAATGCTCATAAACTTGAATGGTATCTTTATTACTCAACTTCATATACTGAATCAATTGATTTTTTCTCTTTGTTATTTCAGCATCAGTTTTTGAAGTTTCATAGATTTCTCGCATACTTGTTGTCACGAACCAATGTCGTGTCTTATGCGGATTTAACTTCATTTCGCATTCATCCATCGCATTTTTCCAATGATAATACCAAGATTGATAAGTGAATGGAGTTCCAACTGTCGTAAGGAAAATAGGGGAATCGTTTGGTAATTCATCAAAAGTACGTTTGAACTCATCATATTTCGCCCGTTCTTTATTGATATACATCATCAGCAACTTTGTTGTATCCTTGCTAAACCGGATAAATTTCACTCTCTTTTCGTGACTGCCCTTATTAAATGTTTGCGCCTCCTGAAACGACTTTCTTGCACGATAATCGCCAATAGTCAACTTTACCACTTCCGAAGCTCTCGCCCCTCCTTCAAAGAGCATATGAGCTATTACTTGTTCTCTTAGCGACCAATTCACCTTTTTGCCTGCTTTATAAACTTCGAAAGGGAGGAATTTATCTCCAATAATTTCAGGCTGCCATTCATCATTTATTAACTTGAAATAAGAATCTGTTAATCTTCTTGTTGAATTAGGTTCTTCCGTTCCTGCTTCTGAGGGCATACGAGGCTTGTTCTCCCTTACACCTTCGTCTTTATGTTCATTTAAAACGGCATAAGAATCTATCATAGGATTAGAATACTTGTATTTTTTTAATCTAATCAGAGATTTATAGAATGATTTTAATGCTGAAAGAAAACGACTAACCGTTTTAATGCTTTTGTTTGTTTTGTTAACGAATCGAAATGTATCTTTTTCTCTAACTTTACAATGCATATTATTCATCAGGTAATCTTCCACAGCTACTCGTATGACTTCCGGATTGTCATCCCATTGAACCCTTTTGCCTTGATAGTTGCTATACTCGTTCAACCAATTAAAGAAGGGAATTAGGTTGTTCAAATAGCTAATAGCCGTACTTTTGGAATTCCTCCCTATACAATCGTGATAAAAATCTGTTAAAGGTAGAAAAGGTGCGTTTTTATGAAAAACCAATAATTCATAACGGCTTTCTTTTCCTTTTGGACAATATCGGTAATAATATTCAGCACACATATTTAATCACCTTACTTTATGAATTAAATCTGCTTTCATCCCGTTATTAACAGGGATAGCAGGCTCTCGGTTGTTATTTAAAACGGGGTTTTTAAACATTTTCTTGATAGGTCATACTCTCGTTTGCCCGATGTCTTCGATAGGAGTTGGAATCGGACTTAAATTTTCACGTATTGCTTTTTTGATGAACCCACCAGGATTCTTCACTTTCGATGGTGCCTGCTGCATTATCAATAATATTTCCAAGGTCCGTTTTATCCCCACGACAGACAGGATTGATAACATTTCATCAATAGGGAAAGTAAGAGTAACTGCTTGATACGCCAGTTTCACTAACTCTGTTTCATCGACTTCTGGTTTTATAGTACCTATCTTTTCAACCTCACTAACTGGGATCACTTTATTAAGTTTCAATAAATCAGATTCAAAAACTCTCCAACCTTCTTTATCACTATTTCTATAAGCGTTAGGGAATTTGCCTGACCGTATCCAACGTTTAATAGTTTCTTCGTGTTTACCTAATAAGTCAGCTACTTCTTTTACTTTATATTCTTTCAAGCTATTGCCTCCAAACCGAATGTATGTTTCAAGAATGTACGTTCTATTTTACCGCAACATTTAATTGCTGTAAATATTTCCTTTCTTAGGTTAGTTGTGGTAGTTGATGAGTTCATTTAGAGGTCTAACAAACAAAAAAAGTACACCACTATATATAAGTGATGTACTAATTATTTAATATAATGTGTGACATTAAAGACAACCTCTTGATATTACTGTTTTATAATACATTCACTTGTCTTTAATTTTACAGAGTACATGTGCGTGCTTTTTCGTATATTGAAGCTTAGTAAGCTGTCCAGCCACCATCTACAGTAATTACTTGTCCGTTGACAAAACTTGCTTCATCTGAGCCAAGGAATATAGCGAGCTGAGCAATTTCCTCAGGTTGTCCCGCACGTGGGTTAATAGCTAAACCTAGTGCTTGACGAGCTGCACCTGTTTGACTCACATTTGACATGGAAGAAGCAATGTTTGTGATCACTGCACCTGGAGCGATACCATTACAGCGAATTTTTTTATCTGCATACATAAATGCTGTATTTTTTGTTAGACCAACAACAGCATGCTTAGAAGCAGTGTAGGCAGCCCCAGCACGAGCGCCATATAAACCACCAGCAGAGATATTGTTTACAAAGACTCCATGTCCTTGAGCAAGGAAAATCTCTGTTGCCATACGCATCGAACGCATTACGGCAGTTGTATTCACCGCGAATACTTTGTCCCAACGTTCATCAGAAACTTCACCAACTGGCTCCATGCCATCCATAATACCAGCATTATTCACTAGAATATCTAATTTGCCATAAGCATTTTTTGTTTCATCAAATAAGCGTTGTAAGTCTTCTGTTGATGCAACATTTGTTTGAATAGCGATCGCTGAGCCACCAGTTGCTTGGATACTTTCAACAACTGCTTGTGCACCTTCTAAATTTAAGTCGGAAACTACGACCTTTGCTCCTTCTTTGGCATAACCTTCTGCAATTGCTTTACCCATACCTGACGCTGCACCTGTTACGATAGCTACTTTATCTTCTAATCTCATCTCAAAAACCTCCTATAATTTATGTTCTTTCACCAGCGTTTGTTCCAGTGATTTCGAGGATATAAAATGTTAAATATTGAACATGTGTTCATTAAAATAATATAATGATTTTGTAAGCGATTTCAATGCGCAAAATACTAAGAACTGTTCAGTAATCAACACATCTAAAAAATCTGTTTAGTAAGGGGAAGAAAATTTGAGTGCTAACGATTTAAGAGTTGTCAAAACGAAGCAAGCATTACATAATGCTTTACTAACGTTATTGAGTGAGAAGCCTTTAGAAAACATTACAATCGCAGAAATTTGTCGGGTGGCAAAGGTAAATAGGGGTACCTTCTACTTGCACTATGAGCAAAAGGAAGGCCTATTTGAGGAATACTTTCAGGAAATTATGAGGGATTTGAATAATTCCTATGAAGAACCGTATCGTGTAGTAACAACATTGGATAAAAACCAAATAGATCCAAATACTATTCGTATTTTTCATCATATTGAGCGCTTTAAAATGTTCTATCGTATTGTTTTTTCCAAGAATGTGCCGCTGACATACTATTACATGTTATTTGATGGAATTTTTGCTCTGCTAAAAAGAGATATCGCACTCCATAATAAAGTACATGATGAGATATCCATTGAGTATTATAGTGCGTATCAAGCAAACGCAATTATTGGCCTAATCATACAATGGTATCGTCAAGATTTTGTGGATAGCGTAAGTACTTTAAATAAACAACTTGCCGGTATTTTGCGAATTGGTGAAAAGTGATGAAGAGTTGATTAGAAGTGTAGAACAAAATAGGCGAATATCACTCATTTGTCAAAACTATTACGAATTAAGGTGTCATATTAATGTACAGTTCTTCTGCAAAACGAGAGGTTGATTTCCGTTCCGACTGAGCGCTTTGTTGCTGTCGCTTCGCTTTCGCACAGATAAAACATTTGTTGCTGTCGCTTCGCTTTCGCACAGAGCAAAGCTTCCTGGGGGCGTCCGATGAGCCGCTTGGGGCAACAGATGTTTTTTGTGCGAAAGCGTAGTGTAACGTAGCGGCAAAAGCTTCCGAAGGCAATTATGCCGAGGTATAATTGAATAACTTTTTATGGAAAAAATAGCGTTGACAACTATATCGTCAGCTGATATATTTTAATTATATCAGCTGACGATATATTGTTGGACGATATAAAAAAGGGGGGGTTGTATGACGCAAGAACATCCGCCATTAACAGAAGGCGTTTATTATATTTTATTAGCTTTATTTGATGCAAGACATGGTTACGGCATCATGCAATTGGTAGAGGAAATGAGTGATGGTCGTGTTCGGCTTGGAGCGGGGACGATTTATGGAGCTATCAAAACTTTACTCGAGCGAGGATGGATTGAGGCGCTAGAAGGTGATGGACGAAAAAAGGAGTACATCATTACAGAGAGTGGGAAAAAAGTCGTTGAATACGAAATTTTGAGATTAAGGGAACTTTTTGACAACGGCATCCGTATAACGAAGGAGGATGGAACAAATGGATAAATATCGATTGGCCGTTAACCCGTATGATATTGAGAAATGGGTTAATGATATGGCAAGCCAAGGTTGGCATTTAAAAAAGTTCGCTTGGATACGTTTTACATTCGAACGTGGAGAACCAGGTAGCTATATTTATCGGCATGATGAATTAGAGCGATATGGTGCCTCATTTGAAGACGAATACTTTGAATTTCTGAGGTCCTCAGGAATTGAACAGGTAGATCGTTCTGGCAATCTCGTCTTCTTTAGGAAACTAGCAAATGATGGACCTTTTGAACTTTACTCTGATAAGAAAAATAAAATTAATAAGCTGTCCCAAAGAATTTCCGTGCTACTATCGCTTATCCTTCTTAATTTGGCTATAGGACTAATTGGTCTGAGTGGGATTTTTTCAACACACGCAATAGACTGGATGAAATTATCAATGAATATCACTAATATTCTTGTAGTCGTGTTTTTTTCTATTCCATTATTAAAACTTGTTCGTGTGCGCAATAAATTGAAGAAGGATTTGGATTTGTTTACAGATTAGTATAGGAGACTGTTCAATTTTGCATTAATGCCAATTAGAAAACTACATAAGTATGAGATTTCGTATTTGCCTCATAAATATTTTCTGGGAAATCAGAAAAAACAATCAATAGTTATAAAACTATTATCAAGGCGCATATTTAACCAGGGGTTCGCATCAGTTTTATACGATTAAAGATTGGAGGTGGGACTTTATGAAAAAAAGAGTGTATCGTTTTTTTCTTGATTATGAAAAGGAAGAAGCATGGGTAAATGATATGGCGGAACAAGGTTGGCATCTAAAGCGTACAATGGTGGGATGTTTTATTTTTGAAAAAGGGGAACCTGGTCAATATATTTATCGCAATGAACTAGTCAAAGGCAAAAACCAGGAATACTATGATTTTTTAGACACGATGAATATTGAGTTTGTTTCAAAATTTGGAGTATGGGCTTATTACCGTAAAAAGAAATTAGAAGGTCCATTTGAATTATTTTCAGATAGTTCTTCGAAAATAAAGTATTTAAAATCAATAAGTCGTCTTTTTATATCCGTAGCATTTCTTAATCTATTAATTGGATTTATCAATCTTTATATTGGACTTGGTGAATCAACGGAAAGATTCGTAAATACGGGATTATCATTCATAAATTTTGTAGTCGTAATAATTATGTGTATGCAAATTTTGAAGGTTGAAAGACGTAAAAAAGGACTACAACAGGAAATACATATATTTGAAGCGTAGGAGGAAAAAGGATGACGTTACAATTAGAGCGTGTCACGAAGAAATACAAAGACTTCACAGCAGTGGACAACTTAAATTTCACCATTGAAAAAGGGGAGATTTTTGGGCTGATTGGACAAAACGGAGCCGGTAAAACAACGACGTTCCGAATGATTCTAGATTTACAGGAGACAACGGCAGGTACAATTACGTGGGATGGCAAACCCGTTAATGCCATCAACCGTGATGTACTTGGCTATTTACCAGAGGAACGAGGCATTTTTCCGACGATGAAGGTAGAGGATCAGCTTTACTTTTTTGGCGAGCTACGTGGCATGAAGAAATCGGTGTTAAAGAAGGAGATTGATTATTGGATTAACCGCTTTGAGCTCGAAGAAAGACGGAAAGATAAGGCTGAAACGTTGTCAAAAGGGAACCAGCAAAAAGTACAACTGATTGCTAGCTTTATTCATAAACCGCAGTTCTTAATACTAGACGAACCATTCAGTGGACTTGATCCTGTAAATAAAGATTTACTGAAAGATGCAATATTGCATTTAAAAGAACAGGGCACAACGATTTTGTTCTCTAGTCACCAGATGGATAATGTAGAGGAGCTATGCGATCATCTTTGTCTATTAAAACGAGGAGTCGCTCTGTTTTCAGGTAGTCTACTAGATTTAAAGAAACAATACGGAAAAACTAGATTGGCAGTACGTACAGAATGGTCGACAACTCAATTGTTAACGCTAGAGGGAGTCAAAGATGTTCGTGTGGAGAAAGAGCAAATGGTGCTCACTCTAGAGGATGAGAGCTATGCACAAAGCATTTTCGAGAAGCTTTCCAACGGTAAATATATAGAAAAATTCAGCTTAGATTATTTATCGTTAGATGAAATCTTTAAAGATAAGGTAGGTGGCAACGTTGTCGAAGTTTAATTTGTTAATGAAACAGCTTTACACATCAAAAATAAAATCAAAATCCTTTGTTGTAATGACATGCATTTATATACTTGGGATGTCTGTTGCAGTTTTCTGGTCAGATATTAAAGAGCTTTTTACGGGTGATGATCAAGCGCAACAAATTGCAATCGTCAATGAAACGACAGCTGATTTAAGTGGTCTCTTTGTATCGAATGGCGATATGGAATTTATACAAAATGAATCGAATATATCGGAGCTAGAGAAAAAGGTCAAAGACGAAAAGCTAGATGCAATCGTTACAATAACAGATCAAGATGGACAGCTACATGCTGAAATTGCCACTTTCACTCCGTTGAAATTAAATGATCAAGGTGCGATAAATTCGATTCTGCAACTTGCTGGTCAAAATTATGCTGTACAACAGTTATCATTAACGCCAGTACAAGCAACTCAAATTATGGATGCCAAAACGATTATTACTGATAAAAACTTAAATACAGAGTCTACAGGTGGTAAAAGCGAAGAAGAAAAACAATCAGGACAATTTGTATCTTATGCAGTAGGTATTTTAATTTACTTCTTTATTTCTACATTCCTATCTATGATTACAACGGAAATTGCGACTGAAAAAGGTTCACGTGCAATGGAAATGCTACTAGTAAGTGTAAAACCAGCTACCCATTTTAAAGCAAAAATTGCTGGTGTATTATTACTCGCATTAACACAGATGGGGATTATTATAGTTGTCTTCCTAATCTATGCGAAATTTGCAAAAAACGGTGTTATTTGGGATATGGCATCTAGTATCGTTAGTGAATTATCGATTAGTTATGTGATATATGCCGTGCTATTCTTACTATTAACAATTATTCTTTATTTAATTGTTGGTGCATTATTCGGCTCTTTAGTGTCTAAAGTTGAAGAAGCAGGTCAAGTATTAATGCCAGCCATGATGATTACATTAATTGGTTTCTATGTTATGTTATCGGGAATGGGGAATCCGGATACTCTTATCATTAAGATATTCTCTTATATTCCATTTACATCTGGGATGATTATGCCGATGCGTATCGGGGCTACTGATATTGGCGTAATGGTACCACTTCTATCGTTAGGTATTTTAATAGCGACAATTATTATTGCTTATTTATTCAGTATTTCATTCTATAAACGCAGCGTACTAACATATAGTTCAGGTGGCGTTATTAAGAAAATTAAAACTGTCCTAAAAGTGACTACATGATGATGAAAGCAGCTACATTAAGTAGCTGCTTTTTTCATCGTTATGGCGCACAATCAGAGCAGGAATCAACCCTAGGTCATGGGGATAAAGCCTAAATATACTAGTGTTAGAAAACTATGTAAAGTATTTCGTGGATAAAGTCGAATTTCCAAATGAAACAAGCTATAATTTATAGAATAGGGTGAAGTTTTGTTTTTCAAGAATGATTGAAGCATTAAAAAAATCACCTAGTCAACGCCTAGCAACACAAGAGGAGAGAGAACAGTTCTTTGTGAGCAGCTACCTATGCGTGATGAGTTGGCAAAAATCTTAAATAATCGTGAGCAATTAAAGCTTTTTGTCAATAGTTCTAATATATCTCATTAGCTTTCAACTAGAGCATCATGAGGGTTCAGTGCCTCTTGTTTTATAAAACTTGACTAAAATGAAACTTTTTCAGCTTGGAATCGTATGTAAATAAAAGAGATAAATCGCAGGGGGTAAAATTTTTATGTCTGAATTCGACAACGACCTATTAAAATCAAAGGATCCATTTGCATCAGAAAATCCATTACTACAGCCTAATCCATTATTGCAGGTAGAGCAAGAGCCAAAAAAACCAGTACTTGTTTCTGAGCAAGAGCTATCACAAATTGCTCAAAATCAACTTGCTTTAAAGCAAGATCCTGAGGTTCATGCATTAGCACAAAAAATTGATGTGAAAGACCAAATTGCTATGCTAGAGCTTGGAAAAGAAACTGCGAATGGTATTTCTACTTTTTCAGATAAAATGCTAGCAACGATGAAAACAAGCAAGCTTGAGGAATCAAGTGTATTATTAAATAATTTAAATAGAATTATGGATAAATTTGATCCCCAAGATTTTGCGGAGGATAAAAAAGGTGGCTTCCTTACTAAGCTGTTTAGTAAAGGAAAGGAACAATTAGAAAAGTTTCTATCCAAATATGACAGCATGAACAAGGAAGTGGATGTCATTTTCCGCGAGGTTCAAAAATATGAAGGTGAAATGAAACGTAATACCATTGATCTTGAAAATTTATATGATCAAAACTTAAATTACTTCCAAACTTTAAGTAAATTTATTGCGGCAATTGAAGTGAAAACAGATGAAGTACGTTCATCCTTACCAGCACTTGAACAAAAATCACAAACTGGTGATCAGTTAGCGGCAATGGAATATGAAACGATGGTACGTGCCGTTGATTTACTAGAACAACGTCGTTATGATTTAGAAATGGCGCAACAAGTTTCATTCCAATCTGCTCCACAAATTCGATTAATGCAGCAAGGGAATAACCATTTAATTGCTAAAATTAACTCTGCGTTTGTGACGACAATTCCTATATTTAAGCAAGGACTTATCCATGCGGTGACGTTAAAACGCCAAAAGCTTATTTCAGATTCAATGAGTGAATTAGACCGTCGTACGAATGAAATGCTTGTACGAAATGCAGAAAATATTAGTAAAAATAGTGTTAATATCGCGCGTGCGGCTGGTAGCCCAAGCATTAAAATCGAAACAATTGAAACGACATGGCAAACAATTATGTCTGGTATTCAAGAAACGAAGCAAATTCAAGCAGAAACAGCAAGAAATCGAGAGGAAGGCCGTAAACGTATCGAACGTCTGCAGCTTGAATATGAAAAACTGAAAAAAATGTAATCGTAAAGCTTCTTGCATATTACCTTGCAAGAAGCTTTTTTTGACAAAATAGAAATTCCTCATTATGATAAGATAAATGAGAATGATTATCAAAGAAGAAGGAAGAGGAAATATGCTAAACAATGCACTTCGATTACATAAAATAATCAATCATGGGGTTAAAAGAGGATGAGCAAAATGAATCCTACTTCATTATCATGTGAACGTTTAAAGGATGGAGCACTAGCAATCAATACGACAGAAAACCTAATGCTCGTGTTAAAAAGTCGCTACCATGAATTAATGCATATAGAAGAGCTGTACAATGCCATGAATATAGATTTAGATGAAAAGCACACTATTTTAGAGCAAGAGAGAAAAGTATTAAAGAAGAAAAATATTGAGCTTGTGGAAGACATGCAAAAAATAAAGCAGCGAAACGCCGTCTTACAAAAAAAGCTAACAGAATATAATTGTGTCGTAAATGAGCTAAAGGAGATTCGCCGACAAAATACAGAGCTATTAATTGAATTAAGTAAATATACTGCTCTGTCAAAGGAATCCCTGTCAGGTCCATTAAAATCTATGATTCGCGATATGCGAGAGCAGGGAGTTGGTATTAAAGAAATCCACATTCGCATAAAACGACAAATTAATCCTGATATTAGCTATAGTACGGTGCGCAAATATATTTCTGAGCTTGAATCTGAAATGAAAGAGTAACTTTGTTAATGTCAATTTATTAAAACTTGGCATTTACAGTTACCAATCAAAGTCCTATAATTAGTCTATTCTTTAAAAGGTAATATTACGAAATGCCGTATAGATTTATATGGAGTAGGAGTGTTAGAGGCAATGTCAAATGAGAAAAAAGGGGTTTTGGCGGCATTTTTAGCCTATGCTTTTTGGGGTGCATTTCCGCTTTATTGGAAATTGCTTGAGCATGTCCCGAGTATGGAAATTTTATTATCGCGTGTCATTTGGTCCTTCGTCTTTACAGTACTAGCAGTAATAGTATTTGGAATGCGCAAAGATCTTATCGCAGACTTAAAATATTTGTGGTCACACCAAAAGCATTTTTGGCAGCTTGCAGGAGCTTCCTTTGTTATTTCAATGAACTGGTATTTATATATTTGGGCAGTTACCCATAACCACTTAATTGAAACGAGCTTAGGCTATTATATTAATCCTTTACTGTCAGTTATTTTTGGGGTTATTTTCTTTAAAGAAGCACTTAGTCGTGCGCAATGGGCAGCTACCGGAATTGCCTTTATCGCAGTAATTATTTTAACGATTAATTATGGGTCAATCCCATGGGTAGCACTTCTTATTGCTTTATCCTTCGCCATTTACGGTGTACTGAAAAAGAAAATTAAGCTTGATGCGACAAGAGGTCTAGCCATCGAAACGTTATTTATTTTACCGTTTGCTTTAGGCTACTATATTTACCTTTTTACAACGAATCAAGCCTCATTTTTACATGTTGATGTGAAAACAGACATCCTCATGATTGTCAGTGGAATCGTGACAGCAGTGCCATTAATTTTATTTGCAAAAAGTGCACAAAATATTCCACTGTATTTATTAGGCTTTATTCAATACATATCGCCAACAATAGTATTAATTTTAGGAATTGTGCTTTATAAAGAACCGTTTAGTCAAATAGAGCTATTAGCATTTAGCATTATTTGGGCAGCGTTACTATTATTTTCAGGCTCGAAAATCATTGAAACGAGAAGGGCTCATCAGAAATCTGCTTAAAAAAGGACTTGTAGAAATTTTCTACAGGTCCTTTTTTCATGGATTAATGTTTTGAGGGATTTTAAGAAGATCCTGCTAAACAATGTAATCCGAAAGTACATGAATATGAAGGTTTTGGTCAAGGTGGTTCTATTCTATGGGACTAAAATAATTTACCTATTGCTTGGAACAGTTTGCTTAATTGTTGGTTTGTCCATTTATAGGTAATCAGATTTCTTTTATTGTTAGACAAAAATATGCAACTTTACTTTTTTGTCAACATATAGTAATATAACGTCAATCAATTAGATAACAATGATGAACATTATAAATTAATGAGAGGTGCTTTTGATGAGTGCGGTAGGTTCTAATTAGGAACAACTTAATGAAATAAATGTAATGGCGACAGGGGATTTATGTCATAAAAGTGACCCTTATTTAGTCATGGATTTATTTCGATACCTATGAAGATACCTACAATACTTTATAAAGCGTGTAATGCTCTAAAAATACTTCTTTTAATAGCGGTTAGAGGAACTCCGTATAAAAACGCTGCGGCCTGTGGCAACGACGGAGTGACCAACATCGTGTTTGGCCTAAAGCCTCCAAACGCAATTATGCCGAGGCATAATTGATTGAAGTTTTTTTCGCGATGCTTGTTTACACATGCCTTGTAATGTAAAAGCTGTGGGATCCCCACAGCTTTTTTCTCTTTTTTAATTGAATAAAAAATCATTGCTATCTATTGAGTAGGTATCTTCATGAATGATTATGGAAAAATCATAGTGAGGAGACATTAACAATGAATCATACTACTTTTGAGAAGTTACAATACAATGAATTGAAGGAAATCGTTAAATCATACTGTGTCAGTGGATTAGGTAAACAGTTATTAGATAAATTAACGCCGAGCCCAATTATGACAGTTGTTAAAAATCGTTTAAATGAAACGACTGAGGCACGAGCAATTTTAGATGCGGAAGGTCATGTTCCGTTTTTAGGGATATCAAATATTGATAATACGATTAAAAAGCTTGAAAAGGGGATTATTTTAGACCCTAGTGAATTAGTTAGCATTTCAGACTTTTTAAGAGGCTGTAGAAAAATTAAAAAATTTATGCTGGAGAAGGAATTTTTTGCGCCCGTACTTGCATCCTATGCTAATTCGATGGCTGAATTCAAAAGTGTGGAAGAGGAGATAAACTTTGCGATTAAAGCCAATCGTGTTGATTCAGCTGCTAGTAGAGATTTAAAGCGTATCCGCAATCATATCGAGACAACAGAGGAGAAAATTAAAGACCGCTTAGTAAAATTTTTAAATAATAGTGCCAATAAAACATATATCCAGGAGTTCTTTATTAGTAAAAAGGATGATCGATACACGATTCCCATTAAGGCTTCCTATAAAAATCATGTGCAAGGAACAATTGTAGAAATTTCATCTAAAGGTGCAACGGTCTTTATGGAGCCTAGTACAGTAGCCAAATTAAATGTGGAATTGGCTACTTTGAAAGCAGAGGAAGCGGTGGAGGAATATCAGATTTTGGCGACATTATCTGGCCTGCTCTTGGAAAATATTCGTGAAATCAATATCAACATGGAGTCAATTAGCCAATATGATATGGTCTTTGCCAAAGCTAAGTTTAGCAAGCATATTGGAGGCGTAGAACCGGGCTTAAATGATGTTGGCTATATTAAGCTCGTTAATTGTACGCATCCACTGTTAACAGGTAATGCGGTGGCACTTCATTTTGAAATTGGTAAAGACTATCGTAGCTTGATCATTACAGGACCGAATGCAGGTGGTAAAACCGTTGTTCTCAAAACGATTGGCTTGTTAACATTGGCTACAATGTCAGGCTTCCATATTGTTGCAGATAAAGGTACTGAAATAGCTGTGTTTGATCATATTTTTGTAGACATTGGTGACAATCAAAGTATTGAAAATGCACTTAGTACGTTTTCTTCCCATATGAAAAATCTTTCGGATATTATGAGAGCATCCAATAATAATACTCTTTTGCTATTTGATGAAATAGGGAGTGGTACGGAACCAAATGAAGGAGCAGCATTGGCGATTTCCATTTTAGAGGAGT
Organism: Lysinibacillus sphaericus; assembly: GCF_006864135.1. Classification (GTDB taxonomy): domain Bacteria; phylum Bacillota; class Bacilli; order Bacillales_A; family Planococcaceae; genus Lysinibacillus. Next base: position 343,653 of record NZ_SADV01000003.1, on the reverse strand, counting down.
TCTATCATATGGGCTGCATGATAGTAGCAACTACCCATTATGGAGAAATTAAGCGTTTCTCTGAAATGCATAGTGATTTTATGAATGCGGCTATGCGTTTTAATAGTGAAACATTAGAGCCGTTATATCAATTAGTCATCGGAACATCAGGAGACAGTAATGCTTTATGGATTTCTAAGAAAATGAATATCCGTGAAAGCGTTTTGCAAAGAGCGAAGGACTATATCGATAATAAGGATTATTTCCTAGAACGGGTAGATGATAGTAAAATCAGAAAGCCGAAGTTTGAGCAAGCGAGAGCTAAAGTAAAGTATGACTTTAAAAAGGGAGATCGTGTAAAGCTGTTAGATCATGCTGACGTTGGAATCGTTTATCAAGAAATGGATAACTTCTATAATGTTGTCGTGTTCTATGAGGGAGAATTCGTAAAGGTAAATGTTAAACGATTGTCATTAGAGCTACCGGCAACAGAATTATACCCAGAAGGATATGATTTAGAGACATTGTTTGTAGATTATAAAGAACGCAAGCTTCAGCATGATATTGAGCGCGGCTCGAAAAAAGCCCTTCGCAACATTCAGAAGGAAATGAAGAAAAATAAATCGAGCTAAAAGTCAAAAAGGGATTGCCCATAAATTTTAAAATGTGCAATCCCTTTTATTTATTGAACCGAATTTATTTGTGCTTTAATTGAATAATACGTTTCTTCGATTTTTTCTTTATAGGGCAGATCGATTAAATCTTGAGAATCTGTATAGGCCTTTTTGGCAATTTCGTAGGCAGTTGTTAACTCACCGAAATGTGCATAGCAAAGTGCTTTATAGGAAAAGCACTCATTTAAGCCTAGTATATCAAATGGATGTAAGATGAATGGGGGAACATTTGTAAAATGTTCAAAAGCTTCCTTTGCTTCTTCATAACGACCTAGTAAATATAAGGATTTCCCCTTTTCAGAATAATATAGGTTTTCATCAAATTTAACCGATCCTAAATCCATAAGTGGACGAAAGCGCTCTATTTCTTCTAATGCCTTTTCATAATCATGAGTGAAATTATTATAGTAATGTGCTCGTAATGTGAAAATAAAAGCATCTACATCCACTTGTTCCGCAAAAACTCGATACTGTTCTAGCTTCTTGATCAAATGTTCTGCATGCTCAAAATCATTGTCAATCATGGCACAAAACGCTGCAATACGGTACATATCATCGATATAAGAGTAAAATTGATTTTTATGTGCGTTGGCAATTGTCTCTTTAACGAGTTGTTTACCTGCTTCATGTTCTCCTATTGCTAATTGATAAACACTAATAAAATAAGCCATTTTTCCAGCATCTCGTGAATCTAATTGATAATTTTCTTGCTCAGCCTCTTCTTTAGCTTGTAAGATACAGGAATAAGCCATTTTATAGTTTCGATCTTCCATGAATATCGCGGACTGTAATATAAACGTTTCAAACCAATGACTTAGTAAATTAATTTCTTTAAACATAAAGCGTGCTTGTTGAAGCGGTGATTCCCATGTCGTTAATCCCGCCTGATATTGAGCTACTGCATATATATAAAGTAAACGACCAGCTTCATAGCTTAGAGGAAGCTGTTCTACATAAGGCGTAATCATCTCTTTGATTTGCTGCAAATTTTCTGTATTATTACCTAGCTCTACTTCTGCATATAATATTTCCACCTGCTCTAAAAGGTGACGTATCGTAGAAGGGGCTATTTCTTCAAGTAATTCACTTGCTTTTACATGTAAACGCTCTGCAATATATTCTAGACTCTCCATCGAAGGCTTGGCCTTATCATTTTCAATTTGGCTTAACATTCCTTTTGTTAGACGATCACCGGCAAGTGCCTCTAATGTTAATTTTTGTTCCTTCCTTAATTTGCGAATTCTTTTTCCTAAAGAGTTCATTGCCTCGCCTCCTTTTTTAAAACATGTCCTTTGTTTAATTATATTAAACTTTTTGTTGCGTGGGAAGAGGGAGGTGTGTTATATTTTGTTTAATTAAATTAAACTTTTTAAAATAATTAAAAATACGGAGGGATTTTAGATGGATGAAGCGCAAAAGTATAAAAAGGCGACGTACCATTTATGGACATTCACAACCAGTAAAATGATCTCGTTGTTAGGGTCACATGTATTGTCATTTGGGATAGGTTTATATATTTTGGCACTGACAGGGTCAGCGATGAGTTTTGCTACTACTATGATATGTTCCATTTTGCCTCGTGCATTAGTCGCGCCTCTGGCAGGGTATGTAGCTGATAATTATTCAAAGAAACGCACGATTTTATTAGCACAAGCAGGTACGATATTGACCGTTTCAGGGCTACTACTCTATACAGAAATGGTCGGTTTGTCGGTTTATGCTATTTATATAGCAACTGTATTTAATACAATATGCTCAGCCTTTTCAGGTGTAACATTTTCTTCTTCAATCGCTACACTAGTAAATCCAGATCGCCTACAGAAAGCAATGTCATTCAATCAAATGTCAGTGTCATTAGCAGCAATTGGTGGGCCAGTAATCGGTGGAATGATGTATGGATTTTTCTCTATGAAAGCCTTTTTGCTTGTACATATGGTGGCCTATGTAATTGCTTTTTGCTTAGAAGCGACAATGAATTTTACTCTCTATAGTACAAGAGAACCTACTGTAGAAAAGGAAAAGATATGGGCTGGGCTTGCTAGTGGCTTTCGTTATATTAAGCAACAAAAAGTTGTTAAAACAATCATGTGGATTTCATTATGGATTAATTTGTTTTTCTCTGCCATCATTGTAGGTGGGACCTATATTATTATTGAATTACTAAAAGTAAAATCAACGCATTTTGGTTTTATAGAGGCTTCGGGTGCAGTTGGTATGCTTGTAGCTTCCCTCGTTTTCGCAACACGTAAAGAGGTTAAGGCGCCACTACGTTTTTCTAAAATTAGCTTATTGCTGTTGGCTAGTTGTTTAGGACTGGCGGTTGTTCCATTAATAACGAATTTATCCTACCTAGCTATTGTAATCTTTTATATTGTAATCTACTTTATTTTCGCTATTTTTGAGATGGGGATCAACATGCCAATTATGGTTTATATGCAAAAGTTAATTTCAGAAGAATATCGTGGACGCGTATTGGGATTAATGGAAACAATGGCGATGTCAATGATGCCGATTGGTATGATCGTATACGGCATCTTGTACGATACATTCCCAGCAACGGTTATTTTACTTATCACGAGTGTCATTATCGTGACGATATCACTAGTTATGCTACGAACATCTGTTTTAAAAGAAGCACATCCAGAGTTTTATGAACAAAAGAAGATAGTAACTGAGAGTGTAGCAAATTAATGTAACATAGAAATGCACAGTTTAATCGGTGATTAGTGAAAGTTTATTAGCGATTAACTATCCATCAACGAGATACTATTGCAACTGCAACAGATAAAACCAGGCATTTCTTCAATGTTGAAGTATGCCTGGTTGATCGGTTTTACTGATCTTCAATCACAATATAAGTGGCTTTAATTGGTCCATGTACACCAACGATCAGAATCATTTCGATATCCGCAGAATTACTTGGTCCTGTTATAAAGTTGATGCAAGAGGCAATTTGCTCGCCACGTCCGACTTTTTCATGAATAAAGCGGGCTGCTTGCGTCATGCGTGGAACAATAGTACTTTTAGGAATTAAAATAATAGACTTCTCTGGTAAAAAGCTAACTGATCTACCTTTATCCTTATCACTAAAAAGTACTGCAGTTCCCGATTCTGCTAATGTAATTTCACTTATCGTAATGCCAATGTTAGCTTTTTCAGCTTGTCGAATATTTTCCTGTGGCTGTTCAGAATTCCATTCGTACAGTTGAATCTTTTCTTGAGGCCATTGCTCAGTCATTAATGTTCCTAGGCCATAGTTTTGGAAACGCTCATCTTTCCATGTTATAACAGATTGACCTCCATAATTTCCAACTATTTTTTGTAAATCTGCAGGAAGATTAGCTGTATTTGTAATGACAATATCCGTATGAATATTTTTGCATTGTTCAACTAAAACCTCTAGTAACTCATCTTGTGTAGCATCATGTAGGACACGATCTTGAGGGTTATATTGCCATATAGGCCGTACGATTTCTGTTTTTGGTGCACGTCCAAGCTGTTTGGCAATTTTCGTTAAAAATACATCTCTATTTTCAATTGTACCTGACATTATTCATCGCCTCCTTTTTGTCGGTGTTTAAACCAGTCACGGAAATTATCTTTATTGGGGGCTGGAAAATCCCTTGCTTCCGTCCATGCTTTTAGTGGACCTGGGCCATTAGAAATTTTCTGATCTCTTGTAAATGGAGCCATCACTGGTGAAGCCATTTTTGTCGCCATTTTATATAGGGCAGGGGAGGAAGCACCTAGACCAAAGGCCTTCATTAATAACTTTTCCGATACAGGTGCCTTTCCTTCGTTTTCGACAATTACTTGACGATGTCTATGAATAAGCTGATGTAATGGTATTTTGACAGGACAAGCATCTGTGCAGGCACCGCATAATGTGGAGGCATATGGCAACTCTTTAAAATCCTCATAGCCACCTAATAATGGTGAAAGAACGACACCTACTGGCCCAGAATAAATAGATCCATAAGCATGACCGCCAACATGTCGATAAACAGGACATGCGTTAACACAAGCTGCACAGCGTATACATTGTAAAATAGGCTGGAATTCACTGCCTAAAATATCAGAACGTCCATTATCAACAATGACTAAATGGAATTCCTCTGGTCCATCTGTGTCACCTTCATCTTTGATCCCCGTTAATGTCGTAATATAGCTTGTTAGCTTTTGCCCAACCGCGCTTCTTGTTAATAAGCTTACAAGTACTTCCATCTCTTCGAATGTAGGCACAATTCTTTCCATTCCCATTACCGTAATTTGTGTTTTCGGTAAGGCTGTTACTAAATCTGCGTTTCCTTCATTTGTCACGAGTGTAATCGAGCCGCTCTCCGCAATAGCAAAGTTACAGCCTGTAATGCCAATGTCTGCTGTTAAATAATCATTTCTTAATTTTTCACGTACATATAGAGCTAGTTCTTCAGGCTTTTCGGTTTTTTCATAACCTTGTTTTTCTTTAAAAATGTCACGAATCTGTTCCTTATTTTTATGCAAAGCTGGAGCAATGATATGAGAGGGTGGCTCATGATCATCTACTTGTAAAATGTACTCTCCAAGATCCGTTTCAATGACCTCACACCCGAGCTTTTCTAAAGCGGCGTTTAAATCAATTTCCTCCGTCACCATAGATTTTGATTTTACAATTTTAGCAGCATTCTTCTTTTTCGCGATACTTTCAATATAGTCTGTCGCTTCTTTCGCTGTTTGCGCAAAGTAAACATGTCCACCTCTTTTAGAGACGTTTTCACTTAGCTGATATAAGTAATAATCTAAGTTCGCCAGCACATGCTTTCGAATTTCTTCGCCGTGAGAGCGCCATTCCTCCCAATGTCCGAGCTCATCAGCTTGTTGTAGCCGACGTGTTTGTAGGCGCTCCTGTGCGCTTGATACAGCTCCGCGCATAAACATATTTTCTAATTCTTCCGTTACACGATGATTAAAGCGTTCATCACTTGTTTTCATGGACATTTCTTTTACCCCCTCTTAGTGACAATTTAATACTTCCGCAATATGCATGACTTTAATTGGCTTACCTTGTCGATTAATTCGACCACCAATATTGATTAAGCAACCAGCATCTGCACCGATTAAAATGTCTGCCCCCGTTTCTTCAACATTTTGTACTTTCTCATTGACCATTTCTCCAGAAATATTGCCCATTTTTACTGAAAATGTTCCGCCAAACCCACAGCATCTTTCTTTTCCAGGGAGTTCTACATACTGTAAGCCTCTTACTTGATTTAATAGTTTAAACGGTGCATCTGTAACACCGAGTAGACGTGTCATATGACAGGAGGTATGATAAGTAGCCTTGCCCTCTAAATGTGCTCCTACATCTTCGACCTTTAATATATCTACAATAAACTCAGTAAATTCATATGTTTTATCTGCCAATGCTTGCGCTTTTGGCTCCCAAACTGGATCTCCCTTAAACACTTCTGGGTATTCCTTAAACATATAAGCGCAGGAACCAGAAGGGGAGACAACATATTGGGCATGTTCAAAGGCGGTAATCATTTTTTTTATAGCATTTTTAGAGTCTTTTACGTAGCCACTATTATAGGCAGGTTGTCCACAGCAAATTTGATTTTCAGGAAAATCTAGGTCACAGCCGAGCCTTTCTAGAACTTCCACAACAGCTTTTCCTACATCACCTTGAAACATATCAACTAAACAAGTCGCAAAAAGTGTTACTTTCATGAAAATCGCTCCTTTTTGTCTCTATTATTCTCTAAATAACTAATCAACAGGTCATCTGATGACTTAGTGAATAAATATATTGTTTTTATAATACTACAACTGTTCAGATGAATAAAAGGTGTTTATTGTTAATTTTCGAAAAATTCGAAGAGACTGGGACAAACTAAATGGTTCCTTCGTAAGGCCGAATAATCTCTAAATTAACAAAACACGATAACTAGAAAAACCGAACTATTCCGAAGCACTTCATGGGCGTTTCATTGGATAGTTCGGTATTTTTGTTGGCTGAAACGCTTTTGTCTCAGCTTCTTATTTCATAGATTTAGTTGTTTCAAAATATTGCATTAAGACCTTTTCCACATTACTTAAATGTGAAGCCATAGCATGTTTTGCAAGCTCTTCATTTTGCTGTTTAATCGCGAGGAAGATTTGCAAATGTTCATCATACAGCTTTTCGCTCGTAATTTTTTTAGAGTACAACCAAATTCGACGTGTCTCTTTCATCGTTGCGATCATTAAACCTGAAACCTGGTCCAATATAGTTGTAAGTAGGGGGTTTTGAGACGCTGCAGAAATGGCCGCGTGAAATTGAAAATCCACTTTTTCTCCTAGCTCTTCATCTCCTTGTACTCGTTTCATCTCATCCAAAATTTGCATCATTGACTGTATGTCTTCTTCTGTTCGATGAATGGCTGCGCTAGCTGCAGTGCCTACTTCGATAATTTTACGTACTTCTAACAAATGTGAGATATCTTGCTTATTTGTTAAAATGGCGGTTGATAAGGGGAAATCGAGTTGATTGGATTGATTACTTTTAACAAATGTACCAGAGCCTTGTTTAATTTCAATAAGCCCCATCGCTTTTAAAGCGGAAAGAGCTTCCCGAATGGCAGATCTGCTTACTTGTAATTGTTCAGCAAGCTGTTCTACTGAATCAAGTCGGTCACCAGGCTTCAGTTCGCCAGTTCTAATTTTTTCATAGAGGATTTCAGATACTTCTTCATATATTTTTTTTGGTTTAATTTTTCTTAATTCCAAGGACTACACCTCATTTATCGCTATCAATTGCTCTATTGTTTTTTAATTATACATGAAGAAAGTTAATTTACGAACTATTAACAGTAAATAAAAAAGGGTACTACAACTCTGCAAGCGGCAAGTAACGGCGGCTTTACAACAGCCCAGCAAAAGCTCTGTTGCTAGTGTCTTTTGATATGCTCAAAGAGACAAAATTTGAAGTGTAGAATTATGGCGAATTTTGTTGACAGATAATATAAGGGGAGCGCATAATGCAAAAGTACATTAGCAAATACACGTTGATTTAATAAGGTCTGAAAATTAAATTTGTATGATAATATGATGGAACTTCACTTTTTCAACACCTTTTTGCCATGAAACGTTCACAAACAGGAAGGGCGCAATTTACAGTGATTTTTGGTACGATGGAAACAGTAACTGTAAGGAGCGAGTGAAAAATATGGAAACTGATATTAACGTATTTTTAGCTTTAGGTGCAGGGTTTTTAAGCTTTATTTCACCATGTACCCTACCGCTGTATCCAGCATTTTTATCATACATAACAGGTATGTCGTTAGACGAGCTAAAATCGGAACGAGGTATGATGCAAAAGCGTGCAGTTTTGCATACCCTCTTCTTTTTACTAGGATTTTCAATTATCTTTATTATGATTGGACTAGGAACATCATTAGCCGCCAAGTTCTTCCTTAATTATCACACATTATTACGTCAGGTTGGTGCCATCTTAATCGTTGTATTTGGTTTAATGATTGTGGGATTACTACAAATTGACTTTTTAATGAAGGATCGAAAATTCCAATTTAAAAACCGACCTTCTGGTTATTTGGGATCAGTATTAATCGGAATAGCATTTGCGGCTGGTTGGACGCCTTGTACAGGTCCAATTTTAGCATCGATTATTACATTAGCTGGTGCAAATCCAAGCGCAGGCATTAGCTATATGTTAGCTTATTATTTAGGCTTTGCGATTCCGTTTTTCGTGTTATCTTTCTTTATAGCACGTATGACTTGGATTCGTACACATAGCCAAAAAATTGTGAAAATCGGCGGTTATATTATGATTGTCGTTGGTGTAATGTTATTCTTCGACGGTTTATCGTATTTAACACGCATTTTACAGCCTATTTTTGGTGGATTTACAGGCTTCTAATCTGCTAAACTAAAGAAGCCATACTGTACTATAACGTGAGGGAGATGAACATGTGCCTACAGTTTTAGTAGTGGATGATACGCTCTTTATGCGTGTTGCAATCAGTAATATGTTTTCTGAATGGGGTTATGAGGTAGTCGGCAATGCAGGAAATGGTAAAGAAGCTGTGGCGATGTATCGTGAGTTACAACCAGATTTAGTAACGATGGATGTAACGATGCCCGTTATGACAGGTATAGAAGCAGTAAAAGAAATCATCCCCGAATTTCCAGATGCAAAAATAATTATGATTACAGCTTTAGGACAACAGAAGTTAATCGTGGAAGCAATTGAAAGTGGCGCAAAGGATTTTATGACAAAACCTTTCGAGCCAGAAAGATTAAAGGCTGTAGTTGATCAATTACTTGGACAAAATTGTTAATGACATTGGAGGAGGAAATTTTATGTTTGACAATATCCCTTCTCAATATTATGTAATAGGTTCAACCATAATGGCCATTTTTATGGGTACCTTTGTCATGGTTATTCGTATGCGAGCATCTAAGAAACCGACAAATGAGAAGAAAATTATCATTCCACCTATTGCAATGTCTTCAGGTGCGTTAATGTTTTTATTTGAACAATTTCGAGTACCACCTATGCAAATCCTTGAAGCGGCAGCAGTCGGAATGGTGTTCTCAACAATCTTAATTGCCACTTCTAAATTTGAAGTAAAAGGCCAAGATATTTATTTAAAGCGTTCAAAAGCATTCGTTTTTATATTAATCGGACTATTAGTATTCCGTGTAATTGCAAAAATGATATTAAGTAGCTCCATTGACGTTGGTGAGTTAGCAGGAATGTTTTGGATTTTAGCGTTCGCTATGTTACTTCCTTGGCGAATCGCAATGCTTATTCAATTTATTAAAATCAAAAAAACAATTCCGCTGAAGAATATTTAATGGGAAGACTACACTAGAGATTTCATCTAGTGTAGTTTTTTTGTTGCGCGCAGTTTGGCTGATGGATAGAGCAATTCGAGCGATTGAGAGGCTTGGCAAAGCGACAGAAAGCGTCGTTCGAATGACGGAATGAAGACAAAGGCGACGGAAAAAAGAGTGAGGGTAAGAACTCAGAGTGATGGATTGACTCCCCCTGTACTAGTAGAGAATATATGATGAAACTTATCTAAAGTCAGTAAAAACGCTGCACAAATCATTGTGCAGCGTACCATTAATCAAACAAATGTTCATATGGAGCGATGTCAATTTGCATTTCATCTAACTTTTTACGTAAAAATTTATGGTCGCGCTTTGGCGTTGCTTGGATATAGCCACGAATAATTAAATCTTGGTTAATGGCAGGTGCTTTTTCTTCTAAAGCTAGTTCGCCAATTTTCCCAGCAATTTTTTCCTTTGCTACTTGTCGAAATAGCTCAGGTACAGGGCTTACAAGTTCATATAAAAGCTCCTTCTCAGGTTGTCCCCATAAATGAATCGTTTTATCTAAATAATACTCTTGCCAATCTAAATCAGATTTACCGTCCTGTTTCGGTAATGCCTTTAAAAATTTGCGGAACATGAAAAATCCGCCTATCGCCATAAACGAAATAAGCACAACTACCCAAAATAGGATAAACCATAAAAACCAACCAGTTAACAAATCGTTCACCTCTTTGCCTTCTCTTACTCTATTATAAAAGCTTGCAGAAAAAAATCCATCCTAAATGTCCCTTTTTTAGCAATAAGTCAGTATATATTGTGTAAAGGAGGTGACGCTCATGGTAAAAGTCAATTTCATAGGTGCTACATTGCGCTTGAAGTATATCACTGGACAGAATGCACAAAACGAGCCCGTGTTTACAATTAAATCGTACCGCAATTTAAACGGCTCGCATACAGCAGAGGATTTAGTAGACGTAGCAAAGGCCATTGCAAGTCTATCTTCACACGCACTAGATAGCATTTTAAAACAAGAAACAACAGATTTATCCTAAGGGGGGGAAAGCAATGACACAAGTTTTAGAGCTGCAATTCGAGACAGCAGCAGGGAAAACGACTACGATTGCGATTGATACACCGAAGCCAAATGTAACAGCGGAGGAAATTCAACAGGTCATGCAAACGATCATCGTTAAAAATGTTTTTGATAGACAAGCTAGTGCTTTGGTGGCAATGACTGGGGCTCGCATCGTTGATCGACAAGTAAGAGAATTTGAATTAGGGATCGAATAGTCATGAAATGGTCTTTGCGGAATTTTCTGCAAGGACCATTTTAGCAATAGTATTTATTATAAGCTTAGTAAAGGAGGGGCCACATGGAACAGTGGTTAAACATGATATCGGATATCGGTTTTCCTATCTTAGTGTCGTTTTATTTACTACATCGAGTAGAAGTTAAATTAGATGCAATTCATGATGCACTTGTTTCCTTAAAGTGAAATCGATTTCACAAAGATGTACGAAAGCTGTCACTTGAGTGTCCTTGCCAATATTTACATCGTACGATAGGATGGGGATAGTGTTAGTAGGGAGCGTGTTAAAGATGAGAAATAAAATAATTGGGCTTGTTCTACTTTTTGCATTAGCTGCAGTGCTCAGTGCGTGTGGAAATACAAAATTTAAAGCAGATTATAGCTTGGAGTTACCGGATTTTGAACATATCAATCAACGCGGAGAAAAAGTTTCTTTAGAGAGTTTAAAAGGGAAACCATGGATTGGTATGTATATTTTCACAAATTGTACATCAATTTGTCCACCAATGACCTTTAATATGACGCAAGTTCAAGAAAAGCTGAAGAAAAAAGGTGTGGAAGATTATAATATTGTTGCGTTTTCAATTGATCCTGATGTAGATAAGCCTGAAATATTAGCTAATTATTTAGGCAAATATAATGTTTCGGATGAATCAAAATGGAATCTTCTTACTGGATATTCACAAAAATATATCGAGCAGTTCGCTATAAAATCAACTAAAATATGGGTGAAAGATGATCCTAAGACCGATCAAGTGATACACGGAAATCAATTTTTCTTAGTAGATAAAGATGGCAAAATTGTAAAAATGTATTCTGGATTTGCAGATAATGCCGAGGATGTCCCTATTGACACAATTGCATCAGATATAGAAACATATATTGATGAAAATTTATAATGGATAGAAGGAAACCGTCTCAATAGTATGAAGAGACGGTTTTTTTGGTTCAAATTTAAACCTTTATAACTTTAGCCTCGTTTATAGTGTAGAATGAGGGAAAGATTTTGTTTGATATAAAATATTTATAGCAGCTAATGGACATACAAAGGGGGCGTTCATGAATGAGCATGGGGCAGACTTACTTAAACGTTGTTCAGAAAAGGTTTAAAAGTGTGAAAGAACAAGGTGATAAAACACTCTTACAATTGGATAATGAACAACTGCATTGGGCTTTTAATAAAGAATCCAATAGCATCGCCGTTATCGTAAAACATGTTAGCGGTAATATGATATCGAGATGGACTGACTTTCTAACGACAGATGGTGAGAAAGAAACGAGAAATCGTGACGATGAATTTAACGATAGCCTTCAGACAAAAGAAGAGATTATGATGGTATGGGAAAAGGGCTGGCAAGTATTTTTAGATGCTTTACTAGGATTAAAAGAAACTGATTTACAAAGATTTGTAACGATAAGAGGAGAACGGCATTCCGTGATAGACGCTATCGAAAGACAAATGTCCCACTATTCACAACATGTCGGTCAAATCGTTTACATCGCTAAACAACTAAAGGGCTCTGATTGGCAAACATTAAGTATTCCAAAGGGGCAATCTCAGATTTTTACAGAGTCTATGGTAAAAAAACATCAACGATAATTAAGAAAATCGTAGCATAGGCTACGATTTTTTTCGGGTTTATCTTCTATGCAAAATAAAGCTGATACTTTAAAGTCTCCACGTCAATCGATTTTGCGAGTTCTATGGCTTCCTGCTGTGTTCGCTTATTGGCAATGATTTCGTACATAAATCTTATAAGAAACATTAAATTTGCATTCCCATCTATATAATCATTCGGGCCTAAATATGAATGGCAACCACTTTTTAAAAATGCATTTGCTAGCTGTTTTTCACCTGAGTACAGCCAGAGGCAATAACCTTCACATCTTTTAATTTACAATAATTCGAGATCTCTTGAGGACCGAAAAATTCATCTCTAGGTTCATTTAACTCATAAATTTCTGGGCCTAGCTCTGGCATGCAAAAGCGTCCTTCATCCCGTGAAAGTTTAAAATTAAATAATCTATTTGATCATTCAAATCTTCCCCTGATAAAACATCAATAAAATCATTTGGTCTTCCTATTAAATGAAGTGTTACTCGAACACCAAATGACTCAAGTACTGAGCGTAATGCAAGAGATTCGACATAACAATTAGAGCCTACTACTAAACTCACATACAAATCTGGCTTACTCATTTTCTATTATTATAGTATACCTAAAATTGTTGGACCAATTAGATAACAGAAGCGTAGTGAATGTTTTTTCTTAAAACCGGTAGAATAGGATATTTTCAAAAATATTGATCAGTTCCATAACGAGGGGGGTGACTTCCGTTACGACTGGTAGCTTTGTGCTGACGCTTCGCTTTCGCGCAGAGCAAAGAATCCTGGGGGCGCCCGATGAAATGGTAACTCAAATTTTAGTGGGTGCTAAAAAACCCCCATAAATAGGGGCGTGCTTTGAAACTGCTGTTTAGAATTTAGAGAAGTCAAGGCATTTGGTGATATGTTTTATTTTTGTAAAATTTTTGTGTTAATTTATGATAAAAGACGCACTTATTATAGGGGGATAGGTAAATTTAGTCTATACTTTAAGTGGATTAACGTTTAGAGGGGGATAGAGGGAGTCGTATGAAATCAACGGTAGAACGAAAACTGCAATTTTCTTTTGGTATAGTTTTAGTCTTTCTTTTACTAATTACTAGTATTGCAATATATTTTTTAAATGATAATAAACAAACACTTGTGGAAATCGAAAAAAAGACGGAATTAATCAATTTGTATAATGATATTTCCTTCCAAACGGTTCGGGCAAACGCCGCTATTCGGGGGTATATATTATATGGTAAAGAAGACATGCTCAATAATCATCTCGAAATAAGAGATACTTTACATAAATCTATTCATCGTCTTGAAGAACTCGGACATAAAAATAAGGACTTTGAACAGTTTTTAAGGCAGTTAGAGGAATGGGAAAAGCCAATAGATGAACAAATTGTACCGCTTTTTCAAAGTGGGGAAAAACGGCAAGCACAGCAGTTGGCATTACCGATTTTAGGGAAAGGCTCTCTAAAGCTTGTGGAGTTTGGAAAAACGATGGCAACGGCTCAGCAGGATGAAATGCAGGCGCGTATAGAGGCGACAAAGCAAAAAGGCGACAACAGTGGCAAAGAAATTGCCATATTAGCAATTGTTTCCTTGCTTATAAGCATTATTATTACGACATCTTTTGGTCGTAGAGTCGCTAAAAATATTCAACAAACTGTAGTAGAAATGGACAAATTCTCAAAAGGCAATTTACAAACGCACCTGCAATTTAAAACAAAAGATGAGTTTGCGCAGCTGGCAGCTTCGTTTAATTCGATGTCAGAAAAGCTTAGTCATACTATGAAGCATGTCGCTAATTCATCTGAACAAGTAGCAGCAACTTCCGAGCAGCTCACAGCGAGTAGTATGGAAGTGACACAGGCAACAGAAGTTGTCTCAGAATCGATTCAAGATATTGCCCATGGTATTGAAGAACAGGATACATTGACAGGTGATGTACGTAACTTATCCTCCCATATTTTGAAAAAAATGAATGACATATCAACGAGTATTGATCATGTAAACGATGCAACAGTAGAAACTAAAAATATGGCTAGCATAGGACGTTCCTCAGTTCGTAATGTCATTGAACAGATGAATGAAATTGCGGGAAATTCAGCAGCGCTAAGTACACGTGTTAAAGACTTAGATGAAAATACTGCAGCAATCGTCTCAGCAGTCAATGTTATTAAAAATATAGCTACCCAAACAAATCTATTGGCTATCAACGCCTCTATAGAAGCAGCACGAAGCGGTGAGCATGGCAAGGGTTTTGCCGTAGTGGCAGAAGAGGTGCGAAAGCTAGCAGATGAATCGAATTTAGCAGCAGTAGATATTGAAAAGGTTGTTGTGCAAATTACTGAGGATACAAGAATAATCGAGGAAGACATGATCAATAGTAATGATTCTGTAAAAGTCGGTCGTGAAAAAGTAAATGTGGCAAGAGATAATTTCATGCAAATTGACAATGCCATTAATGATGTGCAAGCACAAACCGAATCAGTTACAGCAGCTATTCGAATGATCCATCAAGATATCGAAAAACTTGTAAAAGAAATCGACTACATTAGCGAAGTATCTATGGAATCAAGTAGCAATGTTCAAAGTGTTGCGGCATCCTCTGAGGAACAAAATGCAGCAATGGAAGAAGTAGCAGCGGCCTCTACACATTTGGCAAAAATGGCGGTTGACCTACAAGAATCGATTCAAGCCTTTAAATACTAACAACAATAGCCCCTATGTATCATAGTTAAAACGTGATACATAGGGGTTTTGTGTTTCGCTACATATTGAAGTTGTGTCAAGAATAGAAGAATTATGTTAAGAAAATCAAAAAAATGAAAAAAGGGGTTTGAATTTAAGTATTTCGTCCGATAAAAGCATAGGAAGAAAATTTAATCGATAAGAAGGGAAGGTTGCGAACCGAGGCGGTTTTCTTTTTTGAAACTGAATCGGATAAAACATATTTTAAAAACTTGTGAAAACAAAAGGAGAGCTATTGCATGAAACGATTATTTGGAAGCTTTAAGGGTAAGCTCTACACATTATTTGCTCTTATCTTACTAATCCCAGTTATTTCTGTAGGAAGCTTATCGTATCTTTCAGCAAAAAATTCGATAAAAGAAGAAATACTTTTTAGTGCGAATGAAAGTGTAAATATTTTAAATACGTTAATCGATAAAACAATTAGTGAAAAAGAAAACGACATCAATGTGTTTAGCGAGGAAATAGATTCTTCTATGTATGATCAGCAGGGATCAGCAGTACATACGAAATTTCAACAATATATAAAGCTACATCCGGATGTTCTGAGCATTTATCTTGGATCAAATGAGGGCTCATTATTTCTAGAACCAAAATCGAATAGCGCTGATTATAATCTTTTGGAACGAGACTGGTATAAAAAGGCTACAGCATTAAAGGGAGAAGTTTTAATTACGAAACCTTATATTGATGCTGGTACTGGAGATATGGTCGTAACCATTGCTCGTCAGGTAAAAGATCAATCTGGGGTAGTTGCTATTGATATAAAATTGACAAATCTTCAAAAAATATCTAGTTCTATTAGTATCGGAAAAAATGGATATCCTTCTATTTTTGATGAAGATAAATTGGTTATTTCACATCCTACTATTGAACCGGGTAGCGAAATAAAAGAAAGCTTCATTGACAAAATGTACGACAGCAAATCTGGCACGTATGATTATGTCTTTGACGGTGATGACCGAACTCTGTTCTTTACAACGAATGAACTGACAAATTGGAAAATCACAGGGACAATTTTTGCGAAGGAAATTGACCAATCAGCATCATCTATTTTGTATAAAACGTTTCTTGTACTAATCGCTGCAATTGTAATCAGTGGGATTGTATTCTTCTTTGTCATGAAGGCAATTATAAAACCGATTAAAGCGCTTAAGGATAGTGCAGTAACGATAAGTAAGGGTGATTTAACTGAAAAAGTGACGGTAAAATCTCATGACGAGATTGGACAGCTAGGACAAGCCTTTAACGATATGCAAGACAGTTTAAGAACTCTTATTCAAAAAATTGAACAAAATGCCGAAGAGGTAGCTTCGTCTGCAGAAGAGTTAACAGCCAATGCTAACCAAACGAGCATTGCTACAGAAAAAGTGGCCATCTCGATTCAAGATGTTGCGACGAGCGCTGATACGCAAACGACGAGTGCCAATAAGAATGCAGAATCGTTACAGGAGCTTTCGAAGGTTATTCTTCATATCGCGGAGATCTCTTCTACCGTGACGGATCTCTCACAGCATGCAACGCTACAGGCAGATGAAGGTGGAAAGGCAGTTCGAGATACAAAAGATCAAATGCATTCTATCCATTTATCAGTGACCGATTCAAATACGAAAATTCAAACATTACATGAACGCTCTAAGCAAATTACGTCTATTTTAGATGTTATTACAAGCATTGCAGATCAAACGAACTTACTGGCTCTTAATGCAGCAATTGAGGCAGCAAGAGCAGGAGAGCACGGAAAAGGCTTTGCAGTTGTTGCTGATGAAGTTAGAAAGTTGGCGGAGCAATCACAGAAATCTGCACAACAAATTTTCGAGTTAATCCATGGCATCCAGTTAGAAACCGAACAATCCGTAAACATCATGGCAAAAGTTACAGAGGATGTTCAAAATGGACTACATGTATCAGACGAAGCTATCACGAAGTTCCAAGTGATTAAGTCGAGTATGGATAAAATTACTCCTAAAATGGAAGAAGTATCTTCTGCATCTGAACAAATGTCAGCAAGTGTACAAGAGGTGACAGCTGTTACGGAGGATCTAGCATTCTCTGCACAAGGAAATGCAACTGCTTCAGAGGACGTTGCAGCATCTACAGAGGAACAATTAGCTTCAATGGAAGAAATTAATGCTTCTGCACAAGCTCTTGCGCATATGGCAGATGAGCTAAAGCAGCTAATTAGTCAATTTAAATATTAACTTCTTTCAGCAAATTGGCTTTTGTAACATAAGTGAAACGACAGTTACAAAAGTCTTCCACCTAAATATGTGGTGAGATGAATGCGGGGTGTCCAAACACCCGCTGAAATAAAGGAACTCAGGCTAAAACTTCACATCCTGTGAAAATGCCTGAGTGACCAACCTCGGTGTTGTTGCCGCTGCTGCTTCGCTTTTGCACAAAACACGTTGTTGCCGCTGCGATAGCACTACGCTTTCGCGCAAAAAACATTTGCAGGCGATTCTGGACGGCATTATACCGAGACATAATTGATTAGTATCAGACATAACAAAAAACGCCATTCCTCAAAAGAGGAATGGCGTTTGTCAATAATTATCGATCTTCTTCCCAGCAATCAGTATTTTTCAATGTTGGGATTGATTTTGCATAAAATACAGGGTTTTTGCCGTTTTTCTTTTGCTTTGTAAAGTCGTCTAACACGAGGAAGGCAATTTTACCAAGTAATATAATGATTGTAATATTGATTATAGCCATTAGTCCCATGAACAGATCGGCTAAGTTCCAAACAAGCTGTACTTGTGCAAGAGAACCAAACATCACCATAACAAGAACTAAAATACGGTAGCCAAACATCCAGCCTTTATGCGCATTCATAAACTCAATATTAGATTCACCGTAATAGTAATTTCCTACGATGGAGCTAAAGGCAAAGAAAATAATAGCAATAGCGATAAAGTAAGGAGCCCATGAACCTACATGTACAGCTAAGGAATTTTGTGTAAGAATAATTCCATCGCTTTCACCTGTATTATATAGACCCGCTAAAATAATGATAAACGCTGTTGCAGAACAAATCATAATTGTATCAAAGAATACACCTAAGCTTTGCACTAATCCTTGCTTTGCAGGGTGTGATGTATTTGCTGTAGCTGCGGCATTAGGAACACTACCTATACCGGCTTCATTTGAAAATAAACCACGGCGTACGCCCTGCATAATAGCAGTTCCGATTGCTCCACCAGCTGCTTCTTGAAGACCAAACGCTTCTGTGAAAATCAGCTTGAAAACGGCAGGTATTTCAGACAGATTTGTCACAACAACAAAAAGGGCTACAGCTAAATAGAAAACTGCCATCACGGGTACAAGTACTTGCGTAACTTTTACAATTCTATGTACGCCACCAAAAATAATCATGGCCGTTAACACAACTAACATAATACCAATGATATAAGGTTTAATATGGAATGCCTCACCAACAGAAGTGGCAATCGTATTCGATTGTACAGCATTAAAAATAAAGCCAAAGCTTAACGTTAAAAGAATACTAAAAATGATCCCTAATTTTCGTTGGCCTAATGCTTTTTCCATATAATAGGCTGGTCCACCACGGAACGTATCGCCATCCTTTACTTTGTACACCTGTGCAAGCGTACTTTCAATAAAGGCAGTCGCCATTCCTAATACGGCGATAATCCACATCCAAAATACTGCTCCTGGTCCACCTACTCCGATTGCTAATGCAACGCCTGTAATATTCCCAGTACCTACACGCGATGCTGCGCTAATCGTGAAGGCTTGGAACGGAGAAACACCTGAGTCTCCATCTCTTTTTTCCACTATTAAACGAAACATTTCAGGGAAAAGTCGAATTTGAACAAACTTTGTGCCAAAGGAAAAATAAAACCCTGCAGCTAATAATAATGTGATAATGAAATATGTCCATAAAATACTATTAGTCTCATTTACAATATTCGATATCCATTCCATTTTGTTTACCTCCAATCTCAATACGCTTCAGTTTACACTGTTTTTTTGTAATATATCCACTTTTTGAAAATACTGAATTTTAGAAAACGATTTTATTACTAAATATTTTTCCAATAGTTGAAATATCTAGTTCAACTGCAAGTACAGCGAAGGACTTACTTATACTTAGAATAGAAAAAGATTATGGTGATGTACCATTTGTCGAAACTTTACAGCGAGAAAATAATATAATGATGCAAAAGAAAAATGGATGTTGTAATAAAAGGAGGTTACGTATGTTATTTTATTTTTATATTGGCATTTTCTGCTGATGGATATGATGATTAGCATAGTTGCAAGAATTGTCACTTTTTTATTCCCTAAGTTTCCATCTATCGTTGTATTAATCATTAGTGATTTAATTGACTTTGTGTATCCTTTATGCATTGATTTTAAGGATGGTATTTACTTTTTTATTAGTATAAATGTTGTTGTTGCTTCTATACCCATCTTATTAATTAGATAGTGGCTATTTTGAAAAGAGAGGTTTAAAAACTTTTTGAAAATTTCCTTATTTAAGATAGAATGATTATATAGTAGTAAAATTAAAGGAGGAGTATGCGTGAAAACAATTGGTATGATTGGCGGTATGAGTTGGGAGTCTTCTGCAGAGTATTATCGTCTGATGAATGAAGAGGTAAAGCAGCAATTAGGAGGCTTGCATTCAGCAAAATGTATTTTATATAGTGTAGATTTTCAAGAAATTGAGCATTATCAAGCTGAGGGAGCGTGGGAAAAGGCTGGGCAAGTTCTTGCAGAGGCAGCGCAATCTCTGGAGAGTGCAGGGGCAGATTTTATTGTTATTTGTACAAATACAATGCACAAGGTTATTGATATCATAAAGGCAAAAATCACCATTCCAATTTTACATATAGCTGATGCGACAGCAAATCAAATAGAAAAAGCTAGTTTACAGAAAGTGGCCCTTCTTGGAACAAAGTATACGATGGAGCAAGATTTCTATCGAGCTAGAATAGAGGGATTTGGCATTGAAGTGCTTGTTCCGCTAGCTGAGGAGCGCGCTGAGGTCAATCGTATCATCTATGAAGAATTATGCTTGGGTCGAATTGAACAAGTATCGAAGGACTATTATTTACAGGTGATAGAGAATCTTGTGCAAGCAGGCGCACAAGGCATTATATTAGGCTGTACAGAGATTGGATTACTTATTAAACAAGAAGATGTGAACGTACCTATTTTTGATACAACAGTTTTACATGCACAGGCTGCTGTAAATTTGGCGATTCATAAGGAGGACTAATATGCCAAAAAAAGTACGAGAAATGGGAATCGTCATTGGCACATTATCTACTGGTGAGAAAAATTGTATTACTGATGTAGCTGGCGTGCGTGTAGGGCATGTAACACTTGATGAGAAAATGAATCAAGACGGCGCGCATGCTTGTACAGGAGTAACTGCGATTTTACCGCATGAAGGTAATATATTTCAGCAAAAGGTTACTGCTGCAAGCTATGTGTTAAACGGTTTTGGAAAAACGACTGGGCTCGTGCAGGTAAATGAGCTTGGGGTTATTGAATCACCAATTATGTTAACGAATACATTTGGCGTTCCAGCTGTAACACAGGGAACGCTGCAATTTATGCTAGATATGAATAGTGAAATAGGTCTTTCAACAGGAACTATTAATATCGTTGTTGGGGAATGTAACGATAGTTATTTAAATTCTATTCGGGAATGTCCCATTACACCTGAGCATGCCTTGGAAGCGATTCGCAAGGCATCAACTGAAACTGCAGAGGAAGGGGCAGTTGGTGCTGGAAAAGGAATGATGTGCTTTGGCTATAAAGGTGGGATTGGCTCATCTTCTCGAATTGTGATACATGGGTCAACGAACTATATGGTAGGCTGTATGGTCCTCAGTAATTTTGGGCAAAGCTCTGAGTTTTTAGCACACCAATATGTTGCTACTAACGGTCATAGCGAATCGACATTATCTCCAACAGATGGCTCCATTATTATCGTACTTGCCACAGATGCCCCGCTTAGTAATCGTCAATTGACACGTGTCATTAAACGCTGTGGCATTGGTCTTGGACGTACAGGCAGTCACTTTCCACATGGCAGTGGAGATATAGTCATTGGCTTTACAACAGCACATCGTATCGCTCATCAATCAGATCAGCTCGTCGAAACACGTATACAACTACGTGAAGATCATCCTATTATGAATCAATTATTTGCAGCAGCTGCAGAAGCAACCGAGGAAGCCATTTTAAATTCACTTTCACAGGCACAGACTACAATAGGTCGAAATGAACATAAAGTTGAAGCTTATCAATTTTAACTTTATATCCAGCAAGAAGGTTTAATAATAAAATTATTCAATGTCATATTCGTTCTTCAGTAAATGAAACGTCATCTTAGTGCGTGAAATAAAATAAAAATACATTTAGTTCGCCTGTTTACTAGAAATATCTAGAAGAGTTTACCTCCATTTTGATCAATATCAAAATGGAGGTTTTTTATAACCGAATAAGTCTGAGTTTAATTCGCCATTTTTTATTATCTTTCGGTAATCTTCTATCCCATTTGTGAATAAAATTCCTAATAGGTGAAGAAACATTGTCGTTCGACTTCTTGCATAAATTAATTGATGAATGTTGATTGAAACGCAGAGAATAGCTAGTACTCTGTAATATTTCTGTTTTTATCTAGTCAATAAATATAAGGTATGATACATTCATTAAAAACTGAATTATCCAAAAATTTATCGAAATCTGAAAGTGGAGGTGTGTACTATACATGACGCTATTTTTTATCCCATTGAAGTAAATAAAACTTCAATGAGGGACTCAACGCCAGCAATTCGTGAAAATGGAGAGCCATTCATTCAAACCGGAGAAGAACATTCGAGGATTTTTGTTAATCCCATTTACTATCATCAAAAAATACCAAACAATTTACAAGCGATTTATGTACGTCAGGGTGTGTATGAGCGATTAACACAAGCGCTATTATTATTGTCTAAAAATTATAGCCTTATTTTATATGATGGCTATCGGCCGTTCCAAGTGCAGCAATTTTTGTTTACGAGTTTTTCAAAGCAAATCGCACAGAGTTTTCCGCATTTTACTGAGCAAGAGATTGAAAGAGAAACGAGAAAGTATGTTGCGTTTCCTAGCATTGAACATGCTCATCTTGCTCCTCATTTAACAGGTGGAGCGATTGATGTGACACTAGGTGATTTAGATGGTAACGCTTTAAATTTAGGTACGGCTTTTGATGAAATCAGTGAAAAGTTTGCGACACGTTATTTTGAACAACATCCAGAGGAAGATTGGGAAGCCTGTGTTCATCGACGTCTTCTATTTAACTGTATGACAATGGTTGGGTTTACGAATTATTCGGAGGAATGGTGGCATTACGATTTTAATAATGTTTCATGGGCCGGACGTGTAGGTGCACAAGAAGCTAGTTATGGAGCTGTGGAAGCAAAAATTCAAGACAATAAAGTAAAGGAGTTTCGATTGCTATGAAGGTCTATATTAGTGCAGATATTGAAGGGATTACTGGCACAACAGCTTGGAGTGAGACGGAGCTAAACGCGCCAGATTATCAGTTTTTCCAAAAGCAAATGACAAAGGAAGTAGAAGCCGCTATAGAGGGGGCTATTCTTGGTGGAGCGACAGAAATTTTATTAAAGGATGCTCATGATTCAGCACGTAATCTTGATATTTCTAATCTACCAGTAAATTGCAAGGTTATTCGTGGGTGGACATATGACCCGATGTGTATGGTTGCAGGACTTGATAAGAGCTTTGATCGCGCCATTTTTATTGGCTATCACAGTAAAGGAGGAAGCGCGCGTAACCCTTTAGCACATACGCTTTGTGTTTTTGCTGATGTGAAAATTAATGGTGAATATGCAAGTGAATTTTTAATTAATACGTACGCGGCTGCTTTACATGGTGTTCCCGTTTCGTTTGTCAGTGGAGATGTGGGGTTAACAGAGGAAATTCAATCTATTAATGATAGCATCATCACATTTGCCACGAAAGAAGGGATAGGAAATGCGACCATTAGCGTGAGTCCACAGCTGACGATTATGGAAACGAAACGACTTGTTGAGGATTCGATGAAGGTGGCACGTGAAGATTTACAAGTGACATTACCAGAGCGCTTTGTAGTGGAAATCATTTATCGTGATCATACACGAGCATATCGAAATTCTTTCTATCCGAATGCTACGTTTAAACCACATAATACAGTGGAATTCGTAACGGGTGATTTTTATGAGGTGCTTCGACTTTTACAGTTCTTAACATAAGTAACTTAAAGGTAGGTGAATGGATGAAAATTAAAAATATTGTCGTGGGGAAGGTAGAGGCACCGCTAATAACACCGTTTAAAACAGCTTTAAGAACAGTTCATAGCATTCACAACATTGCCGTCTATGTTCACGCTGATGATGGGCAAATAGGCATCGGTGAAGCGGCACCGACTGCAGCTATTACTGGCGAAACACTAGGGTCTATTTCTCACGCTATAGAAGAGTATATTAAGCCAGCCATTATCGGAATGGATATTGAAGAATTAACGGAAATCATGGAGCGCATTGACAACAGTATTTATCAAAACACTAGTGCAAAAGCTGCGGTAGATATGGCAATTTATGATTTATTTGCAAAACACTATCAAACACCTCTGTATAAATTATTAGGGGGCTATAGGAAAGAATTAATAACAGATATTACGATAAGTGTAAATGATGCTGAAGAAATGGTGAAGGATAGTATAGCCGCCGTACAGCGTGGTTTTCAAATTTTAAAGATTAAGGTGGGGAAAGATCCAGCAGATGATGTAGAGCGAGTTGTTGCTATTCGTGATGCAGTTGGACACGCCATAACATTACGGGTTGACGCGAATCAGGGCTGGACACCGAAGCAAGCTGTACAAATTATTGGTGCACTTGAAGATGCTGGTGCAAATGTTGAATTGGTTGAGCAGCCTGTTCATTGCCATGATTTAGGAGGGATGCAATTTGTAACGGCCAATACATTGACAAATATTTTGGCAGATGAAAGTGTTTTCTCTGCAAAAGATGCCTATACAATTATCGAAAAGCGAGCTGCAGATTTGATTAATATTAAGCTCATGAAAACAGGAGGCATTTATCAAGCGCAGAAAATTTGCCACATTGCGGAGGCGAACGACATACCATGCATGATTGGTTGTATGCTAGAGACGAAAATTAGCGTTAGTGCCGCTGCTCACTTTGCCGCATCACAGAAAAATATCACGATGGTAGATTTAGACGGTCCTAGTTTATGTTTGAAAGATCCTATTGTTGATGGACCTATATTTGAAAATGATCGAATTAGGATGACGAATGCAGTTGGGTTAGGATTTTCGTAATAAAGTGTTGCTTTAATCAGGGAGGGTTCGTCCCCCTACTGACGGCTTAATGGATAGTTAATCTCTCACTTTTTTTGTTCCGCTATAGTGAGATTTTTAACTGTCACTTTATGTAGATAAATAAGATTACTAAGGGGATGCTTATGAGGAAAAGGTATTGGCTGCTTTTCGTGTGTCTTGTTGTAATGATTTGTGCAGCATGTAGTGATGATTCTTCAAGTGAAAAAAAATCAGAGTATCGCGTTGTTTATTCGGGGGAAATAAAAACGTTAAATTACTTAAAGACCTCTGAAACCAATGAGTTTGCTGTGGCGGCGAACTTGATTGATGGATTAATTGAGTATGATAAGTATGGCGTTGTACAACCAAGCGTAGCCAAAGAATGGGCATCAAATGACGATGCTACAGTTTGGACGTTCAAGCTACGTGACGATGCAAAATGGGTCACTCATGATGGAAAAGAGTATGCGGATGTTGTTGCTCAAGATTTTGTAGATGGCTTACATTATGTCCTTGATGCAAAAAACGAATCATCAACAGCTTGGATTGCTACAGTCGTGAAAAATGGAGAAGCCTTCTATAACGGTGATATGACAGATTTTTCAAAGGTTGGCATAAAGGCGATAGATAAACATACAGTAGAATATACTTTAGAAAAGCCAACACCTTACTTCCTTTCTATGTTGAACTATGTCTGCTTCTTCCCGGTTAATGGTAAGTTTATAGCAGAAAAAGGTGATAGTTTTGGTACAACTCGTGAAAATTTCCTTTATAACGGATCGTATATTTTAGATAAATTTGAACCGCAAAATGAGCGAGTACTTGTGAAAAACGATACGTATTGGGATAAAGACCATGTTCTGATTGATCGTATTCGTTATAAATACAATAAAGAAGCGGCTACAGTAGAACCAGAATTGTTTTTACGAGGAGAAGTCGATTCAGCGAGTATTCCAACTTCTATTATTGATGAGTGGTTTAAAGATGATAAGAAAAAATCACAAATTCGTCAAACGCAAAATAACTTCTATACGTATTTCTATGCATTAAACTTTAACCCGCAATTTGATGCGGAATATGAGCCTGAAAATTGGAAGAAAGCGGTCAATAATAAAGATTTCCGAAAATCTCTATTCCATGCACTCGACCGTCAATCTGCAATGCTAACTTTAGAACCTTATCATCCAAAAGATTTGCTTAGCAACACGATCACTCCTAAAAACTTTGTCAATGTGGAGGGGGTTGACTATACACAGTTAGCACCATTAGCTGATAGTACAAATAATGACTCTTTCAACAAAGAGAAGGCTTTGGAATACAAGGAAAAAGCGAAAAAAGCTCTAGAAGGAAAAGTAACTTTCCCAGTAAAAGTATTGATGCCTTATAACGCAGGTGGTCCAGATTGGGCCAATCGTTCACAAGTCGTTGAACAGCAGATTGAAAAACTATTAGGTACTGATTATGTAGATATTATCATTGAGGCAGGACCATCTACAGGCTTTTTATCAGAGGTTCGTAAACCTGGTAAATTTGCTTTTCTTGAAGCAAACTGGGGTCCAGACTATGCCGACCCATCAACGTATACGGATCCATTCACTGCAGGCGGTACTTATAATAAACCGGAGCTAGCTGAAGGATATACAGAAGCAAACGGAAAATCAAAATATCAAAACTTAGTGGACGAAGCAAATGAGACGATTGATACAGCAAAACGTTATGAATTATTTGCCAAAGCGGAAGCCTTCTTAATTGATGAGGCATTTGTTATCCCTTATTCAGTTGGAGGAAGTGGCTATGTTGCCTCTAAATTAAATCCATTTGAGGCTCAATATTCACCATTTGGTGTGACTGCCGAGAAATTTAAAGGTCAGCGAGTTTTAGACAAACCAATGAGTAACGAGGAGTTTAAAGAAGCTTTAGCAAAATGGGAGCAGGAACGTGCGCAGGCGTTAGCTAAAGTAGCGAAATAAAGTGAAACTTCAATTAATGACCAAATATGGATAGTTGAAACGATCGGGCATAGATGATGGAGAAAATAGTAGGTTCTTTGCTACATTCAAGAAAAAGTCAAAAACGGTTCGTATTTATGAAGGAGATACCGAAATAAAGAAGTCGGCATCTCCTTCTGTCTTTCTGAAGAAGGAGGATGAAATGATGCTGAGGTATATAGGTAAACGTTTATTACAATCAGTTTTAACACTATTTATTATCATTACGATTGTTTTTTCATTACTACGTTTAATGCCAGAAGAAGGTTATTTAGGGGCAGCGGCGAATAAAATGTCACCTGCACAACAAGAAGTATATTTAACGAATTTAGGTTTACGTGACCCATTACTAGTACAGTTGGGAAATTTTTACGCTAAGCTGTTTCATGGTGATTTAGGTAAATCCGTTACATATCGGACAGATGTACCAGTCGTCACGATTATTGCAGATAAGATCATGTATTCCTTGTTATTTGGTTTAGGGGCGGTTACGCTATCTCTTCTAATTGGAGTTCCGCTCGGCATATTGATGGCCCAGATGAAGGGACGCTGGCTGGACCGCTTAGGGACAGGCTATATTGTCATTATCGTTGCAGTACCAGCCGCCGTCTATTATTTAGTCATTCAAATGTATATTACAGAAATTTTTCATTTACCAATGCTTTTCGATGAATATAAACCTATTACTTGGATTTTACCACTGATTTCAATGGCGTTAGCACCGACTGCTTCCTATGCTATGTGGATGCGGCGTTACATGGTGGATGAACTAAACAAAGATTATATAAAGCTAGCGAGAGCAAAAGGAGTGAAAGAGCGGACATTAATGTTTCAACATGTATTACGAAACGCTTTTATTCCGATGGCACAGTATTTACCAGCAACTATTCTTTTTACCATTACTGGCTCCATCTACATTGAATCCTTATATTCTATTCCTGGTATGGGGGGCTTACTCGTAGATGCCATACAGCGACAGGATAATACGATTGTACAAGGCTTAGTGCTTGTGTTCTCTTCACTTGGAATTATCGGACTAATTTTAGGTGATATTGCAATGGCCGTTGTTGATCCGCGCATTAAATTGGGGAAAGGGGAGAGTGTACGTTAATGGGAATGTATTCAGAAGAAATAAACAATATCTCAAACAAATCACGTGAATCATTGTTCGATTTTGCGGAAGTAGATGAACGTCAAGCTGAAGAAACAGCCTATTCTAATTATTCCTATTGGCGTTCAACATGGAAATCCTTCTTAAAAAATCGCATCGCTGTCTTTTTATTAGTTGGCGTGCTAATTATCGTAGCTTTTACCATTTTACAACCGTATTTACTAGGACAAAAATCACCGACTGAAATATATTTAGATGAGCAGACAGGTCTCCAAGCACGTAATGTTGCACCAAACGCTGAATTTTGGTTTGGGACAAATTCCATTGGGCAGGATTTATGGTCACGTATTTGGGCAGGAACAAGAACCTCGTTATTTATTGGCTGTGTGGTTGCTTTAGTAGAGGCTATCGTCGGTATTACGATCGGTACACTTTGGGGTTTTTCGCGGAAATTAGAGGTGCCCATTACACAGCTTTACAATGTCGTTGATAACATACCAACAACGATTGTCCTAATTTTAATGTCCTATATTTTACGACCAAGTATTTCAACTATTATTATTGCTATGTGTATTACGGGCTGGGTAGAAATGGCAAGATTTATACGCAATCAAATTGTTATTTTGCGTGATCGTGAGTATAACTTAGCCTCAAAATGTTTAGGAACACCTGATTATCGAATTATTTTAAAAAACCTATTACCCTATCTAATTTCCGTCATTATGTTACGAATGAGTCTAGCGATACCATTTGCTATAGGCTCAGAAGTGTTTTTAACATATATTGGATTAGGATTACCGATTAGTGAGCCGTCTTTAGGAAATTTAATCAATGAAGGACGAGTACTTATGATGTCTCCAGAATTAAGATATCAGCTTATTTTCCCAAGTATTGTATTAAGCGTCATTACGATTGCATTTTATATTATAGGAAATTCATTTGCAGATGCAGCAGATCCGAAAAATCACGTATAAGGGGATGTAGGAAGTTGACACAAACTCAAACACGTATTTTAACTATTCAAAACCTAGTTATTAAATTTACACTTCGTGGCAGAGTGCTAACGGCCATTCGTAATATTTCCCTTGATTTATACAAAGGAGAAAGTCTAGCAATCGTTGGCGAATCAGGTTCAGGAAAATCTGTTCTAATGAAATCAATCATGGGCTTGCTCGATAAAAATGGCTACATCGATCAGGGGGAAATTATCTACAATGAACGGGATTTAGCACAGTTTAAAACTGAGCGGGAGTGGCTAAGCATTCGTGGAAAAGAAGTGGCTATGGTTACACAGGACCCAATGACATCATTAAATCCACTGAAAACGATTGGAAAGCAAATTGAGGAATGTGTTTTTTTACATCAGAATTTAAAGGGCAAGGCAGCATACGAAGAAACTTTAAAATTGTTAAAAGATGTTGGCATTCACGATGTGGAAAAGCGTTATAAGCAATATCCTCACGAATTTTCAGGCGGCATGCGTCAACGAATTGTAATAGCTATTGCGCTAGCGTGTAAGCCTAAGATCTTAATATGTGATGAGCCAACAACTGCATTAGACGTAACAATCCAAGCACAAATTTTGCAGCTTTTAAAAAATCTTCAACAAAAATATGGGCTAACGACCGTTTATATAACGCATGATTTAGGCGTTGTAGCGAAGGTTGCTGACCGTATTGCAGTGATGTATGCAGGTGATGTCATCGAAATAGGGAAAACGCATGAAATGTTCTTTAATAGCAAGCATCCTTATACATGGGCACTCATTTCTTCTTTACCACAACTAGGCTCAAAAGGGGAGCAGCTTTATTCTATCAAAGGCACTCCACCAAATCTATTTCAAGAAATTAAAGGAGATGCCTTTGCTCCTCGCAATGAATATGCGTTAAAGATTGATTTTGTGGAACGTCCACCATTTTTTCAGGTGAGTGACACACATTATGCTCGTACGTGGCTATTAGATCCACTCGCACCGAAAGTAGAGCCTCCTGAAGCGCTCCAAGCCTTTTTCAAAGAAGGGAGACAATATGCGCATGAGTCATAAAGAAGTAGTAGTTGAGGTGAAAAATTTAAAGGTTGTTTTTGGGAAAGGCAAAAATAAATTTATAGCGATTGATGATGTCAGCTTCGATATTTTAAAAGGTGAAACATTTGGTTTAGTAGGTGAATCAGGCTCTGGAAAAACAACAATCGGCAGAGCAATTATGCGTATCAATGAAGTCACTGAAGGACAAATACTGTATCACGGTAAGAAGCTTAATGGCAAAATATCGAAAGAGTGGGATCGAGAAATTACGCAGAAAATCCAAATGATTTTTCAAGATCCTATGGCATCGCTAAATGAACGCGCAAAGGTAGATTATATTATTTCAGAGGGACTTATGAATACAAAAAACTTTAAAAATGAGGCTGATCGTCAACAGAAGGTACGCAATGCCTTATTAAATGTAGGATTATTACCGGAGTTTTCAAGTCGCTTCCCACATGAATTTTCAGGAGGGCAGCGTCAGCGGATCGGCATTGCGCGTGCACTAGTAATGGAGCCAGAGTTTATTATTGCGGACGAACCAATTTCAGCATTAGACGTATCCATTCGTGCACAAGTATTAAATTTACTAGCCAACCTACAGCAGCAAAATGATTTAACCTATTTATTCATAGCGCATGACTTATCTGTAGTCCGATTTATTACGGATCGAACTGCTGTTATTTATAAAGGTAAAATTGTTGAGCTAGCTGAGACGGAAAAGCTATTTGCTACTCCTCTTCATCCTTATACAAAGGCATTATTATCGGCAGTACCGGAGCCAAATCCCTATAAGGAGCGAGATAAAGTCGTAGAAATCTATGATCCATCACAGCATAACTATGACATTCAGCCACCGTCATTTACCGAAATAGAAGAAGGTCATTTTGTCTTGGCTAATGAAGAGGAATTGGAAAGATACCGAACTTCACTAAAAATGGAGGTAAGCAAATGATTCGTCCAAAGGCATTGAAAAAAGGTGACACAATTGGTCTAATGAGTGCTTCGGGTGCAACCCCACCTGAAAAATTTCTCCCTGCCGTTCAAAGTATTGAAAAGCTAGGTTTTAAGGTTGTCGCTGGAGAAACATGTCGGGCGAGGCATGGCTACTTAGCAGGCTCTGATGAATTAAGAGCATCTGAAGTAAATCAAATGTTTAGGGACGCTAATATTGACGGCATTTTCTGCATACGTGGAGGTTACGGGGCGACGAAAATTTTACCGCTTCTAGATTTCGATATGATAAAAGGCAACCCAAAAGTATTTGCTGGCTATAGCGATGTAACAGCATTACATATCGCTTTTAACCAACACTGTGGCTTTGTTACGTATCATACACCAATGCCCTCTACAGAATTTATTCGGCCAGAGATGGATCAGTATACGTGGAAGTCCTTTTTCGAAAGTGTGACAGCAACAGAACGTACGGACTACTGTCTTGAAAATCCACCTGGGCGTACAATGACGACGTTTGTAGCCGGCAAAGCGACAGGGCAACTTATTGGTGGGAACTTAACATTAGTGACGGCATCTCTTGGGACACCTTATGAAATTGATACAAGGGGTAAAATCTTATTTTTAGAGGATATAGATGAAAGTGAGCAACGTGTGGATCGGATGCTTACACAGCTAAAATTGGCAGGCAAACTAGATGAGGTGGCCGGTATCTTATTGGGAGCTTGGACAAATTGTGGTCCTGAAAATCCAAAATATCCCGAACGTAGCCTATCACTACAAACAATTTTTCAAGAAATTTTAGGTCCACTTCATAAACCTATTATAAAGGACATTACATGCGGTCACTGTTTACCAACGATGTCACTACCATTAGGTCGAACGATCACAATGGACACGGAGAATCAGTTGATAAAAGTCATAGAGTAGGTGTGAATTATGAAGCAAACGATTACACAGATTCTTCAAAAAGCTCCCTATAAAGTGCATATGTTTGTGAAAGATTGTAAGACAGAGCATTTTTTCATTAGCGAAAAACTAGAAGACCCATTTTCCAGTGCAAGTTTAATTAAGGTGCCTATATTGCTTGCTGTTCTAAATTATATAGAAAGCAACAACCTATCATTAGAGCAAGAGATTAAGATAGCACCAGAAGAATGGGTTGATTTTAGTGTTATTAGTGAACAGCGTTTAGAGCAAAGTACTATCTATGAGCTTTTAGTATGGATGATTATTACGAGTGATAATACAGCAACAAATATATTAATCGATTTTCTAGGGATGGATACACTCAATCAATATTTTCGTCAAATCGGGCTGCTGCAAACTACCATTCAACGAAAGATGATGGATTTCGAAAGGCTAGCAAAAGGCTTTGATAATACAACGACGGCAAAAGATATGGCACTGCTATTTTCAAGAATTTATCGTCGGGACTTGTTATCGTCAGCTTCTAGTGAGGTAACGATAGGTATTTTAAGTCGTCAACGTGTACACGAATCACTAAAACGTTATTTAGTAGATGATGTGAAATTTGCTCATAAAACAGGTGGTCTTAATACGGTAGATCATGATGTTGGGATTGTATACAACAGCTCTGGGGATTATCTTATTGGCGTATTCGTCACTGAGGTTACTAATAATGATCATGCAAGGCAGCTAATTGGTCGAATATCCAAAGTTGTTTATGATTATTTGGTGAAGCGAAAGGAGATGATAGAGTGAATGCCATTGTGACGTCAATGATTGCAAATTTACATGCAAAGCCAGAAGCAGTCTCAGAAATAGTGGATGAGCTACTATATGGAATGGTTGTCCGCATTATGGAAGTAGTGGATAAGAACTGGTTCCGCATACAAACTGCTTATCGCTATGAAGGTTATTGCCAGAAGGATAACTTCCTAGTGGATGATGCCCAAACGGACATCTGGCTACAAGAAGCGAATCATTTTATTAGCCAAAGCTTCGCCGATGTTTTGCAGGAGCCTCGAATTAAGAGTACGAAAAAGATGACACTCGTTAAAGGCTCAATCATCTGTTCGACGGCTATTGGCGAGCTAGATTCTGAATGGGCAGCAGTGCAATTAGTGACAGGTGAGTTTGGTTATGTACGTAGGCAATGGTTACAAGAAAAAATTCCAGAAAACAGCTTATCTGAGCAACAATTACGGGAAAATGTTGTTCAAACGGCGCTTAGCTATTTAGCAACACCCTATCGCTGGGGAGGAAAATCGCCGTTAGGTATTGATTGCTCAGGTCTATGTTCTATGGCATATATGCTAAACGGCGTATATATTTATCGCGATGCCAAAATCGTTGAAGGTTTTCCTATCAAGGAAATATCTCTAGAGCACATACAAAAGGGAGACTTATTATACTTCCCAGGACATATTGCACTATATATAGGCGACAACCTTTACGTACATTCTTCGCTTGCTGGGAACGAGGTTAATATAAACAGTCTGGACGAACCGCATCAACAATATCGGAAAGATTTGGCGACATCTATTACCGCTGTTGGCAGCTTATTTAAATAAAAAGTGTAGGGAAGCTTGACGTGGCTTCTCTTTTTTCAATCTTTGAGATGACTAGGGAAATTATTGATAGAGATAACCTATTTGCATTATGCTATAATGAAATCAAAATTTAGAGGATTGGGGGATAGGAATTGAATCTAGAGTTAAAAGAGTTGTTACGTTCCGTTTTAAAAGAAGAATTAACACCAATGCATAAGAAACTTGATGGAATTGACCAACGTTTTGAGACTATTGATCAAAGATTTGATGGAATTGACCAACGGCTAGATGGAATGGACGCTCGCTTTGAAAATATGGATCATCAATTAGTCGGAATGAACAAACGTTTTGACGGAATTGAACTGCGTTTAGATAAAATTGAAAATGATGTGCATGAACTTAAGAGCGATGTACACGTACTTAAGGATGATGTGCATGAACTTAAGACTGATGTACATGTAGTTAAGGATGATGTGCATGAACTTAAGAGCGATGTACACGTACTTAAGGATGATGTGCATGAACTTAAGAGTGATGTACACATACTTAAGGGTGATCTATTTGAACTTAAAATTGGACAAGCAGAGCTTCAGAAAAATATTATCGAAAATTTAGGTGAGTTTACTGAAAAAATTGCTCAGCAGGTAGAAGGTAGAACTTACGCTTTAAATAAACGAGTCTTTGACTTAGAAACTGTGATTTACAGATTTATAAGTTAGCATAAGCAAAAAATCTCCATGTCTATAATTATTCATGGAGATTTTTTATATTAATATTTATAAATATTTAATTGTTGACCGGCTTCAAGTCTATCAGATCGAAGCTGATTCCATTGTTTAATGGATGTAACTTTAACATTATGAGCCTCTGCAATATGCATAAGAGAGTCACCATCGGCTACAGTAATTGTTTTTTTATCTTTCACAGGACTGTCATACTGTTGTAAAGCATACTTTGCTATCACTGCATTAAGCTTTTCATTGTATTGTGAATCTGTTGCATAGGAGCCTGTTAAAAACTTCGTAGCATCTGCATAAGACTTCGTATTGCTTTTAAAAACGCCTGCATAGAAATTTTTGTTCCAGGAAACCCCATTACGCATTAATTTCACATAATCTTGTATGGAAGCTTCATAGGAAGGGTATTTGCGAAATGCAGCCATCACCCTTGTCATATTACCTGAACCATCATCCTCAGATGTTTCCAATGTTACGGAGTTATTTTGGTAACTGCCTTTCATACCAAATAAATTGTTATTTGGAGCGGATCCAAGGCCACTTTGTCCATGCTCACTTTCTAACACCGCTTGCGCAATGATAACCGATGCATACAAGTCATTCTCGGAACCTTGTTGTCGAGCAATTTCAGCAATAGCGCCAATAAACTCTTCTACACTAGGGCTATTATCGACAACTACAGGCTCTTCAGTTTCATGAGTATTGAAAAATTGTGTCACCATAAAAAACGAAATACAGATAACAATAACAGTAATCAGAAGACCTTTTAAAAAATTAATGAAGTATTTCATTGTCATTGATGTTGGTAGATTACCACATCTTCCTCCTTTCTTTTCAATAACGAGGTTCATATATTTCTAATTATTACAGAGTTATAAATAGAAATAAAGTCAGTTTTCTTTAATAGAGTACATCATTCATAGAACGAAAAAACCCCTCATTTAGTTCCTTAATTTCCAGCATAATAGAGAAATGAAAGGCCAATTAAAATATAGTTGCAATCATTACTAGGTAGTATGAACATTTATGAAGTTAGTCATTTTGAAAGGAAATCTTTATTGAAGGTTATTTATTTGTACTCAAAGGCAGTATACGATTTTCTATGGAAATTATGAGACAAATAGAAGAGAGCGTCAAGAGGACCAATGTCTTGATATGAAACAAAAAAGTAAGTTTGAAATGACTTTAGTTAGTGAAATATATATAGTAACTTGATGTCCCTTTTAAAAGAGTTAGTTCTAGACCTACTATGCTGAACGTATATGAAATGAAGAGAATAAAAATAGTAGTTTATTTCTAGATTAAAACATTAAGTCAATATATATTATTGCCAAAATGATCAAGGTAATCTTTGCAAATGTTGAAGGTGATGTCCGCTCTGAACTAACAGTATGTCATTATGGAGGCGCATTACTAAAAGGAGCTTATACAATGATAGCATTTGAAAATGTCACAAAAAAATATGTAAATGATCAAGTCGCTGTAAAAGCTATTAATTTAGAGATCAATAAGGGAGAATTTTTTGTTCTTATTGGACCGAGTGGTTGTGGAAAAACAACTTTATTAAAGATGATTAATCGATTAATTCATTTAACAGAAGGAACCATCCGCATTAACGGTAAAAGAATTAGTGATTATAACATTCATGAATTGCGATGGAATATCGGCTATGTCCTACAACAAATTGCACTTTTTCCCCATATGACGATTGAAGAAAATATAGCTATTGTGCCTGAATTAAAGAAATGGGGTAAACCGCAAATCCAGCAACGAGTTGGCGATTTATTGGATATGGTTGGACTTGAACGAGATAAATATAGTCAGCGTAAGCCAATAGAGCTTTCTGGTGGTGAACAACAAAGGGTCGGTGTTGTTCGTGCATTAGCAGCTGATCCTGAAATCATTTTAATGGATGAGCCTTTTAGTGCTTTAGATCCGATTAGCCGCACAAAATTACAAGATGATCTTCTCGAGCTTCAGCAAACGATACAAAAAACAATCGTTTTTGTTTCGCATGATATGCAAGAGGCCTTAAAACTTGGTGATCGCATATGTGTAATGAAGGATGGAGAAATTGTACAGATTGGTACTCCACGTGAAATCATAGACAATCCTGTAAATGATTTTGTTCGTGAATTTGTTGGGGTAAAAGAGTATGGGACTTTCCATATCCAAGCTGTACTTGGACCAATTGTTGATGAGGTTCATCAAAGAAATCGAGCGAACGCCATTTCTTCAAAGGATTCTTTGCATACCATTCTTCAAAAATTAGCTCAATATGAATGTTTAAGTGTGGAAGAGAACGGGACAATAATTGGTGTTGTCACGAGAGCAACCATGCTTCGTTATCTAGCACATGATTCCTTAGAAAGAGGTAATTGAAATGGCTAACTTTTTTGGTGTGTTTAATGAAAGAAAAGGCCAGCTATTGGCATCATTATTAGAGCATATTCAAATTTCATTCATTGCATTATTTCTTGCGGTAGTGATTGCTATCCCTCTAGGAATCTATTTAACGAATAAAAAGAGAATAGCAGAAAGTATTATCGGTATTAGTGCAGTTTTACAAACGATTCCTTCATTGGCGTTATTGGGGTTGTTGATTCCGTTGTTTGGCATCGGAAAAGTACCTGCCATTATTGCTTTAGTTGTGTACGCACTTCTTCCGATTTTACGTAATACATTTACTGGGATAAACGAAGTAGATCCGTCTTTAAAAGAGGCTGCGATGGCGATGGGGATGAATACGCGAAAGCGATTAGTGAAAGTAGAATTGCCTCTTGCTATGCCTGTTATTATGGCAGGGATTCGAACAGCTATGGTATTAATCGTCGGAACAGCAACTTTAGCAGCATTAATCGGGGCTGGGGGATTAGGGGATATCATTTTGCTTGGAATTGACCGAAATAATACCGCACTTATTATTTTAGGGGCTGTCCCTGCGGCGATTTTAGCATTAGTGTTTGATTTCTTCCTAAAAAAACTAGAATCACTGTCGTTTAAAAAAACAATTTTGGCATTAAGTATTATTAGTGGAGTGGCATTAATAATGATGATCTTCCCGTTACTAAACTTCAAAGAGAAAGAAGAAATTGTCATTGCAGGTAAGCTTGGCTCTGAGCCAGAAATTCTAATTAATATGTATAAAATGCTTATTGAAAATGAAACAGACTTAAAGGTGCAATTAAAACCCGGACTTGGTAAAACTTCCTTTGTATTTAATGCACTTAAATCTGGCAGCATCGATATTTATCCAGAATTTACTGGAACGGCAATTTCAGAGTTTTTAAAAGAGGAAGCCATCAATAATAATCAGGAAGATGTTTATCATCAGGCAAAAGAAGGCATGATGAATAAATTTGGTATGGTGATGCTTAGTCCGATGAAATATAACAACTCGTTTGCATTGGCAGTATCGAAACAAATGGCTGATACTTATCATTTGCAAACAATTTCTGACATTAAGCCTATTCAAGAAACGATAAAAGCCGGTTTCACATTGGAATTTAATGATCGAGAAGATGGTTATTTGGGCATTCAAAAGCGTTATGGTATTACACTTTCTACCATAACAACGATGGAGCCGAAGCTTAGATATCAGGCGATCGAATCAGGAAATATAGATTTATTAGATGCTTATTCAACGGATAGTGAAATACGTCAATATCATCTGCAAGTTTTAACAGATGATCAGCAACTATTCCCACCTTATCAAGGGGCTCCTTTACTAAGGAAAGAAACGTTAGAAAAATATCCTGAGATTGAAACAGCCTTAAATAAGCTGTCAAATCAAATAACAGATGATGAGATGCGCGAAATGAATTATCGAGTAAATGTAAAAGGCCAAAACATAGAAGAAGTGGCACGAGACTATTTAACAAAGGCAGGATTGTTATAAGACGAAAATCATCTGATATAAGTAGCTAGAAAAGAGATGCTTATCTTTTATCTAGCTTTTTTGTTTTGTCTCGGATTTAAAAGAGAGCGATGCAGCTTAACGTTGATATATCGATAAGTGAATATCATTTATGTCATCAAAATTGACAGTTAATGATGGTAAGCAATATTCATTAAGCGAAGGTATGCTATTAACTTACAATTATAATGAAGTTATTAAAGCTGGAGAAACTGGCGAGCTATTACAAGTATTCGTATTAGATCAAGAGCAATATGAAAAAATTTGGAAAGATAAAGCTTTTGAAATTGAATTAGGTCCTATCCGAAATAAAGGAGCGGAGGATACTTCAAAAGGCAAAAAAGAAACGTTTATCTTACCGAAATAGGGAACGACGGAAGAACGCGCTGAAGTGACGGAAGAATCGGCAGAGCGACGGATGAAACTATCGAAACGACGGATGGAACCATTGAAACAAGGAAAGAACGGAAGAAACGACGAAAAGAATTGCTAATTTAACGAGCCCTCTCAATTTTTTGAGAGGGCTTTAGTTTGGTGACAAAAGAATGAATACGAATTTTGTGTAGCTATAAGCATAGGATGATTTTCATTACGGACTGGCGCTTTTCGCGAGCTTGGCTCAATCTCCTCATTACTATGTTCCGACTTGTTGTGTTCACAAGTTCATCCAGCATCAGATCCCAAAATTTTTGGCATTGTAATTGACGGATGTGAAATAAGAGGTATAAAATATAAAAAGACCGACCAGACGGTTTTTTTATTTTTAAAGGGAGCGATTATATGTCATCAAAAGCAGATTTAAAACGTTCACATATTATCCAAACGGCGATTGATTATTTAAAGGACAATGATTTAAGTACTTTAACTTTAGATAAAATAGCTAGTCAAGCGAATATTAGCAAAGGTGGATTATTGTATCATTTTAAGACGAAGGATGCGCTGCAAACTGCAATCGCTGAGACGATTTTAAATGAGGTTGTACAATCCTATGAACATTTAGCAAGCCTTGAGCAAGGGATAGGGAGATTGACGAGAGCATTTATCTTCGCATCACAAAAAGATCTTGCGAACGGGGCATCCTTAAATATTGCGATTCAAATTATGCAAAATGACCATTCAGCCATCTCAACAGTTTATGACTGTTTACTAGACGAATTGTTCCAAGATGGTTTGGAGGAATCCATTGTTCATCTGATTCGGTTAACGATTGATGGATTGTATTATTCGAAACTATTAAATATCGCACCGATTTCCGCTAAGGCGACAGACGGTGTCTTTGAACAATTAATGCACATGACAAGGAAGGACTAACATACATGAGTGCTTTTGGTTTTTTATTCATTTCAATTATCTCAGAAGTTTTTGCTAGCTCGATGTTGAAACTGACAAATGGCTTTAAACGATTACTACCGTCAGTGGGTGTAGTAGTAGGATATGGAACAGCTTTTTATTTTCTATCATTAACATTACAATCTATAGCAATTGGTACAGCATATGCGATATGGGCAGGAGTAGGAACGGCGCTAACGGCGGTCATCGGTATAGTCTTTTATAAGGAATTATTCAACCTAAAAAAAATTATCGGTATTCTATTAATTATTGTCGGTGTAGTTATTCTTAACCTTGCAGGTGGCGGACATTAAGGAGGGATTTTGTAAATGAAGGGTTATTTATTTTTAACGTTATCCATTATCAGTGAGGTATTTGCAACAACGATGCTAAAGTTTTCAGAAGCATTTACAGTTCTAGGCCCCTCAATAGCTGTCGCATTTGGATATGGCATTTCGTTTTATTCATTATCTCTATGTTTAAAAACGCTACCACTAAGCATTGCGTACGCCGTTTGGTCCGGTGTAGGCACAGCATTAACAGTCATTGTGGGAATTGTTGTATGGGGAGATATTTTTAATCTTTACTCAGCTTTAGGCATTACATTAATCATTGGTGGAGTTATTCTACTAAATCATGGGAATCAAAATAATGCCACAACGTAACGTCTAAAGAGAAAACGTCCATTGTCAAATTGGACGTTTTCTTTTTTATAATTCAAGGTTGGTAGACTTATTTGTTCAATTGGGTAGTAATTGTGTACTCATGAAACACTTTGACAACATCCTTGTGAGGAACGCCACTTTTTACATTAATAGAGTGCGGAACGAGTGTGATATTTGTTATTGGCTCCATATTTTCCTTCTGGAAGCGAAGTGTAGAATTTTCGAGCATTGTTTTAAAAGCAGACTGACCTAACTCATTATTATTCTGGTCGTATAATCTAAATTGGACATCATAATCCATTGTTTTGTCAGGCGCCGGAAACATATGATAATAAAGAATTAATGAAACGGGTGATTGAGTAATTTTTTCAACTACAACTTTCTGTCCGTTCGGTAAAGAAAAAGATTGATTAATCATGGTTTCTGTTGTTTTAGCCGCAATGGCTTCACCTGTGGCAGTGAAATTAAATTCCCAAGGGTCACTAAGTTTATCGCTTTTAAAAGAAAACTGAATGTCATGTGGCTTAGAAAGCTCTATATTTGGAATGCTAATTGAACTATAAATGACAAATGTTTGGTCATCGATTTTATCATTACCTGCTCCTCCTCCTGATCCAGACTCTACTTCCTTCCCATCTATTTTTATTTCAGGGAAAAGGGGCAGGTAATCTGTGTCTGGAAGGTGCTTATTAATTTTAAGATATTCCGAGTTTGGGACGGGTTTATTGCTATGATAAGTAGTCGTGATGAAAAGTTCCCCTTGATCTAACATAACTTCATTTAACGTTAAGGTTCCATATTTATTTTCTTTTGTTTGTCCGATTATATTTTTATACGTTGTATACATTTCGTCATTTACATCTGGGTGATTCATATATTGTTCAATAAAGCTACCTATTATGGGCAATTTAGCAAGTGCATTTGGGCTTGAAATGGCTATTGTAGTGGCAAGCATAGCGACACCTACCCCACTTAAAATAGTAAGCTTCTTCTTTTTTGATGTTTGAGTTTTCAATTTTGAATGCAGACGTTTTTTTATACGTGCTATTTCTATTTCTGACAACGGGGTTTCATCATATTTTTCTGTTTGAATCTTTGCACGATTAAATAGTTTAAATAATTCACTCATTTTTATAGCCTCCCTGTAATCCATTTTTGTTTTAATGCACGAAGTTTATGACGTCCACGGGAAAGTCTGTTATGTATAACCGGGACAGACACATTAAATTCTTTTGCAATGTTCTTGGAATTTACATTATCTAGATAATATTTTTTAAATAATAATTGGTCCTCAACAGATAAATGTTGTAACAGCTCTTCGACGTCCTCTAATTCTGTCCTCTCAGTATTTGTGAAAGACTCTTCAAATTCTAAAGTTGAAATGTAGCGTTCATTATAACGTTGTAATTTTTTTCTTCGATCCAGCGCTTTATATTTAGCAATGATCGCAATCCAATTTTTAAAAGATCCTTTCGCTTCATCGAAAAATTCACCATTCTCCCAAATAGCAAGTAGTGTGTCATCCAAACATTCATCAACTTCTTCTAAGTAAGGAAAGAGATGTTTAGTGATGATGCTTCGTAGTAATCCACCATATTGCTCAATGATGAAATGTAAAGCATGTTCATTGTGATGTTGTAGTTCATAAACGACATTTTCAGCTTGTATAGTCATAACAAACTCCTTTCTAAATTTAGTCGCTTCTTACCAGTTTGCTTGTATAGTCAGTGAATAGAACTATTGTTTATCTGAAAACTTATCAGGCAAACAGGTGAGGCATCTATTTCATCGTTCACTATTAAATACGATTTTTTTTATTGAAAGCTATCCTGGAATAAAAAACTTTTTAAATTAATTTGATTTTTCGTCATATTGTACAAAGATTGCGTAAAAATAGTGTAAATGTTTTCACTCTGCTTTGGAGCATACATATGCAATCAACATGACCAGTTTTATCCGAAAAAAATTATCATATTTCTTGTCTTTACATATTATAACGAGAGGATGTTGAATAAAGTGAAACTTTCGTTCATGGCAGTTGATCTTCCACTAGTATCAATGCTAGTAAATTTAAACAATTTTTGAGAAATGGCTTATTAAGACTTGGAAGGAGCGAAGGAAATGAATAATGAAAACAAAAAAAAACATTTTCTATGTGAAGCGCTCTACGACATAAAAGCACTCCAGGATATGATAAAGGATTTTCATTCTAAATATTTTGGTCAGCTTCTTGTGAAATTAGTGGGAAGCGATACGATTCCTTTTTTTTTAATAACACACAACGGCAGTCATTTAAGGTTGATGGATACTGTAAAGCAGTTTGAAACAGAGTTTTTTCGCATAGAGGCTATTGATCGAGAAAGTTGCCGCGGAACAGTTTCACTTTTGCGAGCCTATGATTATGAAGGACATGATACGAATTTAATAGCAGAGGTTGTCCGATTAGAGCGAACATCCTCAGAAAAATCCATTGACTTAAGTGGTATATCTGCAATTCAGTTATTAAAGCCTGACATGTTAAAAGGAAAATTTATCATTGAGCCCAAATGGTGAAGCTAAACCCTTCGGCGGATGTTACGGAAATCGAAGGGGCTAAAAAAGATAGTAGCCTTTGGCATTACTGAAATGACCGACATCGTGTCGTCCTTCGTGCAGCCTAAGCACAAAGCCGAAAATACGACTAAAATAACATGAAAATTAGAGCATCTGTCTAGGTGCACGTTGTAGTCATTGAATTTATTAGAGAGAGAATCCTATGAAGGGAAGAGATTAATGGATGACAATTATTGGAATGTTGCATCATCGGCTAGATCCTAGAACTGTTCTAAAGTCATATGCATTTGCGGCCGTTGCACAAGCAGAAGGCGCTCAATTTTTTTACTTTACGCCAAAAAGCGTTGACTTTGATAAACGTTCCATTAGAGGAAAGGTATATGAAAATGGTGATTGGCATGAAAAAATGATGCCCTTCCCGGATGTTATATACAATGCAGGAAGTCCAGAAAAATTATCGGTATCAAAGGATATTATTGAGAAATTGAAAAAGGAAATCCCTTTTACTACTCATTCTATAGGGAATAAATGGAATGTCATGAAGCGACTTAAAGAAGCAAAGGAATTTGATAAATATTTAATTCCATCTGAGGTTGTTGAAAATGTTGAATTACTCCATAAATTTATGGCTTTTTATAAAAAAGTCGTATTTAAACCGATAGATGGCCGGAAGGGAAAAGGGATTTATTTTATTTCGAAAGTAGGAAGAACTAACTTTGAGGTAAAGAAGGATAGGGAAACTACGTTATGTACACAGTCAAAGCTAGATGAGTTAATTAGAGAGCAACTTTCTACAGGCACCTTTATCGTGCAACCCTATATTCATTCCAAAACAAAATCAGGTCAAATTTATGATTTTCGTCTACATGTTCAAAAAAACGGTGAAGGTAAATGGGTTATAACGACGATTTATCCGCGAATTGCACCAAATGGCTCGATTATACCGAATATTAACAACGGTGGTTTTACGAATTATTTAGATCCATTTTTAGAGCAGGAATTTAAAGAAGATGCTTATGATATTCGGCGTATGTTAGAGCATTTTTCCTTATCACTAGCTCGACATTTAGATGAAATCCAGATGACGCAATTTGGAGAAGTTATTGATGAAATTGGCATTGATGTAGGCTTAGATGAACAAAGGAA
This sequence comes from Lysinibacillus sphaericus, assembly GCF_006864135.1. GTDB lineage: Bacteria > Bacillota > Bacilli > Bacillales_A > Planococcaceae > Lysinibacillus. The sequence goes on along the minus strand of NZ_SADV01000003.1, from coordinate 300,212 downwards.
AATTTGGATGTATGAAGTGAACTGGCGACCAGGTTGCCCTCCAGCTTTTTATTTAGAATTAGATGTGGTCATCAATACTATAAGGTATGCAATGTACCTTGCTAAGAACCAGAAGCAAATTAAAAGGGAAATCAGGCAATATAGGAAAATTAAAGATTCATCTGAAGAAAGGGCTTTAGTAGAAGAATCTTTAGTAGAAGAAGCATTACCAGAACAAAAAGCTTTACCAGAACAAAAAGCTTTAGCAAAAGAAAAGGCTTTACCGATTATTGCGATTACCGGCAGTGCTGGAAAAACAACATCAAAAGCATTTCTTGCCTCCATTTTATCGGTAAAATGGAATATCTTTGAGTCAAAAGATTATTGGAATACAACAGAGCATACGAAAAAACATAAAGAAGAAATTAATGCTTCACATGAGGCTGTAGTGCTTGAGTATGGGATGGCTTATCCAGGTATCATAACAAATCACTGTAGCATTATCCAACCGAATATTAGTATCATTACAAATATCGGTTTGGCTCATGTAGGTAATTTTGATGGAGATATTAAAGGAGTAGCCAAGGCGAAATCGGAATTAATACATGGGATGGATCAAAACGGTTTATTAATCCTAAATAAGGACGATGATAATTCTAAGTATTTAGAGACACAGCAGTTTAAAGGAAAAATCATAACAGTAGGTATTCATAGCACAGCGGACTATCAAGCTTATGATATTCAATATAAAGATATTGGTATGTCCTTTAAAATAAAGCTGCATGGGCAGGAAATTGCAATGTATATCCCAATTTTAGGAGAACATCATGTATATAATGCACTCAATGCCATTGCGGTTGCAGATTATTTAGGATTTAGTCCAGCAGATATTAAAACAGGGCTAAATTTCAAAAAACCACCTAGACGATTAACAATTTATAACTGTCGCGATAATATTACAGTTATTGACGATACCGTTCACTCCCATCCTCAGGGCGTACGTGCTGCTATTGATGTTCTTACAAATATAGCGAAGAAACGTAAAATTGCTATTATTGGTCAAATGCGAGAATTAGGGGATTTAAGAGAAGAGGAATATCGTAAATTGGGCGAATACATTTACGAGCATAACATAGATTTATTCATCACTTATGGTTTTAGAACGGAGGAAATGGGCGCAGCAGCGAAGGCAGTAGGGATGGATCCGTCTAAAATTTATCATTTCCTGAATAAGGATGAATTACATGAACTCTTAGAGCAAGTGATACAACCTCACGACACCATTTTAGTAAAGGGTGCTAGTAAAACGAATATGTTTGATACGGTGAAATTTTTAGATCAAAAATTTCAAGAATAAATAAAAAAGCCCGAGTAATTGACCTTTTGAAGGATACAATTATTCGGGATATTTTTTATAGCTAAATAATGAGAGCATTGAAAGAAATTAAGATTTTAGAATGAACTTTATTTCTTTTGCGGCGTTAATGGCTTTATTTTTAGCTTCCGCTAATGTTGCACCTTCCGCGATTACATATGCATAACGATGTCCCATCGATAAGGGAGGGATTAGCAATGTCCCTCTTCTCGGCTTCACATATACATCCACAACTCCAGGTGAATGAGCTGCTTTATTTCTTCCAATAACTTTTTCTAAAATCCCTTTACTTTCCACAATGACGTATTTTGTATAGACAAACTTTCTGTGCTTTGGTTTGATATCGGGACGCTCACCTAAAAATACTTTAAGTGTTTCTTTCACTAAATTAAATCCAAAGGCGGCGTGTAGCATCGTATTCATTGCTCCCCCTGAGATTCGTGGATTAATCTCTATAAGCTTCCAGCCATTCTTTGTTAAACGAAGCTCTAAATGCAGAGCACCATTTTCGATGTTAAACGCTTTAACAATAGACTGAAGAACTTCCTCAAGACCTGCTTGAATTTCTTTCGGAGCTTTAACGAGAACACCATAACCAGTAATGATAAAACGTTTACCTTGAGTAATTTCTTGTTCAATAATACCGATGATATTAGCTTGCCGTTTATAGACAAGTGCTTCTACTAAATATTGTGGACCTTCGATATATTCTTCAATCATTATTGTTTCACGGGGATTTTTGCTGCGCAGATGGCTCAGATGTTTCTTCAGTTGGTCTGAGTCGTTTGCTAACAATACATCTTTGGAGCCTGTTGATTTTGGAGATTTTACAATAAGCGGAAATTCAATGTTATTAGAGATGGACTCATTTGGCTTGAGAAGAAAAAACTTAGGAGAATAAGGCTGGTTTTTTAAAAAATTTCTCGTTTTTTCTTTATCCTCCATTATTTCGATAGCTGTTGAAGATGTATAGTTATCGCAAAATTCATCACATAAAATTGAGGCAATATGGACAAAAGGATCGACAAAACTAACAATAGATTTTATTTCTAACCCAGTTTTAGTTAAATTATAAATTTCATCTTTCATGTCCTCTATATTCGAAGTATCAATAAGAATCATTTTATGAATATCTGGGTAGGCTTTTCTCTGTTGTAACTGCTTTTTATTGTTTGTAAAAAGGACAGTATAATAACCTAGGTTTTCTGCTGCTCTTGTTGCTTCACGACTTGACCCGGATTTGTTAGTGCCGATAAATATAATTGTTTTCAGTTATATCACTCCTTCTATTGTTCGTTAGATACTTAATCAACTATATATATATGCGAAGAAATAGATTTCTTCTAGTTATGTATCTTGCATCCATCCAAGCAACTTTTAAGAAGTTACATATACTAGAGGGGAAAGGAGGGGAGATTGATATGAAGCCTCTTACGGTGCAGGATTTAAAAGCGATAACTGCAGGCCAATTAGTGCAAGGGTCGGACGAAGTGTTGATTCAACATGGAGCTTATCGACTGAAGCAAGTGAAAAAACCAAATACCGTCCTTTTTACAAATAAGCGTATTGTGAACTGGAAAGAGTATAAGTCACTTTATCCTATAGTGCTTGTAACCGATAGACGATACAGTCAAAATGAATTACCTGAGCAAATAATTATGATTAGAGTAGAAGATTCAGATGAGGCCTATTGGAAGTTTGTAAATTTTTATCGTAATCAATTTAAGATCCCTGTAGTAGCCATTACGGGTACTTCTGGAAAATCGACGACGAAGGAAATGATCAAACATATCCTTTCTGCAGAAAAAAATGTAGTATCCACGCCACTTAGTAGTAATTCTAGAACTGCTTCTTTACAATATTTACTGAATATTGATGATCGTACCGATGCAGCCGTTTTTGAAACTGCTGTTGGTTCACCGGGGGACATCAAGCTTGCGGGGGACTATTTCAAGCCGACTATTGGGATTATTACAAATATTGGGGCACACCATTTAAATTATTGTAAAACTTTAGAGGGGTATATCCAAGCAAAGGGTGAAATGCTGGACATTATTAGTCCCACAGGCTCCTTAATCCTTAATGCTGATGATGTCAACACCAGTAAAATAGATTTATCGAAGTTTCAAGGACGCATTATAAAAGTAGGTAAGCATGAATCCTGTGATTTCCAGGCAAGAAATATTCGCTACCACAAAAATGGTATGCTGTTCAATGTTTATCATAAGAAGAAACTCTATGAAATCTATGTACCAGGTTTTGGCGAGCATCAAGTATATAATGCGCTCACGGCAATTGCAGCTATTTGTGAAATGGGTTTGCCGATTTCTTTAGCAGCTGAACAACTGCAATCATTCCGAAAATTAAATAAGCAGCTTCAGGTGTTTAAGGGCATTAATAATTCCATATTACTAGATGATACATGGAATATAACGACTACTTCTTTGGAGGCAGGATTAAAGGTTTTGAAGGCTCTCGGGGAGGGCAAGAAAAAGATTGCCATTATTGGGACGATAACAGATTTAGGGTCTTGGGGATATATAATTCACGAACAAGCGGGAGAATTAATTAGTGAAATTGGAGTCGATGTACTGATTACGATAGGGGAACATGCAAGTATTATGGCGCTTCACGCCATTGAGGCAGGAATGAGTTCACCGGTGTATATTTTTAAAAATAGTACGCGCGTCTATAAATTGTTAGAAGAAATTGTAGATGAAAATACAGTTCTTTTCATTAAAGGTGATATGTATAGTAAAGAAGTTTCTAAGTTGGCAGATGATTTAAAAATAAAAAAATCTTCAACTTCTGAATAGATTTCACCTAAATAAATATTATTTTTTATCATTTACTAGAAAGAGCATATTTATAGTTAATTGCTAGAAATGCATAAACTATGATACGCATTTATTCAGAAATAATTTTATAGAAAGGGGGCGTAGTTAACTTGCAACATATAAGTGTGAGCGATATAAGAAAATTATTACAAGGAGAATTATTAAGCGGTTCTGAACACTGGTCTGTTAAACATGCAATTTATTATAACCGACATGAACTGACTCAAAATCATACACTTATGTTTGTTAGTAAAAGTGATCAAATTAACTGGCAAGAAATAGATCGAAAGGGACCATCTCTTGTCATTTCTGATAAATCATCAGAGGAATTGAAAAATGCGCTGAAAAATACGACCGTTATACGCGTCAAGACTATTTTGCATGCCTATTGGAAATTTATGGGACATTACAGAAATTTATTTCAAATACCAGTCGTTGCTTTGACCGGAACATGTGGTAAAACGACAACGAAAGAAATGATTAAACATATAGCTAGTAAGGAATGGAATGTTCAAGCATCTGTCAGTAGTAAAAATGAGCCACGGCAATCCTTACCGTACTTGACTGGAATTGATCAGAATACAAAAGCAGCTATCTTTGAATTAGGACTAGGTAATATCGGTAATATTAAACACCAATGTATGATCTATCAGCCTACGATTGGTATTATTACGAATATTGGTGTCCATCATTTAGATGGATGCAATAATCTAGATGGCTATATCAAGGCAAAGGCTGAAATTGTAGAAGGAATAAGAAAAGATGGCACGTTAATCATTAATGGTGATGATGAAAACATTAAAAAAATCCCCCTAAATAAATTTAAAGGAAAGATTATTACCTTTGGCGTTAACGAAAAGGCAGATTATCAAGCTACGAATATACAATTTACAAAAGGCGGCATGAAATTTGTACTAAAAGTGTCAAATAACAAATACAATTTATTTGTTCCAGGATACGGAGAACACCAAGTATATAACGCATTAGCGGCTATAGCTGCCGTAAAGGAAATGGGACTTTCCATTGCTGTTGCAATTTCGCAATTAAAAACGTTCAAAGCGATGGCAAGACACTTAGAATTTTCTACAGGCATCGGTAAATGTACTATAATAGATGATACTTGGACAAATAACCCGACTTCTGTTGAAGCGGCACTAAAGGTTTTAGATACGATAGGAAAAGGGAAGAAAGTAATTCTTATTTTAGGTGACATTAAGAGGTTAGGAAATTTCGAAGAAAAATATCATCGAGAAATTGGCACAATGGTTGCGAAAAGAACTATTGATACGCTTATTACTATTGGCAATAGAGCAGAAAATATTGCGAACCAAGCGTTGAAGGACGGCACCAAGGCAGATGTTCATAAGTTTAAAGATGTGACAGGTGTTTTAGATGTACTAAAGCAGAAGCTTGATAGTGAAACCATTGTCCTTATTAAAGGTCCAATGTCTAGCAGATCTATGATAGAATTTGCGAATCAGTTAAAACGTAAATAATTAACAAGCTGGGACATAACGAAAAGGCTCCTTCATAAAGCCAAATAATCTCACAATAACTAGAAAAACCGAACTATTCCGAAACCCTTCATAAGCGTTTCATTGGATAGTTCGGTATTTTTGTTTGTTGAAACACATTTGTTCCAGCAAACATTAATTGTGTTGAGCATTGCAAATTCAAGTATTTGAAATGATGCTAGTAAACGTTCTTAAAAAACACGTTTTGCTGTAATATAATGCTCTTTATAATAGTCAACCATTAGTACTCTTGTAGTAATACCACTTGAACTTGGAATGATAATACGTTGATCTCCGGCATAGATAGCTACTTGTGAAGGGTTTTTAGAGCCTTTAGCACTATTAAAGAACACTAAATCACCCTTTTTTAAATTGGTACGTGAAACCGTTGTTCCAACATTCATTAGTTGCTTTAAATTGGTTGTACCAAGTTTAACTCCACTTTTACGATAGACGAAATCTACATATCCTGGCGCTGTAAAGCGAAGACTTGCTTCATTATTTGTTGAGCTCATCGTTACTTTATTTTTATAATTAAAGGCGTTTTCAACAATCTTATCGCCTTTCGTTGCAGGATTAGCTGACAGTAATGAAGGTAATACTCTACGTGCCCCTACATAATTATCTTTATAATATGGTTTACTATTTAAATCAGAAATCACAATATTTTGCTTGGAATCAGCCATATGAATCATTTTGTTGTTTCCGATATACATACCAACGTGGTCAGGGTCTGTCCCAGTTTTTTTACTCTTAAAGAATAGTAAATCACCTTTTTGTAATTGATTTCTGTTAACCGGCGTTCCTTGCTGTAACATATAATCTTCATTATAAGTTGCAAGGTCAACACCATTTTTCTCGAAAATGTACATAATAAATGAAGCACAAGAAAATTTATAAGGATATGTAGCCTTGTATACAGAATTGCTGTACGTTGCCTTACCAATTAAGCTTTTTCCAGTTTGAATTAGTTGATCTGCTTTCGCATTAACAGCTTGTGAGTTATTATAGGCATTTGTTGTTGCAGCCTCAACTTCTATAGGTTGAACAGTTGGCTGTACCATCCCCACTGTGCTAAAACCTATCGTCAATGCTAATGTTGTTGTTAAAAATCGTTTATTCATGTTGTTAATTTCCTCCTGAAGCTATTGTTAGGATTAATCCTAATTTGGTTTGTCACTGGAATTAATCGTAGCATGAAAAAGTAGGGCTTCTTTGAGGAAATTGTTACCACGCTGGATGGGGATTCGCTGTAAACACCTTATATAAAAGGCTTCATCGCCTTAATTTACAGTTCTATTACAAATGTTTCAGTTGGGTGAAGTGTTAGTGGAAAACGACAGTCAAAGGGGCAGGAAGTACAAGCTTTTCTATGCGTTGAAAGGAGGCATTGAAAGACTAAACGACAATCATACATATACATTACCATGGAATACTTAGCGATAGTTCATCTTTGGGATCTAGCGAGAAATAGCGGTTCCATGGAGTGAGCGTTGGGGATTAGTGTCACAAATGAGACACTGGAGCGCAAGCGAGATAGGTCTCGAACGCCCCTAGTACTTCTCATTATGCTTACAAATTTAGGCACAGCTTTGTGTGTGGATCTTTTTTGCTCTTTAGAAGGCGGATGACATTGTGTTAAAACGGCGTTGCTTTGCTGAAGATTTACAGCATGCCTTCCAGTCAACTGTTTTCCTTAAATTTCTTGAATCATCTCTACTCTATTACCGAATGGATCTCTAAATTCAAAGCGTTCAAAATGAGGAATAGGAACTGAATCGAAAATTTCTATATGGTGTTCGGCTAAGACCTTCTTCCAATGTTCTATATTTTCAACTTGATAAGCAATATGAGCTTTTGTCGTTAATCTATCAAAGCCATCCTCTGTCCCCACATGTACCTCTTTATTGCCGACCTGTAACCAAAATCCACCTCGTCCTTTCAACGAATCAGGCTTTTCAAGTTCATGTAGTCCTAATACTTGACAGTAAAAATGTTTCCCTTGTTCTTCTTCACCTTTTGGAATTGTTATTTGAACGTGATGTAAGCCTATCACCATTTTTCCCACTCCTTTAATTGTAATCGATACTTACTTCTAGGCTTATATTGTCAAATCCTTTAATTTGACGAAGGAATAGTTTTTTTTCTCACGAATGTGGCCTTTGTAAAACCAGTCATGACAATTAGGGAATAAGCCCATAATAGCCATGAGGCGAAATATCGATCTAAGACAGCCGATAAGTTGGGAAACATATCGTCGAAGACTAATAAAACGACTGCATCGATAAGCATTCCAGGTAATGCGATGCAGATTGCAGCCAGTAATCGCTCTGTACCTTTTATTTTTTTTATAGAATAAATAGGTATTGTCGCTAGCCAAACGATTGGAAAAGCTAAAATGTAAGTAGCTATCATGAGGGGAGGTTCTTTAAGGGTAAAAAAGTAATGCCCTATAAATCGAAACACGGCACTTGCTACAAACCAAATCCCAAAACCCCAGCATAAAAAGAATCGCATAGTGTTCCTCCTCTAATTATTTTCCTAGACGATGTAATGTCTCAAGGATTTTTTCTAATTGCTGATAAAATACATCTATATCGAAATCGTCCCGCATCATCACTTGTATGGCCAAGCCATCAATTAGCGCGTTGAAAAAAATGCTCCAAGTTTCCATCGACACGCCATCAATTGGTGATGTATCCCATAATTTGTTTAAAATATTACGCAAATGTTCATTTTCGGCCGCTAAAATTTGTCCAATTTGCTGTCTAATAGTCGGGTTCGTAAAGCCAAAGACGATTAAGGTGAAAAATAATTTATGATAAAAGGCATCATCTTCATATCGACTTTTTGCAGAAAGAAGTGCAGATTGAATCATTTCTTGATCGGTCGTCAAAATCTCATGCCAAGAATTATCACAGATGTCTTGAACTATTTCGAGAATGATTTGCTCTTTTGATTTGAAATGATAATAAATAGTTCCTTGTGTCACACCAGCTTGCTCAGCAACAGCCTTTAAGGTGAATTTTTCAATCCCTTTTTCTACTAAACTGTACTTGGCAGCCATTAATAAATCTGACTTTTCGATACCAGTAGGCTTTGCCATTCATTGACACCCCCATTGTTATTAGTTAGTTAGATAACTAACTTAAAAATAACAAAATATACCTATGTTTACAAGGGGTATTTTGGTAATTAGATGTGTGGGGCTCCTAAGTGTTGGATTGAAATGTAAAAATAAATCTACTTTTCTGAAAAATATGTGTTATAGTAAAACATAATTAAATAATGTGTAAGAGTTGGTGCCAAATGAAAGTTTGGCTTAAAAGGGAAGTCGGTGCAAATCCGACGCTGTCCCGCAACTGTATATCGGAGCAAATCACAATTGCCACTGGGGAAACTGGGAAGGCTGTGAGGCGTGTTGATGAGAAGCCAGGAGACCTGCCAATTTCTAGTACACACCAAATACCTACGTGGAAATAGGTGGTGAGATGTGACCGTATCGTCCCTGTGCGACAAAGAATCATGCGATATCTTGTAACAATTTCGTATTGTTTTTTCATAGCTATTTTTAATTTGCGATAACAGCCATTTTCCAAAAAAGGAGAGTGGCTTTTTTTTTACTTCTTATTAGAAGTTAAAGCCTCTGGCCGATGTAACGGAATCGGAAAGAAGACCGAAATGACCGACATCGTGTCGGCCCTCATACTGGCCTAAGCACATAGGGCCGATTCCGGACTCAATAATGCCGAGGCATACTTAATGGATCGGAGAGATGAACATGATTTATACAAGTACTATAGTTGGTTATCCGTATATCGGAGAAGATCGTGAATGGAAAAAGGCTTTAGAGGCTTTTTGGAAAAATGAGCTTTCAGAGGGTGAATTTTTGCAGAACTTAAAGGATATTCGTCTAGCCCGAATTAACAAGCAGCTTCAACTTGGAATAGACCTGATAACTGTTGGAGATTTCACACTTTATGACAGAATGTTAGATACGGCAATGATGTTTGGCTTAGTTCCAAAGCGCTTTGATTGGCAGGGAGACAAAGTTGATTTACAAACATACTATGGGGTAGCTCGTGGTAGTAAAAAAGCCGTGGCTAGTGAGATGACGAAATGGTTTTATACAAATTATCATTATATCGTGCCAGAATACGATGGACAAGCTTTGCAATTAACAGAAAATAAAATATTGGCAGATTTTTTAGAGGCTAAGGAAGCGTTTGGTATTACTGCAAAGCCTACATTGATTGGCCCTTATACATTTTGTAAATTAACGAAAGGCTATGACAAACTATCGCAGATTACATTTATTTTAGCATTATTACCACTTTATACGCAGGTCCTAAAGGAGCTCGTGGATGCAGGTGCACAGTGGATTCAATTAGAAGAACCACTTCTTGCCACAACATTAGATGAAGCGGAAGTTAAACTTGTTCAAGAAATTTATACACAATTAGCTGCATCAGTACCCGAAGCTAAAATTATGCTACAAACTTATTTCGAATCATTATCAGCATATGAGTCAATTGTAAAACTTCCTGTTCGTGGGATTGGGTTAGACTTTGTGCATGGCTACGGCAAAAATATGGAGGCATTACGTCAATTTGGCTTCCCAAAAGATAAAATATTGGCTGTTGGTATTATTAATGGAAGAGATATTTGGCGTTCCAATCTAGCAGAAGTTAGCTCAACTATTAAAGCCATTGAACAGCTTAGTGACGCAAAAGAACTATGGATTCAATCTTCATGTAACTTACAGCATGTTCCAATTACGACCACACTTGAAACTAAGCTTGAACCAGTTCTTAAAAATGCCCTCGCCTTTGCGGATGAAAAATTAGTTGAAATCATGGAAGTAACAAAATATTTACAGGGCCAAGACAGTCCCTCAAATTACAAACTATCGGAAAGTATGAAGGCGATTGAAGAGTTGAAAAATCATCCGATTCGCCAAAATAAAGATGTTCAAAAAACGGTTCGAACAGTGTCGATACAAGACTTTGAACGCCATAGCGATTTTAAAGCACGGCAAAAGATTCAACAGCAAGCATTGCAATTACCACTGTTCCCAACGACAACAATTGGGAGCTTTCCACAATCGGATGAAGTCAAACGTACACGAAGTGCATGGCGCAAGAAACAAATTTCAAATGAGGATTATGCAGTATTTGTAGAACATGAGACAAAGCGTTGGATTACTATTCAAGAGGAATTAGATATCGACGTTCTTGTGCACGGTGAATTTGAGCGCACAGATATGGTTGAATATTTCGGGGAGAAACTAACAGGTTTTGCATTTACGGAGAAAGCATGGGTTGTTTCATACGGTTCCCGCTGTGTGAAGCCACCAATTATTTACGGTGACGTTGCATGGGAAGCACCGATGACAGTCAAAGAAACAGCCTATGCTCAAAGCCAAACGAAACGCTATATAAAAGGTATGCTTACGGGTCCTGTGACAATTTTAAATTGGTCCTTTGTACGGGATGATATTTCCCGAAAGGATGTAACATATCAGATTGCTTTGGCACTCCGAGAAGAGGTGGAAGCACTAGAAGCTGCAGGCATTTCAATTATTCAGGTTGATGAACCAGCATTACGAGAAGGCTTGCCGCTTCGTAAAGAAAATTGGGGAACGTACTTAGAGTGGACAGTAAATGCTTTTAAACTTGCTACATCTAGCGTGAAGGATGAAACACAAATCCATACACATATGTGCTATTGCGAGTTTAATGATTTTATCGAGCCAATTAGTGCATTGGACGCTGATGTTATTTCCATCGAAACGTCACGTAGCCATGGCGAGTTAATTTCTTCTCTGCAAGTCAATCCGTATGAAAAAGGAATTGGGCTAGGTGTTTATGATATTCATAGTCCACGTGTACCGAGTGAAAAGGAAATGCTAAGCATAATGCAGGATAGCTTACAGGTTTTATCAAAAAATCAATTTTGGGTGAATCCTGACTGTGGTTTAAAAACAAGGAAGGAGCCAGAAACAATCTCAGCACTGACGAATATGGTAGCTGCAGCAAAAACACTTCGTCAACAAGTACAACAATCTACATTTTAAGGAGAAACTTGACTTCTTTTATGAGGTCAAGTTTTTTATCTTCATATAGCGAAATTTTTGTAGCAAAAGCAAATCTACAATTACAGAAGAGGCTGAGGGATGGAGAGATCGGTCAAAACATAGATAGATGGTAGAAGTACTCGATTATAACAGGTACTATGGTATAATAATAAAAACGGAATAATAAGATAGAGGTACAAATCGGCAATTCGATTTGTTTAAAAGGGAAGATCGGTGTAAATCCGACGCTGTCCCGCAACTGTAAATGTGAGCATGTTTCAAAAGACCACTGTTACGCATTGTAATGGGAAGGTGAAAAGTGTGATGAACATAAGCCAGGAGACCTGCCTTTATCTAGTACAACCAAAAAACCTACGTGGATAGGGGGTGTTGAGTGTGACTAGAGAAATTCTCCTGCATGCTCATAGTACGATGATTGCAAAAAAGGTAGCTTCTATAACGAATAGAAAGCTTTTTTCGCCGTGTCAATCACCGTATTATGTCGTGTATTTGTCATAGTAGGCATCTTTCTGATGAAGGAAAGATGTTTTTTTATGTTAAAATTGAAGGAGTGTTACACATGAATCTGCAAGTAATCGAATATTATGAAAATCTATTAAAATTTGAAGTCATGGAAACGCAATATACAAGTACTTCTCAAACATTAAATGAGATAGTTGAAGAGTATATAGAGCAAAATGCTGTTCATGAAAATGATATTTTAACAGCTTATACGAATGTAATGAAAGAACTAATTGGATAAAGTGGCGTAATATCCCCACTGATTAATAGTCTTCACCAAGGTTAAAAGGCTACATAATGTTTATCTCATACGGGACATTATGTAGCCTTTTCTATGAAAACAAGGGTTTAATCTAATTATATCAATAGGAATACATCTATTTGTCATAAAAAAACCTCTAGGACTTCATACTTATTTCACTTTTTATCTATATAATAATTTTGCGCTTATTATTATAGATTGGAGAATTAGACATGAAGAACACGCTTTATCAGAGCTTTTGGCGAACGCACTTTTATGCCGCATTATTTATTACTCCACTTCTTATTTCACTAACGTTAAGTGGTATAGGTTTTTTATTTTATACCAATGTTGAAAATCAGTTATATGATAAATACTTTTTTGGTGAAAGTGGAAAAACCGAGGTTCAATCTATTGATGATGCTGTTAAACTTGCAGAAGATTCATATGCTGGCTATAAAACAAATAAAATTATAGAGCTAGAAGAGCCTTACAATACTCGTTTATCGATGAAGAATGCAGAAGGCAAAGAGAAATATGTGTTCCTAGATAGTCATAACCAAATTATCGGTGGTCAAGATGCTGATTACACATTTGCAAATATTATGAGAAATGCCCATAGTTCCTTATTTATTGGGGGAACGGTTGTCAATTATTTAGTAGAATTAGCGGCTTGTTGGGCTATTTTCTTACTATTTTCAGGCATTTACATGACGTTTAAAGCAAAAATACTAAAGAAAACAAAGCAGACAAATAAACGTCAAAAGAGTAGAAAATTCCATGCGCTTGTTGGAACAATTATAACAATTCCAATGCTTGTTATTATTTTCACAGGCTTACCATGGTCAGCACTAATGGGGAAATATATTTATCAAGCTTCACAAGATCATCCATCTTTCGGTACGCCGTTATTACAGCAGCAGCCACCTACATCTGATGTCAGTGAGATTCCCTGGGCTACTCGTCAAGAAACCCCTCCATCGTCAGATTCGGCACATGCAGCGCACCATGGTATGGGGGCTAATATGGGCTATGTTGCTAACCCTAACCAACTGAGTGTGGAAAAGCTGCAACATGAAATTGATGCAATGAATATATCAAAACCATACGCTATTATTTATCCTACTAGTGAAGACGGTGTCTATACAGTTGCAAAATCTAGTAACACTGGTGTCACAGGGCTTGATGTTAGTCCGTATGATGAAACGACAATGTATTTTGATCAATATAGCGGAAAATATATAGACAAGGTTGGATATGAGGACTATGGTATTCTTGCCAAATGGTTTACATGGGGAATTCCTTTGCATGAAGGTCACTTGTTTGGTTGGCCAAATAAATTAATCAATTTACTAGTATGTCTAGCGTTTTTAGTAGTTATTATTTGGGGAATTAGTACATGGCTACTGCGAAAGAAACAAGGTATGCTATCTGCACCACCTAAAATCTCTCAAAAGGTATCCATTCCTTTTATCATCTTCATGATTATTTTAGGTATACTGATGCCACTATTTGGGCTATCATTAATTGCTGTAGTACTCGTAGAAATAATAATAAATTTAGTATCTAAAAATAAAAAAGAAGTCCATTAAAAAAAGCGATTACTGTATCCTATAAATAAGGAATACAGTATCGCTTTTCTTTTTTTAAAGCCACCCTTTATCACTGGCGATTTGCACAGCTTGTTGTCTAGACTCGACATGAAGTTTTTGAATAGAGGTAGATAAATAGTTTCGAATAGTGCCTTTCGTTAAAAATAATTTTTTACTAATCTCATTTGTTGAGAGTCCTTCTTTTACAAGCTGCAGAACAGCAATTTCACGATCATTTAGTGGATTCTGTTCTTTCATAAATAACGTAGCAGCTAAATCTCTACTAACTACTTTTTCACCATTCATCACTTTTCTTATTGTTGCAATTAAATAGTCGATTGGCTCATCTTTTAATAAATAACCTTGTACCTCACAATCCATCGCTTTTTGTAAATAGCCAGGGCGTGCAAAGGTTGTGACAATCATCACCTTGCACGGTAAATTTGCCTGTCTTATTTTTTCAGCAAGTTCAAGACCAGTAAGATTAGGCATTTCGATGTCCAATACGCAAACGTCGGGTAGCTCTTGTTGAATGTATTCCCACGCTGTTTGACCATCTGAAACTTCTGCAATCACTTCTATATCTGGTTCAAACGACAATAAGGAATTTAAGGCGCCACGTAACATTTGTTGATCTTCTGCTAATAATACTCTTATCATGTAGTTGGCTCCTTTTTATAGTGTTGGATTGGCATTGATAATGTCACAATCGTTCCGCCTGTCGGGAAATTGTCAATGGAAGCATTTCCTTGAAGGGCATTCATTCGTTCTTTCATCGATGAGAGTCCATTCCCATTCCCATGGCCTTGGTTATGTAAGCCAATACCATCGTCCACAACGTTTATCTTTAAAATCCCATTATTATAGTTGATATCTATTTGGCATTTTTTTGCTTGGCTATGTTTAATAATATTGGTAGTTGTTTCACGAAGACATAAGGACAGCATCGTTTCTTCCACACTAGCTAGTAGTAGCTTAGGACAGTTATTTTTTATTTTTATGGAGATATCTGCTGTTTGTAAATGCTGCTTACAATGAATAAGCTCACTTTCTAACGAAATAAAATTCATATCGGAAACTAATTCTCTTACTTGCTTTAGCGCTGTTCGTGTTGTTGCTAAAATATCATTTAACTCATCTTTAACACGCATCGTATCTTTATCGACTAATTTTGTAGTTAGCTCGGTTTTTACTTTAATCATTGTCAATGTATGGCCAAGCGTATCGTGGAGGTCCCTTGCAATACGTTGTCTTTCTTCTTGCTGAACAAGCTGGGTATTTATCTCTGTTAATTCCAATTGTAATTTTTTGGACTTTTCTATGTAGTAAATTAGCATTGGAAATAGTAGCTGAATGATCATTATGGGTATCAATGCTTGGAATTGTAATTTATAAGATGCTCCTGATTCAAACCAAATAACTATAAAAAACATTAAGGCAACGGCAATCATTCCTATAGCAATATGCCATTTCTTTTGAGCTCTCCCAATTAAATCAGCAAATGTAAATCCAAATAATAACATAGTAGATCCTTCATAAATACCCAGTATGATAATAAGTGTAAAGCCTAGTAAAGAAGCTAACAGTAAACGCCAATCTTTAAACCATAAAGCAACATAGAAGGCTACTAAAAATAACATAAGAATAATTATTTTAGCTATTAACGGTAATTGAGAATTCGAACTTAATACCATGGTAAATAAAAAAACGAGTGATACAACATCGATAATTAAATACCGTTTTGACTGATCTCTTGGATAAATCTTTATAGTTCACACCAACCCTTTGTGATTATTTCTGTGTGACACTTTGAATGGCATGTTTCCGAACCCATTCCATTGGCCCAATATGAAAATGCTTGATACAAATATGTGCAATGAAAAGTTGTAGAAGGGAAAGGGTTAGCCAAATGCTGATAACTTCAATACTAGTTAATTTTCCACCTAAACCTAAGCCCCAGCCATAGAAAATAATAGATGCAATAATATTTTGCAGCACATAGCAACTTAAAGACATTTTCCCAATCTCACCAAATCTCTTCCATAACCAATCAAGCTTCTTATATTCTACCATTTTGCCTAATATTCCAATATAACCAATAGATAGGATTGGTGCAAATAAATATCGAACAGGTAAATCAAATACTCCTCCAGGAATAAAGATTAGGAGATTTAAAGGTATCCCAATAAAAATACCGATTTTGAATAGCTTTTGACGCGCCTGACGTCCTCTGTCATCTTGTAAAAATACACCATTCCTCATTAGCTTAACACCAAGTAAAAATAAAAAGATATTCATGGGGATAATAAAAATAGCTTCTGTTCTAAAATAAAGAAAATGTGTTAAACGATTTTGTATTTGCTCAAACCAAGTGCCATTTTCATAAAGACTAACGATTGGATCGAGCCCAACAATGGAAACATTAGCGCCACCCTGCAATGTGCCGACTAAAATCAATAGAATCATTAGTGCATGGAAACTACCAAAAACGTATAACGCACGTTTAATCGCTTTGTCACCAAATTTGACGATAAAGGCAACGATAACAGCTGTCACAGCATAGCTCATTAAAATATCATATTCCATAACTAAGGTGAAGTGGATAAGACCCTCCATAAATAAAAAGACTATCGTCCAAATATACATGCCTGGCCAAACATTTCCTTTTCGCAAAGCTTGCTGATATTTTAATTCCAGACCAACACCAAACATGATTGTTAATAAACCAAGGAGTTTACCGTTTACTAAAAAAAGGACTGCCATTCGTAGAAAATCGTTCAATGACCACCAACCTGAATAACTACTCGTTGTGATATACGAAATGTCTCCAAGATATGCAAAAATCCAAATATTTGTGCCAAGTGTCCCTAATACGGCAAAGCCTCGTAACATATCGATTAGGGGTAATCTTTGTTGAACTTTCATCATAAAATCACTCTTTCTTTGTTTTCTTACAATAATGATAAGAAAACGAAAGGAAAAAACATATTCACACCAGTCAAAGGTTCCTTATGACAGGTGTCATTTTATGTAGCGAAAACTAACGGTCAGCTAAAAGACCTTACTTTAAATTAACGGGTTAACAATTTAATTGGGAGTTCAATTAGCATACGAATTGGACCCTTCTCATTTGTTGATATATAATGATTTTCGTCGTTTAAACAAGTTGATTAGCATTGAAACTAACAATACAATTAGCAACAGTCTGTTAACTTTCTCAATAAATGACATCATCTATATGGAGTAGACTGAAGAGTCTCCTCTTCATGTTAAACGGGAGGAACAATTATTTGAAAAAGTTTCGTGGAAAAAAGCGTTATTTCCGTAACTTATGGCGGGAGACAAAAGCCGAACGGTATAATTTGGACTTTGGAAAAGAAGGTTGGTTTGATTTATGGCACACCCATCTTGATTTTTACGGGGTTGGGAATAATAGTTTGAAAATAAAAAGAGAACATATAAAAGCAAATATAGCTTTATTGTATGGTTTATTAGATGAACTCCAAACACTCGGAAAACCATATCAATCGTGGATTGAAATAGTTGACGAAGATGCTGGTTTAGATGCTATCTATATACATACTCCTAATCCAAATGAGGACAATTTTCCACTTAAGATAGAAAAATTAAACTGGCATTGCACTGTCCCTAAATATTTGAAGGATATAATTGACCTAAAAGAATTTAATGTAGGACACTATAAGTGGGACTCATATAACTCCTACATAATTCAGTCCAAAAATAACGAGCTTGAATTATAAATTTATTAAAGCGAATAAAAAGCAGCCGAGAAATGAACTTCACCCCAATTGTTAGACACAGCATTTAACAATTGGTGGTGTAGTTTTTTTATGACTAAATTTACGAGCGAGATAAAGTTAAAGATTATTCAAGGCTTTAATTCAAAGATTTTTTCTAAAAAAATAAATATTGCGAAAACTAATTGAATTAGTTAAAATAGTAATACAATTAGTTGACAAAGGGGATATGAGTTAGAATGAAGATTACGAAGAATGGTACAGTGTTTCAATTGTCATTTATGCCAAGGATTTTTCCTGTTAATTGTTATATTGTAGAAGAAGAAAGCGAGCTTACACTGATCGATGCAGCCCTACCATATAGTGCAAAAAGTATAATAAAAGCGGCTGAAAGTATTGGTAAACCGATTACAAGAATTATCATTACTCACGCACATAGTGATCATATAGGAGCTCTAGATACGTTAAAAGAATTATTACCAGATTGTCAGGTGTGCATTTCTTCCAGAGATGCTTTGTTATTGGAAGGAAATAGTGCATTACTTCCAAATGAAAAAAATACACCAATTCGAGGGGGCATACCAAAAAATATTAAAACCAAACCAGACTTATTACTCGAAGAAGGTGAATGTGTTGGCTCATTAGAAGTGATAGCAACGCCAGGTCATACACCTGGTTCCATCACTCTTTTTGATACACGTAATAGAAGTTTAATTGCTGGTGATGCCCTCGTAACTAGAGGAAAACTACTAGTATCGGGAGTGATGAATCCGTTGTTTCCATTTCCTGCTCTTGCAACATGGGATAAAAGCACAGCTCTAATAAGTGCAAAAAAATTAAGGGAGTTAAATCCAAGCTTACTTGCTGTAGGGCACGGGAAAATGTTAAAGCAACCACAGGAGCTTTTGGACATAGCAATAGCCGAAGCAGAAAAAAATTTTAGACAATCCAAATAGGGAGTGAAAAAAATGTCCCGTCGAATGAAAATAGATATATCGATTATTTTACAAAAGGCAACGGAGCTAGTTGATGAACAAGGATTGGACCAACTTTCAATTGGACTATTAGCTGAAAAATTGGAAATACGGCCACCTTCCTTGTATAACCATCTTAATGGATTGAATGAATTGAAGCAGAAGTTAGCTATTCAAGGCGTAAAAAAACTAAATGAATATATGCTTCAAGCTGCAGTAGGACGTTCAGGTGATGATGCTGTTCGTGCAATTAGTCAGGCATATATTCAATTTGTTAGAGAGCACCCGGGGTTATACGATGCTAGCACTCGCTTTCCGGATGTTAACGATCAAGAACTACAGCAAGCCCAAGAAGCTGTCGTGCAACTTGTACTTCAAGTGCTTGCTGCCTATAATTTGCAAGAGGAAATTGCAATTCATATGGTCAGAGGATTAAGAAGTATTCTACATGGATTCACTTCTATTGAACAAATGGGGGGATTTGGGCTGCCACTTGATATCAATAAAAGCTTCTTAATCTTAATTAATACCTTTATTGAGGGCATTCATGCAGTTACGTTTAATGAAGATAAATATATGCAAATGAATGATTAAGGAGGAAATTTTGCTCCAAAGGGATATTCTGAATGGGAAAAAAAGAAAGAAGCGGGAAATGACACAGAGGATTAATTTCCCGCTATAACTTGTTGAACAGAATGGATGTTGGAATAAGACATTTGTCGTTGAACGTTGAACGGGTCTGCTGCTCATTTTCATTTACATAGCAGTTAAGAAGTATGCTTTAGTTTGAATTACATCCCCACATTATTTAGTACATGAATAAATTCTATAGTCTAAAACGCCTTCATACTTTAAGTTCATATCAAAATGTTTATCCATTACTTCATAAAGTTCAGGTGCAATATCCTTCGAGTGATGAAGTTCAGGAATGGAGAAGATCGATTTATTTTTTTGTATACGAATATTTTTAAAACCAGCCTGGTTAAACAAAGCTACCCAATCCTTTTTCATTGAACAAGAATCAAATCCATAAAACTGTTTGATTTCCTTGTCAATTTGTTCCTCAAGTGGTTGATGAATAGTAAATTCAATGGCAATAAACCGACCGCCATTTTTTAATAAACGAAAAATTTCTTTAAGGGCATTAGGTTTATTGACAAAAGAAAGAACGGATTCAGAAATAATAAAGTCAAATGTATGATCAGGTAATGGAACTTGTTCTATAGAGCATTGAATTATTTTTACGGGTAAGTGATTTTTTTTCATTCTCTTTTTAGCCTTTGCAACCATTTCAGGATTGATATCAATACCGGTTACTTTTGTTTTATATGTCTCCGCCAAGTAGGCAGCAGTTTGGCCTGTACCACAGCCTACATCCAAAATGCGGGAATTTTCGCTAACGCTCTCTACCTTGAATATTTCCTTTGTTAGATTAATACCACCAGGATGCGCACCGCCTACACCAAATTTGGACAGAAAATCTAGATATTTTGAATTTTGAATCGGAACCCCTTCTTTATTCGTATTTTTGTATAATATGAAATTAAAAATAGTATGGTTCCTAAGATGTCATGAGGAACCTTTACAGAAAGGAAGAGGAGAATTATTAATAGTTAGGCTTCAACATTTTACAATACATATCTATATATTTTTTTAGCAACTTCTCCGATAGTCTAAACAATAAAAAAATACAGACGTATACTAGTAAAAAGATATTTGATAGGGGGTGAATTGATGCCATTTTATCCACCGAATCCTAGAATGAAACCATTCCCACCAAGATATAGACAAGGTTTTGGCCCTCCTATTCAAGGTAGAAGAGGGCAACCTTTCTTTTACCCTAATCAGCAACCCCAAACTTCGAGATTTGGAAGATTACCACAGCATTTAAATACAATTATGGGTCATGCGGGAACAATAACAAATGGAGTTGGTATGTTAAGACAAATGGGGGCATTTTTAAATTTCTTTAGGTAGATTATTTCGATAGATCTTTTAAAGTCCGCCTTATAAAAATAGTAAGAAAGGTTTGAAAACCCCTCTGAAGAGTAAATTTTCTTAAGAGGGGTTGTTATGATTGAATAATCATTGTTTAGAATGCTTATTTAAGTTGCTTTTCAATAATAGAGCGATTTTTCTCTTTAAACAATTCATTATGTGATGACACAACCCCATGACGATAGGCAGTAGGCTCTAAATACGTTTTAATAGAGTTCACGGCATTAGCTGCATCCTGGAAGGTACCTAGAAGTAGATTGATTTTTCCTTCAAACGCTAAAATATCACCTGCTGCAAAAATACCAGGCTGCACAGTTTCTCCCGTTGCTTTTCCTTCGAAATAGTAATCTCTTTTTTTAGGAATGGTCAGTGATTGATCCAATTCTAATGATGCTTCGCGGTTATAGCCATGACTAACAATTACTTCATCGATTTGACGCGTATAGCTTTGCTTTGTTTTTGAGTTTTCACATGTTACTAGTTGAATCGCTGTTTTGTCAGCATTAGCAGTCAATTTTGAAATAGTTGTATGGCATTCAATCTTTACGCCAGCATCTAAAGCTTCTTGTATTGTTGCTTCATGCGCAGATAACTTATCTTTACGATAAACTACAGTTACATTTTTAGCGATAGGACTAAGTTCAACTGCCCAGTCAATAGCCGCATTTCCGCCTCCTGAAATAATAATTTCCTTGTCCACAAAGTGTCGATAAGACTGCACAGTATAGTGTAAATTAGTCATTTCATATTTTTCTGCACCTTCTAGTGAGAGCTTTTGAGGGTTAATAATACCACCACCAACTGCTAAAAGAACGGTTTTAGAATAATGTTTATCTCCTTGTGTAGTATGTAGAACAAAAATATCACCTTGGCGCTCGATGAAATCGACTTTTGTACCTGTTAAAATGGTTGGATCAAAGGTTTTTGCCTGCACAATTAACTGTTTGACAAATTGTTCGCCTAATACAGGAGGGTGTCCACCAATATCCCAAATGAGCTTTTCAGGATAAAGTAAAACTTTACCACCAAGCTGTTGCTGACTCTCAATTAATTTCGTTTTTAATCCTCGTAAACCACTATAAAAGGCACTATATAGACCTGCAGGGCCACCACCAATAATTGTTACATCGTATAAATGTTGCATTTATATCACCACATCCTTAAAAAATAATAAAAAAGTGTTTGACAAAACTCTATAGGAAAACTAGACTAACTTTAGTGATAATGATTATCATTATCGACTAATCGTTATCATATCATGGAAAGAAGTAAAAGGAAAGAGAGGTTATGTTGTGCGTTTACAAGTTGAATCGATTCGTATCGGCTATGAGGACAAAACAATTGTGCATGATTTATCGCTACAAATTCCAGACGGTAAAATAACGACCATTATTGGATCCAATGGCTGTGGCAAATCAACACTTTTAAAGGCTATTACAAGGATTTTGAAGCATAAAAGTGGACAAGTCATATTAGATGGTCAAAATATTTCCGAGATGAACACAAAAGAATTAGCGAAAGAACTTGCCATCTTGCCACAAAGCCCGGAAAGTGCACATGGTTTAACAGTAGAAGAACTTGTATCCTACGGTCGATTTCCATATCAAAAGGGCTTCGGTAATTTATCGCAAAAGGATAAAGAAATGATTGACTGGGCCTTAAAGGTAACTAAAACGGATGACTTTCGTCAGAACACGGTTGATGCCTTATCAGGTGGACAGCGTCAACGGGTGTGGATTGCAATGGCATTAGCGCAAGAGACCAATATTATCTTTTTAGATGAGCCAACAACGTATTTAGATATGGCCCATCAGTTAGAGGTTTTAGAATTACTTTACAAGCTTAACGAAGAAGAAGGACGCACAATTGTTATGGTGCTACATGATTTAAATCAGGCAGCACGTTTTTCAGATTTTATCGTGGCGTTATCAAAAGGAGAGCTTGTGAAGTTTGGTACTGCAGAGGAAGTCATGGTACCTGAAGTATTAGAAAAAGTGTTTAATATTGATGCAGTCATTGGTAAAGATCCACGAACAGATAAGCCAATGTGCATTACATATAACTTACTAGAAACAGTGTAAAAGGGAGATATATTTATGAAAAAGTGGCTATTACCAATGTTTATGATGGTCGTACTAGTGCTTGCAGCGTGCGGCAATAAAGAAGAGAAGGCGAATGAGGCCTCTAAAGATAAAGCATCAGCAGAAACGATAACGTATCAATCAGAATCAGGTCCTATTGAAGTACCAGCTAAACCTAAACGTGTAGTAGTGTTATCTTCATTTGTTGGAGATTTACTACAGCTTGGCGTTAATGTTGTCAGTGTCGATTCATGGGCTGCAGATAATCCGAACTTCCAAGATGATATTAAAGATGCAGTAGTTGTTGAGAATACGGATATCGAAAAAATTATCGAACTTGAGCCAGATTTGATTATTGGTTTAAATGGTATTGAAAATGCGGCTAAATTAGCAGAAATCGCACCAACTGTATTATTTACTTATGGTAAAGTAGATTATTTACAGCAATTTATTGAAATCGGTAAAGTTGTCAATAAAGAAAAAGAAGCAACTGATTGGGTAAAAGATTTTAAAGAGCGTGCTGCAGAAACGGGTACAAAAATAAAAGAAAAAATCGGCGAAGAAGCAACGGTTACTGTTGCAGAAATGTTCAATAAACAATTGTATGTTTATGGAGATAATTGGGGTCGCGGAACAGAAATTTTATATCAAGAAATGGGCTTGAAAATGCCTGAGAAAGTGAAGGAAGGTGCTTTAAAACCAGGTTATTTAGCCATTTCTCAAGAGGTATTAGGTGATTATGCGGGTGACTATGTGATTTTTAGTACATTTAAAGGTGAGGATAGCGCCATCAAAAATGCTGCGTGGTTTAAAGATTTAAAGGCTGAGAAAAATGGTCATTTATTTGAAGTGAATGCCAACGAATTTTACTTTAATGACCCAATCACTTTAGAAAATCAACTAGATTTCTTTGAAAAGAAATTTTTACAATAATTTCAGTAGAGAGTAGCGAAGGCAAATGACAAAGTTTCGACATTTCCCATTTTGGCTTCAGGTGTTGCTTGCACTGATCTTATTAGCAGTGACAGTTACGATTTCGCTTTGTATCGGAGCGGCAAATACGAGTATTGAAGATGTCTTTCAAGCAATTGTTGGACGAGACGGCGGTAAGCATTATGCTATTTTACGAGAAATTCGATTTCCACGAATTATTGCTGCTATTTTTGTAGGTAGTGCACTCGCAGTTGCTGGGGCTATTATGCAAGGGGTTACTAGAAATCCATTAGCAGATCCGGGACTTCTTGGCCTCACAGCAGGTGCGAATGCAGCACTTGCATTGACGATGGCATTTATCCCAAATACGTCGTATTATATGCTTATTTTTGCATGTTTCGTAGGTGCAGGCGTAGGGATGATTGTTGTCTATGGTATTGGCGCTTCAACAAAAAATGGTTTTTCTCCATTAAAGTTAGTTTTGGCTGGGGCTGCTGTATCCGCGCTATTACAAGCAATAGCAGATGGTACGGGAATATTATTTCAAATATCAAAAGATGTTTCGATGTGGACGAGTGGTGGTTTAATAGGCACTACATGGCAAGCTTTAATGATTGCTCCTGTTATTTTGGTCGGATTAATTGTTGCGTTTGCGTTTAGTCGTCAGCTAACCATTTTAAGTTTAAATGAAGAAGTAGCTGTTGGGTTAGGACAAAATACAGCCGTTATTAAAGGAATTATGATGTTTGTCGTTGTAATTCTTGCAGGGTCCGCAGTAGCACTTGTAGGTAATCTAGCGTTTGTTGGGTTAATGGTGCCACATATTGTCCGTGCAATTGTAGGGACAGACTATCGATTTGTTTTACCGATGAGTGCCATTATCGGTGGATGGTTTATGGTAACAGCGGATTTTGCAGGTAGAATGATTAATGCTCCATATGAAACTCCGGTAGTTGCGATTATTTCAATTATTGGCCTTCCGTTCTTCTTACTTCTTGTTCGGAAGGGGGGGCGTCAAATTGTTTAATATTGGGCGAAAAAAACAAGGTAGATGGTTATTGGTTTGGATCTTATTAACAATAGTCATTTTTGTTATGGGTATTTCAATGGGAGCAGCTTCGGTGTCGATTGATCGCATCATACCGATTTTAATGGGAGATGGTAGCTTCAAAGAATCATTCGTATTGTTCTCTGTTCGCTTGCCAAGATTGTTTGTGCTGGCAGCAGCCGGGATGGCTTTAGCTTTAGCTGGTGCCGTTTTGCAGGGGGTGACCCGTAATGACTTAGCGGACCCTGGTATTATTGGAATTAATGCAGGTGCAGGTATTGGGATTACGCTTTTTTATCTCCTTGTCAATGGAGATTTACCTAATTTTGCGTATATGTTACCACTTGTAGGATTTTGTAGCGCTTTATTAACGGCAATCTGCATTTACTTTTTCTCGTATAAACGCAATGAAGGTGTGCAGCCGGTCCAACTCATTTTAGTCGGAGTAGGTGTAGCATCTGCCTTATCGGGTGTAATGATCATATTAATTTCCTCAGCTGAGCGTAGTGATGTGCAATTTATCGCGCAATGGCTTGCAGGCAATATTTGGGGAGCAGATTGGCCATTTTTCTGGGCTTTATTGCCTTGGCTTGTGCTAGGCATTCCATTTATTTTTTATAAAGCAAATGTGTTAAATGTACTGGCAATGACAGAACAAACGGCGGTTGGCTTAGGCTTAAATATCGAACGAGAGCGCTTACAATTAATAGTTGTCTCTGTAGCACTAGCTGCGGCAGCTGTATCAGTCACAGGAGGCATTGCCTTTATCGGTCTCATGGCTCCACATATTGCAAAGCAGCTTGTCGGACCGCGTTTCCAGTTCTTTTTACCCCTAACATTGTTTATCGGTGCAAGCTTACTAATGCTAGCGGATACAATTGGCCGCGTAGCAATTTCAAGTGCGACAGTGCCAGCAGGTATTATCGTCGCATGTATTGGTGCACCATATTTTTTATATTTACTACGAAAAAACGACTGAATGGCTTTGGCTGTTCAGTTGTTTTTTTTTGAAAGGTTTTGCAGCGACGGAAAGCAGTCTCAAGGAGACGGATAGAAATTGTAGCGACGGAAAGGTAAGCCCTATCGAAGGATAGAAGTATCAGAACGACGGAAAGAACTAGGACAGCGACGGAAAGCAATCTCAAGGAGACGGATGGAATTTGTAGTGACGGAAAGGAAAGCCCTATCGACGGATAGAACTAGGATAACGACGGAAAACAATCTCAAGGAGACGGATAGAATTTGTAGCGACGGAAAGGAAAGTCTCATCGACGGATAGAAGTCTCAGAACGACGGAAAGAACTAGGATAGCGACGGAAAGCGAGCAAAAAAATACTATCAAGAGATGAAACGTTGGAAAATTTTCGTTCTTTCTGTCTAAAAAACTAGGTGAAAAATTTTATTTGTACCCCGTGTATTTCAAGTTTTTTTGAACCCCTTTGTATGAGGTTCTTTTTTTATAAAATAGGTATAGGAGGTGAAAAAATGATTTTATTAGAACGTCATGAATCGGAGCAACACAAAATTTTAGAGGCATTGATACGAAGATTACCTAGCACACATACTGAATACATGAATTATTTTGAGAGGTTGAGGCGTATACACGCAGGCTTTGCTGGGGAGCAAAGAGTAGATGCCGAATGGCTTGAAATAATGTTACCTCAACCTCATTATTTTCTTCATGATTTACAAATACTTAATCACTATGGTACTACTCATCAAATAGACACCATTTTACTTTGCCCTCAATTTATATTGATACTCGAAATTAAAAATGTGACAGGCTTTCTAGATTTCGATGAATCTTTTCATCAATTTACGCGAACTACAACAGAAGGCGATGTCGTGGGAATGACGAATCCAATTCATCAAAGTAGACGCCATATGGAGTGGATGATGGGTATGTTACAACAGTCAAGGCTTGAGATTCCCGTTCAATATGCAGTCGTTTTGGCAACGAAAAATGCTATTTTATCAGAAAGTTTAAAAGGACACCCAATTTTTCATGTTTCAGGATTACGTTATCATTTAAGGAAATGGCTAAAACAGTATAACGAGGTGATACTAGATGTAGACAAGCTCTCTCTTTTTGCTACTAAATTAATGTCCAGTCATATGCCAATTAAAAGAGAAATAGCTATTCCTGTTCAGGATATTATAAAAGGAGTGCTATGTGTACGTTGTTCAAATGGACAGCGAATGAGTTATCACTCTAAAAAATGGGCTTGTCAACGCTGCGGATTAATTGATCAGGAGGCTATTTTCAGAACGCTTGAAGATTACAAGTTGTTAATGGGTGATTCGTTAACGAATAAAAGCTTTTGTGAGTTTTTCGCAATAGATTCACCAGACCTAGCGTATAGGCTATTGCAGAAATTACCCTTAAAAGCAGAAGGAATAAAAAAACATAGGAAATATTGGATTTACGATGGATGATAGTCCGGTCAAAGTCTTGGATAGAAAGCGAGAAAAATGAATAGAGCGCTCAAAGTTGACGGGAAAGTCGAGAAAGGTGGATAGAGCGCTCAAAATCGTGGATAGGAAGTCGAGAAAACTGGATAGGCCGCTCAAAATCGTGGATAGGAAATCGTGAAAGCTGGATAGCGCTCAAAATCGTGGATAGAAAACTGAGAAAGCTGGATAGCGCTCAAAATCGCGGATAGAAAACCGAGAAAGCTGTACAGCGTGCTCAAAATCGTGGATAGGAAGTCGAGAAAGCTGTATAGCCTGCTCAAAATCGTGGATAGGAAGTCGAGAAAGCTGGATAGCGCTCAAAATCGTGGATAGAAAGCCAAAAAAGCTGGATAGCCCGCTCGAGATCATGGATTGAGCGTCGCAAATGTAGGAAAGACCGTTCAAAATGCCGGATAGCTGCCCTAAAACCACGGACTTCTCCCTAATTTCCTACTAGACAAATAGATTTTTTAAGTATATAGTTAGTTAGGCTAACTAACTAAAAAGGAGTGGTATTTTTGACGATTGAACAAGAATTTTTTAATCAGTACCGCTTAATGTACAGACCGTTTATCAATCTAGTGAATGAGCAGTTAGGGAGATATCAGCTGTATAGCTCTCAATGGGCTCTCCTTCGGTTATTGATGGATAAAGGACCGCATACATTTGTTGATATTGCGAATTTCATGTTTATTGAAAAGCCGAGTGTGACAAGGCTTGTACAAAAGCTTGTTGAGCTTGGATACGTGGAAACGGTAGCGGGTAGGGATAAACGTGAAAAGCTTGTACAATTAACTGTTAATGGTGAAGTGATTGTGCAAGAAATTCAAGCGCATTTAAAACCAACTATGGAACAGGCACTCGCAGGGGTATCAGAGCGAGATATTGAAATTGCGACACAAGTTTTAGCGAACATTTGTGCAAACATCAATCGGTAGGAGAGAAAAAAGTGGAAGCATCTAGACAAAAACTTTGGACGAAGGACTTTTTAATTGTCTCACTCATTAACTTTACTATTACTTTAATATTTTTTTTATTGATGGTAACAATTGCAGGCTATGCGGTTGAGCATTTTGGGGCTTCAACTAGTACGGCAGGGCTTGTATCGAGTATTTTTATTATTGGTACATTATTTGGTCGTCTCGGGACTGGACGTATCATTGGGGATTGGGGTAGCAAAAAAACACTATTTTGTGGATTATTATTGTTTATGTTATCAACGATGTCGTATTTTATCGCGACGAATTTACTCCTTCTTATGCTCAATCGTTTAGTACAAGGGATCGCACTTGGGGTGGCTAGTACGGCGACAGGAACAATTATTGCACAAATTTTACCGCCTGAGCGACGAGGGGAAGGTATCGGTTATTATAGCTTAAGTGCTATTTTAGCAACGGCTATAGGACCTTTTGTAGGTATTCTTTTAACACAGCTGTTTGAAGATTATCGGATGATTTTTGCTGTTGATTCCGTATTAGCTATTGTTTGCTTTTTGATGTATTTTATCGTAACCATTCCAGATGCACCGAAGAAGGCAAAAGAAATGGCTGAGAAAACAGGGTTTAAGCTATCCAATTTTATCGAAATGCGTGCTGTGCCAATTGCTTTTGTGGCGCTCGTTATTGGCTTTGCCTATTCAGGGGTTATGTCATTTATGACGTTTTATGCGAAAGAGCTTGATTTGGTAACAGCGGGAAGTTATTTCTTTATTATTTATGCAATTGTCATTTTAGCGACACGTCCATTTACAGGGAAATTACTAGATACTAGAGGTGCGAACATTGTAATTTATCCATGTCTAGTCATTTTTGCAGTCGGTATGTATGCTTTTAGTTCGGCGACAAGTAGTATTGTTTTTTTACTAGCTGCTGCTTGCATAGGAATTGGTTATGGCAATTTCAATTCAGTAGCGCAAGCAATAGCTATTAAAGTTACACCAAATGAGCGTTTAGGACTTGCGACATCGACATATTTTATTTTATATGATTTAGGTTTAGGTGTTGGTCCTTATTTCTTAGGATTCTTCGTTCCGACTTCGGGGTACAGTGCTATTTTCTTCGCGATGGTATTCGCTATTTTAGTATCAATTGTCCTTTATTATTTTTTATATGGAAAAAATGAAAATGTAAAACAAGCAAAAATTTCATAGTTTAGAATCTTTATATTGAAGAAAAAACATTATTATCATCTAGATAATGATGTTTTTTTCTTTAATTGAAAATACTTCTTGCAATCGAGTATGATAATCATTATCATTCTCGATATAAACTATTTCGGAAGTAGGTACTTAGCATGAAAAAAAATTCATTATTGTCAGTATTAGTTGCAGGGGGCATTCTTATGACTGGCTGTGGCAATACAGATGAAGCTAAAAAAGAAGATAAGCCTGCAACAGAGCAAGCAGAAAAAGGTACAAAAGTTGATCTATCCGTTGAAACTGCAGCCTATCAAAAATTTGCCTTAGAGCAAATGGATCAATTCTTACTAGAAACAGAAAAATTTGTGAACGCATTTAAAGCCGGTGACATTGAAAAAGCAAAAGCTGCATATGCACCAGCACGTATGTATTTCGAGCGTTCAGAGCCCATCGCTGAGAGCTTCGGTGACCTTGACCCACGTATTGACGGTCGTTTAGCTGATATCCAGGAAGAAGGCAAGGGCGAAGAAGAATGGACTGGCTATCATAAGCTTGAACATGCGCTTTGGGTAGAAAATAAAACTACAGGCTACGAGGCAATTGCAGATCAATTACTAGCAGACGCTAAAGAATTACACGCTTTAGTTCAAACTGTAGAAGTATCACCAGATTTAATGATTACAGGTGCTGTTGATTTATTAAATGAAGTATCAACATCTAAAATCACTGGTGAAGAAGAAATCTATTCTCACACAGACCTATATGACTTTAAAGCAAACATCGAAGGTGCAGAAAAAATCTTTGAAATTCTACGTCCGAAATTAGAAGCGAAAGACAAAGACTTAGTAGCAACATTGGATGAAAAATTCAAAGCAGTAGATGATTTATTGGCCAAGCATGCAACTGCTGATGGCGGGTATGTTTCTTATGAGGAATTAACTGAAGAAAACACAAAAGCGCTTGCAGCAGCCGTAAATCAACTTGGAGAACCATTAAGCCAAATGGGTATTATTTTGGAGTGATAATAAATGACAGTGTCAAATGATGAAAAATGGAGCAATAAAAAAATATCTAGACGTGACATGTTAAAGTTAACAGGTATGGGAGTAGCTGGTGTAGCAATCGGTGCTTCTGGCTTAGGTGGTGTTATGAAAGTAATGGGCTATGATGTGTTTGAGCCTGTTGCAGACAGCACGACAGCAGTTAACAAAGTTGATTTCTATGGAAAACATCAATCTGGCATTATTACACCTGTTCAGACAAATATATATTTTGCTTCTTTGGATGTTTTATTTACATCAAAGAAAGAACTACAAGAGTTGTTCAAACAATGGACACCTCTTGTTGTACGTTTAATGAATGGTGAATTAATGGTAGATTTAACAACAAATACTAGAGTGCCTACTGGAGATACTGGTGAAGCGGATGGGTTAGATGCTTCAAACTTATCGATTACAATAGGTGTAGGACCTTCTTTGTTTGATAAACTTGGTATCCAGCATTTGAAGCCTGAGGAATTAAAAGACTTACCTCATTTCCCGAAGGATCAGTTACAAAAAGAATTTACTGGTGGAGATCTTTGTATTCAAGCATGTGCGGATGATCCACAAGTGGCATTCCACGCTGTACGTAATTTAGTTCGTGCAGCTTCTGGTAAGGTAGAAATTAAATGGTCACAGGCAGGATTTAACTCATTCCCAGCTGGCGGAGGCTCACCTAGAAATTTATTTGCATTCAAGGATGGTACGGTAAATCCATCGAGTACCGATGAAAAAGATTTAAATAAAGTAGTATGGGTCGATAAAGGTTGGCTAAAAGGCGGCTCTTATTTAGTTGCCCGTAAAATACAGATGCATCTTGAAACATGGGATCGTACATCTTTAAAAGATCAGGAAGCAACATTTGGTCGTTATCGCGATAGTGGTGCACCTTTTGGTAAAAAGAAAGAATTTGATGATTTCGATGTAGAGGCGAAGGATAGTAACGGTGAGTATATTATGCCAGATACTTCACATGTGCATTTGGCACGTAAATCTGGTGCACGTATTTTACGTCGCTCATACTCTTATGCATCTGGAGTTATGACGAATACTGGTACACATGATGCCGGACTATTATTTATATCTTATCAAAAAGACCCAGCCCAGTTTACAACAGTTCAAAATAGCTTAGGGCGAATGGATAAATTGAATGAGTACATTACCCATCGAGGCAGCGCAGTGTTTGCTTGCTTCCCTGGTGTATCAAAGGGGAGTTATATAGGTGAAGCACTTTTTAACGCGCTGTAGTTTAGTACTTTGCTTGTTATTGGCACTTGCTGTACCGGTGCAGGCAGCGCAATCATATAGTCATTTGTACATTTCTATTAGTGATGCGTTAATGAATACGAAGCAGGACAAAGAAGCTGAGGCAGAACATGCACTTGAACAATTTGCCACAGACTGGGCATCGGTCACGTCTGAGCAAAAGGACGCAAAAGTAAAAGTAGATGAAATTCTTGCGCAAGCAGTTAAAGCTACTTCCAAAGAAGAACGTTTAAAGGCATTGTCTGACTTGTCAAATGCCTTACGTGCTTTAGAAAAGCTTGAGAATCCTGTAGATGAAGCTGCGCAGCGAGCAGAATTTGGCACGAAATTTAAACCTAACATGAAAGCATTTGAAGATGCCTTAGCAAGTGATGATTTAACTAAAATCGACGCAGCGTATAAGGATTTTAATACAAAATGGAAGAAAATTGAACGCCCTGTACGTGAGCAAAGTATTGCGATGTACGGACAAATTGAAACACAGATGGCCTTTATCCGAATCTCACTTGCTTCCGAAAAGCCAGATGTAGCCTTAATGCAATCTCAATATACAGAATTAAAACAAACAATCGAGGATTTTGTAGCAGGTAATGATACGGCGGAAGTTGTTGAAGGTGAGTATTCTTTAGCAACACTAGTCGCTTATATTGATGAGGCAAACGATTTTATCGATGCAGGTGATTACAAGGCTGCATCTGATAAAATACGAGAGTTCATTAAAATATGGCCAAGTGTAGAAATTGATATTTCAACACGTAACGGCAGCCTTTATACAAAAATTGAAAGTGATATGCCGATCCTCGTTAGTGATTTATTAAAGTCTAACGTCGATGCCAAAGCAATTAAAAGTAAGCTTGATACTTTCCGCACTGAAATTGAACTGATTCAAGGTGACTCGGATTATACGCTGTGGGATGCAGCATTAATCTTACTGCGAGAGGGCTTAGAGGCACTGCTCATTATTATGGCATTAGTATCGTTCTTAGAGAAATCTGGACAAAAAACAATGCGTAAATGGATATATGTTGGCGCATTTGTAGGAATCTTACTATCAGCGATAGCAGCTGTTTTAATGTCGACACTTTTCCAATCTGCGACAATTGATACAAGTCGAGAGCTGATGGAAGGTTATATTGGGTTACTAGCAGCTGCGATGATGATTGGAGTTGGTATTTGGCTCCATAGTAAATCAAGTGTGACAAGCTGGAATCGCTATATCTCCAAACAAATGGGCAATGCAATCTCAAGTGGCTCGGTGTTTGCGATGGCAGCAATTAGCTTCTTATCCGTTTTCCGTGAAGGGGCAGAAACACTTGTCTTTTATGCGGGGATTGCACCTAAAATGGAGACATCTCAATTTGTGCTAGGTATCGTAGTAGCACTTATATTATTAACTATTTTTGCATTTGTGTTATTGAAAGCAAGTGGAAAAATTCCAATTCATAAATTTTTCGCAGTGGCAACGGTGTTAATCTATGTATTGGCGTTTAAAATTATTGGTGTCAGTCTGCATACACTGCAGCTAAGAGATACGGTTTCAACTACAATTGTAGATGGCTTGCCAGTTGTCAGCTTCATTGGTTTTTATCCAACAGTAGAAACAATGATTGGACAAGCGATTTTACTTTTACTTGTTGTAGCTACGATTATTTATAAAAAGAAACAAAAATAAGTAGAGGGCGGATGAATATACTTTCATCTGCCTTTTTGCTTTTCGAAAAAAGTGAATCTATATGAAAGTCTTGCAATAAACAAAGGTTTGTTTTTTATGTAAACTCATGACTTCATAAACAGTGCTTCTAACGAATTGGACGTTGTTAGAATTTACTGCATCGTTACAAAAGGAGAATAAATAGGCTCATTTACTACAATACAACTTTACGACTTTATGTAATTAATTGTATTGTCGCCTTTCCTGAATAAGTAGAAAAGAGTACTATTGTATGGGAGGATGAATATGGTAAAAATTATAAAAAAAAATATACAATATTCGCTAATTTTTTTCATAGTATTTATTATTATTCAATGGTTATTTCGTGATGCCATTCAATGGGGGCAAATTATTGGAACTTCAATTTTATTTTTCCTTTTTAATATATTTTACGACTGGGCAAATATTCCCTATAAATGGAAGAAGGAGTAACTTATTTGAGTTATAATTCGAATAGGTTAAATAAAATTACTACGAGAGCTAACTCAAAGTTGGATCTCTTTCGGCGGATGTCGAAGCCTCCACTGAAATAGAGGAACATAGCCCAAGAACACCATGTCCTGTGGCAATTTATCTGTGCGAAAGCGAAGCAACAGCAACAATAGGTATTATCTGTGCGAAAAAGCGAAGCGACAGGAACATCAACACATTACTCAGTGACCAACATCAAGTTGGCCTAAAGAAGGTGGGGGGATGAAGATGGATAGTGACAAATACGGTAATGAAAGTAACGAAGTCTACAGTTATAATACCTACAATATTTTTGCGTATATTATCGGTATTCTATTTTCGCCGTTACTAGGGGTGATTATGGGAATTGTAGGTGTAATACAGCGTAAGAAAAATGCTTGGAGTATTATTATCATTTCAATTCTTGGTTGGGTTCTGAATGTACTCGTAATTAATAATCTATAAATGTAGCTTTATTGAAATAGGGATTATATAATCATTGAGTGCAATTTTAATAATGTTTTAGCTCCAACAATCTAGGGACTTGTGCGTATTACAACTCATACACGTAAGTCCTTTTGTTATGTTGTTCACTCATTTACAGGAGCGCATCGACATCTTCATATGTAGCATGCATCTCGTTGAACAGTCAAAGCTGTGATTATGATTGAATCAACGCTCACAAGTGCGACAGCTGCTTTGAATACTTCTGTAGTCTTAATCAAACTTTTTTACTAATAGCGGTGTCAGCCGTTTAAAATACCACCATCTTTAAAGGGGATATGCCAGCTAATGAAAAATATTTTTAATCATATGCATACAGCAGAAGTTTTAAAGCGTATGGACAAATTGAGTCCAAATTCACAACCACGATGGGGAAAAATGGACGTTGCTCAAATGCTAGCGCATTGTTCATCTTTCCAAGACATCGCAATGGGAAATTCTTTTCCACCAAGGAGTTGGTTAGGAATAATAGTAGGGAGGTTTGCAAAAAAAATGATATACAATGACAAGACATTGCCTCATAATATGTCTACTATTCCAATTATTTTGATTGCAGATGATAGAGATTTTGAGACAGAAAAAGAAAAGCTTAAACAAAAAATTATCACATTCCAAAATAACGGACCAGAGAAGTGCACAACTCATCCTCATCCTTTTTTTGGGAAACTCACTTCTGAGCAATGGGGTAAGGGAATATACAAGCATCTTGACCATCATTTTAAACAGTTTGGAGTTTAAGCATATTAATCGGGCGCTTTATTTGAGCAAGGAAACTTTTATAAAAGGATGATTCAATTGAATTTAGAAAAAACATGTTTTGACAATCTTTTTTCAAGGTTTTATAAATACCATTCAGCTTTCAGCAAACAATATAGTGTTTTTTCTCTGAGGGGGAATTGCTGTCTTCCCCTCTTTTAGAAGTTAGTTATCCCACTGCGACGGACGTTTTAGGTGGGAGGGTAATTTTGTTTGGTGATTGCCTTGTGCTGAATTTATTTGCATTTGGGTTAAAAACATACTGCTAGAAAGGTCTGCGCCGCGTAAATTGGCGTCACGTAAATCCACACCTATAAAATCAACACCTCTTAAATCTGCATTTTGTAGGTTGGCAGCAATTAAATAAGCTCCTCTAAGATCAGTTGCTCTTAAATCCTTGCCCTTTAAATTCTGTCCAATCCAATCAACCCCACGATAGTCATACTTTCGAGCGCTTTTTCCATTAATCTCTTCGATAAAGCTTTGGCGAATTTGCTCACTTGTTTCTAACAGTAAAACATTCACCGGCAGTCGGAAATTAGGAATATCTATTGCTAGTAATGCATCTACTTCTAGCTCAGTTGCACGCTGTAGCTGTTCTAATTGCCTATGTAGTTTGTTAAATAGGGATGAATCAACCGTATACGATAATGCCTCTGCTACGTAGGCAATCATTTCATAAAGTTGTTCCATAATCGGAAAGACACGAAACATTTTCTCAGAAATTTCAGGGTGTTGTCGCCAGTCTTGTCCATGGAAGGTTGTTTGTGACACTTTTTGTCCTGCTCCTAAACAATCAAAAACTGTACATCCTTTAAACCCTCGATCTCTAAGTTTACTATGAATTTGACAGCTAAAATCCGATTGTAGATTAGGGCAAGGTGTCCCAGCAGCTTTATTAATGGCAAAGTCGCTAGAAGCAGCAATATTTAAAGCTGTGCAACATAGACCAAAGCAGCTTTGGCAATCTGCCTGTAAGCCTTCACGTATTTTTTTTCCTATTGTATAATCGATTTTTTTTACTTCAGACATTATTGTTTACCTCACTTAACACATAAACTTTTTACATTTTATTCTATCACTTATTATGCGTTAAAAGGATAATTTTGTATGGGTGAATTTATAGTGTACCTCTAAATAATAAATGGATAGTTTTTTACAGCCTATTGACAATTTATTGTAAAATGCTATAATTTTTATCGACAGACAGTCGGTCTAATAAGGAGGAATAAAAATGAGAAAAGAAGCGATGGAGCGCAGAAACGAAATACTTGATGCGGCTGATGAGCTTTTCGGTCAGAAGGGCTTTGATGGCACTAGTACTAACGATATTCTCGAAAAGGTCGGAATTGCACGAGGAACGCTGTATTATCACTTCAAGTCGAAGGAAGATATTATGGACGCGCTAATTGAGCGGTATAATGCTCAAATTTTAGGTGCAGCCAATGGAATTGCTGCAGATAAGAGCATAGCCGTTCACGAGCGTATTATCCGTGTTGTAATGGCATTAAACATAAGCGGCGGAAACGGTAAGGAAATTATTGACCATATACATAAGCCCCAGAACGCGCTTATGCATCAGAAAATACAAAAGGTTATTATGAACGGTCTTCCCCCAATACTGACGGAAATAATCCGTGAGGGGATTGAGCAAGGACTATTCAGTACGCCGTACCCGTATGAATGTATGGAAATGATTGTGGCCTATACGAATACCGTTTTTGATGATGATATGGTTGATATAACCGATGAAGAACGTGCTGCACGAATACCAGCTTTTGTCTTCAACGTAGAAAGACTGCTCGGTGTCGAAAGTGGAAGTCTTATGTACATGATGAAAATGTTTGGCGATGGGGGTGAAGAAAATGGAAACAACGATGGTTGATTCCAAGGGTTTTTTTAAAAAATTTCTACTGCTTTGGTCAGGACAACTAATTTCAGCAATAGGAAGCGGGCTTACAGCGTTTGGGCTTGGGATTTATGTTTTCCAGCAGACGGGAAAGGCATCGGCAATGGCACTTGTAACTTTACTTGCGTTTATGCCTTCGCTTCTATTAAGCCCTGTGGCAGGAGTGCTTGCGGATCGTTATGATCGAAGAATTTTAATGGTGTTAGGCGACAGTCTTTCAGCGATAGGACTTGTTTATATTCTTATATGTATGCTAAGCGGGGAAGCATTGCTATGGCAGATTTGTGTGGGAGTTACGATAAGCTCGGTGTTTTCATCGTTGCTTGATCCCGCATACAAGGCTACGGTTACGGATTTATTGACCGAGGAACAATACACAAAGGCAAGTGGTTTAGTCCAGGTGGCGGGTTCTGCAAAATATTTGATTTCACCCATCATTGCGGGATTTTTGCTCACCGTTTCCGATATAAAGCTTTTGCTTGTTATTGACATTTATACATTCTTTGTAACCGTTACAACAGCTCTTGCAGTACGTAAAGGGCTTGCTTCAAAGACATGCGAACAGACACAATCGTTTTTCCGTGAGTTCAAAGATGGTTGGCGTGCAGTTTCTGAAAATCGAGGTGTGCTCGTTCTTGTCATCATGACATCGGTGCTGACATTTTATCTTGGAATTATTGAAACACTTTCCATTCCGATGTTGCTAACTTTTACGAACAGCTCCGTAATAGGAACGGTGGAAACAGTTGTCGCTACAGGGATGCTCGTATCCAGTGTCATC
Source organism: Lysinibacillus sphaericus (assembly GCF_006864135.1). Classification (GTDB taxonomy): domain Bacteria; phylum Bacillota; class Bacilli; order Bacillales_A; family Planococcaceae; genus Lysinibacillus. The sequence goes on along the minus strand of NZ_SADV01000003.1, from coordinate 262,276 downwards.
ATCGGATTTCTTCCAATCAAAAAAGGCTATGTGAAAATTCTTTCGTTTTCGCTGTTTTTTGAAGGAATATTTATGGCGGTATTCGGACTTCGAGAAAATATAGCTCTAATCTGTATTTCAGGTTTTTTCTTTTTTGCCATGATGCCATTTGCAAACTCAACTTTGGATTTTCTTGTTCGTACCAATATTGATAATGCTGTTCAGGGTAGAGCGTGGTCACTTATAGGGGTAATTTCACAGTTTGGATTTGTAGCGGCCTATGCGCTTTCGGGAGTACTTGCGGATTATGTGTTCACTCCTTTGCTAGTTGACGGCGGATTGCTTGCTGACAGCGTAGGGAAAATTACCGGTACAGGTCAAGGCAGAGGAACGGGCTTACTCATCATAATCGCTGGCATTTTATTATGTGTTACTTCGTTCATTCTGTTCAACTTGAAGTCAGTTAAAAAGCTTGAAAACAGAGGTGACGTATGTATTTCAGATTAATCCGTAATGACATTGCTAAAAGCAAACTGATAACGCTGACAACAATGATATTTGTCGCTGCTGCGGCTATGCTCGTTTCCCTTTCGGTGATACTTATTGTCAATCTTTCTGGTGCGATCGATTCTCTAATGAATCAAGCGAAAACGCCGCATTTTATGCAAATGCACTCGGGGGATATTGATACTGTACGACTTGCGAATTTCGCGGAGCAAAACAACAATGTTGATGAATTTCAAGTGCTTGAGTTTCTTAATATGGACAATGGGCAAATTATTCTAGATGATCATTCGCTTGCGAATAATGTTCAAGACAATGGTTTCAGTATACAGAGTGAAAAATTTGATTATCTTCTTGATCTTGACGGAAACATCATAAACGTATCCGATGGCGAACTTTATGTTCCGATAAACTATATGAAGGACATTGACATAAAGGTCGGTGATAAAGCCGAAATAGGTGGAAAGGAATTTACTGTAGCGGGCTTCCTTCGTGATTCACAGATGAATTCTATGTTGTCTTCCTCAAAAAGATTTTTAGTCAGTCCGAATGATTACGCGGCAATAAAAGACAATGGAAGTACGGAATATTTGATTGAGTTTAGATTAAAGGATTTATCTGCGCTTAGTGAATTTGAAACTGCTTATGCCTCCGCAGGGCTTGAAGCGAATGGACCAACGATTACATATCCACTTTTCAAAACACTTAACGCAATTTCCGATGGGCTGTTGATAGCAGTTATCCTTCTTATAAGCGTTCTAGTCGTTGCAATCGCATTTATGTGCATACGTTTTACACTCCTTGCGAAGATCGAGGATGATTACCGTGAAATTGGTGTTATGAAGGCGATAGGGCTGCGTCTTTCTGACATTAAGAAAATTTATCTTGCGAAGTACACAGCGATTGCAGCAGGGGGGAGTATTCTTGGTTTTGCACTTTCATTAATATTCAAAGACCTGCTTCTTGAAAATATACGACTTTATATGGGGGAAAGCGAAAACGCTTCATTTGCCGCGGCATTAGGAATAATTGGCATACTACTTGTATTCCTCGCAATCATTGCCTATGTAAGCGGAGTACTGAGACGGTTTCGGAAAATAGCTGCAGCAGAAGCAATCCGTTTTGGCACTTCACAGGAAAAAAACGCAGGAACAAAGCGCTTTTGCCTGCATAGAAATAAGCTGCTTAACACGAATATTTTTCTCGGTATCAAAGATGTTCTCGCAAGGAAAAGGCTATACGCCACAATGCTTGCCGTACTTGTAATTTCCGCATTTATCATAATTGTTCCACAAAACCTTTACAACACGATTTCCTCCACAAGTTTCATTAAATATATGGGTATTGGAAACTACGATATTCGTATCGATATTCAGCAGACTGATCATATTTCTAAAAAGTCTGCCGAAGTTTTAACATTTATGAACAACGACAGGTCCATTTCAAAATATACCATTCTTACAACAAAAACATTCAAAACAAAAATGGAAGACGGTTCGGAAGAAAATATAAAAATCGAACTTGGCGACCATTCGATATTCCCAATTCAATATACCGAGGGCAGAGCACCCGCAGTTGAAAACGAAATTGCACTTTCATCTTTGAACGCTAATGAAATGAGCAAAAATGTCGGCGATGTCATTACGGTCGTGATGAAGGGGAAGGATATAAAGCTCACGGTAAGTGGCATTTATTCCGACATTACGAACGGCGGAAAAACGGCAAAGGCTATTTTTACTGATAATTCGGAAGGTATAATGTGGAGCGTGATTTGCGCGAAGCTTTCGGATAAATCTCTTGTTAATGAAAAAGTCTCAGAGTATGCAGACAGATTTACTTTCGCTAAAATTTCCAATATCGATGAATTTGTAACTCAAACATTTGGCTCGACCATAAAATCGGTAGGCAAGGCATCCATTGCTGCAATTGCCATAGCGCTCGTAATAACGGTACTTGTAACACTGTTGTTTATGAAAATGCTTGTCGCAAAAGACAGATATTCTATTGCCATTATGAAAGCATTAGGTTTTACAAATTCGGATATTACGATACAGTTTGTTTCGCGAGCGGTAGTCGTATCAATGATCGGAATTGTTCTTGGCACTCTATTAGCGAATACTCTCGGAGAAGTACTCGCTGGCGCAGTTATCTCCTCGTTTGGGGCGTCGTCATTTAGTTTTTCGATCAATCCACTTTCGGCGTACGTGCTTTGTCCGTTAATGATGGTTTGCTCGGTACTAATCACAACAATAATTGGTACATGGGGCGCGGGGAAAATAAAAATATCCGAAAATATAAAGGAGTAGTTTATGAAGAAGATTATCATCGGTGAACATATTGTAAAATCTTTCGGCGAGTGCGATGAAAAGTACAATGTTCTCGACGGAGCGTCCGTTGACATAAACGAGGGTGAGTTTGTAGCGATAATGGGACCCTCTGGCTCGGGAAAATCAACGCTAATGTTTGCGCTGAGCGGCATGGACAGCGTTGATGGCGGAAAGGTTATTTTTGATGGTAGTGATTTATCTTCCGTCGGTGAGGTTGAACTTTCAGATATTCGTAGAACTAAAATGGGCTTTGTATTTCAGCAGCCAACGATGCTTAAAAATCTAAATATTCTAGATAATATTATTCTTCCATCAATGCGCGGGAATAGGAAAAATATTGCAAAAATATCAGCGAAGGCACGAGCACTTATGAAGAGGGTAGGTATAGAGAAGCTTGAAATGCGCGACATTACACAAGTTTCGGGAGGGCAGCTACAGCGAGCAGGGATCTGTCGAGCGCTTTTGAACAACCCGAAAATCATCTTCGGCGATGAACCAACAGGTGCTCTTAACTCAAAATCAGCACAGGAGATCATGGACATCTTTTCCGAAATTAACGCGGGCGGAACTGCGATTATGCTTGTCACTCACGATGCAAAGGTAGCGGCGCGGACGGAGCGTGTTTTGTTTATGAGAGATGGAAAAATCGTAAGTGAGCTAAAGCTTCCAAAGTTTGACGGAACGAATATTGATGACAGAGTAGGGAAAGTAACGGAGAAAATGTGGGAAATAGGGATATGAGTTGTTAGATCAACAAAGGCTGAATGAACCCTGGATCGAGCATCAGGGTAAAAGCATTACACGTCCTGTGATAACGCCTTCGTGATCAACATCCTGTCGACCCAAGAGGCTCAGCGGACTGTTCCTTGCTTGGTTAGCGGCGGAATCTCGGGTTTTAGCGGCGTTCCTTGCTTGGTTAGCGGCGCAACTCACACTTTTAGCGGCGAATTCCAACATAAGCTGGACAATTTGGCAAAGTAGAGAATTTTACACAATATTAAGGACTTAACGCTCTTTAGAAGGTGGATGTCGATAAAATTCAGAAGTTAGCTGATAAAACGCAAAAGTTAATCGATAAAACTAAAAAGTTGGGTGACAAAACGTCTGTCATGTGGATTAGTTGATTCGAGTGAAGACTTGGCGCCCTCAGGAAATCACCTCCAATATTGCAGAAGATGTGTATATTGCATTACAACCTGAAGGAAGAAGCCTTATTTTTAAGGTTCTTCCTTTTTTTTGCTTTTAATACTTGCAAACTTAAAAGTCATAGTGTACTATTTAACTAGCACACTATGACTCGAGGTGTTTATGTTGAAAAATTTTGCAGGGCTGTTGAAAAAGGAATGGATGCTTTATAGGGCATGGCTATTCAGTGGAATTTTTATTGGAATCATGCTGTCAATAATCGTTCCATATTTAATTAGGCGTTTTAGTGGTGAATTTACGATGGAAAACCAGCTGCCATTTTTCTTTTCGATATTAGTACTTATGTTAGGTGTATTTTTTTCGGTATTACAATATCTAGTTAGTATTCGTAATGACTTAAGGACCAAAGAGATCTGGCTGCATTCAACTAGTTCCATTGCACAACTTGTAGGTGTGAAAATTGTATTTTCCTTAATTGGATACGCTATCTTCAATTTTATCTTTGTAAGTATAGCTATATACAATATCAAAGAAGAGATTATAGGCAACTTCGCCCAAATCTTTTTATTGATTATGTTTGTTGTGTCAATTATTGTTATTTTCCAATTGATGATGTTTGTGATAGTGCTACTATTTTTTACATTTAATCTCCAAATGAAACACTTAATTGGTAACTTTTCTGTTGTTATCACGATGTTTACCTTTTTCTTTAGTTTGAATTTATGGTTCAAATTTACAGAAAGCGAATTATATGATAATATTTTCCATCATATTAGTATCCCATTAACGGGTCTGGAACCATTTTTCCCGAAGTCATCAACAATGAATTTAAGTTGGGGCACAATGTATATCGTAGATGAAGTAGCAACTTTTATTTTGGTAGCCATCTTATTTATCATAGCGACAAAGTGGTTTGAAAAGGTGGTTTTACGATGACAATCGACTTTTCACGCGATAAGCCCATTTATAGTCAGCTCGTAGATAGGATATGTGGGGACATTCTGAAAGGGAAGTTAGTGCTTGGGAATCGACTTCCTTCGGTTCGAGAATATGCAGTGGAAACAGGTGTTAATGTAAATACTGTGCAACGGGTGTATAAGGAGTTAGAAGCGATGAATATAACGGAAACCAAACGAGGTCAAGGTACATTTATTACAACTGATAAAGAGCGAATTGCGCTTTTACGCGAAGAAATGAAAACACAATTAGCAGATCATTTTTTAACTTCCATTGAAGCACTTGGATTTTCAAAGGAAGAGATGCTCGTTGTTTTACAAAATAAATCGTGAGGTGAAATAAATGCTACAGTTATCGAATGTTTCTTTTCGTTATATGAAAAAGCCTATTCTACAAGATGTGTCTTTTTCCTTTCCGGTTGGACAAATCATTGGGCTTGTTGGAGAAAATGGTAGTGGCAAGTCGACACTATTAAAGGTGTTGACAGGCATATTACGTCCATCAAGTGGTGAAGTATTGCTAAATGGAACACCTGTTACACGTAGAAGTGCTGATAAAATTGCTTATTTACCAGATATTGATTTATTTTTTGATTTTTACACAGGTGAGCAGCTTTTTCAGCATTATGCTTCTCAATTCGAAGATTTTTCGTATGATAAGGCATGTATTGTTGCGGAGTTTTTACAGGTTGATAAAAGTGTGAAACTACGGCAATTATCAAAGGGGAATCGTGGTCGAATGAAAATGGCCGCAACTCTTGGGCGAGAAGTACCTTATTATGTAATGGATGAGCCATTTTCTGGTCTTGATCCTATTGTTCGTGAACAGCTCATTAAAGGGTTAATTCAATTTACTGATATTGAACATCAGACAATTTTATTATCAACACATGAATTATATGAAGTAGAGCCTATTTTAGATCAAATCATTTTATTGCAAAATGGTTCGATTATTGCACATGAGGAAGTAGAGACGATTCGAGATTTGTCGAATAAGGATGCTGTGCAATGGATGAAGGCATTTTATAAGAAAGGGTGAAATTAATGACAACAAAACCTATTGTTCAATTGCAAAATATTTCAAAAACCATTCGTGGTAAGCAATTGATTCAGCAATTGAATATCGATTTATATCCAGGTCAAATTACTGGATTTTTAGGACCGAATGGAGCAGGAAAAACGACGACAATTCGTATGATGACAGGGCTTATGCATCCAACTGAGGGGAAAGTCATTATTGATGGTATTTCTTTAAAGGAGAATTATGAAGAAGCGATTAGTAAGGTCGGCGTAATTGTAGAAAATCCAGAAATGTATAAATTTATGACGGGCTATAAAAACTTACTGCACTTTGCGCGTATGCATAAAAACGTGACAAAAGAGCGTATTGAAGAGGTCGTTAAACAAGTTGGTCTTGAGAAACGCATTCATGAAAAGGTATCAACGTATTCGTTAGGGATGCGTCAGCGTTTAGGACTTGCACAGGCACTACTTCATCGACCAAAATTTTTAATTTTAGATGAACCAACTAATGGTCTGGATCCAGCAGGTATCCGAGAGTTTCGTATGTATTTACGTAAAATTGCGGCGGAGGATGGAGTATCTGTTTTTGTCTCCAGTCATTTATTATCCGAAATTGAGTTAATGTGTGATCGAGTAGCTGTTATACAAAATGGCAAACTCATTGATATTCGTGATATCAACGTTGAAACTTCTTCGTTTTATTATATTGAAGCTACACCAAATGATCAGGCTGCAGCACTTCTACAAAAGCTTGATTACAACTTTGTGACAGAAAATAACGGTTATGTGGTGGAAATAAAGAAAGAGGATATACCGAAACTCATTTCGCAATTTGTTAATGAAGCAATTCAATTATTTGCTGTACAACCGCATCAAAAAACGTTAGAGGATCAATTCTTAGAAATGACAGGAGGTGGCCAAATTGCTGAAGCTAATTCAAAATGAATGGATGAAATTATGGCATAAAAAAGGAACTTGGGTAATGGTCGCGCTAGTTATCCTCTTTATTATTGGTCCAGGTATTCTGCTGAAATACTTTGATACAAAAATAACAGAAGATATAACGTGGCAAGAAAGTGAACAACAGGCCATTAATAATAATAAAGAGTTTATGAACGATGACAATATATCGGCAGAGGATAAAAAATACTTTGAGGAGCAAATTGCTATTTCGGAGTATCGATTAGCCAATAATGTGCCGTCACAAGTAGATGGAAGCATAGAGAGTTTTATGTCATTTACAGGTAGCATGCTGACTTTAGTGACATTGTTTACAGTTATTACTGCAGCAAGTATTGTATCTAGTGAATTCTCTACTGGTACGATTAAAATGCTATTAACGCGTCCGGTTTCGCGCGCAAAAATATTAACGTCAAAATTACTTACAACTTTCATATTTGGACTCTTATTGTTTGTTGTCAATGTAGTAGTAAGTGCTCTTGTTGGACTGATACTATTTGGCGGTTCAACTGGTGTTGAGCTAGAAATGGTCAACGGTCAAGTTGTTGAAAAAGCAGTATGGAATGATTTAGCTTATCACTATTTACTTTCTGGCGGAAGCTTTGTCATGTCAATATTGTTTGCTTTCTTAGTGGGCTCAGTTTTCCGTTCAAGCTCTTTAGCGATTGGCTTAACGATGTTCTTAACTTTTACAGGTGGAATGATTGTGATGTTCCTAAGCAGATTTAAAATCGTTAAATATATTTGGCTAACACATTCAGACTTAACACAGTATGAAAAAGGCAATTTTATAGTAGATGGTATGACAATGCCATTCTCACTCACAATTCTTGCGATTTACGCTGTAATTTTCCTTGCGATCAGCTATATGACATTTATGAAACGTGATGTAACAGCATAAAAATGCGTTAGCTGTTTCATGAACTGCACCTCAATTGTTAGAAATATAACTAACAATTGTAGGTGCTTTTTTTGTCTGGATGAGACAATTTTAGAATATAACTTTATCCAAAATAAAACAGATACATAAAGATAAGCGGTTGAATATAAGTGGTGAAAATAGAAAATTCTGAAAATTGGTTATTTTTCGCTAGATAAAGAATATAATAGATAGTACAATAATTGGTATAGACAACTATACCTAAAGGGAGGCGGAAAATTGTTAGCTTTCTTACAAAAAATCGGTAGGTCGTTAATGTTTCCAATCGCTACTTTACCAGCAGCTGCATTACTATTACGTTTAGGCTCTGATGATATGCTTGGTGCAGTACCGAATAACGTTGTGCATTATATTGCAAGCATTATGGCTGCTTCAGGTGATGCTATTTTAGGTAATTTACCCATTATTTTTGCAATCGGTATTGCTATAGGCTTTGCGCACGATAATAGTGGTGGTGCTGCGTTAGCAGGTGCCATTGCCCATCTTATATTAGTCGCAGTCTTAGGGGCCGTTAATAAAGACTTAAATATGGGCGTATTTGGCGGTATTATTGCTGGTGTTACAGCAGGTTTACTGTATAACAAATTTTATAATGTTAAATTTCCAGAATGGTTATCCTTCTTTGGAGGACGGCGATTTGTACCCATTATAACGTCTATTACAATGGCGGTTTTAGCTAGTATTTTAGCTTTAGTGTGGGGACCAATTCAAGGTGGAATCGATGCAGTAGGGAACTGGTTTATTGGTGCAGGATCACTTGGGGTTGGAATGTATGGTTTTTTCAATCGTTTATTAATTCCAGTCGGTCTACATCATGTTATTAATACAATCATCTGGTTTGACTTTGGCGAATTTACAAATGCTGCAGGTGAACTGGTCAAAGGGGATATCCATCGCTTTTTAGCCGGAGACCCAACAGCAGGACATTTCCAAGCAGGTTTCTTCCCAATCATGATGTTTGGGTTACCAGCAGCGTGTCTTGCGATGTATTTTGCAGCGAAAAAGGAAAAACGTGCTGTAGTCGGTGGTATGTTTGTATCCATCGCGTTAACAGCATTCTTAACAGGCGTGACAGAGCCGATTGAATTTACCTTTATGTTCTTATCACCTATACTTTATGGTATCCATGCTGTATTAACAGGTATTTCGCTTGCGGTTTCTTATATTATTGGGTTCCGTGATGGTTTCGGTTTTTCAGCAGGTTTAATTGACTATCTATTAAACTTTGGTTTAGCAGATAGACCATGGCTATTAATTCCATTGGGATTAGGTTTTGGAGCTATCTACTTCGTCATTTTTTATTTCTTAATCAAGAAATTAGACTTAAAAACGCCTGGTCGTGAAGATGAAGAGGAGGACGGAACGGAAGTTGATTCAGCAATAGCTAACAATTTAGATGTTCGAGCTTACAAAACAATCGAAGCGTTAGGAGGACCAACTAATATTAAGCAAGTTGATTACTGCACAACCCGTCTTCGTATGACTGTTGGCGATGTGGATCGGGTGGATGAAAAAATGTTAAAACAAACGGGTGCGCGTGGTGTTATGCGAATTAATAAGACAAACGTACAAGTGATTATCGGTACATCAGTAGAATTTTTAGCAGAAGCTATGAAAGATCGCCTGAAAAAAGGTAACCCAACTCCTGCAAATATTTCTTTACAGCAAGATCCGTCTGTTATTGAAGAGACTGTAGCACAAGCAACAATTTCTTCAGATGATTTTGAAATGCCCATGACAGGTGATTTAATACCGTTAGCTGAAGTGCCTGACGAAGCCTTTTCATCAGGTATAATGGGACCGGGTTTTGGCATTCATCCGACAGATGGTACGGTTTATGCACCGTTTGATGGAAGAGTAGTCATGATTTTCCCAACGAAGCATGCTATCGGCTTAAAATCCGATACAGGTGTAGAAATACTAATTCATGTTGGTTTAGATACTGTCAAGCTAAACGGTGAGGGGTTTGAAATGATAGTTTCAGAGGGGCAATTAATTCAACGGGGTGATCCGTTATTAAAAGTAGACTTTAAGAACATTAAAGACAAAGTACCTTCTATCGTCACACCGATTGTATTCACAAGTTTAATTGGACGAGAAGTTACACTTGAAAAATCCGGTTTCCAACGAGCTGGTTCTAATAATATTATTTCTATTAAAAAGTAATAAACAAGAGATTCATGAACATCAATACTTCTGAGGGAAGATTACAACTTTTGAAATGTGATTTACAAGAATTGAGCTTTAACAATTAAAAATTTGAGTAAAGGGGCATCTTGAATTGAAATTAGAACGTTATTCTTCCAGAGAAGATTTATACGCTCGTGCAGTAGACATTATAACGAATGCAAAAAATAACGGTGCTACAACGTTTGGTTTAGCTACAGGTGGTACAATGGAACCGCTATATTCTAAAATCTGTGAGTCTGAGGTTGATTTTTCCAATTGTGTTAGCTTTAATCTAGATGAATATGTTGGACTAAGTGCTAAACATGATCAAAGCTATGCATTTTATATGGATAAACATTTATTTCGCCATAAACCATTTAAAGAATCCTATTTACCAAATGGTTTAGCTGATAATCCTACAGAGGAAGCTGCACGCTATGAATCACTATTACAACAGCATTCGTTAGATTTCCAATTGCTTGGTATCGGACAAAATGGCCATATCGGTTTCAATGAACCAGGAACACCATTTGATTCATTGACACATCTGATAACGCTTGAACAATCAACTCGCCATGCAAATGCACGCTTCTTTGATTCAATCGATGAAGTTCCAACGCAAGCCATAACGATGGGGATTCAATCCATTATGCGCGCAAAATGCATTTTGTTAATCGCTGTTGGAGATGCAAAACGTGATGTTTTAAAACATGTACTTGCTTCTGACTATACTGAAGATGTGCCAGCAAGTGTTTTAACAAAGCATCCAAATGTTGTGATATTAACAGATCTACAAGAGTAGGGAAACGCCCTTGTACGTCCAGCTAGTCATGTACTATTAGACAAGATAATAAGCAGTTGAAGATACAAGAGATTGTAGAGCTTCAACTGCTTTTTTAACTATTACAGCAGGTGTACAACATCCGCTGTAATAAGTTAAAGCCTCCAGCGGATGTCACGGAAAGCGGAAAGGGGCTAACTGACCTGCATCGGTGCCGCTGACGCTATGCTTTCGCGCAAAAAACATGTGCAGGCCTAAGCACAAAGCCAATTCTGGACGCAATTATGCCAAGGCGTTAGTGTTGTGTAGAAAATGTTTCAAGACGTAAATAGAATTCGATATAATGAATGAAAAACTAGAGAGGCGTGTCTATGGAAACAGAATGGTTTCGAACTTTTATTGTTGCAGAGAAAAAAGAGAATTTTCGTGAGACGGCAGAACAACGTTTTATCACACAATCAACAGTATAGAAGCATATTCAACATCTAGAAAAGGAACTACAAACAACTCTATTTGAACGACAAGGGAAGCAAGTGAAATTAAATCATATCGGTGCTCACTTCCTTCCGCATGCTAAGAAAATGATGGCAACGATTGATGAAGGATTATAAAATACTAGATCCTTTTTGAATGGATATACGTCCCACTTAACGATTGGTGCTTCTCCACAAATCGCCAATTCTACATTGCCCGTAATCATTCATACAATTCAGCAACAAAACCCCGCCATTGAATTTACGATTGAACTGTTAAAGTCCAATGAAATCGGAGAAGCGGTATATGCAGGCAAAATAGATATCGGTTTATCAAAATTAACATCGACACGTGACATCCACACAGTCCTTCTCGCCCAGGAACCACTTTATTTGATTGCTCCGATAGCAAAAAAGGCGACAGATGTGCAGACTCTTTTACAACAAGAAACTATATTAACTTCTTTCAGTGGATGTCCAAACATCCGCTGAAAGAAGTTAAAGCCTCCGGCGGATGTCACGGAATTGGAAAGGAGTTCTTTGTGCAAAAGCACAAAGCCGATTCCGGACGCAATTATGCCGAGGCATAATTGATCACATGAATATGCATCTTACTGGCAGGACATACAACAAGTACTACAACAATTCCCAAGCTATAAAAGCATGAATATTAATCAAACAGAGGTAATTAAAAATTTTGTCAAACAAGGATTAGGGATTGCCTTTTTCCCAAAGAGTGTAATTGAGGCTGAACTTCACCAGCAATTGCTTCATAGCTATCGTTAAAGGAATGTTCCCATATTGTATCGAATACCTATTGTTTAACGAAATATATAACAAAGGATGTTGAGGCGTTCATAGCAGTTTGTCATCTGATTTACAAAGATGTAGTTAATGATTAATATAGAGCAAGAATTAAAGTGTTGGAAGAAGAATTTCTACAACTGAAAGTTCAAATCCAAAATAGTGGATTAAAATTCATTAAAAGGTTATTAGATTGAGAGTATGAATGAAACGCTTTTACGGTTTTTATTATTTATAATATTCTTGAATTCTTATATAAAGTTGGTGTAATTGGAAAATGAAAGTGTTAATCGTAGATGATGAAGAAAAGATTACAGAGGTATTGGTATCTTATTTTGAAAAAAACGGAGATTATACATATGTTGCACATACAGGAGAATCTGCAATCCAAGTGATCGATCAAGTACCTCTTGATATGATTATTTTAGATTTAATGTTACCTGATATAGCCGGAGAAGACATTTGCCATTATGTAAAATCAAATTACGATATTCCTGTGATTATGCTTACAGCAAAAATCTCTATTGATGATAAAGTAATTGGATTTGAAATGGGTGCAGATGACTATGTCGTTAAACCATTTCATCCTAAAGAAATATTAATAAGAGCAGAGAGGTTGTTACCCAGTTCATATAAAAACCAAATTATTATTTTAGGACAGTTGGAACTCCATAAAGAGGAGAGAAAAGCATTAGTAAATCATCAAAGTATCCAGCTCACGCCACATGAATTTAGCATTTTACTATTACTAGCTGAAAACCCTAAAAAGGTTTTTAGCAGGGATGATATTATTCAAAAAATATATAGCTTTGATTCGAACATAAATTCACGTATTGTGGATCAACATATTAAAAATATCCGTAAAAAAGTTAAGGAAGAGTACATCCAAACTGTCTTTGGTTTGGGATACAAAATAAATGAAAAGGTTATAAATCAATGAAATTTCATATAAAAATTGCCTTAATTATAGCTATCTTTTCTACAAGCATACTTTTATTCATCACAGGGATATTACTTTATAAAGGTCATGAACATTTGATGATGCTCCATATTACAGATTCTAAGGAATTAATTCACCATTTTGATATGGCGTTAAGGGAAACGGCAATGTGGTCATTAGGCCTTTTGCTTATTTTTATACTAATTTCTAGTTTGTTAATTGCAAAAACCTTAACGAAACCTATCCAAGAACTGAATCACTTTGCGTTAAGACTAGTGCGTGGAGACCGGCACTTAAAGATAAGCTATACGATTAATGATCAAATTGGTCAATTAGGTAAATCACTGATGAAACTAGATGAAACGTTAAACACTTATGAACTCCGTCGTAAAGAAATGACACAGGATCTTGCGCATGAAATTCGTAATCCATTAGCCTCAATAAAAAGCTATTTAAGTGCATTTGAAGATGGGATTTGGACAGCTACTCCAGCTCGTTTGAAAGCATGTGTTGAGGAAATTGATAGACTAACTCTTCTTGTTGGAGAATTAGATACCTTAAATGATATTAATAATCCCACATTTAAGGTCATGATGAAAGAGCAACCGATTGCTAATGTAATCGAAAAGTCTGTGATTACGTTGGCAAGTGAATTACTTGAAAAAGAAATACAGCTAGAATTAGATTTAGACAAAACAATTAATGCAAAGGTAGATGCTTTGAGATTGAATCAAATTCTACACAATATTATAAAAAATGCTATGTACCATGTTCAAAAAGATGGCATTATACTAATTAAATTATTTAAAGAAAGTGATGATTATATAATTCTTGTACATGATAATGGAATTGGTATGGATGAAGAAACAAGTAAAAAAATCTTTGAGCGAAATTATCGAGTGGAAAATCGATATACTGGCAATGGTATTGGTATGACAATTACCAAAAAACTTGTGGAAGCACATAACGGTACAATTTCCGTCAAAAGTGAAAAAAATAGAGGAACTACATTTTGTATACAAATGCCTCTTTCTACATAATTCCTACACAACTGTTCTATATACTTATGGTGAAAGGAATGGTTGATATGAGGAAAATAGCATTAGCAGCAAGTATTATCGCAAGTTTGAGCATACTTGGGGCTTGTAGCCAAGGAAATAGTAAAGAAATGAAGGACATGGATCATGACAAGATGAAGGGTCATGCGAGTCATAGCAATGTGGTTAGTTTAAATAATTCGACAGGAGTAAATGAAGTAAAAGTCCCTGCTGAACTTAAAAGAAATAAAAAAGATGAAGTTGTATACACAGTTAGGGCACAAAAAGGAAAAACAGAAATATTCGATGGTGTTCAAACAAATACGTATGGGTATAACGGATCGTTTCTCGGCCCGATGATTCGTCTTGTAAAAGGTGAAACCGTAAAGATTAGAACTATAAATGAACTTGATGAGGATACAACTTTTCATTGGCATGGACTAGAGGTGCCGGGGGACAAAGATGGTGGTCCGCAAAGCATTCTTAAACCAGGCGAAGAAAAAACCCTCGAATTTAAAGTGAATCAGGAAGCGGCGACGCTATGGTTCCATCCTCATCCACATGGAAAAACGGCTGAACAGGTATATAACGGGCTTGCAGGCTTGGTTTACATTGAAGATGATCATTCAAAAAGTCTACGATTGCCAAATGATTATGGGAAGAACGATTTCCCCTTGATTTTCCAAGATAGAACATTTGATGATAAGAAACAATTGAATTATAGCGGTACAATGAACACAGACGGAACGATTGGAGATACATTGTTAATTAATGGAACGCACAATCCTAAATTGACTGTAAACAAAGAGAAAGTGCGTCTTCGTTTATTAAATGGGTCAAATGCGAGAAATTATACGTTTAAATTGAGTACTGGGGATTCCTTTCTTCAAATCGCTACGGATGGTGGTTTCTTGAATGAACCCGTTTCTTTAAAAGAGATTACACTAACGCCATCCGAAAGGGCAGAAATCGTAGTTGACTTTTCAAAAATGCAGGACGTTAATGACCTAGCTTTAATAAATGAGGATGGATCTGTCCTTTTACCATTTGTAGTTACTGTTCAAAGTGGAGAAACGAGTATGGTCCCTAAAAAATTGAATGATCTTTCATTGGAAGATAAAGAAATGGATCTACCTGTTACAAAAAAAGTGGAACTCTTTGGGATGATGAACATGGTCACGATAAATGGAAAGAAATTTGATCCGGAAAGAATTGATTTTACCCAAAAACAAGGTGTTACTGAGGTATGGGAAATTTATAATAAGCTGGATATGATGGGTGGCATGATTCATCCGTTCCATATTCATGGAGCACAATTTAAAGTACTCTCTCGCAATGGAGAAAAGTCACCTGAAAATGAACAAGGATGGAAGGACAGTATCTCCGTAAAACCAGATGAGACAGTAAAAATAGCTGTACAATTTAAGCATAAGGGCGTCTACATGTTCCATTGTCATATTCTGGAGCATGAGGATAATGGAATGATGGGTCAAATTAAGGTGGATTAATGTTTAATTGTAGTTAAAAAATTTTTTGATTAAAATCCTGTGTTAATTTTTATACGGGATTTTTCTTTTATGTTATTGTGAATGATTATAGTGATAAGCTATTTTAACGAGCGGATATTGAGGTGTTTTAAGTAGTTTGTCATCTGATTTACAAAGAAGTAGTAAATAACTATAGGTACTAAATCTGTAATCTTACATTAATAATAAATAGAAGGTGTTTATAGATGTATACTTTAATGTCGAAAATAAGCCAAGCCATTAGTGGGCCGATTACAGTTTTTTTAAATTCTTACGAACATTCCCCATTCATAATTGCGATTCTTCTTGGATTTATAGGCGCTGTAGCACCTTGTCAATTAACAGGGAATATGAGTGCAATCACTTTTTACGGAAATCGAACATTTCAAACGAAAAACGATTGGCAAGAAATTGTGTTTTTCATTCTAGGGAAAGTCATTGTATTTAGTTTAATAGGTTTATTTGCCTGGCTTTTCGGTCAGTCCTTTGAAACGGATATGACGAAGTATTTTCCTATTTTTCGCAAAGCAATTGGTCCGATCATGTTCTTAACAGGACTCGTGCTAATTGGAATTTTAAAATTAAAATTTCTAAATCGAATTCCAATGTACATTCCGGGTGTTTTAAAAGATAGGAAATTGGGCTCCTTTCTAATGGGGGCTAGTTTTTCTATAGCCTTTTGCCCTACTATGTTTGTGCTATTCTTCGTATGGTTAATGCCAACAGTTGCAACCTCTTCGTATGGTGTAGTTTTGCCAGCTATTTTTGGTATAGCGACCTCTGTGCCACTTCTAGTGATGCTAGGTCTTATTCATTTATTTGATGCAAAAAGATTTATAATGCGTACAAGCATGAAAATGGGAAGAGTGATTCAAATCGTAGCGGGTGTTATGCTGATTATTATAGGCGTAGCAGATACGATTACATACTGGGGATTGATTTAAAGAGAAAGGTGCGCTTTTTCTTCCTAAAACGCTTATAGAGCCTTTAAACATTGAAATAGAAATCCATCTCCATATTTTATCTAAAGGAGGGAATATATGATTGAATAATTGTTGGGTGAAATACCTTTACTAAAAAACTAAACATATACAGAAAGAGTGAAAAAAATGATTAGTGCAACATTATTATTTATCCTCGCAGGAATTGGCGAAATAGGGGGTGGCTATTTAATTTGGCTTTGGTTAAGAGAAGGTAAACCATTTTATTGGGGAGTTATAGGCGGGATTGTGTTGGCTTTATATGGAGTTGTCGCTACTTTTCAGTCCTTCCCAACCTTTGGAAGAGTCTACGCTGCCTATGGAGGTGTTTTTATTGTCCTTTCCATTTTGTGGGGCTGGGGAATCGACGGGAAAAAACCAGATATCTTGGATTTCGTTGGGGCAGGCATTTGTTTGATTGGTGTTTTGGTGATTTTAATCCCTCGTTCATGATAGATAGAATGTTTTTATGAACCTTCACAATTTGAGTAAAATCATGATTGTGAAGGGTTTTTTTACTTTAAATTAAGGCGGTTTTCGAAAAGATTGTTGCTATTCAACTAACAGAGTTATTTATAAAATGGTTTCTTAAATATATGTGGGAGAAAATGAGGGATAATTATTTTATCTTTGCAGTAATTTTATTTCTTTTATTAGTTGGTTGTTCACAACAAGAAACATTAACAAAGGCAGAAGATAACGCCTCGGATCTAGATATACCTACTAAGGAAAGTGCTTCAAAAGATGGTTATCCAACAAACGAAAATAAGTAAATCTATTGTCCTATTATGGGAGAACTAATGGCTGATGAATCTGACGAAGCTGTTAAATGTAATGAAGCCAAAGCAAGAGAAATTTCCAACAAATGATATTCTGTCAGAAGAGGTAATGATAGCAAAAGCACCATTTAAAAAAATAAATAAAAAGCGTCGTATTCAAGTCGTAATTTCCATTTTGATTACTTTTATTATTACAATTATAGGCTCTTTTGTTGTTCAAGAAGTCGAAGCTGTCAATCAAATCTTTTTTCCGCTGAGTACTGCAACTGTATATTTAACGGATGATAAGGAAGAATGGAATACATTAATTAATGTAGTTTGAAAACTAGAAGTTTGCTAAAAGTACATGTAAATCCATTAAATCCTCAAAATGATATGGGAGAACGTATATTACTAAATGAAAATATATATTCTTTTTGTTTACTTAAAATTACTGGATATAACCAAGATTTATTCCTTGAACTTAATCAAAAAGTACAAAAAGAAGGATTTTAAGAACTTGAAATCGAATATCTTATAGTAATCCCAGAAATGTTTGGAGGTTTGCAATTTTGCTACTTTATTTTTAATATCATCTACCTAAAAGTTAAAAAATAATTTAGGAGTTGATATAAGTTGATATACCAAAATTCTCTTGAGGGAATTTCTTCTGAAATGTTGAATGGCTTTTTTGTAGATTGGCCGAATCCGCCGAATCCACAAACTCACTTAAAGCTGTTAACAAACAGTAGTAAGATAGTCATTGCTTTAGATGATCATACGAATCAAGTAGTAGGATTTATAACTGCGATTAGCGATGGCGTATTATCTGCCTACATTCCGTTCCTTGAAGTTTTGCCGGAGTATAAAAATAAAGGTATTGGCAAGGAATTAGTCAAACAAATGTTAAAGGAACTTGAAGATATCTATATGATTGATTTATGTTGTGATGATGACTTAGTTCCTTATTATGAGAAGTTAGAAATGTTAAAATCAAACGGAATGCTCGTTAGAAATTACGAAATGCAGTCTGGAATTAAATAAAAATAAAGAAAAACGCTTGGATATTTTCAAGCGTTTTTACGTGCTACGTTATTCATCAAAGCTTTCTTTCGATTTCATGTGTGAAAGGGCTGTTATTTTTTTATGGCAACAAAGCGTAATCTGCAATAATCAGCAAACCATTGATGATTCTGATAAAAGTTTGACTGTAATAATTTTTCGGATTTTGCATAAATCTGTTCTTTATCAGTTTCTGATAAATGCTTTAGCATAGTATTACTGAACATTTTAGCCAATTACGTAACCCGTCTTCGCCTAGAAGCGGTGTTGGGCGCTCATATAGCGTAATCATTTCAACTGTAAATCCAGCGCCTTCTAATTTCGACTGATATTCTTCTAAAGTTGGAAAATACCACGGGAAGTAATCCTCAATATAAGAAAGTTTTAATTCCTCCATACTTTTTTGCAGTGCCCAAACAATAGAAGCAATATTACCGTGACCTCCCATTTCAGCAACGAAACGACCCCCCTTGTTTCAGTGCATTGTAAATATTTTGAATGACTTCATCCGGCTGTTTCATCCAATGTAATGCAGCATTTGAAAAGACTGCGTCGAATTGATTTGTCATGTTAAGTACGGTAGCATCCATTGTATGAAACGTAATGTCTGGGTATTTTTGCTGTGCAGCGATAATCATGTCATGAGAGGCATCTATCCCTTGAATTTTGGCACCAAGAGCTGCAATTTCATGGGCTAAATCACCTGTGCCACAACCTAGGTCTAAAATTCTTCATTTTTTTGTGGTGCAAGCAGATCTACTAAGCTCTCTCCAAATTTTGAAACAAAGCCATGCTTTTGATCATATAAATTGGCATTCCATATGGTTGTCATTTCCCCTCATCTCCTTTCTTTGAGCTTACCAAAAAGTTTAATTGAACAGAAATGCGAAAAAGGATCAGCTTTGATTCCATATCGGAATATAGAAGGGATAAACGCTGTAAATAATGCAATACCACTTTCTGACTAATACCCGTTGGCTTAATTGGTTCATTGAAACCGCTGAAAGCCAATATTTTTTTTTCATTCGCACACTTTATTGTGTTACCAAAAAAATGTTGTTTTTTTGTCAACGTTTTTCGGATAAATAGGTACCATTTGTCAATACGAGTAATATGATATAAAAAAATAAGGGATGTGGTATGATGACTTGGTTAATCATTTTGGCTTTTACTTTTTCATCTAGTATTGATAATTTGGGTGTCGGACTTTCTTACGGCATTCGAAAGATAAATGTTAGATTTGATAAAAATATTTTAATTTCGGTCATTTGTTTTCTAATGAGTATGGCAGGCATTACATTTGGAGTATGGCTGTCAAAAATTCTTCCAGGTATGCTTCCTGTCGTCATCGGAGCGATATTATTATGTATAATCGGAATTCGGATTATTCTTTTGGCGAAACCGCGGAAACAAGAAACTTCAAAAGTGAATGGAAACAATGCTAATAATAATGTTCAAGATATTTTAAGAAATCCCGAGGAAGCTCAATTCAATAAGTCTGGGGAAATTGGATGGGGAGAGGCTGTACTTCTCGGCATTGCCTTAGCAGCGAATGCATTAACGAATGGTGTAGGTGCAGGTCTACTTGGTCTTTCACCACTTGTCATCTCGATACTTGCTGCAATCGGGAGTTTTATTACTGTTTGGTTAGGTGTCAAGTTAGGGAGTAAAGTAGCAGATGTTCGGATCGGTTCATTTACTGTAGGGCAATTTGGAACAATAATTAGTGGAGTAATGTTGATAATAATCGCTTTTGCTGCTTTCTTCTAATTAATTTGTTGACAAAATGTCAACGTAATTATACACTTCTTGAGAATGATCATTTCATGTTTGACAACTACTTTAGTCTGTAAGAAGGGAGAATCGAAAATGGCTGAACAGAGAAACAGTACACTTGGTTTATTGCTGAGAGGGTTATTGAAAGAACGTTCATTATCTATGCGGAAGTTTAGTGAACTTACTGGAATCGACACAGCTACGATCTCACGGATAATAAATGGTAAGAGAAATGCGACACCACAACATTTAGAAAAATTTGCAGACTGCCTGGATGTTCCTTTAATCAATCTTTTTGAAGCAGCAGGATACCCAATTGAACAGAGACAAGAAGAGTCAGAATCAGATTCAGATATTCATACCTCTGTTGACGCAATACAATCTCTTCTTAAATCTTCTAATGTTTATGATGATGAATTTTCGGTGTCTCATGTTGAACAGAAACTAGAAAGCTATGGACTCTATGCGCAAACAGAAGAAGGGAAAAATTCGATTCTTAAGGATTTTGACGAAAAAATTAAGAGTGTAGGAAGCATTGGGCCGTTTATAAGCAAATTAAAAGAGTTATATGAGAAGTTTACATTGGGGAAGGGAACCATTTTTGAACTAACCTTAATTGGAAGTACATTATTATATTTTATAATTCCAGTAGATGTTATACCGGATTATTTATTTCCTATTGGTTATCTAGACGATGCAATAGCTGTGCAACTTACTACAAAGGCATTACTAAAAAAATAACTTAGACTTAAGTGATAGGTGGATTTATTTATGAAAAGAAGCAAAAAGGGCCGTAAATGGCTAAGGAATTTGTTCTTAGCATTCGCATTAGTAATCGTAGCAGGGATTATTTATGGGGTTTATCAATATAATAGCGGATTGGCTATGGCAGACGATAGTCATTTAAAAGATAACGAAAAGGCGTTTGACCCATTTGAAGGAGCTGATGTGCAATTTGGTCAGATTAATGTGTTATTAATGGGAAGTGACGCTAGAGACGAGGATGGTAGATCGGATAGTTTAATGATTGCACACTACGATCAAACGACAAATGATGTCAAACTTGTTTCGATTATGAGGGATACGTATGTCGACATCCCAGATCACGGAATGAATAAAATAAATGCTGCTTTTGCTTTAGGAGGTCCTGAACTTGTAAGGAAAACAATTAAGCAAAATTTTGATATTGATGTAAATTACTACGCTCTTGCAGATTTTAAAGGATTCCCTAAAATTATAGATCTTTTAGCACCTGATGGGATAGAGGTTGATATTCCTTATGAAATGTCTCATGGAATTGGTATGACATTACATCCTGGGGAACAAGTTTTACATGGTAACGAGTTATTAGGTTATGTACGCTTCCGTCACGATCGCTTAAGTGATTTTGGGCGAGTGGAACGCCAGCAAGAAGTTTTGGGTAAGGTGAAAGAACAAATCGGTGTTTCGAGCTTAATGAATTTGCCAAAAATACTTGGCGTTGCAGATTCCTACATTGATACAAATGTTGATAATAAAACAATCCTTACAATTGCAAAAGGGATAGTAAAAGGAAACTCTAAAGGTATTGACACTTTACGAATTCCTGTTGCAGATGCTTATGAAGACAAACGTGTCAACGTAGGTGACGTCTTGGATATTGACTTAGATAAGAACAAACAGGCATTAGAAGACTTTTTATCATCAAAGGACAATGAAAAAAATGACTAAGATACTTGATGGGACAAAAGGTAACAATAAAATTAAGTAATCAGCAGGGCAAAAATTTGAGTATGTTTTGAACAATTATTTCAAAACATACTCTTTTGTTATTTTATGGGTTCCTTTATCAGCAAATTACATTACCATCAGATTCGTGAAAATGCTCATATTAACGGATGAGCTAAATCACTTTTGCTACATCCAAAATTCCTTGTGCAAGCAAATCTACTGAACTATCTCCAACTAGGCAGCTATGGTTATATCTCTAGTCTGCTTCCTTTAACAAATATGCCAAATTTCACTGCACCTAAAAGCTCCTAAAAATAGATAAAGTAACAGTAAAATCTAAAACAGTTACAGGTACAACTGAAAAGAATGCTACTGTACAAGTTTATAACGGGGAAACAATATTAGGGGAAGCAAAAGCAAATTCACAGTGAAGATTAAAGCCAAAAAGGCAGGCACAAGCCTAACTGTTGAAGCTAAAGACAAGGATGGAAACAAAATTGAATCAACAGTCATAGAAGTTGTTTTTAAATAACAAACACTGACATTTTATTGTGCAAGTAAAAAATGAAAAGGGCTGTCATAAAAGTGACTTTTGTGACAGCTTTCATTCTATCCAATGGTTTTCCGTAATAATAGATTAATTCCATAGTTTTAAATATTAAAGTACCGCCTAGATCGGACTCTTAAAAAAGGTAGCTGACGAATTCATCAGCTACCAATCTTATTTTTCAAGCTTTGTTAATGTTTTACCGCTCCAACCAAAGATAATCGTCAAAATTGGTCCGAGTAGACAGAAGAAGGTAAAGGGCAAGTAAGTCGTTGTTGGTATATCTAGTACACTAGCAATGAAAATACCACAAACACTCCATGGAACAAGAGGGTTGACTACAGTACCTGCGTCCTCCATAACACGGGAAAGATTTTTAGGGGCAAGTCCAACCTTTGCAAACTGTGCTTTAAAAGCTTCACCAGTAAGTAGGATAGATAAATATTGCTCACCGATTAATGTGTTAACGCCAATCCCTGTAATGGCAGCTCCTGTAATGACAGAGCCAGCGCTTTTAAATAAGCTCTCAACCTTCGCTAAAATACTTTGAATAATGCCGAGCGTAAATAATAGACCGCCCATTGTTAAAGCTAATAAGACTAAGGAAATTGTAAATAGCATACTGTTCATACCACCTCGACTCAGTAATGCATCTACTTCTTTATTCCCCGTAGAAGATACATAGCCTTCAAAAAGGATTTTAAAGACATTCGATAGTGCAATCGGTTCTTGTATGTAGGCAAGCCCGACACCAAGAATTGAGACGACTGCGAGTGTGATAAGTGCAGGCGCTTTATAAAAAGTCATAATAACAAGAACAACAATTGGCAATAATGTATACCAATGAATAAGTCCAGTAGACAGTAATCCATCTTTAAATTGCTCAACCGTTTCAAATGAAGTATTTGCTTCTGTTGGTGATATTATTGCATAAAGGACGAATGAGATTACGAATGCTGGAATCGTTGTCCAACCCATATTTTTAATATGCTCGAAAAGATCGACGCCAACCGTACCAGATGCAAGATTTGTTGTATCCGATAACGGAGACATTTTATCACCAAAAAAAGCTCCTGATACAATTGCACCGGCCGTTATCGCTAAAGAGATGTCCATTGCACCAGCAATTCCCATAAAGGCAACGCCCACAGTTGCTACAGTAGTTAAAGAACTACCAACAGAAACACCAATAATACTACAAATCAAAAATACGATTGCAAAGAAAAAACTTGGTGAAACAGTTAAAAAGCCGTAGTAGATAAGTGTTGGAATTGTGCCACCCATAATCCAACTCGAAATTAAAATACCAATAAAGAAGAAAATAAAAACTGCCCCAAGTCCAGCACTTGCACCAGCAATCATACCAGTTTCAAGCTCACGAAAAGGAACTTTTTTTAGTAATCCATAGGCAATTAAAAGTGAAATGACAAGAAAAATAGGTATATGGGGTGTTGCTTTTAAAAACCCAATACTGAGCGCCATCATGGCAATTATTAATAATATTATAAAGCTTGCCTCAATAAATCGAGGGTTACTCTTAGCTTCTATTCGAAACATGCTAATCCTCCTACTTGTTACTTCTTCGCTTCAACGCGGTGAAGCTTAAAAGAATTATAGCACGCTAATAAATTTTGTCAATCGGCTGATAAATTTCATTGATGAAATTGGTAGTACTTTACTTAATGGGTGATGAAATAATCCCATGCATTTTTGACAATTAATGTACAAGTCATGATGATAAAAATAATACGCATCATTTTTGTCCCACGTTTCAACGCAAATTTTGACCCCATTATCGCACCGAAAATCATTACGAAGCCCATAGGTAGACCGTATACAAAATTAACCTTTCCTAATAGTAAAAACATAGCAAGCGCGGCTAAGTTCGATGTGAAATTAAAGGCTTTTGCATTTCCCGCTGCTTGTAAGAAATCATTTCCCATCATTAATAAAAGGAAAATAAAAAAAGAACCAGTACCAGGCCCGAAGAAACCATCGTAAAAGCCAACAGCAGCAAAAACGCCGACGAAGGCTATTTTCTTAAGAGTACTTAATGATCGCTCTTCAGGTTTTTGACCCCAATCTTTTTTGAAAACCGTATAAGCTGTTACTAGTACGAGCATAACAAGCATTAGAGGCTTTAAAATAGTTGGAGATACGAGATGCACCGTATATGCACCAATGAATGAACCAATAAAAATAAAAGGCATTATTTTTTTATTCTTTTTCACATCAACTTTACCAGCTCGTAAAAAAGTTAACATGCTAGTCCCATTGCTAATTGTATTGGCGAGTTTGTTTGTCGCAATAGCTGTACTTGGGGGTAAACCAACAGCCAAAAGCGCAGGTAACGAAATTAATCCTCCGCCACCGACAATCGCATTTAAAAAGGATGCGATAAAGCCAAGTACTAAAAGGATAACAAGTGATAGTAAATCGATGTCCATTTGTATGATACTCACATCCTTATTTGTAAGATAAACTTTTCTTATAACAGTACTGCGAATTGTAATAAATGACAATGGAGTTTATCTTTCGTCATGTAAATATCGTTTACAATTCCTTAACATTGAAAACGAAGAAAAAAATGAAGAAAAAATTGTTTTTTCAAGTATTTTTATAAAAATAAAAGAAAAAACGGTGATTTTTAAGGAAAATTGATATTTTTTGTTATCGAGTTTCCAACGTTTTCAACTTGGAAAAATACCTAAAAATAATTGTGGCGAATTTTATATTACATTTTTGTAAATTCAACTATTTTATCTTTAAAAATTTGTAGAACTATGTGAAAGTTTTGTTATGATGATTGCAGAAATCGACAATATTCATTCAACAGGAGGAACATGATGTTCAACTCAAACAAGCAAGATCCATTTTTCAAAGCATTATTAAACATTTCTAAAAACGTTAAAGAAGGTATTTATTACGCTCATAACGCACGTATTGAAAATATAGATTCACTAAAAGAAATCGCAGACACAATGAAGCGATATGAAACAAGTGGAGATAAATTGATTCACGAGCTTATCGTCATGCTTAATAAATCATTTATGACACCAATCGAGCGTGAAGATATTTTATCACTTGCCAATAAGTTAGATGATGTTATTGATGGAATGGAAGGCTGTATTGCTCATTTTGACATGTACAATTTAACAGAAGTTACAGACCCGATGCGCCAATTCTTAACATATATTGCGAAAAGTACAGATGAAATGGTCCAAGCAATGGAGCTATTAAATAGTAAAAAGCTTGTTGAAATGCGTAAACATGCTATTCAAATTAAGGACTATGAGCGTGAATGTGATGAAATTTTCCGCTCATCAATGAAGCAATTATTTATTCAAGAAAAAGACCCGATGCGCCTCATGGTATTCAAGAGTATCTATGAACAATTTGAAGATATTGCAGACTACTGTCAAACTGTAGCTAATACAATTGAAACAATAATTATGCGTAACGCGTAAGATGGAGAGTACGAAATGGATACGATATTACTGATAACAATATTAGTCGTTATATTCGCGCTTGTGTTCGATTTTATTAACGGCTTCCATGATACAGCCAACGCGATCGCAACTTCTGTATCAACAAGGGCTTTAAAGCCACGTACAGCAATCTATATGGCTGCGATTATGAACTTCATCGGAGCTATAACATTCGTTGGGGTAGCAAAAGCATTAACAAAGGATATTGTTGACCCGTTCAGCTTAAATACTTTTACTGGAGATACTACAGGTTCTGTCGTTATTTTAGCGGCATTATTATCAGCGATCACATGGAATTTAGTAACGTGGTACTTTGGAATTCCATCTAGTTCATCGCATACATTGATCGGTTCTGTGGCAGGTGCTGCAATCGCGGCAGCCGGCTTTAATGCCTTGAACTACAGTGGCTTTATAAAAATCATTCAAGCGCTTATTTTCTCACCATTACTTGCGTTTGCAGCTGGTTTCTTAATGATGTCTTTATTCAAAGTACTATTTAAGGATATGAATTTATATCGAACGAATAAAGGCTTCCGGACAATGCAAATTGGTACAGCAGCTTTACAATCATTTACTCACGGTACAAACGATGCGCAAAAGGCGATGGGGATTATTACGCTCGCTTTAATCGCAGGAGGCTTGCATCACACAGATGACATTCCTTTCTGGGTACGTTTTGCAGCAGCATGTGCAATGGGTCTTGGTACATCTGTAGGTGGTTATAAAATCATCAAAACAGTCGGTGGCAAGATTATGAAAATCCGTCCAGTAAACGGGGTTGCAGCAGACCTTGCTTCTGCATCCATTATCTTCGGTGCAACATTAATTCATTTACCAGTTTCTACAACACATGTTATTTCTTCATCTATTATGGGAGTAGGAACAGCACACCGTGTAAGAGGTGTTAAATGGGGCATGGCACGAAAAATCGTGACAACATGGGTAATCACCATGCCAATTTCCGCAGTCATGGCGGCAGCTATTTATTTCATATTAAGTTTATTTTTCTAACATAGTGGGGGGAATGCACAAATTGCGTGCATTCCTTTTTTTGTTTAATTAATTCGAAATGGATCGACAGAAAGACAGGGTAGAGCGACGGAAAGGCAGATGTGGCTATTAATGAAATCAAAACTTTACGGAATTAGAAGTCGATAATAAAGAAATTAAGAGTGTGCGTAGTAT
Source organism: Lysinibacillus sphaericus (assembly GCF_006864135.1). Classification (GTDB taxonomy): domain Bacteria; phylum Bacillota; class Bacilli; order Bacillales_A; family Planococcaceae; genus Lysinibacillus. Next base: position 235,205 of record NZ_SADV01000003.1, on the reverse strand, counting down.
TACTCATTTTGAAATCTTTTCGTCTAAGTGTCTATCTTATAGGGTACAGTTTATCGACAGTAGAAAAAGCCTTCTCTTTTTGACAAAAAAAGGAGAGGAACTGCTGGATCAAATTAATATTCAGTCAGATGTCCAATAATTCAATTGTTTAATGGACTAACTGATAGTGAAATAAATGAAATTCGTAATTCGATGATGGTAATAAGAGAGAAATTACATAAAAATAGATTTTAAAGTTCTTAAATTTTTAATTGATTTTGGGAGAGATGTTTAACTATTCGTTTTCCGAAATTTAATTTAGGGATTCCTGAAAATATTATTTTCTATTAGAATTCTAAGCTAAACTTTTATAAGGATATAGAAAGGACTGATTTTAATGGATATTAGAAAACATAATGTCACATACTCATAGGATTTATTTATTCAAAAAAAAGATAAAGCAAAATTTTATATTGATTTTGCTTTACATCCTTGCTATAGGATTACATAATAATCTATTGTAAAGAAGCCTTTTTATATACTTACCTAAAGGAGAGTGAAACTTGTGCGCGAGACCTGTGTTCCGACTGGCGTAGAACTAAAAAATACTGGTTTTGGATATACGTTGTCCTTAATAGGCGGTAAATATAAAATGATCATTATGTATTGGCTGGCCGAAAATAAGGTCTTGCGACATAATGAATTGAAGCGATGTATTGGTACCATTTCCTTTAAAACGTTAAGCGTTATGTTAAAAGAGCTTGAGGCAGATGGTCTTATCATACGTAAGGAATTCCCACAAATACCTCCAAAAGTTGAATATTCATTATCTGAACGTGGTTGTTCCCTTATTCCCTTGTTAGATATGATGTGTGAATGGGGAGAGAAAAATAACTCGGCAGATTTTGAGGCAGTACAGAAGTAGGTATATCCATAAAAAAGAAGTATTTCTTTGTTCAAGAAATACTTCTTTTTTATAACTTTACTATTGCTATTATTATATGTTTTCGACAAAATTGAAATAGTCTTGGACACTTTTTTCTACTTCACTTGTAGAAGGGTTATATTCTGCTCCATAAAAAGCAAAGAACGAACGATAATCTGCTTCGCAATATAGAGCTGTAGCTTTAAACGGAACCAATATTTCTTCAAGCGTATATTTATACCTTCCGTTTTCATCATAATCCTCGTTTTTAATTCCAGTAGAGACAGCAAAAGCAACTTTACGATTTTTTAAGCTATCTCCTGTTGAACCATAGGCCCATCCATAAGTTAAAACATCGTCCATCCATTTTTTTAATAGAGGTGGACAATTAAACCAATATACTGGGAACTGAAAAACAAGACTCCCATGAGATTCAACCAACTTCTGTTCTTTTTCCACGTCTATGTTTCCATCAGGGTATACTTTATATAATTCATGGATGGTGTATTTTTCTGGATATTTCTCCAGTTCTTCTACCCAGCTTTTATTAATAACTGATGTGTCTAAGCTTGGATGTGTGACAATAATAAGAGTTTTCAAAGATTTGTCCTCCTTAAGATTTATATCTTGATAATAACGCGCACACTGCAAATATGTAAGTATGCACTTTTAATACAGGTACTTACATAAAGGTAAGTGTTAAATTAGTCACAAAAATATTTTTTCTATAAGGAGGGACCAGCGAGCTTATTACCCCAAAATAGAATAGCTGCACTCTCTGTTTCACTGTTCGTTGTACGAAAAGATGTGTACTTAGTCATTCATGGCTTTGAAACAAAGCCATGATGTTTATAAAAAAGTTGCGAAATTTCCCTCTTTAGATATGCTTTGTCCAAAGAGGTGCCTTGTTAGGATAAATCAGGTAAAGTACCGCCTCATGGAATCGAATGAAAGAAATATTAAAAGGGGATTGTGTATTTCATTATGTACGTGGAGAGTTAGTTGCTGTAAGTATCGCACAGTCTAATTATTATGAAGCTTCAAAACCTGGTGAGATGCAAAGTTATTTACAATGGGAAAATGTAGGTTATTTAATAGATTTAGAATATCATGAGTTAGACATACCGCTAAATATAAAAGCAAATTTTGATGCGATTTTACCGCTTCTACCCATAAAGTATTCTCCTTTCCAGCAAGATGGAAATGGCAATCAAGGTTATTTATACCCATGTAATGAAACGCTCGCAATTAAGTTATTAGAATTGATTAGTGATTTGAATATCTATGAAGAAAATCAGGAGCAATTAGAGTTTGCAATTGGCTCTGTTGTAAGTAGAGAAAGCAATAAACTTGTACCAATATTAGTTGAGACAGACGCGGAAGCAAAAGTGAAAATTCGTAAAGTTCAGCAAAAATATAAAGAGGCGTTAGCCTCCATTATGGAATCATCAATGTACATTTTGTGGTTGTGGAATTGATTTACCTGCAATGCTTAGAGTAAGTCATTTCAAGCCGTGGAAGGATAGCACAAATGAAGAAAGATTAGATGCTTTTAATGCTTTGTTGCTATGTTGTAATCACGATGCATTATATGACAAAGGCTATATTGCATTTGATGGTACAGGCAAGATACATATCTCTGAACGAATTGATGAATTAGATTATGCAATTTTTAATAAATCGTTACTTAGAAATCGAGGAAGGCTTTCCTTGGCAATCCATACTTTCTTTTATTTAGCCTAAGTCCTGAATTTAGTTTGCATATATTTTAAGAAATGTTATTTAGTGTTAGTTTAGTGCTTTTTAATTTCTAATTTTTAAAAGATATTTGAAATATCCAATGTGATTTGATGAACTCAAAATAGTATATCTTAGTTAAAAGTGTAGGAGGAATTAGATGATAGGGTTAACAGTAGTGACAGGAATGGTAGAAGCAGCAATTGGTTCTTTCATTGAGAAAAAGGTTATAGAGGAACCACTTGGGAAAGTTTGTGATAATGCATTAAATAAATTTCTAAATAAAAATGAAGTAGAAAAAAGGTATTTAAATAATGATTTAGAAAAAGGAATCAATAGGGCTTTTTTTAAGGCTTTAAAGAGAGTAAACATAGAAGTTATTACAATAACTGAAATAGAAGCAACACAAGAAGTGTGGCTTATAAATCGTTTAAAAGAATTTAATAATGAGATTGATAAAAAATAGATAGTATTGAAAAATCACTAGATTCGACATTAGATTTAGAATTAGTATTTCATGACTTATCTAGAATGATTAACCCTAACGGAACTATTTCTAATAAAGAAGATGTTGAAAAGGAGTTAATAGAAATAGCCTTATCTTATGATATTCCTTCAGAAATATACATAAATAAAATTAAAAGTAACATATATACATATACAAAAAGTGAATTTATTCTTGAAATCAAACTTACTGAAGAGATTTGTAAAATGTTTACAGCTCAATTATTAAGTGATACTAATGAAAAAGTAAACCAATTAGTCAAAAATAGTGTAAAAAAAACAAAATTTTAGATGAAATAAAGAATCAACAAAAAATGATGTTTGAAGAAGTTGAATTTCGGTCTGATAATAATTCATTAATGTTAGTGCAAAATGTTGAAGAGAAAGCGGAAGAGTTAATTATCAGAATTAAAAACGAAAAGGAATTAATAACAAGTGATACAGAGCTTTTCTTATTAGTAGATAAAGCAAATGATATTTTAAGAGAAGGCAAATTGCCTGTATATTTAATAGAATTTGAAATAATACAGTTTTTAAGTGAAAAAATAGGAGAACTAAAGGATAAGTTAACTAAAACAGTGGATGAAGATGAAATACTAAAAATTAAAAGTGATTTTAGAGATCATAAGTCAATTTTAGAAAGAAAAGAGCGTCAAGCTAGGAATATTTCAAATATGCTAAAACTTTTATATGATAAAAAGTCTCTTTATTCGTATGTTAATTATATGAGCGGTGATTTCTTGATAAACTGTATAAAGAAAATTATTGAAATAGAGTTAGACATTAACGGTAATACAAATAATTATAATGGTATTAAAATTGAAGCTTATGCCTCTCAAAGTTAACCTTCAATTAAATTTAGATTATCACAAGAGGAAATAGAGAATATGTTTATTGATGAGAAGGACTGTATGCTATTAAGAGTGCAAGGTTATTATTTTTTATTAGATTTACCAATAAATGTAGTAATTGAGAAAGCTATTCCTTCATACTTAAAAGCTTTTACCTTTTACATAGATATGCATCCAGAATTAGAGAGTGATTCAAAATTTAACGATTTATTTAATTGGTATATAGGACTGGCTTAATATAATAGAAGAAGCGGTTTAGATCAAAAAATAATCTTGCCGCTTCTTTTTATATGACTGATGTTGTTATTCCTTAAAAAATGTACAAAGTTACACTTAAATGTTAAGAGTGATGCTGTCTCCGTTTATGAGATTATACACGGAATTGAGCTGCCAAATCCCTTAACTCTTCTGCCAAGTTTGCAAGTGCATAAGCAGATGATGAAATTTCCTCCATTGATGCCGTTTGTTCTTCAGTCGTAGCAGAAATACTTTCTGTGCCTGCTGCGTTAGATTTAGTTATGGAGTGGATCGTATTCACACTACCGACAATTTCTTCGGTGCCTGCTGCCATTTGTTCGACTGCTGCAGATACTTCTTCTACCTGCTTCGTAACACTTTGAATGGCACCTTGAATTGAAGCGAAAGTAGTACGTGTATTTTCTGTTGTTTTAATTCCTTCATTAACTCCCGCTGTTACTAAGTTCATTGATTCAACAGCCATTTGAGTATCTTTCTGTGTCTCTGAAATCAACACTTCAATTTGGTTTGAAGAAACAGCAGACTGTTCTGCTAATTTTCTAACCTCATCTGCAACGACGGCAAAGCCCTTCCCATGCTCGCCAGCACGTGCGGCTTCGATCGCGGCGTTCAGGGCAAGGAGATTTGTTTGTTCAGCAATTGCTGTAATCGAATCAATAATTTGACCGATTTCATTAGAACGTTTTCCTAACAAGTCGACAACGTCGGATAAGCCTTTTACTTGTTCTGTGATGTCTATCATTTGTTGATTCATTTGATTCGCAGCATTCATACCATTTATCACTAGGGATAAAGAATCCCCAGAAAGTTCGCTTACAGCTTGAGCATTTCCAGCCACTTGTTGAACACCAGTCGAAAGCTCATTAACGGTATTGACTGTGTTGGAAACACTATTCAGTTGCTCTACTGATCCATGAGCGATAGTTTCCATCGTATTTGCAACCATCTCTGTTGCTTTTGTAGTTTCTGCTGCATTAACATTTAACTCTTCAGATGCTGAGGCTACATGATTAGCAGTTTCAGTCACTTTTATTACTGTATTACGAATATTATTAATCATCGTGTTAAATGATTGTGTTAATTGACCGATTTCATCTTTGGATGAATATGTACCTTGGACAGTCAAATCACCGTTGCCTGCCTTTAACATATTTGCCTGTAACTCTTTAACTGGATTCACAATTAAGCGTGCAATCCATGTTGCCAATGTAATAAAGAAACTAATGGCTACAACAGAGAGAATGGAAGCAATAAGTATAGTAGTGAATAGACTTTGTTTATTTTCTTCATTCAGTTGATTGGCATCTTCAGAACCTTGAGTCATAAGATCGCGTGCATCACTTGCCATATTCTCAGCAAAATCATCTAAAATTGTGGTGTAAATAGAATAGGCTTCTGCGTTTCGGTTCTGACTAGCCAAATCAATAACATCTGCCATAGTGCTAAAATAACTATCAACATTGGATTTAAGAGATTTTAACATTTTTTGTTCATCTTCATTTCCTTTGTAAATGGTTTCAAATTTCATGATTGAGTCTTTAACACTTTCAGCTCTCTCGGAGATCATTGTCTTTAGCTCAGCATTATCATTTGCATCCGTTGTAATCATGAGTTCTAAAACGAAAGAATCCATCGCACGAATATCAGTTTGAGCTTGACCTATATATTGAATTGGCAAAAGTGATTCGTCGTACATTTCACTAGATTTTTTTGCCATATCGTTCGTGTAATAAAAACCGCCACCAGAAATAAATAGCAAAAATATGACAGCGGACGTAATAAGCGTTAGAATTTTCTTTTTAATCGATAAGTTTTTCAAAATATTCCCTCCATTAGCTCAAATATCTTCGGAAAAAGTGGGATATAGTAATAACATAGGATATATTGAGTAATTTTGATTTTGTAATAATATATCACATTTAAGATTTAAATAAGAGAAGAGAGAATTATGGGATTTTTATGAAAGATGAAGAGTTACAGCTTATTGCAATCGAGTTTACTGGGAAAAAATCCAAAAAAGGGACCGGAAATTACCGTATTTGTAGCGCGTATAGTAAGGCTGTTTGAATAGGAAAGTGACTAAATCATCATCTGTAGTGGCCAAAGCGCATATTAAGCGCACTGTACTGATCTATAAGGAAATAAGAAAGGGGTTAATCCCTAAATCATTGTTTAATGACTGTTTGGATAACCCCGAAATATATTTATTATTGCTTTGGAAGATAAACTTTACCGTTTATCGTTACTTTAGATGCTGAAATAAGAATTTCTTTATTTGCTTTATAATATGGATCTAAAATTTTATCGATAGCAACCCATTTTTCATTAGCTTTTTCATCGTCACCAGTTTTAGCAAGAGCTGTTGCTTCTTCATAAAGCTTTTTTAATTGTTTTTTATCATTTGCCTTGATTTCGAACTCAAAGTCAGACAAGTAATCTTCAAAGCTAAGTGGTTTAAAATAAGGAGTAATCATTTCATCAAATTCACCCCATAGCTTTTCAGATAATTGATCATTTTTATCTTTATCAGCTTTTTTAGCATCATTGTATAAAGTTTTTAGTTTTGGCATGGCTTCAGCCGGAATATCTAATTCCAAATCTGAGATGTATTGTTCAAATGTTAATGGTGGATTTAGAGCATCTAAGTAAGGTAGAAGAACCTTCTGGAATTCATCAAATTTTTCTTGTGCTTTTTCCTCTTTACCAGATTTCTCTAGTTTTATCCACTGTTGATAAATATCTTTCAATTGTTTTTGATCATTTTCTTTAATAACAATATTTTTTTCACTAAATCCATACGCTTCAATGAACTCTTCAAAGGATGCAGGTACCCAGCTAGCTAAAATATAAGGCTTTGTGATTTTATCCATTTCAAGATTAATTTTATCCATTTCATCATATTTCTCTTCTTTTTCTAACTTCTTCGTTTGATTAAACAACTTTTCTAATTTTGCTAGGTCTTCTTTTGTTATTTCTTTAGGTAAACTTTTTTTATATACGTCAAACGTATAGAAGTCTGAATAATCTTGTACTAAGCTACCTTCTACAGAGATTTCTTGACCTTCTACTAAGTTCATTTTTTCTAATTGCTCATCTGAAAATTTCTGCATTCCAATATAATAGTTTTTGCCGTCTTTCCCTTTAATTGTGATGCTATCTCCGTAAACGCCTTTAATTGTTCCTTTAATTTGTTGCTCAGCTTTAACAGTTATTTCGTTTGTTGTTTTTGCTGATGCTGCCTCAGCTTGATGTGGTGTGAAGACCGCCATTCCTATTGTTAGTGCTGATACAATCATCCAAGATTTTTTAGTTGTTTTTTTCATCATTAATTTCTCCTTTTATTTAAATGGTTTAGTTACTAATTATTGGACGACTTTCCAACTGAAAAAGTTAGTTAAAATTTGAAAAAATTTTTTAAATGGTTGGAAGGTATAGATCAATACTTAAACTTTTCACCTTTGACTGCAAGATTGTCTAAATATTTTTGAACCTTAAAAGCCAATGAGGAAACGCAAAACAGAGGCTTAGGGTTGTTTTTATACTCGAAAAATTACCTTTCACATAGTGGAAGGTTTTTTATTTTGGAAAAGAGTAGGTGAGAACATTGGTGGAAACAATTAATAATTGGTTGGATTGTATCAGCGCTTATTGGAGATCTTTTATTCATTTGGCGCATTACAAACAATCTAAATAAAAGGCTACTTAGTTTAACGACAGATAAACCAACATTTAAACAAAGTTGACGAGGCTTCAAAGGAATCTGCATGACGCATTAATAATCACGAGGTGCTGTTGTATTGGAAAAAAGTAGCGGGTAGATAAAAAATGCTGAGTATCGTGTGCAAGATGGAAATCAATTGGAAATTTCGTATACGCAATAGGTGTTTCAAATAGTACACAAGCATTAAATCAACGAGAAACCAAAGGACGGTGAAACGAAATGATTACAATTCGTAAAAAATTATACCTGATGCTCAAGCAAGCAAGGTTACATATGGTAAAGCTAACACAAGAAAATTTATCGTTGTTCATGAAACAGATAATACACGTTCAGGGGCCGATGCAGACGCACATGCACGTTTACAATACAACGGTAATAGCCGTTCAGCTTCCTGGCATTACACAGTTGATGATAAAGAGGCAGTACAATCATTTAAACATGCCTGGAGATGTTGGGCTGCAGGAAATAACACAGGTAATAATGAGGGGATTCAAATAGAGGTTTGTTTTAATAGTGACGGTAATTATCAAAAGGCAATGCAAAATGCCGCAGAGTTAGTTGCTAAAATTATGAAAGATGAAAATATCCCAATTCAAAATGTTGTTCAGCATAATCACTTTAGCGGTAAAAATTGCCCCCGAAATATGCGAGAAGGTAAAATCTCATGGTCAAAGTTTATTACTATGGTTAAAAACGCAAGTGGTAATGCACAGCAACAAAAGTAAGCTATCGACAATAATAAATACTGTGTACTTACTGGAACATACGGCACACGACAAGTGGCTGAAATGTACTTGATGTATTAAAGCATCGTTTCGGTTGGGTGGTATACATCGAGCCAGATGGAGCTAAATGGCGTATTAAAACAGGAACATATACTGGGATGGCTGTAGTACAAGCTGGAGCAAATAAAATTAAAACAGCTAAGTTAGCCAGGTAACTAATATAGTAGCTGAATAACCAGAACCGGCCTCGTATAAGAGGATATATTGTGAGGAGATAGATTTAAAAAGGACACCTTTTCTAACTGCCCCGTAAAAGGTAAACACAAAATCTAACTTTTACGGAGTGTTTTTATGAGCAAAATTATTTCAGATAAAAAAAGAATTGTATTACGTTTTATAAATGGACAAGAAAGTATCCATCATATTGCTCAAGAAGAAGGGGTTAATAAACCAGAATAAAGAACTTGGACTCGTTTATATGAACAACATGGTGCTGAATTTTGGTCGTTTCGCTCTATGCTATTTTACTTGCTAACGCAATCTATTACGCTACTTCACAACGTTAGGCTTCGGCGCAGTATAAGATAATACTATTTTTTTGTCTAAATTAGAAGGAAATCATTCCCTTTTATAGAATATTGAGATAGATGAGAAGTGGGGCTAGTTTGTCTCCCTGTTTGAAATTACATCTTCGAGACATATTTATTATTATCAATATCTGTTAATCAACATCAGTTTTATATAGCTGATTATCTCTCTATGCGATCAAGGATGGCCCTAACAAATGAGAAATCCGACACCTTTAAAGTACTTGGTATTCACAAGATATGTCTCGCAAAGGAAACCGTTACGATTTTGTAGTAATCGAGAGTTTTTTTGAATTATGGAATCTGAATTGCTTTTCTACGGCTTTATGAACTTCATTTATAATGATTAGGAGGAAAACAATTTGAAAAAAATGGTTTCGTTATTAGTAATGGTCACAATTATTCTTTTTTCTACTCCAGATGTTTTTGCCTCAAACCAGGTTGAACCTTATGGATTGAAGCTACCTGGCGAAAGCTTTACTCCTGGAGAGTGGTTTCTAGGGGAAACTCCACCTAATATTGATCCGAATAAGCCACCTATTGTTTTCGTTCAAGGGAAAAATGGTAACGCTACAAGTTGGTATGGTAATACAGAATATTACGGTCTTAATGACATGTATACAAAAGCTTATGAAGCAGGGTATCAAACTGTATTTGTTCAATTATACGATGCGGCAGGTAACGGTTCTTATAGTCAATACGATAATGGAAAATTATTAGCTTCTATGTTAAAAGAAATCAGTCAACATTTTCACGGAGAAAAAATAAATATAGTCGCCCATAGCAAGGGTGGGCCCGATACCCAAGCAGCATTAGTTCTTAATAATGCTCATTCGTACGTGGGTAGGGTGTTTACTTTAGGTTCCCCTCATTATGGATCAGAGTTAGCTGATCTTGCATATAGCTGGTGGGCAGGTTGGCTAGCTACATTACTCGGTCAAAAAGATGATGGTACTTTTTCACTTCAAGTTGGGGAAATGGAACACTTTCGCTCACTAATAGACAATCACCCCAACGTAAGTAAGAACAACTATTATACAATTGCTGGCACTAATACAGGACCATTTCTATCTGCACTCTGGATGGGTGGGCTATATCTTTCCGATCCAAATGATGGATTAGTCAAAGAAGCGAGCACTAGATTATCTTACGGAACACATTTATTTACCGATGCCTCACTTGACCATGACCGTATTCGCATGGGATCTGCGGTATTTTCTAGATTGGAACAGTATCTACAGTCTGCTTCTACTGATCGTATCAGTGCAAACAAAGAATACTTTTCTCATTCTGATACCTTTCAAGAGTTGGATGCGTCACATTATTTTTATGGAGGAAAGTTGCAATCGTCAAATGATGTGACACATTCTTTCTATGTGGATACTGCACTCGATAATGTTAAACTGTGGACAGGATTAACTAGTGATAAAATAGAGTTGGTAGCTCCTTCAGGGAAAAAATATACCAACCAGACAATCGAATCATTGGAGGAAGCCTCCTTCTTTAATGGCGTAGTACCTCATATATTTACTGACGTTATTTCTGAGAAGGGAGAATGGAAGATAAATATAAGCACGCAGGCAGGAGATAATGCGTATTTACTGGCAGTTCAACACGGGGGTCCATCTATGATTAAGGTGAGCATTCCGACAGTGGCATTAGAAACGAATAATATCATTACAGTGCAAGCGAATCAACAATTACAAAAACTTGCTTTTGATGTAAAAGTACTAGATCCAACAGGTAAAGACATTGCTTCTTCCTTACAATTGCAGAAGGTTAATGAACAAAACTTTATGGTAAATTTTCCAGAGAATAAAGAGTCTGGTGTATATAATATAACTTTAAATATTTCGGGTGAAACGTTACAGGGCGAGCCATATAATAGGACCATTGTTCGTTCTAAGTATATAAAATAGTCATATACAATATAATTTCAAAAATAGTTTATAAGTGTAAATGACACTAATAAACTATTTTTGTACTCTGAAGGGTAAATTCTAATTATTTATCAAAACAATTTAAAGCTAATTCTTTATACAATTCGGTAAAGGTAAGCTTTTCTAAAAATAATGGGGCAGTAGTATAAAGTTATTTGCCACAACTTCGATCAAGGGAAATAGCAATACCAGCAGCATCATCACTTGCACGATTAATCTGAAAGCAAGAAGAGAGTTTTTCTAAATTTTTTTGAATTTTGTTGTTACTTTGTTTTAGCTTATTATTTGTATTTAAAGCATATGTTAGTCCTTATTCTCATGAAATCCCCTTATTTTGAGACATATATCCTCGATTTGCGAGATGAGAGGGTCTGTATGAAGAAAAAAAGTTTAGTTGAGCTTGGAAAGCCTATAAATAATAGGTTTTCTGAGCTTTTTTAGATGTGATGAGAACAATTTTGATAAATTAATTTATAATTTGTTTTCTATCGAAATTTTCTTTGGTTTATATATGTGTTAAAAATGTTTTATGGATATTTACGCGTTTAGTAATAAAAAATATGAAAATATATACAATCAATAGGAAAAATGGTAGAATGGTAGAATTGTAAAAGGAGGTAAATTGTTTGAGTATACTAAAGAAATGGTTTGTTGCAGTTTTTGTACTCATGATGTTATTTAGCATTCAGTACCAAGTAGCAGATGCGGCTGATTATCGAACAGTGAAAGTTGTAAGTGGTACGAACTTGGTTGTGAGAGAGTCGCCGAATGATACATCCGGTTCCATTGGTAATCTAGCTAAGGATGAATTTGTGATAGAGTTTTCTTCCTCAGATGGTTGGTCTCACATTCAAACAGGCGATGTAAAGGGATATGTTTCTTCATCTTTTTTAAGTGTTCCACCTTCGACGATTAAAATTGCAAATTCTAAAAGTGGTCTCGTTGTGAAATCCAAGCCATCTCCTTCAGCACCAACATTAGCTACATTAAAGTATAATATGATTGTTGAAGACTATGGATCAGTAGGAAATGGTTGGTCATTTGTGCAATATGGCAATGTAGTAGGTTATGTTAAGTCCGATTTTATTGGGCAGACTAAAACAACGACAAAGTACGTTAATACAGGTAGTGGGGTTATCGTTCGAAATATTGCCAGTCAATCGGGAGCATCAGTAGGTTCATTAAGTAATGGTACACAGGTAACTGTACATTCTACATTAGTAGGTTGGTCCTATGTGACTGCTGGTAATATCAAAGGATACGTAGTAGATGCATTTTTATCCACAAAGAAGCCTGTTGTGCCTTTCAATAATATTAACTTTAAATTGACTATTCGTGATGTAGAGAAAAATGAAAAATCAAAGCTTATACAAAAACTTCAGGATGGTAGAGATACTTATTTAGTCTACGGAACGACAAAATATGGCTTTTCAGCACAGTTGACATACTTTTTTACTGGTGGGCAATTAGAGATGATTAGCTATGATTTCCTTCCCGAACAAAATAGTTATCACACATGGGATCAAATGTCTTCTTTACATGACCGACTACATAGGCAAGGGGTAGCGGAATTCGGTAATGATTACCGATTTACCTATACAAAATATAGCCATTTATATTCAAGATGGGAAAAGAATGATTATACTGCTTTGATCTCTGTGAATGATGACAAACTTTATACAACAGCAAGATTAATATATTATCGTAAATAAAATTTCGCTCTACCAGCGATGATTGAGTAGAATAACTAAGGGAATCTGTTAAAAGATTCTCTTTTTATTTTGCGGAAATGGGATATAGTGTTTAATTAAGATTTAATAAACCAAGTTCAAATTAAATGTAATACATCTTATCCATATAAATAATGTATAGAGTGCCATCTGTGTTACTGGCTAGAGATTCAGGTTAGCCTATAGGACTTGTTTGTCGGCATAATAGTCATTTTATATCAGCTAAATTCTTTACCTCGGTCTGTTGGGGCTGTTTTTATAGTGCCTTTTGGTAATTTAGTATGAAGTCGACGTACTGCTCTTTCCATTGATTGAGCTGAGCGATCCGGTATCAAAAAGAGGAAGAAAAATTAAAAAAGTGCAGTACTATATGCAGGTAAAATTGCAGTAAATGTAAAATCTTCTGGAAGAGTTTGTACAAAGAATACATTGGCTGGATATATCAAATAATAAATCTCTGACTTAAAATGATGTTTGTATAATTCCTGATACTAACTAAACAACTAGGTTTCACTCCCTAAGAAACAAAAAAAGCGCACAACTCGTTAATGAGTCAATGCGCCTTTTTTATTATTCCAATAAATACTAAATGCCCTATCTTTCAACTGCTACATGACACTTACTACCAACCATTTTATCACATTTTACTTTTGTTTCGTATATTCTACCATCAGATCCTCTTTCTTGTACTAGTACATACTTGTCATTTGCTCCATTATTTACAAATACATAATCAACTGCATCCGGATATAAGTCCTTGACATAAACATACTCAGTCCATGCATTCGCTGATACTGCAGGAATAAGTATAGCTCCTGATAAAGCAAGTGATCCTACCATTTTTGAAATTTTTGATTTTAACATAATTAACTCCCCTTTGTATTAGTTTTCTCTATTAATAAGTTGCATTTAATAGAACAATACAACCATAACACAACAAAAATGAAAATGTTGTCGAAAATTGTATTTATTTAAATAAATTACAAATATTGACCATTTTGTCACATTTATTTACTTGGTACCACCAACCATCATCAAGCCACTTTTAGAATGTCCTAAAATGAAATGAACAAAATCCGTTATTTTGAATAAAAAATACATATAGATTTATAAAGGTTAATAAAGATGGTGAAAAGGCCGAGCAGAACGATGGAAAGAATAGGCGAAGCGACGGAAGGTCCGAGCAGAGCGACAGAAAGAAAAGTCAAAGCGACGGAAAGGCCCGAGCAGAGCGGCGGATAGCCAGTCCAGCTCGACGGATTCAAAAGAAGCCGTCAGATAGCTCATCCTGATCAACGAAAAAAATTGAGAAGTGACGGATAACCAAATCTATGATAATTATAAAGAAAGTATAAAGTTCAAAAAAAATGTCTTTTTACATAGTAAGGTTAGTTCAGGAGGAAAACAGATGAGAGAAAAGCTATTACTGATTGAGGATGATACGGCGATAGGGCGTATTGTGAAGGATACGCTTGAGCAAGAGGGTTACCAAATTACTTGGGCAACAACAGGACTTGAAGGATTAACTGATTTTCAAGCGGATACGTTCGATTTAGTGTTAGTCGATTGGATGTTACCTGAGATGGATGGTCTTACGGTTTGCCAAAATATTCGTTGGGAAAGTGATGTTCCTATTTTAATGATGAGTGCGCGTAAGGAAGAGGCAGATAAGGTTGAGGGTTTGCAGGGCGCCGACGACTATATAGCGAAACCATTTAGTTTAGAGGAGTTAAAGGCACGTGTAGCCTCACACTTACGTCGCTGGAAACGTTATACGAAAAAAGAAATAGCTGAAGATGTTACATCCTTTGCACACGGTTTAAAAATTGATTGGCAAAAGGAATCAGCGCGCCTTAATGATCAAGAGCTTGCCTTAACACAGAAGGAATTTGCTCTGTTAAAACTACTTGCGAAAAATCCAAGCCAAACCTTTTCAAAAGAAGAGCTCTATCAACATATTTGGCAACAGGCGAGCGTAGATGAAACACATACAGTAACAGTACATATAAAGGTACTACGGGAAAAGCTAAAAGATCCAGTAAAATCACCGTATTATATACAAACAGTATGGGGCAAGGGTTATCGCTTTATCGGTGAGCTACTATGAAAATTAAAACATGGTTACTCATCACTTTCTTCATCGTGATGGTTTTACCAATAACAGGTGCTTATAGCCTTTATGTATGGATTAATGCCTATTATCAAGATAAAAACGTTGGTGAGTATTTCGAAAAATTAACAGAGCTCAATCAGGTGAAATCTGTTCTGGAAAATCCCCTGTATTATACAAAAAATGCAGATATAAAAGATATTGAAGCACTAACGAATGATCAGCTCTCAATTACACTTTACTCGAAATCAGGCTTACGTTTGTATTCCTCAGATCCATTGAAACTGGTGTTTGATTCTAAAGATAGAGTTTTTAAAGGTTTATATGAGCTAAAGCAAAATTACAATGCCTTTACTTATAAAGAACCTGTTTATCAAGATGGAGAATTGCTTGGGGTTTATGAGATTCAATTAGTTAGGAAGGACTGGGTAAAAGGCGTAGAAAGACGTTCTTGGCTTGTAATAGCTAGCTCTATTGTATTATTTCTCCTTATTTATTTTGCAGTTATGATGCTACTTAACCGTAAATTAAATCGCCCGTTACATGAACTGATGCGGCAAATGCGTACTTTTGCAAAGGGAGAGCATGTGGAGTCAAATTTAGTGGCAAGGAAAGATGAAATTGGGGAACTTGCTCAAACCTTTCTTGCCATGCAGGACGAAATTGAAACAGCGCGTGCTCACTTGAAAACTGAACAACACCAGAAGGAGTTAATGATTGCAAGTATTTCCCATGATTTAAAAACACCTCTTACAGCTATTCAAGCATATGCTGAGTCTTTACAAAGCAAGGCGTTAACAGAAGAACAGCAAGACGAGTACCGACAGATTATTTTAACAAAGTCTGAAACGATGAAGCATATGTTAGAGGATTTACTAATGTACACTTTACTGCAATCGACAAGCTATCATTTAGAACTTGTTGCAGTTGATGGTGCCGAGTTTTTTGAAATGGCACTGTCTGATTATGAGCAGCTATGCAAAGATCAAGGATTTAAGCTTGAAGTTACTCGTGACATAGCGGGTATGTATGCAGTGCATCCGAAGCAGCTTCAACGGGTGATCGACAATTTAATGAGTAATGCTTGGCGCTATGGAGCAGTAGGGACAACGATAGGTTTAGCAGCCGTGAATGCTGGACAATGTCCTATAGGGTGCTTTGATTTTGTTTCGCCAGCACTGAATAAGCAGCATGGTATGTATATCATTGTGCAAAATAGCGGGCAAGGTGTCAAAAAAGAGGATATTGAGAAACTATTCGAGCCCATGTACCAAGCAGATACAGCACGGACAAAGGCTAGGGAGCGCGGCACTGGACTAGGATTAAATATAGCAAAACAAATAATAGAAAAACACGGTGGGACAGTAGAGCTTGTATCGAAAGAAGGCTTTGGAACAGCTGTACTTTGCTGGCTGCCACCATTTAAAGGAGAGAATTCATAATGAATTGGAAAAAATCATTACGTGCAGCAGGTTTAGTTGCCGCATTAACATTTAGCTTAGTAGGTTGTAATACAGAGGGGGCATACTCACCACAGGAAATTATTGATCATGCATTACAGGAAACGAAGGAACCACTTACTTATTACGGTGAATACACAATGGATATGGGCGAGGCTGGTGGAAAAATTCAAGTCAAAGAGTGGACTAAAGATGGTAAACGACGTATTGAGACAACAGCTGAAAATGGTGAGCATAGCATCACAGTCAACAATGGCTCACAGGTAATTATGTATGATGTTGTGAAAAACACTGTTCATAAAATAGATATTAATAAAGGTGGGGTAAATGAAATCCCATCACAAAGAGACCAGTTAGAATTACTATTTAACGCAGTAAAGGATACACATGATGTGAAAATGGCAGAAGAGGAGAAGATTGCTGGAAGAGATACGTATAAAGTTGTAGCGAAAGCTAAAAAAGATGATACTTTAATAGGCGATATAGAAGTATGGGTCGATAAAAAAACATGGGTAACGTTAAAAACAATAACAAATAGTGCTGGAAATAAAATGACAACAGAGTATACGAAAATGGATGAAAAGGCAAAAATTGATGATGCACAATTTACACTTGATATTCCAAAGGATGCAAAAGTGGAAGAAATAAGTATACCTGAATCTGAGTCAGTGACACTGGATACAGTGAAAGAACAGCTTGGCGAATTTTTAATGGTACCAGAAGGAAACGGACTAACTTTGGAAGAAATTTCATTAGATAAAGGGATAGAAGATCGTTCAGAGTATACCTTTAGTTATGCGAAGAATGGTCAGCAAGATATTTCAGTAACAGTTTTTAAAGCAAATAGTAATGCTAAGAAGGTAGAGCCTATTAAAGGTGAAAAAGAAATGGACATTCGAGGTCAAAAAGGTACTGTAATGGACGAGAATAAATTCCATTCGATTAGCTGGCAGGAAAACGGCTATCAATATAGCATGTTTACTGTAGACTCTAAGCGAACAATTGAAGATCTTGTAGCCTATACAAAACAAATGACCATCGTTAAGTGAGGTGAATGGGTATGAAAAGAAATGAATTTATAAAATGTCTCGCATTGTTTTTATTTAGCACAGTTTTTTTATACGGTGTAGGTGAAACATATGGCGTTCCATGGCTACAATTTCATTTCTTAGGACAATACAATGATGAAGGTTTTTATTTTAGTTTTAGTTCTTTAACCCCTATACTCGGTGGCTTACTAATTGTTGCGTTATATGAAACGAAGATTAAGCGACTTATTTAATATAATGAGAAAATCCACTTTGAAAAAAGAGTGGATTTTCTTGATTTATCTTCAAATGTGAATGTTATAATATGTAAAAACTTCTAAGGGGAGTTATAAATGGAAAAGGGGATTGTAGAAACAAAATATTTTACTTTGCGTACTTTATGTGACGGTGTGTTTGCTGCTGTTGCTAAACCAGGTCAGGGTGCTTGGAGTAATGCAGGAATAATTGATTTAGGTGACGAGCTTCTAGTTTTTGATTCGCTAAGTACTCCTTCAGCTGGGGATGAGTTAAGGCGCAAAGCTGAAAGTTTAACGGGTAAGAAAGTAAAGTATTTGATTAACAGTCATTATCACGGGGATCACGTTTTTGGAAATCAAGTATTTTCTGATACAACGATTGTTTCTACATATGTAACGGAGAAATTGTGCAAAGAAAAAAATAAGATTGCAGATTATGAGAAGGAAAAGCTGGACATGAATCATTACCTGTTTCAGTTAAAAAATCAAATCGATTCAACAGAAGACAACATTATAAAAGCGAGCTTAATCAATCAATATCAAGAAATGTCGAAAGTGTTAGATGACCTATCTCAATTACAAATTGTGCTACCATCCTTGTTGTTTGAAGAAAAATTAACTATCACCGGATCCGATAGAACTGTGGAATTATACTGTTTAGGTGGTGGACATTCACCGAGTGATACATTTATGTACCTACCTAAAGAAAAAATAGCTTTTATGGGTGATTTAGCGACTGAAAATTTACATGTACCGATTTATAATCCTGAAGAATTTTTGACGATATTAAAGCGAGTTAAACAAATCGATATAAATATACTTGTACCTGGTCATGGTAATATTACTGATTTGACTTTATGCGATACATTAATTGAGTATTTATCTTTCATGACTCAACGTGCAAAAGAAGCTCTTCAACGAAAATTGTCACGAGAAGATTTTATTGCTGAATTTGATCTACCTAAAGATTATAAGGAGTGGAAGGGAGTAAACGGTATTAAAGCTAACCTTACAACGATATACACATACCTTCTAAAAAATCCACTTTAAAAAACGTGGATTTTTTAGCGTTGATGAAATACGGACAATAAAATCTGATTAATGATTATTAGTATGGCAAATACAATAGCTAATTGTGTTCGTCCAGTTGCATACAGAGCTATAACGGCTAATGAGAATATCGCAAATTCAAACATAAAATGCCAAATCCCATTCAATGGAAATGTTGCTTTGGGTGAACCAAACATACTCCAACTAACTACGAAAAAAGCAGGTGCTCCAATGCCAAGTAAAAGCTTGAAGAACATGCCTTTCCCAGTTTGTATTCCCCAATATCCCTCCGAAAAATTGGTTTTTGTAAGGGGAAACATCAACGCTGATAAAGTGAACAGACTTGGTGATAAAAACGTTCATCGCTGATAAAAGCGCAAGAATCGCTGATAGAACCGCGAACATCGCTGATAAAAGCGCAAGAATCGCTGATAGAACCGCGAACATCGCTGATAAAAGTGCAAGAATCGCTGATAAAACTCAAAACATCGCTAATAAAACTATCCAACCTATCGATATAATCGCGGCTTCTAACTTAAGCTATTTGTTGTAAATGAGTTTTAGTAAAGGCATCATCATATTTTAAACCATAGCCTAGCATACGATCTAAAAATATATGAGCAAGCCAAATGATAGTGGCCATTAGCAGCGGGGTCGATACTGTGATAAAGCCTATAGTCAAGAGAATGGCAGGCATGACTAAACTATGGCCAATATTGTAAAATAACGCACCAATTTTAGTGTTTACGATGTAGCCTAACATCGTTATATCTGGTAGGAATAAAAGCAGGAAAAAATATAGGAACGAAAATTCAAAATACCAGTAAAAAATACACTTACTACAAATGCTATTAAATATTCTAATGCGATAATTTTACGTATTTTCATAATGAACATTCCCTTCTTGTAATTTATTATACATATCCTCGATAAGTGAGCCGATGACCAACTTATTTTCTGCGTATTTTCCTTCAGCCATTAATGTTTGAGTGAGCTGAAAGGATTGAAGTGCCTGGTGATAAAAAAATAACTGCTGTTCAATGTTGGTGATCTTTGTTGAGAATAGTTGTACTGTTTGTTGATTGCAGGCATTTGAAGTGGCTTTTGCTCTAGTGTCAGCAGCTGTTTAATTTCTTGTAATGTAAAGCCGAGCTGTCTTAATACTAAAATAAATTTTATAGTATGTTCACAAGTGACATCATACACTCGATAGCCATTGTCCTGTTTATGTGGATGTAGGTATCCTTCTTTTTCATAGTAACGTACGGTATCAGTAGATAAATAATACTTAGTTGCAAATTGTTTGATAAGCATGTGAGCACCTCCTAATTTTATCCTAACATTGGAGTATGCCCCAAGGTCACTATGAATATTCGAATTTTTATGAAATAAATAATCCTTGCCTTGCTTTTATTACCGTTAACCTTGATAAATAAGCACGTAGCTGTCTGTCCACGTTCTTCATAATCATGCTGCGAAAATTTGATAAAAACCTTTTGCACAATGCTATATTAAAGCTTCCATTAACATATAGAGAGCCTAACATTCTTTTATAATGAAGAAATGAAGATTGCCGACATAGCACAAATTCTAAGTATTGTAGAAAACATAGTGAAAACAAGGCTAAAAAGGGCGAGAAGCCTTAAAGTTTCATTTACAGCAAGTGGAATGGGGGGTGCTTTGGACATGAATGAATGGCAAAAGGATTTGGTGAAAGTAGCATGTAGTTGGGGATATGGAAGAGAGCAAAGAGTGTGTCAAAAAGCGCGTCTTACAGCAGCAACCTGCCAAGTCTCTTTAAAGAAGGGGGCTTGTTTTTTCTGTGTTGGGAAATTATAGTTTTTGTACTATCATAAATATTCAAAGTATAAAAAGAATCGTTTTTATAGGGGTATATATTATCTTTTTGGGATAAATGAATTGCTGTATGGTATTTTAAGGTTAAATTTACTCATTAATTTACAAATAAATGAGTCTGAGGAATTGTAATATTATGCACATAAAGATAGTATTAAAGAAGCAGGGGTTAATATAAGGAGGGGCGGTATGAATACACAGGAGTTTGAAGAACTATGGATTACACTAAATGAATTGTATGATGCAAATCGCTTTATAGAATATATAGAATTAAGTAGTGCCGCAATTGAAAGTGCTATTGAGCTTGGTATGTATAAAAAAGCAATCCTGTTATTACGCTATAGCTGTGCAAGCTATTTCCAAACAGGTGATTTGCAAGTTTCCATTAGTGTACTTGAGAAGTATCGCGAATTAACCTTTCACTATGGCGATGATATTGATTTAATTCATCATTATATTATTGTAGCTATTTATTGGGGAACGTTTGGCCATATAAAGAAGTCTAAAGAGTTTATGATTAAGGGACTAAAGATTGCTGAGCGTATTCAACATATAGATAGTATAGGAAAAATTTATAATAATTTGAGCGACTTAGAAAACTCTTCAGGGAACTATCAAGAAGCAAAGGATTTTGCATTAAAGAGCTTATACTATGCCAATTATTTTGAGACCAAGCATGAAAATCCATATTCAGGGATTATGTATTCAAAAATAAACTTAGCTGTTGCGCAAATTAGTTTGGAGGAATTTGATGAAGCAGCTGAATTATTGCAAGAGTTGTTAGTGACGATACAGAAACCACCTTATTCTAAGCTACAATTGGAGGTTATGAATGCCTATGCTTTACTTTGTGAAAAACAGGGACGCATTTGCGAGGCCATTGATTTGTACCAAAAGTCGAAGCACTATGCCTTAAAAAATAATGATTTATCTATGCTTCAAACGATCTACAATTCTTTGGTGAAGCTAATAGAAAAGCAAGGTAATAAACTTGTATTGTGCTCGATACAAAAGGAATATATTGACATTTTATTAGAAATTCAAAGGGAAAATTATACTCATTTATTATTTGAGATGGAGTACGATGACCAGAAAAAACATTTTGAAAAAACTTCTTACATTGATCCATTAACGAATATTTATAATCGACGCTATTTTGATCAGAATGCAGAGAAAATGGTGGAGAAAGCTTCAGTAGATAATCAGCAATTAGCATTAATGATGATTGACTTAGATCATTTTAAAGAAATCAATGATACAAATGGTCATTTGTTTGGTGATGATGCTTTAACGATTATTGCAACTACATTAAAGGACTATTTTCAAGCATTTGAATCGATAGTAGCTCGTTTTGGTGGAGATGAGTTTATTGTACTATGCAAATTACAGGAAGGTGAATCTGTTCAAACGATGACGGAAAATCTTTATCAAACATTAAATTCTCTGTCTTTACTAATTAATGATGAGACTGTCCATTTAGAATTTAGTATTGGTGTAAGTACAAATAAACAAGGCCAAATTACCGCGGTCGAAGAGCTGATCCATAATGCGGACACAGCACTGTATACGTCCAAGCGCAATGGCCGTAACCAAATTACGTTCTTTAATCATTATAGTGATGTGGGAAATAGTATATAAACAGGCCCGATCATAGTACTGGCGAATTTTAAAATGTAAGCGTTCTATTCAGCGAAATATAGTTAACTTCTTTTAGCGGGTATCTAAACATCCGCTAAGGATTTAATCATAAAGGATCTGCTTCATTTCAACAAACAGTCGTTGGAGTTTGGCAGATTCTTTTCTTTTAAAAAATTTTTTAAAAAAATGAATCGGAAATGAAGTGGCATCCGTCAGTAGTTTAGAAAGAAGGTGGGACAACAAATGGATATCGAAAAAATTATTGCAGAGCACGGTGATTACTTACTAAAGGTTGCTTATTTATATGTGAAAAATGAGGCAACAGCTGAGGACATTGTGCAGGATGTGTTTATCGCCTTTTATCAAAAGCAGGAGCAATTTCGTCAAGAATCATCATTACGTACATATTTAGTAAAAATGACGGTCAATCGAAGCCATGATTATTTGCGTAGCTGGAAAAGTAAACGACTGACACTCTTTGAAAAAATAACAGGGCGTACGACAGCAGTCACGCCTGAAAAGGAATTTCTTGCTAAGTCTACAAAACGAGAGCTCGTAGAAGCTTTGTTTACATTATCTGTTGCATATAGGGAAGTACTAATTCTCTATTATTTTGAGGATATGACGACAGTGGAAATTGCACAGCTCGTATGTTGTCCAGAAGCAACAATACGTACAAGATTACAACGTGCAAGAAAGCAACTTGCAACAGCAATCGGTGATTATGATTGGGAGGTGTTACGCCATGAATCAATTTAAAGAAGATGTGCTAAATGAACTTCGGGATGTAAAGCTTACAGATGAAAAAAAACAAGCAATAGCCCAAAAAGCTTATAATAAAACGAAACAAAGAAGAAGTAGTCCATGGCAATATCGTGTGGTACTAGCAACGTTTACGATTTTTGTCATTGGTTTTAGTTATTTATTATCACACAATAAAAATTCAGGAAGTCATCAGGCAGCTAGCTTACAGCAAGAAGCGGATACATGGAGTATATTGACATTTTTACAAAACGATTTCGTAAAAGGTATTTTGCTTTTTAGCTTTTTGGTAGGTGTTTCCTCTATCGTTAAACTTGTGCTAATCAAGAAAGGATATGGCCTACCGGTGTGCATTGAGTGTGGGGAAACTTGGTCAGAGAAGCAATCACGAAAAATGTACCGGAAAAATGGACAACTCGAATGTCCTTATTGTGGGAAAAAACAATATCGTACAAAAAAATCTATGCAAATAGGTGGCATTTTAGCATTTCCGGTTCCTTTTATTTCTTTTATGCATTTTGTTTTTAATAATATTACGATTGGGATTATTTTCTTTATAGTTGGCGTTCTTATTTATTATCGTCAATTAGCACCATATGTCTTTGATTTGCAAGAAAATGATCCTACCAACGATCCGCTTTGGTAATTTGTGAAGAGAAATTGCTAGTTCACTATAGCAATTTCTTTTTTTTAGCTATTTTTCAAAATAGATTGACAACAGTTTTTATTTGCTATATCTTTGTGTTAACTTATTTACAACATGAGTTAACGTACAGAGGGAGGCAATGTAGTTTGAAAAAGAGTAGTACATATAATTTTGTGTTAGCGGCATTTGGTGCAGCGATTATTGCTGTTCTTGCACAAGTAACGATTCCGCTACCACTTATTCCAATTACAGGACAAACATTAGCAGTAGGCTTAGTCGTAACGATTTTAGGGACAAGAGTTGGTACGCTATCAGTACTGCTTTATATTTTACTTGGTGCAGCTAGTCTTCCGGTATTTAGTGGTATGTCAGGGGGATTAGTTATTTTAGTTGGTCCTACAGGTGGCTATATTGTTGGATTCCTTGTTACGGCAATTTTAATGGGCTTATACTTAGATACATTTGGGCTTACAATTTTCCATGCAATTGTCGCGAACATCATTGGAATGGTTGTGACATTGGCGTTTGGAACGACTTGGTTAAAAATTGTCGGAGATTTAACTTGGACAGCTGCTTTTATAGGTGGAGCGGCACCATTTATCGTCGTAGGTATTGTGAAAGCTGTTCTAGCAGCATGGTTTGGTGTAATAGTACGTCGTCGTTTAGAGCGAGCACATTTAATTTCTTTCAGCGGGGCCCAAACACTCGCTGAAAGAAATTAAAGCCGATTCCGTATTGGTTAGGAGGGATTGTTTGGCAACGTTATGGACTGGTGGAAAAATTTACACGATGGCGCAAGTTGGCGAAACAGTTGAAGCAGTCCTTGTAAAAGAAGGAAAAATTGTGGCGACAGGCTCGGTAGATAGCTTGTCGCCACATGCTACTTCTATTCAACATTTGCAAGGCAATGTGATGTATCCAGGCTTTGTCGATAGTCATTTACATATTATTGGCTACGGGGAGAAATTAAAGCATATTGATGTATCGAACGTCAGAAGTAAGGAAGAGCTACTGGCAATTATTCATGAGCGGATGATAGAAGTTCCCGCAAATGAATGGGTAATCGCGATTGGGCTTAATGAGACGCAATTTAAAAATCCTATTTCCCCTACATTAGCGGAGCTTGATGCCTTAGGGGAAGCACATTTAATCATTAAGCGCAGCTGTCATCATTTAATTTTGGCTAATTCCAAGGCGCTGGCATTTGCGGGAATAACTAATGACACAAGATCTCCAGAGGGTGGGGTCATTGATAAGGTGGATGGACAGCTAACAGGGGTTTTAAAAGATACAGCATTGTATATGATTGTCAACCATATGCCTCATATTACGTCTGAGTATATTGAGGATGCTGTCGAAAAGGCGGTAATATCGCTGCAATCATATGGTTTAGTGGGTGGTCATTCTGAGGATTTAAGCTATTACGGGCCACCGCTTCAACCAATACATGCTTTTCGAAAGATTATCGAGGCAAAGCGATCGTTTAAAGTTCATTTATTACAACACCACACGGTATTTGAGGAAGTTGCTAAGATGGAAGAAGTATCTTCACCGTATTTAGAGTTTGGTGCCATGAAGATCTTTATCGATGGTGCCTTTGGAGGACGTACTGCTGCTCTTCGTGAACCGTACTGTGATGAACCAGGCAATTGCGGTCTGCTTGTACATACAACAGAACAACTAGTGGAATATGTTCAACTTGCACGTCAACATGGACAAACAGTGGCAGTGCATGCCATTGGCGATTTAGCCATTGAAACAATTTTAAAAGTATTTGCTGCCCATCCGCCTCGTGAAGGTCAATTAGATCGTGTGATTCATTGTAGCTTAGTCGATGAAGGGATTTTAGAAAAACTCGCTGCGTTGCCTATCGCAGTGGATATGCAGCCTCAATTTGTGCAGGGAGAGTATGAGGCAGAACTAGCTAGGCTAGGGGAGGAACGAGCAAAAGGCTTACACCCATTAAAATCGCTACTAGATCGTGGATTAGTTGTTGCAGGCGGCAGTGATGCCCCGATTGAAGTGCCAAATCCCTTATATGGTATATATGCTGCAGTAACAAGGCGGAATTTTGGGGAATCGCATAATGGCTACGGTCCAGAAGAGAAAATTTCACGCTTTGAGGCAGTAAGACTCTATACGATAGGAGCTGCACAAATAATAGCACAAGACCATGCTCGAGGTAAGATTGAAAAGGGCTATACAGCAGACTTCACTGTTTTAGAAGAAGATCTTTTTGCAATAGCTATCGAAAATATTCCACAAGTAAAAGTCGCCTATACGGTTGTTGATGGCCGTATCGTTTATGATAAAAGCGCCCAGTCGTAACGGAAATCAACCCGTGTTTTGCCATAGAGTCTTTTATAACATCTTAATTCATTGACATAATAATTTTATAAGAACATGAAAAACGCTGTGAAGAATAAACTTTACAGCGTTTTTTCATTCTTTAGGAGCTAGCGTCTTTCTGATAAATTTTCCACTTGTTGCTCAAGTATTGTCACTCGTATTGTTAAATTATCTACTTGTTGCTGAAGTGTTTCTTGTGGAGGCGAAGGAGCAGTCGCTTTCATTCTTTTAATCGTATGAATCATCACGAAAAATATCGCTAGGAAAATGACAAAAAGTACGGTTGTACTAATAATATCACCAAGATGAAACATTGTTTGTCTCATAATTATTAGCCCCCTTATTTTGTATCGATTCTATTATTTACCGAGTTACATACAAAAAAGTTTCAAGAAAATATTTATAGACACTAAAAATACAGAAATCTTATCATTTTTCCTTGCATATTATATGGAAAAATTGTATTTCAAGAGCAGAAAATAATTAGAAATAAATGGTTTTACATATCATATAGGAAGAGCTTATAAAAATCGAAAAGATGCTTAAGATAGGGGATACGATAGGTATGACTGAGGTGAGTAAATGCATAAAGAGGGACAAGTAATGCGACAAGCTGTCTACAATATTTATATGTATCGCATCGATTATATACAGGTTTTCGCGCTGATTAAGTTATTTCAGTTTTTATTAATTGTTCCTATGACGGCTATCGTATTTAAGCTAATGCTGCGAGTAACGGGCTACACACATATTACGGAGCAAAATATTCAAAGTTTTATGGTGCATCCCTTTGTCATTTCGATGTTTATTTTTTTGATTGTGCTTATTTTTCTATTTATTTATTATGAAATGGGCTTTCTTTTTTTAATGGCTTTTTATCAACAACGAGGAATTCGATATCGATATCTACACATATGGCAACAGCTCAACCGTAAGGTACTTTCTTTTTTTAGTATTCAAGTCATTTTTTTATTTATTTATATTGCACTTTTATTGCCATTAGCTTCATTTATATTTCCACTGACGTTAACACAAGCAATGACCATTCCGCACTTTTTGACAGATGAAATAATGAGTAGTCGTTCAGGTCGTTTACTTTATGCTGCTATGGTAATTGTTTTAGTAATAGTGGGCATACGTAGTATATTGGCTTTGCCGATCTTTACAATCCAGCCCAAAATATCACTATTTCGTTCATTCATACACAGCTGGCGTTTTTCAAAGCAGGACTTGTTAAAACTTCTTGGATTATTAGCTATACTAGTAACAGTTCTTTTACTTGTGATGCTTGGAATTACACTTATAAGTACATTGCCATTATATATGTTGGAGCGTTTGATACCGAGTACAGCACTTGTCACAGCGGGGATTACTATTGCTTTTTTAGAAATGGTTTTCGTCGTGTTATTTAGTATACTGCAAGCAATGATTTCACAAGTAATGGTGGCTTTTACTTATTACACCCCTTTAAGCAAGACAAGATTTACACCGAAATTTCGAAGAAGGCGCTATAAGCCATTGTTATTTATCGTTTTGTTTGTTTTTATCGCATTAAGTGTGATGAATATTATTTCGTTAGAGAAAAGTGTTTATGCACCAGATACAAAAATTATTGCTCATCGTGGCTACACAGAGGGTAATGTGGAAAATACAATCAGTGGCCTTGTCAGCGCAGCAAGTGCAGGTGCAGACTTAATCGAGATCGATATTCAGCAAACGGTAGATGGACAATTCGTTGTTTTTCATGATCGAACATTAAGAAGACTTACAGGTAAAAATGGTGTTATATCTAATATGACACTCGGTGAATTAAAGACGTTAACGATTCATGCTAATGGTTTTAATGACAAAATTTCATCTTTAGATGATTTTATTGAAATAGCAAAAGCTTTAAATGTTTCCTTACTGATTGAATTGAAAGTTCATGGTAAAGAAACAGAAGATGTCTTGCCCAAGTTAGTTGAAAAACTAAAAGCTTATAAGGTGCTCGATACGTATTATGTGCAATCATCAGACCCACAAATGATGTCACAGTTAAAAAAATTGGCGCCGAATTTACGTGTAGGGATTGTCTATGCATTAAACATCGGGCCGATGGATGAAACAGTTGATTTTATATCACTTGAGGAAGCATGGGTAACAGATCAGCTGATTTCAGAGATGAAGCAACAAAAAATTAAACTGTTTGTCTGGACATTAAATAAAGATCAGTCATTACACGATTTTATTCGGAAAAATGTCAATGGCGTCATTACCGATCTCCCAGATATGGCTTTGAAAATAAGGAAAAAACAAAATGAGCGTGACTATTTTTTACAGCGTATATTAAATCTACTTCAATTTATGTTTTAAATTAATACGATTAAACGCAATAACGTGCGCGAAGCAAGGAAATACTCGCGAACCGAACAAAATACCCATCCAACCAGTTTAAGAGAAAGCTGTGATTCTTTACCGGAAAAGAATCACGGCTTTTTTAGCGGAATGGAATAAATGTTGGCAATGTTGTAACCTTTTTCTTTCATAGCCGACTACTACTATGAATTCGTGAAATGAAGGAGATGCTTTTTTATGAAAATGACGAAAGTTGTACCATTTGCCATGTCAGCATTATTAATCGGGGGCGCTGTAGTAGCTCCAACTGCATCAGCAAACGAAGGAGAAGCGGTTGTGACGAACGCTACTGATAATAATGAGCAAAATCCACAAGTTCAACCTATTTTTATTAAAATAGCTGGAACAATTGAGAATGTTGAAAAACGTGACGATTCAACATATTACACTGTAAAAGAGGAAGAGAATACGAATGTTTTTGTCGTAAATGACGATACACTAGTTTTCGATAATACTGGTAAAGAAGTTAAACTACAAAAAGGTGATAAAGTAACGGCATACACGTATGCAAATAAGCCAATGCTGATGATTTATCCACCACAATATAACCCAGAGGTAATTATTGTTGAAACAAAAGAAATGGGAACTGTAGAAGTAGACTTTTTCAATAAAGAATTAGTGAATACTGATAATACGTTAAAACTAAATGTTGGTAAAGAAACGGAATTACTTAGCCTGTCTGGTAAAAAAGTAAAGGCAGGGGATTTAGCAGAACAACATTTACTAGTGTTCTATACAATTGCAACAATGAGTATCCCAGCACAAACACCACCTTCAAAAGTTGTCGTTTTAGATACGATTGCACAAGAGCCAGGTGAAGTGGATCCATCTAAAGCTGCAGTACAAGAAATTATTAATAAAGATTTTTATGAGGTCGAAGGTACTAAAATGGTACCACTACGTTTAATTGCCGAAGAGTTGGGCTTTAAAGTAGAATCAACAGGAAATGGTGCAATTATTTCTAAAGGCGCATTATCTTATACAATTACACGCGATCAAAAAGAATATGGCTATAATAAAGCACTTCGTTATTTTAAAGTAGCACCAGCTTTATTAGAACCAACAAAAACATATGTACCAGTTGATTTTGTTGAAGAATTAATGAAATAAAAAAATTGACTTTCTTCTTGTCAAGTGACGGAGGAAATAGTAAAAAATATTTTGAGCGGCTTAATCCCTTTAAACTAATGGGCTTAAGCCGTTTAATCGTTTTTACAATGTCTCCTACCATGCAGAAAAATACTTACGGTAAAGGAGAAGACTCTTCTGATGCAGAAAATACATATAATATACTTTTTTAGGAGGCGATAATATGTTTATCGTTAATGTGGAAGCTGCAATATACAAAAATGAAAAATGGCTGTTAATAAAACGTAGTGAAAAAGAGGAACATGCAGGGGGAGTATTGTCTCTTGTTGGTGGGAAGGTCGAAAAGGAGGGGTTCTCAACAAATATTTTAGAAAGAACACTTATAAGGGAAATTGCCGAAGAAGTTGGGGTGGAGGTTTCAAATCTAAGGTATGTTAATAGTTCCTCCTTTTTGACAGATGCTGGTATTAGTGTAGTAGACATCGTATTTCTTTGTCATCATCTGCTCGGAGAAGCTTTTGCAAAGAGTCCTGATGAAGTTGACAGTATCGTGTGGATGACAACTGAACAAATACTCGATAATTCTTCTATACCAAATTATTTAAAGGAGAATATAAAACTTGCTGACACATTAGTACTTGCAACCCAAGGGTAGAGGAAAACATCACGTCCTGTATAACCCCTCCATACCAACATCGTGTCTCCTCAAGTGGCTCATCAGTCACCCACCTGAACAAGTTCATCTAAAATGGAAATCTCCCTCTCTTTTCATAATTCTCTTTAAATGGAAAAAAGTTATTTGTACAATAAAAGAATTAAAGTCAGATTCCAAAAGGAGAACTATATGAAGCAGGCATTAATGATAGTGGATATGCAGGAAGCATTTTTTTTGGATAGTGAAAACTACTTATTTGATTACGAAAAAGTAATAGAAAACATTAATATGTTAATAACTTGGGCACGGCACAGCGAAGTTCCAATTATTTTTATCCAGCATACGGATTCAAATAAAGATGACGATTTTGCGTTTGGCAAACCAGGCTGGGATCTATATCACGGACTTCTACGACAACCAGATGATAAAGTAATTCAAAAAACAACGTGGGATGCATTCTATCAAACAGAATTAGCGCAATACTTACAGGAACAACAAATTGAGCAGCTTATTTTCGCTGGTGCTCAAACAGAATTTTGTCTTGATACGACTATCCGAAATGCCTATAGTCATGGATACCATCATAATATTTTAGTGGAAGGTGCACATACCACCCTAGATAGTCATGTATTAAACGCACAGCAAATTATCAAGCACCACGAGTCCGTTTGGCACAATCGATTCGTAAACATTGAGCCAAGTACTATCTTTAAAACTAAGTAAAAGAGGTTTCAATAATGCGCATAAACAGCCAAGAATTTACTATAAATGAACTTCATTATACAATTAGATCTGCCAATATAGAAGATGCTCAAGCATTATCAGATCTGAGGCTACAACTTGATGGAGAGACGGAAAACTTCGATAGAGAACAAGGGGAAGGCTTTATCGATACGACAGGATTTGAAAAAATCATAAAGGAAGACACGATAAGTCCAAGGAATTTGTGTTTAGTAGCAGTAGTTGATAATCGCATTGTCGGATTTTCTAGATGTGAGGGGTTTCCATTAAAAAGATTTGCTCATAAAGTAGAGTTTGGTGTAGGTGTTTTAAAAGAATTTTGGCGTTATGGGATAGGAAAAAACTTCCTAAAAGCATCAATTGAGTGGGCTGACACGAATGACATAAAAAAAATGGCCTTGAATGTTGTAGAGACAAATGACAAAGCTATTTTGCTCTATAAAAAGCTTGGCTTTGAAGTTGAAGGCGTCTTAAAAAATGATAAACTCCTTTCAGATGGCAACTATTATAATACAATTGTTATGGGAAGAATAAAGGCATAATTAATAAAATAAACCAGCAGCTAAGTAAATAGGTTTTATTAAAAGTAAAGTTATAGGCTGAAACTATTAATGTCACACATTATATGAATAGAAATTAAAAAGAAAGAAGTACTTAAATGAATTAGCTCTACCTATCCTCTTTTTTACCACAGATGACCCTATTTTCTACAACAATTAAATCAATCTAATGTCGCAGTAAATTAAAAGAAGCTTATATCAGTTATTAATTGTACAATAAAGCCTATTTCTTAAACTTCTAAGTAATAAAAGATATAGGTTGTTTTCTAAAAGATTGTTGATTCTTTTATTTTTAGAAATACTGAATAAAAATAAAGAAATCGTAAAAAAATAATAGATGGGTATTTATGTAATAAATTTGAAACAATGCTATGATTCAAATAAGTATTTATTGATGATACAAAACTTGTGATAAATCTACGTCCCCCAGATTTGTCCGATATATGATAGGAGTCAAATTTTAATGAATAGTCCAATCTAATATTCCCCTATTAAGCCAAAATTAGAATGAAAAATTGGGGGATATATAATATGAATTTGAATAGAAACTTTTCTTTATTACTATTGGGTCAGTCACTCGCTAATATAGGCGATGTATTATATATAGTCAGTGTTATAAGTACAATTTTTGTATTAACAGGTTCTGCCATTGCAGCATCGTTTGTGCCATTTACAATTGCTTCTTCTATGTTTATATCCAGTCTGCTGACACCTCTTTTTGTTGAGAAATTAAATCTTAAATGGGTACTTGCTGGGTCACAAATTGTAAAGACAATTTTACTCTTTATTCTAGGGTTTATGTTAATTGATTTAACAGTAGCTAATTATTATTCTATCTTTTTAATAATAGGATTGATTGCTTTTTTTGACGGATGTGCAGATCCAATACGACAGACATTGACTCCATTCTATGTTAAACCGGAACATCTAATTCAAGCTAATGGAATTTCAGAAACTATTACGCAGGTCATACAAGCATGTATGTGGTTCGTAGGAAGTTCATTGCTAATTATTATAAGTTCTCAACAACTTATTTGGTTCGTTGGATGTTTATTTGTAATTGCAAGCATATTACTTTGCCTTTTAGAAAGTGTAATCTATGAAACTACAAAGTTAAAAGGGAAACTAGAAAAGATTAAAGAGGGGTGGAAAACTTTATCTAACACTCCGGTATTAAGAAGGATTGCTTGGATAGAATTTTTGGAAACAATTGCTGCAACAGTTTGGATAGCTGCTATTTTATATGTGTTTGTCAACGATGCTTTGAACGTTGATGAAAAATGGTGGGGATTTATCAATGGAGCTAACTTTTTAGGACTTATTTTAGGAAGTGCTTATTGTATTAAATTTTCTTCATTTATTGAAAAGAAAATAGGAACCTTTATTTTTTTCGGTTCATTCACAAGTTTTTTATTCACAATATTATTTAGCCTAAACAGCATTCCAATCATTTCCTTACTTTTATCTCTCTGTGTAGGGCTTTTTGGACAAATAAAAAAAATTCCTCAACAAACGGTTATACAAACTAGTGTGCCAAAAGAACAGTTATCAACTGTTTATACCTCGTTAGGTGCTATCGGAACTGGGATATTTGGCGTTGGCTCTCTTATTATGGGACTATTAGCAGATTTGTTAGGAATTAGAATTGTATTCGTTATTTCAGGGCTATTACTTGCGATTGTAAGTACAATTGCTCATAAAAATAAGCAATTGTTTGTTAGAAATATTATGGAACAAAAAAATTAAAGAAGCTATCATGTCCTTTGTTTATTAATGATTGTGTGTTAGTTTGTGAAGTAGGACCATCATTTTTGATGGTCTTTTTATTGAGGCTGTTTTCGTAAACTTTGGAGCTTTTAAGTCAAAAAGTAATATTGTGATACTATAATGACGTAAAAGGAATTAAATGGTCATTGTATAAAGGTTTGAATATGATAAATTAGGAATATAAACCAACTTTTAGGGTGGTGAACCCGAATTAATAAATATAGTGTTCTTTCACTTACTACTTTAGTAATCTTCGTTGTTATGTTTTTTACAATGTGGAATGGAGTGTCGTTAGGAGCATTAGGTAAACCTTATATTCTTTTAATGTTTTTGTTCCCATTATTAGGAGCTTTTTTAGGATTCAAAGCAAAAAAAGGTTTATTAAAATGGCTACTAATAATATTTAACATTATTGCAATCTGTATCATCGGGTATATTTTATTACTTGCTTACGGTATTGCCGAAAGCTAATTAAAACAAGATGGGTAGCATTTCCGCTATCCTCTTTTTTATGCCTTACTAAGTTTCCCTTAAAGAATTGACAGTATTATAGTTCGATATGGTTACTATGATCCTTCACATTATTACAAAGAATTTAAAAGTTTACTTGTCATAACACCTGCTGAATATATAAAAGAATTTTTAGGTTGGAAAAATATAAAACGAAAGTTTCTATCTTATTAGCCCCTCAAAGCTTGCACTCTTTCTTATAAAGAGGCTGAGACATACCTAATTTAACTGTGTCCAAGCCGAGTGGTAAAATTCACTTTTTATTTATTTGAATACAAAAAGCCGAACTAATGTAGAATGCTATTTTAGCATTTTTTTATAGTTCGGCTTTTCTAGTTGCTTAAAACCTTTTGTTCCAGCCTCTGTAAATGTCAAAATAACAATGTACATTTTTGCTAGTCTAATCATGTACACTTTCGCTGATTAACTATGTTTCTATACATGTGCGTGAATAATTACAACTTGACACGGAGCCTCTACTCGCATGATTCGCTAGCCTAGAAACCAGCTAAATCAATGGTGGCTAACCGGTCGGGGCTATCATGCTCGCCACTCTCTGTAAAGTTGTAATATACAAAGGGAATCAAAAATATACTTGGTTAAACAAGCATTCTTGTACATATTTATTTCAGCGTTTATATCAAAATCATGGATAGAAGAGTCAAAATCGTGGATAGAAGAGTCAAAGTCATGGATAAAAGAGTAAAAATCGTGGATAGAAGAGCAGAGTCATGGATAGAAGAGCCAAAATCGTGGATAGAACAATCAGAATCGTGGATAGAAGAGTCAAAATCATGGATAGAAGAGTAAAAATCGTGGATAGAAGAGCAAAGTCATGGATAGTAAAGCCAAAATCATGGATAGAAGAGCCAAAATCGTGGATAGAAGAGTCAAAATGTAAATGTCAAAATAACAATGTACATTTTTGCTCGTATAATCATGTGCGATTCTATACAAGTGCGTGAATAATTACAACTTGACACGGAGCCTCTACTCGCATGATTCGCTAGCCTAGAAACCAGCTATATCAATGGCGGCTAACCGGTCGAGGCTATCATGCTCGCCACTCCCTGTATAGTTGTAAAAACAAAGGGAATCACAAATGTACTTGGTTAAACAAACACTTTTGTACATTTTCAACGTTTATAAGCCTCTTTATTTATTCATGAACAGTATCCTTTCTTCCAGGAAAAACATATCAGTTAGTTTAACTACCTTAACGATTTGCTACCTTAACTTTATGGGAAAATTCTATTAGCTATAAAAATTCATATCATTGATCCAGTTGCAACAGATACTCTAAGACTTAAAAGTAATCCTTTTGAATGTAGGTTAAGTACAAAAAACAAAAAAGAGACGAATCCTTTTCACACCCCCATATTTGGCGATGAACAAAACAAATAACATTACATAATATAGAAACATGAAATATTATTAAAAAGGATGATGTGTTATTTCTATAATAAGAAATGGTACCCTTCCTAACGGAGAAATACATGACGGCTGGGAAGATGTTGATGTTGTTTGGGACATTGATCGTTGGGAGAATGACGGCGGTAGAAGTGTTGGAACTCTGTATTAAGAGGAAAATACGCCGAGAGAAGTGCTTATTGTAAATAAATTTTTCTATTGCCTTCCACATCTTCTGTAGAGGGCTTTTTTATGTCCTTATTTGGTTCATCTTCAGTTTTATAAAATTGAAAGCACATTGCTACGCTATGATACAGACTGACTAGGTATTGAATGGTTTACAAAAGCTATGAGATGGCTTTTTGAAGAGTATGTAAAGCATCCTACATTATATAAGTTCAATCATCCAGATGATTATTTGTTTTTTTTAGGCTCTGTTAAAGTACGATGTTGATTTTAAAAAAAAAATATAAAACAGTGCTACTTAACGAATACTTTAACATCAACTTCGTCAATGCATCCAATCTTCTCTTTTAAATCCCATAACTTTATTTCAGACGTTTCAAAGTTCTTCAGAAATGGTTGTAGTTTTTCAATGAAAGAAAAATAAACAGGATTATACTTTACGTTACCGTGGGATAGGTTTTTCACTTTTAGTAAGCCCGTAAAATCTAAATCTTTTACGATTTGTCCTGTTTCCTCATAAAGTTCTCTAATAGCACATTCCTTTGGCGTTTCATTTTCTTCCCTTTGTCCTGCGGGTAACTCCCATTGTTCTCTTCAAGTGTTATAGCACATAAGATATTTTCCTGAACAATTTAACACTGCAAAAGAGCCTGCAATGGGTTTGTAGGAATTCATTTCTTCTTCTTTTATACTGATAAAATCAAGAAATTCATAACCGTTATTCTTAGTAAGGTTCAAATGATTTCACCAACCATTCCAATTTAATTTACAGAATATTGAATTTCTGTAAATGCAAGCTGTCAAAAGTATCTTAAATGAAGAAAGCAAGAACTCTTTAATATTTCATAACAACTCCCATACAAGCTACAATAAGTAATTAAACGCTTTGCTCATACTTACAATCTTCCGAATGCTTGTTCTTGTACCGATTATACTAAGATTTCGGACAGGTATCAAATATCGTCATTTACAATTTAACAGAGCCTTATAAAAGTTGCCTGTGGAAAAAATCGGGAATATAAAAGAAAATGATAGGTAGTTTTTTGATGAAGTTTTAGAGCGTTCAATTTAAAAATGAGAATTCCAAAAGAAAAAGCATATGGAATCTTCAATTTTCTACTTGATAGTTCATTCAATCAAACTTTTAGTATTGCATCTTCTTTAGAAAACAAAAATACTTATATAGAGCCATGGTGTCGACTAGTATAAACAAAGATTAAAATTTTGGGAGATACTATGGGGAATTTAATAATAAATATGAATTATGCGGCTTGAGCTTTGAATTTTAAAAGGCTCTGGCCGTTTAATCGTTTCTGATAGCGACAGTGATTAAAGGAATGGATATCGTCGTTAAACGTATAAAATGGCTTTTTTGACCTTTGTTTGTAATTGAGTTTCAAATAAATATAATCATTTTGAACAGAAAATTGAAACTATTTTCCTTTTTTTACGTATTAATTAAGAGAAATACTAGGAGGTGGAATTTTGGGAGAAGAAATACAGGGAAAACAGACAAATGAGTTTGTTGAATGGGTAAAAGCAATTGCATTCGCTTTATTGGTGGCATTTTTAATCAAGCAGTTTTTATTTACGCCAGTACTCGTAAAAGGTGCTTCTATGGAACCGACACTGGAAGAAAGCGATCGTGTTATTGTTAATAAAATCGGTCCGAAATTTAAGTCAATTGATCGATTTGACATTGTCGTTATTAATAACATTATGATAGACAATGAAGAAAAAAATATTATTAAACGTATCATTGGTCTACCAGGAGATAAAATCGAGTATAAGGATGATCAATTATACATAAACGGAGAAAAGTACAGTGAACATTATTTAGATCAGTACAAGAAGGATTTAAAAGATCCTGGGTTACTTACATATGATTTTACGTTAGAACAAGACTTAGGTGAAACTACCGTACCTGAAGGGCACTACTTTGTATTAGGTGATAATCGTCGTGTAAGTAATGATAGTAGAAATCCTGAGTTAGGTTTCATCCCTAAAGGAAAAATAATGGGTACAACAAGTATCGTCTGTTGGCCGATCGAGCATATTGACTTTAGGTTTAACTGATAGATCGAAAGCTTAAAACTTGATAAAGATAATAAAAATGACCACTCCATAAATGAGTGGTTTTTTGTTTTGTCTTTTGTAAAACCAACGTCTGGGAGACGCACGCAAAAAGGGTATCATTTTATTGATGAAAGGTATAATTAACTTTTTGCAATATATATATTGCAAAAAGACGAATATTCTGTATAATTAAAATCATAAAATAAAGGGAGGGAAATATGGATGTTTTGGAAAAGTAAACACGTCGATGAACGAATTAAAAATCAGCAAAATAAAATTTACAAGGAGATTTTTTTCTTTGTCATTGTAATATGTTTAATATCGATCCTAATAAAATTCATAACAGAGGGAGTGTCCTCAGAAAATGTATTTACAGAACGGTTGATTATATTATTCTCAGCTGTTTATTATTGTGGCAGAGCAGCCTATCTCGGCATATTTACTGATGAAGTAGAGATTCACGATAGTACAAGTAAATTTAAATTAAGTACTAAATTTATTATTTTCGGTGTTGCTATTGGCATGATTATTGCAATTATTATGGGTATTAACAGTGCATTCAACTATGCAGAAAGTACTCCACAAGCAATATATTTTTTCTTTTTGGTATTTTTTGTATCACTGTTATTGTATTCAACATTTATTGCCGGAATTTTACTCTTATTTTATGGGCTTGCTAAAAAGAAAAGTGATCGAGTTATTCAAAGAATGTTAGAAGATGAAGATAGTGGTGATCAATGTGAAAAACATACGCTTAAAAATGGCTCGAATTGAACATGATTTATCACAAGGTGAATTGGCTGAAAAAGTGGGGGTCACTAGGCAAACAATCGGTTTAATTGAATTAGGTAAATACAACCCGACTTTGAATTTATGTATTGCGATATGCAAAACGTTAAATAAAACCCTAGATGAATTGTTCTGGGAGGAGTAAGACTGTTTGGTTTAAGATGTTAAATAATGTTATTATTTAAAATGGAGACTATCAACGAAGGTAGTCTCTTTTGTTCTTTGGATTTCTAGAACAGCCGAAATAAAAAAGATCGAAGCAATTTGCTTCGACCATTTTTATAACAGTGTTATTTATTTTCCCATGAATAAACTAATCATTTAATCCTTTACCATCAAGAATGTGTTGCGTGTATTTTTCAATTCTTGACACGCGAGTTTTGGATTGTTTAGGTTGAGAGAAATGTAGAATGTATGCTCTTTGTCGTCCTGGCGTCAAATCTTCAAAAGCAGTTTTTAAGGTAGGCATTTCATTGAATTTATTGTGAAGTTCTTCAGGAATTATGTATTCCTTATGCTCTTTCATGGGCACTTCTAAACCTGCTTTTTCAACTTCGATGGCTTCAAGAATATAATCTTTTATAATAGTTTCCATGCCAACTATTTCTTGAACGTTGGTGAAACGAATTTGGCGCGCCGCCTGTACATTTTCAGTCTGTTGAATTAGAATCCCGTGGGCATCCTTTAACAAGGCTCCTTTATGAAACAGAAGCGCACAATAATCTTTAAAACCATGTATTAACACGATGTTTTTTTTCCCAAGCGTGTAACAAGGATGCATCCATTTAAATTCTTCAGTCAATTCACAATCAAGAACGATATTTCTCAACGCCGAATATTCTTCCTGCCACTTTTTAGCTTTACTTAAAAATTCATCAACCTTTAAATTCATTTTGCTATTTGTCATCAAGGAACACCCCTCTACAATTTTTTAATCAGCTGATATTCTCTAATCGATTTATAATAAAACATTAACTAGTGTCATGTCTAGTTAAAAATAGGGGACTAATATCGCTCATTTACAAAAGAATAGTGATGAATTGAAAAAGCCTTTGATACATGTTAGTCTCAATCTTTTTTTGTATATTTCTATTGGTAGGACATTATATTTTTGGTAAAATATTAATTGGACGCCAAAATTTGAGAACGACTTTTGTTGAAACGTCTACTATATAAATAGTTGACCTTCGTTCCGACTGGGCGACTCCTCGGGGATCAGATCACAGCGTCACAGATGAGACCCTGCAGCGAAGCGAAGCGGCTCATCGGACGCCCACAGGAAGCTTTGCTCTGTGCGAAAGCGTAGTGCTAACGTAGCGGCAGCAACAAAGCGCCCAGTCGGAACGGAAATCAACCACACGTTTTGGTGATGATCCAAAATATTAGAATATATTGGTATATAATGCTTATTGGAAAGTGTTATTTAAAATAAAGCTAAGTAGGAGGAGAATCATGAAAAAATTTTTTATGGTGTTACTAACAGCATTTGTATTTGCAGTAGTACATCCAACAAAATCCGAAGCGAAAGTGATGTATGATGGAGCAGAGGTTGTAAAAGACCAAACCGGAAAAATGACCTTTAAAAAAGACATCAAGGTGTACAAGAAAAATCCAAATGGTACGTTTGATTCGTTAGTGGTCAAGCGAAATAATTTCTTTAGAACGTATGATATTGAAAAATATGATGGCAAAACATTTTACCAGATGGGGCAATATCGAATACAAGCAACGGATTTGGTAGTTTTCAAAGAAGTACCAATAAAAATTCGTTCATCTTTCTATAACAATCCAACTTATATCTTTATTAATCGTGATAGTAATACCGCAACTTACGGAATGTGGTTCAATGAAAGAACCAACCCGGGTTTTTCTTTTACAAATAATGGACAAATAATTTCGTATTGCGGTCCCAATGATGTTAGTTCTAAAGAGTGTATACATTATCCTGGTACAGATCTTAAAATCTCTGGGTCGAAAAGAAGCGAAATAGGCGTGCGTTTTGAGCTAACAAAAGATACAGATTTTAATCTCGATCCAATTAAAGGATCTGCAACGATAAGTACATTGAAAAAGGGTAGTATTTTGTATTCACAAGGTCTTGAAATTAATGGTTATCTAAATGTAACTTGGAAAAAAGATGACAATAACGAGTTCACACATTGGATTCCAGTGAATGTATTAAAACAAGTTGTAGATAAGTAATTACGAATTTACAAAGCCATCTTGTTTTTATGTATTGTAAATAAAGGTACCCTTTAAGAGAGACTTTTTTAGTATCTATCTTAGAGGGTACTTGATTATCTGCTGAAGTAACAGCACCAGTTATTGTTGACGCAAAGCATGACCGACATATTGTACAATGAAAATAGATCCGCTTTTTCAGAAATTTGTTTTTGCGACAAACCATATTATCCATTGTAGATATTACACCGCTAAAAAATTTATACACTTTGTTCATAACAACATATAAATATTTTCACTAAAATAAAGTAGAGGTGAAATAGAATGGATGAAAATCAGAAAAAAGAAGAAATATCTTTTCTCACTAATGGTCCGACCCAATCTGATTATTTTAGAGATCAATTTCAAGAGTTAATTAAAAAATTTAATTTACAACTTCAACAACTCTCTAAAATGTTTGATATACCCATAAATGACATAGAAAATATAATGAAAGATTCAATTAGCATCACAAATGAAAAATTTGAAGAGATTGAGTATAAATTAACAATGTTGAATTTTGGTTTTGATGATTTTAATGCTAAAGATAGGGTAAAGTCAATATTGAATAGTTTGTTAGTGGAATACGAGATAACAACAGAAAGTTTGTCCAAAATTATAAATGTAGCAGAAAAAGAACTTATAGATTTTAAAGAAGATCAATTACTAGAGAGGAATATAGAAATTGAGATATGTGTGAATATTATCTTGCTTAATTTTGCTTTACATAAATAAATTTAAAGCCCGGTTACTCGAAATGAAATGCTCCCAATTAGGTAGACAGATTAAAATTTGTTTATCTAATGTGACTATTTTTATGGAGTGAAGTAAATAGAAAAATATGCATCAAAATAGGCCTGAGGTGCTGGTACAAAAGCCATAAAAAAGTTTGGGGATGAGGTCATTCAATATGTGGGTGATACTATCCACACTTCATAGGTAGAAAGAAAAAGAATTGAGGGGAAGGAGGGAATGTAATTGAAAACCATACCATCTATTGAAACTCAACAGCGTATGCATGCTTTCTTTATGAAAACATCAGCACCCCGTATCTATAAAAGAGAATTAGAAGAACAAAAACGTAAAGAAATGGTGTCTCAACAAAATGCGAATAAAGAAAAGTTATAAAATAAGCACTTACTACGGCAGGTGTTTTTTATTTTGGATGGCTAAATACGGTGAACATAAACCAGTGTTAATTTTATTGTAAAAAAGAAGGGAATCCTTTCCTTTTGTCGAATTGAAGTAGATGGAAAAAGGAGAGGTTTTATGCAAAGGGATCAGCTTAAACAGAGAATATTGAGAGAATTATCTGAATTTATTTCATATTTGAAAGAACTAATTAGCGAGAATAGATTTGACGATGGTGAAGTGTTAGAAATATCGTTGCTTGTCATAAAAAATGGGCCTGAAATTTTATCGGATAAACAATGGTATGTCTTTTTAGAGGATGGTATTTTACGTGATAAGTATGTGGATAATTGCGAGAGATGTTCTGAACATATTCCTTGGTCAAATATGAACAATGCTATATTTATAAATAAAGATTATCATTGTGCTAACTGTAGTTATTTTGAAAATAAAGCTACCTTCCATAATTATCTTTGAAGGGTTATCTAATGTAGCTAGAAATGCACTGTGCCAAACAGTGCTATTTTTTATGTAAGTTAACTTTTCTTATAATTGACCAACAAAAAAAGATTGAAGCATTAGCCCCAATCTAGGTGTTTAGTCAGTGGGTTTAATTGAAAAAAATATGCTACATGATATGTCAGTGGCTATTTAGAGTAACAATGAAACAAGGTAGGTGCTGCACATGCATTATGAGTGGTTAAAAAACTATCAAAAATTAGAAGATGAAATTGCAGACATTGAATTTAAACTCGAACGTAGCAAGAAGGAATTGAAACGCTGGGTACATGGTGATTTAACAAAAGTTAAATTAACTTCCGAAAGTCATGGGGCTCAATTGGAAGAAATTATCGAAACTGCTGAACAAGAATTAGCGAATAAAATGAATGATTTGGAAGATA
The DNA here is from genome assembly GCF_006864135.1 of Lysinibacillus sphaericus. GTDB lineage: Bacteria > Bacillota > Bacilli > Bacillales_A > Planococcaceae > Lysinibacillus. The sequence goes on along the minus strand of NZ_SADV01000003.1, from coordinate 192,661 downwards.
TGAAAAACTAATTAATACATTTAGAGGATTGGATAACCATATACTATATAAACATCATGTGGAAGGCAAAACACTTATATCCATTACAGATGAATTAGATAAAAGTCCGAATTACATTTATAACAAGCACGCGCAGATTATGAAAATGGTTAAGTATAAATATGCGGAGAGTGTAAATGGGTGATTGAAAGAAAATGTGCAGTGAAAAAAGATGGAGAGTTCCCATCTAATTACATCACTTATTTAACTTATCAGATATATCTCTTAGAATCTTGTTCCGTTCCTTCTGTAAATTAATGGATATAAATATATACCAAATTACAATACAAATGGAATAAGGAAATGTAATAGTGAAAGAATAGGTAATATAGTGAGTCCAATACCCATACCGATATCCATTGTCGTCGAATTCATTATCTAATTCTCCTTTTTTATGGATTATTATACCATATAATTGATTGGAAATTAATAGAAATTAAATGTGGTGAATTAGACTACTGAACAATATGTGGATATTATTCCAAATCTAACTTAATGTAATGTTAAGTTGTAATTAAATTATAGAACCTATTGAATAATCGAGATATTATAGGAGTATCAACAAGCGCACGGAAATGCTTAAACAAATTGCCTTACAAATATAAGCACGTTTGTACGTGTATTTCACAAACAAGCATATAGACGTTCGCTTGTACGTCTTGTGAAGAAACAAGCTTGAGAGGTTACTGAATTGGTAGTCTCTTTGTATTATTGGTATCCAACTACAATATGATTAGTGTAGAAGGAGTGAATGCCCATGAAAAAGTTATCTATAACCTTTTGCGAGGCAAACGGTAAATGTCATATTAAAACGTTTACTAACACGATACCTGTATTGCCTATTGTAGGGGATAAAGTAGGATTGGAAAATTTAATTTACAAAGTGGAAAGGCGAGATTTTGTTTATTTAGAAGAACTTAATACTGTTGAGGTTTATATTTTCTTGACTTAATGAATCAAGTCACATCTAACAAGATGTGGCTTTGTAACTTTATTAGTAAATGTATAAACTTCATTTTAGTCTTACTTTTGTTATTATTTAAATTAATTTGACCCTCACATAATGTTAAGGTTCATAATATGCGTATCAATTTGAAATAAAAGGAGAGTTATTATGAATATGGAGTTCAATTTTGAAGATTTCCCTAAATTGGAAACGGAACGCTTTATCCTACGAAAAGGAATAGTTGATGATGCCCAAGATATTTTTATGCTTTATTCTGATGAAAATGTAGTTAAGTATATTCCATTAACATTATTTACTTCAATAGAAGATGCAATATATGAAATAAATTGGTATGATAAAATTTTCAAAGAAAAGACAGGTTTAAGATGGGTAATCGAAGAAACTAAAACCCAAAAAGTGATTGGAACATGTGGTTATTTGAATTATGAAAATGAACATAACCGAATAGAAATTGGATATGATTTAAAACCTGAATATTGGGGAAAGGGTATTATGCAAGAGGCTTTAAGTAGCATAATCCATTTTGCCTTTACGTCAATGGGAATTAATAAGATCGAGGCAAAAGTAGAACCAGAAAATACATCATCTATAAGATTGTTGGAGAAATTAAATTTTTGTCAAGAAGGTGTTTTGAGACAACATGAATTTGAAAACGGGAAGTATATTGATCTTGCCATATTATCAATTTTGAAAAGTGAATATTAGAAGGTTTTGAAGAAGTCACGCTCTAAATGAGTTGTGGCTTTTTATTTAAATATGAGACGGTGGTGGAATAGTAAAAGTATAATGACGATGAATAATACTTCTAGGAAGGAGGTATAGTCCTTTTATAAAAACAGATGATATAGATTGTGTGTTAGTGCAGAATGTGTGGTTGGACCTAAAAGATATTCCTTTTGACCCTAAATATAATATGGCTCGTGAAGTATACGTGAAAAATCTTCAAGGGAAAACGTTATATGAAACGTTTCATAGCATTATTGATTTTTTAAATAGACAATACGGAAAAATAATTACTAAAAATTAGCACTCTCAATTAAGGGTGCTTTTTTTATATTTCATCACGTACAAAAAAAGATTGAAGCAAATAGCTCCAATCTTTCTCACACACGCATTCCTGTACACACGCCCGCCGTATTTATTAGCCCCAATTAGCCCCAAAAACATGCAGTAATATACACCAACCTGCTAAGTACATATTTGAACGCCTTATCTAAAAACGTTGATATATCAATGTTTTGAAGGTGCTATGTGATTAACTTGCACGCCTGTTATTTTACATTTGGATAAATCATCGTTGCAGGGTCCACATATTCATCGAACTGTTCCTCTGTTAGTAAACCAGATGCAATCGCTGCTTCTTTTAATGTTGTGCCATCTTTATGGGCCTTCTTCGCAATTTTTGCCGCATTTTCATAACCGATATAAGGGTTTAATGCAGTTACGAGCATTAGTGAATTTTGTAAATTATGGTTAAGTACTTCTTTATTTGGCTCGATACCGACAGCGCAATGATCATTAAATGATTTCATTGTGTCTGCTAGTAGACGAGTTGATTGTAAAAAATTATAGATAATGACTGGTTTGAAGACATTTAGCTCAAAATTACCTTGGGAAGCGGCAAAGGCAATTGTTGCATCATTACCAACAACTTGTGTAACAACCATGGTCATCGCTTCGCTTTGAGTTGGATTTACTTTACCAGGCATAATAGATGAGCCTGGCTCGTTTTCTGGAATCGTTATTTCACCAATACCAGAACGAGGACCACTCGCTAACCAGCGAACATCATTGGCAATTTTCATTAAGTCAGCTGCAAGAGCCTTTAATGCGCCATGTGCGACAACAGCTTCATCATGACTCGTCAGTGCATGGAATTTATTTGCAGCTGAAGTAAAATGTTTTCCTGTTAATTGGCTTATTTCCGCTGCTACACGCTCACCGAATTCGGGATGTGCGTTAATACCCGTACCAACTGCTGTTCCACCAATCGCTAATTCCTTCATATATTCAATATTTTGGACAATCATTTGCTCAGATTTAGCAAGCATTGCTACCCAGCCACTGATTTCTTGACCTAAAGTTAAAGGTGTAGCGTCTTGTAAATGTGTACGACCAATTTTAATAATATCTTTAAATTTTTCTGCTTTGTTATCAAGTGTTTCTTTTAGTAAGCGTAGTCGCGGCAGTAAATAATCTTCAACTTTTAACACTGCAGCAATATGCAAAGCCGTTGGGAAGGTATCGTTTGAGCTTTGAGATTTATTGACATCATCGTTTGGATGGATGCGTTCAGCCTCGCCAACATTTTGTAAAAGTTGGTTTGCACGGTGAGCAATTACCTCATTGACATTCATATTTGACTGTGTACCACTACCAGTTTGCCAAACTACAAGAGGGAATTGATCGTCCCATTGACCCTTTAAAATTTCGTCTGCTGCTTGCACAATCGCATGTGCTTTTATATATGAAAGCTTACCTAATTTATTATTGGCCATCGCAGCACTTTTCTTTAAAATGGTCATTGCTTGAACTAGCTCAATAGGCATTTGTTCTGTTCCGATTTGGAAATTTTCTTTACTGCGCTGCGTTTGAGCACCCCAAATTTTATCTGCAGGTACTTTAATTTCACCCATAGTGTCTTTTTCAATACGATAATCCATGTAAAACAGCTCCTTTATTTATGTAAATCTCTCCAATTAATTAAACATCCGTCGGAGAATTAAACTTCTTAACATCTGCTGAAAAAAGTTAAAAAAAAGATATTCTTAGTCTGATGTAAGAATATCCGTTTGATACATGCTTATTTCAAAAAATAGGGGGATGCTGAACTAAGCATTTCGGAGTAAGAAATAATCTATCGATAATGATAATTGTTATCAATTAAAAAGTCAAATGCTTTTCTTGAAGGCATTTTATCGTTGAGAATAATTCGCAGTGTATTTTTCTCTTATAGTTCGATTCCCGCTTTTTTAAAGTTAAAACGCTATCATTAAATGATAGCGTCGAAGGTGAATAGGGAAGAGCTATCTCTTTTTCTTGCCAATTTCTTTTAATGGTTGTTTTTTAGCTATTTTTTCAAAAATGATACTTACCTGATAGTTGTTGTCGTCTATTTGAACAATCTGAACAACTTTAGCTTTACGTCCTTTAATTTTAATGTTCTCTTCGACAGAAGGTAAATTTACGAGCAGCTGACTTAAAACGGACGTCTTGTTTTCATAGAAATGAGTTACAAACATAATCCTTCTCCTTATAAATGTTTTATTGAGCCTAGAAAAAAACCTTCCTTTATTATTGCTAGTATGTAATGTAAAAGAGACAGGGGTTTATGAGGATAATTAGCAAGGGGAAGGTTTTACTCAATGTATGATAAGAGCTTAAAATCTAGAACATTTAGAGTGAAATGAATAAAAAGATCACTAAATTTTTAGTTATATTCAGAATTATTTATATTTTACCAATTTTTAAAATTTTATCTTTATTTTCCCTCTCATTTCTATTAAACTATAAATAGACTTAAACCAAAGGGAGGAATAAAATGAAAAAAATTACTATTAGGTTGTTCTTTATGCTTATCTTTTTATTAGTGCCAATGAATGTTTTTGCAGATGAGTCTTTAGGTGAATTTTCATTTGATCCAAGTAAAATGTCACATCCTTATGACATGGTAAACTCGAAAGGTGAAATCATTAAATATGAGGAGTTTAATGTTAGTAATTCGCCATTAATTAATGAAATACCAAGTGTTCAAGGTTCAGGAGAAACTTCGCCCATCCAGATTGATTCAATAATGGAAGGTAACTCGTTTATCGATATTACACCACCACCAGTTGTTATTAATGATTCTACTGCTAGAGGACCTTTACAAATATCACCACGGATTGTCATCGGTGACGATAGTAGAAAAAAAGTAGAGAATACTAAAGAATTGCCATATAGTGCAATTACGTATATTGAAATAAATTGGCCTGATGGAAAAGGTGGTTCTTGTACAGGTTCTTTAGTTGGCAAAAATAAAGTTTTAACAAATGGACATTGTGTTATAAACCCAGAAACAAAAGAAACTATAACTAGTGCAAAGGTTTACCCTGGCGTAAGTAATAGTGTTGGATTATTTGGTTCTTATAAAGTTAATGATTATTATGTCGCTGCTAATTGGGCTTCAACTGGTTCGAGCTCTGAAGACTTCGCTATTCTTGTTTTGGATGTATCAAAAGACAATAAACAGGCGGGAGATGTTGCAGGAACTCTTGGGATCAAACAGGTGAATAATCTTCTTAATCAAAATATCGGTATTTATGGTTATCCGGGAGATTTAATGCAGGCGAGTGGTGAAATTTCTCAATTTGGTACGAGAGGAAATATTACTAGAGAAGATGCATCTGTAGCCTTTTATACAATTGATACCGCACCAGGACAATCGGGTTCAGCATTAATAAACACTGATAATCAAATTATAGGCGTTCATAGAGGTTCATTTGTTATTAATGGGAACCCGATGAATGGAGGACCTAAGATGAACTCTTATATGTTTAATTTTATTTCCAAAGCTTTAGAGTAAAACTACTAATAATGTAGACAAACTGAGAATTTCGGTTTGTCTATTTTTTTTGACGCTAAAAAATAAGAGTTGACTGAATTGGGCATCCCAAACCATAAGGTGGTATATTTATTTGGGAAATTGATGTAGACAATCTTCTACGGTCATTATCTCAGCTTTTTCAAGGAATAACCCCTCTATCACCCGTTTTACATCAGGGGATAGAAAAATGGGGAGTTGTAATAAAGATTCAAAAACAAAATATACGGAATCTAAGGGAAGCTATTTTCGGAATTAACAGATTATGTTATAGGCACATTTATTGCAAGTACTAAATTAATATTAGCTGTAGCGGGAAAAATAGCAGTTCAAAATGGGAGTGAGTCTGATTATGCTATTTCATTATTTTTTGTAAATCGCTATATTATGGCATAATTTTATTATTTTTTATTGCAACTTTCGACATATTTTTTATTTATTTCTCGGGAAATATTTCATAGATATTTGTAGTTACAACGGTGTTTTTAATGCTCATAATATAGTTTTTGTACCTAGGGATTAGGTATTGTTATAGGTCAAGTTCAATGATGAGTTTATGATTTGTACTAATGTTTTGATTTTTCGGCCTTTGTTTTTTTATGATCATTGATTTCCTTTAAAGCGATGCGTGGCTTATGTTTGGAAAAAAGCGTAGGCAAGTTATAATAGTAGTAAGGGAGGAAACGAAATGTATTTAAAGTCATGTAAGGTATTACAGGGAGAAATAGCAGTGAAAGATCAATATCCCTTTAATATACCAAGTTTGCAGGATTTACAGGAGCTAGAGTTTCCTACGAACGTTACCTTCTTTGTAGGGGAAAATGGCTCTGGGAAATCAACCCTATTGGAGGCTATAGCTGATCGCTGTGATTTTAATACAGCGGGGGGCGGCCGTCAAAATTTATATGAAGTACATAAAGCGGAATCTGCACTTGGAGAATTCATCCGTTTATCTTGGTGGCCGAAGGTTTCAAATGGCTTTTTTCTACGTTCTGAAACGTTTTATCAATTTGCGAGTCATATTGATTTGTTAGATGGTCATCCAAATAAGTATACTGCTTTTGGAGGGAAGTCGTTACATCATCAATCACATGGTGAGTCCTTTTTATCACTATTTATGCATCGCTTCAAAGGCAAGGCAATTTATTTATTGGATGAGCCAGAAGCGGCGTTGTCACCAACGAGACAGCTAAGCCTACTCAAAATTATCAAAGATTTAGAGCATGAGGCACAATTTATTATCGCCACACATTCACCTATTTTACTTGGCTATCCAAATGCTACAATCTATAGTTATTGATAATGGGGAGATTGAAGCTATTCGTTATGAGGATACTATACATTACATTGTTACGAAGCGTTTTTTAAATGCACCGGAAACCATTTTTTCAGAGTTATTTGATGAGGAGAGAGAATCATGAATCAACGTAAAGGCTTAGTTATGCGAGAAATTCGATTAGATGAAATGGCACAGTTTATAGATTTGCTTAATTATGTTTTTCAAATGTCCATGTCCATTCATAAGGATCGTCGCTTTGTGAATGCCAAAAGTAAGCAATTTAATGAAGGACATGCGATTGGTTGGTTCGATGGCTCACATCTAGTATCTCAAATTTTATGCCTACCTTTTGAGGTAAACGTTCATGGTAGGATTTATGAAATGGGAGGCATCACTGCTGTTGGAACGTACCCTGAATATTCTGGGCATGGTTTGATGGAGAGCCTTATTATTGAGAGCCTAGAGCGGTTGCGAAACGAAGGACAATGCATCTCCTATTTATTTCCATATTCTATCCCTTATTACCGAAAAAGGGGTTGGGAAATTATGAGTGATATTGTGGAATTTCAAATCAAAGATACGCAGCTTCCTCGTTATGGGGGCCTAAATGGAAAAATCCGTCGTGTCGATCCGAAACATGAAGACGTTGTGACTATTTATGCGCATTATTCAAAGAAAACGCACGGTGTCATGGTTCGTAATAGTATCGCTTGGAATGAAAAGTTTCAGGAAGATTTTTGGGAAGAAAAATTTATCGATAGCGATGTGAACCTCCAGGCAGCAGTTTATTATGATGAGGATGATATACCACAGGGTTATATGTTTTACCGTATTATGGAGGAAAATTTTTACATCGATGAAATTGTCTATTTGCAGGAAGAAGCGCGTAAAGGTTTATGGAATTTTGTCTCAGCACATAACTCAATGATATACAACGTCTATGGTAAAACAACTGGCAATGAAGCCGTTGCCTTCCTGTTAGAGGATAGTGAAATTATTCAAAAGGTATCCCCTTATTTTATGGCACGAATTGTTGACGTAAAAGAATTTCTGTTACGCTACCCATTCACGGGAAATGATTTTCAGCTTAGACTAGCTGTTAGTGATCGCATTGTGGCATGGAATAATGGTACATTTGTTATAACGAAGCACGACGGAAAAGTTGCAGTTGAAAAGGTAAGTGAGACACAGTCAGAAAATGCTATTCAGCTAACGGTTCAAACACTTGCCACGATGTTACTAGGCTATAAACGACCGAGCTATTTAGAAAAAATCGAGCGTTTACAAGGCAATGCCATTGAAATTGCACTACTAGAGACGGTACTACCAGTAGGCATTCCAACGTTTATTGATTATTTTTAAAAAAAATTTGGGGGATTTGTGCAGAGGCAATCTGTGCAAACTCCTTTTTTATAGGTTCAAAAGAAAACCAATCGGGTCAACGCAAGAACTGCTCAGCTCCAAGAGAAAACCGCAATCAGATCACCCAAAGACGCAATATCGGGAAAGTGGAACATACATTTTCTGGAGCGACTATGTTGAATGTGCTGATGAAACATATGATGATCGAGATAAAGAGTAGCCATAACCATAACCCTTGCAGTTATGGCGTATTATTCCGTAATCCAAGCTTTTCTTAGCAGTTGTACACCGAGAATGATGTCCTCCATTTTTAATTTACTAAAGCCTAATTGTATAATGGGTATAGAGCTTGGCTGTTGTAGAAAATATGGGCTGGTAGGGTAGACCTTGACTCCGTATTGTTGTGCATGTTGAATGAGCTGCTCTTCTGACCATTGAGTTTGCACCTTAACTAATATATAAAGTCCAGATTGTTCTCCAAGTATCGTAATTTTTTCTCCGAACTGTTTGTTAAGCTCCTCTACAAGAGCATTTATTTTATATTTATAGGTGATACGCATTCTTTTAATATGCCGTGTCCATTCACCTTGTTCCATGAATTTCCCCATTGTTAATTGATGTAAGGACGAGGCGTTATGTTCAAAATGAGCAAAGCGTTCTTTATATGGCTGTACAAGTGATTTCGGTAGCACCATATAGCTTAAACGAATAGCTGGTAAAAATGATTTTGAAAATGTCCCCATATAAATCACACGTGACTTGTCGAGTGAGGCGAGAGCAGGAAATGGCTGTTGCGTATAACGAAATTCACTATCATAATCATCCTCAAGTATATAACCATCAACTTTTTTAGCCCACTGAATTAAAGCTTGACGCTGCTGAATGATCATGGAAACGCCGTATGGAAAATGATGAGAAGGTGTGACATAAAGTAAGCGCGAATGTAAATGCTTTAAATGCTCAAGCTTTGCTCCTTTTTCCGACACAGGTAAAGTTTCTATCTGAAAGTCATGCAGCTTGAACGCATCTCGTGCACCGTTGTAGCCAGGGTCTTCTAAAATAACACTTGGGAAATCTTGCTTTAATAGAAAGCCTAGATAAATTAACATTTGTTGCGTGCTACTACCGATAATAATGTCCTCTTCATTTACATGTACGCCACGAGCTTGAAGCAAATAATGTACAAGCTGTTCCTTTAGAAGTGGCTCACCGAAAGGGTCGCCATATTCATAGCACTTTTGTAAAGGTAACACTTGATTAGCCATTTGCCGCCATATTTTTAAAGGAAAATGTTGTTGATCGACAGCTCCAGCCCGAAAGTCAATGATGACATCCCCACTGTTAGTTTTAATTTCTTGACTAAGGCTAGGCCATTCCTCCTCCTGAAGAAAAACTTTTTCAAATTCATTCACGAAATATCCCTTTCGTCTTTCACCACGTATGTATCCTTCCGCTACGAGCTGCTCATAGGCAGTTAAAGTTGTATTCCGGCTAACATGTAAAGTTTCGGCTAGCCTTCGAATAGAAGGAAGCGAATCATTCGTTGTTAATCTCCGTTGTTCGATTAACCATTTGATTTGTTGATAAATTTGTTTATATTTTGCCTCTTCATTTGTAAATAAGAAAATAAAATCCTCCATAAAGTCCCTCCTTGACATGTTGGAATGTGGAAAACTGTTTCTTTTTAAATGTCAGTTAGTTTTTTATCATAATACAAGAATTACATATTAAAAGAAATGGGGAGAAACGATTATGGAGATTTGTACAGTTACCTTTGCAACTGTTGGAGACGTCGTGCCATTATTTAATGCCTATCGAGAATTTTATGGTCAACCAACAGATTTAGAACAGGCTGAGCAGTTTCTAATGGAGCGTTTAAATAAGGAGGAGTCGGTAATTTTTTTAGCTTATTTGGATGCGGAGCCAGTTGGTTTTGTCCAGCTATATCCTATTTTTTCATCTGTTGCAATGAAACAGGCGTATATTTTAAACGATTTATTTGTGGCAGAGTATGCTAGGAAACAAGGTGTAGCACAAGGCCTAATTGAACAGTGTTATTCATACTGTTTACAGAAAGATGCGCGTTATATAGCTTTAGAAACAGCGACAGACAACGCTCGTGCTCAAAAATTATATGAGAAGCTCGGGATGAAAATAGACGATGGAGTATTTCATTATATTAAATATTGGTAAGAGGAGTTTCGAATAATGACTATAGCAATCAAAAAATTAACAACGCAGCAGGAGTGGATGGAAGCATATTACGTTATGGTGCAGCTTCGTACGGAATTAACAGTAGAAAAATACCTCCAATTATTAAAAGAAATGACCCAAGATGGCTATTTGTTATTTGCTTTATACGAAAATAAGAACATTGTGGCTGTCGCCGGATTAAGTTGGAGAGTCAACTTTTACAGTGAACGCCATATTTTTGTCTATGATTTAGTGACGGATGAGGAGTATCGTTCATTAGGTTATGGAGAAATATTATTGCACTATCTTCACAAATGGGGCAAAGAAAATGGCGCGCACTATATTGCTTTAGAGTCTGGTATTCAAAGGACTAGTGCGCATCGTTTTTATGAAGATCGATTAGGATATGAAAAATGGTGCTTTTCTTTTCGAAAAGCATTGTGATCAAAGGAATATGATTTTTTTAAACCTCACACACTAGTGAAAACATGAAGGAGGTTTAACATGAAAGCATCATTCAAAAAAATAGTTCTCACGAGCCTACTTATAATGAGCTTTACACCAATTTGTTATGCAAATAATGTAATTCAACAACATGCAAATGGTGAAGATGGACAGCTTGTTTACCATGTGAAATACGATTATGCTGCTATTTGTAAGGTGCTTGGGATAACGCAAGACGTCTATGATCAATACTGGAAAGAAGGTCTTTCTATTGTCGATATGGCAAAAAAGGAAGGGATAGAACGTCGTGAGATTGAAAGCTATTTTATCACTTTCCACTATCAAGAAATGCAAAAGTGGCGTAAGAAGGGTGCAATGAATGAGCGTCATTATTTTCATTTAGTTTATGAATTAAAAGATGAAATTACAGAATTTATTGAGCGAAATCCAAATAAATATTAAATGTTTATTTACTGAATAACATTTAATATTTATTTATAATGGATAATTATTTAACGATTATCATTAAAAATATCTTGATTTCAACTCTGCTGTTTAATATGCTTAACATGAAGAAAGACGCAATATAGAGTACCTACGGGGTTTCCACATTAAGCGGCGGAAAAGCAAGAGTTAGCGGCGAAGTTTCCATATTAAGCGGCGGAAAAGCAGGAGTTAGCGGCGAAGTTTCCATATTAAGCGGCGGAAAAGCAGGAGTTAGCGGCGAAGTTTCCACATTAAGCGGTGGAAAAGCAAGAGTTAGCAGCGCAATTCAAACATTAAGCGGCGAAAAAGCAGATGTTACCGGCGAACTTCAAACATCAACTAGCGATTTCCGGAAAACAGCTTACCATCACTTGTCATTCTTCATGTAAAACATTTTGAACAGGGGGGGAATTATGGTTTTGGAAAGTGTACTAAGCGCAATTTTTCAAGTCATATTATTTTCAGTTATACCGTTTATTTGGTGGTTTTTCTCAGCAAGAAAGGAACAATCATTTTTAAGATGGATCGGCCTCAAAAAGCTTGTCATTGAAAATAAAGGGATATATTTTGTATGGTTTTTATTCATCATTGTTTTATTAACCTTACCACTCACTTTAATTACTTATCTTTACCTAGACAGTTCAATTTTAGCGTCCAATCGTTTTACAGGACTTGGTTTTTCAGCACTCATACCAGTCTTTTTCTATGCTATTGTACAAACTGGATTTTCAGAGGAGCTATTGTTCTGAGGCTTTTTACTGAAAAGATTCATGCATAGGTTTGGTTTTCAAATAGGAAATATCGTACAAAGTTTACTATTTGGCATTTTACATGGATTGATGATGTTTTCTTTTATTCCTTTTGGAGCCGTCGTATTAGTTGTTATGTCAGCCGCGTTTGCAGGTTATTTATTGGGGTGGATCAATGAGAGAAAATCTAATGGCTCCATCTTAACAAGCTGGGGCATACATGGCATTAGTAATCTGATTGCCTCTTTCATGGCAATGTTCAATGTGCTCTAAAGACCTAGCTTATTTGCATTTCATCCTATTCGATTGCATAATAAAGCAGAGAGGTGATTGAAGTACAGTTCATCGAGTAGGTAGTAAAAGGTTGCTTGATTGTAATTAACTTCTTCAGCAGCTGAAAGAAGATAAAGTCTCCGGCGGAAGTCACGGAATCGGAAAGGAAGTTCTTTGTGCAAGCACAAAGCGGATTCGGGACGTGATTTTCACCGCAATATACCGTTATAATAATATAGCATTTACGACTTTTTTGTTAATTATCATGTCGTCTCACTTGCTATACTATTATTAGGTATTATAGGAGTAGTGTTATTCAATAGACGAAAAAAGAAGGGACGAGCATAAATGACGGAATGGCCAAAGGGAGTAGCGAAACCTGCTATACGTGCATTGAATGCGGCAGGCTATACAAAATTAGAGCAATTGGAAAAGGTTGATTTATCAGCGTTAAAAAATTTACATGGGATGGGACCGAAAGCGCTAGCGGCCATTGAAACAGTACTGAATGAAAGTAGGAAGCACAGTGAATAAACTAACGTTATTTTTACTGTTAATGGTGGTCTATTATATTTTGGTTGTTTTCGTGATTAGCAAGTTATTTATTATTCCTCTCATGAAGTTTATGGCGCTTGTATTCTTCCTTGGAGCTGGCTTTATTTTTTCTCGAAAAATGCGGAGGAAACTACAGTAGGAGGAATTATGAGAATTACAAAACTTACCATATTTTATTTGTTCATATTTATTTTAACAATAGTACTATCACTAGCAGGCGTGCACCTATCCATTACAATCTGCATTATTACCCTTACAGTGATGGCAATGCTTTATAGACATATACATATTTTATTTAGGACAAATAATATGAAGATGGTAGATAAATTAGTAAAAGATCGTAAAAATGATCCGTTTTTTGCCTATCCTTACACTCTTGCTTATGGGACTAGGGAAGAGCAGCTTCACTCATTAGAAACAGCCATTGTAAAATATAAGCAGCCAGCAATGAAGTATAACTGTAAATTTCTGATGGCGATCATGAAAGAGAATTTAGAGGAAGCAAAGGATGCGGCCGATAAAATAAAAAAAGAGCCATTAACTAGCTATGCAAAATGTTATATCGCTGCACTTGAAGGACGAACAACTGACATGCGCAGCGATCAGCTTACAAAGCCGTGGATGCAACCAGCAATTGAAGCGGTTTATGCATACAAAACGAAGAATGAAACAGCCCTTCATCATCATGCCCAGGAAAGCATTGAAATGGCTCGTGGTGTACAAAAGTATGTGTTAATACATGCATTTGAAAATATGAAAACGGATCTTTAAAAAATTTAGGCTACTTGATACTATATGGTGTCAGGTAGCCTTTTTTTTAACTTAGTAAATTTACACTTAAACATACAAATCTTGTTTCCTCATTCGTCTAATAAAGTAAGAGAGGTGAGAAGATGGAGTTTGATGAGCTTTATGAACAATATTTTCAATGCATTTATCAATTTATTTACTATATGGTCTCGGATCCAGGTTTAGCGGAGGACTTAACGCAGGAAACCTTTATCCGTGTTTATAAAGGACAGTTTAGAAATGAGGCTTCTATGGGCACTTATATAAGGAGAATTGCACGAAACCTTGTCTATGATACATATAGGAAAAAAGCACTTATTAAATGGTTGCCATTTCAAAGAGAACATGAAAAACGGGAGACACAATATGTACCGCATGATTGGATCATGCAGTCTGAGGAGCGTCGACTGTTATATGAAGCAATCCAATTATTAAAGCCTGAATATCGAGAGGTTCTTATTTACAGAAAAATTGAAGAGTTGAATTTAGCCGAAACTAGTGAAATTTTAGGGTGGTCTACAGTGAAAATAGCGAATACACAGAGAAATGCTATGAAGGCTTTAGAGAAGATACTTGGAGGTGATGAATTTGGATTTAAACAAACGACTGAAGGATCTCAATAAATTACCAGAAGATCAGGCTGTAAAGGCCCGTATTTATGAACACATTCACCATAAGAAAAGAAATGGCTTAACTTTATGGAAGGAAAGTTTTTTACTACTAACGATTGCCATGATTGCTCTATTTTTAATTTTGATCCCACAAAATTCATCACCACATCAAACTGCTGATCAATCCATCCAAGCAATTTATAAGCATTTCGGAGGAAAAGGAGGGAAATTCTTTGCGCGAAGTTCGAGTTTGTATATTTCTATAAAGAAGGTTGAAGATACAATAGTTTATAGCTTTTTTGAAGACTTAACACAGTATGTCAAAAAGGCAGATGGAAAGTTAGGTAACCATATTGCAGATGTAGTAGTTGTTAAAGATCATCGGGAAGAGCGTTATCAGATTTCAGATACAGGCATGCTAAATGTTGATTCGGGCCAATTTTTTGTTGGGAATTCTGACATGTATGATGAAGTATTTCAAACATTATACTCTGTAGAAACAATACCATGGATATTTATCCTGCCACTTATTGTGGTAGTTGTAAATATATTCTCTATGTACTATTATAAACGTCATAATCTAGAAGAATCGAAACCATCTAAGCGTATATGGTGGCTGTTAGTACTTGTACTTGCGATGCTTTCAAGCGTTTTTGCTTGGGCAACATGGGTCGGCCCATTATATAAACCATTAATGATTATGTTTGCGTTTTTATATGGTTTCATTATTTGGCATAATCTAAAGCGAGAGGTACAGACATATTCCATATATAAAGTAGAAACAATAAAAATTAGTATTATTAGTGCAACACTTGTTTTAATTATTATGCTTTATTAATTGATTTAATAATAAAACCACCTATACCTTTTGCATAATAGACAATTGCAAAGGTATAGGTGGTTTTAATTTCCCATCAACACAGTATCGGAGTGAGGTACGCTTTATTCCTTCTTACTCAATAAAATCCCACGAACAGCTCCTATTATAAATATAGTACATAGTACAAATAGAAATAAATAAGCATGCCACTGCTGTAAAATGCGATTATGGCCTAAAGCCACTGTTAAGTCATTGAAAAGTGAATATGTAAAGTACAGTAGTATACTATTTTTGATGAGACAGAAAATAATGATCCCATTTTGTCGCTCTGTATGAGATAAGGTAGGCTTATTTTTACGTGGGATCGGATAAGCGGCTCTAATCTCTAAGTATTGTAAAAGTAAAAATAGCATGAAGGCAATAAAGGGTAAATAAAAAATAGCGATTTTCGGACCAAATTGCGCATGTTCACTTGTAAAGCTTTGCAAAACGGGTATAGTTGCGGGGAGCTTACTGTATTGGATAAGCGTTGCCGTAATGCCAGCTAAAAAAATGGTCGCGACAATAAGCGTTAGTGGCTTACAAAAACGCGGTGTAAGTGTTTTTTGTTGTTCAAGCATTCGTTCACCTCGTAGTTTATCTTAAAAAGTAGCAGTCTGTTATACTGTATCATATGAATACCATCATGTGTGTCATAGAAAGAAGGATGAGATGGAATACTTGTTGTTTTTACTAATAGGCATCACAGGCAACGTCATTGGAACATTAGTTGGAGGCGGAGGGTTAATTACATTACCAACTATGATGTTAATGGGGGTACCGGTCCATTCAGCGATTGGTGCGAATAAGGTTTCAAATATGGTCAGCGCCTTTTCAAGCTTCTACACGATATATAAAAGAAAAGAATTGTCATGGTCAGAAATGCGCTCAGTACTATTTGTTTCCCTAGTAGGTGGTACCCTTGGAGGTCTGTTTGCATCGTTTATGAGCAGTCAAACATTGACGTTCATCGCGATTATTCTATTAGGCTTTGCCCTTATTATGTCCTTTATAGGTGGGGCTGAATTTGGAGAAAAAGAAAGCTTTACAATGAATCGCAAAAACGGTCCAATACTTCTTGGTGTTGGTTTTTATGATGGGATGTTCGGTCCTGGGAGCAGTACGCTGGCACTTTATACATATGCTCATGAGAAAATCTCTTATATGAAAGCTGTAGGTCTGTCACGTGTAGGTGTTTTTGCGATGTGCTCTGGAGCCGCAATTACGTATATTGCCACAGGTAAAATTGATTGGCCATTGACTATCGTGTTAATGGTTGGTTCTGTCATTGGTGCGCAAATAGGAATTATCCTTGCAAGAAAGGTTAAGGCAAGTCAAGTAAAGCTATTACTACGTATTGTAACCATTGTGCTAATAGTACAACTCTTATATGATTTTATCTTCATTCAATAGAAGACACATCTACGTATGAAGGTGATGAGATAAATGGAGATGTGATTCCTTTTCAGCGGATATCCAAACATCTACTGAATGAAGGTAAAGCCTCCGGCGGATGTCACGGATTGTTTATCTGCGCGAAAGCGAAGCGGCAGCGGCAATTACGCCAAGTCGAAATTGATAAAATACACATATAGGGAGGCGATATCCATGTTTGAAATCACACCTTTTCCATCTTTTTCGTGGTCACTGTCACGTCATAAAACGTTAACAAGCTGTGCGCGAAAATATGGCTATGAATATTATTTTTCTCATAATGGCTGGTTAAGTTACAATGTGGAGCCGTATCATCAACATGTCTATCGCTTAAAAAAGCTGCAATCCATGCCGATTTTATTTGGGCAAATTGTCCATCATTTAATAGAGCAATCGATCAATGATTATTTGCAAACCGGCAAGGCCCCAACTGTTGCTGAGCTAGTAAATCGTGCACGTGGCCAGCTTAATGCCGCTTTTATCGATTCTACACGCCATGTAGATTTATGGAGACATAAGCCGAATAAATTTTATATGATGCAGGAAATTTATTACGATGGGCAGTTAAATCCTGAACTTGTACAAGACTATAAGGAGCGAATGACCGCAGTCTTTGACAACTTTCTTAACAGTGATACTTTCCAGCAAATTACCGCTCAAAAAGGCTCCCTAAGAATTGGTGAGCCTGAACAATTTCGTTCCATGAAAATAGAGGGGATACAAGTTTTCGTCGTAATGGATTTTCATTATTACGATGAAATAGCAGACAAGTGGATTATTATCGACTGGAAAACAGGCGGAGAATCCGATGATGATCGCCAGCAATTAGCGCTCTACGCATACTATATTCAACAGAAATATCGTGTATCTCTTGACCAGATTGATGTCTATAATGAATATTTATTACCGGGTAAACGAAAAAAATATGCCTTTACAGCATTTGATATGGACAATATTTTACATACGTTTCAGCGAAGTGTACTAGAAATGAAAAAATATCAGGCAGATATTTTCTCCAATGAGCCCGTGGACTTTGAGGAATTTGAGCAAACCCTTGAAAAATGGCACTGTAAAGGGTGTAATTTTAAAGAATTATGTAGAAAAATGAGGTGAGTGACCAAAAAGTGACCAATTAAATTAAATCATCAAAATAGTCACTAGCTCTATTTATATCTTTACTAGTTAAAGGTCTTTAAATGTAAACCGTCATTTTCATATCAGAGTACCTAGAGATAAGAAATTATTTTAAGGAAAAACACTCTAATTTTGTGATAATACTTCCATTATCACGTTTTTATTGTTAGTATTTTGGATTGTTAGTATATTATACTAAGAAATTGTGTTTTCTATAATAAAGCTGAGAAGGGAGAGAATAATGAAAAAATTATTTATTGTGTTACTAGCAGCATTTGTATTTGCAGTAGTAAATCCAACAAAATCAGAAGCAAAAGTGATGTATGATGGAGCCGAAGTTGTAAAAGGCCAAACCGGAAAAATGACCTTTAAAAAAGACATCAAGGTATACAAGAAAAATCCAAATGGTACATTTGATTCGTTAGTGGTTAAGCGAAATAACTTCTTTAAAACGTATGATATTGAGAAATATGATGGCAAAATATTTTACCAGATGGGGCAATATCGCGTGCAAGCAACGGATTTAGTAGTTTTCAAAGAAGTGCCAATAAAAATTCGTTCATCTTTCTTTAACAATCCAACTTATATTTATATTAATCGTGATGGTATTGCTAGTAGTTACGGAAGTTACTTCAAAAAAGAAGGATTATGGGGTATTTATTTCAAGGATACAAATAATGGACAACTTCTGAAGTATTGCGACAGTGGTGATGGTACTTACGAATTTTGCTATGAATATCCTGGTACAGATCTTAAAATCGCTGAGACAATATCGAGAGATAGAGGTGTACGTTATGAACTAACAGGAGATGCAGAAGGGAAAGGCGTTCCATTAAAAGAATCTAAAACTGAAAGATTTATGAAAAAGGGAAGTATTGTTTATTCATGGTATAATGAAATTAATGGTTATATATATGTAGTCGATAAGTTAGAGGGAAGACACGATAGTGCTGTTTGGCTTCCGATGAATTTATTAAAGCCAGTTGGAGATAAGTGATAGATTAGGAATTATATAAAGCTCTCTTAATAAGTATTTGTTAAGAGGGCTATTTTTTATGGTTGGTTGATATGCGAACAGGATGTTTGATGATGTCTTGGACTTAGCTGGAACTTTGAGGTTTTTGAGCAATGTATGTAGAATGAGCAGAAAATGAAGAAGAATGAATGTCATACCTAACTAGGTGTGGCTTTTTATTATGTTTCATAATTTTTGTACTTACAACCCATTATATAAGTAGATGGGAGGTGTTGATTTATGGAGTATGAATATAAAGTGAAGTTTTACTTTGACGAAGGTCGTGAAGAAGAATATAAAATCAAGAATAATATTGAACAAGAAACTTTTACAGAAGAACTTTCAAATGGGCTCAATGAGAAGTCTTGGTATTCATTTACTGAAACAGAACATTATAAAACGATTTTAATCAGTACGAAAGAGGTTTATCAAGTAGTAGTAGAAAAAAATATTTTAGAATTTGATTAATCAAATGTTGAAGTCACATCTAACTTGGTGTGGCTTTTTGGCTTTAATAAGGCTGTTTTCTAAAAGTATGTAGCTGTTAAAAAATAAAGACAGGATAAATCTACAAATTGATGTAGAATCAATTCTGTCTTTTTTTGATCTTTCATAAATTGAAGCACACGGCTCATTGAAATATTAAACTTTTGCTATCAAAATTTACGTACAAATGTTTGATACATTATAGCAGTTAGAGATGCGATTTCATCATTGATTGCTTCAATGTGGATACGATTCGTTAAATTTGTATTTGTATTATCTAAATTTTTAATTACAGCAATCTTTTCACCATTTAACGTTAAAGTTCCTGAATTAGTGTAAACTTTCTCAAATTGGTACACGTCCCCGTTGATCAGAAAAGTTTGCACCTTTTCAATTAATTGCACACGCTTTTGTGTAATTGAAACCTTATCCATTGCATTGCGGCTATATAGTGTATAACGAATACCTGTAAATATGCAATCGATTTTGTATATTGAATTATTATCAATTGAAATAGCATTATAGCAATATGGCATTCCGTATCGGAGAAGCGTATGAAACAGTTGTGTTAGGATGCGGTGGCGATTTTTTTGAGGATACTTATCACTTTGTTGTCCTTGTTGTAAATGGGAATGCTTGTGTGATATAAATCTAATTCTGGGATGTTATATGAATAAATCTGCAATGATGTCTCTCCTCGATTATCTCTTAAATAATTTAATCAATGTCAATTTTAATATGAAATTGATATCTTTGTCCAAATAAATTGTACCGTTAGCTGAATAACAACATTTTTTTTAGAAAACTGCCTTTTTTAATAAATATACAACGTCATGGTTTTTCAATAGCCGATGCAGAAAATGTAATTCATCTTGGATCAACAATTAACAGAAGTCTCTTCAAATGTTGTGTATAAATGGAAATATTTATGCGAATACATCTGATTTGAGGTATTATTAAATGAAAGATGTCATTATTATCTAGGAACAAAATGCTGGAATAGGAGAGGTTTTATTGAATGATAAAAAATGGGGGATAGTGTTCTCGTTTATTTTCGGTGGTTTAGCTATTTTCCTTATATTGATTCTGTTGACTGTTTCGTTTTTGGGTCAAGAAATAATAGAATACCTTAGAGATGGGTTTTCAGAGAAATACTAGATATATTTCATTTTGACGTTGAAGAAATGGAGGGAGGGGATTACATGACTAAAAAACAACATCATATTCCATTTTTGAAAAGACCTTGGGTATCTTCTATTGGTGTATTCGTATTGTCACAAATCATCTTTATTACATTTGAAGTAACAGGGTGGATACCTAATTATCGAGATTTTGGTGGAACGTTATTTGGAAGAATTACTGAAGCCTCAATTTTCAGAGAGTGGTTTACTTTTTATGAAACACAACATTTTAATTTACTTGCTATCTTTTTTGGTGTCGTATTTCTCGTGCCTGGAATAATAGGTGCGATAAAAAACGTTTTTTCACTAAGGTCTACATAAGTAAAGTTTAGTGACAATATAAATAGAGCATTCACCCATTAAAGGGGCTGTCGGTAGACAGCCCCTTCTATAAACTATGTTGAAAGCCTCCAATTCTCAGCAGCTTGTCGAATATTAATAAAATGACGATACACACCTTCTTCTTTAATAAGTGAATGATGCGTCCCTTTTTGGATAACTTTACCGTCTTCAATGACAATAATTTGATTTGCATTTTGTATCGTGGATAGACGGTGAGCGATGATGATTGTTATTTTTCCTTGAATTAATTCATCTAGTGCAGCTTGAAGGAGCGTTTCGTTTTCAGGATCAAGACTTGCAGTCGCTTCATCTAATATAATAATAGGTGCATTTTTCAAAATAGCACGTGCAATTGAGATTCGTTGTTTCTCACCCCCTGATAGAGAAGAGCCACCGTCAGTGAGAACTGTATCATAACCGTTTTCAAGTGACATAATAAAGTCGTGGCATTGTGCTTTTGTCGCTGCATCAATGATTTCGTCTTTCGAAGCATTCGGATTTCCGAAAAGAATATTATTATAAATGGTATCGTTGAACAAATATACCTTTTGGAATACCATGCTGATGGATGATAATAGGTTATTTAGCTTTATCGTTTGAATGTTGATACCATCAATAGATATAGAACCTTTATTCACATCATAAAAACGAGCAATCAAATTGCACAAAGTCGTTTTACCTGAGCCTGATGGGCCGACAATCGCAGTGGTTGTCCCTTCTTTAATAGTAAAAGTTACATCTTGAATGATGGGTCTTTCATCGTATGCGAAGGATACTTTATCAAACTGAATATTATAGTGTTTAAGATTGATATTTTCTCCTTTCTCATCAATGGATGTCGTGTTTTCAATTGTTTCAAGTTTATCAAGTGTATTGTCTATTGTTTCTTGAACATGTATAGCATCGCTTATTGGTTCAATGCTATCAAACATTACAAATGAAAACAATGTAATTAAAAACATATCAGCTAGAACCATTTCCCCATTCGTAACCAAATAGGCTCCAACAAATACGAGAAGTACGGAAGAAAGCTTCAGAGCCATTCGATGGCCAACGTTGAAAGTCCCAAAGCCTTTCAGAATCATCAAATTGACTTGTTTGCTATTGTGGAAGGCTTCCTGTACATTACGAGATGCAATTCCTTCTTGATTAAAATTTTTAATGACTGCCATCCCACGTAAATATTCTAATGTAGCGCTCACAAGTTGATGTTGACTTTTTTGATGATAAACAGCATTTTTTCTACTATGATTTTGAATTAGTCTTAAGAAGAGAGAAGAGACGGCAACACCGCTAATAGCAACTAAAGCCATAATTGGTTGATATAGTAGTAAGAAAAGAATCATCGTGAATGTCATAATATATCCATTCACTACAACATCGATCATTTTGATGCCCATCATTTCAAAAAATAATAGGTCCGTTGTAACCGCACTATTAATGTCACCTGTCCGATGTTTATGAAAAAATCCTAGAGAAACTCTCTTCAATGTGTTTCCCATTTTAATACGATGGTCGGCTGTTATCTCATAAATAGTGTTTATTTCTAACGGCTTTAATCCAATTTGCTCATTGGAACAGCAAGTTGTCAAATTCGATAGCTGATGGGGCAATATTAAAATTTGTTGAAATTAAATATCTAGCTAATATGTCAGCTAATAAACCTCGAGTTATAGTCATCTTTAAAATGGAATTGCTGAAGTTTGTTCTGTTTGTCATTTGAAATGAAAGCTGTGAATTTTGAATGGTATTTATCGAAATGTGAATCTGTAATGGGAAGTAGAGCAAGTTTTATGATGGTCAGTAACCACCTACTATGTTTAACCTCTAAATATTTGCTGCCTATATTCTTTCGGTGTTAAATCGGCATAGCGTTTAAATAACTCTGAAAATCTACCTGCACTTTGATAGCCTACTGTTCGAGCAATTTCGTTAATAGGGAGCTCTGTATGAGCTAGTAATTTCTCAGCCTGATGAACACGTTGTTTTTGAATATATTCCGTAATTGTGCAATGATACACTTCTTTAAATAATTTTTTTAATTTTGTAGCACCCATACAAGAAATTTTAGTTAAATGATCTAAAGTTAGTTGTAGGGCGTAGTACTTTTCTATATGAGTGGCTACGTGCTCAATTTGGTGAATATCTTCTTTAGAAATTTGTGAGCAATGACAAGTTTCATTGTAAAGTACACGTTCCATTATAAGGGCTAATGCTTCATATACTTTCCCTTCATAAAAAAGTGCAGAGGTCAGATCAGCACCACGATAAGCCGCTATTTGTCGAAACAGGATTACCATTTCTGGAAAAGTAGTTGTGGCTTTTAGTGTTGTTAATGCTTGACGTGGATTCACATATTTTTCACCATATTTATGTACTAGAAATTGATCACAAAAAATAGGGGTAAACTCAATACCGATTGATTGTACTGGAATATTTTTATGAATAATAGCGCTATATTTTTCTCCTTTTCCCCAATAACTTCTTATATAACCTGGCTTTAATTGTTGGTAAGGGTTAAGCTCCTCACCTGAAATAGATTCATAGTATGAGACGGTTAAAAGTTCAGGCATTGTTAATTCTAACTGATAATCCTCAAAAAAATAAAAATCATGAATAAGAATAGAAAACATTTCCTTGTAATGATATATCCAATAATAACCTTTACCTAAAGTTGGATCGATTGTATATGTAGTACCCACTGAGTTATATTTGCTCATTTGGTCAAATTTTGAAAAACCATTCTCTAATAATAGAGGTTTAAAATGATGAGATGTCATCTGTTTTCTCCTTTCCTCAATTAGACTTTCCTCTTCCTTGATTAGACGAAAACATTGTGTAGTTATTTTTTTATGTACTACGATTCATTATAATGGTAATGATAATCATTATCAATGTAATAAAGTAAATATAGTAATAATTACTATATGAAGGAAGGGAAGTATAAAAATGTATTCGCAAACAATACAACAAAAAACTTTAAGTATTAAAGATTTAATTACAGTCGGTATTTTCTCAGCACTGTTCTTTATATTCATGATGATTGGATCAGCCCTTTTTGCCCCCAATCCTGTATTAACGTTTTTAATGCCAGCTGGCGCTGCTCTATTAACGGGACCTATTTATTTATTAATGATTGCTAAAGTACCAAAATTTGGTCCTATTCTTATTTTAGGAATATTGTTAGCGATTATTACATTTGTTACAGGGATGTACTGGTTATGGTCATTAGCTTGTATAGGAGTAGCTATAATTGGTGAATTAATAGCAGCGATTGGTAAGTATAAAAATATTTCAATAAATATTTTAAGCTATATTGTTTTTGCACTTCATCCAATGGGTTCTTACGTAATGTTGTGGCTTAATCAACAAGCGTATAAGGAGTATTTGGTAGGTCAAGGAACAGAACAAGCTTATATGGATACGATGTTAACAACTGCCCAAAATTGGATGTTACCAACAATGTTTGTTGGCACAATGCTATGCGCTTTGATCAGCGGTTTATTGGGAAAAAAATTATTGAGAAAACAGTTTGAAAAATCAGGAGTGCTTGCATAGGTAGGGCGGTGAAATTATGAATAAGGGAGAAGAATTGCAGGGCAATATGCATATGCATGTTTTCACCTTCAAACTTGATCCAAGAACGAAAATATATCTACTACTGTTAGTAAATGCAGCGGTTTTTTTGTCACCTTCTTTTCAATTTGAACGCATTTTAATAGCCATAATATTGAGTCTTTGCTTTCTAATGGGAATGTTTTCTTTTTCATTGAAAATGATGCTTGGTTACGGGTTAATTCTAGGCGTTCACTTAGTAAGTGAAATGTTTTTGTCAGGTGCGTGGGAGCTAATGTTTGTATCATTTACAATGTTTATTAGGAAAATATTCCCGTGCGTTGTAATGGGTGGATTGTTAGTTGGAACAACAAAAATAAATGAATTTATGACGGCTTTAGGAAAAATAAGAATTTCCAAAAAGGTAATTATTCCATTAGCTGTAATGTTGCGCTATTTTCCAATGATTGGTGAGGATTGGCGATATATAAAGGATGCTATGAAGTTAAGAGGCATCTCACCCTCCATAATAGGTTTTCTAAAAAATCCTGTGCAAACGGTTGAATGTATTTACGTTCCTTTATTGATGGCAGCCTCAAAAATTGCTGATGAATTATCTGCTGCAAGCATAGCGAGAGGGATTGAAAACCCGAAAGAGCGTTCTTGCTTTCAACATGTGTCATTCCAATTCAGTGATTGTATTGTAATGTTTATATTTACATTTTTTGTGTTTAGAGGAGTGTTCATATGTTGAAAATCGAGCAATATTCATTTCATTATACAGATGAGAAAAGTGAAGGTATAGAAAATATAAATATTCATGTCAAAAAAGGACAGTGCATTTTACTGTGTGGTAAAAGCGGCTGTGGTAAAACAACTATTATCCGAGCAATTAACGGTTTAATTCCTTATTTTTATGCTGGAAAGCTAAAAGGGCAAGTGTTGTTAAATAACCAACCTGTAGAAAATAGGAAAATGTATGAATTAAGCGAACAGGTTGGGACGGTGTTCCAAAATCCGAGGTCACAATTCTTTAATGTGGATACTGATAGTGAGATTGTATTTGGAATGGAAAATATGGCATATCCAAAAGAAATGATGGAAGAACGAATGCGGCAAATTACGTCTGAGCTTCGTTTAGAAAGGCTTCGTCGACGCAATATTTTTCATTTATCGGGGGGAGAAAAGCAAAAGATTGCTTTTGCAAGTGTATATGCTGTAGCACCCGATATTTTTGTATTAGATGAGCCTTCCTCTAATTTAGATGCGGCTGCTATTGAGGATTTAAAAGACATGATTGCATTACTAAAAATGCAAGGTAAAACAATTATTGTATCGGAGCATAGACTTTACTATTTAAAAGAATTAATTGATAGAGCCATTGTATTAAATAAGGGGCAAATTGTATCAGTTTACTCACAAAAGGATTTTTTACAGCTTTCAGATCTTCAACTGAGGCAATTAGGACTCCGCACACTTTATTTAGACAATGTACAGTTTCAACATAAATCGCTACCTGCTGAACAAAAAGTTCATGAGCTTGTTGTGAAGGATGTCACAATATCGCACAAAAAAAGAAAGGTATTAGAAAATATTCAATTCACAGCAAAAAGCGGAGAAATAATTGCAATCACAGGACATAATGGTGCAGGAAAAACGACCTTTGCTAGAGCGATATGTGGTCTACATAAACTATCATCAGGAAATATTTATTTTAATAAACAAAAACTAACATTGAAAAAACAGGCTCAGCTTTCCTATATGGTCATGCAAGATGTCAATTATCAGTTATTCGCAGAAACGGTCGAAAAAGAATGTGTATTTGGGGTGAAAAATCTCAATCCGAATTTAGTACGAAAAGTATTGGAGGAAATGGATTTATTAGAACTGGTCAATCGACACCCGAATACATTATCAGGAGGACAAAAACAGAGACTTGCTGTAGCTGCAAGTTTAATAAGTGAAAAAGAAATTATAGTGTTTGATGAACCGACAAGTGGATTAGATTTTGACAGTATGCAAAAGGTTTCTAGTATTTTACAGAATTTAGCGGAGGCTAATAAAATTATTTTTGTCATTACACATGACTTAGAATTTATAGCATCTTGCTGTCATCGTATACTTCGCTTCGGAGATGGAAAGAAGCAAGATGATTATAAGTTAAATAAAGAAAATCATGAGTATACAATTGAAACTTTCACTAGATAGCAGGGAATGGATCTAACGTAACTGACCTGCAATGTGCAGAGAAATGTACGATACAAAATTACGATGCAAGGGAAGGGCTGAACGATAATGGGGAAAGTTGTAAAACAAAATAAAAATCCGATCTTTATGCTTCTTTCTTGGGCTGGAAAGGATAAAAAATATTTATATTTGTCTGTTTTATGTTCTTTAATTAGTGGTCTTTCGACAATTGTACCTTATTTCATTATTTATCAAATAATTGAGCAAGTCTATCACAATAATTTAACAGAAGCTTTGTTAATTCACAATTTATTGATTTTGGCTATTTCGATAATTGTTCGATTTGGGCTCTTTGCTATTTCTGGTACCCTATCGCATAAGGGTGCCTATCGAACGTTATTTAAAGTGCGTTGTCAAGTAACAGAGCATATGGCGCAAGTTTCACTAGGTTCTTTAAATGAACGAAATACAGGAGAAATTAAAACACTATTAAATGAAGAAATTGAAAAGCTAGAGTTATTTTTAGCACATCATTTACCAGAGTTAGTGTTTTACTTGAGTGGTCCAATTGCTGTCTTCATCTATTTATGTACAGTTAACGTACCGTTAGCGCTTATTTCGTTTATTCCATTAATTGTTGCAGTGGCAGTAATGGCAATAATGTTTCGGGGGACGAATCAATTAATGGATCGAGGAGCACGTTCCATAGCCAATCTAAATGCAATCATTATCGAATATATTCAAGGAATGCGTTTAATTAAGGCATATAACATGAGTAGTTCATCATTTAAAAAGTTTACAAACGCCGTAGATGATGAATTTAATATCTGGAAAAAAATATCTTTGAAAATGGGTCCACCATATGCGAGCTTTGTCATTATTATAGAATGTGGCTTACTCCTTATGGTACCTATTGGTGGAATGTGGTTTTTAAATGGTAGTTTAACAGGAAGTGTCTTTATTCTTTTTGCATTTGTAGGCTCATTGTATTTAACAGAATTACGACCTTTACAGGAATTAGGTTCAAACTTTGCACAGGTTTTAAATGCTGTAAAGAAATGCGTAGCCTTTTTAGAAACACCTGTTTTTGGGCAAGGGCAAGCATTTCCGAACAATTACAATATCGAACTAAGAAATGTCAATTACTCTTATGATGGCCAAAAAGAACATTTAAAGAATGTGAATCTGTCTATTGCTGAAAATGAAAAAATAGCTATTGTAGGTGACTCAGGTTCTGGGAAAAGCACCATTGTACAGTTAATTTCACGCTTTAATGATGTTCAGCAAGGAGAAGTTTTGATTGGTAATCAAAATGTGAAGGATATTGATTATGAGGAATTATTAAAAAATATAACAACAGTTTTCCAAAAGACCTTTTTAACAAGTGGTACAGTGTTTGAAAACATTGTCATGGGTTCTAATGCCACACTCGATGAGGTAAGAACTGCGGCGAAAAAAGCGCAAATAGATGATTTTATTATTTCATTACCTGATGGTTACGATACGAGGGTAGGGAGTTTTGGAACTAGATTTTCTGGTGGAGAAAAGCAGCGAATTGCTATTGCACGTGCCATTTTAAAAGATGCACCGATTTTAATATTAGATGAAGCAACATCCGCAGCAGACCCAGAAAATCAGGCCGAGATTGATCAAGCCATTGCTGAACTTTGTGTTGGTAAAACAGTAATTATCATTGCACACCGTCTTGGTATTATTAAGCATTGTGATCGAGTGGCAATTGTAAATAATCAAACACTACAAGCATGTGGAACGCATCAAGAAATGCTAGAAGAAAACCCTTCATATAAAAAGACTTGGCAGGATTATAGTAAAGCTAGAGAAATTACGTATGAATTTTAACGATGTTGTACTTGTAGAAAAAAAGGGTCTTTCAAGGGAAAGCCTATTTATGAAGGAGACTTAAGTATGGACAAAAAAAATGCATTTACCAAAAATGCTTCTTTTTATCTTTCTATTGTTTTCAATGTCATCGAGGGTATGCTAGCTGGTTTTAATTTTATCGTACTATATTACACGATTAATGCTTTAATAACAGAGCAATTAACGATGAACTTGTTAACTCGAATTCTGTCATTGTTAGGCGCTGTTTTTGTTATTCGTTTAATCATCTACGCGTTTGGTTATACGAGAGGGCAAATCGGAGGTGCCCAGATTAGTAGAATTCTTCGCTTGACACTGGGCGATAAAATGAAAAAAATACCGCTTTCCTCCTTTACGAAGGCACAAACAGGAGAGTACATTAATGCAACGACAACAAGTGTCAATAATTATGAAAATATTTTGACTCATAAAATAGGAGATATTATAAAAAATTCTTCATTTACTTTACTGCTAATTGGCTTTATTTCGACTATTTATATACCTGCTGGAGTAGTTCTGTTATGTTCAGGTTTATTGTTAATACCAACTCTTTACTTGTCCTTTTTAATGGTAAAAAAATACGGAAATCAAAAGAAAAATATTATGACGAGTAACACAAGTGCTGTAGTTGAGTATATAAATGGTATTCAAACGTTGCGATCATTTGGTTTGGGTGGTGTTAAAAATAAAGCAACAACCTCATCAATGAAGGACTATAGTGATGTTAGTTATTTATATGAGATTAAAGTAATTCCAATTGGTACAACGTTTAGTATTTTGTGTTGGCTAAGTTTACCGATTGTTCTTTATTTAGCAGGACATCAATGGCTGGAAGGGAATTTAGATGCGTCTTCTTTCTTTCTAATTAGCATTTCCCCTTTATTTACATGCAAATTATTTGGCACACTTTTTATTGATATAACCTCTTATAAAAACTTAATGATTGCAAAAAGACAAATTGAGTGTGTCATAGAAGAGGTGGAAGAGTTATCAAATGAGACTTCTTTTGAACCTGAACAGTATAGTATAGCTTTTCAAAATGTGAATTTCGCTTATAACCAAGGGGAACCTATACTACGAAATGTCAATTTTGAAATTGATTCTTCACAGTTTGTGGCGATTGTTGGACCATCGGGTTCGGGAAAATCAACTATTTTAAATTTAATAACAAAATACTATGAGCCTGAACGCGGTGATATATTAATCGGTCAGCAAGTTATTCAATCGATTGCTTCTGAAAAAGTATTGCAGAAAATTTCACTAGTCGACCAAGATATATTTTTGTTTAATGATACGATTTTAAATAATATTCGCTATGCAAAGCCAGAAGCGACAGAACAAGAAATTATTAATGCTGCGAAAGAAGCAAACTGCCATGATTTTATTGAGAAATTAGAGTATGGCTATGACACAATTGTTGGAGAAAATGGTAATAAGCTATCGGGCGGTGAAAGACAACGTATATCCATTGCACGTGCTATTTTAAAGGACAGCCCAATACTTTTATTAGATGAAGCAACAGCGTCGTTAGATATCGAGAATGAGCTGGCTGTAAAAGAAGCGATTAAAAATCTTTTGACAAAGAAAAAAACGGTTGTGATGATTGCCCATACGCTTTCCATTATAAAAAATGCAGACAAAATCCTAGTTGTTAATGAAGGACAAATCGTAGAAGAAGGTTCACATGAAAAGCTCATTGCTAAAGAAGGCAAATATGCAGCAATGTGGAGAAAGGAACATCAATTAAGTAGCGTATAACAAAATGTATTTTATAGAGGAGAGGAAGGGAGCGAAAAGCATGTCTTCACAAATGGATTGGTATTTACATGAGGTTGAACGATATGAGCAATTGGGTTTCTTAAGAAAGAAAACATTAGTGGAGGAGCTAGAAATTATCGCTGAACAATTTCCTCATAACATAGCAGTTGTGGAAGGAAATCGACGCCTAACTTATCAAGAATTGCTTCAAGAAATGGAGCAATTATCGACAGGCTTTTTGTCATTAGGTTGGCGGCAGGGTGATCGAGTTTTATTACAATTACCAAATACAATTGAGTTTATTACTGTATTATTTAGTCTATTAAAAATAGGTGTGCAGCCTGTTCTGATGTTACCTTCTCATAGAGAAATAGAAATTGATACAATCGCAAAGATGGTACAGCCAATAGCATATATATGTTGCAACGCTCATCTTGGTATTCAGTATGAGTGCATGGCTGCACAAATCATCCCTCTGCATAAAAGTATTCGATATATTGTGACGGTTGGTAAATCTACCGTACAGTGGCCAGCAACTTTTACACATGTAACATTAGATCAGCTTAAAGAAAGTAGCTATTCATTAGTGGTTAGTGATTTACCACATTATAGAGATACTGCGTTATATTTATTGTCTGGTGGCACTACTGGTATTCCGAAAATTATTCCGAAAATCCATGAGGCGTATGCTTACAATGCACTAGCCTCTGCTGAAAAATGTGGGATGACTCCTGAAACTGTATACATGGCAGTACTATCTATTTCACATGATTATCCGTTATGCTCTCCAGGCATATTAGGCACTCTTTTTACAGGAGGCAAAGTGGTATTATGTCAAACTTCTAGCTTTGATGAAGCATTTCAAGAAATAGAAAAGGAACGTGTGACACATACCTCAATTGTACCAACAATAGCTAGCTTATGGTTAGAAGCTTTTGAATGGTATGAAGAATTGGATATGTCGAGTTTAGAGGTTGTTTTAATTGGTGCTGCTCACATAGAGCAAAAAACAGCTGTTCATTTTATGGATAAATTTCAATGTAAAATACAACAAGGATATGGATTAGGGGAAGGAATAACTTGCTTCACAGCATTAAATGATCCTATAGAAACTGTTACGAGCTGTCAAGGGCGAGCAATTTCTTTAGGTGATGAAATAAAGATTATAGATGAGCTAGGAAGAGAAGTTCCTCAAGGTGAGCTTGGGGAATTGGTGGCAAAAGGACCGTATACATTTGGGGGCTACTATCAAGCACCTGCTTTAAATGCTGATATTTTCACAATAAATTATTTTTTACGTACTGGTGATAAAGCACGTATAACACCAGAGGGGAATATACAAATTGTTGGTAGAGTAAGGGAACAAATTAATCGTGCAGGTGAAAATATTATACCTTCTGAAATCGAAAGCTTTCTACGAGCACATCCAATTATTAAAGATGTAGCTGTTATCGGTTTGCCAGATAAAGAGTTAGGAGAGAACATTTGTGCATTTTTAGTTACGGATGGACAAAGAATTGAACGAGATGAGATATGTAGTTTTCTAATCCAACTAGGCGTTGCTCAATATAAACTTCCAGATCAAATCATATATGTAGAGCGGTTACCATTTATAAATGTAGGGAAGGTTGATAAGAACAAATTAAAACAAATTACTATAGAAAGAGAGGTGTCAAAGTATTGAGATTAAAGAATGATCTAGATAATATCCAAAGTCTAGCGTTGGAAGTCAATCATCTACTCGGTATACAGAAAGAAATACATGAGGATCAAAATTTATTAGAATTAGGCTTAAACTCCTTACAAGTGATGAAATTAGTTGGCAAACTAAAAAAAGTTGGGGTAACAATTACCTTTAAAGAATTAATATCCGAGCCGTATTTAAGTGCTTGGAATAAATTAATAAATAGAGACTATGTATATACAATTAATAATGATAACGAACTATTAGAAAATCAAGGTAAGACAGTAGCTAATATGTATGAACCTTTTCCATTAACAGATGTACAGTATGCTTATTGGGTTGGACGACAAAGCGGTCAATATTTAGGTGGAAATGGCTGTCATGGTTATATGGAAATTGATGGGCGGAAAATTGATATAGAGCGGCTTAAAGCAGCATGGGCATTAATAATTCAGCATCATCCTATGCTCCGTGTCAAATATACAGAAGATGGTCAACAGCAAATTTTAAAAGAATCACCTTTTACAACTATTGATGTCCACGATTTTACAACTTGCTCGCAAGTCGAGATTAGCAAAAAGCTAGAAACTATTCGCGCTAATACCTCACACCGGCTATTGGCAATTGATCAAGGGGAAGTAGCTTGCTTACAGCTATCCCTATTACCAAATGGTAAAACTCGTCTCCATTTCGATATAGACTTACTTGTAGCTGATGTTCAAAGTTTCCAAATCATTTTAAGAGATTTAGCGGCAGCTTATTCTAGACAGCAAAAACCGAAGGCACCTGAAAATTGGAACTTTGCAAAATATCTCCATGATAAAGCACTAGCAATTGCCAATGAAGAAAGTTACGCAGAGGCTTATTGGAAAAACAGGTTAACTACTTTGCCATTAGGTCCAAAACTACCGTTATCAAACAATGCTGAGTTGATACAACACACCCCTAAATTTACAAGAAGGGAGCATTTTTTAGAAGAACAAACTTGGAGTAAGCTTAAATTGACTGCCTCACACCATAACGTCACACCTGCAATGGTATTGTTAGCAGCTTATGCCTATACATTAAGTAAATGGAGCAGTGAATCTCGTTTTATTATTAATATTCCATTGTTTAACCGAGATACTTTGTCTGAAGAGATAGAGCAAGTTGTAGCTGATTTTACTACGCTACTATTATTGGAAGTCGATAGTGAAAATCGCCAACATTTTTTAGCATTTACGAAAAGTTTACAACAGCAATTTCATCAAGATTTAAACTATACCGCTTATTCAGGTGTGAAAATTCAACGGGATATGGCTAAGTATTTCCCAGATGAAAAAGTGTTTGCTCCGATAGTTTTTTCATGTAATTTAGGCGTACCACTTATAAATGAGGAGTTTAAAGATGCATTTGGTACTATTCATTATATGATTTCACAAACGCCACAAGTTTGGTTGGATTTCCAAATGTTTGATATGGATGATGGTTTGTTATGTATTTGGGATGGTTTAGATGAATTATTCCCTTCAGGTTTGTTGGATGACATGTTTGAACTGTTTATCAAAACTATTGATTGGTTAATTGAAGATGAACAGCATTGGCTTCAACAGCCAGCTATCGAAACAAAAGCACAAGAAGTAAGACGTCAATTAATTGATAATGCCACAATAGAAGATCATGCTCAAGGCTTGCACACGTCTTTCTTCGAAAAAGCAAAGCAACAACCACAAGTTATAGCGCTTATAGATGGTATAAGTCATAAAGAAGTTAGTTATGAGACACTGTCATTACAAGCGGAAAGGGTTGCTGCGGCCCTGTTACATAATGGTTTTAAACAAGGTGATCGAGT
The DNA here is from genome assembly GCF_006864135.1 of Lysinibacillus sphaericus. GTDB lineage: Bacteria > Bacillota > Bacilli > Bacillales_A > Planococcaceae > Lysinibacillus. The sequence goes on along the minus strand of NZ_SADV01000003.1, from coordinate 158,985 downwards.
AGCTATTTCATTGCCAAGAGGATTAGAGCAAATACAAGCGATTTTAGGAGTACTAGCTATTGGAGGCTGTTATGTTCCTGTACATGTGACACAGCCGATTGAACGTTATAAAAAAATTATTGAGAAGGCAAATGTTTCTTTTATTCTAACAACGGCCTCCTACGAAGAAAAGTACCAAGATATTGAACAAGTACAAGTTATTATGATGGAACAGATACATCAATTTGGTCATGTGAAGTTTCCTAAAGTAGATGTAAACAGTTCTGCTTATATTATTTTCACATCAGGTTCAACGGGAGAACCAAAAGGTGTAGAAATTAGTCATAAGGCCGCTTGGAATACAATTGCAGATATTAATAAAAAATATGATATTAGCAAAGAAGATCGTATTCTAGCATTATCATCATTAGATTTTGATTTATCTATATATGATATATTTGGTCTTTTAAGTGTTGGTGGTAGCCTTGTCCTTATATCAGAAGATACGGCTCGAAACGCAGATATTTGGTTAAAGTTAATATGTAATTACCGTATTACATTATGGAATTCCGTACCTGCATTATTGAAAATGTTTTTAATAGAGGCCGAGAGCTTAAAAACGATTTGTCAGGATTTACGTATTGTGATGTTGTCAGGAGATTGGATTAGTTTAGATATTCCTGAGAGACTGTTAAAAGTAGCACCGAAAGGGCTATTAGTAGCAATGGGCGGTGCGACAGAAGCGGCAATTTGGTCCAATTATTATGATGTCAATCATCCAATACCAGCAAGTTGGCGTTCAATCCCTTATGGAAGACCCCTGAAAAATCAGTTTTATAGAATTATTGATACAAATGGGGAAGACTGTCCGAGTTGGAAAGCAGGAGAGCTGTGGATAGGAGGTGCCGGTGTAGCCAAAGGATACGTAGGAGAGCCACAATTAACTACTGAACGTTTTATTGAAGAGAAAGGTATTCGTTGGTATAAGACAGGGGATATCGGTCGATTTTGGAACAACGGCCTTATCGAGTTTTTAGGAAGAAATGATTCACAGGTAAAGGTACGGGGTCACCGTATTGAATTAGGTGAAATCGAAAGTGCTATTAGAAGTTATGAAATAGTTGAGGATGCTGCTGTCACGGTCAGAGGAGAGGAAAACCAATATTTAGCCGCTTATATTGTAAGTAGTTCTGAAAAAGAGCAAGCACAAACTATTACATATAATAAACCAATGATTGATTGGTCTTATATTGTTCAATTAAAAGAGAATGGGGATTTTACTAAAACTTACAATGAGAATGAAAATCGTTATCGGTCGTTAAAGGATTATTGCGAATATCTTACTATGGAAATGATTAGTAAAATAATTTCCGAATTAGGATTTCCGCTAGAAAAAGATGTTCGTTACAATATTTTAAAAATAATAGAGCGAGAAAAAATTAACAGCAGATATCAAAGTTTAATATATCAATGGTTTAGTTTTTTAGAAAAAAACAATTTAGTTTCTTGTGAAGGATCTACTATTCATAATAAACAATGTTTAATCGTTAATAGTGAAGAACAGTTTAGTAGTTTAGAGAAAATGCAAACAACATATATAAGGGCGTTTGTTTCTGACTTTTTTGAAAAAAGCTATGCACTTTTAACGGGTGAACTAGAGCCTTTAGAATTATTACTTCATCATAACATACATCCTTTAGAACAATTGACTGAAAACATGTCTGATGGAAAAAAACAGCAGGATTTAATAGCGACTCTGATTCAAACCGTTTTAAGTAATCGAACAGAACGCCAAGCACCACTCAAAATATTAGAGGTTGGGGTGCGTCATACGAACACACTTCGTATGCTAGCAGAGACTTTTTCAAAAGATGAGATTCATTATACTGCTACAGATGAGTCCAACTACTTTATAAATCGTGTTCAAAAAATAGTAGGTTTACAGCCCAATATCCATTTTAAAGTACTTGATATAAATAAATGTCCAATTTCTCAAGGTTTTATAGATGGTGAATATGATTTGATTGTGGCGTCGCACTCTTTGCATAGAGCAGTCCATATTAGAAATTCACTTAAAGATTTAAAGAAGTTATTAAAGCATGGTGGGCTATTCGTTAATTTAGAAATGACGGAGAATAATCCTCTGCAATTAGTCAGTACAGCATTTTTAGAAGATGGTTTTACACATTATAAGGATGAACGGGAAAAGACATGTCTTCCATTACTATCGGAAGACCGTTGGCTCTCTATTTTTAAAGAAGAGGGCTTTACAAATATTACGCTTCAGCCTATTGATACAGCCTTTACTCAGTATTTATTTGTAGCTCAAGTTGAAAGACAATCATTTTCAGAATTCCAGCTAGAGCCACTTAAACATTATTTAGAAAAACGATTACCAAGTTATATGATTCCTCATGTAATTATTCCATTAGAGGAGTTACCTATTACGGCCAATGGCAAAGTGAATCGAGCAGCATTACCAATCCCTGAAATTGAGCAAGTCAATTTAGCTACAAAAGAATTTATTGCACCAGCAACCCCAATCGAAATAAGGTTAGCAGAAATATGGACCGAAGTATTAGGGGTAGATGCAATTGGCATCCGTGATCATTACTTTGAGCTAGGCGGGGATTCATTATTAGCTACTCAGCTTAGTGCAAAAATAAAAGAGCAATTTGCTGTCAAAATTAGCTTAGAAGCAATCTTCAATCAACCTGTTTTTCAACAGATGGCACTGTTATTAGAGGAATTAGTGCTACAAAAGACAAACGAAGAAACGGAGAAAAAGCTACCAACTATAGTGCCTAATGAGCGGGATCGTTTCGAGCCATTTCCAATAACAGAAGTTCAACAAGCATATTGGCTAGGTCGTAGTGGTATTTATGCATACGGTGATGTATCCACTCACTGCTATTTTGAAATGGATTGCCCAGCTCTAAATCATGTAAGAGTGGAACAAATATGGAATCGTCTCATACAACATCATGATATGATGAGGGCCGTCATTTTAAATGATGGACAACACCAACAGGTTCAAGAGTTTGTAGAGTACTATTCTATTGCATCGTACAATCTTACAAATCTTTCAACAGAACAGCAAAAAGAACAGCTTACATTAGTGCGAAGTGAGATGGAGCATCAAACATTTAATCCAAGTGAGTGGCCATTGTTTGATATTCGAATGTCGACTATAAATGAACATAAAACAAGACTACATATTAGTTTTGACAATATTATTTTTGATGGTTTTAGTATGTTCTATTTATTTAAAGAGTGGAAGCGCCTATATGATGATTCTTCTGCAAAACTACAAGTGCTTCAATCTACATTCAGAGATTATATATTGGCTTATGAAAAAATTCGGGAAACAGAAATGTATGAGCAGGATATGCAATATTGGAATCAACGTATTGATAATATGTACCCTGCACCAGATTTACCTCTACTTGATTATAAAGGAGATTTATCTAACTGTAAGTTTACGAGATATGAAGAGAAACTATCTTCACAGCAATGGCTAGCCTTAAAGCAATTAGCTACCAAAATGAACTTGTCTCCAGCATCCTTGTTAATCGCTGCTTATGCAGAAACTTTAGCAAGATGGAGTAGTCAACCAAAATTTACAATAAATCTTACTCGTTTCCATCGTGTGCTATTTGAACCGGATGTAGAACAGCTTATAGGTGACTTTACATCGCTTAATCTTTTATCTATTGATATGTCAAAAGGAGAATCTTTTTTAGAACGTGCTAGAAATGTTCAAAAGCAACTATTGCAGGATTTAGAGCATCCTTATGTGGGTGGTGTATATGTAGAGCGTGCACTAGCTAAAAAGTGGAATCGTCAAATGGGCATAATGATGCCATTTGTCTTTACGAGTGGATTAGGGCTTGAAAAAAATAATGGGGCAACAACAATGGGTGGCTATTTAGGAGATATTGTATATGGATTATCTCAAACTCCTCAAGTTTGGCTTGATCATCAAGTTTCAGAGCAAAAAGGTGAACTATGGCTAAGCTGGGATGCAATAGAGGAGATTTTCCCACAGCATTTAGTCATTGGCATGTTTGAGGCATACAGCAGTATTTTAAAAGAGCTTTCTACGAAGGAAAATTTATGGAAAAAAAGAATTGGAAGTCTTGTGCGGTTACCATCTCAAGAGCAAGTAGGAAAAATTAAAGGGCAGGACACAGAAATATCAAATGAGACGTTGTTAAGTCTTGTTGAAAAACAAATAGCTGAAAATCCTACTAATATCGCAGTGTTCTCAGAAGAAAAAACTATTACGTATCAACAGCTATGTCATTTAAAAAATCATACTGCTCAATCATTACTTGAACGGGATAGTACTAAAGGGAAATTAGTTGCTATTGTTATGGAAAAAGGATGGGAACAAATAGTAGCTGCATTGGGGATTATTAAAGCAGGGAAGGCATATTTACCGATTGATTGTACAACGCCTATTGAACGGATGGAATTTCTTTTAAAAGAAGGAGAAGTTCAATCTATAGTAACACAAGCACATATACTCACACAGCTACCCTTCCTAAATGATTATCATGTGACGGTCGTTGATGCTAAATGGGCACATCAAGAATGTCTAGTCGATAGTCCTGACTTGTTGCCTTCAGATTTAGCGTATGTCATTTATACTTCGGGTTCTACTGGTAAGCCGAAGGGTGTCATGATTGATCATAGAGGTGCAGTAAATACAGTATTAGATATTAATCATCGACTTGCTGTTTGTACGGAGGATCGTATTCTTGCGTTATCTAACCTAACGTTTGATTTATCCGTATACGATATTTTTGGCATACTTGCTGCTGGTGGTGGAATTGTTATACCAAAAGCGGAGCATGTAAAAGAACCTGCATATTGGAAAAAATTAATACAAAATCATCACATCTCCATTTGGAATACAGTGCCGGCCTTTATGCAAATGTTAACAGAATATAGTAGGAATATAGAGTCTGCTCAGTATCCAACACTAAGGGCTGTGTTATTGAGTGGTGACTGGATTTCATTAAGCTTGCCTACAGATGTTTGGGAAATTGCGCCAAAGACTCGAATATTGGGATTAGGTGGTGCGACGGAGGCGTCTATATGGTCAAATAGTTTCGATATACAAACAGTAAATAGGGATTGGAAGAGCATACCTTATGGCAAACCTTTAGCCAATCAGTATTACTATATACTAAATGATCAAATGGCAGCTTGTCCTGTGAATGTACCAGGGAAATTGTATATCGGAGGATTAGGACTTGCTATGGGGTATTGGAAAAATGAAGAGCGGACAAATGACCAATTTTTACTTCACCCAATTACAAATGAACGTCTATATGATACAGGAGATTTAGGGCGATATTTACCTGATGGCAATATTGAATTTTTAGGGAGAGCAGATTCACAAATTAAACTAAATGGCTATCGGGTTGAAATAGGTGAAATAGATTATCACCTAGCTAAATTGCCTACTGTGAAGGAAGCGGCAACAATTGTTCATAAACGTAATGGAGCAACAATATTAGTGGCATATGTAGTATTAGAAGATGAACAAAATGGTCTAACTATTGAACAAACCAAAAATTTATTGGCACAAAAATTACCTAATTATTTGTTACCTACTGTGTACAAATATATTGATAAAATGCCACTGTCAGAGAACGGAAAAGTTAACCGTAAACTTTTACAACAGTTACCTCTAGAGCAAGAGGAGTCATCTGAATATAGAGAGCCTTTTACAGAGATGCAAAAAGAAATAGCGAATATTTGGGAAGAAATATTGTCTTATTCACATCCTGGAATTGATGATGATTTCTTCGCATGTGGAGGTAATTCTTTAATGGCCATTCAAATCATCGGAAAAATAAAGGAGAAATTTAATATAGCGCTTTCTATTCAAACATTATTCACTTATTCACGTCTTGAACAACTAGCAGCATTCGTTGAGGAAAACAGTGTCACTATGGAGGAAGGTGCTCTATGAGACAATATCACCTTTCTCGAATAATTTTTATGATTGTCATTTTGGCTTTCATAAGTGGGTGTAGGGAAGATACAAAAATGACCAAGCATTCTTCACTAAAAATAGGTGTGTTGCGTATCGATGATAGTCTGCCTCTTTATGTTGCAGAGAAGGATCAGCTTTTCCAAAAATATGGTGCGTATGTTGAACTTATAGAGTTTGGCAGTGCCTCTGATCAATCGAAGGCGATGGAGGCTGGTGAACTAGATGGCATGATGACTGATATGATCGTTCAAAATTTAATAAAAAAGGGGGGCATTGATGTTAAAACGATTGCATTAGCATTAGGTGCGACGGAGAAGGAAGGAAGATTTTTAGTCATTTCTTCTCCACATAGCTCTATTGTTGAACCGAAGCAGCTAGTAGGGCAATCTGTCATGATCTCTGAGAATACAATGATGGATTATTTAATTGAGCAATATGAACGACATTTGAAACTAGATTCTTCTGAAATAACGAAAATTCATCTTCCGAATCTTTCATTACGTGTAGATACAGTATTAGCTGGAAAAGAAGCGCAAGCAGCTATATTACCTGAGCCATTGGCAAGCTATGCTGTTGCACAAGGTGCAAATATTGTCATTGATGATACAACACTTGGAGAGAACTTTTCCCAATCAGTCATCCTTATGACACAAAAAAACATAACAGAAAATAGAGCTGTGATTGAAAACTTCCTAAGAGCTTACAACGAAGCGATTAAACAGTTAAATCAGCACCCAGAAAAATACTTTGAACTTGCTCTAAAAGTGGCAAACGTACCGGAAATTTTAAAAGGGCATTATGCAATTCCAGTTTTTACTCCTAATTGTGTGCCAGCACAAGAAAATGTCGAGCGTATATCTGATTGGTTAGTTTCCAGAGGATTATTGGACAAAGCTTTTCCATATGAAGATCTAGTAGAAACGTCATTGGAAGAACAATAAAAAGGGGGATATGTCGTGTATAGAATTCAGCATGTTGACTTAGCGTACAAGACAGCCTCAGGTACGGTTAATGTCCTGCAAAACATTAACCTTCAAATATCTTCTGGTGAATGTGTAGCTATTGTTGGTGTTTCTGGTAGTGGGAAATCCTCTTTATTAAAAATTGTAGCTGGTTTGGAAAAACCGAGTAATGGAACCGTTTATTTTGATGGAAAAGAATTGAAAGGACCACAGCAGGAGATAGCGATTATTTTTCAAAATTACGGCCTGTTCCAATGGAAAAGGGTGAAAGATAATATAGCTCTCCCTTTAAAGCTTGCCAAACGACCCAAGCAGGAACGGGAAAAAGAGACACAATTTATTTTATCACAATTGAATATTCACAATCAGCAGTACAGTTATCCTTTTCAACTGTCCGGGGGACAGCAGCAAAGGGTTGCAATAGGGAGAGCTTTAATCCAAAAGCCAAAAGTTTTGTTAATGGACGAGCCATTTTCAGCGTTAGATATTTTAACGAAGGAGCAATTAATACTAACATTGCAGAAAATACGTCATGAAAGAAATTTAACGCTACTATTTGTGACACATAACATTGATGAAGCGTTGATGATGAGCGATCGCATCGTCGTCTTTCACGCGAATGGAAAAACAATTGCAGGCACCATTGAGAATGATTATCAGATAGAGGAGCGACGTAATCCTGCTTTCATGTATCGTCAACAACAACGAATTAAACAATTACTAAAGGGAGAGCCGTGTGAAGAAGACATATAGTATAGCCATCGCTACCATTATCATTATTTTATTATGGCATCTATCTAGCATCTCATTGAATAAAGCTTTTTTACCTACACCTTTTGAAGCGGGACAATCATTTTTAACAGTAGTAACTAGTGGTGAATTAACACAGCATTTTTTCATAAGTAGTTATCGAGTAGGTATCGGTATAATCTGTGCTCTCTTTTTCGCGATTCCTACAGGTTTACTTATGGGGTGGAATAAAAAGATAGATCTTTTATTAAGTCCTTTATTATATGTGCTTTATCCTATCCCAAAGGTTGTTTTTTTACCAATTATTCTCGTGCTATTTGGATTAGGGGATGTCCCAAAAATCATGTTAATTGCCTTTGTTCTTTATTTTCAATTGGTAGTAGTAATTCGTGATGCCGCAAAAGGAATTCCTTATTCTCAGAAACAAGTTATTCAATCATTGAACGCTACAAAACTACAAACACTGTGCCATTTGACACTACCCTATTGCATACCGAGCGTAATGACTTCCTTGCGAGCTTCATTAGGAACAGCATTAGCAATCCTATTTATAGCTGAAACCTTTGCATCATTTAGTGGATTAGGTTATTACATTTTAAATCGAATGGATAGTAGAGATTACTTAGCTATGTATGCAGGTGTAATAGGGCTAGCTTTATTAGGAGGAGGGCTATATGCCCTTATTAATATCGTAGAAAATACTATTTGTAGATGGTATAAATTGATGGCAGATAGCAGCAGTAATTAATAAGGAGATTAACTATGGATATACAAGAAAGTATGATACGTTCAACGATTCAAGGCTTTTCTACTTCTTATTTGCTATATACAGCTTGTGAATTAGGAATATTTGATGCCATATTCGATGAACGAAAGCATGTAACGTTATTGGCACAAGAATTAGCGCTTGACGAAGAAATGCTCTTTCGTTTTATGCGACCATTAGTAGCTTTGAAATATATGGAGGAAGAAAATAATTATTTTAAATTACTTCCTTTAGGGGAGAAATTATCAGGACAAGCAAGTGATTCATTAAAGGATTTTTTATTATTCACAGGCAGACAGGCAATGCCTTATTGGTCGAAGCTTTATGAAGCGATGAAAACGAAGAAAATCCCTTATCAATTAGTAGAACAACAGTCTTATTTTCAAGCGCAAGTACAGCAAAATGAAAAATTTGAAGTGTTTAATAAGATGATGAGTAAAACAAGTGAACGGCTTCAACTAGAAGCATATTTTGCAGAAAAAAAAGATTGGTACTGCATCAAAAAAATTATCGATGTTGGTGGAGGATCTGGAGAGATAATTACGAAATTTTTGGAATTTTACCGCAATGCTCAAGGGATTGTAATAGATCTGCAACATGTACAACAAAAGGCAGAAGGGAAATTGGAGCTTTACGGCATCAACAGTCGATGTACATTTCAGGCAGGAGACTTTTTTCAAGAGGTACCTAAATTGGGTGATCTCTATATTTTATCGCGAATCCTCCATGATTGGGAGGATGAAGCAGCAATCACAATTTTACGTAATATCGCTCAAAGTATGGGGGAAAATTCTACACTAACTATCATTGAAAAATTATTACCAGAGGTTATTGAAGGAAATGCCTCGCATTTATATATGACGGATTTAAATATTTGGACGATGTGTGGAGGTAAGGAAAGAACACAATCCCAATTTGAGGTGCTATTTCATCAAAGTGGATTAACGATCAAAGCACTTTATTCATTAAAAGAAGATGACTATCTAATAGAAGTTGTAAAAAAGGACTTCGAATATCAGGAGGGAATATTATAACATGAAAAAATTATTAGAGGAGTATAGCGAGCTGGGAGTGAACCTTTGGGTAGAAGATGGAAAATTACATTTTAAGGCTCCAACTGGTGTACTTACAAATGAACGTAAAGAGCGATTGAAAGAATATAAAAAGCAACTCCTTGATTATTTACAGAAGGAACAACAATCAATTATTCATGATACTGAAAAACGCTATGATTCCTTTCCGCTTACTGATATTCAATCAGCCTATTTAGTAGGTAGAAGCAACAATTATCGTTATGGAGGAGTAGGTTGTAAAGTATATGCAGAACTAGTTGGCACTACTTTTGATCCTATACGGCTTGAAAAGGCATGGCACCAAGTCATAAAGCGACATGATATGCTCCGTACGATAGTGCATCAGGAGGGTTATCAGCAAGTATTAAAAAACGTAGAGCTCCCAACTATACAAGTTATTGATTTATCAGATGAAGTACCTGAAGTAGCCAATCAACGATTATTACATGTAAGAAATGAGTTATCTGTTAAGCAATATGCTCCTAATAAATGGCCGTTGTATGACCTAGTCCTTACACAGCAAAAAAATCAAAGTGTTATTCATCTATCTATTGATATGTTAATTGCTGACTTTGTCAGTATCAATGTATTAATAGCAGAATTAGAACACTATTACTATACAGAAGATACTCCATTACCAGCTTTAGATATTCAATTTAGAGATGTCATGATACAACAATATGAACAACATGATCGCTCGATTGCCAATGAAAAAGCTAAAAATTATTGGACTAGTCGTTTAGAGACTTTCCCAGAGGCGCCAGAGTTACCCGTTCAAAGCGACAAAATTGATAGCAATACAATTCGTTTTGAACAATTTAATTTCCTGTTACCTAATCATAAATGGCAATTTTTAAGTCAGAAGGCAAAAGATCATCGGCTAACTCCTTCCAGTATTATTTTAACAGCTTTTGCTGAAATTATTGGCTTATGGTCAAAACAATCTCACTATAGTATGAATATAACGATGCTTAATCGACCTAATATTCATGCTCAAATTCATGATGTAATTGGAGATTTTACGACCATCAATCTGTTAGAAATACATGCAAAAAGAGATAGAGCATTTTATGAGCATGCGGCTGAAATACAACAGCAGCTATGGACAGACTTAGAGTATCGCGATTTTTCAGGAATTGAAGTATTGCGTGAATTAAAGCGACATCGTAATCGTGATGTTATTATACCGGTAGTTTATACAAGTACATTAGGTGCAGACGCGAATAGTCATATGTCTGAAAATGAGCCTAAGTTGAAATTAGCATATAAAATTAGTCAAACACCTCAAGTATGGATTGATTGTCAAGTATCTGAACAACCGGATGGAATATTAATAAATTGGGATGTACGTGAAGGTATTTTTCCAAGTGGGCTAATCGATTCAGCCTTTCAATTTTTTGTAGATCACTTAACAAAACTTGCAACTAACGAAACAGCATGGACAGAACGTCAATTATTAGGTTTACCTGAAGCAATGCAAAAGATTAGAAATGAAGTAAATAAAACAACGATTGATTTACCAAAGGGGTTACTCTATGACAATGTGCTAGATGCTATTGCACAATATGCTAAAAATATAGCTATTTACGCAGATGGTAAATACTTTACATATGAGGAGCTCGGTCGTTATGTTTATGCCATTCAACAGGCATTGATTAATAAAGGTGTGCGGCAAGGAGATTTTGTAGCAATTGACTTACAGAAGGGTATTTGGCAAATTGCTGCTGTAATAGGAACATTAACAGCAGGTGGCGTGTATTTACCTTTAGATATTGAGCAACCAATTGCTCGTAAAAAAAATATTATAAGTGAATCACAAACCACTTTTATTTTAGGTCATGCTAGCCATAGTGATTTATACGAACAAGAATCTCTTTCCTTTATTGAAGTCGAGCAATTAAACACTGCTTTAGAAGCACAGTTAACTCCTGTACGTGTAGATGTAGAACAGCCAGCTTATATTATTCATACGTCTGGCAGTACAGGAAAAGCGAAAGGCGTTATTGTTAGTCATAGGGCAGTACTGAATACAATAATGGATATGAATCATCGTTTCCAAGTAACAGAGCATGATCGAGTTTTAGCAATTGCCAATTTAGCTTTTGATTTATCGGTATACGATATTTTTGGATTATTAAGTGTTGGTGGTAGCGTTATATTACCAGAGCATACACGTCTTAAAGATCCAAAACATTGGTTGGAGCTTTTAACATCTCATCAAGCCACTATTTGGAATTCAGTACCAGCCCAATTGCAACTTCTTCATGCATACATACAGGATACGACAACAACTCTTCATAAAAAATTACGTTTAGTATTTTTATCTGGAGATTGGATACCTGTTACATTACCAAAACAAATGGCACATTATTTTGAACAAGCGAAATTTATCAGCCTTGGTGGAGCAACAGAAGCAGCAATCTGGTCTATTTATTATCCAATAGATATAAATACTACCTATAAGAACAGTATTCCTTATGGTAAGCCATTAGCAAATCAATATTTTTATGTTTTGAATAAGGAGCTAGAGTCATGCCCTGATTGGACAATTGGTGATTTATATATTGGGGGAGAGGGGCTTGCTACCGGCTACCTACAGAATGAAAAAAATACTACAGCGAAATTTATTGTCCATCCTTACACTGGAGAGCGTTTATATGCAACTGGAGATATAGGGAGATTGCTACCAGATGGTGTGATTGAGTTTTTAGGGAGAGAGGATACTCAAGTAAAAATTAATGGGCATCGCATTGAGTTAAGTGAAATTGAAAGTTCGATGCAACGTATGCAGCAGATAGAGCATGCAGCGGTTATTGCAAGTAAAGATTTGGCAAGTAAAGAATTTAACATTTCAGCATTCGTGCAAGCAAGGAAAAATGCAAATCAAATAAAAACATTGGTTTCTTCAGAAAGATTAACAACTGTAGTTAAAAACGCTGGAGATCAAGCGACCCATAATGTAGATCGAGAGTTATTTGCACAATGGTCTACAATTTCAAATTGGACAGCCGTACTAGATATTATGAAAACATTCCAAGACTTAGATATTTTTATAGATGATCGAGAATTTTCTATAAGTGAAATTCAGCAAATAGTCAAAGTACATCCATACTACCATCAGCTACTAAGAAGATGGCTGAATGTTTTATGTAAAGAAAATCTTATAAAGCAAAATCCAGCAACGTCAAACTATTATCTAGTCAATAAAGATTTACCACACAATGCATCAGAAATCTCTTGGCTAAAATGGAGAGACATTGAAGAAAAAATGCAGTATGGAAAAAAACTTGTGGATTACTTTGAAGATTCAAGTAAGCATCTTTTAGGTTTACTTCGCGGGGATATTGATTCATTAGATTTATTTTTTCCTAAAGGAAGCTTTGATATTGCTTTAGCGGCATATAAAGACAACCTAATTAGTCGTTCATTAAATCAAGTTACAATTCAAGCTGTCCATACAATTGTAGATGAATTTAGAAAGGCTTATCCAAAGAAAACGTTCCGAATTTTAGAGGTAGGAGCTGGCGTAGGCGGTGTAAGTTTAGAGTTAATACCAACATTAAATCATAAAAATGTAGAATATGTTTTTACAGATTTATCACAATTCTTTTTAAATGAAGCGCGAAAATCGTTTGAACCTTATAAGTGGGTTACATATGGTTTGTATGATATCAATCAATCCTATTGGTCTCAAGGAATTCAAGCATCTTCCTTTGATTTGATTTTATGTAATAATGTTTTACACAACGCTAAGAAAGCTCCACAAGTGTTACAAACCTTTAAGGAAATGACAGTTGAAGGAGGAGCGTTAATAGTAGCAGATACGACTGGGGAAAACTATTCACTTCTTACATCAATGGAATTTCATGCTGGTCTAAATGATTTTGAAGACTTTAGAAAAAACAATGATCAAGTATTTTTCAATCGTGAACAGTGGCATGAGTTATTTGCAGCAACAGAGGTGGAGATAGCCGGTGTATATCCTACAAAAAATGATCCATTATCCGCTGCAAATCAGGCAGTATTTGTCGGTCAATTTATAGGTGAACGTAAGAGACTTTATGCGAGTGAGGTTCAGCAACATTTAGAAAGACAACTACCAAAATATATGATACCAGCGCATATTGAAGTGCTTCGTGAACTACCGTTATCTGAAAACGGCAAAGTGGATCGAGGTGCATTACAAAGTCGACTAGAAGCATCCAATCCATTTATTGCACAATCCGGTGAATCTCCGCAAGGTGACTTAGAGAAAAGAATTGCAGAAATTTGGGCGAAAGCACTAAATAGAGAAAGTATTTGGCGCAATGAAAACTTCTATCAAGCAGGTGGCGATTCATTACTAGTTGCACAAGTTGTGGCAGCAATGAGAGATACACTTTCAGAAGTGGAGCATTGGGAGTGGGATCAATTAATGGTAGAGATTTTACAAACACCGACGATTGCAGAAATTGCAGAAAAGATAAGTCACTCGCTTGAAAATCATCAAACAATGCAGGATGAAACTGCCTCAGATACGAAAACATCTTTCGTTATGTTAGCTGAAGGAGAGGTTGGCGGAAAAATTAAAGTACTATTCCACGATGGAACGGGAACACTTACACCTTACAATCAATTGCTCCCTTATTTAATAGATGAACCAAACCGCAAAGACACGATAGCAGGATTTATTTTTGGTGATGAAGCAGATTATTTAGCCTATACACCTGAAACACTTATTCAAAATTTAGGGCAAAAATATGCGCAACAATTGTTAAAGCTAAACGCTTCAAACTTTGAATTAATAGGGTACTGTATGGGAGGGCTTATTGCTGTTGAAACGGCAAAGGTGTTACTTGCAGAAGGTGTTCAAGTTGAACCAGTCATTACAATAGATACTACGCCTTGTGATGCAAAGCTTCGAAATGATCTATTAATGGAAAGAACATTTGGTTTATTAATAGGCGCTGATCTTGTAAAAAGTGGTCACGATGTCGAGGATGAATTACTAAAAAAAGCACTACATGATTTAATCAAAAAAGAAGCGAATACCATTACAATTGAAGATTTATGTAATCTAACCGGAGAGTTTGCACCAATTGCACAATGTTATCAAAAGCTTGCTAGCAAGTCTCCTAAACAGAGATTAGTAGATTTATATACTACCGTTCCAGCTTTGCAAGGTGATATTTCAGCTTTTCAAAAGCAACGAATGGTAACGCTATATCAAATCTTCTGTCAAAGCTTTAAAGGTGTTGTATCGTATGGAACCGAGCCTTTCATGGGAGACGTAGTTGCATTTAGTTGTATTGATAAAATATCATCCTTTTTACCGGTAATTGGTACAAGAAACGAAGAATTTTGGAGAGATATTACATTTGGTCATTTAAATATCATTCCTATAAATGGTAATCATCTTACATGTTTGCAGGAGCCTAATGTGAAAGAGACTGCTCAATTACTGCTTAAAGGAGTAAGCCATGAACCATCAATTTAAAATAGGAATTATTGGCTACAATGGGGCTGTTGGACAAGCGGCTGTACGATATTTAAAAGATAAATATCCATTACGCTGTGGGAGTAGAAGTGAGCATGAAGAACATTCTCAATTAGACAAATTTATGGAATATATGCAGGTAGATATATATGACCAAATAGCGCTAGAGACATTTTGTGCAGGTTGTACAATCGTGTTAAATTGTGCAGGCCCCTCGTATAGCATTATTGATAGAGTGGCTCAAGCTGCCATAAAAGCTGGGGCCCATTATGTCGATGCATTTGGGGCAGATTTGTTGGAGAAGAAATTTATACAGCAGGAGCTAACAAATATAATGATTCTTTCAGCAGGAAGTTTTCCTGGTTTATCGGGGATTCTTCCTCGCCTATTAGCTCAAGAAGGATTTGATCAAATAGATAAAATAAGCGGCTATGCAGGAGGAGAAGAAGCATATAGTAAAGGCGCAGCAGCTGATATAATGCTTAGCTCTATCTATGGTTTTGGTACAGCGAATGCCTTTTATAGGGATGGAAAAATAGTACGTGAACTAGCACAGACAGAAAAAATAAATGTGACAATTAATGGTGAGGAAAATACAGTCTATGCTCAAAGGTATATAACAAATGAAACAATTCGCCTTGCAAAAAAGCTACATATAACCGAAGCACATTGGCATAATATTTATCCAAATAAAGCTGTTTTTTCATTATTACAACAAGCGTGTATACAATTAGCAATGAAAAATACGCCTGAACATTTACATCAAATTGTAGATGACTTGCTGGAAAAACTTATCATTTTCCCTGTTCGACAAACATGGTACACAATCGTCATAGAGATGTTTGGAAAATTTAAGGGACAATCGATACGACGACAAGCTCAATTACTTTGTCAAAATAGCTTTACGATTAGTGGAATTATTTGTGCGTTATCTGTAGAAGCCATTATAAAAGGGATAATTCAGGAAAATGGAGTTTATTGGGCTTGCGACATATTGAATCCAAGTAATGTCATGCGAGAATTGCATGAACAGTGTGTGATAGAAGATTTTATCATTACTTCACAGACAGAAAATCACCTAGACTTGGAGGAAGGGATATTATGAGGCCATTAAGAGTAGTCGTTTGTGGTACGAAGTTCGGTGCTTATTATTTGCAGGCAATCTTAAATTTACCATCTCTTTATAAGCTTGTAGGTATTTTATCTAAGGGTAGTAAACAGTCGCAAGAACTCGCCAATACATTGAATGTTCCACTTTACACAACTGTAGAAGATATAACAAATGAGCAGGTGGATGTTGCGTGCGTTGTTGTTAAATCAACGATCGTGGGTGGAGAAGGGACAAATATAGCACAAGCATTTTTAGAGAAAGGTATACATGTTATACAGGAGCATCCTGTCCATGAGGATGACTATGTAAAGCTAATTAAAAGTGCGAAAGTAGGTAATTGTAAATATCACTTAAATAGTTTTTATCCAAATGTTGATGCTGTACATTCCTTTATACAAACGGCGAAAACATTAAGAGAAGTTAGTGATATTATTTATTTAGAGGCGGCTTGTAGTATCCAAGTATTATTTCCAATGCTAGATATTATAGGGCAAGCCCTTGGTAGTTTACAATCCTGTATATTTGAACCAGTTAATGACCCTACAGAGCATAGTCCTTTTTATATGCTATCTGGACAAATACGGGACACCCCTGTGACATTACGTGTTTTCAATCAAATGGATTTAGCTAATCCAGAAAGTAACATTTATTTATTGCACAGAGTGACTTTAGGAACGAATAGAGGAACATTGTATTTACCGGACACGCACGGTTCAGTGCATTGGATGCCGTGTATGAGTTCGTCATTAAACGAATCGCCTATATTAAATAAGAGAATAGACAATAAATTTCTAAGCTATCCAGTAGAGGAGATTGTCTTTACTGCACAAAACAATAGCTTCGAAGATCACTATAAAAAAGTATGGCCTAAAAGCGTTGAACGTTCTCTTCTAACATTTTTTGAAGATATTTGGAATCGTTCTTACTTTAATCAAACAACACAATATTATTTAACAGCTTGTAAATTATGGAATGATATTGGCAGAAAAATAGGACCCTCTCAAAAAGTTTATATACGGGAAAGAGAACCATTAAGAATGAAGGATATCAAGGAGGATGAAGAATGGGTGTGGTAGACGTTAAAAAGTGGTTTCCTTTTGTGGACGAGTTAGATTACGAAAATAGTAATAAGCTTTTCTGCTTCCATCATGCTGGAGGCAGTGCCGCCGCTTTTAGAAATTGGAAAACATGGGAGCAGAACTTAGCTGTATTTCCGATAGAGCTACCTGGTAAATCAACAAGAATAAAAGAACAGTATATTACAGATTATCTTCATGTGATGCCACAAATTGCAGAAGCAATTAACAGAGTAACAAACCAAACGCGAATATATTTTTATGGTCATAGCATGGGAGCTATTCTTGCTTTTAAAACAGCCTGTTTACTAGAAGAAAAATATAAGAAAAAAGTGAATTTATTAATAGTAGCAGGTCGCCATGCACCTCAAGATCATTTCCCTGATGACTATCAAACATATATGGATGATAGTGAATTAGTTAAAGAATTAATACGAGTAGGAGGTACACCGAAAGAGTTATTGGAAAATAAAGAAGTTTTACAACACATTTTACCAATGGTGAAAAATGATTATCGTTTGAATGAGTCTTTTGATTATCGTAATGAATTATTTCATGGTCCGATTGTTGCTCATTGCGGAACTAATGATCCAGACGCACCAGCAAGTAGTATGAAAAGTTGGGGAAATGTCACGACAAATTCTTTTAATTTGAAAGAGTTTTCGGGAAGTCACTTTTTCCCATATGAAAATAAACAGGATTATTATAAGAGTTTGGAGCAGAACTGTATACAGAGTTCTTCTAAGATTTGTATTAAGTAAAAAAAATTTAAAAATGAGGGTATCTTAAAATTAGAGATACCCCCGTTTTGTATTCATATAAAGTATTTATTGAACCTGTAAAAGCTGTAATATATCCTTACCAATTTGCCCAGGGTTTGTCTACATTTACCCATTTAACTACCTCAATATTTTTCTTAGCAAGCACACGTTTTTTGTTATAAAAATCGTTTCTTAAGTCTTTAAATAAACCATCTACAACATTTAAATAGACCTTCGACATTTTTAACTTTTCAAGCGATGAATAGTCTTGTTGTAATGACCGAATGGCCACGTCTAATTTTATATAGTCGTATAAGATTGGTCGATCTTCGTGATTAATCATCAGTGTCCACCAGCTTTGCATCTTGTATATCATTAAATGCAATACGTTTTACTGATATATCTGTATCCAGTAATAGCTCCCTTTTGTGCGGATACATCCCTGTTACTAATCCAGTTTTGTCATGCAAATTATGATTATGCCACAGTGTAAGTGTAACTAGTACTCGCAATTTGAAGGCACGTTGTATCGTTTGTTCAATCTCTTCAAGTTCTCATTCAGTCAAATCACGTTTTTATCGTAAAATTGCTCTTGTTTCCACTATCTTATCTCTCACAAGATGTTCTGGCAACATCATTGCGCAGAGATAAATAATGAAGATGTTACTTTATTTGCAGGAGCCGGAATTGTTAACAGTTCATTGCAGGATAGTGAATTCAATGAGATCTCTGTGAAATTAACAACAATGTTAGATGCAATGGGGCTAAAAGAGAATTAGAATGATGCAAAGAAAGTATTCTAAAAAAGCACAACAAGATTTTTTTACAGTAAGAGCTTATGAAAAAAGAATAGGTAAAATTTGTGAGAACCCAAGCGTAGAAATTATTAAAGACCTGGGCAAATGAGTATTCTATAATCACATAAATAGTAAAAGGTGCTGCTCTATAGTCAACAAAGCTATAGCGACAGCACCTAGTCATTTATTAGTGGAAATATTTATCGACACGTTGAAGTACTTCGTCAGCAGAAAGACCATCAGCGTCAATAACAGGTCCTGCCATGATAGGATCACTAATTCCCATAATATCTCTGTCTTGCCCAGTGATTACGCAGGCATCACATTTTTTTGCATCTTCTTCAGTACGAAGTTGAATAACTTCATAACCTTTTGCCTTTAAAGCGTCTTCAACGTTTGTTAATGATTGTTCCACACCAATTATTTTAGACATTACTCTTCCACCTCCTATATGTAATGTGTCAAATAGGCTTGCTAATTATTCACTTAATTCATTTTTTTGTTATACATAATTTAATGGCGGGAAATTAGTGAAATTTATTTTCCACTGCAACGAAATGATATGAGCAATTATATATGATTACGGCCAGCGATTTGTACCACCAACGACATACTCTGTACCAATGAGTGACAAGATATTTACCACTGAATGATAGACCTTAATTAGTGAACATACATAATGTTATGACATATAAGATTGACGTTTGACAAATCAATTGTTAATATATTAGATATCTAACACATTAGTAGGTGATTTTTTGTCCTTATATGAACAGGTTAAGCGCATTAATGAAGCAGAATATACGATAAACCGTTTGATATATAAACATTATAAGCAATATTTAAATAGCGGCATTACAACACAACAAGCGGTTGTATTAGATATTGTGTATTTAGCAAAACGTATTACGGTGGGTGAAATTGCGATTGAAATGAATATTAGCTCTAGCGCAGTTAGCCAATTAATAGCGAAGTTGGAAAAGAATAAATATATCAAACGAGAAATTAATCTACAAAATCGCCGTGAAGTATTTATAACGTTAGCTGAAAACGGATTGGAGTATTTTTCGAAGCAAGATTATGTAGAACAGCAAATTGCAGATAAAATTTACAGCAAAATTTCATCAAATGAGTTAAACGAATTAGAACGAATTGTTGAAAAATTAAGGGAGATCGCAATGGAGGAATTATAAAATTTCTTCATGTCTAATATGTTAGGTATCTAATTTTTTTAGGAGGTTAACAAATGGAGGGTTTACTTAAAAATATCTCGTTTAATGGTGCAATGTATTATGAAAAACATGAACAAATCAAGCAATATTATCATGGTTATCAGGATATCTCAGAGCAACATCTTATTACTGAAAATACACAATTTAATCTTGCGTCGTTAAGTAAAATGTATACAGCGGTAATGACATTTCAACTAATTGAAAAAGGACAGTTACAGTTAGATGATAAAATTACAAATTGGTTTAACGCACCTCATTTTACAAATGTGACAGTTGCACACTTACTTACACACACATCTGGTATTCCAGAGTATATTGCAGAAGATTTTACAAAAAGTGTTGAAACATTTGTCGAGACGGCACTGCCACAACATATGCCGAATGAGCATTGGTTCTATAGCAATACGAATTATGTTTTACTTGCAAAAATTATTGAAGAAGTGAGTAGCTTATCGTATGAAGTATATTTACAACAATATATTGCAAGACCATTAAATCTCACTAGTACAACAACACAGCCTACAAAACAATACGAAGCGCAAAATCATACGTATGATTACGAGGAACAACGATATAAAAAGGTAAATAATGACCCATATTTTTGCAAAATTGAAAAATATAATAATATATTTGGTGACGGTGGTATTTATGCAACGGTGGCAGAGGTAGCAAAGTTTTTAAAAGCATTTTTGCAAGGACGGTATATTAGCAAAGAGATTGTGCAATCCATGTTAACACCAATAGAAGTCGCTGGGCATTATAGTTATGGTTTTATCGTACAAGATGACTGGGTTGGTCATACAGGTGGATGGATCGGTTGTTCAGCACAAGCTTTTATTAATACTTCCACAAAGGATATGATTGTATTAGCAACGAATCAAGAAGTGTTTCCGCAATATGAACAAGAAATTGTGAATTACTTAATGGGAATACAATATTCTGTAGAAGCACCAAAACATATAGAAATATTATCGCTTACTAATAAGGATGATATTACAGGTCAATATGAATTAGCAGATGAACTTAGCACAAAATTTACGATCATAAAGGATAGACAATTTATGATTTCATTTGAACATCAGTTGTCTGTGCCACTTTATAAAATAGATGAGTCGTATTATTGGGTACATAATACGATGAGTTATGTAGATGTTGAGAATCAATTATTTATCGATGAAGGTGTTGAAGTACCTTATCATAAAGTCAATTGATCTAGTCATAAAAGTCGTACTTGTAATAAAGAGCATTTAATAGAGCTACGGCAAATAAAAGAAACCATTTTGAAAAATTGATCAAAATGGTTCTTTACATAAATACGGATTATGTCGATATTTTTGTTCAAATCATATTTTATGCCAAAAATATAGGTTTTTTATGATCCAATTATCGAGAGATATTGGAATTACATGATGAAGGGATCAGTTTAAGAGGCATTGCCGCAAGTACTGGAAACTCTCGTCAAAAGGTAACAGAGGCCATTCAACTAGCCACAATGAAAGGATTGAACTGTCCATTTGATGAAGAGATGGACGACAAGTGGATTGAAGAATTTCTATTCCCAGAGAAGTCATTGGAAGGTTCGGGGAGGTAACCACTCAATTTTGAATACATTCATGAAGAATTAGCCAAACCTAACGTGACTCTTTCTCTTTTACACCATGAATCAGCAACTTTATCAATGGATTTACCTTCTTGGATAAATGCACATATTCATGCGTATGACTATTTCGGTGGAGTTACCCAGATTGTTGTCCCGGATAATCTGAATATCCAGATTAGAGGAAATTAAACGGAATGGCCGAGACTTATAAGGACCAATCTTTAAATAAAGAATACCAATTAAAAAGGGGAAGCCACCAATCATTTTCAATGAATGGTGTGACACCCCGTTTTCTTTACCTATTGTGGAAAATAGTCTTGACCGTTAACTGTTAGTTTAGAAGGTGAAATTAGAATTTCTTTATTTGCTTTGAAATATGGTTCTAAAATATTATTAAATGCTCCCCATTTCTCTTCAATTTTCGCTTTGTCTTCTTTTATATCTAACTTTAAGATATCTTCATAAAGCTGTTTTAATTGCTTGCTATCCGCTTCGCTAACTTTGAATTTATAGTCAGCCATGAATTCTTCAAATGTTGGAGGCGTTATGAATTGACTAATGAGGTAATAGAAATCCTCCCATAGTTTTTCAGACAAATCAGCTTTGTTTTCTTTTTCAGCTTTTTGAGCATTATCATAAATATCTTTTAATTTTGCAAAAGCTTCAGTAGGGATGTCTAACCCGAATTTTTCCATATATTCTTCAAATGTTGGAGTTGGATAAAGTTTATCTACATATGGTTGAAGGGTTTTATAAAATTCATCCATTTTTTCGTTTGCCTTTTCCTCTTGACCATCTTTTTCAAGTTTTACCCATTCTTCATAAATAACTTTAAGCTGTTTATTATCAGTTTCTTCAATAACTATATTTTTTTCACTAAATCCGTAATCTGCTATAAACTCTTCAAATGTTGGAGGTTGCAAGTTAGTCAAAATATATGGTTTTGTAATTTTATACATGTCTTCGTAGATTTTACTGATTTCTTCAAATTTCTTTTCATATTCTTCTTCTGTCATTTCATCTGAAAATTCTTTTTGCAGCTTTTTCTTTTCATTAAACAATTTTTCTAATTTTGTTAGATCTTCATTTGTTACCTCTTTAGGCAATTCTTTTTTATAAACTTCGAATGTATAGAAGTCTGAAAAATCCTCTGCAACGGTACCTTCAACAGTGATTTCCTGACCTTCTACAAAGTTCATTTTTTCTAGTTGTTCATCCGAAAATTTATAAAAGCTAATATAGTAGTTTTTACCGTCTCTTCCTTTTAGATAAATCCCATCATCACTAATGCTTTGAATCGTTCCTGTAACTTGTTGTTCGATTTGAACAGTAACACCATTTGTTGGTTCTACTGCAGAAGCCCCTGCTTGAAGCGGCGTCAGAACAGCCATTCCTATTGTTAATGCTGAAGCAATCATCCAAGTTTTTTTAATTGGTTTTTTCATGATCATTTCTCCTTATATTTACTCTGAAGCTTAATGTTTCCAATATTTAGACGGATTACCAAGTGAAAAGGTTCGTTGTTTTTCAAAACATTAAAACATTCCATGTTAAGTACCCATAACATTAGATCTTGAGATTAAATAAAACACCATAGTACAAGGTAAAAGAGAAGGGGACTTATATCAGAGGATGGGCAAATGAAGTTCTTCTTATATTTTTTCTATAAAGATAGCATACTTTTAAAAACTGGTTTATTACCAAAAGTTGTGGATGACTTTTGGTAAAACGTCTACTAAGTAAATAGTTGATTGGAGTGGAGATTGGGAGACTCCTCGGGGATCAGCGATAGAGGAACGAAGGCTAAAAGCACCACATCCTGTGATAACGCCTTCGTGACCAACATCGTGTTGGCCCGAGACCCTGCAGCGAAGCGAAGCGGCTCATCGGACGCCCCCAGGAAGCTTTGCTCTGTGCGAAAGCGAAGCGTCAGCTACAAATGTTTTGACTGTGCGAAAGCGAAGCGTCAGCAACAAAGCGCCCAGTCGGAACGGAAATCAACCACACGTTTTGGTGATGATCCAAAAAATTCGAAATACTATTGTGGAATTAACAAAAAAGGAATCCCAACAATCATCCTAAATGATTGTTGAGACACCTCAATTCTCTACCTTATTGTGGAGTATATTCTTGGCCGTTTATTGTTACTTTAGAAGCAGTAATTAGAAGTTCTTTATTTGCTTTGAAATATGGTTCTAAAATATTATTAAATGCTGCCCATTTCTCTTCAATTTTTGCTTTGTCTTCTTTTTTATCTAACTTTAAGATTTCTTCATAAAGCTGTTTTAATTGCTTGCTGTCCGCTTCACTAACTTTGAATTCATAGTCAGCCATGTATTCTTCAAATGTTTGAGGCTTTATGAATTGATCCATGATGTAATAGAAATCTTCCCATAGTTTTTCAGACAAATCAGCATTGTCATCTTTTCCAGCTTTTTGAGCATCCTCATAAATATTTTTTAGTTTTGCTAAAGCTTCAGCTGGGATATCTAACTCAAATTTTTCCATGAATTCTTCAAATGTTGGAGTTGGATAAAGTTTTTCATAATACGGTAGAAGAATTGTATAAAACTCATCCATTTTTTCGACTGCCTTTTCCTCTTGACCATCTTTTTCAAGTTTTACCCATTCTTCGTAAATACTTTTAAGTTTTTTATTATCATTTTCTTCAAAAACTATATTTTTTTTACTAAATTCGAAATCTGCCATATACTCTTCAAATGTTTGAGGTTGCCACTTAGCTAAAATATATGGTTTTGTGATTTTATCCATTTCTTTATAAATTTTATCAATTTCTTCAAATTTCTTTTCGGTTTCTTCTTCTGTCAAGTCATTTGCCAATTCTTTTTGCAGATTTTTCTTTTCATTAAATAATTTTTCTAATTTTGTTAGCTCTTCTTTCGTTATCTCTTTAGGCAATTCTTTTTTATAAGCTTCGAATGTGTAGAAATCTGAATAATCCTCTGCTACGCTACCTTCAACAGTGATTTCCTGGCCTTCTACAAAGTTCATTTTTTCTAGTTGTTCATCCGAAAATTTATAAAAGCTGATATAGTAGTTTTTACCATCCCTACCTTTTAGATCAATCCCATCCCCGTAGACGCCTTTAATCGTTCCTGTAATTTGTTGTTCGATTTGAACAGTAACACCATTTGTTGGTTCTACTGCAGTAGCTCCTGCCTGAAGTGGTGTCAGAACAGCCATTCCTATTGTTAGTGCTGAAGCAATCATCCAAGTTTTTTTAATCGGTTTTTTCATAATCAATTCTCCCTTTTATTTACTCTGGAACTAATGTTTCCAATATTTAGACGGATTTCCAGATGAAAAGGTTCATTATTTTTTAAAAAATTTTAAAACATTCCATGTTAAGTACATAAATAAAGGTACATATTGTTGGCAAAACCTTATAAATAATGAATGCGTTGATAAAAATTCTACCACCAGAAATTATTGCTAATAAAAGAATTGTTCCGTTTTCTGTTTCACCTCAAGTGAAATAAAAATTAGATTTAAGAAACTACCTATTGAAGGGATAGAAGTAGAAAATGGTTAAGCAGTGATGAAATTGAACTTGTAAAAGTAAAAGGGAATGTTTGCTCTGTTTCAAAAGAGAAGGGGACTTATCTATATATTATTTCAGAAAGATGAGATAAAGGAGGTACCTCTTATATTTCTGCTATAGAAGTAAAATGGATAAATTAAGTCTAAAAAGGGGAATCCGACCAATCATCTTCATTGATTGGTGAGACACCCCGTTTCCTTTACCTATTGTGGAAGATAGTCTTGACCGTTAACTGTTAGTTTAGAAGGTGAAATTAGAATTTCTTTATTTGCTTTGAAATATGGTTCTAAAATATTGCGAAATGCTTCCCATTTCTCTTCAATTTTTACTTTGTCTTCTTTTATATTTAGCTTTAAGATTTCTTCATAGAGCTGTTTTAATTGCTTGCTATCCGCTTCGCTAACTTTGAATTCATAGTCAGCCATGTGTTCTTCAAATGTTTGAGGCTTTATGAATTGATCAATGATGTAATAGAATTCTTCCCATAATTTAACAGAATCATCAGCGTTGTCATCTTTTTCTGCTTTTTGAGCATTATCATAAATATTTTTTAGTTTTGCTAAATCTTCAGCAGGGATATCTAACTCAAATCTTTCGATAAACGCTTCAAATGTTGGAGTTGGATAAAGTTTATCAAAATACGGTTGAAGGATTTTGTGAAACTCTTTCATTTTTTCTTTAGCCTTTTCCTCTTGACTATCTTTTTCAAGCTTTACCCATTCTTCATAACTAGCTTTAAGCTGTTTTTTATCATTTTCTTCTATCACTATATTTTTTTCACTAAAGCCGAGACCTTCTAGATACTCTTCAAATGGTTCAGGTTGCCAAGTAGCTAAATAATATGGCTTAACAATTTTACCCATATCTACATAAATTTTTTGCATTTCTTCATATTTCTTTTCTGCCTCTTCAACATTATTTTTATCTGCTTTTGCAGCTTCATTTTGTAGCTTCTTCGCTTCGTTAAACATTTTTTCTAATTTTGTTAAATCTTCATTTGTTACCTCTTTAGGCAATTCTTTTTTATAAACTTCGAATGTATAGAAGTCTGAAAAATCCTCTACTGCGCTGCCTTCAACTGTGATTTCCTGTCCTTCTACTAGGTTCATTTTTTCTAGTTGTTCTTCAGAAAATTTATAGAAGTTGATATAGTAATTTTTACCGTCTCTACCTTTTAGAAAAAGCCCGTCATCACTGATTCCTTTAATCGTTCCTGTAACTTGTTGTTCGATTTGAACAGTAACACCATTTGTTGGTTCTACTGCAGTAGCTCCCGCTTGAAGTGGCGTCAGAACAGCCATTCCTATTGTTAGTGCTGATGCAATCATCCAAGTTTTTTTAATCGGTCTTTTCATGATTATTTCTCCCCTTTATTTACTCTGGAACTTAAAGTTTCCAATATTTAGACGTATTTCCAGTTAAAAAGTTTCGTTGATTTTCAAAATTTTAAAACATTTCATGTTAAGTACATACATAGCTGTATAACATCAAAGTTTGAGCAGTCTGATCATATAAAGCACTAATAGGACAAGGTACATATTATTGGAAAAATCCTATAAATAATGAATGCGCTGATAAAATTCTATCACCAGAAACTATGGCTAAAAAAGAATCGTCCTGTTTTCGTTTCATCTTAAGTGAAATTAAAATGTTTTCTCTGTTTCAAAAGAGAAGAGGACTTTTATCGGACGATGGGCTAAAGGAAGCTCTTCTTAATATAAAAAATCTCTGAATAGTATTGTGGAATTAACAAAAAGAGGAATCTCAACCGTCATCTTAAAGGATTGTTGAGATTCCTTGATTCTTTTACTTATTGGGGAAAATATTCTTGGCCGTTAATTGTTACTTTAGAAGCTGAAATTAGAAATTTTTTATTTGCTTTAAAATAAGATTCTAAAATATTATTAAATGTTTCCCATTTCTCTTCAATTTTTGCTTGTTCTTCTTTTTCATCTAGCTTTAAAATTTCATCATAAAGCTGTTTTAATTGCTTGTTATCCGCTTCACTCACTTCAAAATCAAAGTCTGCCATGTATTTTTCGAATGTTAGAGGCTTAATGAACGGATCAATGATGTCATAGAATTCATTCCATGTTTTTTCAGCTAATTCATCATTTTTAGCTTTTTCAGCTTTTTGAGCATCTTCATAAATAGTTTTTAGTTTTGCTAAAGTTTCAGTAGGGATATCAAACTCTTTGTCTTCCAAGTACTCTTCAAATGTTTGAGGTGGATAAAGTTCATAAAAATATGGTTCAAGGATTTTATGAAGTTCACCATATTTTTCGTTAGCCATTTCCTCGTTACCATCTATTTCAAGCTTGACCCATTCTTCATAAATAACTTTGAGCTGTTTTTTATCATTTTCTTCTAGCACTATATTTTTTTCATTAAATCCGTAACTTGCTATATATTCTTCAAACGTTGCAGGTTGCCAGTTAGCTAATAGATAAGGTTTTATAATTTTATACATGTCTTCACGTATTTTCTTGATTGCTTCAAATTTCTTTTCAAACTGTTCTTCTGCCATTTCATTTGACAATTCTTTTTGCAGCTTGATCTTTTCATTAAACAATTTTTCTAATTTTGTTAGCTCTTCTTCCGTTACTTCTTGTGGCAATCCTCTTTTATAAACTTCAAATGTATAGAAGTCTGAATAATCCTCTACTACGTTTCCTTCTACAGTAATTTCATGTCCTTCAACTAAGTTCAAGTTTGCTAATTGTTCTTCAGAAAATTTATTGAAACTGATATAGTAGTTTTTACCGTCTTTACCTTTTAGATTAATCCCGTCTCCGTTAGTGTCTTTTATCGTTCCTGAAATTTGTTGTTCGATTTGGACAGTAACATCATTTGTTGGTTCTGCTGCAGTAGCTCCTGCTTGAAGTGGTGTTAGAACTGCCATTCCTATTGTTAGTGCTGATGCAATCATCCAAGTTTTTTTAATTGGTTTTTTCATGATCATTTCTCCCTTTTATTTACTCCGGAACTTGAAGTTTCCAATATTTAGACGAATTACCAAAGGTGAAGGTTCTTCTTTTTTTGAAAAAGTTAAAAAGTTTAAATATTTCATGTAAAGTGCTTAAATAGTTGTATAACAATAAAGTTTGAGATTTCAGAAGAATTAACGACAAGAAACTAAATTCAGAATGATGAAAATTAGGTGTCTGGTGGTGTGAATATGGGAATCGCTATTGGTGATGAAGTTAGTAATGGTCATGATAGCGGTAGTGGCAGTGAAAAAACGAAAAGAGTTGTAGAATGGAGATTTAAATAAAGGGGTCGCATACGAATGATTCAAGCGGTGATTTTTGATTTAGATGGAACATTGTTAGAGCGTGATAGTTTAGTTCTTTCGTTGATCTTCACCAGTAGAAAAAACAAAATAAAGAACAGAAAGAGAAGGGGGATTTTTAATTGAAATATTTCACTAAAAATTGGTATCGTGAAATGCAAGTCTATGGTTTTTTAACTTTTCCTGACGCTATAGAAGATTGGGAAGAAAGTTTAAATTGGAAAAACGAAGATGGGACAAGCTATATTGAAATGTTACAAGCAGAGTTGGAATGGCGAAAAAATGATTTATTAACGTTTCTTCCGGCGCCATTTCATCCATATATTTTAGATGGTTCTCTAAAAACAGAATATCCATCTAAAGAATTAAGAAAAATGGCTGAAGAGTGGAATGAAAATTATCAAAGTCGTAGCCGAGATATACGTAAACAGTATTTAGAACAATTTGAAGAAATAAAAGAGCAGCTACCATCTCAAGTTCTTGAAATACATACAAAATCATTACATGATGGAGAAGTATTATCTTTCTCCTCAACTGAAACTACAATTACGCTTATGATAGCTGGAACAAGTGTAGGTTGGTACGACACAAATGTAAAACTAACTTTTAGTGATATAGAGAAATGTTCGATTCCAGAACAATTAGAAAGTTCTTGGTGGCTATATGATGAAATCTATAAAACTAATACAGGGTTTGAATTACACGTATTATTTGACTGTCCACTTTGTGAATTAATGATACAGGCTAGGGAATTAAAGATTGAGATACTATAAAAATAGACGTGATATACATAAGCAACGGAAGCATCTGTTACCAATAGATACATGCTATGTGGATTGGCTGATTGGAGTGGAGCTGAGAGACCCCTTGGGATTAGCGTCACAGATGATACCCTGGAGTGCAAACGGATGTTTTCTGTGCGAAAGCGAAGCGACAGCAACAAAAGTCGCTTATCGGGCGCCTCCAGGAAAGCACTCAGTCGGAACGGAAATCAACGACTCGTTGTGCAGAAAGATATATTTGATTTAAATCTCATAGACAAATGAAAAACAGCTGATTTTATAGATTTCAGCTGTTTTTTGTAAGATAGTGAAGAATTTTTATTAAATTCAATCCACTATCCTAAATTTATTCATTTAATCGTTTGATACGTTTTAACTGTAGGAGGAACATAGGCTGCACATTTATCTAAAAGTCCCACAACTCTTCATCTACAAGTAGGGCATTTCGATATTGGGCTTGTAAAAATTGTGCGTTTTGCATATGGTCAAATAACCCAATGAGTAAATCATAATAATGATTGATATTTAAAAGCCCACAAGGCTTTTGCAGAAGGCCGATTTGATTCCAAGTGAATACTTTAAAAAATTCTTCTAACGTAGAAGAATAGCTCCTTCTTTATATGCTTCAGAAGCACCGATGCTTGATCCGCAAAATACTGCAATACTATCCATCATTGTTCCTCCATATCTGATAAGTATATTTCCACATTAACGGGCAGTGAACTTTAAGCGGGGGATGAAGAAACCCCCTGATTCACGTTTCACTTTTATAGTATAATTTAATTTCGAGAGGAAAGAAATGGAGGAAATAGAAATGGAATTAAATGAGTTTCAAAAATGGCTAAAGGATTACTATGATACACGTGGTTGGTCTGATTTAAGCATTTTTACGCGTATTGGTTTTCTAGCTGAAGAAACTGGAGAAGTGGCGAGAGCTATACGAGCGTTAGAGATTGGAAGAGATAGACCAGATGAAAAGATTCAATCATATGAAGAAAATAAGCAAGAATTAGTAGAGGAGCTTGGAGATGTTTTAGGAAATATTATTGTTATCGCTAATAAATATGATATTTCACTGGAAGAAATTTTTTCAGCGCATCAGGAAAAGCTAATGAAGCGTTATAAAGCATAGAATACATATGGAAGGGGGATTTATATGGATTATCAAATTGAGATTTTATTAGAAAATCACGATGACTTTACTACGTTTTTAAATACAAAATTAAAAGAGTACAACGATGAACATTCATCGTATCATAAAGAAAGTAGACAAAAGGGTTCTATTCGTTCGTTAAACCTAATCGTTACTGATCATCAACAGCAATGGATAGGTGGCATCACAGCTGAAGTTTATTGGGGTTGGGTAGAAATCAATAAATTTTGGTTTAGTAAAGAATACCGTGGAAAAGGTATTGGTGGACAGCTACTGGCCAAAGCTGAAGAAACAGCCAAGCAAATGGGCGCTACGAAGGCATTATTAACTACATATGACTTTCAAGCACGTACGTTTTATGAAGCGAGAGGTTATCAAGTTGTTGGGGAAATAAAAGATTATCCGCCTGGAAGTAGCTATTATACAATGGTTAAACATCTACTTTAAGTTTAGAAAGGCTGTCTGCTTACCTCTTCTAACGGGAACTTTCGTATTATATGTTCATACAATGGGTAGTTTTCAAGAAAATTGTTGCCCTTTTATTACTTTTGTAATAATCAACTGATAAGTGCATAGTATAAAAAGGTGTTAGTTGAAATTACAGTAATAGTTAACATATACATGAATATGGGGGCGAAAAAATGTTTAATAAAGACGCAGAGAAGAACAAAGGTTCAAAGAAGAGATTTGAAGAAATCCTTACAGAAAATGGTGTGGCAAATGGAAACAGAATAATAGTAGATAAAGAAACAGGAATTCATTATTTATTTAGTTGGGGTGGATATGCGGGGGGAATCACTCCGTTATTGGATAAGGATGGAAAACCAATGATAAAACCAAATAATGAATAACATTCTTTATCCTGTTCAACTATAGGGGCTTTAGTTAAATATTAGCTTTACTCAATATCAAACATAAAAACAGAGTTGATTCTACACATTTTGTAGATAGTAACTCTGTTTTTATGTTTTAATAGCAACAATCTTTTAGAAAACAGCCTAAAAATATATGGTTAAAAGATGACTAAAAAAACGCCCTAATGTCAAAATTATAATAAAGGGGAGATTTAGTGTGTACTCGATATCAAACTTTAAATTACTCGTTGATAATCAGGCAGAAATTGATACCATTCATCAAAATTGTGATAATTTAATCCAGAAAACTGTAACGCCTAAAATGGATGCGGAAGTCAATACTTTGTTAGATGCCATTAATAAAAAACTAACCGAACAAGGCTTTACAATTACAGTGACATCTACTGGACTAATCGCAAAATATAGTGAAGCAGTTATTAATGTTGACAAGCATTCGAAAGATTTGGAGGAGTGCTTTTTCATTAATTTAAATAATTTTGCGGAGGATCAAGTTTCCATTGTTTTAGATGTTTCCGATATAATGATGCCGAAAATCTCCAATAATCTTGATGGCTACTCTGAAATTATTGAGCAAATGACAGATACATTAAAGTACGCAAAAAGTCTCGAAAAAGCTTGTACTTCACCAAAGTTTATTTATAAAACCCAAAGTAATATTATTTTTCATTCTGCTGAAGAAGTCGTCAATTATTATTTTCAATAAAGAGGCAGCCACCCTCATAGTAAAATAGGGTGGCCGATAAATGAAGTGCTATTGATTATATATTCCCGCTACAATATTTTAAACAATAAACTTTCTTCCGAATAATAACAGTATCATCGATAGGATGAAAAAATATAGTGGCATGATCGTTAACGAACCATTATGCAGGAAACTCATACCTGATGTTATTAAGCTTACAAGTAAGTAATAGCCTAAGCTGAAAATTGCGCCAGCTGTCCCGATAACGTCCTGAAAGTTGACAAGTGCAAGGCTTAAGCAATTAGGTAGAGCAATTCCTGATCCTAATAAGGTAATAAAAATGGTTACTAAAATGCCCACTAGTAAGACAATATTAGGCAATGGGAAAGAACTAACGATTAGTAGCAATACAGCGCCGACAGTCATCACAGAACAACCGAGATGAATTACTTTCTCTGGCTGATAGTTGCTGATGAGTCTTTTGGAAATCATGGCACCAATAATAGAGGCAAGCGCCACAATTATACCAAGAAATCCATAAAGTCCTGGTGATAAATTGAAATGGTCAATAAAGATAAAGGGAGCTTCGGCATAGTAACTAAATAGCACACCATTTATCCCACCAATTAGCAATCCAAAGGCAAGTACCCGTGGAGATGAAATAATACGTTTTACAACTGGGAAAATAGCAATTGTTTTTCTCAATGATGTATCTGTTGTTTCTGGAAGTCTAAAATAAGTGTAAATAAACAACAAAATACTCATTGCAACGAGCACAAAAAAAACAGCTCTAAAACCAAATGCTTGATCGACCCAGCCACCAATCAGCGGCCCTACTGCAGGGGTAAAGGCAATTACCGCAGAAATTTGCGCAAACATAGCATGTCTTTTACTGCCAGATACGCTTTCTCGCAAAATGGTTTGCGTTATTATCGAGCCTGTCGCCGCCCCAAAAGCTTGTATAAATCTACTAACTAATAGAAAAGTAATAGTTTCTGCGTAAAAACACATGAAACTGCCAATACTATAAAAAATTAAACCGCCTAGCATGGCCGGTCTTCGTCCAATAAAATCAGAAATCCATCCCCAATAAAAGACCCCAAAAGCAAACCCTATAAAATAAATACTTAAGGTTAACTGTACAGAGCGATTTGAAGCATTCAAAGCGTCTGAAAGATCAGGTAGAGATGGTGAATAGATTGTCTCGCTAATCTGTGGAAAAGATACAAGAACAATCATTAATAGTAAAGATGGTGCTACATGTTTTTTCAACTTATTGCCCTCCTACAAGCAAAATCTACTTCTTTAGAAAAAAGTAGACGTAGCTAGGGAAACGGCGGGACCATAATAAGTATTCGTTCATAAGATGTCATTTTCAATCACCTAAATATGCTTAAAGTAGGAGTGCATAGTTCTAGTTACAATTATAAAGATATTTGCAATTTTTAAAAGGAATATATAGAAAAATTATGAATAACTTTAATAGTTTGGGTTAATTCCCGAAAGCCGTAGTGCTAACGTAACGTCAGTGGCAAGAATATTTGGTCACGAAGGTGTTTTCACAGGACGTGATGGTTTTAGCCTTTGTTCCTCTATACCTGATTCCCAAGGAGTCACCCAGTCTCCACTCCGATCGACTAAAAGTGCTGTGTTTAATAAAATGGTCATTCCCAACTTTTGATGATAAATCTAAATTTTCAAAAAATACTTGTACATAGTATAGAATCTGTGTAAAATAGAAACAAACGTTCTTATAGGGGGATTAAATGACTTCATATCATAAACAGTTACAGTTAGTATTATTCGATGCAAATGATATTCCAGGATTAATTGATCTTTCTGACTCTGTCGGGTGGGATTATGATGAATCTGAAATTAGAACGGTGATGATGTCAGGTAAAATATTTGGGCACAAAAATGCTGAAGGGAATATTGTTTCAAGTGCTGCCATTATTACATATGATACAAATTTAGCTTCGATAGGTATGGTCATTGTGCATGAAAATTACAGAGGACTTGGCCTAGGGAGATTAGCTACTCAAAAATGTATTGAAAGTGTTTCACAACATACAGCTATTATGCTCGTCGCAACGAAAGACGGAGAACCATTATATAAGAAAATAGGCTTTACCACTGTAGATTATGTGCATAAATATCTGGCTGACAAGTATAGCGGTGCACATAACTTAACTTCAAATGACTTTACGATTGAAGATTATAATGAGAGTGATTTTGCTGAAATTGTCCGCTTAGATGCAGCTGCCTTTGGAGATAAAAGAAGTAATTTTCTACGGAATAGGATAAACCAAGCTAAGCATTGTAGCGTTGTGAGAGATCATCAAACAAATATTATTGGCTTTGGGTTGTCCATTCAAGGTCCAATTCATCTAATTTTAGGCCCAATCATAGCACCTGATTCTATAACAGCCAGTCTCATAATTAATACTTTAGCGAAAGACCATCATGGAAAATTAAGAATGGATGTGCCATCTGGACATGCTGAAATGATAAAGTGGTTAGAGCAAAATGGTTTTACAGAGGCAAATAGACCTCCAGTTATGATTCTTCATGCAGAAGAAATGCCGACTAGAAATAATACGCTATTTGTCATAGCTGCACAAATTTTTGGCTAACATCACTTTGTTTTAAAGGATTTTACTAGAAGTGTGGAGAATAGATGATAATAAAGGGGGAGAATGAATGTTTCCTAATTTAGAGACAGAAAGACTTATTTTAAGAGAATTAACGCAGGATGATGCGGAAAGTGTATTTAATTGCTTTTCTCATAAAGAAGTCACTCGCTATTATGGACAAGAGCCATTTATTGATTTACAGCAAGCAGAAAGTTTAGTGAAATTATTTTCAAAGAATTTTGCTGAAAAAAGAGGGATAAGGTGGGGGATTGAAAGAAAGGAAACAAAAGGTATAATCGGGACAATTGGTTATAACGCTTGGTCGCCTATCCATAGACGGGCAGAGATCGGTTATGAAATTCATCCTGATTATTGGAGAAAAGGATATACTCAAGAAGCGGTTACCGAAATTGTGTCGTATGGCTTTGAGCATATGGGTCTTACTCGTATAGGTGCTGTTGTATTTATAGAAAATGAAGCCTCGAATAAGCTGCTAACTAAAGTGGGCTTTCAACAGGAAGGAATTCTTCGAGATTATATGTATCAAAATGGTCAGGCGCATGATACATTTGTCTATTCCATATTAAAAAATAGATAAGTATGTTTTTTCTCGAGAGAAAATTCTATTAACCATAGGAAATATAGTGTTAAGGCATTGTTATATACCTTTTATACCTTTTATACCTTTTATTGGTTAATAAATGATAACTAAGATATAGTTTTGCATTTGCTTTTTTCGGTTATAGTGCTAGTAAAGGGCTAGGATTTTTATTAGTGGTGAAAAAGTAACAGTAAGGGGCTTTGTGAAATGGGAATACAATATAGCACAGCTTATTTTGAAAAGTTGGATTTACTTGAAATTTTATATGCGGGGCAGGCAGCATTAAAAGAAACGCTACCTACGCACAATACCAGTAAAAATTATTTAGAACGCTTTGAACAAATAGAAGCAGCCATTGCTAAGCTAAATAAGGAAATTCGAATCCTTGAGCTAAACATTATCCAGTCTTTAGATATAGAATAGTTAAAAGTAAAAAAACTCATGCAATAAATGCGTGAGTTTTTTTGTTGCTTCAAACGATCTTAAACTTCTCCCTCCTTCATAAAGTTAAATACTTTCAAAAATCAGAACGGATACTTTGGTAATAAGGATAACTTATGAAAATCAATAATTAACATTGATTTTACTTATATTACGAATGGTTGTAAAATAATGTTAGTGAGGAAATCCATATTGATTGGTAAAAAAACAGAAAAGAGTGATGAAGATGGGCATTGATTTTCACAACAAAGACAATCAAACTACTTATACAACTCGACAGGCTGACCACTCGTGGATCGAAGCAATGAAAGAACTTGTCCCTAACATGAATACTTCGAAGGCTGCAGATATTGGTTGTGGCGGAGGCATTTATGCTAAAGCATTAGCAGATATGGATGTACCTGCTGTAATAGGTGTGGATTTTTCACAGGCTATGCTCGTTGGGGCAAAAGAAAATTGTAAAGACTATGATAATATTACTTTCAAGCAAGGAAATGCATTGGTTACAGGTTTAGATAATGATAGCTACCAGTTAGTACTAGAAAGAGCTTTAATTCATCATATCCAAAATTTAAAAGCTTGTTTTCAAGAGGCATATAGAATTTTGGAGGATAAAGGGATATACATTATCCAAGACCGGACACCTGAAGATTGTTTATTAAAAGGTGATGACCACCATATTAGAGGCTATTTCTTTGAGCGTTTTCCAAAATTAAGAGAGCAAGAAATAAAACGCAGACATAGCAGTGAGCTAGTAATTGAGACACTTAAGGCAATTGGGTTTAGCGAGGTGCAAGAAGTAAAGCTATGGGAAACAAGAAATGTGTATGAACAAAAAGAGCAATTGTTAAAAGATTTACGGGAAAGAACAGGCAGAAGTATTTTGCACGAGTTAGACGATGAAGAATTAAATGAATTAGTGAATTATATTGATAAGTCGATTTCAACTGAGAGTTTTATAGTTGAAAAGGACAGATGGACCATTTGGAAAGCTGTAAAATAATTTATTTTTTTTAAGTGTGTTGTGAGGAGTTATCCGCTGGTTGAGTAGTGTTCAATCCGTCAGTAGGGCTCTGCTATCCGTCAATTCGATTAAAAGAAGCTCTCGTTCGCTGTCAACCGAGAGCTTTTAACTATTTATTTCCCTACTAATGCAAGAAGGTATTTATCTCGATCCGCTTCCTCTTGCATTTTATTATCGACTAACATTGCACCGTACCTCACATTTGTCATATCACGATTAACTAAAAATTGAACATTCACTTTTGAGGCTTTATTATTGACTGGACAGTCTCCTTTAAATTCTACAACATCCTGTCTTTTTTGAGTTTCAAAATACACCCAGTATGGATTTTGACAAGCGTTAGCAAAACCCGATTCTATTGTTTTACTACTATTTTCGAAAGAATAGTTTTTTACATATGTAATATAGTCATTATCCGTAATGTCCTTTTGTGGACCGTAAAAATACCAGAACACCCCTAAAATTCCGATTGGCACAATCCACAGTATATTCCTTTTGCTTAATTTCCCCATATTTGATGCCCCCTTTATTAAAAATATTTTATCATCTTTATACTGATTCTTGCTAGCTTACTATAATATTTTCTAGTTTATGATGCAATGTTGTAAAAACGGATTTGGGAGAGAAATTGATTTTTTTCAAATTTATCTGCGGTTTATTGAAGAAAGGGGATTTTTTTGTAAATAAAAGAAACTATAAGGCTTATGATGACGTCATGTATGAAAGGGTAAGCAAGTATTTAACTGGAAGCAGTGCATATTTGAAAAACGTTAATTACTGAGAAATTAAAAGCAAGGAGATTTAAAAATGAATTATGGAATATTTCAATGGATTAATGATCTAGCTGGTCGCTATCCTTTGCTGGATAAAGGGATGATTTTCATCACTGATAGCGTTCCTTATATCGTTATCGTATTCATGTTATTTTTATGGTTTACAGCAAACAAAGAAAAAAGGACAGAAAAACAATATACAGCTTTTTACATTGTCTTTACATGTTTACTTGGATTGGGTCTAAACGCACTCATTCACCTATTCTACTATCATGCACGACCATTCATTACATATGATGTTCATCAGTTAGTACCACATGCTGATGATTCTTCGTTTGTAAGTGATCATTCAGTATTAGTATTCGCTCTTGCGTGGACGTTACTTTTACGAAAAGACTCGTGGAAGTATCCGGTATTAGTATGGGCCATCTTAGTAGGTATTTCACGTATCTTCGTCGGCGTACATTATCCAGCCGACGTGATTGGTGGAGCCCTTCTGTCATTTGGGGCAAGTTTAGTCATTATCAAGTTCTCCAAAGTATTGGAGCCGGTCGTACAAGTTCTATTCAATATCTATAACAAACTAACGAAACATATCCCTTTTTTAGCAAAGTTCGGTCATAAAGATCTAAGTCAGGGGAATTAATAAAGTATAGATGAAGAGTCGCATATTAGTGCGGCTCTTTATTTTGTCAACAAAAGAATAAATATAAAATAATGTGTATACAAAAACAACAGTTAATTCACTCCGAGATAGCGTTTTCCCCTTGTAATATTTTGTCGTCACAATAGATCACAAATCAATAAAATCGGATAAGTGATATAAGAAACGATCTCTGCTGCTACAGTTTTACATATTTCGATGGCTTGTATTGCTATATAGGTCTTTAGACATTTGACCATTTATGTATTTCCTGTATTATGGAAATATGGTTGAAAATGATAATCGTTATCAATTGGGTCGCGTAGTTATGAATTTACTATTATCCTATAAATTTTTAATGTTCTTTTAATTACTAGGAACGTGTATCATTTGTCAGCAACACATTTGTTTCCATTTATTTCTTATTATCAGTCTTGCTAATTAGGAAGACAAATTTTTTTAACAATTGATGAGAACTATTATCATTTACTAGGTGGAAGATTCTGTGAAAGGATGGCTAATTACATGCAACAGATTGCTAAACAGATTGCAGAAAATGCAACGTTTCAGGCGTTTATGAATTGTTATATACGAGAAGTGAAAAGCGGACATTGGATCAAAAAGGAGGAGTGGATAACAGAACAGCGACTAACTATCCTGATTACAGAGGGACATATGTTAGAGCTTGAGTTGCCGATACAAAACACCCGTATTGCATTTGGTGTGGAATACAAATCTCTTGTTGGAAGACATAAATTTGGTGTCTCGTTGAAGTATTGTACGAATAAAAAACAATGGCATGTCGAAGATAAATTAACGATACTCATCATGCTCATTCAAGAGCTACATTTAATGACTAAGGCGGATGGATGTCCTGGATTTTCTCCCCATTTTGATGAACTCATTCTGCGCATAATTGAAAGCTATCAAACAATGGCAAATTATATTGAAAACAGTTTGGAAGATAAGAAACAACATGGAGCAAATGCTACATTTATTGAAGCTGAGCAGTCTCTCTTATTTGGACATTGGCTTCATCCTACACCTAAAAGCAGACAAGGTATGGCAAATTGGCAACAAATGACTTTTGCTCCAGAGCTACAAGGATCTTTCCAACTTCACTATTTTCGTGTCGACCCTAAAATTGTGAAAGAGTCCTCTGTATTAGAAAAAAGTGCGAGTGAACTCATTTATCAGTCTTTAACAAAATCACAACCTGATTTTGTTATGTCAGAGAAAGATTGCCTCATTCCGATGCATCCGCTTCAAGCACAGTGGCTTTTACAGCAACAGTATGTAAAAAAAGCGCTTGCTGAAGGATTGATAAAATACGAAGGTGCGCTTGGGGCATTGTATACAGCAACCTCTTCGATAAGAACAGTATATAGCCCAAATGAAGAGATGATGTATAAGTTTTCAATTCCTGTAAAAATAACGAATTCATTGAGGGTAAATAGAACGCATGAACTAAAAGCTGGAATTGTTATGGCTCGGTTAATGAATAAGATTAATTTCTTGCAAAATTATCCATATTTCCAGATGATTGATGACCCAGCCTATATGACTATAGAGTTCCCAAATCAGACGGAATCAGGGTTTGAGGTTATTTTTCGCTCAAACGTATTTCCTAAAGGACATGATGAAGGAATATGCATGATCGCTACTCTTATGCAAGAGCCCTTACCAAATGAAAAATCAAAATTGTGTCAACTCATTATGAAAATCTCACAATCAGAATTCCGCTCTTTAGAGAGTGTAAGTTTAGATTGGTTTAAAGTCTATTGGAAATGTGCTATTGAATCATTATTAAGATTATACGATGAGCATGGGATAGCTCTCGAAGCACACCAGCAAAATAGTCTGTTAAACATTTCTTCAGGTTATCCAACTACTTATTATTATCGTGATAACCAAGGTTATTACTTATCAAAAGCATATAAAGAAGTACTTCTTTCAATAGAACCTTCTTTACATGAAACAGCTGAGCTATTTTACGAAGATGCCCTTATTCATGATAGATTTACATATTATTTGATTATGAATCAATTGTTTCCCGTTATTTCCCGATTTGGAGCAGATCAGCTAATCGATGAAAAAATTCTTTTGAAGTGGTCTACCGATCAACTGCACTTATTAGAAAAAGAATTCACAGGTTTCGGGAAGGCATTCGTTCGTAACATTCTAAAACAAGAAGAGCTTGCGTTTAAAGCAAATCTATTAACAAGGTTTCATGATGTAGATGAACTAGAAGCCGAACTTGAACAAGCGGTATACACGAAAATTCCAAATCCGTTCGTTCTTCAGTATGAGGAGGCAGAGTATGCAGCAGCTACAGCCTTTAGCTTCTAAACAAGGAGAGCTACGTGTAAGGCGGCAACTTGTAGAAGCAATGATTTTTGAAGGACTAATTAAATATGAAGAAACACGTTTAGATAAATGGACTTCAATTTTTACGCTTGTTGGTCAGAAGTGCACCTATCGTTGTAAAGGAAGAAGAATGGCATTTGATCGCATCCGAATACAGGGAGAGAGTATTTTCCTAGTAGGAAAAGATGAAACGTTACTAGAAGCAACGCTTGAGGATCTAGTAGATGAATTACTTTCGACTTGTAAAGATAAAGTACGATTACTGAAAGAACTTCATTTAACGAGTAAGCTTTGTGAATGGAATGATCGCCATCTCCAAATGCCGATGTCGAGAAGAAATTCGAGCTATGAA
Source organism: Lysinibacillus sphaericus (assembly GCF_006864135.1). Classification (GTDB taxonomy): domain Bacteria; phylum Bacillota; class Bacilli; order Bacillales_A; family Planococcaceae; genus Lysinibacillus. The sequence goes on along the minus strand of NZ_SADV01000003.1, from coordinate 118,212 downwards.
GAATTAGAATCAGAAATCATTGAAGGACATCCATATCATCCTTGTTTTAAATCCAGAACTGGTTTTACGATCGACGACCATAAAGACTATGGCCCTGAGGCAAAGCAATCATTTACCCTTCAATGGGTTGCAGTGAGAAGAAGCTTCGTCCGAATTTCTGTTCTTGAAGAGGAAGAGAACTTTTGGAAAAGAGAGGTAGGGCATTTGCTGTGGGAAGACCTTCTTGCAACGCTAGCGGTATTCGATGGAACATTTGAAGAATATACGTTTTTACCTGTTCATCCTTGGCAATGGCATAACATGAAGCATGAACTAGCTAGATTAATGGAGCAAAAAGATCTAATACCTCTAAATGTGCAAGGAGATTACTATAGGGCAACCCAATCAGTGCGAACACTATGGAATTTTTCAAATCCAAAAAAGGCGCAATTGAAATGCTCGATGAATATAGTGAATACCTCTTCATTACGAAAGTTACATGCTCATGCTGTTTGTGCTGCTCCTCATATTTCAGCATGGCTTAAACAGGTGATTCAATTAGACGCCTATTTACAAGAGGAAGCGTCTCTTGTTGTGCTGGAAGAATATGCAGGGATTATTTTTGAACCGAATGCAAACAAACATAGTAGAAAACTAGAAGGGCAGCTTGGCTCAATATGGCGAGAAAGTGTGCGCTCGTGTATGAAGGATGAAGAGGAAGCGGTACCGTTTACGGTACTAATGATGATGGAGATAGATGGGCGTCCATTTATTGATGATTGGCTTTGCCGATATGGAACGGAGGAATGGGTAAAACGCTTGATCGAAGTGAGTGTTATTCCTGTGTGGCACTTGCTTGTCGCCCATGGTATTGCTGTGGAGGCCCATGCGCAAAATATGATTTTATTACATCAAAATGGGTGGCCGACTCGGGTTGTACTGAGGGATTTCCATGACAGTATCGAATATATGGAAGAATTCATTGCAGACAGAAGCCTTGTTCCAGACTTTGAAACGATACACGATTGTTTTAAAGATGCACCTGTCGAGCATTATTATTGGATGTCTTCTGTAGAGGCTTTACGAGAGTTAGCTATGGATACACTATTCGTGTTTCATTTAAGTGAACTATCTTATTTGCTAGAAGAGCAGTATGGATTTGCAGAAACACATTTTTGGAGTCAAGTTAAGGACGGAATACAGAAGCATTTTGAACGCTTTCCATCATTATGCTCAAGAAATGAACAGCTCCAGCATACTAGCACACAAATTTATGTTGAATCTTTGCTAACAAAGAAACTTCAAAATCAAGAAGAAGGTAATTTTCGACATATCGTCAACAATGCGTTGGCGCAAGCGGATAAAAAGGGGAAATGATGATGTTTTATGTCAATGATCAATTTTATACAGTAGAAGATATCGAGAAGCAATTTGAACTATATGAAAGCTTACCGCATCTAAGGGAGTGTTACAATCGCAGACTAGCTATTTGTACGGATGACACTTTCCAATATATAGCTCTTTGTTTATATATTCGCGAAAAAGGTGGATCAGTTGTCCCAATCCATCCAGCGACGCCAAAAGAGGGATCTGTACGGCTTGCTTCTTCAGCAGGTAGTCATCTTTTGATGTTCCAATCGATTGATACGTTCATCGAACTATCAAATCATTCCAATAACCAAGAAGGCGTATTAGTTCAAATGAGCTCAGGTACAACAGGAGCTCCGAAATGTATTGAACGAACGTGGGGTTCAGTGGAAGAAGAAATTGCAAGTTATGTGAAGACTTTACCTGTCGATTCCTTGACAAATTCTGTTGTCGCTTGTCCGGTTACTCATTCTTATGGATTCATTTGTGGTGTTTTGGCTTGCATAAGAAGAGGAGCAAAGCCAGTTATTATTACGAACGTTAATCCTAAATATATTTTGAAAAAGCTAAAAGAATATCCTAAGCACATACTCTATGCGGCTCCAGCGTTACTATATACATTAAGTCGATTATTACCTATTGATCAACAATTTGATCGTGTGATGACGTCAGGAACTATGATGCCGCATAGCTGGTTGACATCATTAAGAGAGAAATCTCGCCAAGTATTACAGCAGTATGGATGCTCTGAATCCGGGTGTGTTGCAATTCATCCTAATGTGAAAGATCCGAAACAAATGGGCTACCCCCTTCCTCATGTGAAGGTGACAGCTGGCGACAAACAAACACCGAGCGAAATTATCATTGAATTGTCTACACAAACAATTTATACAAAAGATCTTGGCTTTATAGAAGATAATGTTCTTTCTTTTCTTGCAAGAATGGATGACACGATTAATGTAGCAGGCTTGAATGTGTATCCGCAAGAAGTTGAAACCGTGTTAATGGATGACCCAAGAATAGTCGAAGCAGTCGTATATAAGAAACTAGACAACTTATCAGGAGAGCGAGTATGCGCACTATATGTGTCTACTGAACCGATCGATAATATGGAACTTAGAGAATGGTGCCGGAAATTTCTCGCTCCACATCAAATTCCGATGGAGTTTGTGTTTGTTCATGAAATTGAAAAGCTGCCTAATGGAAAAGTAAGTAGAAAAAAACTTGGAGGCATACCAGTATGACGCGACAACAATTAATCAAGAGCATCTATGATATTATGGAAAATTCATTAGAGTTGCAGACACTGTCCTCTTTTAATGAAGATGCCCGATTAAATGAGGATTTGTATATGGATTCCATTATGGTCCTTCAACTGATTCTTCATATAGAGTTGGATCTTGGCATTTCCATTCCCGATGAGGTTCTCGTTCCAAGAGATTTCAAAACAGTAGGAACACTAGCAAGCTTTTTAGAAAAACAGCAAAAGGTAGTATAATCGGAGGCAAAAATGATAAAAGTTCATTGTTTTGTAAGCTGTGTTTGTGAGGTTATTAAGAAAACGAAAGACGTCGATCATAGGCCCTACTATTTTGGAGTATGGGACGCAGATTTTGATGTGCTCGATAATGGAGTGCTAGCATACCATTCTGATCAAATTGATCATCATTTCTTTCAAACATGGTATGAAATGCTCTATGGAATCAAGCTTTACAAATGGTATGACGACAAGCAATCAAAACAAGAAAATACAAACAAACTGCTAAAGTTATTAGAGAATAAATCTCCATATCAACATGTGATGGTGATGCTGGATTTATCGATGCTTCCAGAGCGAGAGAATAAATTTCATCAACGTCCATTCCCTCATTATGTGATGCTAGAATCGACAGAAAATGAAGAAGAATGGTTTATGTATGACCCTGATTTTCGCTGGGAAGGGATTTTACCGAAGGAGAGAATTTTAGCTGCAATCCAAGAGCCAACTGTCGAAGGTGGTTATTACTTTAATTCTGAGACGATTATTGCGCCAACTACAGAGACGGTTGAAGCCTATTTTAATACATGTATAAAGCTGCATTGTAATCCGTTGACAGATGCAATTACCGAGATTATTAAAGGGTATATTGCAGGAAAAGAACAAGAAAATATGTCAAAACTTCCGACTGCATTAAAACAATTGCCGGTTATAGCGATCAGAAAATATGCGTATGAACATGCGTTTGCATTTTTTGGGGAAGCACTTGGCCGCGATGAGGAAAGCTTTGACACATGGTGTGATGATATTGAGCGTTTAGTGAATGGCTATACAACGATTCAGTATCGAGTGATGAAACTTGCGATGACACAAGATTTATTATTAGCTAAAGATATTTTCTTGAAGTTAGAAGAACAAAATCTCCTTGAGTTCAAGATTAAGCAAGGATTACAAGAATGTTTTGAAGCATGGTTAACATTACAGCATAAGAAAGAGGTTATAGTATGAAACTATCTATTTGTACAATCTCGTTTCGGCACCATCTCCACTCCATTGACCAATTAGCCCAATTTGCAAAAAATCAAGGTTTTCAAGGAATCGAGCTCTGGGGTGCTCATGCAAAGAACTTGGCAGATGAACTTCATTATGGAGCAGATTGGCTAAGCTCCTACGGTTTGGAAACGAGTATGCTTAGTGATTATTTGCCATTAGAAGCACCAATTACCGAGATGATGGCTGAAACAGAGCAATTATCATCACTTGCAAGGCGCTGGGGAACGAATAAGATTCGTACATTTGTAGGAAAACATGGCAGTTCAGACACAAGTAAAAAAGAAAGAAAAGAACTTATTTCTAGGCTTAGAATGCTCTGTGATTATCTTGAGTCAAAAGGACAATATTTGCTTGTTGAAACTCATCCGAACACATTGACAGATAATCTACCTTCAACGATGCAGTTACTCGAAGAAACGAATCACTCAAGCCTACGCGTGAACTTTGACGTTTTGCATATATGGGAATCAGGGATAAATCCTATTGTCGCCACAAAGCAACTTCGTCCTTATATCTCACATTTTCACTTTAAAAATATTGCCTCACGTGCACAACTTGATGTTTTTGCTCCTAACAATGTTTATGCTGCAGCAGGGTCTAGAGAAGGGATGGTTCCATTGTTTGAAGGTGCAATTGATTATGGTGAATTCTTAGCAGAAGTACTTTCAATCGTGGAGGTAGATGCGTCATTGGAATGGTTCGGATCGAATGTGAAGAGCGTATTAGCAAAAGATGTACAGGAGGTAAAGAAGTCGTTGCAGTTGGTACAAGTTTAATATGTAAAAGCTAACTATCTGTTTTCGTAAATGAGAGAGGCAGAGATTTAGTGAGAAAATCAGAAAAGTGCGGGAAATCAGGAATTGATTTCTCGCACTTTTTAAAGTTTTGACTAGTTTTGTCCATTTTCCCTCATCAGCAATAGAAGCTTTTACTGAAACGCCTTCAGCTTAGTGGATTAAATTATAACCAATTTACTTTACCAAAGCGTACTCATCAAATGACGAATAATTGAAAAACTAAAAGTGATTATATAAAAATACGATCAAAAAAGTCTTTTTCTGAAAAGTGGTTCAGACTATTGATATATCAACATTTCCAACGTTTATAAATTGGTTATTATTGATAATTTGTCTATTATATGTCAATTTTGTGATTTTGAAGTTTTTTAATTTTATTTATTTTGTGTCTTGCATTGACTCACAGCCCTCGAAAAAATAAAATGAGAACATTGGGAAATTTTCCTAATTAAAGGGCGCTTCTGCAAAAAGATTTTCAGGGCTTGAAATAGAAAATGCCCACTTATATGATGCATGATTGTCAACTAGAAAATGACTCATCATCACATAAGGAGGACTCCATTAATACGAACCAAAAGACCAATCAAGTATCAGAAAAAACGCACGCCATTGGTTCAATGGGGTATACATTGTATCTAAAAACAATAACAAGCTCTGTTATATTTTGTTTATCACTACCTAATAGAAAGATATTGGAGGATTAAAATGAAAATTTTATTTATAACATCCGCACATAACAGCATGAGCCAACGCTTTTACGTTGAATTGACAGATAGAAAATATGAAGTGGATATTCATATCACCACAACAATAGATGCAATGATTCAAGCAATTGAAGTTTCAAAGCCAGATTTGATTATCTGTCCGTTCTTGAAGACCGCCATCCCAGAGGAAATTTGGAAGAAGTATGTATGTATTATTGTACACCCTGGTATTAAAGGGGATAGAGGACCTTCTTCTATTGATTGGGCGATCATGGGACAGGACAGAGAATGGGGAGTTACACTACTTCAAGCAGAGCAGGAAATGGATGCAGGAGATATTTGGTCTACAAACAATTATTCGATGCGTGAAGTTAGTAAAAGCACGCTATACAGACATGAAGCAACACATGCAGCTGTAAAAGGATTACTTGATTTATTGGAGAAGTTTAAGGCGTATCAAAAGGGTGAGTATTGTCCTGAACCATTAGATTATAATAATTCAAATGTGAAAGGTACACTTTTACCAACAATGAAACAATCTGACCGTAGAATTCATTGGCTTAGTGATAATTCTGAAACTATTGCAAGAAAAATTCGTGCTGCTGATAGTAACCCTGGAGTTCTCGATACTATATTCGGTGAAGAGTACTATTTATTCGGTTGTCATGTAGATGACAGAATAGTTGGGAATAGTGGGGAAATTCTTGGCTATCGTGATGATGCAGTATGTGTAGGAACGATTGATGGGAGTGTTTGGATTAGTCACGTAAAGAAAAAAGGAGGGATAAAATTACCAGCATCCCTTACTCTATCACATTTATTAAGGAATGTTCCTGAATTACCTATTAACCCTTTTGACGATATTGAAGGGAGAACATACAGAGAAATCTACTATAAAGAAAAAAATCAAGTAGGATACTTGCATTTTGATTTTTATAATGGCGCTATGCACACCTCACACTGTAAGAAACTTCAACAAGCCATTATAGAAGCTAAAACAAAAAATAGTAAAGTATTAGTTTTAATGGGTGGGCATGATTTTTGGTCTAATGGCATTCACTTAAATACTATTGAATATGCTGAAAATCAAGGGGATGAATCGTGGGAAAATATTAATGCGATTGATGACATGATTCTTGAAATTCTAAATACACCAGATAAAATTGTTATGACTGCTATGCAAGGAAATGCTGGTGCAGGAGGGGTCATACTAGGTCTTACAGGTGATTTTATTTTTGCAAGAGAAGGTGTTGTGTTAAATCCTCATTATAAAAAAATGGGGAACCTATATGGTTCAGAATATTGGACGTATTTATTACCAAAACGTTTGGGGAAAGAGTTAGCTTTTGAAATTACTGAAACATGTCCTGCCTTAAGTACATTAAAAGCAAAAGAAATCGGATTAATTGATGATTATTTTAAAGGCAATGTCCAAGAATTTGATGAAAAAATACAAAAAGTTGCTGAATATTGGGCATCTTCGTCTCTTTATGATGAAATTATTGCAAATAAACAAGCAGAACGAGAAAGAGATGAAAAAGAAAAGCCATTAGCAGAATATCGCCATGAAGAATTAGAACAAATGAAGATTAACTTTTATGGAGAAGATAAAAGTTACCATATTGCACGGAAAAAATTTGTCTATAAAATAGCTTGTGATCAGCCAAGCGTTCTTCTAAATGATAAAATAACGATTTGAAATAATTAGTGCTAATTCCCTTTCATCGGAATGGGGCGGACCAAAAAGCCTACAACATAGAAGAGGGTTTGCCGTTTTGGATGATGAGATATAATTGATAGAAAATAAAGGGGAAGATACACTATGGGAATTATAGCCAGTTACTTATCGTTAAACAATGCTTTAGCGGATGAAATTGCTGAGTTAAATAATTTCCATATCGTCAAGCGACTTGAGGAGCTTATAGAAAATCATAGCTGTCCCGTAAATGAAATGGATAAATTATGGGACGGATTGCATTGTTTGCTAACAGGGATCTCTGCCTCACAGCCAATCGAGAACCACCCATTAAGCGAGGCCATTGTCGGCGTTCACGTGCTGGATACTGAAGAATTTCTCAGCGTCATTGGTTCTGAAGAGCTTCCCCGGATTTTAGAAGCTCTTCATTCTATGGATAGGACTGTCTTGCAGCAACAATTCAAGCCAGCAATTTTTAGAGCCAAACAGATTTATCCAGATATTTGGGCGGACGATGAAGCCGTGGAGCTTTTCGCAGAACTTATAGCGGAACTCGATCAGTTAATCCATTTTTATGAACAAAGCCTAGCCCGGGGGCATGACATATTAATCAGCATTTATTAAAACCGCATCAATATTAAACCGTACCCTCCAAAATTTGTGTTTAAATAGATCATCACCAAAACGTATGGTTGATTTCCGTTCCGACTGGGCGCTTTGCCGCTGACGCTTCGCTTTCGCGCAGAGCAGAGCTTCCTGGGGGCGTCCGATGAGCCGCTTCGCTGCGCTGCAGGGTCTCATCTGTGACGCTGATCCCCGAGGAGTCGCCCAGTCTCCACTCCAATCAACTATTTACATAGTAGAAGTTTTAACAAAAGTCATCCACAACTTTTGGTGATGAACCGTTTAAATACTTGAAGAGGGATTCTTTTACTGGAAGAATGAGGATTACTGATGATCCTAACAAAGCGGTACAAGATGGAGAAAAAATGGAGTTGCTATGCAGTGCTTGTGAAGACGAATTTCAAAAGCTCGTAAGCAAACAAAAGTTCTATATACTTTTCCCTTTTTCTTCTCCTGATATTTGCTACCAGATAACATTTTAAATATCAAAGAAATAATCTGTTTTAGCCCTCGGATCTACTTCACGAGTGGCTTTAAAAATCAAGATGAATGATGGATTCCTGTTCATCCTGCATTTTAATTTTTTTCTAGAGGTTTAATATCCTTTTTCGGAGGGATGAGGTCAGCACTTGAAAAAATTGTTAAATACTTGGAATAATCAGTTGACAGTTGCTTTAAAAGTATTTAAGGCATAAAACGAACGAAAAGAGGCTGGGACATAACGAATTTGTCCATTATGAAAGTCGGATAATTTTCAAATTACTAACGCAATATAAATAGAAAACCCGAACTATTAGGAAACACTAAATGTATTTCGTCATGTAGTTCGGGTTTTTCAACAGCTAAAAACTTTTTGTCCAGCCTCATTCAAATTTTTATCCTAAATATCGATGATACAGTGTTTTCGCTTCCGCAATATCTTTTGTTCCGTGGACTAAAACCCGCCCGTCTTTAAAAATAACCAAACGGTGATTATCGACACTATAAGATAACAGATAAGGGTTGCGCTGAACATTTCCGCCTTGCTGCAAAAAAACTTTTTCCAGTTTGGCTAAATCCTGTTCTTCTTTCGCGGAAGGCCGGATTTGAACAGAATCTCTTCCGCATAGTACAGCTGTTATTGTTTGATTTTCAAAGGATAGGTAGGGATATGTCCGATTGTTCCCGCATGATGGGCAATCATCTTTTTTCATCTTATCCACTTTTATCGCACTATATTGGTTTTTCCAAAGATCAAAAGATATTAATTTATTCCGCAATGCTGCTGTATCTTCCACTAATATTTTTAAAGCTTCACTTATCTGATGGGCAGTAACCATTTGCACGGCAGGACCGATGATTCCCGCGGTATCGCACGTTAAACCTCCGATAGGAACTGTTTCCAATAAACATGAAAAACAAGGGTTTTTTTCAGGAATGATCGTATATGTAATACCATAGCTCCCCACACAAGCGCCATAGATCCAGGGTACTGAGTATTTTTGCGAGACATCATTCATCATCATTCTTGTTTCAAAGTTATCGGTCGCATCAATCATGAGATCGGCCTGTTTTGCCCTTTCTTCTAGCTCAAACACTGACGCATCCGCTACTATTGCTTCGACTGTTACAGTTGAATTGATGGCCTCCAGGCGTTTTTTTGCTGCGATCGCTTTAGGCATCCTGTTTTTTGCATCATCTTCAGCGTATAGCTGTTGACGCTGCAGGTTTGACCATTCCACATAATCTCGGTCCACAATCGTCAGTTTACCTATTCCCGCGCGGACTAGTGCTTCGGCATTTGTTGTTCCCAGCGCCCCAGCTCCAACAATCAATGCATGTTTAGCTGAAATTTTTTGCTGTCCGGATTCCCCGATTGGTGCAAATAATTGCTGTCGTGAATAGCGATCATTCATCCAATACTCATCCCTTCCAAAGGACTGCTCGCTGTGGCATAGCGTTTCTTCGGAATTCTACCAGCTTCAAAGCCAAGACGTCCGGCCTCAATAGCAAGTTTCATAGCTTTTGCCATCTTGACAGGGTCTTTTGCTGCAGATACAGCTGTGTTTAATAAAATTCCATCAGCACCCAGTTCCATTGCCATTGCTGCATCAGCAGGAGAACCGATACCAGCATCGACAATAACTGGCACCGTTGCTTGTTCAATGATAAAACTCAAGTTAAGCGGGTTAATGATTCCCCGTCCGGAACCGATTGGTGAGGCTCCTGGCATTATGGCATGGCAGCCTAATTCCTGCAGCTTTCTGGCTAAAACAACATCATCTGATGTGTACGGAAGCACAATAAACCCTTCCTTTATTAATTCTTCTGTTGCTTTTAACGTTTCAACAGGGTCAGGAAGTAATGTTTTGTCACATCCAATGACCTCTACTTTAACCATATCGCAAAGGCCGGATGCTTTCGCAAGCTTTGCAATGCGGACGGCCTCGACTGCGTTTTTGGCTCCTGCTGTATTTGGCAATAAAGTATATTTTTTACTATCAAGCTTTTTTAAAAAATTTGGCTGGTTCGCTTCAAAGATATTCATTCTCCGAACGGCAAATGTTAGGACTTCTGACTCCGATTCAGCAACAGCCTGCTTTTGGATATCAAAATTAGGGTATTTTCCTGTTCCAAGCAGCAATCGGGATTGAAATGAATAAGGACCTATTTTTAACATAATTATCCGCCTCCAACAAAATGTACAATTTCAATGCGGTCTCGGTCAGAGAGCAGGGTTTCCTGATGATCAACTTTGTTCAGGATCTCTCCATTTACCTCAATTACAACTACTTTATCTAGCAATTTGTAATATTCAAGCAGGTCCGAAACGTACACAATTTCCTCTGACAACTTCAAATTTTCTCCATTTAGTATCACTTCCAAGATTTGTCCTCCTAACTAATTGATATTTGAGATCGATCAATGCGAAACGCAGAAAGAAACTGTTCATCTTCCACTTGACCTGTAAGCAACTGGGCTGTGAGTTTGCCAGTAAGCGGGCTTAATAGAATTCCGTTTCGATAGTGTCCGGCAGCTACAAATAGCCCCTTAATAGTAGGATGCTCGCCAATATAGGGAATCCCATCAGCTGTCTGTGGCCTAATTCCTGCCCACACCCGTTCCCACGGGGCATCTTTCAGCTGGGGAATCAGCTTCACGGCTTGCTCAATCAAGGTAGCAATTCCTCCAGCTGTTACTTGTTTATCAAACGTATTTTCCACGACTGTGGCCCCAATGTAAATTTCGCCATTTCGCTTAGGAACAAAATAACAGCGTTTATCTGAAAAAATAGACCTGTGAACGATCGGCTTATTCGGCTTTACAGAAAAACATTCTCCTTTCACAGGATAAACGGTCAGGTTGATTCCCGTATTTTTCATTAAATCGGCAGCCCAGGCGCCGGTAGCGACAACGACCTGTTCACAATAGAAGGCTCCCGCTGATGTGTTTACTCCTTTGACAACGCCGTTTTCATAGATAAAAGAAAGGACCTCTGTATTTTCGCGGATTTCTGTACCAAAATGCTCTGCAGCTTTTGCGAAGGCAAGTGATAATTTTGCAGGCTGCACATGGCCGTCATTTGGAAGGAACATAGCACCGGCAACAGTTGGTGCTAATGCAGGTTCCATTTCTCTTACTAGTGTTGCATCGAGCCATTGGATGCCGGAATCCCAGTTCTGCTGGAACAATACCTGACTTTTTAACGCTGTAGCTAATTCTTCCGTTTCTGCAATTTTTAACATGCCTTTATTCACAAATTCGATATCGATCCCCGTATATGTCAGTAATTCGTTAGTGATGGAGGGGAACATCGCCTGGCTTTTTAATGCCAATTGGAAAAATGGACCGTCGTGTTCCATTTCCGCCTGTGCTGCCAGCATACCTGCTGCTGCACTGGAGGCTTCGTTAGCCAAAGTTCCTTTTTCAAGAATGACGACTTTTTTTCCTAGTTTAGAAAGTTGATAGGCAATGGAAGAGCCATTAATTCCTCCCCCGATAATGGCAACATCAAATGTATTTTTCACTCATCACATCTCCATTTTAACTTCTTTTTGATAGCTTTTTATTGCAGATAGAGGATCATCGGCGTTTAAAACGCCTGACATCACAGCAATACCGTCGGCCCCGCTGTTTATTACCTGTTTAGTATTTTCAGGAGCAATACCGCCGATTGCAATAACAGGAATATCTAGTGAACCAGTAAGCTTTTTTAATTCCTCAAAACCCCTTGGTTCCAATCCTGGCTTTGATTGGGTAGAAAAAATATGACCATATATCACATAGTCGGCTCCCAAGCGTTGAACCTTTTTTCCTTCTTCGACCGAGTGAATGGAACAGCCAACCGTCAATTGAGGAAAGTTGGCTTTAATCATAGATGCATTCAAACTATGATAGGCTAGTTGGACTCCTTCCACACCTGTAATAACGGCAACGTCTACCCGGTCATTGATGATTATTTTGGATAACGGAACGCCAACTCGGGAAAGCAGGTTGACTGCTTCATATAATTCTTTTGCCGTCATTTGTTTTTCACGCAAATGGATAGCGTCGGCATATGGATGGATGTCTGCTAAAATTTCACTTAGTTGTTCCATTGGCATTTTTCCATTAGAAATGAGATGAATCGCTTTTGATAATAGAGTAATGGGGGTCACCTCTTTAAGACTTACCCGCCTTCCAAATGTAGGATGCAAAAAAGCCACTTTCTTTTTGGTAAAGAAAGTGGCTGGAGATGAAAAGGACAAATTTCCGTATACCACTTCCCTACGCTGGCATTAACCAGGTCAGGTTCATAGAGTCCCGAAGTCACACTTCAATCTCAGCCTTTACAAAGGCACCCCTAGCGGATAAGTTATTTATTTTATTTAATTTATTTCCAATATTAGCACTATTCATGAAGATGTCAATCATTATGAATAGATTACTAGGGGTTCCATTTATTTGGCTGGGAGAAAACGAATTTACCAGTGTAGAAGAGTAATGGAAAAAATAAATCTTCCCTGCCTTTAAAGCTAAGTTCAATAGTGGGTGTGGCTAACAGTCAATATGAATATAAAGCTGGGTGGGAGTAGTTTTGTATATTTTCTCAGTGCGGAGGTGAACTATTCTATTGAGTGCTTATATCGAAAATTAGTAAAATGGGCAAGGATGGTAATTTAAAAGGTTATCGGTTACGTGCAGAAAAATGGCTCAAAAAACTTGCAAAAAGAGAGCCCAAATTGTTTCCTCATTGGGCTCTTGGAATGATTCCTTAATAGCTGAATAATAAGAGCCGTATGAATCGAGTGGTTCACGTACGGTTCTGTGAGAGCCTTTGGGTGAAACGCCCATTGGCTACTTTACTGTGAGGTCGGGAGTTAATCACTTTCACCTATTCGATTGAAAAGGATAGAGCTAAAAGGTAAATGATTCTCTGTTCAGATTTTGTTCATGCAAATTATGATAGTATTTGAAATGGAGTTGATATAAAAATTTAGAATATGTAGCGTTATATTGATAATAACAGGAGACAAGAATGAAAAAGAATATCCTTATTATTGTAAGCATTGTCATGTTGTTCACTTTTGTCTTTTTACTGGGGAATCGACATTATTTCTCCGAAAATCCCCAGGTTGTAAAAGATGGAATCGCAACTATTGATAGTGAGCAATTACAGAGTCCCATAAAATTGGAGGGGAAGTGGTCCTTTTATCCAAATGTCTTGATACCATCAGGGGAGTCACTAGATACCTATAAAAATAAACGTATTGACATCGATGTTCCGAAAAATTGGTATAAATATGTGCAGCCAAATGAAGAAGGGATTGCGGTGGGGACTTATCATATTAAAATAAAGGTACCTATTGAAGGACAATATGGTTTATATCTTCGAACGATACGGCAATCAAATCGCGTATTTATCAACGGTGTAGAAGTGGGGGCAAAGGGGAATCCTAGCACAACACTAAATGATTATCGAACTGAAAATGATGATAAATATACTGTTTTTGCAAGAAGTGCTAATAAAGAACTCGATATTCTCATACAAGTAGCAAATTTTCATTTTCCACAGGCGGGAATTATATACCCGGTGGAATTCGGGACAATGGAAGCTATTCAATATAATTACCTGAAAAAACTTCTGTTAGATGCTTTAGTTAGTATCGGATATATTATATGCGGGTTAATTTATGTCATATCTTATGGACAAAACCGCAAGCGAAAGGAAGAACTGTTTTTTGGGTTATTTACAATACTATTAGGATTCTATATGTCTGTTATTAATCAGAAATTGTTTTTCCAATTTACCCCTATGCTTCTTACTGCTGATCAACTTCGATTACAGCTAGGGATTTTACCACTAGCGCTTATTTGTTTAACGCTCTTTATTTATCATATGTACCCACAATTGGCAAAAAAAGCAGTTATTTATTCAATTATAATTTTATTAGGTATTGTTTTTGTCATATATGGTATATACAACCCTTTTACTCAAAATCAAAGAGCTACTTCAGAAGAGGCGGTCATATTTAGGAAAATAGTATATTTAGCTCTTACAGCACCAGTTGTATTGTATAATGTGTGGATTTTAATTCGTGTTATGCTGAGACGTCTTGAGGGAGTACGATATATAGTAATAGTTTTGACAGCTATTTGCTGTTATACAACTTTGTTGATTTTAAATTTCTTTACAGATATGCCATTTGATTATAGTGAAATTGTGTTGTTTTTACTTGTGCTATTAAGCTTTGCATTATTGTTAAACTACCGTTCCAATGTAGCATATATGAGAATTCAAGAACTATCAGAAGAATTGCTTGCACATAATCAAATGAAAGATGAATTTTTACTTAAAACTTCCCATGAATTACGAACGCCATTAAATGGTGTTTTAAATCTATCAAAAATGTTAATGGAAGGTGCTCAAGGACCGTTGAAGCGCACCCAACAGGAGCAGGTAATTTTAATTCATAATGTTACACAGCGTTTAAGTCATTTAGTAGAAGATTTATTATTTGCATCTAATCAAATGACTGGAGAAGTGCGGGTGTCTCCGCGGAAAGTGCCAATAGCTGTTATAAATGATGTAGTAGCAGAAATTCGAAGTATAATGTCAAAGAATAACTACTTACGTCTCGTCACTAATGTTGACATTGAACTACCAGCCATGTTTACAGATGAATTACGCTTTAAGCAGGTATTATATAATTTATTGCACAACGCCATACAGCACACGAAAATTGGAGAAATTACAGTAACTGCATATGTTCATCATCAACATATGATTATAGAAGTTAGTGATACAGGTTCTGGTATTCCACCGCAGGATTTAGAGCGTATTTTTAATGCATTTTATCAAGTAAAAAGTGATCACAAAAAGGAAGGTCTAGGTTTAGGTTTAAGTATTGCTAAAAATATTGTAGAAAAGTTAAATGGTGAAATTCATGTAACAAGCTCGCTTGGGAAGGGCACAACATTTACATATACGATGCCGCTAGCTTCAGAGGAGCAAGAGAGCAATGAACAATCACCTGCAATTGTTTCAAATATAACTTCAGAAGTACTAAAGCTTGAATTACCACTAATCTATAATGGAAATGATAAAAAAATACTTGTGGTAGATGATAACCATGTTAATATTAAAGCTTTAGCTGACGTATTGGCTTTAAAGGGATATACAGTGATAGCGGTTGATAATGGCTTTGATGCAATGAACTATATTAAAACCAATCAAGTGGATTGTATGTTAATAGATTTAATGATGGATAGTATGTCAGGGTTTGAATTATGTAAGCAAGTACGAAAACAATATGACATGTTAGAGCTACCAATTATAATATTGACGGCCATTATGAAGCATTCTGATTTAGTATTAACGTTACAGGTTGGTGCCAATGATTATCTACAGAAGCCTATTGCGATGGATGAATTATTAATTCGTATTGAATCTTTACTAGCTGTTCGTCAATCTTCAATAGATGCAATCGAAGTGGAAATGAATTATTTGTATTCACAGGTAACACCGCATTTTGTTTATAATACACTTAATACAATAATTGGATTAAGCTATACTAATATAGATAATACGAGAGAAGCACTTTACTGTTTGGCGACATATTTCCGTGCAAAACTTAATGTTCATTATCGCCATAGTTTTGTTTCGATTGAAGAGGAAATAGAGCTTGTAAAAGCATATCTATATATAGAAAAGATGCGTTTTGGCGATCGATTGGTAGTCAAATACGATATTGATGAATCTATTGAGCTAATGATTCCTGCACTATCCATCCAGCCATTAGTAGAAAATGCTGTTTTTCATGGTATATCCAAAAAACAAGAGGGTGGTACGATAGAGGTAAGTGTCCGACGAGAAGGACAATTTATTCGTATTAAAATATATGATAATGGGGTAGGTATGTCAGAAAGAAAACTACAACAATTATTAAATGAAGAAAGCTCTCGTATTGGTTTTTTAAATCCATTAAAAAAATTCAAATTAATAAAAAATGCTAGCCTTCGCTTATATAGTGAGGAAGGAAAGGGTACGACCGTTTTAATACTATTACCAGAGGGTGATATGAAACATGAATATTATTATCATAGATGATGAAAAGATGGCTATTGATGTTTTAAGTATTATGTTACATCGACTTTCACAATTCCAAATTTCTATTAAGGGCGCATTTACGAATGCAGTAGATGCCCTTGCCTATATTGAAAAAGAATCTATTGATATCATATTTTTAGATATTGAAATGATTGATATGCATGGCTTACAGGTGGCAAAACAGTTATTAAGAAGACAGCCATCCTTGCAAATAATATTTGTTACAGCACATGCTCAATTTGCGGTGGATGCATTTGATGTGGAGGCAACAGATTATTTGTTGAAGCCTGTGCATGAGAAACGACTCATTAAAGCATTGACAAAAGCGCATCAAAGGCTTCAATTACAAGTAAAGGAAGAGCAAGAGAGCAAAAGGATATATGCACATACTTTGGGTAGCTTTTACTTACTTGATTTACAGCATGAGGTGGTGAAGTGGCGTACAAGAAAAGTGAGCGAACTATTTTTATATTTCTTGTTTCACCAAAAAAAGCCTATATTAAATGTCGCTATTATAGATGAGCTATGGCCAGACTTAGTTGTAGAAAAGGCAGCAAGTAATTTACATACAACGATTTATCTATTAAGAAAGCTTCTAAAAGAAAATGGCCTAAAAGATCCAATTCAATTAGTGAATAATCATTATCAGTTGAATGCTGAAATTGAAAGTGATTATGATGAACTCAATAACTTACTAGACCGGGAGAATCATGATGAGACGTCAATTCAGCAATTACTAAATTGCTATGAAGGTGATTTTTTAGCGGAGGAAGAATATTCATGGGCTATTCAAATAAGACTCCGCTTAAAGCAAAGAGTATTGCATGCGCTTGAAGAGTATGTTGTAAGTACAAACGCTGTTAATTCTCTTTTGAAATATAATTGCTTACAAAAGTTGTTAGAGCTAGATGAATTCAATGAACAGTATATGTTTCTACTGTTAGAATTCTTAATTGAGCAAAATAAAAAACAGGATTGTTTAAAATGCTTTGAAACTATACAGACAAAATTAGCTGAAATTGGTTTATCTGTTCCGGAGAGAATTAATAAAAGATATAACGAATATTTGGCAACTATATAGATTTCTAGCAGTCTCAAATATTAATAGTTCTAATTCATTTTCATTCAGATGGAAAAAGTCATGGTTGCTACGAAATTGATTGAAAGTAGTATAAACACCCCGTAGTAGTTATTATATCTAACATCTACGGGGTATTTCTCTAAATAATAAGAGTGTCAGTCTATCCTATCCGCTCTTTTAAAGATAAGGCTTAAATGATATTGGATAATCTTTAGTTTTCTTATACATTTCGATTATACAAGCTGCTAATTGTTGAATACCAAGTTCTATTTTCTTTTCTTCTACTTGTGAAATACTTAGTCGGATTGCTTTCTTTTTGTTACCATCTAAGTACATTCTAGAAGCATTGTCTACGTATATACACTTTTCTTGCAATAGAAAAATCAAATCATCAACATCAATATGCGAAGGTAAGAAAATGGTGAGATAAAAACCGCTTTTAGGTTTTGTAAATGATATAAAGTTTGGTAAATATGTTGTACAAGCGTTTATTAATATCTTCATTTTATTTATATACAATTGTTTTATTTTTTCTAAATGATAGTGAAACATCCCACTTTTCAAATAGATTTCTAGTGCACCTTGTGAAAGTGCAGATGTATTAAAATCAGAGCTAAATTTATATCGTACAAAGGAATTGACCATTGTTTCAGGAAGGACAACAGTAGCAATGCGTAATCCAGGTAAAAATACCTTTGAAAAGCTTTTTATATAAATAATTCGCTCATTCGGTTCGTAGGTAAACAAAGGATCTGCTTTTGAATCAACATCTAGTTCGGCTAAGTAATCGTCTTCAACAATGTATACATCATATTTTTCTGCAAGAGCAACGATTTTTTTCTTCTCTTTATTTGTATAATAGTGACCAAGTGGATTATGGCACCTTGGTACAATATAAAAAAATTTAATATCATTGTTTCGGAACAGGGATTCTAGTCGTTCGAAATCTATTCCGTCCATCGTTAAATCAATCCCCAATATTTCACATTGATTTAATTGTAGGGTGTCTATCATACCAAAATACGTCGGTTGCTCAATTAATATCTTCTTCTTTCTATTTGGGAATTGTAAATTTGATAGTATATGTAACGCTTGTTGTGATCCAGAAGTAATGACAAGACGCTCAGGTTTTGTGAACACCTGTAAATATTGCAAATAATTCACCAACTCTTTTCTTAAAGAATAGAGACCCTGTTGATCACTGTACGTGAATAATTGTACTTTATAATGATCAATTGCTTTGTTTATACAATGTTGAAAGTCTTCATATGGGATAACGCTTTCATCTGGACCTGCAGATAAAAAGTCTATTTTTTCCTTTAGGCTAGGTACTTGATAATCATCAATAATGTAATAGCCACTTTTAGGTTTAGCATACACAATATGTTGTTTTTGCAGTTCTAATAATGCTTTTACAACTGTATTTTTACTACATTGAAAATGTTCGGCAATTATTCGAATAGAAGGTAACTTATCTCCGGCTTTTAATTGTTCCTCTTTAATTTGTTGTTTAATCCATTCCAAAATCCTTTTATATGTTGATAACATTTATACCCTCCTCGGAATCTGTCCCAGGACAGATGTGGATTATTGCTCTTTGGAAAAGAGTCATTATTCATTACAATCATGATTAGTTAGTTAATTCGTTTAACTATAAGTATGGACTACTTTAGGGCAGTCTTAAAGGAGGGATTTCGATGGCTATAAAAAAAGGAATGATACTGGGGTTTATTGGTATTGTTTGCTTTAGTTTTACACTACCTGCGACTAGCATTGCTGTACCATATTTTGGGGCAACAATTGTTGGTTTAGGTAGGACAGTTATGGCGGCAATTATTGTTGTTATTTTGTTTATCATAAAAAAAGAAAAAATACCTAATAAGAAACATATGAAGGGTATATTTATTGTAGCAATTGGAGCTACGCTTGCCTTTCCGCTATTAACAACATTTGCGATGAAATCATTACCCGTATCACATGGAGCAATTGAACTAGCTTTATTACCACTTGTGACAGCTGGATTTGCGGTTTGGCGTGGAGGCGAGAGACTTACAAAGCGTTATTGGATTGCTAGCGTAATAGCTGCCATATCTGTTGTTGTGTATGCTATGTATTTAGGATTAGGTCAATTACAAAAGGGTGATATTGCACTGCTAGCAGCAGTTTTATTACTTGGATTAAGCTATGCAGAGGGTGGAAAACTTTCTAAAGAGCTAGGTAGTTGGCAAGTAATTGCTTGGGCTATTGTATTTGGTGCTCCGTTTTTTGTAATTCCTGTAGGATTAAGCTTATCTGTTGATATGCTACAAGCACCTATAGAAGCTTGGATTAGTTTGTTATACCTAGCAATTGTGAGTCAATTTTTTGCATATATTGCTTGGTATACTGGAATGTCTTTAGGTGGAATTGCGAGAGTAGGTCAAATACAATATTTACAGCCATTTTTAATGATTGGTTTTTCGGTATTGTTCTTAGGGGAGTCAATCACGTGGGTAACCGTTGTTTTAGCTTTAGTTGTTGTAATATGTGTGATGATTGGGAAAAATGCACCTGTAGCTAAAAAAGAAACTAATCATGATAATCTTGATTTTAATTAAGAGGCTTAAAGAAATTATTGATACTAATCGTATATTGGAAACACATGCGGATGAATCGGTGAACTTAAAGATAATATCATCTGACGCGTCAATAAGTTTAAATTTGTAATTCACCATTCAAAAAGACATCCAAGACCTATCAAAGTTATAGTTTCGTTTAATTTTTCTATGTCTCAAAATCATGAGTAACACCCACATTTTAACGAAAATATACACTATGCTAATTTCAATATAAAACGAGCCGATTTTTTTATCTAAGAGAAAAATCGGCTTTAATTATGTAAGTCTGTTGTAATACGAAGAATTCTAATGTTGAGGTATCTTTTACATTAAATCGATATTCCGAAAAAGTTTCCTTGTTCCAATCTCAGTGGTGAAATCTGTTATAACAATTCTTCATTATTATGTGTTATTTCTTTGCTGTAGTAAAAATAATGCTAGTCCGATTAAGATGAGTACGATTCCTATACCTTGTTGTAGAGAAATAACCTCATCCAAAATGAAATAAGCGAGTATACAAGTTCCAAGCGTCTCTCCTAATATGCTCATTGAAATAACAGAGGTACTTAGCCATTTCAACAACCAATTAAAAATCGTTTGCCCTAAAATTGTTGCAATAAACGCTAATCCAAAAAAGGACAGCCATGTTTGTGCGGAATAATTAACAAAAGAAGTTTGCTGGCTGAAAACGAAAATACTTAAAAATAGTGCACTACTAGTATAACCGATGATTGAATAAGGGATAAGAGATAGCCTTTTTCGAATATACTGCCCAATGAAGAAGTAGGCCGTAATAACACCTGCTGCAATAAAAGCAAGTATATCGCCAAATAATGCCTGTCCACTAATTTGGAAATCTTGCCATCCGATGACGATACTACCGGCAATTGCAACGAGACAGCCCATTATAGCCCCTTTACTGAAGCGCTCTTTGAATAGAAAATAACCGCCAACCATCGAAAAAAGGGGCTGTAATGTGACGATGACAGTTGAACTTGCTACTGATGTGTAATTTAATGATTCAAACCACAATAAATAGTGTGCTGCTAGAAATAAACCTGAGAGTAATCCAAGTCCCAATTGTTTTTTAGATAAAGAACCTAATTCTTTACAGTTCTTTTTATTTACTAATAAAAATGGTAAAAGCATTACTGCTGCAAAAAGCATCCGATAAAATGCTGTAATTGTTGCAGGTGCATCTGCTAATTTCACAAAAATTGCTGAAGTAGACAATGCAAATACGCCCAAAAATAAGATTGTGTATGAAATAAGTGGTGATTTCAAGACTGTTTCCCCCTTTAGGTTTGTTTACTATAATGGAAAAAATACATTATAATATACAAGTGTAAGTGTAAAATATTTATGTTATTGAAAAAAGCATTTTTTCTCCATGTTTAGTATGTCAGCACAAAAGACAACAAACATACATTATTTTAAAAGGGGCATTTTGTCATGAAAAATCATCGCTTAGGACAAACAGTATTAAACTATCGTAAGAAAAATGGTATGACAATTCGTGAGTTTGCTGATTATGCAGGAATTAGTACATCACTTATTAGCCAAATTGAAAGAGGACAAGGAAATCCATCGTTAAGTGTGCTAGAGCTAATTGCAAAAGCACTAAACGTGCCACTTTTTACTCTGTTTGTTAATGAAATTGATACAGATTCACTCATTTCCAGAAAGCAAGATCGAAAGAAAATATATCGCGAAAATAGCGACCATATTGTCTATGATGTATTAACACCAGACTTTATGAAGGCGCATATTGAACTCTTAATGATGGATTTGAATGCAAATACTGCTACTACAGAGAGTCATTACTCACATGACGATAAAGAAGAGATTGCTGTGGTTATGAAAGGTCAAGCATATGTTGAACTAGAAGGAATCGAATATTTTTTAGATGAAGGTGATGTTGTACGGATTCCCCCAAATGTTAAACACCGATTTTTGAACAAGAGTGATGAACCTAATCATATTTTATTCGTACTAACCCCATCACTAGTTTAAATAGCTCTTTCACGTGTAAAAGAAAGTGTGAATTTAACCGTAAAAAAGGGGGCTATAATGTGAAGTTCAAATTTTTTTCGATTTGATAATGAAAAGAAAAATACCTCCAACTTTATGCGATTAAGAATTGGCTCTATGGATTAGCTTCTAATAAATCTCGCCATAAATCCTCGAAATATAAATGGCAAATTCCCAAATACTCTTTATCAGGAGGATTTATACGGGAGAATCTATTTCTTTAAATACTTTCTTTAATGTACACCCGTAAACGAATTCTTTTGATTTTATGATATAGGTTAACCCTCAAATAAGACTAATTCTCCTAAACTCCCCCTTTATGTCCTACTAATCTTTGGAACAAATAATTAGAATTATTATTCAAATTCGGTATTTACCCCAATGAAAGAACTTATTAATCTTTCATTTTCTGCGGTGAAATGCTGAATATAGCGCTTCAAGGAAGCTAACAGGAAAAGGGGAGTTTGGCTGAATGGATTTTAGTTTGAGGTTGTTAATAACGAAACCACTACAACCATATTAATTTTGAAAGCTATCTATTAGCGGAACCGAAGTTTTTTGCAATCCAATCTTTTGGACCAAAAGGACTTTTGAAAAAACTTGAGTTTCACATAATGTCAAGCTTTATAATACTACTAATTCGTGCTAATTTTTTGGGGTGAATTTCTTGGGAAAATGATTAGCCGAAAAAACATGGGATGAAATTTAATGAATAGAATTTTATCTATAGGAGGGAATAAATATGCTTTTATTTTCACAAACGATAACTGACTTTTGGGAGTCGCAATTTTTAAATGGAGACGTTATCTACAACGATGGAATTTTTACTGTCACCATCAACCATGACCTGAGTGAAGACAGTCGGGTCATGGTACTGGAAACAGCTGATGGTCGGGTATTGGCAGTCTTAACACCTGAAATGGCTGAGGAGTTAAACCTTTCTAAAGGACAAGAGCTTTCTGAGCTAGCCTTCCGCAAGAAATTGAATGAGGGAGGAGTCACACTACATGGAGCGGATTATCTTTTTTATTTTTCGGAAGCAGAAAAGAGCATCTTGTTGCAAGAGAACCTGGAAGATACAGTGCGGCAATTAACAGAACAAGATGATGCGATTTTCTCAGAGTTTGAATCCTCCGCCACTGAACAAGATTTGGATGACGCTTTTGTGGAGTTGGCTCATTGGGCAGCGTTTGGTTCTTTTGAGCATAATCGCTTGGTCTGTGCATCCAGTATTTATCCTTGGGAAGAAGATGTGCAAATTGCGGATCTTGGTGTACTGACTTTGGCAGCTTTTAGAGGAAAAGGTCATGCGCGCAAAGTGGTGCGTTCAATCTGTAAATACGCCTATGAGAAGGGGTACGAACCACAGTATAGATGTCAGCTTGATAACGAGGCTTCTACATTTTTAGCTAGTGTAGCTGGCTTGACGCTATTTGGAAAGTGGGATGTCATTTCCCCTAACTGCACTGTCAAATAGTATGAGTAAGCAAATACTAAGTTTATAAAGATAAAAAAGTTAAGGAAGTGTGTTTATGAGTAATAAAAAGGTGTTAAAAACATTTCAGTTTGATGTAACTGAAGAACCAAAAAGTATTTATCCGTTTGCTCCTGTTTACAAGGTGGAACAAGGAGGGGAGTCTTACATTGTTAAAAAGACGGTATCGCCGATTGAAGATGCAATGAAGCTTGCAAATTTCGTGAGAAGATTGCATAAAATGGGTGTTCCAATTGTGGCTCCTGTCCCAATGAGTGTTGACAATCCTCAACAAATAGATGAAACAGCTTGGGTAGTTTATCCGTTTATTAAGGGCAAGTCCTATACAGGGAAAGATGAGGAAATCTATGAGGCTGGTAAGTTGCTTGGTCAAATTCATTCCTTATCATCTAAGAATAATGAAGAAGGTCTGAGTATCTATGATGAGTTTGATTTTGAGGAACAGGAAATAAAAGAGGATTTGGAAGAAATAATAGGTCATGCTAAGAAGAGGGGAATTTCACTGGATGAAGGTCATTTAAGTGAACAGATGCTCAGAATTATTGAACAGCAAGAGACCTTAAAGTCTTTGAAATTACCAGCTGTAGCTACACCCTATGATTATAAGGCAGATAATCTAATATATAATGACAATGCAAAGCCTTATCTCATTGACCCGGATAACGCTGTCTTTTTACCAAGAATCTATGATTTAGCACTAGCATTGCTTCTTTTCCACAATGCATTGGCTACAGCTCCTGACCGTATATTTGATATTAAACAATGGACCTTATTTAAAAAAGGATATTTTCAGTTTGTAGAGATTATAGATATTGAAAGAAAGTATTGGCATGACGTTGTAAGGCATATATTCTTGGATGAAGGTATTTGGTTGATGGCTGACTTTGAAGAAGGTTGGGATGATCAAAGGCAAGTTAACTTTTTCAAATCTCTATTATCACTAATCAGCGATATGGAATTTTATGATTTAAAATAATGAATTCATTGTAACAGTAAATTGATTCTTCACTTGTAGCTTCAGCTGAAAGAATTAAATATGGGATACTCTAAGATAGTAGTAATTTTTATAACAGGTTCTTTTGATGTCATACGGTACTTCGTAAGTATGAATCAAAAGAACCTTTTAAGTTGAAGAATAAAAAATAATTTAATGGATATTAGTTCTAGAGTAAATCAACTATGAAATTTCAATATTTCGCCAAAATAGAAGATAATAGTTTGCCATCAATATTGCCACCGGATATAACTAGTGCTATGTTTTGTCCGCAAATTTGTTCTTTATGTTCCATTACTGCAGCTATAGTAGTAGAGCTTGCAGCTTCTACAATATATTTTTCTTCCTTTGCCATAAAACTAACAGCCTTTGCAATACTCTCCTCTGAAACTAGTATAAATTCATCAACATAATCTTTTGCCATTTCATAACTTAGCTTTCCTATACCACCAATTAGAGCATCACAGATTGACTCTTTACTAGGGTATTCTTCGAAGAAGTGATTTTCTTTATAAGAATTTATCATGGTGGGACATGCCTCTGTTTGGACGCCAATAATACGAATGTCTGGCTTTATAGATTTCGCAGCAACTGCAATACCTGTAATCAAACCTCCTCCGCCAATTGGAACAACAATCGTATCAATATTAGGTTGTTGCTCTAGAATTTCTAATGCAATGGTTCCTTGGCCAGCATATACTTTAGGGTCACTATAATATGCATCTATAAAAGTAAGACCATTTTCCTCTATATAGGTCATTCCAAGAGCATGTGCTTCATCATAACTATTTCCCATTAGCATAACATCAGCACCAAAGTATTTAATTTTATCAATTTTACTTTGCGGTGTGCTTTTAGGAACAATCACCTTTGCATTTTGGATACCAAGAATTGAAGCTGCATAACTAACAGAGCTTCCATGATTACCTGAAGAAATTGTTCCAATGCCACGTTCTTTTTCTTCTGTTGTGAGTGTCATCATTTTATTGAATGCACTTCGAATTTTAAAGCTTTTAGCTCTTTGAAATGATTCAAGTTTAAAGAAATAGTGTTGATTTTCATCCCCTAAATAATAAGATTCTTCTAAAGGTGTTGTTGGGACATATTTCTTAATACGTGTATACGCATCTAGGATTTCTTGATAGTGTAAAGTCATTTTATTATCTCCTTTTAAAGGTTTGATGTAGTGCCAAGTTCATTTTTTTCTGCCTGTTTCAATGCTATATCAGCCGTTGCAATATCTAAAAGTGCCATGCCAGTAGCATCAAAAATTGTTATTTGATCATTACTTGTTCTTCCTTTAACTTTGCCAACGATTAAATCTCCTAGTTCCCCAATGATATTTGTTTCAGCTATAATACCTTGTTTAATCGGAATTTCAATTTCACCAACCTCTTTACAATGTTTCAAATCGTCTACAAACAGTAAGGATGTGGTTAGTATTTCAGCATCTATTTCTTGCTTTCCTTCCATATCCGCGCCTATACATGAAATATGTGTCCCTTTTTGAAGCCATTCTTTTTTGATGATTGGTTTTCTCGATGGAGTAATCGTAATAATAACATGACTATCCTGTACAGCTTCTTTTAAATTTTCTACAGCTTCAAATAAGATATCCTCTATGTTTATGTCGAATTGATGTTTAAGTTTAGAATTGATTCTTTCCACAAAACTTTTTGCGTTAGATAGTTGCTGCGCAGCTACTCGTACTTTTTTAATAGTTGGCATTGTTGTCAATACAGCAGCAATTTGGAAGACTGCTTGATTCCCAGCACCAACAATTAATAAGTTTTCCGCATCTTCTCTAGCTAAATATTTAGCACCTAAGGCTCCCGCAGCTCCAGTTCTCATACCAGTAATATAAGCTGCGTTACACTACACCGCCAAAACCTAATGTTGATAAAATAATGGAAAGAAGATCAACTTTGGGTTTTGTGAGTTCTGTTACATTTACGAGATAATAATACCCAATGATAATAGAGAGCAGTGTAATTGGAATAACGATATAGAATAGCCAGCGTCAGTTTAATGCTTCAACAATAATGCCTGAAAGGGTAGGTCCGATAGCGGGTGCAAATGTAAATAATAAAAAGAGCACTCCCATAATGGAACCTCGTTTTTCAGCAGGGTAGATCATTAACAACGTATTCATCAGTAATGGGATGATTAATCCCGTACCAATGGCTTGAACGATACGGCCAACTAAAAGCAGTATAAAAGTAGGTGACAATGCAGCGATAATTGTACCAATTAAAAAGGTAATCATTGACATGAAAAATAGTTGTCTCGTAGTAAACCATTGTTGAATTAAAGCTGTTACAGGAATAAGTGCGCCAACAACGAGCAGATAAGCTGCAGTTAGCCATTGTATTGTAGTTGCCCCAACATGTAATTCCCTCATTAGGACAGGAAGGCATTACCTAGTAATGTTTCGTTTAATGTTGCTACGAATGCTCCTGTCATTAGAGCAATCATGATGGGTGTTCGTTTTATATTTTGCAAATGTAAGTTCATGTAGTGTTCCTTCCTTTCATATAAATGTTGTTGCGTTTTCAATTATAGAAGTATATTTCATCGTGAAATATATTCAATTTTTCTACTTTGGGTAGTTTGGAGACAACATTGAATAAATGTTGGAGAAATTTATTAAAAGATAGGTGAATGCGGATGGATTTAAGAAAACGTCGCTCCATGCAATTGCTATGGAAAGCTATGTTTGACCTCATGACAGAAAAGAAGATATTGTTTTCTAAGTTGACAGTCGATCAAATTTGCGAAAAGGCAATGGTTCATCGTTCTACGTTTTATAAACATTTCGATGACAAATTTAGATTGCTAGAGTACGGATTAAATGAGATTATCGAGGGCTATTGGGATATTCCATTGGAAAAAAGATTTTTACAGCCATTTTTTTGGTCTGGTGAATTTTTTGAAGACTCCAAATCCGATAAGCTAGTTCATGCTCAACGAGGTGATGAACTTTTCTTTGACTGTATGACAACTTACTCTATGCGATTACTGAAAAATGACTCGTTAAAATTTATTCAAAATTCAAAAACCATTGATGTTCCGCATGACTTGTTAGCTGAATTCCATGTAGCTACAATGGTTGCTTTAAGCGAATGGATGCGTAAAAATCCGAATCGAGTAAGCGTAGAGCAACTAGATGAATATTTTCATACATTAGTAAATCGCAATATATTTGAAAACTGCCTTTAATAATAATGAGGCTCTATACTAATCACAACAAAATTAAATCGCCGGTAAACATAACACCCACCCAAATGCTGACTCATCACATTTTTATATGTGAATTTTTTAAGATTTTGTTGAAACTATACACTAATGTCGGTATAATCTGAAATATAAACGACAATAGTGTATAGTTTTTTATGTGCATTTTGTCACTCATTAAGGAGGTGGCTTATGGCTCCAAAAGTTAGTGAAGAATATAAAAAAGAACGAGAGAAAGAACTGATAGAAGCGGCTAAGAAGGTGTTTATCGAGAAAGGTTTTGTTCGCACAACTATGCAAGATATTATGGACAAAGCTGGAATATCCAGAGGTGCATTGTATAGCTATTTCGATAATATTAATCATGTATTTATCGAAGTTTTAAAATATGATGACCAGAAAGACATTCAATATTTTGTGCCATCTGATGAAGGCCTACTTTGGCCACAATTAAAAAACTGGATTGAAGAACAGCAAATTTATATTGAGGCAATTGACCAAACATTGCTCTTTGCAAAGGCGGAATTCTTTTTATCAAATAAATACGTAAATAATAAAGATAATTTCCCTTACATTTCTGAACGCTATAATCGAACTACTGAAGCAATAGAAGAAGTATTAAAAGAAGGTATTCGAAAAGGAGAATTTAGACCTCAACAATCTACTGCTTCAATTGCGAGGTATATTCTATCATTTATTAACGGTTTAATGTTGGACACGTTTCAACTGGGACATGACCAAACAAAAGTAAAGGATCAATTATCCGTCTTACTTTTCTCTTTAGAAAAATTAATCAATCCAAAATCCGAAACATACGAGGAGTGAATATTATGTTATTTGAATCATCTAGGGTGAAACTAAGAAAAATGACCAAAGAAGATACAGAACTATATCACAAGTGGAGAAATGATGTGGAAGTTATGCATTCCACGAACCCATCTTTAGATGTATATCCGATGGAAGAAACGAAAGATTTTGTAGATCATGTTATTTTGGGCAATCATGCAGGGAAAAGCTATATTATGGTTGAAAAAGGAAAGGAATCACCAATAGGCATTGTTGCATTAATCAACATTGATTATAAAAATAGAAATGCTGAATGTATTATTGACATCGGTGAAAAGGAATATTGGGGAAAAGGCTATGGTTCAGAGGGATTGAAATTACTACTGGATTATGCTTTTTATGAAATGAATCTCCATCGAGTTTACTTGAAAGTATTTTCATTTAATGATAAAGCTATTAGTTTGTACAACAAGATTGGGTTTCATCAGGAAGGAAGCAGTAGACAAAGTCTATTTAGAGATGGTACATGGTATGACATCGTTCATATGGGTATTTTGCAAAATGAGTACTTTGAGAAACAAATGAAGAATGTGTGAAAATTATTCCACCGTAAAATAGAAGAACAGGAATGGAGTAACGTTGAAACAACAAAAGGTCTAAAATTGCTATAAAAACATTATGACAAGTAATGAGTGAGCTAACATACAGCTCACTCTTTTTTTCCCCTTTGCTAAAAATATTTCACTGAAAAATGTTTGAATGTTTATTCTTTATATCCCGAGCGTTGGTAGTTGCTTTCGAGTATGATAAGTGAGAGCCAATGCAATACACTGTTTTAATTCAGCTACTGGTAATTTATCATTCACAGCAAATACAACTGCTCGATTACCTTCATAGTTGAATAAATCATTATAAACATCTTTAAACGTATCAACTAGCTTTGTATTGCAGTTAAAATACATGGCGTATTGATCTGGGCTTGACTGTTTCCAGCCTATTCTAATTGTACTGCCTTTTTTTGTGAGATAACTAGGCTCTCCCCATTTTAGCGTTTCTTCGACGTGATTAACGCCTTCAATCTCAATTGCCGTATCCAAGATTAACTGACGAAGAATCAATAGTCTCGACTGAATATGTTCAGGATACTGTTCGAATACTTCCCACACCTTAGTGTTTTCAATTGCACTCATATTGATCATTCCTTTTTAAGAATTACAAACTAGTCAACAAATATTTTGGTACTTTACTTTTCGAAACTTCTAAAAGTGATTCAAGTTGACTAATGTTACATAAAAGCTATTTTATCGAAATATAAATTTCTGCTTGTCCATCCTCTGGATTAATATCTTTGCTATAATATTCAAAATCACCTGTATATGCTCGGTTATTGCCTGGTTGTTGAGACCATTGCCAAATATCAGCCCAAGCACGCTGCACCATCTCTATAATTGGTCCTCGTTCCGTGACAAATACAGCATATTTTGCAGCAGGAACAGTAAATGTTTCTATCATACCTTGTTTTTGAAGCTGTAATGATTCCTGTACACGTACGCTAACCATTACTTCGTAAGGTCCCGCATCGCCCTGTTCATAGTTGAAGTAACAGCTATAATGACCCACCTCTTGTATATTAACACCTAGCTTCTTACCAATATTTTGAGAATGAAACTGTTCGAATAATTTACCAATTTTGCCATCTTTGCTTTGTTCGGCTTCATTTGTTGTGACAGTACTAATTCCAGCTAACGTGAAGGAGGGTAATTCCTCAATTCGGGTAGATTCAATTTGTTCCCATCTAGTCATACTTTTTTGTTCGTTTTGTTTCAACTTTAATCATTCTCCTTATTTATAGAATGAAACCAGTATAAAACAACAAACATGACAACTGACTGTCATGTTGCATGATCATTTATATAAATTTTTGCTATTTTTGTAGCACGACTAGCAATGATTTTCCGTAAATGCTGAGGCTCAAGCACCTCTACATGATGTCCTAAGCTAAGAATGAAACTATAGAGCCATTCATTTTCTGGATATTCCTTTTTTACTAGCCAACTTCCATCCTCAACCGGCAAAAGTTCTTCAATGCCAAACCATTCTTCTGCTATATGCCGGGCTTCATCTTGGAATCGAAAGACAACTTCTGGTACATTTGATGGCTTGAGTTTACTCTTGCCCTCGATATGCTCCTGATTAGCGGGATTTCGACGAATGAAGGTTCTTTCATGATCAATTCTGAGCTCTTTCATTCTTTTTAGTTTAAAAAGACGGAACTCTCCTTTCTCTAAACAATAAGCTTGTAGATACCATTGTCTTCCTTTGAGAATGAGCATATGAGGCTCTACTATTCGCTGTGAAACTTCACCTTCAGCATTCGAATAGGTGAAGTTAACTAATACACAGCTATCTAATGCTTCGTCTATCAGTTGTAGTTTCGGACGGAGATGTTTACTTCCACCCCAAGGAGAGTAATCGATTAATACGCGATTTGTCTTTTGGTGAAATTCTTCTTCATGTGCTGGCAGTACGACACTATTTATTTTTTCTACTAGTCGTTGATGTTGCTCTTTGTCATATGAAGTGGAGATACTGTGGAGGGCGGTAACGATAGCAGCAAGCTCGTCATTTGTGAGTATATTTCGATCCAAGCGGTAGCCTTCTGCCAAACCAATGCCACCGTTTGTTCCTTGATAGGTGACAATCGGGATGCCGGCTGCATTAATTGCGTCAATATCTCGGTATATCGTCCGAATGGATACCTCAAACCGCTCGGCCAACTCCTTAGCCTGCACCATACGACGGTTCAGCAGTAGAATAATGATGGATAATAGCCTTTCCAGTTTCAAAATATATGTAACCTCCATTTCGATGAACAAACATTCCAAAATTTGGAATTATACGAATAATAACGATTCCTAAAATGCTAAAAATAAAATACATCACTTAGATGAAGTGTGAACCTAATTGTTAAAAATTTTACACTTTTTATGGGGCATTTTGCAAAAAAAATATCCATGCGAAATTTCCTTTTCGATAAATATAGTTTATGTTTCTTTTAATTTGATAGAGCAGAGGTTAATGCCCACTGGGATATTCTCTTGCATCATTTAATTGGAAAGATTTGAGTTTCACACAGTGTGAAGCTTTATAATGGTCTCTAATGGACTCTTAGATATCCATAGCAAAATTCAGAGTAAAATTATGTGGAGGTTATCTGCACGTAAAATCCTAATTAAAATTTTACTTTTTTAGTAGCTATTTCTATTCAATCTTAACTGCAATTGAGATTTTTGAAAACAGTGAAGTCTAAAGCCTTGCTTTAATGCAGAGGTTTCTGCTACTAGCTTAAATGCCTCCTATTAACAACAGACGGAACGATTCAACAACCTTCACCAGATGAACCAGATTGTGCTAATATTGCGGTTTGATGGTGTAACTTATAAAGGAGCATTTGGTTTATAATTGATAGAAAAAACTATAAAAAACAACAATAAACATTTTTCTGTCTAAACAATTCATAGCATTTACAATTTTGTTAATTGGGTTAACGTATATTAAAAATTAAACAAATAGACAAGGAGGGCAAGTAATGACTAAAAAACAAAAGGTTGTAATTGTTGGTGCAGGGATTGTGGGTGCTTCTATTGCTTATAATCTATCAAAGAAAAATCAGGATGTCACTTTAGTTGATAGCCATTCAAAAGCAGGTTGTGGTGTAACAGCAAATTCCTTTGCTTGGATTAATCCTTCAGGGCGTGTTCCAGATAACTTCCAACATTTGTATAGCAGATCGCTAGCAGAATATCATGTTTTGGAAAAAGAAATCCCAGAGTTAAATATAGATTGGAACGGCTCTCTTACATGGGGAAATCTTGTAAACATCAATAAACCTTATGTAGAAAAAATAACTCGCCAGCAAGTATTGGACTTAGAACCTCATTTAAAAGAATATCCAAAGGAAGCTCTATATGCTTTTAAAGAAGGTGCAGTTGACCCAAATATTCTAACAAATCTTTTAGTAAAGAAAGCGCAAGAAAATGGGGTAAATATATTGTTCGACACAAAAGTAACTCACATTAAAAAGGAGGACGCAAAGGTTGTTGGCATACATATTTTAAAAGGTTTTATAGAATCAGACGTCATTGTATTGGCAACTGGTACAGCGTTACCTGAGCTTTGTAAACCCCTTAATCTTGACGTTCCTGTTGAACCATCACCTTCTATTATTATTCGTATGAAATCTCCAAAAAAACTTATTCACACATTAATTTCTAATTCAAGATTTGAGGCAAGACAACTATCCGATACTACTATAATTGCCGCTGAAGATTATTTAGATGACCATGGAGAAAACGGACCAGAAGAGGTTGGAAAAAGAGCTTTTGAAACCCTTCGCTCCGATTTGAAAGAAGGGGAACATTTACAGTTAGAAAGTATTAAAGTAGGAATGAGGCCTATGCCTAAAGATGGATACCCCATTGTCGGTTTTCATGATCAAGTAAAGGGACTTTATTTAGCAGTCATGCATTCTGCAATTACGTTATCTCCTGTTATTAGTCGATTGATAGCGAAGGAGATTGTCGATAATGTGCAGGTAGAAGACTTGGAAAGCTGTAGAATATCTAGGTTTTATCCACTAAATGACTAATTACTAATAAAAACTGTTTTTAAAATCATTAGAGGTGAAGATGATGAGTAATCCAATTAATAAGTTTAAATCATGTTGGGATAAAGCAAAAAGCAATTCGACATTAAAGCATCCCAGCGCAGTATGTATTACTACGATTGACGAGCATGGCTTTCCATGCGGTCGCTTTGTAGATTTAAAAGCTGTTGATGACATTGGATTTATTTTTTGTACCAATCTTGATTCTCAAAAAGGGAGAGATATCCAGCGAAATCCAAAAGTAGGGTTAACTTTCTGGTGGGAAGCAATCGGTTATCAAGTAAGAGTTAATGGAATTGCAACACAAATTCCATCATCTATTTCAGAAAAATACTGGGAGATGAGGTCAAGAGATGCACAAATAACCACATTAAGTTGTAAACAGAGTCAGCCTCTTTTATCAGAACAAGATTTAAATAAACAGTTTGAGGAAGCTAAAAGGAACATAGGAGAAATGCAAATACCAAAACCTGAAAATTGGGGAGGCTTTAACGTTAAACCTGAGTCTATTGAATTTTTAACTTTTAAAGAAAGTCGTCTTCATATTAGAGAATTATATTCTGCTTTTGGGGATGTATGGAATAAAAGTTTGCTCCAGCCTTAAATTATTGGGAAACTCCTTCGATAAAATGAAACAATTTCCCGTTGACACTCATGCATTATAAAAGAGGTTTTCATGGCGCTTTTTGAATAACTAGATTTATCTCTAAGGACATTAAACGTATAAAAATTAGAGGAGAGGTGTTCGTAGTTGATGAGCGATTTTTGTAACAAAAAAATACCAAAGCAAGCGATGCAAGCATTAAAAATCGTTGAAGATTTGCTTGGGAATTCGATAGTTGGAGTATATCTATTTGGTTCGGCAGTAAATGGTGGTTTACGCATTAACAGTGATGTAGATGTCCTAGTGATCGTGAATCATAGTTTACCTAAAGCAACTCGAAAAAAACTAATAGACAGACTAATGCTTATATCTGGGAAGATTGGCAATACGGATTCTATGAGACCACTTGAAGTCACGGTAGTAAAACATAGCGATATTGTACCTTGGCTATATCCGCCAAGAAATGAATTTATCTATGGCGAGTGGCTAAGAAATGGGTTCGAGAAAGGACAAATCCAGGAACCAATCGATGACCCTGATTTGGCTATTGTTTTAGCACAAGTGAGCAAGAATAGCATTTCTCTATCTGGTCCTGAAGCTTCAGATATACTTGATCCCGTTCCGATGATGGATATTCGAAGAGCGATTCAGGAGTCTTTGCCAGGGTTGATTGAGGGTTTAAAAGGTGATGAGCGTAATGTCATTTTAACCCTTGCTCGAATGTGGCAGACAGTGTCTATTGGTGAAATTTCTCCAAAAGATGTAGCTGCAAAATGGGCTTTACCTCTGTTACCCAAAGAATATTCGACTTTACTTGATTTAGCCAGAAAAGCTTATCTTGGAGAATATGTTGATAAGTGGGAAGGACTGGATACCGAAGTGACTGCACTCGTTAATCATCTGAAAAATTCTATAGAAACTTGTCTTAATCAAACCTAGGAAAAGCGATAAGTAGGACAATAATTTAATATTGAACAACTTCTTAAAAGGAAAATTTAATATGTAAGTTAAAATATACGTAAATGTAGAGGTTGAATTTAAATGAAGAGTTGGATTACTTAATAGAAAACCGTATTATTTGCTTTAAAGAATAAAAAGG
Organism: Lysinibacillus sphaericus; assembly: GCF_006864135.1. Classification (GTDB taxonomy): domain Bacteria; phylum Bacillota; class Bacilli; order Bacillales_A; family Planococcaceae; genus Lysinibacillus. The sequence goes on along the minus strand of NZ_SADV01000003.1, from coordinate 83,358 downwards.
GGGGATTCAATGAAAATCTCTAAATTAGACCATTTGGTTTTGACTGTAAAAAGCATTGATAAAACTTGTGCGTTTTATAACCAAGTTTTAGGAATGGAAGTTATTACATTTGGGGAAAGCAGAAAGGCACTCCACTTTGGAGAGCAAAAAATAAACCTACATGAAGTAGGAAAAGAATTCGAACCAAAAGCAAAAACACCCATGTCTGGTACTGCTGATTTATGTTTTATCACAGATATTCCAATGGTAGATGTGATAGACCACTTAGGTAGTTACGGGGTACATATTGAAGAAGGTCCAGTAAAAAGAACAGGAGCATTAGGTTCGATAACCTCTATTTATACTAGGGATCCGGATGGTAATCTGATAGAAATTTCTAACTATTAAAATTATAATCTATTTTAGATTTTCTACTTGAGCAAACAAAAATTATTACTTTCCTTGGTTAATCAACACATGTGTAATGATGAATAAAAAACTTGATTGGCGTGATGACATGGATGAATACATTCGATTGGTGAATAAATCTGAAGATTATATTGAAAGCCATCTGAGTGAAAAAATCTCACTAGATGACTTAGCAAATAATGCAGCTATGTCCAAATATCATTTCCATCGTATATTTAGCAAATACAGTGACGAGACAGTGAAACAGTTTGTTACCAGAATAAAAGTAGAGCGAGCAGGGATATTCCTCGCTGTCCGCAATGATTTAAGCATCACAGATATTGCTCTCCAATATGGTTACAATGATGCGAGTACCTTCAACAAATCTTTTAAGAAGTATTTTGGAATGTCTCCATTAGAATACAGGAAAGCAAGAAACGACAAGAAATAACAGATAGTCTCCCCTATACTTAAGTTAAAGGAGATGATATTAATGGAAAAACCAATGGTCACAGTAGAAAATATAGAAATGAAAGTAATCTATGTACGCTTTAAAGGAAATTATGTCGAGTATAGAAAAAATAGTCGCAAGATGTTCAATGAACTATTCAAATTCGCAAATAAATATGATTTAGTCAAAGAGAATGTCACAAAGGTAATGACTATATACCATGACAACCCTTTCGTAACTGATTCAAAAAATTTACGAACTAGCGTAGCAATGACGGTTCCATTAGATGCGGTGATTGAAGAAGAAGGGCAAATCGGTACGATGATTTTTGGTGGAAAATACGCAGTAGTACATTATGACCTAATGTTGGGTGAGTATGAAGAAGCTTGGAAATATGCTTATTCTGATTTGTTATTAATTAACAGCGAATACACACTAAGAGATTCATTCCCATTTGAATTATACGTTACTGAGCCACCAAAAAATTTCAAAGCTAAGAGCAAGACAGATATTTATGTTCCTATTGAGTAAAATGTGAATAAATCTACTTAAACTAAAGAGGGCTTTAGCTTAATAAGAAAAGGACTTGCGTTTATGATTTAATTTCATATATGCTAGTCCTTTTGCTTTACTCCGCTTTAGCCATTCCTGTAATCACACATGAGTTTTGTAGCGACAATTAGGCAACCTTTGTAAATGATAACTCCGCTCCACTTTCAAAGCTTACAAAATCGCTAAACATTTCTTTGAGCTTGCTCTGTTGGTGTTAAAAGCTAAATCAAATGAAACTGATTAGACAGTATATTTCACCCAATTATTTTTTGTCGATAAGGGATTGAATATATACTTCAGTCATTTTAATTTGTTCTTTCCATAACGAAATAATCCATTCTCTGTCTTCTAAAGAGATCAAAAAAGTCGCAAATCCATTTAAATAAGTAACTATTAAATCATTTACTAGCTCAATATCGGAAGGAGTTAATTGATCCCCATAAAAATCATTCAATAAAACCTCAAATAAGTCAAACGGTGTCTTATCTCTGTCTTGACTGAAGATAAGATCATCAAACTCTTTATCGTATGAGGATTTCACTACAAATTGTAATTGAACATTAATTAGATTTAAGTATTCTTTATTGTTTTCATCAATAAAAAAAAGAAAATAATTTAGCATAATATCAGAAAAAGAAGCTGTTTCTTTAGATTCATGATAAATTTGTTCCAAAGCTTCATTCATGAGTATATCAGAAAAAATAAAAGCCTCTTGTTGAATCGTTTCCATCGAACCAAAGTGATGAAATACACTTGCTTTACTAACATTTGCTCTTTTTGCAATGCTGCTAGCACTTAGTGCCTCTATACCATTTTCTGCAATTAAAGAAATAGTAGCATTTAGTAATGCCTCTTTTGTTTTATTTCCCTTTTTTTCTCTACCATCTATCATCAAAGTACCTCCTAACAGAATGGTTGTTTTTTTAATCATTATATCATAAATTAAATTGCTTGACCGATTGGTTAGTGTTAAGTACAATTTGTTTGATCGCGGTGAGTTTGTTTGAGGATCTTGAATGATAAATGTGCTGTTATTGGTGGAGTATCGACAGGCTATGATTTAGTAGATACTACATAAAGAAAGGGGATTAGGATGTTATACAGTGAAAATATTTATTTAAGAGCATTTATTCTATCTGATGCAGAGGAATTATTACAATTGCAAATTGAAAATAAAGATTTCTTTGGGCAATATTCAATGAATCGTCCTACTAATTTTTATTCTTTAGAACATCAAAAGAATTTAATAAAAAAGTGGGAAGAAAACGCAAAACAAGAGATTGAGTTCAAATTTGGGATTTTCCAAAAAGAGAATGATGAATTAATAGGAACCATTCAATTATTTCACATCAATCGTGGATCACTCCAAAATGCGATTATTGGCTATTTCTTAGATAAAAAACAAAATGGGAAAGGTTACGCTACTGAAGCTACTAAGCTCATTGTAGACTATGCTTTTAAGACACTTAATTTACATAGAATTGAGGCTGGTGTTATGCCACATAACATCGGTTCAATGCGAGTTTTAGAAAAAGCTGGTTTTCATAAAGAAGGTGTAGCAAAGAAAAGTGTGAAAATAAACAATTGTTGGGAAGATCACCAAGTATTAGCCATCGTAAATCCAAATGATTAATTTCATTACCTTTTAAGATAAATGATTATAAATAAGTATTAAAGTAAAAGAGTGAACTGCATCAATTGTAGGACACAATTTGGCAACTTGAAGGAGATGATGTCTATTGTGCAGGCATCATCTTTTTTAAATTCCATTGGCCACGATAATGGTTGTAATAGGCCTTATACTCCTTGAAATTCTTACCAGATTGATATCGAAGCCAGTATCTCCAAAGATTTCACATAAAATTTTCCTTTTCTGCATATACATTGGCTATTACTTTACATCCAACTGTTTAAGTAATTAATGATGCTTCTTGAAGTGATAATATACACTTCCTTTCCTACCATTTGTTCTCTTTGCAATGCTGCTAGCACTTAGCGTCTCAATGCCATTTTTGGCAATTAAAGAAATAGTAGTATTCAGTAATGCTTCTTTTGTTTTATTTCCTTCTTTTCTACCATTTATCAAAGTACCTCCTAACAGACTGATTGTTTTTTAATCAAATTACTTGACCGATTGGTTAGTTTTGAGTAAAATTTTATTGACCGTTCGGTTAGTTTTTGGTGAGCTGATTTTTTAGAAATGTTTGTTATGAAACTACATTTCAAATAAAAGATAAGGAGAGAAATAGATGAAAAAAAGAAAGTTAGTTATTTTTGCGATGGTACTTGCATTGTTAACGTCTTTTATAAGTTTTAGTCAATTTTTAAGTCCTTCTCAAGTTGAAGTAGGGGAAACAGAAAAGGATTTTTCATCGGATCAAGCCCTTAATTATTTAAAAGAAGTAGCAAAGGAACCACATCCTATAGGCTCTTCTGCGAATAAAAAAGTAAGAGATTATATTGTAAAACACTTTCAAAATATAAATATTCCAGTTGAAATTCAGACAAAGCCAGTGAAGGATATAAGTGGTGGGGAGTATGCTATAAAATTAGGTGCAGAGAACGTTGAAAATATTATTGCAAAAATCCAAGGGACATCAGGCGATGATAATGCGATTTTATTAACGGCTCATTATGATTCTGAAATAGAAACTCCTGGAGCATCAGATGATGGTTACGGCGTTGTCACAATTATGGAGGTAGCAAGAGCATTAAAAGAAATGCCAGCACCTAAAAATACAATATATTTTGTTCTAACAGACGGTGAAGAGCAAGGTTTACTCGGAGCGAGTGCTTTACAAGATCGAACGGATATTTTAGACAAAGTACGTGTTATGCTAAACTTCGAAGCTAGAGGTAATACAGGGGTTCCGATTATGTTTGAAACGAGTTCAAATGATTTAAAGTTGGCGCAACTGTATAAAGATACTGTTCCATACCCTGTAGCATACTCCTTTGCTTCTGAAATGTATAAAAAGATGCCGAATGATACAGATTTTACTGAATTAAAAGTAACAAAAAAATTAGGGTATAACTTTGCAAATATGGGTGGTTTAGAGGCATACCATGCAGCGCTAGATCGTGTAGAAAATAGCGATGAGGAAACGATTCGCCACTTTGGTGACTATGCTCTTCCTTTAGTGAAAAAGTTTATGATGATGGAAGAACAAGAATTTCAATCTCTAGAAAATAGTAAAGGTAATGCAATTTATTTTCCATTAATGAAAAAGACATTAGTTGTCTATTCCGAAAAGTTAGTAATCCCGTTAATGGTTATTTTACTTATTTTAACGGTCGCAATATTCTCCTTCAGCTTTAAACAGCAAGTGACACAATTTAAAGGATTTGCTTTAAGTATATTAGCGACGGTCGGTAGTCTTGTCTCTATTTTTATGTTCTATTTCCTTGTAATTCGTCTATTATCAATTGTATTCAACGTTGGAATAGATGAAGATGGGATTGTGATGTTTGGTACTTATGATCCGTTGATCCTTACATTGCTGGTAATACTAGCTATTGTGTTCTCGTTCTTTTTGGCGAAGTGGATTTCAAACAAGTGTGGTACTGTGAATTTTACTATAAGTACGCAATTTTTATGGATCGTAGTTGCTGTGATTACGAGTCTTACTTTCAAAGGTATTAGTTACGCATTTACAATCCCAGCAATCATTAGTGTACTGTTGCTTTTACCAATTATAATAAAAGTAAATTGGGCAAAAGGTGTGTATCATTATGTAGTAGTTGCAGGATGGACTGTTTCCAGTGTTCTATTACTTGCTCCGATTATGTATCTTATTTACATAGCAAAAACAATTAGTGTAGCACCAATAATAGGAGGTGTTACAGCATTCATTACATTCCCTATTGTAGGAATCGTGAATTGGTTAACGACAGATAAAGGGGAGGCATAAAAAGGAGAAAAGCGATTTCGCTTTTCTCCTTTTAAACTGCTAAAGCTCCGTTTTAGCTAGCGGATGGGTATGGGAGGACTCTATATTTATTGCTTATAGTACATAATAAGATTGAGTCTTGCTATTCTGGGCTTTTCCTATCAAAAACCCTCAACGTCTTAATTTGTACTAATTACCCCTGCTTTGCGCAATTCATTTAGCATCACATCGTCTTTGTCATCATCATGACCAATATCCTTTGGTAGATGAGCCAGTTCCCAATCAAGCGTTTTTTTCAATCCTTCTTTAAAGGAGAAAATTTCTCGGTAGCCCAGTTCTTCACGAATTCGCTTCGATTCAACGATGATATTTTGTTCTGTGCGCAATGAGATACCTAGCATATCTGGAAGGTGACCGGAAGGAACTTGGATGATGTCACCTTGCCATTTCAGTTGGTCACCAATAGCGTGAATAAAATCTAGCATCGTTCTAGTCTGAAGCTCCGCTATGTTATAGAGCTGTCCAGCTGCTTGCTCCTTCGTAATCGCTAATGCAATGCCATAAGCAACATCCTCTACATATCCATGTGACCAGAACCAATTTGCATATCCTTCGTCCAACAAAATAACTGGTCGACCATGATGTAATGGTTTCAATTTGAAAAAATGAAACAGTCTATGCTGCGGATCATTTGGTCCATAAACGGCGGGTAGGCGCACAACAGTTGCAGTTAGATAAGGATCATTCATGACCATCTCTTCTAGGGGGATTTTGTCGTAACGATTACACCAATCATCTGGATCCTTAGCTGGGTCTTTGTATGGGTAACGGTTGTTTCTAACAGCAGAAGCTTCCGTAATCGGCAATGGCTCTAATGGTCCTTTGTCAGCCTGTCGTGCTACACCATAGGCACGATAAACATCCTGGCTACTAATCATCACAAGTCGATTCGTAATGCCGCGGAATGTATGCAATACTGGCTCGATGTCTGACTCTGTGTAAGCAATCATATCTACTACAACGTCGGGAGATAAGGATTGAAATGTCGCCTTGTGTTGCTCCAAGTGCATTTTGTTTCCATATATATGCTTTACGGTGGCAGGCAAATCAACTTCTGTCTTGCCACGATGGAATAAAGTAATATCATGATAACCCATCGCATGAAGTTGGCGAATTACGTAAGGCCCGATAAAATTAGTCCCTCCAATAATGAGAATTTTCATTTTGGACACCCCTACTTTCCAATGTTTGTCACTTATTATAACACTAGATTTCATAGAGAAAGCAAGCAAGGATTACTAAATAAAAGAATGGCACTAAAAGATACAGGACATTAATCGAAGAGTTAGACATTAGTTACCGCTAAGATCCTATATTTTCTCTTTATCGGGAAGTTTACTATACAATAGTCGAAGCTTAAACATTAGCTAATGGTGTAAAGTTTTGAGGTTCACACTGTGTGAAGGTTTATAATCTTTAACAGGCAGTAAGACTTCGACTCCAAAAATTTAACAGAGAAATTAGGTGGGCTTCCCATAATGGCAATCGCTAATATAATTTAATGAAGCTGATGATGACGTCTAAAGGTTTATGAAATAACAAAGAAGCTTTATAATATCCTCTATCATAGAAATCAGTACAAAGATTTGTACTTTTTTATTAAGCATATTAGAAAAAGGAGAAATGTGATGATGAACAAAAGAGAGTTTGATAAAATATTCACACTTATGGAGGTATCATTTCCAGAAAATGAGCGAAGAACCTATGCGGGACAGAAGGAATTGCTGGCCGATCAATATTACCGTCTCATTACGGAAACGGATAACCACAACCAAATTGTTGCTTTTTTAGCTGCATGGGAATTTCCTTTGTTTCGATTCGTGGAACATATTGCTGTTGATCCAATTATGCGAGGAAGTGGAATGGGTGGAAAAATGATGACCAAGTATATGGAGGAGTCAAAAAAAACTATTTTATTGGAGGTGGAGTATCCTGACACGGAATTGGCACAACGAAGAATAGGCTTTTATGAGCGATTGGGTTTTCATCTCAATCCTTTTGAGTATGTACAGCCTCCACTTCAAAATGGGCAGGATGATTTACCGCTAAAACTCATGAGTTATCCTCAACCTTTAACGGACGATGAGTTTATACTTTATAGAGAAAGTCTATATAAAAGTGTATATAAGATTAAAGATTAATCATGTGCTAAATGGTGGAATCAAAGGAGGTGTTTCCCTTGTATAAAATTGGAGAATTTTCGAGAATTAATAAAATATCTCAAAGGATGTTAAGATATTACGATGAGAAAGGTATATTAAAGCCAGAAAAAAATGAAACGAATGGTTATCGATATTATACGAACGAGGATATAGCTAAAGCGAATAAAATAAAATTACTGCGTAAATACCATTTCTCCATTGATGAAATAAATAATGTCTTAGAAATGGATGCCACAACAATGAAAGACAAATATGAACAGAAGATTGCTGAATTGTATGAAAAAACAATTGAATATTATCAACTTATCGAAGAAATGAAAAGTTATATTGAACAGAAGAACAAAATAACAAGGGTCAATAGCTATGATGTGTTTTGTGGCGTAAGAAAACCTTTTCATGCTTACTGTTTAAGAAAAGTTGTTGATGAAAATGGCTTGGAGTTGTTAATAGATCAACTTCTTTTATTCATTAATAAATCGAATTCAATTTTGAAGGGCAAACATTTTGCAATCTTTCATTCAATGGAGGAAGAGAATTTTTCGCAGTATGATGTAGAAGTATGCCAGCCAATAATAGTAGAAGAGGAAGTAAAGGATACTAGAATAAAATTTTTTGAGGAAGCAAATTATATCTATACAATACATATAGGTAATTATGACAGTATAAGTTATGCTTATAGTGCCTTGTATGATTGGGCCCATTTAAATGGATATCGTTTAGATGGCCCTTTTATAGAAAAATATTACACAGATGAAATTATTACATTCGATAAAGATGAATATGTCACAGAGGTTAGTATTGCTATACAAAAATGCTAATTTGAAGATGAGCCTTTATTAGTTAGACACGATGGGGATTTTGCTGGAGCAAACATCATGATTATCTAGTAAAGGTTCTTCTTTATATATAACAACTTGAGGTTCACACAATGTGAGGCTTTATACTGGATCCATAACCTTTTGGTAAAAAAATTTTGAAGAGGTGAATTTATATATGAACAGTATATATAATCAAACAATAGATGCGGAGATTCACCAATTATTGAAAAACCATTCACTAGATGAACCAGGCTGTGCTTATATTGCGAGTTTTGATGATGGTGTAACTTATAAGGGAGCAGTTGGTTTAGATTCGATAGAAATGAAACGACCAATTACTACAAAAACCGTTTTTAATCTCGCATCTGTCTCTAAACAATTCACAGCATTCGCTATTTTATTATTAGAGCAAGAGGGTAAATTGAGTTTAGACGATTCAATTTTAAAGTTTATACCTTCTCTAGGTGCATATGCTGAACCAGTAACGCTAAGACATCTAATTCATCATACTGGCGGATTAGTAGATTATATGGAATTAGCTGAAAAAGAAGGGATTTCTGATAAAGAGAAATTAACTATTGAACAATCTCTAGAACATCTTATTAGTCATCAAACTGCAGATTTTCCTGTTGGAACAAAATTTGAGTATAGTAACACAGGGTATTTTTTATTAGCTTTAGTAGTTGAAAAAGCTAGTGGGAAATCTATTCGGGAATTTTCGAAGGAGCGTATTTTTGAGCCTTTAAATATGAATGACACAACAATCGTCGATAGTTATCCTACCGATGTTTCGATGGCTCGTGGTTACACGAAGAATGAGAAAGGGACATTTGAAATTTATGAAAGTCCTTGGGAACATACTGGAGATGGAGCGGTTCATTCAAATGTTGAGGATTTAGTAAAATGGGGACAAAACTTCGCTACAGGCACGGTTGGTGGAAAAGAGCTCGTTAAAAGAATGGGAGAGATAGGGCCAAAAACTTCCCCAGATGGCGAGCTAATTATTGATAATGAAGACTATGCTTTTGGATTGTCTATTGGTAAAGATTTTAATCGTCAATACTTGGAACATTCAGGACTCTGGGCGGGCTATCCTTCACACTTTATGCGCTTCCTAGATGAACATTTAACGATTGTAGTGTTAAGTAATTATGTAGATTTTGATAGTGAAAAATATGCTCTCAAAATTGCAGAAATTATTTTGGGCGAAAAGCAACAGAAATAAATTCAGTATCCCAGTCTCTATAAAAAAACAACGACGTAATGATAGCAGTGATTTTTCACTATTAACTAATTCAATAGGAGATTACAATGAATATTACCCTTACAGATGTGGATAAAAATAATTATGAGGATGTTTGTGAGCTATCTGTAGCCGAAGATCAGTATGATTATGTAGCAGAGAATATGTGGTCACTCGTTGAGTCAAAATTCAACCCCTCCTATCAAACACGCGCAATTTGTTTAGACGGGAAACCGGTCGGATTTTTCATGTGGGTGCCCGAAACAAAAAATAGAATTTCGATTTGGCGGTTTATGGTAGATCAAAACTATCAAAACAAAGGTATTGGATGTAAAGCTATGCAACTAGCTCTTGACGAAATTAAGCAAACAGATGGATTAGAAGAGATTGAAATCTGTTACAATCCAAATAATCCTGTAGCGAAAAACTTTTACGGAAGCTTCGGTTTCGTTGAAGCAGGTATTGATCCAGATGGTGAAGATGTATTAGCCATTTTAAAAATTTAATCTCTTGCCTTTATAGATGGTAAGATGACTTCGAGACAAACATCCGCTGAAAGAAGTTAAAGTTTTCGCACGTAATTATTCCAAGGCATAATTGATTGAAAAGAAATCAAAATGGAGGCTGAGACAAATGTGTTTCAGCCAATAAAAATACCGAACTATCCAATGAAACTCTCATGAAGTGTTCCGGAATAGTTCGGATTTTCTATTTATCGTATTTTGTTAATTTAGAGATTATTCCGCTTTATGAAAGAACCATTAAGTTATGTCCCAGCCTTTTTGATTTTGTTTATTTTACATTCGGTAGTTTTGATTCTGAATACAAAGAAACAGGCAAAAGGTTAACTAAAGTGAATCTTTGTAAAGTTCAATTTTCATTTTTGTAAGCGAACAACCGGACGGCTACTAAAAGCGCCAGTAGGACCATTGTAAATCCAAACCAACTAAGATTATCTATAGAAAAACTGCTGATTACCAGCCCCCCGATAGCCGAGCCAAGAGCGAAACCGAACTGGATAAACGAAGTATTGACGCTAAGAGCAATATCTGGTGAATGTTCTACTAAGGAAACTAGATACAACTGCTGTGCTGGGGAGGTCGCCCAGGTAGCAACCATCCATACCATAATCAACGGGATAATAGCATATATCAAGCCTTCTGCCCAATTTAGTAGTGGTAGTATTCCGGTTTGGAAGGAAAGCCCTGTATAGATCATGAACTTCGGTCCTTTAGTATCAGCAATTACTCCCCCAACTTTGGAGCCGAAAAAACTACAAAGACCAAATATCAACAGAATTCCGGAAAGTGCAGCACCCGAGAGTGTTGCGTTTGCTTGTAAGTAGGGGGCGATGTAAGTAAACAGAGTAGAGTATCCCCCAATATAGAACAGTGTAATGGCTAGAGCAAGAACAATCTTTTTGTTTTTCAAAATCGACAGCTGCATGCCAATCGTAAAAGTTTTATTCTCAGTAATAGACGGAACTTTGGCAAATACAACCAGCAGTGGAATCGACGTTAGTATTCCTATGAGGATGAATAATATTCTCCAGCCAATAATTTCGCTTAGAAACGTCCCAGCAGGAACACCGAGAACAAGAGAACTGCTTAAACCCATCAAAATAGTACCGATAGCTCGACCTCGATTCTGTACTTCTACTAAGCGAGTTGCCACAGCCATAGCGATAACAGAAGCTGCTCCTCCGCTAACGCCTTGAATCATTCTCGCCAATAATATCATTTCAAAAGAGGGACTGAAATAAACTAGGAAGCTACTCAAAATAAAAATACCAAGCATCATCAACAATATTTTTTTACGATCCATCTGAATGGTTGCCGCAATTACGGTAGGGGCCCCAATCGCTGCGGAAAGGGCGAACGCCGTAACGAGCGCTCCAGCGGAGGATGTTGTTATTCCAAGATCAGTTGCTACCATATGAAGGATTCCGCTTATAATGTATTCAATTGTTCCAATAAGAAAAACTGCTAAAGCAAGTAAATATACAACCCATTTATTACTCATAGACGAATCTCTCCTTCTTCAATAGGAATTTGAATTTCGATAAGATGAGTATTAGGCTCCCCTGAAAGAGGTACATAGATTTCCCTTCCCGGTCGGTCACTTCGAATTCGGTAGCCGTTGCGCTCAATCCATCTAGCGAGGTCTATACACGCTGTTTCCAAAAACGCCGAATCCGAACGGAACAATAGCGTGGCTACTTTTTCTGCTGGTAGGAAACGTAGATTAAGATGCTCAGGCAGCTTAAGTGTGTCCGATTTCACAGAATAGCCGACCTCAAGTTCCAAGGTATGCGCCGTGTTACCTGGCGTGTTCCATAGCACTGTCTGAGGACCATATAAGGAAGATCTAAAACGACTATCTAGAAGTACATCGAAAATTTCGAAAAGGGCAGGGATATCGTCAAGTATTCCTGGCGAAGCATATGTAATCATGTGCATTTCTTCAACGCACTTAATAACGACTTCCTGGTCTTTATCCATCCGACCTTCACGCTCTATAAGCTGTATTCGTTCTTTAACCTGGGCAAGCTTGGATCTTTCGATATCAAGCAGTCGCTCGATTTCACTTTCTTTAAGTCTAAGCATGCCACGAATTTGTTCGGCAGATATTTTTTCTTGAAGAAGATGACCGATTTGCTGTAGTGTAAACCCTAATTCTTTAAACATGACGATTCGATTCATCAGTTTTGGTAGGCTTTAAAATTCCAATCTGATCATAATAACGCAAAGTTTGCAGTGGAATTCTGCTTAGCCAGGAAAATTCGCTGATTTTAAACATTTTTTCACCTTCTCTTCTTTTATTTCGGTATGAGTATTTACCCTCTAGTTAGCTATAAAGTCAAGAGTTCAGCCAAAATTTTGCGGAATTATTGATGTAGATCTAGCTTTATTTAGTAAAAAGAGATCTTGAAAACGCTAACTTAATTGAAAAAATCGAATATCAGTTGTTTGTTATTAGATACGGATAGCCACTTATCACAACTGCAAAAATTGTTTCAAATGGTTGTCTATTACGAGAGAGTCCAGTTCATTTTGACCGACTCCAAAACAATGTCCCCACTTGGATTCGATTGGTTGAAAAACAGCGTTAGGCATATGTTTCACTTCATATGCATTATCTTCCGGAGGGAAAAACAGATCGGTCGAGCCTGGCATAACAAGGACATGAGCGGTAATACGGTTTAATGCCTGCTCAAAATTATTATTGTCTAGAGGATTGGCGCTAATATCTCCGCTAATTCCAGTACGGAGCATGGTAATTAAGTCGTTGGCATCGAAGGAAAGGAACACTTGATCCCAATAATCTTCTAGATATGCCTTTAATGTCGAGTATCCTTCCATCTGATAGAGCTGTTCTAAATAATAAGTCTGAGAAAACCCCCAAGGAGCATATGCACGTCCCATTGCGGCAAGTCCTCTTGTAGGCTGATGGGTATAGAAACCTTCCTTCCAGCCAGAATCTGCTTGCAATGCTGCGATAAATCCTTCAAAAACAAGCTGTGCATGTGGTCTAGTTTTTGCTGTTCCTCCGAACGGTGCAATACGTTCGACCATTTTAGGATAATTTGTTCCCCATTGAAAGGTTTGTAGCGCACCGAGTGACCAGCCAACGACTAGAGCGATTTTTTTAATACCAAATTTCTCAGTTACTAACCGATGTTGTAGCTGAACATTATCATAAATCGTAATGAGCGGGAAATTTGCTCTGTCGAAAGGGGCCGGTGTATTGCTTGGGGAGGAAGAAAGACCATTCCCTAACATATTAGGTACAATAATAAAGTACTTGTCTGGATCGAGAGCTTTACCAGGTCCAATCAACCACTCATTATCAGTGTGCTGACCTGCAAACCAAGTAGGGTAGACAATTACGTTTGACTTGGTGGAATTTAAAGTTCCATATGTTTTATAGGCTAGAAAGGCTTGAGGCAACTTTTGGCCCGATTGTAGCACGACATCCCCCAATGAATAAATTTCGTAATCTTTCATATGTGATTCTCCTTCGTTATACAAGATTTGGTGTTGAAGCTTGATTTTTACTTTACGGTACTGTTACGATCAAATCAACGAAACGTTTTTGATCGTAATGTTCAATTATTTTGAAGTTAAGAGGTGCTGTCTCAATGGAAATTCGCCAACTTAAAACATTTTGGACGCTTGCTTTCACACGCAGTTTTAGCCGCACTGCGGAAGTATTGAACTATGTTCCGTCTACTGTAACTATGCAAATTAAGGCTTTAGAGGAAGAATTGGGAGTCAAGCTGCTGGATCGCTTAGGCAAAAGTGTCGTCTTAACAGAAGCTGGCCAGCAATTATTACCCTATGCCAACAAAATTTTAAATGATATAGAGGAGGCTCGGTATGTCTCGAGTCAAAGTGGAGAATTAACGGGTACGGTTACAATCGGTGCAGACGAAGTGCTCTGTACATACCGGTTACCTGCATTACTCCGGCTTTTTCGCGAACGATATCCGCACGTTCGTCTTTTGTTTAGGCCTTTGTCTAGTCACAATTTGAAACAGAGTCTGAGGGAAGGGAATGTCGATGTGGTCTTTATGCTGGATGAACCTATCATCTCTTTGGATCTTCATACCGAGCTTTTAATGGATGAACCTTTTCTTATGGTAGTATCCCCCAACCATCCATTAGCTACATGTTCTACATTAAGCATAGAAGATTTTAACAGAGAGCATATTCTACTAAGTGAAAAGGGTTGCTCTTACCGAACTTTCTTCTATCGCACATTATTAAGAAAAGGGGCCGACAGCTTGACCGAACTAGAGTTTAATAGTGTAGAGGCCATTAAACAATGTACAATGGTTGGACTAGGTATTGCCTTACTTCCTGAAATGTCGCTTAAGGAAGAGTTGGAGCGGGGAGAACTAATCACTTTACCTTGGGATTTATCTGAAATACGATTTGCCACTCAAATGCTGTGGCATCAGGAGAAATGGATTTCACCATCAATGAAGGAATTTATCGAATTGGCAAGAACTATATTAAAATGAACGATTTAAATGTCATATCAAAATAGTTTTATTTAAGTCGAAAAGAAAAGGTCGAATTCAGAGGTTATTTACAATCTGAACAGACCTTTTTTGCTAGAAACACGCTTAATAATTAATCAGATATTGATAATTCGGGTTTTTTCCTCTTTTTTAGCTTTACGATTGTAGATTTATAAAAATCGATACATTTGATTCAATGAGCATTTTATTTACTTAGTAGCAATAAGAGCTTTAATCATTTCATTCCAGTAGTCATTAAAAGTCTTTTTCTTTTTAGTTTCTAGCTGTTTTGAGTGGTTAATCTGTGCCGTTTTGGTGTTTTTTGCAAAACGCTTCATAGAAAATCCTCCTTAATATATATAGGCAATTTCTAACGGTCAAAAAAACTGAATTCCGCTCAATTTGAACGCATCTGAATACGGAGTATATGCTACTAATCTTTTTGTTTCTTCAATATTTAAACGTTTAAAACGATTATCTGATATACCATGTAAGATGGAGAAGGGTGGTAGATTTTTAGTGGTAATCGTCTTAAGGAGAAGATCACTAAAATCTTCTGGACTTATATAGGCACTCATGTCTCGAGCTGAAAGTGGCTGACCCTCAGGCTTGTAATCGTCATAAGCACCAATACGGATAGCGATACTTTGTAACTGTTTCTCATAAGCGAAATATGATGCTAATGCTTCCACAAAACATTTGCTAACCCCATACATATTCTTTGGTCTAACTGGTGAAGAATCGGTTACCTGGAAGTCTAGTGGATAACCTTCAACTGCTTGAGCACTGGAAGCAGCTACGACCCTAGATACACCGTTATCTGATGCAGCTTTAAAAATATTGTATGAACCTTTAATAGTATTTTCTAATAAAGAACTATAAAAATCTGCATTTTGAGAAGGATCTCCTGCTAAATGGATAACAATATCTACGTTTTTACAAGCTTCCTGACATGCCTCTAAACTAGATACATCTAGATAAATAACGTCATGATCTGACGACTTCTTAAATTTTCTTAAAGGCAATAAATTAATATCTGCCAGTCTTAATTGATAGTTTGTATGTTCCATTAAAGTATTCGTTATATGTTGACCAATCTTCCCAGCAGCTCCTGTAATTAAAATTTTTTTCACTTCATACAGCTCCTTTTAATCATTTATTAAATTTAATCTGATTATAAGTACATGATTGCCATTAATACAGCGAATAATTATAATGAAGTACATGAAAAAATTTCTTGGGGTGTCAACGATGAGTTTAGTGAAGTATGAAATTTTTAGTAAAGCAGCAGAGGTAAATAGTTTTACAAAAACAGCGGAAGAATTGGGATTAACGCAATCTGCAGTAAGTCATGCTATTACTAGTTTAGAAAAAGAGTTTAACTTTCCTTTATTTATTCGTAATAACTCAGCAATCAAGCTAACTCAGGATGGGAAAGATTTATTAATTACTATTCGGGAGATTCTATATTATAACGATATGTTAAAGCAGGAAGTAAACGCTATTAACGGCTTGAATAAAGGAACGGTAAAGGTAGGGGTATTTAGTAGCATATCTACAAACTGGATTCCTTTTATTATTAAGGAAATGGGGAAGGAATATCCTAATATAGCAATTCAACTAATTGAAGGAAATTATGCTGAGATAGAAAAATGGTTACTAAATAGTGAAGTTGATTGTGGTTTTATTAATAATAAAACGACTTCATTACATTCATTTCAAATTGTAAAGTTAAAGACTGAGCCACTTTTATGTGTAGTATCAGAGCAATCACCTTTACATAACAACAAATATCTATCGGTTGAAGATATAGAAAATACTCCCTTCATTATGCCAACCTATCAATGCTTTGATGATATACAGTTATTTTTTAAAGAAAACAACATTGCGCCAAATATTCGATTCGAAAACATGAATGAAAATTCTATTTTTTCTATGGTTGAAAATAATTTAGGTATTAGCATTTTACCTGAAATGATTATCCCTAAAGATCTGGATTCCATCAAGGTCATCCCACTTGAATTAGCGCAATCACGAACGATTGGATTAGCAATCAGAACGCCTATTTCACCTGCAGTTAAAAAATTCACAGAGATTACTGAGAGTTGGATAAGAAAACAGGAGGCTATAGTTGATTAAATAAAATGTTTTTTAAAGTCTTGTTACTTAAATAGTAGCAAGATTTTTCTTTTTATGAAATAAAGGCAAGGTAATTACCGTTGACCTTGTGGCTGAACGGCATTGAAGAGCAATCAATTTCATTTCGATTTGCCCCTTGAGTTTAACACTGTGTGAAGCACTATAATATGGCCATACTCTTAGCTGGAGTAAGTAGTGTCGGAGGAACTAATAGGAAAATTTGATTAGCTACACTATGCATATCAATTATTTGCGGATGTGTCCAAAAGAACGATATCACAATGTTAAGGAGGTATGAATTGTGGAAAAATATACATTTCCAGATGAAAAAAATGAACATGAAGGCACTTGGTTACAATGGCCTCATGGCTACACATATGGCGATGACTATAGACAAGAAATAGAGCATATTTGGATTGAGATGGCAGCTGCATTAAGTGAAGGTGAAAAAGTTCATATTGTTGCTTACAACCAGACTGAAAAAGATAAAATTACAAATATTTTAAGAGGTCAAGGTATTGATTTGAATATGATTGATTTCTTTATTGCTCCTACTGATGATGTGTGGTCAAGAGATAATGGCCCGATTTTTGTGTATGATCAACATAAAAATTTAAAAATCTGGGGCCCGAATTTTAATGGGTGGGGGGAGAAAACTCCTTTTGCAAAGGATGCTTTGATAAGTGAACGTATCAGTCGGGAGTTAGCCATTGAACGAATTGATATGAACGGATTAGTTATTGAAGGTGGAGCAATGGAGCTGGACGGCAACGGGACCTTTTTGTCAACGAAAAGCTCTGTCGTCAACAAAAACAGAAATCCTAACTTATCCGAAGCGGAAATTGAAAAATATCTCAGCAGCCTTAACGTGACAAATTTTATCTGGCTAGACGGAGTTCCTGGCGTAGATATTACTGATTTTCATATTGATGGATTTGCTAAGTTTTACGACCAAAAAACAATCATTACTTTCTCAGAAAATGATTTGGCCGAATGGGGCCTATCAACGAAGGATATTAAAATATTGTTAAATGCCAAAAATACTTCAGGTGAGCCTTATGAATATGTCTATTTGCCCCTTAGTAAACAAGATATCTCTTTAGAAGATGGGAAAGACATAAATGAAAAAGGTTCGTATGTAAACTTCTATATAGGGAATAAAGTGGTGTTGGTCCCTAACTATAATGATCCTAATGATAAAATAGCAAATGAAATCATCCAAAAACTCTATCCTGAGCGTAAAGTAGTTGGTATTGATGTTAGGTCGCTTTATCAGCATGGTGGGATGATTCATTGTGTGACGCAACAACAACCAGTTAGAAAAAAGTGATAGGTGATGAGAATGCCAATAACAATTGAACCTATGGAACCTAAGTACAATCCTCAGGTCAGCAGATTATATGTTCACGCGTTTCGAGGGAAATTTCAAACTTTAACAAATATGAATGATGGAGATCTAGCTCTTTTTTTCGAAAAGCTTTTTGCGTGTACTCCCATTGATCCAGCAAGCCAAAGAATGGTAGCATTGCAAGATGGAGAGGTTATCGGAACAATATCTATTAAAATAAAGTTAGAAACTAACATAAAGAATAAACAAAGTAATTTTCCTTGGAGGAGCTTTAAAAGTTTTGGAAAATGGAACGTGTTTAAAATGTCTATTGGCCTATATTTATTTGACTATAAACCAAAGTACGGAGAATGTTATATTGCCGATGTTGTTGTCCATCCTGACCATCGAAGCAAAGGAGTTGGAAAGCTGCTAATGCAGTGGGCGCAAGATTTTGTACAAGGAGAGCCACTTCTTGTTAGGCTAAGTTTACACGTTTCTGGTAAAAATCAAAGGGCCAAGGATTTATACGAGAAAATATCATTCCGTACTCATTTACAAGAAAATAGTTTCGTCTGGCATTTTCTATTCAATGAAAAGGAATGGTACTATATGGTGAAGGATATAAAATAAGTTGATTTTAAAAATCAATATTTGTAAGGTTTTCTACAAACTGTTAAAGTGAATAGCGCCCTGATGGCTTTGTCCCATTGGAAGCAACAGTTGATATAAATATCAGTAACGCTGAACTAAATGGTGAAAACCGTAATGAACATGACTCTTGATGAATGGCTTTACCATTTTCGTGCTATAACTTAGAGAAGTAGCGTACAATCAAAAATCTCACTCATTATGTCACGATCTACCATCTCTTTACGGGTCTAACAGATAATGCAGGTCGCGCTTCTCTAATAGTGCAATTATAAGTACAGTGTAGTTCAAATTTTTTGCTTTTTTAGTGAAAATTACACTATTCTTGAGAATCTAACTTTAAGTATTGTTGAAGAATCGATGTCACGTTTTTAGAAAAGGAGGTTCATACTTATGAATCATAAAGAATTAAAAAAAATTGCAACTGCAGTTACTTCGCCAACAGAATTAAATGATTTTGTTCAGTATGGGAGTGTTGGTGCAGCTGTTGAAACTGTAGATAGTAATATTTACACAGGGATTAGTATTGATACAGCTTGTTCTATGGGTTTTTGTGCAGAGCATGCAGCGGTTGCAGACATGTTGAAAAATGGCGAATATCAAATAAAAGCTTTTGTTGCAGTTGACTCGGAAGGAAATGCTGTTCCACCATGTGGACGATGCCGAGAGTTGATCAGTCAGCTTTCAATAGAAAATTTAGAAGCTGTTGTAGAGGTTGAAAATGACACGTTTGTTTTATTGAAAGAAATCTTGCCGTATGACTGGAAAACCAATCAAGGTAGAAAGTGGTAATCAGATAAAATATTAGTACAGAAAAAGGGAGTTATAGATTCCTATAAATATCATGAAGGAATCTATATTTGGATAATTTCCGTTTCACTTGATTTTCTGTCCTTGGAAAATAAAAGGTAAAAAACGAAATCTGCTTTGCGTTATATAGTAGTAAATCTCCGAAAATACACTGCCATTAACATAGCAAAGGGTAAAGAAAATAGAATGACTTAGTCAAACAAAAAGGGAAATCGAACAGCACGATTTCCCTTTTTTCGCTAGTTTTGTGCCACTCTGATGCAATTGATATGATTTTGTTTATTCGAAATAACCTTAAAGGAAATTGATTCTTTTTCCATGTTTCTCTTAATAAGAGTGTCCCAATGAAAGGTATATGGAATGGGGATTCAATTATCAATTACGCAAGGGCGAAATTCAAAAACTTAAATCATCTTTTTCAGAACCGAGTATAAAAACTCAGCATCTTTCCCTACTCCACAAATAAGTCCCGATCCTCTTTGATGTTGCCACGGTAGTCCAATATAATATAACCCTTGTATTGGACTCAATCCTCTTTTATGAAGAGGAAAACCATTTGCATTTAAAACTCCGTCTATGTCTATCCATTTGTAGTCAGGTACAAATCCTGTTGACCAAATAATATTTTGCACGGTTCTTTTGCTATGATCATTAAACATTATTTCTGTGCCTAGTGTTTTTATGACCCTTGGTTTAATAGTTATTTTCTTTTTACGAATCAGATGCTTTAATTCAAGGCCAAAAATAGGGTCATTTTGTTTTCGAAACCATGATCCGCGCCTTGTATCCGTTCCTGCATACAAGAGACCAATCTTTTCTAACCAGTAAAAAATGCTCTTGCCCATAATATTAAGTGGTAAAAATTTAAATGGATGACTAATAGCAATAGTTACATCATGATTCTCTGCAAGTTCAGTCGCAATTTGTGTACCCGAATTCCCTCCTCCAATGACAAGAACGGGACCATCTGGAATCATTTTAGGTGATTGGTATTGGGAGGAATGAATTTGAAATACCTCTTGCGAAAGACTTTCGGAAATTGAAGGAATGAACGGTTTCTGAAAAGCACCAGATGCGATGATAACATGTTTAGAATGAAATATTCCTTTATCAGTAGTGACTTCAAATGTACTTTTTATTTTTTGAACTTTATGTACAGTAGTCTCCATTTTCACCGGTAACAGAAAACGTTTAGCATATGCTTCAAGATAATCCGCGATTTCATCCTTTGTAGGCAATGCATTTTTATCTCCTTCTAATCTCATCCCTGGCAGTGAACTATATGATTTAGGTGTAAATAGGATCAGGGAATCATATCTATTTCTCCATGTATCCCCAATTCTTTTTTCTCCATCGAATATTACAAAATTATAGCCTCCTTGTTGCAAATAATATCCGATGGTTAAGCCAGCTTGCCCAGCACCAATTACAATAATATCTAACATATCTTTATCCCACTTTCTATTATAAAGTTAATATATGTTCATTTGTTCATATATTCATATAATAACATCATTATAACAACTCCATCTCACACGTCAAGTAACTTTCATCTAGTATGAATTGGAGAAGAATTTATGACACATAATTTTATCGATTTAAAAATTACATGAATTTCAAATAAGATAAGACTTCAAATTTTAGAATGTATTAATGATAGGAATAAAACTGTTCCGTTAGATTGTTGAGGAACTTAAAGGCAATCAGTCTAATATTTCGCAACGCTTAGCTTGTATAAAAGGTTGCAGCATCATTGTTGGGGGAAATCAAGGAAAATACTGTTATTATAGCTTGGAGATGAGTATATTCGAGAGCTACATGAAATGTACGATATCGTTGTTTATCCCACTGGAAGATAGTTTATAGATATCAAATGTCTTATTGGATTTTTGGAAATGGACTGTACGGTATATGCTGAAACCCTCGAAAAAACTTTAAGTGTTCTCCCAGATATAAAATACAGTTCAAGTAAATTTTAGTACCGCATGAAGTTTTGTTCAATTTTAATAAAAAAGTTTTCCTTCTGTGGATCTTCAACAAACACACGCTCTTCAAATAAAGACAACTCTATAGAGATGTTATAAAGATAAGGTACTAACTCTTTTTCTGTTAGTACCACATCCTTTTCTATCTCTACAAGAGCTTTTAAGTTCTTCGACGTATTCGCGATAGGACTATGTTTGGTACAAAAGCCTGAAGTGCAAGCTGTATCAATACTTCCAGTATAGATATTTCACTATAACTAACAATGTGATGTTAACGGGAACATAAAGTTACCTTTCAGCAACGGCTCTTTCGTTAAGACGAACAAAGCATCATCATCATTTGGCATAATGGTTGCTGACATGCCCTCGATTGAAAAATTAGGTGTGAAATAAAATATCACTTTTTTGGTTGTTACATTTACAATGCTTGCTAATACAGCTTCAACATCTGGTTCATTTAATGAAATGATATCGAATATATGCAGCGTATCTTCTTCTTCCTCCATTAACACAATCGTTTCTAAATCTTCCACATAGAAAATGGCTTCATAAAATACTAAAGTGAAATAAAACATTAATAAACTTTCATTATTCTCAACATCTAAAATCGTGGAGTTTACACGGCGATTTTTCGCAAACTTTTCAAGTAATGAAAGGTCATTTTCAATAGTAAGCTGTTTTACTTTCGCATCCAAACTCATTTGAATTGAGCTTTTTGCTAGGTCTAAGCTAAACTCGCTTTCATGGAGACGTGTAAAGCCAAACTTCGGATAAAAATCCAATACTGTATCATTCGCAAAAAGATACATGACATCATAAGTATTTTCGTATTCTTTCATAATATGTTGCATTAATTGCTTAGCTAAACCTTTATTGCGATAATTTTCATCAGTCATTACTGTACCAATTTGAATTCCTTTATACATTTTACCATCAATAATTATTGACATTTTATTAACTGAAGCATTTGAGATAACCTTACCTTCATCAACAAATGAATACGGTATATATTTATCATTCCAATACCCTCTGTTGTACCAACCTCGAAAATCTAATTCAAATGTTTTCATTGCTAGGGCATTAAAACTCTCCTTCAAACTTACATTATTACGATAATCACTTACTAATTCATATTTTTTCATCTAAATTCCCTCCAATTTTTGTTTTAATCAACTTGGTGCATTACATGTATTTATGGGAATTATCACCTCCTAAAAACAGAAAAAGACTTTATGAGAATAATAAACTCATAAAGTCTTTTTTTACGCAAAAAAATAAAATTAACCAGACTAAAGCTAATGCTTTTCTTTAGTTGGATTACATAAATTTATTTTCTACTTATATAGATTAGACATTATATCGCTTCTCTTAGTATCGCAAAAGGGCATCACAAAATAAACCTATAAGTAAATTATAGAATAACCCTTCTATTTAAATTCATTGGAATTTAATTTGCGATAATAAGTTTTAGCATAAAAGTCTAATCTCCCTTCTGTTTTTAAGAATAAAGACATACTATCACCTGTTTAGATTTTTGTCTACTTTAAGTATCAATACTCTCTGTTTTTGCCCACCAATTAAATAGAGATAGTGATAGAGAAACTGCTGAATCTACCTTGGCAAACTCAGAGCGTCCTCAACTGTGCAAAGTTGATAGAACAGTAGATAAAATTGGGATTTTATGGGATACGAGGTTCTTTTAGTTTGATTATTATTTCAGAGGTGCAGAAATGCTGGGTAGGGGAGTAATCAATACCCAGCATATTTATTGCTTATCAGGTTGCATGATTTAATGGTTCGCTAGTCGCTAATTTTGAACTTTTGATTTCAGGCTCATAGCGCCTACTTATAGTGTTCCGCACTAATTACCCCGGCTTACGTAATTCATTTAGTATCTCACCGTCTTTGTTATTAACCAAATTTATTTCCTTTGGTTGACCCGATTCCCATAAAGCGTTTTTAATTTTTTCTTTCATTAAAATGAATATTTTTTAATATATTATAATATTTGACCGATTGGTTAGTTTTCGGTATAATTTAATTGACCGTTCGATTAGTTTTATTTGGTCAAATAAAACATATGAAATGTGTGTTATTTATGAAATTCAGCCAAAAGAATAAGCCTGTGATAAAATGCCAGCACAAAAAAGATAAATGGGCATTCAGTAGAAAAAATATACTGAAAAAAATGAAACGAGGAGATTACGTAATGACAATACATATGGTTTGTTTCTTTAACTTGACCGGAGTGTCCATGAGGATGAAGATACAGTCAAAGGGGAAAAGACAATGAATTTTTGGGAGATTGTTTTGATAGTTGTTAATTTTGGCATTCTGAGCTGGATACTGTTAGTAAGCGGGAAAACAAAACAGTGGTCTATCCTTGCCCTAGTAATAGCCTTTGGTTTGGTTATCGTCCAGCTTATTGCGGTAGGCTTCCGCTGGCAGATGATTCCTGCTTATTTATCGCCAATTATTTTGATGACGTACTATCTTTTGCCAGTGCGAGAAAAGAGCGCTAGAAGCTGGGTTTTTGTCACATTTAAGACATTGTTCCTAATTATTTATTTGTCTGTGGCGGTCGCGGTACCTTCACTCTTACCGGTGCTTTCATTTGAAACACCGTCTGGTCCCTTTGCGGTTGGCACGACGCTCTATCATTGGGTCGACGAAAAGAGGGATGAACCTTATACTAAAGATCCTAACGATCGGCGCAAATTAATGGTGCAGATTTGGTACCCAGCTGAGGAAAGAGGCGAAGGGAGGGGGACACCATATATCCGTAATGTGAATGAAGTCGCTGAAGGACT
The DNA here is from genome assembly GCF_006864135.1 of Lysinibacillus sphaericus. GTDB lineage: Bacteria > Bacillota > Bacilli > Bacillales_A > Planococcaceae > Lysinibacillus. The sequence goes on along the minus strand of NZ_SADV01000003.1, from coordinate 59,047 downwards.
AGAAAAAGCGTTGTCCATTCCGGCCTTTGCATTCAGTCAGCTAGGTTTGGTGAAATCGCATGCGTACCCGGAAGCTCGACTGTCAGATTCAGAAAATCGTTATCCTGTATTGCTCTTCTCCCATGGTTTTAATGGTTTTCGTAATCAAAACACATTTGAAGTTGAGGAGTTAGCCAGTCAAGGTTATATCGTTCTAGGTATCGATCATACCTTTGACGCTGCAGCTACTGTCTTTCCGGACGGTCGAACTGCTTTCTTACAGCCTGTCGATTTGGATAATTTCGCCGAATCAGATCGCCATATCGAATTATGGAAGGAAGATGTCGCTTTTGTTCTCGATCAAGTGGAGAGGTTAAACGAAAGCGACGAGGCCAATCTTTTTACAGGGAAGATCGATACATCTCGTATCGGAATGTTCGGGCATTCTTACGGTGGGGCTACTGCCACGCAAATGCTAGCAGAAGATTCTCGTATCAAAGCAGCCATTAATATGGATGGTACGTTGTATGGCTCTGTTCTTCCCGAAACTGGAATAGGTAAACCATTTCTGCTCATGAGTGCAGATAATAGTGAAGAGTCTGATGACGATTTCGACGAAGATTCTCAAGAAGCGAAGGCTCGCGATAAACGAGCGCTTGCCGGCGGTGGTATGTCGATGGTCATTCCTCATACGAACCATATGAGCTTCACTGATTTTTCTTTGTTCTCCCCACTGTTGAGGAGCGCAGGCGAAAATCCACGACAAGTTCATCGCATCATCAACGAATTTAGCCTTGCTTTTTTTGATCGATATGTGAAGCAGTCGGATGACGGCTCGACTTTGAGAAAGCTGGCTGCAAAATATCCAGAACTCAATTTTCAAGTAAACTGACAAAGGTGTTTAAAAACATATTCTGTGAGGTATTTAGTATACGGATAGAGTTGCCTATAGAGGAGTCTCTCTAGATTTTCATTTGAGAAAATGAGTTAAAATAGGAGAGGAATGAAAAATTAAATAATTCTTCTTCAACTCCTCTATAGTTATTTCTTTAAAATTTAAAATCCAATGTCATAAAATTATGTTATTTTTACACTGAGTTATATGGCAAATAATACGATGCTTGTTGTTCCCAAGGTAAAAACGATAAAAAGCACTGAATTTCACTCTGTTAGGGCCTTTTTAGGAGGAGTGAGATTCAGTGCTTTATTGTCTTATTAGGATAAATGCAACTTCATATTTGATAAACGAGGAGCTGAAGAGTAAATTTGGTGTAGAAAATGGAGAATAATACCTTTAGTCGTTGGTTAATTGCTGTGCTGCTACTCGCATTTTCTTTATCGTCGATATTGTCGCCTATATGGCGGAAAATTGGAAGGTCGCTTGATGAGAAACGATTGGCGGACCATAACGCTTGTTTTACCGGGTGGAAATATTTACGTTAACTAAATTAACATGCTAAACACAGAAAACGCTTAATTTCGTTCCAGTTGTCTTCAACATAAAGACAAAAATATTGAAATCACACAAATACTACGCTATTATGGATATATAAAGTCTTTTATTGGAGTGAATAAATAGTATGAAATATTCAAAAGCTACAAATTATGCACTACACACAATGCTTTTTCTTGCAAAGGAAGCACCAAATAAGCCAGTGGGTGTCCAACAATTAGCTGAGATGCAAAATGTTTCTCCTACGTATTTGTCTAAAATCCTTACTAAGTTAGTAAAAGAGGGAATGATTAACTCCGTATCGGGCGCCAATGGTGGATATACGCTTAGTCAGAATTGGGAAGATATTTCATTTTTAGATATTATACATGCAATTGAAGGTAAATCGTCTTTGTTTGATTGTTGTTTATATAACGATCCAAAGTGTGTAATTAAAGAAGTAATGTTATCTGCAGAAGAAAAGCTGGAGAATGAGTTAAGAAACAGAAAAATATCCGATATTGTGAAAAAATAATAGTGGATTTGGTCCACCATTATTTTTTGGATAATTGGAGATAATAAGAATCCTTTAAGTCTGTTATTGAAACTTAACGATTTTACCCTGGATCTTCTTGGTTTGGTTACTTCTATAAACTTTCACGTGATTTTAGCTTAGAAGCATTCTGTTTTAAACTTCAATTTGAGCAAGAAGGCATGTTGTAATGTTTAAAAACAACATGTACGCTAAACAATTCATGGAGGAGAGCTACATTATGGAATTATTTAATTGTGCAATTATAGGTGGAGGTGGGGCTGGTCTAAATGCAGCTTTGATTTTAGGAAGATCCCGTAAAAAAGTCGCATTATTTGATAATGGAACAAATCGAAATCGTGTGACGCAGGAATCACATGGGTTTCTTACACGTGATGGAATTAAACCAGCTGAATTTAAAGAAGTGGCTTTGAATGATGTGAAAAAATACCCGTCTGTTCATTATTATCCAAACACGGTTATGAAGATTACGAAACAATCAAACGGCTTGTTTAAAATTGAAACTTTAGAAGAAGTTGAATATGTTGCTGAGAGAATTATACTGGCAACAGGTGTTCAAGAGGAATTTCCATTAATTCCGGATATTCGAGAGTATTATGGGAAAAGTTTATTCAGCTGCCCAACTTGTGATGGATGGGAGTTAAGAGATCAACCTTTAGTTATTATTTCTGAAAATGAAGAACATACCCTTTTTAAAGGAAAGCTTATTTGTAACTGGTCAGAAGATTTAGTGATCGCCACAAATGGTCATGAACTTTCTGCTCCGACATTGAATGAACTTCAAAGAAAAGATATAACCGTCATTACGGAGCCTATTAAAAATCTTCATGGTGAGGATGGTTATTTAAACAAAATAGTGTTTAGTTCAGGACTTGAAATTGAAAGAACTGGAGGCTTTATAGTACCTAATTTTGTACGTGTAAATCAATTTGCAGAGCAGTTAGGTTGTCAATTAAATGAAAATGGCAGCATTGTTGTGGATGAAACAGGGCGAACGTCACAGGAAAATGTTTATGCAGCGGGGGAGATAGCTAAATTAGGTCAGTCTTCATTAATAATTGCTGCTGCTGAAGGATACAAAGCCGCGATGGCTGTTGTCTTCGATAGTACAATTTAAAAAATTTTAGCTCAATTGTAGATATTAGAGATCTTTAAAGTTTATTGAAAGGAGGATAGGGGTTCAAGATTATTCTTTCAAAATTTTTATTTCCACGAAGGAGGAAAAAATATGTCAATAGCTCATGTAACAACAAAGCAAGAATTAGGAGAACACTTAAAAACTGAAAAGATTGTGTTAATAAATTTTTGGGCTGAGTGGTGTAGCCCTTGTAAAATGTTCGGAATGGTTCTAAATCAACTTAATGAAGAATTCAGTGATAAGGTGAAAATTTTAAGGGTGAACGTTGACAATAGTCCAGAGCTTGCAGCGGAATATCAGGTACTTGGGATCCCTCATTCTCGTTTGATTATTCATAATAAATTACATGAACCAATTGTTGGGTATGTTCCTTTTGAAAATCTAAAGCAAATTATTGGAGTTTGATTCGTCTTAAAAACAGGAGGAAGAAAAATGGAAATTTTCGAGTGTGCAATTATCGGCGGAGGACCGGCAGGATTAAATGCAGCATTATTGTTAGGTAGAGCGAATCGATTAGTAGCATTGTTTGACACAAAGAATGCCCACCTTGCATTTGAACTTCAGGAGAGTATTTCGAGAAATGGAAACGCAGCTATTGAATTCATGCAAGCAGCAAAAGAAAAATTAAATCAATATCCTACTATTCATTCCATCGTCAGTCAAAGCGTTAGGGCTATTAAACAATCAGACAATAAGCTTTTTAAAATTTATACAGAAGATGGCGAGAACTTTCTTGCTGAGAAAATCCTTTTGACAGATGGTACAAAAATACAGACTGATATTCCTAATATAACGCAATATTACAATAAAAGTATTTTCACTTCTCCATATGGTTATGGTTGGGAATTGAAGGGTAAAAAATTAATTTATATAAATGAAACAAGTGATCCTGCACGAACTGCTAAAATTATTTTTAACTTATCAAATGATTTAGTCGTAGCAACAAACGGCCATGAAATAAAGGAAAATGAAAAGAGAGAGCTGGAAAGTAAAGGAATAACTGTAATTACCGATAAGATTAAAGAAATGAAAGGACATAATGGCGTATTGAGTAGTGTTGTCTTTCAAAATGGGATAGAAATTGAGCGGGAAGCAGGCTTTATTACACCATCCACTTATACAACAAATATTATTGGTCAAGGATTTTCTTGTGATTTAGATGAATATGGATTAATCTCTGTTGATCATTTCGGAAGAACTTCGGAAAAAAATGTATATGCAGCCGGTGATGCTGCTCAGCCTGCACCAACAGAAATTGTTCTTTCAGAAGCAACGGGAATTCAAGTGGCAATGACAATTAATTCAGATACTTCAAGTGAAAAATTTTAATAATTTAAACCTTTTTACTCAAAGGAAGGCTTATGCTTGGGATGGTTCGATGTGATAAAGATACTTGAGCACAAACAATCATGATCAAATTGTAATTTCTATTGAGTGGCTCTAAACATCATTGCAATGAACAATTGAGTGAAAGTTTTAATGAATTAGTGTTAACTGTAGGAGATTTTATATGTTGGTATAACGAGAGGGTATTGGAATGAAAAATAAATTCCATACTCTTTTGTCGATTAGAGGAGATTTCGGATGAGGTGCAAATGGGGATATTGGGGGAAGCCCATGGAAAATGTGCTTTAAAATAATAATGCTTTCAGCAGAGAAGAAAATGGAGAAAGAGTTAAAGAATCATAAAATATCAGACCTTGTTAAAAAAATCTGTGGAAATAATCCACCTTTATTTTTTTGTAAATTAGAGATATTAAGAGTCTTTAAAGTCCTTTAATATAGTTTCAAATTAATATAAAAAATATCAAATTAATTGAGCTAAATTTCGCTCAATGTTAAAAATAAAAGGGGTAAATTTATGCAAATCATCATACTTTACTTAATTATGGGGATAATTATAGGGATGCTTTTCCCTATTCAGGCATCTATAAGTGCTCGTTTAGGTTCTTATTCAAAAACACCTTTAACAGCTTCGTTCGTCGCATTTTCTTTTGGATCTGTGATACTACTCATTATTAATTTAATAGTAGATCCTGCAGGAATCAGTGTTGGGATTGATTTTTCATATCCTTTGTATGTTTTTATTGGTGGAGCAATAGCTGGTATTGGCTTTCATGTAGCTAATGTCATTCTTTTTTTAAAACTAGGTGCTTCCGTTACAACAATAATAACTGTAACTGGGCAAATGATTGTAGGAATTTTAATCGATCATTTTGAGTGGTTTGGTGTACCAGCTAATCCTATTAGTGCTACTAGAATAATCGGGACTATCATTATGATTTTAGCTATTTCATTGGTTCAATCTAAAAAGGAAAGAGATTTAACTACGTCGTCAGAAGAGAAAAAGGACAGAAAAATCATTTGGATAATTCTAGGGGTTATAGCTGGTTTTTTACCGCCATTGCAAACCGCTATTAATGGAAAACTTCGCGTTGCAACGGGCTCTCTTTTAGGAGCTACTTTTATTTCTTTTTTTGTTGGCGCAATTATCTTGCTAATTTTGATTTTGATTACTAAACGTCGCTTAGAGATTCCTTTGTATGACACTCAAAACAAACGTATTCCTATTTGGGTATATATGGCGGGGATATTTGGCATATTTATTGTAACAGGTAACATTGTTTTATTACCTGAACTTGGATCGGTTTTAACTACTATGGTTTTTCTATTGGGACAAATGATGATGGCTGTAATAATCGATCAGTTTGGTATATTTAATTTACAAAAAAGGAAAATCGATAGTAGAAGAATTGCCGCGCTAGTATTGACTATTATTGGAATAATATTTGTTAAGTTCTTGTAATTTTATTATGTGACTAGGCGCAAAGGGTACAGACTTTTAATGGCAAGTCTTTTGCAACCCATTCCTTTGACTACGATACTTATAATAGAAGGTCAACACATAGTAGAGGATAAAATATAATAGAAAGACAAGAACTATATTAGTTAGTGAGGTGTCCTTCAAACCATCTAGAGTATTGACATACCAATTCCTTACAAAATGCTTTTGGGATATAAATATTCCAAAAGCATTTCTCTTAAGAATTCTTAAGGAATTTTATGCTAATTACTTAAGATTTTAAGTTTATAATTTTAGTATAAATTTAAGATCAGTGGAGTGTTATCATGATGAAAAATCTATCTTTTATTCTTCAATATATCTACCATAGATTGGTAGCTCCACTGGCAGGGAAACTCAATATGGGATGGATAATACTGCATGTTTCTTTTGCAGAGGTCAATGTCAATAAAGACCGTGCAATGGAGTGCTACGTCGATATATTAGATAATAATAGGTCACCGTTTGACATTTAGAATGGAGAATAAAAATATGGATACTCAAAAAAATATTTCTACGCGTACTATGTCCCTTGATATTATTCGTGGTGTTGCCTTACTAGGGGTATTGATTGTCCATGCCGCTGGTTTTTCAGGGGCAAACAATTATTCAATCCATTCTTTGGATTACTACCTGTCTATTATTAATCATTTGTTGTTTGAGTTTAAGTTTGTTGCTATTTTTTCATTTTTATTTGGTGTTGGCTCTCAAATGTTTTTTTCAAACGCACAACAACGCGGATTGCGTAGTTATCAACTTTTTTCAAGGCGGCTGATTTCCTTGCTTCCTATAGGGATTATATCGATGATAATTGCTCCTCAGGTTACCCCTATTTTAGTAATGTATAGTTTATTAGGGTTTATCTTGGTGCCATTCTTTAAACTAAAACCTAGAATTATTCTTCTCATTACTGGAATACTAGCATCAAGTAATATGGTATTAATGATTGGAACTATGGTATCTATAAATTTACTAACCAATGGTACTGATAGTGCTCTGATAATAACGGTATTTATGCATTTTTTATATTATATCTTATTAATTGTTAGTATGTTTTTACTAGGACTTTATGTCGGTAAAATTAATCTTTTTCAGCAATTATCACAACGAATGAGTATAATTAAACGAGTTCATAAAAATTCATTTTTCTTGAGCTTACCATTTGTTTTTGGAGGGGTGTGGACTGGTTATACAAATCCTGAAATTAGCCAAAACATATTTTTTCTAGGAATAAGTGATTTAGCATCATATCCCTTACTAATCTTTTATTTGTCGTCTATGCTTATGTTATATAATTTGAATTACTTAGTATATGTTTATAAACCGCTTAGTTATGTAGGGCGGATGTCGTTAACCTCCTATGTAGGCCATTTATTGCTTCTTAAGCTCCTTATTCTATTGCTAGGTTGGACAGATGGATATACACTTGTACAAAGTTTGGTACTCGACTTCATTGTATTTACTATACTGATTATATTTAGTTTTAGTTGGATACAGAAATTTCAGCAAGGACCTCTTGAAAAAATTTGGCGTTTTTTCACATATGGAAAGTATGCTCCAAAAGCTAAGCAGTTACAAAGAGGGCACTGAGAGATTAAAAAATGAAAATACAAAGACGAATTCAGAATGTCAATTGTAGTGCCGTTTATTTGCGTGAATTTGGGTATGGTAACATCGCATCAAGACCTTGATTAAATTCTAATTTAGAAATCAGGGGCAAGCAAGAAAACGGTTAAATCGCAGACCTTGTCATAGAAATGAACATCAAGGAAACCGTACAGAAGGTAAAACAAACCCTTACGTGACCTTGGCAATAAATAACTAAGATTATTTTGTTTTCTTGGGCAAAGCGAACATTGAGCGAAGTCGAAACCTGATCTGGTGCGACTCCGAACCTAAATTCCGACGACCAACTACGCCGATTTACGGATTTTAATGAATGTTCGGGAGAAAGTCATGGTGAACTTCGGTCAAGCTCAGCGCCAAGTACGGAATTATATATACTTAAATTTGATGGAGGTAAGTATTTATGGGTTTAAAGGCAGATTTATATTCATTGAAAGTTGACTTAATTGATGACTGTGTTGATTTATTTATTGATACTTTCTCAAAGGAACCTTGGAATGATGTATATGAGTCAAGAAAACAAGTTGTAGATTTTTTTGAAAATTACATGAAAAATGATTATTTTATTGGATACGTTCTAAAAATAGGTGATGAACTTGTTGGATTGAGCATAGGGGCAAAAAAGCCATGTCTGAATGGAATGGAATATTTCATTGATCAATTTTGTGTAAGTGAAAAATTTCAAAACAAAGGAGTAGGTAGTAAGTTTTTAGAACTTATAGAATCTGACATTAAAAAGCAAGATATAAATACTATTGTGCTAACAACTTCTAAGGGGTTTCCGTCAGAAAAATTTTATATTAAAAATGGATTCAAAGTATCTGATAATGCAATTCTTCTTGCTAAGTAAGCATACCTAATAAGTCTGAAATGATTTTTTTGAAAAATTGGGCAATATACTGTTCTTTTTTATAAGGGCAATTTTATTGAGGTTGTTTTCAGCAAATTGCATTCTACAAAAAAGTTTACAAATTGACAGATATGTCATTAAGGCTCTTATATGTTAGGTAGGTGAGTAATGGCTTCCTCCCTTGGTATTTCTCAAAATAATTAATTACCAAGACAGAACAACTACCGACCAGTGCCTCCTAAATTGGTTCAGTGCATGTCATACATGACTGGACTATATTTTTTAGAGTTTTAAGAAATCTAATGTCAAATAAGTTGATTTTTTATTGTGAAATTTGACAGATTTCCATATGATAATTCATAATTTTTGATTACTAAGTATACAATCAAGTATTTTAATCAAAGAGGTGAAAGTATGGGCAACCATAAAAAAATAATAGCTATTTCAGGTAGCATTCGAGAAGCTTCTTCCAATACTAATATATTAAAGGCTATATCAGCTTTTATTCCTGAAGGTATTGATTACTCAATTTATAACGGCATAAAAGACCTTCCGTATTTTAACCAGGATATAGATACAACAGAACCACCAGCTGTTGTTGAGAATTTTAGAAAAACGTTAAGTGAATCACATGCGCTTATAATCTGTACGCCAGAGTATGCAAAAGGAGTACCAGGCGTCTTGAAAAATGCGTTAGACTGGCTTGTTTCATCTGGAGAACTTTATAAAAAACCAGTGGCTGTTATAACAGCTTCACCGTCGATTAACGGTGGAGACAAAGCTCATGAATCTTTACTGCTTACGCTGGGGATGATTGATACTATTATTGTTGAAAATGGGTCGTTGCTAGTTCCATCTGTCGGAACTAAATTTAACAAAAATGCTACAGTGAAAGACGAGGCTACCAAGCAATCAATCATTAACCTTATCAATAGTTTAGTGTACGAGATTAATAAATAACATAATCAACAAGTGCACGGAAATGCACTATAAAACTAAAACACTTTACTGCCTTACACACACGTCTAGCTCGACGTGTGTGTGAAATGAGCTAACTCAATAAAAAATAGATATACCACATAAAAAGCCTTATCATAGCACGACTATATTTTGCCATATAAACAAAAGACCAGGCGCTCATAATGTGAGTACCTGGTCTCGTCTAATATTCTCTATAAGCCGAAATACAAATAAATAAGCGCACCTTCTTGGTACACACGACGAATGGCCAGCTATCTAAGTTTTTTTCAGATAGCTGGCTATTTTGCACATATTACTTGGATATTTTTCGACCAAAGCATGTAATTGTTTGAAATCTAGGGCTGCTAATGGAGCGGTAAATTTGGTAACTCTGTTATTAACGTCACTAGATATTAATAAAAGTCGATACCATTTGCTTTTGCTTTGCCTAGGCTTTTTGTGTTTATTTTATTTAGGTTAATAGATTTTACATTATGGATGTTTTGCTATTGAACAGCCTTTTTATAATTTTAATATGATTATATAAAGATCCAAATACGGTTAATATTACGAAAATAACCATATCAATAATAATACATACCAAGAAGAGATCACAAATCCTTGTCTTGCAAGTTGTGATGTTTTTACATGAAAAGTCGGGCTAATACTACGGATGTAGCTATTCCTTTAACAAATCAATTTAAGGAATAAAACAATGAATAAATTTAATAAGGCATAGCGAAACTGAGAGGTTAACCGTTTATTATTTGGAGTGTACAGTATCAAAGTGGAATTGGAAAATAGAGGTCAACACAAAGGGATTATTATCATGATAAGATGATAGTGTGTAAACATTTATCTAAACTCAATAAGCAATAGGGGAATGGCTAATGATAATCATGCTGACCTTAGAATTCTAACAGGAAAAAAACAGTTGAATAGAAGTCAAGTTCTATTCAACTGTTATACTAGATAAATTCTAGATGTTTCGGTTACCACTTTTAGGGGCTATATTTTTTATTTCTATTTACCTCGATGTACGTAATGCTGTGTGGCATTTCCCGCATTAAATTGTTCAGTAATATATTGTACAGCCTCTTGTAGAGCTAGTTTACTGTTACAAGTGAAAACATCTATTGCCGCGTAACCGTACTCTGGCCACGTATGAATCGTCAAATGTGATTCTTGAATAATGACTACACCGCTAACCCCGTAAGGTGCAAAATGATGGAAATGTTCTGTTACAATCGTTGCCTTTGCTTTGTCGGCAGCTTGACACATAATTGTTTTAATTTTTTGTACGTCATTAAGTAATGCAACGTCGCAATCATGCAACTCTAATAAAATATGATGTCCTAATGCATGCTGGGACTGTGTTTTTTGTACTGTTCTCTTTATTTGTGAAAACTTTTTATTTTTACAGCTTGGACAACCACTGGATTGGAGCTGATTAATAGTAGTGTATTGGTTGCCAGTGCCGACTGTAAGCGAGTGCTTACAATGATTACACTGATAAACGACAGATTTCCGCTCTACTTCTCCTGTATAAATTGGCCGCGTAAATTTCCGCTGATCAGGAATGTAGGGAACCATTTGGTCTGTAGTTTGTAATACGAGTAACTGACTTGTAGCTCCTAAAATCTGTGCACCTTCATACGAGTTTATATCGTATTTAATGCTATTGATCACGAAGCCCATAGCTTGTAAGCTTTGCTGTAGCTCCCACTGCTCTTCTGGTTTGAGTGCATTTATTGCCCGTGATAAAAAGAGCTGTGCGCCAATCAAGGTATACGGCGTATCTGTGTATACACAATCAAACTGTTGGGTGTATGTTATAGGCAAAGGCTCCTGAACGTTATAATAATCTACTTTAATCGGAAGCTCATAATCTTTTGCTATTTTGCTAATCGTATTCAAAACTCGTCTATCAATATCTAATACAACAATTTTAGTTGCAGAATATGGAGCAATTTTCTTTAGTAAAAATTCTAATGCAATGCTAATGAAATCATCATCGCCTAAACATAAAATACGCTTATTAAGTAGCATCGTATAGTCTAGTGCGAGCAATGCACGTTTTAAGGCTGTTTCAACTGTACATTTGGCTTGATCTATTGCGACGTCAGCTGTGGGTCTAGCATCATAAATAGTGCTTAACTCGCTAATATTTTTTGTGATCCATTCTGAACGAAATGCATCATCTGTTGTTAATTGTAAATAAAGTTTATCATCAGCACCAGAGAGTTGAAAATATTGTGAGATAGCTAACTGGCCCTTTTTCGTTAAGCTATGTTTACCCCATCCTTGCTTGGCAAATTCTTTCTTCATTGCAGAAACAATAGGTATAGGTAAGTCTGTCATATAAGCTAAAGATTTAGTTGTACAATTTTTATGGAAATATAAACAAGTAAAGCCTTTTCTAATGTGTGATAATGTTCTTCAAGCAGCATATTAGCGGTAATTTGTTGTAATTGTTTTTGCATTGTAGATTCGTCCTCTCAATTTTAAATAGAAAAAATTGAAATTATCTAAATCAACGAATAGAAAAAGCGCGACTAAAATTAGTCGCGCAAAAATGTATATACGATGCTAACTAATTCTAATCTTGCTTTTTTCTGCACAACAAATAACACCTACAAATAGGAGGTTTGTTCAACAAAAATAAGCTATAAAGTTGATTTAGATTAGAATTCTACATTTAACAAAAAGTTCACCCTTTAATAAAATAGTATTTTTACTATACAATAGATATAAAAATTTCGCAATTTTTTAAATTTTCCTCCGACAATGCATGTAGTAATCACAAGATACATAATAGTAATGCGGCATGGATGTTTACGCCCGAATCTCTAAAATGGTTCCTGATTAGTGAGGTTTTTCCAAAGCCACTGAAAATTGGCTGAGGGATTGCCCAGGTATGTTTCTCCATTAAAGGGCGTTTTAATGGAGGAAATATCATAGAAATGATCAAACTTTTTATAAAAGAATGATTCAATAAAATATATAAAGAGCATGTTTTGCTTAATCCTTTTTTAAAACACGCTTTTTCTTTTTGCTTTTATCAAGGCATAGGTATTAATTTGATCAATCTTTATTATAAATCTACACAAACGACTTTCAACGATATGTTGAAAGTAGAATTGTTAGCTATTTTGGAAATTTAAAATTAATCTTACGTTCTTTTTCATCCCAAATAAGGTGGGCATTAAAAGTTTTTTCGCCTTTTTGAAATCCTTTTATCAAGTCTGTTTCACCAGCTGCCAAGAGTTTTTTCATATTCGATTGTGAAATAGTTTTTCTTAAAAGTTTCTTTGAAACTGAGAATTTACAATTTGCTGTTTTATAATTTGAACAACCGTAAAAAGTGCCATGATCTATGATTGATCCTTCGCAAAGGATACATTTCCCAACAACTGTTTTTCTTTTAGTATATTTTTTAGAATACGGATTGTTTGCAGTGATTTTATCGACTGCATTTTGATTAAATGACCATTCCTTTTCACGCTTGTTAGCATCTGAAATCAATTTGTCAGCAAGCTTTTTTACTTGTTCCATAAATGCTTTAGGAGAAGCGTTGCCTTCACCTATTTCAGATAGTCGTTGCTCCCATTTTGCTGTCATGGAAGGGGACGTTAAGATACTTTCACCTAGTGCCTCAATGAGTAACATTCCTTTAGCCGTTGCGAAGACTTGGTTTTTCTTAACTTCGATATAGTTTCGATCTTTTAATGTACCAATAATTCCAGCGCGTGTAGCTTCAGTACCTAATCCTTCCGTTTTCGATAGGACCTTTTCTAATTCCGCATCTTCTAAATGTTTACCCGCTGTTTTCATTACAGTAATCAAATTTCCTTCAGAATAACGATTTGGTGGCTGGGTTTCACCTTTTTTTACGTTCGCTTTCGCAACGATACCTTGCTCATTTTCATGTAATAGGGGGAGCAGTTCATCTTTGTCTGTAGGTGAGTTATCTTTAGAATGATAAATAACCTTACGCCAACCTTCTTCTATTAGCACTTTGCCCTTAGAGATGAACTCTGCACGTTTATCAACAAGTGAATGAATCGTTGTGTAAGAAAATATGGCATTGTTGTAATGTGCTGCAATGACTTGTCTTGCAATTAAATCATATATTTTTTCTTCTTCTGGACTTAGCTTTGCTACATCAGGTATTTGCTCGGTAACAATAATTGCATGGTGATCGGTTACTTTTTTTTCATTCACAAATCTTTTATTATTCATCATTGAACTTGTCGGTGGCGGAAGAAGACCTTTGTATTTATCAATTTTACTTAAATGCTCTAGTATCTTTGGTAGTGTTTTGGCTTCTTCATTCGTTAAAAATTGTGAATCAGATCTTGGATAGGAAACAACACCCTTTAAATAAAGTTTTTGCAAAATATCCAGCGTGTTTTGTGGTGAGAATTTATAAGCTTTGTTTGCTGTAGCTTGTAATGCAGATAAGTTGAATAACAATGGGGGAGCATATTCCTTTGTTTCTCTTTTAATACTATTAATTTCTACATTTTTATTGATACAGAAATTAGCAATCAAAATAGCTTGTCGTTCCTCTTGAACTCTTGAATTGTTATCTTTATGCCATTTCGCTTTTAACAATTTTCCACCAAAATCAAACTCTGTTTCCACTTCCCAAAATGGTTCTGATTTAAAATTCTCAATTTCATGCTCTCTCTTTACTATTAGTGCAAGTGTAGGTGTTTGTACACGACCAATTGAAAATACATCTTTCACGCCATTTCTTTTGAGGAGTACTGTGTATAATCTAGATGTATTAATGCCAATTAGCCAGTCTGCACATGAACGACTTAGTGCTTCAAAATAAATGTCGCGTGTCTTCTCTTCTGGTAGTAAATTTGCAAACCCATTTTTTACAGCGTTTTCTGTTAAAGATGATATCCATAGACGTTTCATCGGTTTATTAACACCGCATACTCTTAAAATGGTACGGATAATCAATTCACCTTCACGCCCAGCATCACCACCAATAATGATTTCTTGAATGTCTGGTCTTTTTACTAAACTTTTAATCACATTAAATTGTTTATACTTTGACTTAGTCACTTTATATTCAAATCGATCTGGAATAATAGGTAATGTTTCTAATGTCCATTTTTTCCATGTAGAATTATATTCTTCCGGGGCTTTTAGTTCACATAGATGTCCAATCGCCCATGTGATAAGTGCTCCAGCTGGAAAGTATGTGTTTGGCTTAACTTCGAAATAACCAGGTTTTTTTGTAAAAGAAAAGGGGGCAGCTAATTTTGCAGCCTGGTCTGGTTTTTCTGCAATTACTATTTTCATATGCACTTCTCCTATTAATAATAATTACAACTTTATGTTTAATAATTATAAATGAATTTTAAGTATAACGGTTATATTAATAATTGTGTCCTATCTTTTATTAGGAAGTCCAAATTAGGTTGACTAATAATCTAGGCTTTTAGACATTTTAATTCAGTCAAAATAACAAACCATGTAACAACACCGCTTAAAGAAAAAACATTATTACGAGTAATGGAGACGTGTGGTAAAGGGATTGTAAATGAAGATAGGAATGAAATTATGGAGGCTATTTTAAGCGGTTATAGCATTGGTACCCCGGCTACTTGGGCAGAGACGATAAAGAAACTTATTACAGTCGGCTATTTAGCTATGGAAAATAAAAATTTAGTGTGTACGGAGCTTGGTAGAAACTTTTCTTGTAAAAGATTTATTTGATTTAGCGTTAACTGGTAGATTAGAAAAAACATTATCGGAAATTGAAAAGAGAAAGTTTACGAAGGAACGGTTCCTACATTTAATTGTTATTTTTCCGTCAATGCCGTTCACACGATTAAAAATAGTGAAGATGTAACACTTAGTAAAGTAACCATGTGCCAACTGACTTTTTTTAACATATTTATAAAAAAAGATAACCAATATATTTTATTTTGTATAGTGTACTGGAGGAATTTGTATAGTAAGTAAGATAAATCACTATCTAAATTTATTTATTTTTCTAATAATAATTAATGTTCAATGCTGCTATTTTACGGCTATTAAACGCTCATTAATTAATATTTTTACTTTAATGTAATATATAATATAATTGCTATCTGGAAAATATTCTGATATTGTTCCTCTTATAACTTAATAAAATATTATTTTGTTGGTGCGAATGACTTGTTCGTTTGCTTAAAAGGGAAATCGGTGCAAATCCGGTGCTGTCCCGCAACTGTAATGGAGAGTCTATACAATATGTCACTGTAGCGAGCTATGGGAAGGCGTATAGATGATGAACCTAAGCCAGGAGACCTGCCAATAAAAGTCAACAAACTTACATAGAACCACGAGGATGGTTGTAGTGACTGGGAATCGACGCCCTTTATTTAACTATGACATCCTCTTGTAGATAAGGGGATTTTTTTTATGCCCTTTGCTTTAAGAGAGGAGAGCGTTTTGAAGAATCCAACAACAAGAAAAATCAACTTACTTTTAGTCGTATTAACGGGTGTCGTTCTAATATCTATGACGTTAGCGATAATGGTAGGCTCTGTGTCTATTACACCTAGTATTGTATGGCGCATTATTTTATCGCATATCCCGTTCAATCCACTTGGCATTACATTGGATTGGAGCCGTTCACAGGAAATCATCATATGGCAAATTCGTACTCCCCGCGTAGTACTTGCCATAATAGTCGGAGCGGGGCTTGCTATTTCGGGTGCTGCTATTCAAGCTTTAGTTCGTAATTCAATCGCGGACCCCTATATTTTGGGGGTATCTTCCGGTGCATCTGTCGGGGCTACATCTGTTATTTTACTTGGCACTTTTTCATTTTTAGGTATGTATGCGCTATCATTTGCTGCTTTTATAGGTGCGACAATTGCAGTACTGATTGTGTTTTTCTTAGCACGAGTTGGGGGACGAATTTCAGTTGTTCGATTATTATTAGCCGGAATTGCCGTGTCACTAGTTTTGTCAGCAATGACGAATTTTATGCTGATGATGACGAAGGAAGAGGGGGGCATAAAGGCAGTCATCTATTGGATGATGGGAAGTTTGGCCGGAGCGAAATGGGTGAATATAATGATTCCGTTCGTAGTTTTAACGATCGTCTACATAATTTTACGTCTACATGCACGCCATTTGAATTTACTTTTACTTGGCGAAGAATCTGCTGTTACGCTAGGGGTTAATTTAGAGAAATTTCGATTGCTACTAATTTTAGTAATTTCTCTATTAACAGGTGTCCTTGTTGCTGTAAGTGGTGCAATTGGCTTTATTGGCCTGATTATTCCACATATCGTACGCATGATAGTCGGCTCAAATTATAAGTTTGTACTGCCAGTCAGTGCATTAATTGGTGCGATATTTTTAATATGGGCTGATGCAGCTGCGCGCATTGTGATTGCACCTGAGGAAATGCCGATTGGAATTATAACGGCTTTATGCGGATGCCCATTCTTTATATGGATGTTGCGTAAGCAAATGTATTCTTTCGGGGAGGAGAATTAAATGGTATACGTTGCAAAAAACGTTACTTTTGCCGTGCAGCAGGTGAAAATATTAAACAATGTTTCTGTACATATTCAAGAACGCGAGTTTGTGGGCATAATTGGCCCTAATGGCAGTGGGAAATCGACCCTTTTAAAAAATATGTACCGTATGCTACAACCCCAAGAGGGAGAAGTATTTTTATTTAATGAAAATATTTACAAGCAATCTTCAAAGGTGGTAGCAAAGCAACTTGCCGTCGTAGGGCAGGAAACACCAGTGCTATTTGAGTTCACTGTTAAAGATCTTGTGGCAATGGGACGTACGCCGCATAAAAGGCTTTTGGAAGTAGATACAAAAGAAGACCTAGCTATTGTTGAGGAATCGATGCAGCAAGCAGGGGTACTGCATTTAAGTGAACGTACTTTTAGTTCCTTATCTGGTGGTGAGAAAAAACGGGTCGTTGTTGCAAGGGCATTGGCGCAACAAGCTAAGGTCATGGTATTAGATGAGCCAACGAATCATTTAGATATTCAGCATCAACTCCAGCTCATGGATTTAGTACGGGGCTTGCCGATCACGGTCATTGCAGCCTTGCATGATTTAAATATTGCAGCAACTTATTGCGATAAAATTTATGTTTTAAAGGACGGAGAAATTGTGGCATATGGAACTCCGTTTGATGTATTAACACCCTCATTGCTACAAAAGGTGTTTGGTGTACATGCGGAAGTTAGTGTACATCCTGTCACGAAAAAGCCGCATATTTTTTATATATCTGAGCAATTTTTAAAGTAAGTTAGGAGTTTTATATTTCTTTCTATAGATTATTTAGAAAAAAGGAGAAGTAGACATGAAGACATTAAAAAGCGTATGGCTTGTTCTTGCAATCACAATGCTAAGTATGTTAACAGCTTGTGTTAGCGAGGAAAAACAGGAGTCATCATCGCAAAGCGAACAAGTAGAACCAGCAAAAGCTGAAGCAACGGAAGTAACGATTGACAATAACGATACGATACAAGTCTATTCGGAAGCACCAAAAAAGGCAATTAGCTTAAATCAGCATGTGACAGAGATTATGCTAGCGTTAGGCTTAGAGGATTCAATGGTCGGAACAGCATATTTAGATGATGCAATTTATCCACCGTTACAAGCAGCATATGAAAAAGTTCCAGTATTAGCTGAGCAATATCCAACAAAGGAACAAGTGATTGATGCAGGAGCAGATTTTTTATATGCGGGCTGGAAAAGTGGGTTTAGTAAGAAGGGTGTCGGAACACCAGAAGAACTAGAAGCACTTGGCATCCACACTTATTTACATACATCTTCAAGCATTAAAAATCCTAAGTTAGAGGATATTTTCGGGGATATCCGCAATATTTCTAAGATATTCCATGTGGAAGAGCGTGGAGAAAAATTAATTGAGCAAATGACAAAAGATGTAGAGGACATTCGTACGAAGCTTCCGCAAGAGGAGGGTAATTTACGTATTCTTGTATTTGACAGTGGTGAGAAAGAAGTTTTCACAGCTGCACAAAACTTCATGAATGAACTTGTGACAGTAGCAGGTGGGAAAAATATATTCGGCGATGTTGAGTCTGGCTGGACAACCGTTTCAAAGGAAGATGTAGTTGAGCGTAACCCTGAAGTTATCGTTGTAATTGACTATGGTTCAACTACTGCTGAAGAAAAAATTAATTTCCTAAAAAATGATCCGGCACTAAAAGAAACGGAAGCGGTAGTAAACGGACGTTTCGTTATTTTACCACTATCAGCAGCATCTGAGGGTGTTCGTGCGGCTGAAGCAATTCGAATTTTGGCACAAGGATTTTATCCAGAAAGCTTTCAATAAAGAAGAAGAGCTAGCCATGTGCTAGCTTTTTTCCTAGGAGGGTAAAAATGACTATAAATGCTTTTAGCCATAATATTCCTGAAAAAACATTTGCTAAGTTAAACAGAGAAGGTGAATTTACGCGTCTTGCTGTGAGCCCTGGCATTATCAACAAACATTATACACCAGCACAATTTCAAACAATCGCAAAGGTAGTCGGAGCGAGGGGTGCTATTAAATATTCTGCGTCCTACAGTATACTACTATCTATACCGACAATAGAATTAACGACGGCCAAAAGGAAGTTGGAAAAGGTGGGCTTATATATTGCCAAGCAAGGTCAGATTGTAGCTATGAAGGCTTGTGATTTTTGTGATGGCGATAAAATGGAGGCAGCACAGATTACAGAGGAGCTGTATCAGCAGCTGGAAGGCTTGGAAGTACCAAGCAGGATTCGCATTAATATGAATGGCTGTGCATCAGCTTGCTATAATGCCGTTTATGATGATATTGGGCTTGTATATCAGAAAGATAGTTTTGATGTGTATTTAGGCGCTGTTCCAATGGGGAAACATGCACAGGCAGGGGAGCTATTTGTGAAAAAAGTGCCTGTACAGCATATCGATAATCTTTTACAGGAAATAATTAGAGTCTATAAAGAACTTGCTCACCAAAAAGAACCTTTTTACAAATTTTACAAGAGAACAAAAGATGCAGACTATTGGCAAACGATAAAAAATCACCCAGGTAATCAAATGCTATGAAAATAGTTCCGCGGATTCTAGTAGGATATGATGAGCTACATACAAACAATTCGTAAGTTGATTGAGAATGGCTAGCCGGCGGAACGGTATTGGGGAACGATTAAAAAATGGTCTAAATTCGGTGCTCAATTAAATCTCAATTAAATGGTATATCACCAAAAGTGGTGGAGGACTTTTGTTAAAACTTCTACTATGTAAATAGTTGACCTTCGTTCCGACTGGGCGACTCCTCGGGGATCAGCGATAGAGGAACGAAGGCTAAAAGCATCACATCCTGTGATAACGCCTTCGTGACCAACATCGTGTTGGCCGAGACCCTGCAGCGTAGCGGATGTTTTCTGTGCGAAAGCGTAGTGTTAACGTAGCGGCAGCACCAAATGTTTTCTGTAGCGAAAGCAAAGCGTCAGCTACAAATGTTTTGACTGTGCGAAAGCGAAGCGACAGCAACACCAAAAGCGGCTCATCGGACGCCCCCAGGAAGCTTTGCTCTGTGCGAAAGCGAAGCGTCAGCAACAAATGTTTTCTGTAGCGAAAGCAAAGCGTCAGCTACAAATGTTTTGACTGTGCGAAAGCGTAGCGGCAGCAACAAAGCGCCCAGTCGGAACGGAAATCAACCACATGTTTTGCTGATGATCCAATTAAATGTGAAAAATTCAAATAAAGGGTATTTTAGCTAGAAGAAGGAGTTTACTAATAATAAGGATAAAAATTACGAATTAAATAATATGAAGGTTATTTTAGCCTAATGTGTACTTCTAAAATGAAAGTAGGATAGCGTGTTCGATAGAGTACGTGCTATCCTATTTTTATGCGAAATAGATATTAAAGAAAATAACTATGTAAAGTCATTATTGATCGTAAGAAGATAAAACCGATAGCTAGAGTCGTAGCATAGTAGGTAGACGAAGTGACTATAAATTAATAAAAGGAGCTATGTGATGACTACTATTAAAGAAATTGGAAGCTTATGTATTACTGATAGCGATGGCCACATTATTAACCATTCAGACTGGGATAAAATCAACCCAATTTTTCATCCTGTGATCTACGATGTGGTTAATACGTATTCCACTCACCTTCAAGATGACTTACATAGTGTATACATAAGAGGATCCATTCCAAAAGGGATAGGTATTGAAGGCGTAGCTGACTTAGACACAATAGCGGTTACAAAGCAAAACCCTAATAAACCACAGTTAAAGCGGTTAAAAGAAGTAGAACAACAATTAAATCAAAAACATACTTGTGTAGATGGTATTGAACTAAGTTTATACTGTGTAGAAGATATTTTAAATGCGTCATCTTTTTCAATCATTAGTTTCATACTCAAAACCCATGGAATATGTGTGTTTGGAGCAGACTTGATACCCCAATTACCAAGATATAGAGCTGACGAAGCTTTAGCAAATGACCACCTTATTCATTTACAAGGTCAAATTAAAAATGCCTGTGATGATCTTCAAGATAATTCTGATATGGAGGATATGAAAGATTGTTGCAAGTGGATTATGAAGATTGTAGTAAGAGCAGGACTTGCGCTTGTCATTACTAAAGCAAACACATATACAAGGGATTTATATCCTGCTTATAAATTGTTTTCGGAATATTTCCCTGAAAAGGAAAACGACATGAAAAAAGCACTAGAATATGCCATAACACCCATAATAGATGCAAACCTATTGTTATCGTTTTTAAATGACTTTGGAACGTGGATGATTAGTGAAGCTGATAAATGGTTACAATTCTATAATCCCAATAGAGAATTAAACATGAAAATATAATCTAATGTATAACTTACGAAGTTCGAATGCACGTTAGTAGCTACAAATGGAATTAGCTTTGATGATTCCATATATAAAAAAAGGTAATCACATCTTAGTCATATCTAAAATGAGATTACCTTTTATTTTTAAGCATTTTAGATTTTAGAGCAATCGTATAAAGCAAATTATTCGAGATTGATTGTTTTTCTACTTATGTTGCACTATAGTTGCGCCCAATCAAATATTTTTATTTATTGATTTGTCTTTAAATTCTTTCCGATATATTGGATAATTTTGCGAAGTTCAGTAGATGATGGGCGTCCAAATGGACTTGTTTGTTTTTGTTGATATAGCAGTTGTCCATTTTCATCAATTAGGAAATAAGCTGGTTCTCCATGCGTACCATGATCCTCATATGGAGCATTTTCTCCATGATAAAAAACATCATATGCTTTTACTGTTTTTAACTCTTTATCAGTTAAGACAGTAAAAGTAATGTTATGTTCATCAACCATTTTCTTTAAATTTTCTAACTGGTCCGTTGAGATTGTAATTAGGTGTACATTCTTGCCTTCAAAATAACTTTTGCTTTCTTCAAGCTCTTTTAAGTCATGAAGACAAACAGGGCACCATGATCCTCTGAAAAAGATAATGAGATGCCAACTTTTATGCTGGTTTTGATGAGATACAAAAGAGAATTCTTCGCCATTAACTGCTGGAAGAGTAAAATCGGGGACTTTATCACCCAAATTAAATGTAGACATACTTATCCTCCTAAAAATTGTGAATTCTTATTGAGCTCTGGTAGAGATTTGGAACTCATTTATATTCTTTCCTTTTCTAAATTAGATATGTAAAATTTAATCCCTAACTAAACTGAAAAAAAAACGTTCCTTCCCACGCATTCCAAGCTGTAAATTTTTTTATATTCAGGCTTAGAAGAGCGAAAATGAACATTGTTATTTTGTCATTTCTTAGCATACTTTATGTCAAAGCAAAATCACTTATTTACATAACAAAAAGTGGTTTTACTTTTTTGTTGAACTTTTTGCAGGCCATATGGCAAACTGAATACGAAGATAAATCTGAACATGATCCATCTTTTACCTAAGGGCATAAGCGTCTTACGAATAAAATTATGTATTGAGTTACATACGACATGCCCCATCAGTACACTAAATCTAGTTTTTAAATACTAAAGTTTGCACGCTAACATATAGGAGGTAGAAAATTGAGCAAAAAGAGATCAGTTGGGTTAGAGTTGCGTACATTGTCGCTCTTAATGAGAAGACAATTGGATCAAACACTAATGGAAAAAGAAAACCTTACTGCCATGCACGGTTGGACGATTAGTTATCTTTACAAAAACCAAGATAAAGATGTCTTTCAAAAAGATTTTGAAAGAGATTTTTCTATTCGTAAATCAACAGCATCTAGAATACTAAAGGCTATGGAAAATAACGGTTTGATTACAAGGCAATCTGTGCCCTACGATTCAAGACTCAAAAAAATTGTCTTAACAGAAGATGCGCTGAAAATACATGACAGTATCATGACTCGTAGAGCGCTTCTTGAACAAAAATTACTAACAGGTATCCCGGAAGAGAAACTTGATGTGTTTTTTGAAGTAATGGATGCTATGAAAGAAAATATAGAATCTTGAAGAAGATGCTATTTTGATGTTTTTATGACTATATAGTTAGCGTGCTAACTAAAATGAGGAGGACTGCAAATATGTTGAAAATATTTAAATACTTAAAACCGAAAGAATGGACGCTAATTGTTGTTAGTATTGTGTTCATTGTAGGGCAAGTTTATTTGGATTTGAAATTGCCGGATTATATGGCTAAAATTACGACTCTTGTACAAACAGAGGGCAGTAAAACGAGCGAGATATGGACAGCTGGAGGAAAAATGCTGTTATGTGCCCTTGGCAGTATGATATTGGCGGTCATTGTGGGCTATTTCACGGCAAAGGTAGCAACGTCGCTGTCAAAGGAATTGCGAAAAGGCGTATTTGATAAAACTTTATCTTTCTCTATGGGAGAGATTAATGGTTTTTCAATCGCAAGTTTAATTACTCGTTCGACTAATGATATAACGCAAATACAGCAAACTGTTGCAATGGGTCTTCAAGTAATGATTAAGGCTCCTATCCTTGCAACATGGGCTATTTTGAAAATTACCGGGAAAAGCTGGGAGTGGTCAGTGGCAACGGGAGTAGCTGTCATTGTTTTACTTATTTTGATAGGCAACCTGATTATTTTTGTGCTACCGAAATTTAAAATCGTTCAAAAAATGACAGATAATCTAAACCGAGTAACAAGAGAAAGTTTGACTGGTATTCGTGTTGTTCATGCTTATAACGCACAACAATATCAAGAAGAGAAATTTGAAAAAGTAAATAAGGATTTAACGGATACAAATCTTTTCGTGAACCGACTTATGGCTCTTATGCAGCCGGGTATGGGTCTGATTATGTCAGGTTTAACGCTATCTATCTACTGGATCGGTGCTCATTTGATTAATAATGCAGGGGGTATGGATCGAATCGGTTTGTTCAGTGATATGGTTGTATTTTCTTCCTATGCAATGCAGGTAGTTATGGCATTTATGCTGTTATCAATGACCTTTATTTTGCTACCGAGAGCAGCTGTATCTGCAGCACGTATTAATGAAGTACTCGATACACCTCAAACAATTATGGATGGGAAATTACAATCGTCGCCTAAGGGTATCGAAGGTGAAATTGAACTGCGTAATGTTAGCTTTAAATATCCTAATGCAGAGGACTATGTTTTAGAAAATATTAGCTTTACAGCACATAAAGGCGAGACTGTCGCTTTAATCGGTTCAACGGGTAGTGGTAAGAGTACGCTGATTAATTTACTCCCAAGATTTTATGATGCTACTGAGGGTGAAGTATTAGTCGACGGCATTAATGTGAAAGAATATGAACAAGAAACTCTTCATAATAAAATTGGTTACGTTTCTCAAAAAGTCGTTCTATTTTCAGGTACAGTAAAATCTAATGTTGCCTACGGAGGTAACGATCAGACTCCATCAACAGATGAAGAGATCAAGAAAGCAGTGGAAATTGCTCAAGGGAAAGAATTTGTAGAGAAAATGGATGATGAATATGATGCAGCTATTGCCCAAGGTGGTACAAATCTTTCAGGGGGCCAAAAACAACGTCTTTCTATTGCCAGAGCAGTGAATCGAAATCCAGAAATCTTTATATTCGATGATTCGTTCTCTGCTTTAGATTATAAAACAGACCGTCAACTTCGTTCTACTTTGAAAAAGGAAACGAAAGGTGTTACCACTTTAATTGTGGCGCAGCGAATTGGAACGATTAAAGATGCTGATAAAATCATTGTTCTTGAGGAAGGTAAAATCGTTGGTATGGGGAAACATAGTGAATTATTGGAAAATTGTCAGACTTATCAGGAAATCGCCTATTCGCAGCTATCGAAGGAGGAGTTGGAAAATGAGTAATACACAAACAAATAAGCCCCGAAAAGATCCCGGTGGTCCAGGTCATATGAAGGCTCCTGGAGAAAAGCCAAAGAATTTTAAAAAGCCTTGGGGAAAGTTGATTGCCTATTGTAAACCTTATTTACCAGCGATTATCTTGGCACTTGTCTTGGCAGTTGTAGGAACCATTTTCACGATCATTGGACCTAATAAGCTTAGTGAGATAACTGATACGATAATGGATGGCATTACTGGTGAGATTGATATTACGGCTATAGGGAATATTGGTTTATTCCTTGCTATTTTATATGGATTGAGTTTTATCTTCAATTATATTCAGGCGTTTATTATGGCTACGATTACGCAGAGAGTTTCCAAAAGGTTACGTAAAGATATTTCGAACAAAATCGATAGATTACCGTTGAAATACTTTGATTCTACAACTTATGGTGATGTATTAAGTCGTGTTACGAATGATGTAGATATGATTGGTCAGTCTCTAAATCAAAGTATTGGTTCGCTAGTGACAGCGGTCGTTATGTTCTTCGGATCATTAATTATGATGTTCTCTATTAATGTTACGATGGCACTTTCTGCCATTGGTGCAACTTTCGTTGGAGTTGTATTAATGACTTTTATCATTTCCAAATCTCGAAAATACTTCATACGCCAGCAGCAAGATCTTGGTAGAATAAATGGCCATATTGAAGAAATCTACTCAGGGCATGATGTCATGAAGGTGTATAACGGTGAAAAAGTAGCGAAGAAAGAATTTAATGAAATCAATGAAAGTCTTTTTAATAGCGCTTGGCGTGCACAGTTTATGTCGGGCATGATGATGCCTCTCATGATCTTTATCGGAAATTTAGGATATGTTGTTGTTTGTGTAGTAGGGGCTGCACTTACAGTGAAAGGTTCCATTACATTTGGTGTGATCGTTTCGTTTATGGTGTATATCCGCCTATTTACACAGCCATTGTCTCAGTTAGCACAGGCAGCTACAAGCTTGCAGTCAACTGCAGCAGCAAGTGAACGTGTATTTGAGTTCTTAAATGAAGAGGAACTTGAAGACGAAAGTGAGAAAAAAGCCACTTTAGATGCCGAAGATGTTACAGGCAATGTGCAATTTAAAAACGTTAAATTTGGCTATACGAAAGAGAAACTGATTATTAAAGATTTCTCTGCCCAGATAAAAGCAGGTCAAAAAGTTGCCATTGTCGGACCTACTGGCGCTGGGAAAACAACGCTTGTTAATCTTCTCATGCGTTTCTATGAAGTAGATAGCGGGGAAATCATGATTGGAGACGTACCGACTAAGTCGATTTCACGTAAAAATGTTCACGACTTATTCTGCATGGTGCTGCAAGATACTTGGTTATTCGAAGGTACCATTAAGGAAAATATCATTTATAACAAAGATCATGTAACCGGTGAAGAAGTAGTTGCAGCATGTAAGGCAGTAGGTTTGCACCACTTTATTAGAACGCTGCCAAAAGGTTACGATACAGTTTTAAATGATCATACAAGTTTATCTGTAGGACAGAAACAGCTTATTACGATTGCAAGGGCAATGGTTAAAAAAGCACCTTTGCTTATCTTAGATGAAGCTACTAGCTCCGTTGATACGCGTACGGAAGCACTTATTCAAGAAGCGATGGATAAATTGATGGTAGGAAGAACATCATTTGTCATTGCACATAGACTTTCTACTATTAAAAACGCCGATTTAATCTTAGTGATGAAAGATGGAGATATTATTGAAAGTGGTAATCATGAAGAGCTGATTGCAGAAAAAGGATTCTATGCGGATCTATACAATAGTCAATTTGAAGATGCTTCGTAAAAATGAATGCATATTTTCGCTTTTGGCTACTAGGGCATTGTAGTTTAAAAAGATGGATTGTTTATAATAAAGATTGATGAAAATCACCTCGTTTTAGAGGTGATTTTTTTGTTGGATATTTATGTTAAAATCTATTTAAAGAAGAACTGTAGGTAAACTACTGTGCATGGGGATCAAAACAATAGAAAGTGACCACAAGGGGGAATTTAAAATGAATAATAACTTTATTGAAAACATTCAATCCATTTATTCTGACCTTTCCATTGAAGACTTTTATCCTAATGAAATTGGACAGAATAATGATGTGTTAATTGTCAACAAATCTTTAGTTTTTAGATTTCCAAAATATAAAAATGGCATCATTCAATTAAGGAGAGAGACGGATATTTTGAAATATCTTAAAGGGATCGTTTCTACTTCTATTCCGTATCCCATTTATCAGTCTTTAGAAGAGATAGAACCAGGTAAAGTCTTTACTGGCTATAAACTAATAAATGGTGTTCCTTTGTGGAATGAAAGTTTAACAGGGGTAGAGAGTGTTGAATTGATGAAAGGGTTGTGGCAAAACAACTTGTTTCTTTTCTTGTAGAACTCCATTCTATTTCAGGAGAAAAAGCAAGTCGAGATTTGAAACTAAAGGTTCGTAATCCTAGTGAAGAGATGTATAACCTGTACGATAAAATTCAAAATACATTATTTCCTTTTATCAGACAAGACGCTCAAAAGGAAATATCACAATCTTTTGAAACGTTCTTAAAAGGGGAAGCATTCTCAAATTTAGATATAACACTTATACACGGAGATTTCGGAGCGTCTAACATCTTGTGGAATCCAGAAACATGTATGATTTCAGGGATAATAGATTTTGGTGGTTCTGGTATAGGTGATCCAGCGTATGACTTTGCTGGAATACTCTCTAGCTATGGTGAGGAATTTTTTGATATGTGTATTCACCAATATCCTAACGGTATTGAAATAGCTGAGCGAGTTAAATTTTATAAAAGTACATTTGCTCTACAAGAAGCCTTGCACGGGATTGAGAATGACGATAGACAGGCTTTTGAAAATGGAATAAAAGATTATAGATAGATTACGCGTTCAACGAAGAAGTGGTTTATTTTAAACTTTTTGGTTATTGAATTGCCAGTAGAGTCAAGAGTTCAGTTTAGAGAGTATTTTATAAAAGTGGTTGAAGCACCTACACCTAATGAACTCGCAGAAGAACTTGATGTAATCACAAAGGAGATTTTGGAAACAATCTAACTAACGGGTTGCTTGGCTCATAGGCAGCTCTTTATTACTTTATTTAATCATCGGAGCAGCTTAGTATTGGGTTATTCCTTATCTTTTTAAAAGAACAGAATACATAAAGGGTTAAGAGATTTTGTCTTGAAAATATTGTGCCGTTTTGTAAGAGCTATAATAGAATGATTAGCTATTGGAACGAGTTCTACCGATATAGATATAATGATTTCCATAAGTATATTGGTAGGAAGTTATTTAGAGATTGTTTTGGTTACTCTAGATCAATGGAACGCAGGGGAAAAGCGGTTTGTGATATGTTTCAAGTAACAGGGCGTTTTTACAAAAAGTTAAGACACTTTTTACTAACGAAGGAAGAAGAATTGTAGAGTTTTTCAAATAATGAGCAATAAATTCAAGTTGGAAGAATACATAATGATAATTAAGCCAACAAAAAAAGTCTTACTGTCATGGATAGAAAGTTACGTACCTGAAAGAGATTTATTTTTTCTATCGAAGAAACATCTTAATCATGAAATTGATTTTACAGATGTGTTATTAATACCAACAGATGAGTTTTATACGCACAGTACGTATCAGCAATTGAATTATGTAAATAGTTATGAATACTGGAATAATAAGAACGCACAATACGTAATTATTGCTGAAAAGGAATGGATTGAGAGCCTATCAAAAGAGGAACAACAATTGATATTAGCTTTACAAGTGCCTTTTGAAAGGGGTCTTGTGCTCCCCGTTAAGTTTATAAAAGAGATAGAAAAAGTACCTTCAATTTATATACAAAATGGGCACGTTATCATTCAGCGTTCTATGTGGGAAGGTCTTGACGAAACTTTTAAAGAACAGTTACTTACAACAATGGTTTATGAATGGTGGGATAAGGGAGAATGTGAGGAACCTCCAAAATCATTACCTAGTTTTCTAAAGCCATTTGCCAATGTTTTTGGTCATATACAAGGTGCAAATTGCTTGGCAGCTGTTTTATTTGCAATTTCAAAAGGAAAACAAAAGTGGTTCATTTATGAATGGATATACCAAGAAACATTTCTTGAACAATTGAGTCAGTATAAATATGAGGAGTTTTTCGGTGAAGGAATACACCCAGGGGATATTGTGATTTGGAAAGATGAAAATGGTATTATTCAACATGCAGCTTATCATATTGATGAAGAATTATATTTTAATAAGCATGGACAAACGATGTTTAATCCTTGGAAGGTACTTTCGAAAGAGCAAGTTTATAAAGAGTGGGAGCACCTAACACCTGTGAAGTATCGACAAAGTAATTAAGCAATGACCCAAATCAAGGCAGGCTTTTATTTGTAAAGTTTGAATTCTAGTTTCTTATTAAACAAACGCATGCTTTACTTTATTATGAAGTAGAGCTTTTTTCTATTTCAACTTTCGTGGCAAATTAGTTTATTAACTGGTTGCCTTTATAAATGTTGAGATATATTTCCATGGATTTGATTGACATGGAAAGTGTATTAAGCATATAATACATTACGAAAAGTGTATTGTGTGCTTAATACACTTTTACATTTTTTAAGGGTGGTGTATTAAGCTGTTAATACATCAAGATCGATTGGCGGGGTAATGGCTAAATAATATATCGGGTAGTTCTTAAAAAGTTACTTAGCACACCATTATGCTCAAACTGTATTAAGCGCTTAATACACGAAAATATGATTTTCTAGGAGTTGAGTTAATTGACTGTAAAGTTTAATAATCGGGATCCAGTGTACGTCCAGGTTATCCGGCATTTTAAAGAACAAATCGCCAAGGGGTATTTTGAACCTGGCCAGGAGATTCCATCAAGAAGAGAGCTAGCCAACCAGCTGAAGATTAACCCAAATACTGCACAACGAGCTTATAAGGAAATGGGGGAACAAGGATTGATTTTTACTGAGGGGAATATGCCGAGCTGCATTACTAAAGATGAAGCTGTCCTTAAAAGTGTCCGTGAGGAATTGATTATCGAAGCGGTTGACTTATTTTTAGGTTCTATTAAATCCATCGATGTGCCGTTATCCGAAGTGTTGGAAATAGTTAAGAAAAAGCATGATGCTGAAAGCGGAGAATCGGAGGAATCGAAATGATCGAAGTAAAAAATGTCGTTAAAAAATACGGCAGGAAACGGGTATTAAAAGGTCTTTCCTTTACTGCTGAAAAAGGTGAAATTACTTGTTTAATCGGAATTAACGGAGTGGGGAAAACGACGATCATGAAAGCTATTATGGCGCTCACTCCGATTAATAGCGGTGAAATTTTGATCGATGGTGAAAAACTCCGAAAAGAAAGCCTTGAAAAAATTACCTTTATTCCAGATACGATTACGATGTTGCCGCAAATGAAAATTTGTGAAGCCTTTGCGTTCATGGCCGATTTTTATAAAAGCTGGGATCCAATAAGGGCAGAAGAGTTGCTAAAATTTTTTAAACTAGATCCTACAGAACGGATTGCCAATTTATCAAAGGGGAATATGGCTAAAGTCAATATGATATTAGGTTTGGCACTGAATGTGGATTACTTACTGATGGACGAGCCATTCTCGGGTATTGATATTTTTTCTCGGGAGCAGATTGCTGAAGTGTTTACAAGTCACCTAATTGAAGATCGTGGTGTGATTATCACAACCCATGAAATTAGTGATATTGAACACTTGATTGATAGGGCAGTACTTATTGATAACGGTGAAGTATTAAAGGAATTTAGCGTAGAAGAAGTGCGTGAAAAGGAAGGGAAATCAGTCGTTGATGTCATGAGAGAGGTGTATCGTGGATGAAAAACTATTTAAAACTTCTTAATTTCGAAGTAAATCGATTTTTCAAACTGTACCTAACTTTAATAGGATTGATAATTGTCAGTCAATTCATGGGGGCGATTGTCGTGTCAAAAGGATATATGAATGACGTGGATCAAGTGATGTATAAAAATCAACTATCAATGAGCCAATACACTGAAGATTACGGGTTATTTTCTTTTCATCAGTTCGTTAGTTCTGAATGGTTTCTGCTGCCAATCTTTTTTAGCATAGCTATGTTGATGATTTATGTTTTCTTTATTTGGTATCGGGACTGGTTTGGAAAAAATACATTTATTTACAGATTATTAATGTTGCCAACTGAAAGAATTACTATTTATTTCTCAAAATTAACGACAATTATGTTTTTTGTACTTGGTTTAGTTGCCTTGCAAATAGTATTAATCTCAATCGAAATACAAATTGTTAATCATATTATACCAACAGATTTACAATCGCATTTTTCCATTTATAATTTTGATAGTTTAGAAATGTTGGAATGGTTGTATCCGAATACCTTAACGGAATTTTTCCTGATTTATGGCGTCGGGCTAATCTTTGTAGCTGTTCTATTCACGGCCATTTTAATTGAACGAAGTTACGGTTTAAAAGGCATTTTTATTGCAATCGTTTATGGAATACTTTCGTTCGGAGTATTTATTGCGCCACTATTCGTAAATAGGTTATTAAATGGCTATTTTTACACACTAGAAGTCTTCCTAATGGAACTGTTAATAAGCATCATCGTATTAGTCAGTGCCATTTGGATCGCAAATCATTTGCTAAAATATAAAATCATGGTCTAAGGGGGGATCGTAATGAAAAAATATTGGAAAACGATATTGATTAGTTTAATCATCTTGACGACAATCGGTTCTTACTATATTCAACAGGCAATGGCAAAGAATGTATCTTTTAAAATTGAAACTACTAACGGAGATAAGGGAGAAATCGACAATCTTATCCTTCATGCAACTTATCAAAGTGATGAAATTTATCGTAGCTTAGATATATCAAAGGCTGGTTCGACTAATAAGAGTGAGTCTTTTATCGGAGAGTTGAAGGGACGATATTACCCTGTGATGTTTCAAAAATATATTCAAGAACACCGTAAGTTTATGCGTGGAAAAGAAGCAAACCCTAGTCAGTATTTTGAAGACGAAGACCGTTTAATTTACACGACTTTTTCGAATAAAGAGGGCAGAGGAGGTTCTTTCACTCTGCAAATCGATATACTTGATAAAAATACAAATGAAAGTTCTTCATTTGAAATCAATATGCCAGACCAAGTAAGATATGACTGGATCAATGAGAGAGATGTCTATGTAGAAAATGGGAAAATAAAAATATTAGCAACAAGCAATCTCAATAATGAGGAAGAGTTGCACTTATATACGGTTGATGAAAACAAAAAGGAATTAGAACAAGACTCAATTATTGCAAAAATAGAGTCAGACGAGGTAAGCCGCGCCAGCATCGATATATTTAATGACAATAAAAAAATACAAAATGAAAATTATTTCTTATATATGGTTGAAAAATACAAATATCTAGAAGATGGTGAGCGTGAAATTATCTCTAGCCCAATGTATTTGTATAATTATCTGAATAATGAACAGAAGGAGTGGACAATTCCGGCCGAATTAAAACCATATAAGCACTGGATCGTTCTTCAAGAAAAAGATATATTCATTCCTGTTCGTTCAACCAATGGTTTAGTACTGAACCGTTATAATATAGAGAAGAATCAGTGGGAAGAGCCTATAAACTTTATATACCCAAGCATTACTAATGCTAAAGAAAAACCTTCTTTACAAATTACAGATGGTAAACTATATTTAGTCGATCGTGTTTCGGGTGGTCATTTGTTCCTTATCGGTGATTTACGTACAGGTGAATCATTATATGAAGGTAAAATCATCATTGAAAATAAAGAAAAACTAGATACAGATTACTCACTTTATATCGAGCAAATATATAACAACATTCATTAAATTGAAGAACATACATTTTAATAAATTTGAGTAAGCAGCTTGGCAGGTATGAATTTTAAGATTCATATCTGCTGTTTTTTGTTCCTTGGGTGGATATTTGTGAAACACTAATGACAGTATGCCGATAATGATATTAGTCACTGGGTAAAGTTAAAGGCAACTTATCTTATTGAGCTAACGGAGTACAAAGACATAGGCAGCTTTTCTTATTGAAAAGCAGGATTGTTGAAAAAGGCAAGCGAACTTATAAGTTAGTTAACTAAATCGTCTAAAGAGGATTGAGAAATGGAAAAAATAAATGAAATCGTGGATTTACTCATGAATAAAGGTTTGATCAAAAATGATTGTTTAGAAGTGAAGAGGTTAAAAAGCGGCACGACGGATGGCATTATCTATACTATCCTATATAAAAATATGCCAACCTTTGTGATAAAGATAGACCATCCTAAAATAATATCTGCCACTGAGGAATTCCTGCTTGCCTATAAAAAGGTAAATTTGTTGCCGGATGTACTTTACACGGATCATAAAAAAGAATTTATTGTGTACGCTTATATACCCGGAGAAACACACTATAATCGAGGATCGAAATTGGAATGGATGAAAATTTTAACGAAAAAGTTATTCAATCATTATGAAAAGGTGGACAAAGACATTCCTTGGGGAAGAGTAAATGGGATTCATAGAAGCTCCTGGTCAGACTTTAATCAGAGTAGTTTCGAGTCTTCTAAAATGAATATAGGTAAGCTCTTGCCGAGTGAGGACCATAAAAGAGTAGAGTTATTGGTAAATAAATTAAAAACCTATCATCATCAAGAGAAGAAGTATTACCTACACGGAGATACTGGTGTCCATAACTTTGTTTATTCTTGTAATCAGTTAAAAGGAGTTATTGACCCTTCACCTTTAATCGGTCCCAAAATTTACGATTTTACCTATGCGTTTTGTTCTTCACCAGATAGTCTTGATTTACATACACTTTTATCATCGTTTTCCTTGTGGAACGGCAATGCATCCTTGACGAAGGAACGACTGTTGAATGAAGTTGTTTTTCAATTATATACACGTATTGGCGTGTGTATAAAAGTTCATCCTCACGATCTTAATGGTTATTTGGAAGCCTGGGAGGAATGGAGGAAGTATCTTCCTTAGCACTTACAGTGACAAATGCTTGCGAATATGTGGGGGAAATTTAAAAAAGAAAAGCCAACGTTTTGAAGAAACATTATTCAAAACGTTGGATTTTTATATCCAGTGAAATCAGGAATTGTTTTGATTGTATTGTCCAAATGATTTCTTCTCTTTTAGATAAACCAACGCCATATCGAGAATGAACACATCTCTGTATTTGAAGCGTTACTTAAGCTATTTGCAACAGGGGCACAAGATAAGGAAATTGTTAATAGCACTTTTGCAAATAGCATTTCAACAATTCGACAGCATCGATTTAAATTGAAAGAAAAAGAAAAACAAGCAAAAGTTTTTCTGGCAATTATGCAGGCTTTAGAAACAACAAAAGTAAATGAGTCAATTCATAAGGGGGCAACATAGGTGGATGAGCGTTATGCGATTACAGAAGACGAGAAAGATAAAGTACTAGCGACGTATTTTAAATATGGCTTCGATTGAAAGTTTTCAAGTAAAGAAAAACGAAAAATTATTTTACGGCAATACATTGTAACGAAGTTTGAGGTAGGGCGTAAATATAACGAAAAAGAAATAAATTCAATTTTAAAGCCTATTTATAGTGATTACGTATCAATAAGAAGATACTTAATTGCATATGGTTTCTTAGATCGAAGTGATGATTGCACAACGTATTGGGTGAAAGAAGTTTAAAATGGATGGGCGTCGATACTTTTTAGCACCTTAATATTTCCATAAATCACATTAGTTGTTACTAATTTTTGTTTTAACTATACTTACGTTGTAGTCATATAGAAGGGGTGATTGGATGAGTAAGAACTTTATAATATTTGGAGCAAGCCAAGGATTAGGTGATGCATTTGTAAAGGGGTTACCTACAAAAGGGGATACAGTTTGGGTGGTGTCTCGAACACGACCAAGTAGTTTAGATATAAATGATGGCGTCATTCGTAAATGGCTGGCTATTGATTTATCAAGTCAACAACATATTTCTACTTTAAAAGAAGCTTTACAAGGCGTTGCTATGGATGTATTAATTTACAATGTTGGAGTATGGGAAAAGCGTGGTTTTGAAGATGACTATACGTTTGATAAAGATGAAGTTGGGGATATTGCAAACTTAATTAATATTAATTTAACTTCCACAATTACATATATTCAGGCTCTATTACCTAATGTAAGACAGGCGGAAAACGGAAAAATAATTTTAATAGGATCGACAGTAGGCTTGGATCATACGAATAATAAACAAGTTTCCTTTGTGACATCTAAATTTGGCTTACGAGGCATTACAAATGCTTTACGCGAGCATGTGAGAGAAGATAAGATCACTGTAACGTGTATTAATCCAGGAGAACTGGCTGCCGAAGTACCTTTTGAAGAAGGGGCCGAAAAAGCAATTAAATTGTATGAAGGTACACGTATTCCTGTACAAGATATTGTAGCCATTGTCCAATGTGTGATTAATTTATCACCAGTTTCATGTGTGAAGGAAATAAATATTCCTGCTATTACAGATATGAATGTATAATTTAGGTAAAAACGGCTCGCATGTTGAACGATTCTGTTCAATATGCGAGCCGTTAACACTATAATTTATTAACCCATTTCGAGTCATTCGGAGTTCGTCTGTTCTAATTGAGTCCTGAATGATAGATACACATTTGATTGTAAATGAGTTCGAGCAAAATCCTACTGCAATAACAGCTTTCTAACCCCTTTGTTGTTTGTACTATAAATTCTAGCGTGTGGTGAATATTCAAAAAATTAAACTGATTAGATATCACTTTTTTCTGGAATTAGAACTTCTAACTCAAGAATATTACTATTAGTAAAAATGCCACTTGACAGCTCCATTGCATATATAGGGGCATTTTTCTTGTCGATAATGGATAATATTTGTTCCCCAAATTCATCATCATTTTCACCAATCATAAATAGAGAACTATATTTACCTTCATTCATAATGAAATCAGTTTTATGTTCTGTTTTTATACATATATGATATTCATCTTCTTCAAAAACATAAATAATATCATTATAAAAAAATTGCGTTGATAATTGTAATTTAAAAAAATCTTTCGCTGATAAAGTTTCCTGTGTTTTTAAAGTGATTACTTTTTCTAAATGACTTTCCTTTAAATATTTTATTGAATTTACTTTTTTGTTTGTAATATTTACATAATGGTGATCAATTGCCTTTTTAATCTTTTGTAGTTTGTTTATTTCGTCTGAAAGTTCTTTTGATTTTTCTCTTAATAAATTCAAATAATCATTTTTTTCATACGAAGTTAACATGTCTTTAATTTGTGCGATTGACAGATTTAAGTTTCTCAACATTAATATTTGAGCAAGTTGATAAATTTCCTTCAGAGAATATTTTCGATACCTATTATTATCCGTGAAGGATGGAAATAAGAGCCCTTTTTCTTCGTAATATCGTATTTGATGATGACTAATATGAAATATTTTAGCCAATTGATTTATTGTAATTGTTTCATCCATAATATCCCTCTTCTCTAGATAAATATAAACTTTAGGGCTAGCCTAATGTCAAACAATAAACCTAGGATAAAACAGTAATCATTGATAATAAGAGGAATGGAAGCATTTGTAGACATAAATTCCATGTGATAAAGCTAAATAATGGATTTGCGCTGTGTAGGTTATAACGGGCAAATGAATTGTGAGTTGGGCAAAAAAAGTCGGTTTGACATTAGGTCAACCCTATAGTTTATATTGATGATGTATTAAGCAGAGCGCTATAACATAAGGAGGAACATTTATGACCGAACAGTTACAATCTAAACGGATTGAAGGATTAGATTTTGCTCGAGCCTTGGCTATGTTTGGGATGCTGATAGTCAACTTTAAAATTATTATGGGAGCAACAGGAAGGGGCTCGGATTGGCTCATATGGTTTACTGGACTTTTCGAAGGAAGAGCATCTGCCACTTTTGTGACGCTGGCGGGTATCGGAGTTGCTTTGATGACAAGAAAAGCTAGAAATGGCGGAGACCTTTCTACTATTAAAGAAAATAGGTTGAAATTATCGAAACGTTCCGCTTTTCTTTTCATTTTAGGTTTACTTTTCTATGTGGCGGATTGGACTGGAGATATCCTCCATTATTATGGTATTTATATGCTGATTGCATCCTTTCTTATCGTAGCTTCTACAAAGCGCATGATCATCCTATCTAGTATTATTTTATTCACCTCGCAAGTCTTACAAGTGAAGATGAATTATTTGAAGGGATGGCATCCAGATCAACCATTTATGGAATACCTTGATTTTTGGACAATAGAAGGCTTTATCAGAAATCTTTTGTTTAATGGGTATCACCCAGTATTCCCGTGGGTCTGTTTCTTTTTACTTGGAATGATTCTTGGCAGACTGAATTTATCGGAGAAAGCGATAAGAAACAAAATGTTGTTTATTTCTATATTTTCTCTCATAACTATAGAGGTACTTTCACAAGTTTTAATGCGCCTATCTCTAACGATGTTGGATGTCAACAGTGCAGAATTCTTGTTTCAAACAGGGCCAATTCCACCAAACATTTTATATATCTTATCAAATTCAGCTTCTACGACAATCGTCATCGTTGCTTCTATTTATATTGTAGAAAAGTTTGCTGGGCAAAGGTTGATACAATCACTTATTCAAACAGGACAATTAACATTAACCCATTATGTAAGCCATGTATTCATCGGTGTTGGTATATTGGCATTGTTAAATAGGTTAGAAAACCAGACGTTAGCATTTTCATTAGTATTTACACTATTGTTTTTCGTA
The DNA here is from genome assembly GCF_006864135.1 of Lysinibacillus sphaericus. Classification (GTDB taxonomy): domain Bacteria; phylum Bacillota; class Bacilli; order Bacillales_A; family Planococcaceae; genus Lysinibacillus. The sequence goes on along the minus strand of NZ_SADV01000003.1, from coordinate 21,490 downwards.
GCGAGTATTTTATTTTCTGTTTTATGGAGCAAAAAATTTAACAGAGGACCGATTGAGTGGGTGATGAGAAAAATGACAAATTAGTCAGCGGAAGTGAATGTTTGTTACATATGGGGAGATTCGAAAGCGTTCCCGTAATAAGCAGGAACGCTTCCTACAAAAGAAGCAGATTATAGCGGGATTATGTTTATATATAGAATGCGAATATCTATTTTCGACGTCATACTAAATGTTGTTTGCAGGTTAAATAATGCTCAAAATACTCGTCTCGATACGTTTTTGATTTAATTTATTAAAATTATTTTTATTTGCCCCCTAAATAGTATTTTAGAAGGCTACGGTTTTTTCATTCATTACACCCGCGTATAAAATATTGTCCGATAAATATTCAATATCCTAAATTCTTAATAGTAAAGTGAGCATTCAAGGACAGCCACTAAATGGTTATCGATATTAACGGACAGACCAATGCCATTTAATAGCCTCTTTTTCAACACTTTTGACAAAATCGTCTTTCCCGTTACAATAGCCATCAATATCATTTGGATACTGCTTGGCAAGTTGGCTCTTTATTTCTCCATACTGCCTGCAAACTTCGGGATGCTCTCGAAGGTAGTCTCTAAATGCTAAATGTCTTTCTATTTCTGCAATGTTGTTATATTGAAAAGCGTGAATTTGGTGTGTGCGATGATCGCCACCTTTACGGAAATATCTTCTTCCTGTTATCCCGAATTCGCCCTTAACTTTGTAGCCAATCTCTTGAAATTGCTTAGAAAATGACTCCAATTTATGAATATCATTGACTACTAGTAAAATATCAATAATTGGTTTTGCTTTTAAACCTGGAACTGATGTGCTTCCAATATGAAAACAATTCACCAATTCTTCTTGAAGGATCGCCCTAATTGAACGTTCCTCTTTCTGATAGTCGTTGCTCCAATTGTGGTTATGATCTACAACTTTTATAATCCTCATTTAAGACACCTCATTCTTTGTTTTTATGCCACTTGACAAATTTACGCATTATTACAAAATATAAGAAATTTGATGCATTGTCAATGATGTTGTAAGAAAATAAAGAATATTTTACTTTTCTCTAAAAAAGTAGGTGTTCGTTTTTTCATAGTGATGAAGGTTTTGAAGCAACTCTTCATCACTCTAAAGTGGAGGAAAGCAACACTCAATCTTTATTTTTGTGTTGCTTTAATTAATGCGAAATATTGAGAATCCCCTAAACCGTATTGAGGGAAAAGATGCAGTAAGTTTCGAACGATTTCACGGTGAGGAAGATGGTAATATGTTTGAATGTATTTTGTTATTTCGTTATCGCTTTGCAACAATTCTAAATACAATTTAATTCCTTGATACATAACAGGGAGCAATTCTACATAGGGCATACGGTGTTCCAATAACACTGCTTTGTATATATCATAATAGTTACCTAGTGTTATTTCGGTTTCTTTCACATCATATGTTTGCTCACTTACAGCATGATAATAAATAGTTCCTTTAAATGAAATCTGTTCTAAATAAGCTAAGATCGTTATTAAATTCATCTGACAGAACATATCTTCACCAAACCAAAGAACGATACATTGATATTTTTTTGAAAATAAGGTCTTTTCGAGTGGTGCAACTGTAATTGTTTCGTATTCCGTAAGGGAGACTTTATGGGCTGCTGCTCGAACCTGTTTGAATGAATCGCCAAAAATAGTTTTAACGGTTTCGGATACACACATAGCTTCATTAAAAGGTGCGTAATCGCTTTTTCCCATTAATTGTTGAGAACTGAATTGTTCGTACATCATTTGTCCATTTAAAATGTTCAATACTTCATAATCAAAACGATGATCCACATGCTTTTGTAAATCTTCAATTCTTAATTTTTTCGAAATATCCATATAATAACCCCTCGCTTCATTCATAGTGAGTTTTACATAAGATTGCAATGGTTTAGGACATAAACGAAAAGCATTGGGGGTCACACCGAATATTTCTTTGAAAGCACGAGAAAATGCTTCTTGCGATGAATAGCCATGCTTGATTGCTATCTCAATTATCCTTTCATCTGTGTCCCTAAGAGAGATTGATGAAAGATAGGTTTTTCTAAGGGTCATATAGCGTTTAATGCTAATGCCTGTTATTTGATGAAATTTAAAAGAACAGTAATAAGAAGAATAGCCCATTGCTTCACTTAGTTTCATTAGAGAAAACCCCTCAAACAGATGCTCTTCAATCCAATCAATCATATCTTGAATCATGTTGTTCATCATGTATCACTCCTATTTATTAATTATAGTGAAGAATGAAAAGGGGTTTTGATATTCGTTGTGTTTTTGAATGTACCGAACTGAATTCAACGATAAGGTGGAAATGATGAAATATTAAGAATTAGTGTTGCACCTATTGTTGCAATTCTAACAGCATTTAACACATTCCCGATAGTAGCGATTGTAAATTGATTAATGACAGATGATTGTAAAGCATAGCTGTTTTTTAAGAGAAAAGACTTTACGTTTTTCTCCTTTTCTTTATCTATTAAAATCATTTATACTCAGCTGGGCAACCCCAAAAATTATAATTTTTTGAAGTGATCTAAGAGGCTTTCTACTTTAGCCTGAATCATTTGTTTTAATGATTCAGGCTTTACTGAAATAATAGTTTGACCGTACCTTATAAAATAGTTAGCGATAAACTCCTCTTCTCCAGGATTATAAAATCCCTTCACGACTGTTTTATTTTCAATTTCTAATGTCATGGAAGGATAATGTTCTTTATAAAAAATATCCTTTGCTGCTGCTAAAATTTCTACCTCAAAGTCAATACTCTCCTCGGATTGATAAATTTCTAATGAACGATTAATAAGTTCATCTAAAGAAAAGCGAAAGTTCACATCCTGTTCTTCAATAAAAGTGATTCTATCACATCTGAAAACTCTATATTTTTTTGTATTGAAGTCTATTCCAGTAGCGTACCATTGACCAAACCTAGCGGAAATTTTGAAAAATTGAATATGGTAACTTTTTTGCTCGTTATTTTTCAAATAATGAATCTTACAGCTACTTTCAGTAAGAATACTTTTTAAAATTTTATCTAAAAAACGGCTAATATTATTATGCTGATTTACTTCAAATTGTAGAACTTTTTTCATTTTGTGAATTTGTTGTATTTGATTGTTAGATAGACAGTTTTCGAACTTTTCATTAAGTTTATGAACGCTTAAATGGAATGGGGTTGATTGATAAGATTCTAATGTCAGCATGGCAAAGTACAGAGCATATACTTCATCAATTGTAAAAATAATAGGGGATAACAGTCTATTTTTTAAAATACCATAACGTCCATGCCTACCATGCTCAGCAAAAATAGGCATACCTAATTGTTCTAATGAACTAATATCACGAAGAGCCGTACTTTTGGAAATATTGTATTTAGCCATTAGATCACTTAAATTAAAGTACTCATGACTGTTCAAATATCTAATCATGTCATTTAATCTTTCTGATTTTTTCATGTGAATCTCCTAATAATTTCGACGGTCATGGTGTCTGGATGTTGAATTGTACGAGCACAATTCATTCCCTTGAAAATCCGTGACATCCGCCGGAGGCTTTATCTTCATTCAGTAGGTGTTTGGAACACCTGAAAAAGGATTCATATCTGCAATCATCGCAAAATCTTTGGAAAAGTAGGAGTCTTTTACTGAATAAAGGTATCATGTTTTGACACCTTTATATCTTAAAATAAGGTCAAGGTAATATCAATTGATAAAATATTTCCTAAAATCAATATTTAAAAGGGAGATTGATACTATGAGTACAACATTAGAAGTAGCCGTTTTCTTATCCATGAACGGCAAAGCTAAGGAAGCAGTTGATTTTTACAAAAAACATTTTAATGCGCAGGAATTGTTACTCGTTACCTATGAAGACATGGCAAAACATGATAGCTCGCTGCACATTACTGAGGAGAATAAACATTATATTACGCATTCCGTCTTAACAATCGGGAAAACAAAGATAATGATGGCAGAGAATACAATGGATGTCACAGAAAAATATGTAGTAGGGAACAACACCTCATTGTGTATACAAAGTGCGGACTTAGAAGAAATCGAACATTTTTACAAGAGCTTGACGACAGATGAGAGAGTAAGAATTATTGTTCCGTTATCAAGTAATGTTTTTAGTAAAGCATATGGGATACTTGAGGACCCGTTCGGTATTCAAATACAATTAATGTTTGATGATCGATTACATTAATAAATGGTGATTCGTAGCTTCTTCTTTTTCAAGGTACGTGCAAAGAGCTGGGATGTTGTCCTAGCTTTTTTATCTACATAAAAAAAGCCACCAATGATGGTAGCTAATAAATTTATATATCCTATTGACTTGTAAATTTGAAAATCTCATCGACAGCTTTGTGATACCCACCTGATTTTTGGAAGGAGTCTTTAATATTTGCAACAGCTATATGGAAGGAAGGGGTGTGAAGCACACGATCTGCAGCTTCATATAGTTGAGTTGCCGTCAAACTTCCCATTTGTAATTGAATACCTGCTCCGATAGTGGTTACCTGCTGAGCGATTAAAGGCTGATCCGCACTAAGTGGGATAACGATTAGCGGAACCCCGTTATAGAGCGCTTCATTCGTACTGTTCATGCCGCCGTGTGTGATAAATAATTTAGTGTATTTTAGCAATTGGGTTTGTGGAACATAAGGTTTTACAATGAAGTTGTCAGGAATTTCTCCCAATTCATCAAGTTTTGTTTGTCCTCCAATAGACATAACAACGGTATGCTCAGTTTTTCCAAATGCCTTAAAACAAAGTTTATAGAAATCAATAGCTTGATTTAAGACTGTACCGAGTGAAATGTAAATGGGGCTTTTACCTTCGATTGCAGTAAAGTCGAAATCTTCTTGTGTGGATCGTGAAGAAATGGATGGGCCTACAAATTTATAGGATTGATCAAATGCTTCTCCGTTAAGTTGAAATTCCCTCGTTGTATAAACGATTGTAAGTGGTGCGGGATTACAAAAAACTTCATAAGGTGAATGGATTTCAACGCCATATTTTTCTTTAATTTTTGCTGTTAGCTGTTGAAAATCATCGTTCACCTTTTTTAAAACTTCGGTTGGAATATTATTTGAAAGATGTTCTAATGTTTTATCAAATGATTGTTTAGTCTCGGCAAAAGATGTACATGAACTGATTGCTGGAAGCTTAAGGATTTTGGCAAGTAAATAGCCACAGCCAAACATAGAATCGTGGATGATGTAATCAAAATGTTCTCCTTTAATCTGTTCAAGAACGCTAGGTATGACGACATCTGCAGTAAGTAAAAGTCCATTGACCCTTTCAAGTAAATGATTTCTTCCACCTGAAATAAAAGCTTTGATAAATTTTTGACCATCAAATGTGCGCACAGTCGCTCCCGTCTTCTCAATACGCTCTCGAAAAGCGTCTATCGTAAAGAACACGACCTCTTCTCCACGCGAAATTAACTCCTGCACAACGCCAATAGTTGGATTGATATGTCCTTCTGATCCACCGTTAATAAATAAAACACGTGCCAATTCTATCACTCCTTCGGTAAAGATATTTTTAAGATTTGTTAGATAATGGATACTGTCACATATTATTGCTTAATTATGTTAAAGCAGAATAAGATCTTTTAGCAAGTTTAAGCATGTATCTTTTTTAGGTGGACAGCTTAGCGTGAAAGGCGAAATAGTAAAAGGAGTGAAATAGTCACTTGCTTTTATACCCGTATTCGAATTTTACACTTGGATTAAAGTGTAGTAAAAATTAATTTAATTGAAGATGTTTTGTTAAAGTATCTCTGGTTTTGAAAAATATCGCAAAAAAAGTCAAAAATTATTAATTTTTATTCGTTATGATTATAAGTGAAGAGGAGGTGAAATACCGTTGAAAAATGATTGGCTAATTCAAAAAACAATAAATTGGATTGAATCACATTTACATGAGCCAATTTCCGCCAATGATATTGATGCAGTAAGCGGATTTTCAAGATATCATTTTCACAGAGTTTTTCAAACCTCTGTTGGCATGTCTGTCACGGAATATATTCGAATGAGGCGACTTGCAAATGCTGCAAGTATACTTCTTCATACGAATGAAAGAATTATTGATATCGCGTTCTATTATCAATTTGAGTCACAAGAATCCTTTACACGAGCATTCAAAAAACTATATGGTTTGCCACCAGGGCAATACAGAAAAGTAATGAGAGCTATGAGAAAAAACAAGGAGGAATCAATAATGGAAGAGAAAATTAAAGGCTGGTTTATGAGTGGGAGTCATCCTTATAATTATGAAATAGGAATAGATCAGGAAACTGTACATCAAGGAAAAGCATCGGGATATTTAAAATCAAAAACGGTTCGGGATCCAGATGAATTTGCAACAATGATGCAACAATTTAAGGCAAATGAATTTAGAAATAAAAGAGTTAAACTTTCGGGGTTTATTAAAACTGAAAATGTTAAACAATTTGCGGGACTTTGGATGCGAGTAGATAATGCATTGGAGGATATCCTGCAATTTGATAATATGAGTGATAGACCAATCATTGGTACAAATAGTTGGAATCGATATTCTATAGTTCTGGATGTACCAGAAAATAGTGCAATAATATCGTTCGGTATTTTACTGACAGGAAAAGGGGAAGTTTGGCTGGATGGGCTTAGTTTTGAGGTAGTTGATAACGATATCCCTACAACCCACATTCATTTTGAAAACCATCTTTTAGAGGAACCGACAAATTTATCATTTGAAGAATAAAGTTTTTTAGAAACCTGGAGCTGTTTCGACGGCTCTTATTTTTGTCATTATTAGAAAAAGAATTACTTCAATAAAGCTGTAAATATGGACTAATAAACCTCCATTGCTTGTCAGAGTATCATCTGGCATCTCTAATTCTCGAATGGTATTATATGGTTATGTAATTCAATAAAGATTTTGCATCAAAGGTAGGAGAGGAAAATGTACACAATTGGGCAAGTAGCTAATTTTTTAGGTGTATCTAGAGATACCTTGAAATTTTATGAGGAAAAGGAATTAGTAAAGCCAAAGCAAAATATGGGGAATGGATATAGAATTTATAATCGTTTTGATATTTATGATATAACAACAGTCAATTTCTATAGAGAAATTGATATTGAAATTAAAAAAATTCAGGAATTAAGAAAAAGTAAGAGTATTGAGGGGATACAATTATTATTAGAAGAGAAAGAACAAGAGGTTTTACGGGAAATAGAATATCAAAAACTTCTATTAAAAAAGCTTCAAATAGTAAAAGAAGATTGTGAGAATATTAAACAATTTTTAGGACAATACATAGTTAAGGAAATGAAACCTTTAGAAATAAAGGGGGAAATAGAACATTATACTGCATATGATGAATATGACACTTTAAAAAAGAATACGGACAGTTTAAAAAAAGCAGTTACGCTCACATCTTTAAGAAGAGTCATCAACTTTAATGAAGAAGGTACTATAGATGATAAGTTTATCATTGTAAGAAAATTGGAAGACTCGGATGAAAAAATAGACGGTGAAATCCTATCCCATCCAAAATGTATTTATACAATAATTGAAGATGGAAGATGGTCAACTGGCGGAAAAAATATTGATCAACACGTGGAAGCGAGTTTAAGAAAAATAGCAGTAGAAAAAGGGTATGAACTTTTGGGACAAGTTTATATAAACCTATTACTGACCACTTATGAAGATGGACTTGAACGGGTATTTTTAGAGATTTATGTACCTATCAAGTGAAACTTATTATTTCCTTCGTTTTGCTGAAGAGGTATGCTTTGTTCAATTTTATTAAGGGAGAGCCCTTTATTTAGGGGTTCTTCCTTTTATTTGAATAAAATACTTGCGAAATCACAAGTCATAGTGTACTATTTAGCTAGTACACTATGACACGAAGTGTATAGCCTGTTTTAAACCAAATTATTTATTGTAAAATGGTTCGTTCATTGCAGACGAGGAAGTAGAGACGATTCGTGAATGAAGGTAAATTATAAGAAAGGGTGCAATTAATGACAAGATGGAAGAAGGAGATAGATATGAAAAGATTTACTTTATTTTTATTCATGGCGTTCACGATTGTATTGATGTGTGCTTGTTCACACGAAACAATGCCTAACGAAGAAAACCATAAAGAAAGTAAGGAAAAACCTGTTAACAATGTACTCGTTAAAATTCCTGACGATATTTTTGTTTCTAATAAAAAGAATGAAACGATTAGTGAAGATGAAATGAAAGCCAGTATAAAAAAGTATATGGATTATAGTCATGTGTTAGACAAAGAAATGCAGACAATTGTTTATAAATATGAGGATGCTTCTAAATCTGATCAAGAAAAATTACATACATTAGTAGCTGAAGGGGAAAAGAATGATGCGAATTTCAATGATTTTATTAGTAATAATAATATCCCTGATGATTATAAAGAACCTTCAAAGGCAATCTATGAATTTGTTTCATCGATCAGAAAAACTTTAATACAATTTGAAGATGAAATTGTTGGGATGGTCGAAAATGGTAACCTTACAGATATATCAGATTTTGCTTCAGAGCATTTTACTAAAGCAAACGGAAGGCAGCAATTAAAAATCGAAAAATTTCTGGACGAGAAAAATATTAAAACTTCATATTTCGATGAATAGAAAGAATATATGTAATTACCCTTCAAGTCTATGAAGGGTTTTTTTTCATTCGCCGAATTTTGAGGCGGTAAGAGTGTTGACCTGTGAGTAACCCCTAGGTTTAAGCTAAAGGTATTCTTAAAAATTTTTACGAAAACTTAGTTTGAAACGGGGAATATGCATGAATAGAGAAAAGAAACTTAAAAAACCAGTAGCAAGTTTTATTTTACTAACCAATATCATTTTTTTGCCATTTTTTTGTCTTGTAGGAGCCACAAGTGTGTTAGGATTTCCTAAATGGATTTTTGATGTAATGCTCTGTATATCAGCTTGGTCCTCAACCTTTGCTTTTGCCATATTGTTTAAAAAAATCTATCCTGGTCAAAGTTTTATGCAATTTGTTAAAGATAAATTCAACAATAAGCTTAAGTTTTCGGTAATTCTTTCTGCGATGTTGATTCAAACATTTATATTTTTGATGATTGTATTTCTCGTATCGAAAAACAGTGAAGTTGACTCTGTTTTTACTGTTTCTTCATGGGGAATGCTGATCTATTTCTTTTTTAAAAACCTACTTTCTGGACCGCTAGGTGAAGAACTAGGGTGGAGAGGATTCGCTCAAATGGAGCTTCAAAAGAAGCATTCGCCATTAAAAGCTTCGATTATCATTGGATTTTGGTGGGGGATGTGGCATCTTCCTATATGGTTTACTACAGGGTATATGGGCATGGATTTACTCAAATATATACTATTCTTTATGATTGCACTCATTTCCACTAAAATCGTCATGACAGCATTTTATAACTTAAATCAGAATTTAATCATTCCAATCATCATCCACCAATTATTTAATTTCTTTATTGGCTTAATAAATGGTAACTTACTGGAATTAATCATGTACAGCGCAATTCTTTATTCAGTAGTAGCGGTTTTACTCATCGTGATCAATCCAAAAAACGTATTGTATGGAAAAGAAGATACAAATATTGTTAATGGAAAGCATTACATGGTTTAGAGATAGAGAATTTAGTAATCGCCACAAATGATCATGAACTTTCTGCTTCGACATTGAAGATAGAACTGTCATTACTGAATCCATTCAGAATCTTCATGGTGAGGATGGTTATTAAACTTTGTGCGTCCGAAGCGATTTGCAGAGCAGCTTGGTTGTCATTTACATAAAAATGATAGCATTTTTGTTGATGAGGTAGGGCGTACATCACAGGAAAATGTTTATGCAGCGGGGGAGACAGCTAAATTAGGTCAGTCTTCATTAATAATTGCTGCTGCTGAAGGATATACAATTGCAGTTGTTTTTTAGTATAATTTTTAAAATTTTTGCTCAATTGTGGATATTAAAGGTTTTTAATGTGTGGTGAAAGGGAGAGAGTAGGGTCTAATAATAATTATAAGCATATTATAACTTCAAGATTTTTATTTTCACAAGGGAGGAATAAAATTATGTCGATTGTTCATGTAACAACAAAGAAAGAATTAAGAGAACAATTAAAAACTAAAAAAATTGTGTTATTAAATTTTTGGGCTGAGTGGTGTGGCCCTTGTAAAATGCTTGCAGGGGCTCTTAATCAACTCAGTGAAGAATTCAGTGGTAAGATAAAAATTATAAAGGTGAATGTAGAAAAAAGCCCAGATATTGCAGCAGAATATAAGGTAATGGGAATTCCTCATTCTCGTTTGATTATTCACAATAAATCATATGAACCCATCATTGGTTATGTGCCTTTTGAACAACTAAAGCAGATGATTGGTATTTGATGTATGGAATTTTGATTGGAGTATCGGCATAATAGATTTTTCTAGAGTTTATCCGAATTTCGGGATGGTGGAACTTATAACAAAGAAAGGCTGCCAATAAAAACGTTTTGGGATTAGAAACCGATGACGTATCAATATTTGTAGTGAGATGTTAGATGAAGGTATCTTGAATCTGTTTAATTATTTACCAGTTCATGTTATAATGAATAGCTTAAGGTAATCAAAAAGTTCCTTATAACAGAACGGATGCTTAGAAAGCCTCCGCATGAGATAAAATATAGAGGTGTAAGAGATTGAATAAAAAATGGACGATTGATAAAATTAAAGAATTTGTTGAGAATAATTCGGAAAGTAAGTTACTAACGACTGAATATCACGGTTTCTCTCAAAAATTACTATTAAAATGTGCATGTGGTAGCAACTTTGAAAAAACATTTACAAAATTTAAAAATAAAAATCAACGTAAATGTGATGTTTGCCAACCACCAAAAGAGTCACGCTAATTGTATAAATGATACGACATATTAGCTATACGCATTACTACAGATAAAAAAGAGCCCAATGTTACAGCTAAAAAGAATATATTAAAAGTGAGTAGGAGAACAACCATGATAGAAATAAAAACATCTCCGTTAAGTGATGGAGAATTCAATAGAGGGGTATTTGCAACATGTGATATCAAAAAAGGAGAGCTTTTACACGAAGCACCTGTTATTTCTTATCCAAACGAACAGCATCAATACATTGAGCAAACTTTACTCGCTGATTATGCTTTTGAATATGGAATCGGTCAAACAGCTATCCTTCTTGGTTATGGAATGTTGTTTAACCATTCTTATGAACCTAATGCAACTTATGAGATTAATTTTAAAAATCGCACATTTGACTTCTTTGCTTACACAGATATAAAAGCTGGAGATGAAATTCTTATCAATTATAATGGCGATGTTGATGATAAAGAGCTACTATGGTTTGATCAAGAATAAAAAGGATTTAAAATAAATCAGGGCGTTAATCCAACAAGGATTGACGCTCTTTTTGTTGAGGTTATTGAATCTATTAACCCATCATATATTTGCTGTTACAGGACATTGTGATCCAAAGGGTGTGCGTGCATTATTGTCCATGGGGTGTTGGAAATTCTATGGGGAAAAAGAGTTCTTAAAAATTTAGTATAATGAGAGAGTAACTAGATAGAGGTTTTATGGGCGATTGGCCCTGTTTTCTTCGAGTCCTTGAAGAGAAAGGAGTTGATGCCAATGTTATCTTAAGTGAAAAGTGTTTAACACGTATGAGGATCTTTGAGACATAATCTAGTAGGAAGAAAATGGCAAATGAGAGTAGGATTTATATCTACCTTTCACCATTTTTATTTTGGAAATTGTGGTATGTCAACACTAAACTGGACAAAAATTATAAGGGCTGTTGCTTGAATTCCACTGGTGTTAAATAGCCTAGTGTTCCGTGAATTCTAATGCAAGTTCAAGGACGAGCTGTTCAAGAGAAGAGAAATGAGCTCCGTTAGCGAATTCTGTTTTAAATACCTTAAACATCGCTTCAGCCACAGCGTTGTCATAAGGGCATCCTTTCACGCTTAGTGACCGTTGGATACCGAATGTTTCAAGACTCTCTGAAATTAGCTTGTTATCAAACTCTTTTCCACGGTCAGTATGAAACATTTTGACATCATTCAAATTGTCATGTATGCTCGCAATCGCTTGATACATAAGCTCTGCGGTTTTATTCGCTCCAGCACTATGACCAATAATTTCACGATTAAAAAGGTCGACAAATAAGCATACATAGTGCCACTTTTTTCCGACACGAACGTATGTTAAATTGCTGACGATGACAGCCAATGGCTCTTCTTGCTCAAACTGACGGTGTAATTCATTTTTTACTGACGCTTCATTACATGTTGATTTATGCGGCTTATACTGTGCTACTGTATAGTTTGATACGAGTCCAAGAATAGAAAAGGGAAATACCCCTGCTTTATATCTGGATAAAGACATCATAAAATTTGCTTCAAGTATTGAAGCTGAATTTGATGTAGATTTGTACGCTAATCCTTATGATGATTTTGTTGAATAAGAGTATTAACTTTATTGAACTAACGGTGCAGGATAGTGGAATAAGAAGTCCTTGTAGTAGTAAGTAAATGGTACAATAAATGTAATTAATTTAAAGGGAGAAATTAAATGATAAAAATCGACGTAGATTTAGTATCAAAGTTAATAAATAGCCAATTTCCAGAGTGGTCTAATTTGGAAATTAAGCCTGTAAAAAAAAGTGGAAATGATAATAAAACCTTTCACTTAGGCAATAGTATGAGCGTTAGATTACCAAGTGATGAAGTTTATGTACCCCAAGTTGAAAAAGAGCAGAAATGGTTACCCATTTTAGCCAAGCATCTTTCTACACCAATATCTGAACCATTAGCTAAAGGAGAACCAAGTGGGGATTACCCACATCCTTGGTCAGTCAACAAATGGCTTGATGGAGAGATAGTAACTATCGAAAATATAGATGATCCAAATCAATTTGCGAATGAATTGGGGGGATTTTTAGTTGAATTACAATCTATTGCTGCCAGTGGAGGTCCCTTAGCTGGGGAACATAATTTTTATAGAGGCGGTGATATTGTTGTATACGATGATGAGTGTAGAGATGCCATTAATAATAATGTAACTACTTTTAATAAATATATATTGGAAAAAATTTGGGAATTAGCATTGACTTCAAAGTGGGCTGGTGAACCAGTTTGGGTCCACGGTGACATAGCCCCAGGAAATATATTAATTAAAAATGGTAAATTACGTGCGGTTATTGATTTTGGGATATTGGGAGTAGGAGACCCTTCTTGCGATGCTGCAATGGCTTGGACATTTTTTGATGATAAAAGCAGAAAGACATTTAAGAATGCATTGAATTTTGATGAAGAAACTTGGAACAGAGCAAGAGGTTGGGCTTTATGGAAGGCTTTAATAACCTACGACTATAATAAACAATCTAACAAAGCAGTCGCGGATGAACAATGTAATATTATAAACGTAATCATTAATGATTACGAAACTGAAAGATAAGGCAAAAAAATTTTTTTATTGCACTAACGGTGCTTTACTTGAAGATCATTGAGTTGCATATGCAGTATGCTTTTACAATAATTAAAGGATTTTCCGGTGTTGGACACTATATTGACAACTTAAACTATTTTTTGTTATGTTTTAAAAAGCAACTATGAATTTAATGAAGTTTCGTATAACTCCAATGATATGGTTTGGAGGTTTCTACCAGGAACCGTAATTCCTGATTACGAAGAAAGTACAAATCTTGTACTCCTTCGTAATCAGGAATTTTTTATTTCTGTATTTAATTTAAAATTGAAATCGAGACAGGGGGTCCAATAATGAAAATAAAAAATATAACCGTATTTTGTGGTTCAAGTGAGGGGAAAAATGCCTTTTATTTAGAAGCAGCTAAAGAACTGGGAAGAGATTTAGCTTCACAAGACAGAACATTAATTTACGGAGGCGCTCAAGTAGGTTGTATGGGGGCTATAGCTAATTCAACTTTGGAAAATGGAGGGGATGTAATAGGAGTTATTCCTCAAAAATTAAAAGATATTGAAATTGCACACGAAGGACTTACAGAACTACATGTCGTAGCTACTATGCACGAAAGAAAAGCAAAAATGGCATCTCTATCGGATGGTTTCATTGCTCTTCCTGGAGGTGCAGGAACTTTAGAAGAGTGGTTTGAAGTTTTTACTTGGGCACAACTAAGTTATCATCAAAAACCATGCGGATTATTAAATGTTCATGGATTTTATGATCCGCTATTGTCTATGATAGATCATACAATTCAAGAAGGGTTTATGAAAGAAACATACAGGGATTTGATAATTGTAGATACCGACCCAAAGAAGCTGTTAGAAAAAATGGACGCTTATAAGTACTCTTATCAGGTGAAATGGTAATAAGCCAATTATAAATAGGGTTATCTTATTTTTATTTAGCCTTCTTTAATGAAAATCACTCTTTATACTTCTATAATAATAACATAGAGGAGGAATGAAATTTGAATATTTCAGTTTATTGTGGTGCAAGTCTAGGTAACAAGGATTTATACGAAGAGGCAGCTAGATCACTTGGAAAATGGATTGCCGAAAATGGTCATACTCTAGTATATGGCGGAGGAAAAGCAGGTCTAATGGGTGTGATTGCAGATGAAGTTTTATTACATAACGGTAAAGTAATCGGCATTATTCCAACATTTTTAATGGACCGAGAGCTAAGTCATCCTAATTTAACTCGTTTAGAAGTTGTTCATTCCATGTCTGAACGTAAAAATAAGATGATTGAATTAGGGAACTGCTATATTGCACTACCTGGGGGACCTGGAACTCTAGAAGAAATCTCCGAGGTAATTTCATGGGCAAGAATTGGACAACACCAAAATCCATGTATTTTATTCAATGTAGGTGGCTACTATGATAAATTAAAAGATTTTTATGATGATATGGTAACAAACGGTTTTTTAACTGAAGCAGATAAAAAAGCAATGAAGTTTTCCAACTCATTCATCGAAATCGAACAATATATTGCAAATTATACACCACCAATGGTACGGACATATTAATTTAGAGATAGTGCAGTCTCATAAGTCGCTTTTTGACTAAAATCATATGAAATGGAAAAGGCAGAAACGCTGTAAAATCAACGTTTTTGCCTTTCGCTGTTTATTCATTTTTGCTTAAAAATTCTATTTTTGGACAGCCCCTTTTCTAAAATATTATTGCTTCTCAACTAACGGGGCAGTTTAGTTGAATAAGGAGTATAGTTAGAGGTGGAAAAGAAACCCATTGTCTAATATGTCGTTACATATTTGAGAGGGGTGTGATTCTGATAAAAAAAGTAATGCTAATATTGCTATGTTTATTTTTAACTGGCTGTGCTGGGATGGCTGATTATACAATCGATTTAGAAAATGGATATCGAATTGACCGACTATCAGCTCACCAGATCGCAATCTATGGTGATAAGCCTGTACAATCTGATGATGAAACAATTGTAAATTATTTGTATGTTCCAGCTAAAGTGACAGATGTTTGGTGGAACAAAGATTATATAGTTACTAAACAAATAGTATTAGTGGTTGATGAAAACGGTTATGAAAAGCCACCTGAAAAGCTTTCTAATAAAGAAATTTCATATTGGATTATTGATGTAAATAATCATCAAGTTTTTGGTCCATTTGATGAAAAAAAGTTAGAAGCTGAAACAGATAATTTGGGATTAACAGAAAAAATATCCCTAACATCAATTGAAAAATTGAAGTAGATTAATCTTTCGAAGGCGTCGGTCTTAGAATTTTAACCCTTTTTGTTGAACTTATTATGCTAACGGAGCAGGTTAATTTAATTAAGGTGTTTGTTTTATCATTAAACAATAAAGATAGATGAACAAAGAAAAGAAGTAATACAATTTAATATTAGTTTCGATGATCCACAGCGTAAGATAAGAAAAAGCCATTCCCTCCACAAGCGGAGAGAATGACTTTCCTTCATAAATCGCAAAACTACTGATTATAGTTTTGCCCAACGTTCCTCTAACCAGTTCATAAATTGTACACCTTTGTCGCCTTCATACGCATCAAAGACATCTAAACGCATACGTTTTAGTTTATCCGCAAAGTCTGCCACTGTATGGTCCTTCGGCAAGCTCTTTTTCACCCGCAGGAAAATTTTGTCTGTGCCTTTGATAATATCAAAACGTGCAGGTGATGGCTTCTCTACGTCCTCACCAAACGCCACGAGTGCTTCATAGGCTGCTAATTGCACCTTGTTGACAGTATCATGCTGCATACGATTTTTTAATAAATCTATGATTTTGTCATGTTGATAAGCCGATAACATTTCGACTGCGTGTAAACGCTCTCGCCAGCTAGACGTATAATTGGCCTGTTTTTTTAATGTTTCATACTGCTCAGGTAATGCTGTTTCAAACTGTTTCAAGTAATTGCACCTCTTTTTTTGACTAGAGGAAAAATGAATTCTTCTTCCACTTCTTTTATTATACTTTGTCTGGGTGAAAATAGCGATGAATCGCTGGTAAGGAATATATATAGAAAATGGAAACTAACTACATTAAGGTGAACCGTATCATAAGTATGTACTATTCTTTACTAGATTTGCTTTTCTTAATAAACTAACTGGGTGCTGCTTTACTTGAAGATCGCAGCTCTTTTTTATACTAACAGTGCAGGTTAGTTTAAGAGTGTTGTTTAACTCGTGTTCAATAATCGGGCCAGATTGTGGAATAATATCATTTTATTCAATGTTACAAAACGACCATTCTGGGAAGTTAAGTGGGATGGCACTGTCAATATTGGACTTATGAATGATTTATTATGTGTTTTCTTTATGTGAAAATTGGATGAGGGGGGATTTAAGTGATTAACGAACTTTTAATTGATGAAATAAAAGTAGCTCAAAAATATACGAATTTTGTAATATTAATGCCTTCATTACCTGAATCATATATCCTTAAAAATATTACGTTAAAAAAAGAAACAAATAAGCAACGTTCTTCAATTCGTTTTGAAATACATAGTAAAGGAAAAGCCCTTCGCATTAAACAATTTTTTTATGATTGGGCGATACCTGTAATTACAGCAGATACGAATTTAATACATCAAGGGAAGTCTTTTGAAATAGAAGGTGTAGTCGG
Source organism: Lysinibacillus sphaericus (assembly GCF_006864135.1). Classification (GTDB taxonomy): domain Bacteria; phylum Bacillota; class Bacilli; order Bacillales_A; family Planococcaceae; genus Lysinibacillus. The sequence continues at coordinate 4,304 of NZ_SADV01000003.1, read as the reverse complement.
TTTTATTGGTATCGATTACAAAGGTAATCAAGCGGCTTGTTTTTGTAGATGGTTCACTAATATTGAACTCTCTGTAATAGAGGGGACTTTTGATGAAAAAGAAATTTTAATGGTATTAGAAAGTTTAAAAGCAGTTGATAACGATTCAATTCGCATAATAGGTGAACAGTCTTTTACTACCTGTAGTTACACCGCTCGTTATAACAAATCCAAATGGGATACCGATGACGAAGTTTCTCGTGTAGCTTGGTACGAGGCTAACAAGAAAATACGAATTGAAGAAAGCCTAGGAATTAAGACTCCTAAAAGACTCAATAGGTTATAAAGAATATGAATCTGGTTCAGAGTATCATTTTTTATATCGTTCTCAAGAAGACTTTACAAACGGATTTTGGCTATGGATTGCCCCTAGAGAATTATCAGATTCGCTTCCTCAGTTTACAGGTCATAAAATTGGAACTAGGCAGAGTTGGAATATCAAAAAAGTAAGTGGATCGATTTTATACATCCCAGTTAATGAAATTATTTTGTGTCGACAAAATACCAAATATAAAAGCTGGATGGTACATTGGGAGAAAGATAACTATATTTATCACTTTTATTCTAGAGCTAGTATAAAAAATAGTATTCGGGAGTTCCAATTATTTTTTTCGAAATTGTATTCTCAGTAAAGAAAATTTTCTTAAAATAAATAACGTACCCATTCCGCTACTGAATAAAAACCTGTATATTAGACGCTTTAAACTTGCATTCTTTAATCGTTCCTATTCTTCAATTACAGGGGCTTTAGTTGAATAAGCTTCACTTTTCTTGTTCAACTCCCATGAAAGAACTTAAACATCTTTCATTTTCTGTGGTGAAGAGATTATTTTCGCGCTTCATGGATGGCTAACGGGTGAACATTGAGCTGTTTTAGACAGTTCTTTTTTCTTATTGTACTAACGGGGCGGTTAGTTGAAGAAGTAATTGGAAATCGTCGTCGAATTAATAATGATAAATTCGAAAGTTAAATGAAGGGAATTAAATTTATGAAAAAGCTAAATTGGCAAAGAGAACACCTTTGGGGAGGATGCATTTTGGCTTCAATGGCTCACGCTATTATGGTCGCTCACTATCCCGAATTGTCAAATGAACATTCCTGGGATGACATTAATTACAACGTTCAGGATAGTTCAGGTGCTCGTGGGACAATAACCTTCAATCCCAACTACGTTGTAGGTGCCTTCCGAAACGAATTTAGTGAACGAGAGTATATAGATGCTTTGGATTATTTTAACGGTGCTCCCAAGGAAGTAAATCAGTTAGCTGTTAACGAAACCCTTCAATATTTGTTAGATGAAATTGATGGAGATACAGTCCCAGTCATTACTACTGCCTTTTGGGAAGGCGATGTTGGGACATATTCAAACGATAGTTTTGAGGACTTTATTGAAAACGGAGGTTTTCTTATCGAAAGTCAAACTAAAGATATTGAAACAGCAATAAATGAATGGAAAGAATACTACGATATGTCCGATTCTCAAATAAATTTGCTTTACTCCATCTTTGAGAGAAAAATAAGTAACCCTTCTGGTGAAATTATATTGATGGATAGTGAAATAAAAATGATTCAATCAGACGATGAGGAAGGTCTTAACGAAAGCAGAATATCATTTGCAGAACTTGGAATCAAGTGGGAGATGTAGCACAGCCGTTATTGAACTAACGGTGCAGTTTAGTTCAATAAGAAATTTGATAAATTCCATTGTTTTTATGTCGCATTAGTGAAAAATTGAAGAATCCGAAATAGTGATTATTTAGCTACAGACAAAGATGCAATACAATCTAAGTGATAAGTCAATTTCTATCTAGAGAATTACTTCGATTTCATAAAAAAAGCAGTATTTGTATATGTATAAATGCAGCTATAAGTATGACGAATAGAATAAAACTGTTCAACATTTGGAATTAGAGAAAATTGAAATTGAAGGATAATAGACAATTAGAACATACGGCGCAACACAGATAACAAAAAACTTAGCAGAATAATTAATGAATTTCAGATTAAATGAGCCAATATCTAAGCACATCTCTTAGATATTGGCTCTGCAGTAGTGCACTTGCTATATCGGTTCCAAATAAATGTTGTAACAATATACGGCAAAAGTATGGCAATGACAAAAATGAATAAATTCCCAGATAATCCCATTACTTTCAATTTTCCTTTAGAATACAACAAAGCTAAGATAACCCCTATTATAGGTCCTGTAATTAATACGCTTCGCCATACTATACCTGGAACAAGATCAATATTAAAAATGGTTAGTCCATAAAAAAGTAAGTTAAAGATAAAAACATAAATTGATAAATGTTTCATAGCTAGGCTCCTTTTTGATTTCAGACTATTTATAATATACGTACAATAATGTCGTTAAGTTTCGATCTTGAACTTTTTATTTTCTTATTGTTAATACGAACTGTTAGGAATTTGAGATGTATTCCGAAAAAATGTGCAATAGAAGAAAAGGTTCTTCTTCAACTAAAGGGGCAGGTTAGTTTAGCAAAGATATAAAAATTGTATAAAGACCATTGAATTATGTTAAGATTGTATTTTTAAAAGGAGGCAGACAAATGAAACTAAACTTTCCCCATATGAAATTAGACTCTTTACCTAATTTAGATGTACCCATAAAAGAAATAACAAATTTAAACCTTTTTGATAATAAGTTAACAACGATTCCTTCAGAAATTTATAAAATGAACAGATTAAAAGTTTTGAATATATCAGTTAATAAGATTAGTAAAATGCCTGCTGAGATAGAGAATTTAACAGAACTTAGAATGCTGGATGCAGGGCATAATGAAATTGATGTTCTTCCTCCTGAAATTGGCTCCCTTAATAATATGGAGGATTATTTATATCTTCATAATAATAAATTACAATCCATTCCACCTGAAATCTCTAAGCTGGTCAAAGTGAAATATTTAAATCTAAGTGATAATCAATTAATAAAATTACCTGAAGAACTTGGACATTTGACCAATATTATAGAACTCCGTGTAATGAATAATCAATTAAAAGAGTTGCCGTACAGTATTAGTGGATTAAGTAACTTGAAGGAATTGCATTTAAAAAATAATCAAATCACAACTCTTCCAGTAAATTTAGGGGAATTGTCATTATTACGTATTTTAGATATGGAAGACAATCAATTAAAAGATATTCCTCAATCGCTACATAAATGTTTAAGGTTGAGAAGATTAAATTTGAGACATAATCAATTAACCACATTGCCTGAAGAGATTGGACAATTGAAGAATTTATTAGAAATTGATCTAAGAAGTAATCTTCTAACGGACTTACCAAAATCATTGCTGGAAATTGAGGGGTTAGAGCGTCTTGATCTTAGATGGAACCACCAATTAAACATACCAAAGTGGATAAGTGAATTGGAGGAAAAAGGGTGTATTGTTTATTTGTAATTGTGATTAAATGCACTTAAACTAAACCAGCTAATAGAATGTCAAGAAAAACATTGATAATCAAAAAACACTTCATGTTATACTAAAAATGCGCAAGACAAATAACCCTCCTCATTCAGTGTGGAAGGTTTTTGTTTTATTTGAAAATGCTGTTATTAAATAGTTTCTTGGAATGGTGCTTTCGTTTTTAAAATCGCATAAATCCAGTGTAAAAGCTTATTAGCACAAGCAATAATGGCTACTTTATACGGCTTTCCTTCCTCACGTTTTAAATCGTAGAAGGCTCGTAATCGTTTGTTTCGGGCAATAGTTTCATCTGTTGTTTTCTTTTTACGGCTATCTCGAATGGAACAGCGAACGGCTGTATAAAGCATATGGCGAAGCCTAGCTGAGCCGCGTTTGGTAATGTGATTTTTCGTGCCTTTAAAGCTACCTGATTCAAACACACTGGGATCTAGTCCAGCAAAGGCTACTAACTTTTTTGGATGATTAAACCGCTCAATTTCCCCAATTTCTGAAAGTATCGTGGCCGCGATTTTTTCACCTACACCGGGAAGTGATTGGATTAATTCATATTCTTCGAGTTGTGCCGCCAATTGATCAATCTCACGCTCTAACGTAGAAAGTTGTTGGCGGTAAGCTTGAAGTAAATCAATATACATATTCAGACTGACGAGAAGGCTTTGATAAAGCGTTGACTGAAATGGGTTGCGTTCTGCAGCTACTATTAATACTTCAGCTCTTTCATGCGCCCAATTAAATGAACGTGCTTTACAATGCTTATCAATAAATTGTGCAATCTCTTCTACACCTGCGTCTAGTACTAATTCAGATGTAGGGTA
>NZ_SADV01000039.1 GCF_006864135.1 Lysinibacillus sphaericus | reverse complement strand
AAAAGAAATTTGATTAGCTCAAATTGTTTTGCTGGCATCATGTTTGATGTCCAAAATTTTGTTTCGTTCACTAACTCAAGGTTAACTAGTAAAAACTTTATTGATTACGTTTTGCTTGTTCAGTTTTCAAGGTTCATATTGTCGCTGCTTTCTCTCAACAGCAACTCTTATATAATATCATGTCGTTCACTTGTTGTCAACAATTAATTTTTTAATTTAAAACTCATTTGTTTTTCAACCGTTATCTTAACGACTCTTATTACTATACCACAATATTTTTGTTTTGCAAGCATCTTATAGAAAATATATTAAAGCGGTTATCCCTAGCACACCCGGAATACCTAATATTGCAATTGTGAATACTGAAAATAGATTAATCGGCACATTATAGCCTGCATACCCTATCCCTAAATGAATAATAAATAATAGTAGAAAGGCAAAAGCAAATCTAAACCAAAACACAGACATTCCTTCTAAAATTTTACCCATCTTGGCATGTCTTATTATTATATAAAGAAAAAGAAGCACTACAGGTACACAAAAGCTCATAATTACTAACCACGACATATGGTTTCCCCCTCAAAAATATAATTATGAAAGTTTATGTTTCCTGTTTTGCTTCTATGAATATTATTTATACCTATGCATTAACTTATTTTTAGCGGATGTTTGGACACCTGCTGAAATAAGTTTAAAAACTATTATTTAATTAATACTCTACGAATTCTAGCTTCCTTGAATAAATAAAAATGTATGCTCTCCGCTGCTTTTCGTTGAGCAATTACTTCTAAATCATAGTCATCTAGTAGTTCTTCAATTATCTTCGCCTGCTGCAAATCCTCTTTTGTTCCTTTTATAAGATTCACAAGCTTGTCATCGAATTCTTTTTTTAATTTTCCCTTACTGCGGAAGAACATATTAATCCCTCACTCACAATTCTCGGCGACCTTCCATTGCCTTCGATAACGTTACTTCATCTGCATATTCTAAATCTCCACCTACTGGTAGTCCATGAGCGATCCGTGTTGTTCGAATACCAGATGGCTTCACTAGACGAGAAATATACATAGCTGTTGCCTCACCCTCAATCGTTGAATTCGTAGCTAAAATAAGTTCTTGAACAGTCTCATCTTGCAAACGAACTAGTAGGGACGCGACATTAATATCCTCCGGACCAACACCATCCATAGGTGAAATAGCTCCCTGCAATACATGATACATACCATTGAAATCGCGCATTTTTTCCATCGCAATTACATCTTTTGTATCTTGGACAACACAAATAATAGAATGATTTCTTTGTTTGTCTGTACAGATATGGCATGGATCTACATCAGTTATGTTGCCACATACGGAACAGTAGCTTAAATTTCGCTTCGCATCAATTAATGCCTTTGAAAAGGATAAAACGTCATCCTCTTTCATTGTTAACACAAAAAACGCCAGACGAGCCGCGGTTTTCGGCCCGATACCTGGCAATTTCATAAAACTATCAATCAGTTTCGATATTGGTTCTGGGTAGTACATTTATTTACCTCCTAGAACGGAAGATTCATGCCTTGAGTGAATTTACCCATTGTTGCATTCGTTTTTTCATCTACTTTTTTCAGTGCTTCATTTGTAGCAACAACGATTAAATCTTGTAGCATTTCGATATCGTCTGGATCTACTACTGATGGATCAAGATTTACTTCTACAATTTCACGTTGACCAGTTACAGTTACTTTCACCATACCGCCTCCAGCTGCACCTTCAAATTGCTCTGCATTTAAAGCCTCTTGAGCCTCCATCATTTCCTTTTGCATTTTTTGCATTTTTTTCATCATACCTTGCATATTTCCCATTCCACGCATAAACATATTCCTCCTAAATGATTAATCTTCAACAATCTCAATAAAATCTTTACCAAACAGCTTTTCCGCTTCGGTTACAAGTGGATCTTGTGACGCAAGTGGTTGAGCATCATCGATAAACGGCCCTTCCGACATTTCTACCGGAGGTGGTTCTAATAATTCCATTTCATGATCAGTTTCATCCTGAGAAGATTTTTTCTGCTGCTGTAAGCCATGATCACGAATAAACTCTTCACGTAATTTTAACCAAGCCTCTTCTGGCGTACAAAGCATTTCGTACATAGTACCAGTTTGCCCTGCAATTAATTGTGTGAATTGAGCTTTTAGGGATTGATTATCAGCAACCATTTGACAATGAATATCATACTTGAATTTTAACACAAAAGCACTTGAAGATGCCGCAACAGGTTCAGCCTCTGCCAAAAGAGCTGATTGAGATTTTTGCATTTGACTTAATGCCTGTGCCCAAACCGATTTAATACGTTGCACATCTTGCTTTGTAGCATCCTTTAGTATCTCTTGAATACGGCCTGTTGGTGCTTTATAGCCATTCGGACTTTTTGCCCGCGGGCGCTGTTCTTTTGGTGTTTGCGCCGTTTGCATAGGAGCACCAGCTTGTAATTGAGCTGATAGTTGTTGCACCATCTGCTCAAGCGCCACAATTTTTTGGGCGAGCTCCGGGCTCATAGCTACCTCGCCTGAAGTGGTAGTCTGACCAACTGCACCACCCGAAAACTGCACCATTTTAAGTAATGCTGTTTCCAAATAAATCTTAGTATGGTGGGAGAATCGCATTTCTTGCTGTGTTTTCGCTAAAATATCAATGTAGCCATATAGCAAATCCGGTGCAAAATCATGCGCTAATGTAAACACTCGCTCCTCTGGTGATACTAGTTCTAATAATTCGGCCAAATCTTCACTTGTTTGCAGTAATAATAAATCTCGGAAAAATGTAATTAAGTCCTCAGAAAGGCGAAGAGGATCTTTCCCATCCGCAATAAGCTGTTCTAATAACGCAAGCATTTGCGCGACATCTTTTATTTTAAGAGCTTCTGCTAACTCATAGAAAATTTCCTGACTAATAGAACCTGTCACAAGCAATGTATCCTCAAGCTTCAACTTTTCTCCACTAAAGGATACAACCTGATCTAATAGACTTAAAGCATCACGCATACCCCCCGCTGCTGATTGTGCGATTACCTTTAAACCTTGTTCCTCAAACGGTAACTCAATATCTTCTAATACAACTTTCATGCGCTCAATAATATCACTGGTCGAAAGACGCTTGAAATCAAAGCGCTGACATCGCGAAATAATCGTTGCGGGCAATTTATGAGGCTCTGTCGTTGCTAAAATAAATACAGCATGTGAAGGTGGTTCTTCTAACGTCTTTAAAAGGGCATTGAAAGCACTTGTAGAAAGCATATGCACTTCATCAATGATATACACTTTAAATCTGCTACTCGCAGGAGCAAATCGAACTTTCTCAATGATGTCTCGTATTTCTTCAACGCGTGAATTAGACGCCGCGTCAAATTCAATAACATCTGGGTGAGAACCATCTGTAATGCTTAAACAAGTAGCACATTCATTACAAGGCTCTTTTGATGGTGCATGCTCACAATTTAAAGCTTTTGCAAAAATTTTAGCTGTACTTGTTTTCCCGGTACCACGTGGGCCAGAAAATAAATAAGCATGTGTTGTTTTATTCGCTAGGAGAGCATTTTGTAGCGTTCTTTTGACATGTGCTTGACCAGACATTTCTCGGAATGATTGCGGTCGATACACACGATAAAATGCTTGATACGTCAATGGATTCCTCTCCTCTTCTTTAATATATAGAATAGTTCTATTATAGCATTTACCTCATTATTTATAAAATGTTGTCATCGTTTTTCTAAAACTTCGGGACAATTCTCTTTCACTTCCTGTAGTGAATGCTGATGCTTCCGGCTCCTAACGTCCGCCGCACAATTTGTAACTTCCTTAAACGTGTTGGTGAATGATCTTCCATCCCCAAAAATATTATAAAATCATAAAAAAAACGCACCCGCCTTTTGTAGACGGATGCGTTTGAATTGGCAATTTAATGCCGTGCACCTTTCTTCGACAGCCGCACATAAGCGTTACTCTTGTCGTTAGCTCAGATTAGGCAACCCCGCGGCACATGAATAAGACCACTTAATGCTGCTTCCTTCCGGACCTGACATGGTTCATGGGTATCCATTGCGCAGGACCCAATCGTCAACACTACGTGCAAAAGGCAGACCAAACAATACGGACAGCCTCGAAAAAGGAATTCAGTCTCGCTAGAGCGGATTGCGAGTTACAGGACACCGCTACCTTCCCACCTAGCACGGCAATAACTAGTATACTGACTATTTTCATAAATTGCAACTTAATACGCATAATATTTGTTTGGAACATTCTATCTGCATTGTAAAAAAGAAATTGTTAATCCATTTATGCCTCGGCATCATTGTAGCTGTCACTTTGCTTTCACACAGATAAACAATGCCTCTGGAATTGGCTTTGTACTTAGGTCTGCATGAGGGCCGACACGATGTCGGCCATTTCGACAATGCCACAGGACATGGCGTTTTTATCGATACAAATCAGTTAGCCGTTATTTCATTGATGCGATGATTTTAAGCTAAAATCCTATAAGAACTCCTTTTCGATTCCATGACAGCCGTTGAAAAGTGACTTAGTACCGCATTCATTTCCTTCCTATAAAATTGGGAGACTTCTACATCTGACGCTTCGCTTTCGCTACCACAACATTTGTTGAAAAAAAGTTAAAAAAAATAAAAAATCTGTTGACGTAAATTTTAAAATATGATAAATTAAATCTTGTCGATAAGACAACGTAACAAAACAACATGGAGGTATACCCAAGTCTGGCTGAAGGGATCGGTCTTGAAAACCGACAGGCGGGTAACACCGCGCGGGGGTTCGAATCCCTCTACCTCCTCCAGTTTTAAAATTCCGACTACGAATGTAGCCGTTTTTTTTTTGCTTAAAAATTATATGTAACATTTATTAGATGCCACTTCCACTTAGGTTGTGGTATTTTTTTATTGTAAATTAAGATGTTATAACTGTGAAAAATCTATAGCATTATTTCATCTAGACAAATGCACTTTCATTACGAAACTACTTTTCGCCCCAACGTAACATGAAAAGTAGTGGTACAATTACATTTTATTTCAAACACGCAAACGAGCTTTTTAGCATAATGCTCGTTAATATTATTAGGGAGGATTTTTTTATGCACTCGAAATTTTACATATCTCGTGCTTCCCTCACTTGGGTTTTAACAATCGCTCTGTTAACTGCTATTGGTAGTGAAATTAAAATAATGCCTTTCGCTGATACATCTTTTCGTTTTGGATTAGGAAGTATTATTTTCTTTTTGTGTACTCTACTAAGACCTACACCGATCATTTTTGCTGGATTTACTACGAGTATCGTGACAACCATTTTTCGAGTTATCATTAATTACACTTTACATGATGTTCCAGTAGTCGATAGTTTACTAATACATTTACCTGCCGCCGCCTTTTATATAATGTTTGCAGTATGCCTACAAATTCTAAGCATTCATCAATATAGAGAAAAACCACTATTGCTTGGATTGCTAGTTGCATTTAGTGAAGTATTCAGTAATTTAGTGGAACAACTATTTCGTTTTTTTATAAATTCTTATACTTTTTTATTCCTTCATGATTTACTTATATTATTAGCAGTTGCTTTATTACGTAGCTTTTTTGTTGTTGGTATTTATAGTTCTATTTTAATTGCTGAACAAAAAAAACGTGTTCAAGAAATGCTTACGATCGGCTCAGATTTATATGTAGAGACACTTTATTTAAAAAAATCGATGAACGATATAGAAGCAATAACAATCAGTGGGTTTGAATTATATCGACAATTAAAATCGCTAGGTTATCATGCAGAAAGTTTACAGGCACTTCATATTGCCCAGGAAATTCATGAAGTGAAGAAGGATTCACAACGCATTTATGCAGGTATTTCTAAAATTGTTGGTGAAAAGAGCTTTGGATCCCTTAGATTGTCAGAATTATTACATTATATCGAAGATGGCAACAGTAAGTACGCTCATTTTCTCGGGAAAGAAGTTGAAATTAAATTAAATATTGAAGTCGATTTTCAAACGAAGGAACATATTGCATTGCTTGCACTTTTGAATAATTTAACAGCTAATGCTATAGAAGCAATTGAAAATCAAGGCATCATTTCTATTGCCATTCAACAGCAACAGGATGATACTGTAATAACAGTATGCGATAACGGGAAGGGCATTCCAAAAAGTAATCTCTCTATTATTTTTGAACCTGGATACACTACAAAATACAATGTAGACGGTGTCGCAGCAACAGGTATTGGTCTTTCACATGTTGTTGAATTAGTAAATAAATTAAATGGCTCAATAACCGTTGAATCAAATACTCAAAACACGATGTTTAAAATTACAGTTCCTACGCAAACTATTCAAACGGGAGAGACTTAAATGAGGTATTTTATTGTAGATGATGATCGTGCAAGTCGGGTCATGTTAAAACAAATTATTGAAGATAGTGGCTTAGGTACAGTTATTGGTGAAGCACGCAATGGTGAGGACGCCATTCCACAAATTTTAATGACACAACCTGAATTTGTGTTGATTGATTTACTCATGCCCAAGCTTGATGGGATTGCAACAGTCGAACACCTTATTCAAAATCGTTTTGAAGGACAATTTGTCATGATTTCTCAAGTTGTGAATAAGGAAATGGTTGGTGAGGCATATAAGCAAGGTATAGATTTCTTTATTCATAAACCGATAAACCGTATTGAGGTTGAAAATGTTTTACGTAAAACAACTGAACAATTTCGCCTAAAAAATTCATTGCTTATTATTCGCCAATCACTTACAAATATTGATCTAAGTGAACAAATAAATCACAAAGCAACGTCACGCGATCATATTCAATCTATCTTAAATGATATGGGTATCGTTGGTGAGATTGGAAGCGAAGATATTATAGCTATCATCGAAACATTACTTGCGCATCAGCACAAAATTGCACCACTTCCACCATTAAAGGAGCTTTATGAGGAGGTTGCAGTTGTCACAAAGGCTACACCAGATGAAATTCTGAAGGAAAGTAAAGCCATTGAACAGCGGGTGCGCCGTACTATATTAGCAGCGATGATAAATCTCGCCAATTTAGGTGTCGTAGATTATACAAACTCCGAATTTGAATATTATGCACCTCGATACTTTGACTTTAAAGAAATTCGTCATCTTATGACTCAGATAGAAGATCACGGAAATCGTAAAGCAAAGGTTAATATTAAGAAATTTATTCAGGTGTTATATTCAGACATTTTAACTAAAGTAAATTAATTTTCTCGGATTTTGTCGGATTTCATAAGTCCTCCGTATTATTAAAGTAAGGCAAGTCCTAAAAATTTTAATATTAGGAGGTACTAAGATTTTGAAGAAGAAATTTAGAATCAGTTTAGCCACTCAAATTTTAGTCGGTTTGATTTTAGGGATTATTATTGGTGGGATCTTTTACGGAAACCCCAAAATTGAAACATATCTACAACCTTTAGGTGATATTTTCCTTCATCTAATTAAAATGATTGTTGTACCGATTATTATTTCAACTTTAATCGTTGGTGTTGCTGGCACTGGAGATATGAAACAGCTTGGACGATTAGGCGGAAAATCGCTTATTTACTTCGAAATTATTACAACAGTAGCAATCGTCATTGGTTTACTTTCCGCAAACTTATTCCAACCAGGCGCGGGTATAAACATGAACGAGCTCTCTCAAGGAGATATTTCAAAATACGTTGCCACTACAGAAGAAGTACAGCATGAAGGACCATTTGATATTATTGTAGGCATTGTACCAACAAATATCATTCAGGCAATGTCTGAAGGTAATATGCTTGCGATCATCTTCTTCTCAGTTATTTTTGGTTTAGGGGTTGCTGCCATTGGCGAACGAGGAAGACCAGTATTAGACTTCTTCCAAGGGGTAGCAGATACTATGTTCTGGGTAACTAACCTTGTAATGAAATTCGCTCCAATTGGGGTATTTGGTTTAATTGGTGTAACCGTTTCCAAATATGGATTCGCTTCCCTAATACCACTTGGTAAACTCGCTATACTTGTTTATGCAACAATGCTATTCTTTATCTTTGTCGTTCTTGGTCTTGTGGCCAAATTTACAGGTATCAGTATCTTCTTCTTAATTAAAGTACTAAAAGATGAGCTGATTTTAGCGTTCTCAACAGCAAGTTCTGAAGCTGTGTTACCACGAATTATGATGAAAATGGAGAAACTAGGTGCTCCAAAGGATATCGTATCCTTTGTTATTCCAACCGGTTACTCCTTTAACTTAGATGGTTCTACACTGTACCAAGCTATTGCTGCATTATTTATTGCTCAAATGTACGGTATTCACCTAAGCATTGGTGAACAAATTACGTTAATGCTTGTATTAATGGTTACATCTAAAGGGATTGCAGGTGTTCCAGGAGTATCATTCGTTGTGCTTCTAGCAACTTTAGGTACTGTCGGCATTCCAATTGAAGGTTTAGCATTTATCGCAGGTATCGATCGTATTCTTGATATGGGACGTACAGTCGTTAACGTAATTGGTAACTCACTTGCATCTTTAGTTATGGCGAAATGGGAAGGCCGTTTCGATTCAGAGAAAATGAAAAATTACTTTAATGATAATAAAAATTTAGCATAAAAATTAAAAAAATCCTCACGATGTATGGATGGCATCGTGAGGGTTTTTTTATTTTTGATCACTGAAAGGAGTTAATACTTTATCTAAATAATTAATAATAGATTCTTTTCCATTTGCATGTGCCTCTTGAGCACGTACGTCATCTTTTTCAAGCTTTACCTCAGCGGCTGCCACAATACGCTCTGCATCTTCCTGTGGCACGACAACGACACCGTCCACATCCCCAATAATATAATCACCAGGGCGAACAGAAACGCCTCCAATAGCAATAGGAACATTTACTTGGCCACCGCCGTTTTTATTGCCAGCTGCTACCGTTGTGCCAAGTGAAAATACGGGAAAGTCTAGTTCACGAATAGCTGCAATATCACGAATAACACCATCAACGACAAAGCCCTGTACACCTATACCCTTCGCTAATGAAAGAACAAAATCACCAGCAACTGCACGATTGGTATTCCCTTTAGCGTCAATTACTAAAATATCCCCTTCTTGAGCAGCTCGAATGGCTTCCAATACTGCACCATTTTCGCCATCTGGTAAGCGTACTGTTACCGCGCGGCCAGCAATTTTATAATGATCTGCTAACGGTTTAATATCACTGCGTAAATTCGTATGTCCTCCTGTCACATCTGAAACTGCAGTCGTTGGCAAATGCTTAAAACTTACTTCCACTTTTGTCATCTATAACACCCCTATTATAATTTACGAAAGCTTTACACAATTATTGTAAATAAAACTCATCTACTATTTCAATATATTTCAGAAAATTATGTAATTTATGTCGCTACTAGCATTAATAATTGTTAAAAAGATCAATTATCTGTAATAAAGTTTTTAATTAAAAATCCTGTTTTTTCTTTAACTACCGGAGTAAATTGTATAAATAATATTTATAGCAAGACACACATAAACTTACTTTTATATAAAAATAAATATATTAAGTATAAGTTATGATGTATACATCAGCAAATAGGAGGCGATTGTTTTGAAAGGAGAATTTGGTGATTCGATTAAAAATAAGGTGTATGAACATAGGGTGTTAAGAAGAATGTCACAAAAGGAGTTAGCTGACGCTGTTGGAGTTTCTAAGCAAACTATCTTTGTAAAGGAAAAGAATAATTATTCCCCCACTAGTGTTAGCATATCGAATAGCCAACTTTTTTGAGGTTGATATACATGAAATATTCTCTTATGTACGAAAGGAAGATAATAATGATTGATTTATTAAACAATTGGATGTTAGAAAGTACTGATAATTTTAATATTGTTGTAGGAATTACAGCAATTCTATTACTAGGTTCTATAGTTATACTTTTCATCTTCAGTAGAAAAATTGGGCAACCCGATGAAAGAACGAATGCTATTTATCTTAAAATCATTTCATGTATGTTTACTACCCAAATTATTATGAATGCTATTTTTCTTTCATTAGTTGATAGTAATATTGAATACTTCCGTCAGTTCTTTCTACTACTTCAAGGGATTGTATTTTTAATTGGGGCAATTTATGCAATTAGATTATATAGAAAAGAAATTAAATAATCTTACATAGCTTAAATATTTATAAAATTTAACAAATTCATTAGAAAAGAATCCATTTTGATCAATCTTTTTTCAAAATGGATTCTTTTATTTATTTTAAAGTAGCACTACTTCATGACCCTGAAGAGCGGAAAAGTGAAGCTATAAAAAACGTGGCATGAAGTCGGCAAAAAATTACCCATGTTTTTTTAATAAATGTAATACTTCTTCCGATGTAGTAGCTACATGAACAAGTGACTTCTGTTCAGTTCGTATAAAACCTTCCTCCAGCATTTTCTGAAGTTGTTGTAAAAGCGCATCATAAAAATTATTTACATTATATAAAATTACAGGTTTTTCATGTAGTCCAATTTGTGCCCATGTAAACACTTCAAAATATTCATCCATTGTCCCTCCACCACCTGGTAAAGCTATAAAAGCATCTGCTAACTCTACCATTTTGGCTTTACGTACATGCATAGACTCAACAAAATGAAGCTCTGTTAACGAGGCATGTGCTATTTCCCGCTGCTGTAAATGAGTTGGCATCACGCCAATAACCTCTCCTCCAGCTTCTAATACTGCATCTGCAACTTTGCCCATCAGTCCTGTTTTCGAACCACCATAAACGACACCATGACCATTTTGAGCTAATACAGTCCCTAATTCGGCTGCTTTCTCTGCATAAATTGGGTTTATGCCTAAGCCAGAACCGCAATACACCGCTATTTTTATAACAATCCCTCCTACTCAAAAGACGTGACACAATAGGCTACATATTGTCTCACGTCTTTTGATCATTTATTTTCTTCAATTACTTTTTTCTGCACGTAGCTGCGCATTCGGTCATAAATTTTAGCATAGTCCATTTCCTATTTACGTAAATGGCTCGTTTGTTTTAGCATATGACTGATGCGGCTCACAATTGATTCAATTGCTTCAGGGTTTTTTAATAAATCATAATCATTAATATCCAAACGAAGAACTGGACATGAATTAAAATTATTGATCCAGTTCTCATAGCGGTCATGCATTTCAATCCAATAATCATTCGGTGTTTGTTGCTCCATTGTACGTCCACGCTCTTGAATACGACCAATTACAGCATCAATTGGCCCCTCTAAATAAACAAGTAAATCTGGATGTGGGAAATACGGTGTCATCACCATCGCATCAAATAAATTTGTATACGTCTCGTAATCCGTTGGGCTCATTGTACCTTTGTCATAATGCATCTTAGCAAAAATCCCTGTATCTTCGTAGATTGAACGGTCCTGAATAAACCCGCCGCCATATTCAAAGATTCGCTTCTGCTCCTTAAAACGCTCCGCTAAAAAATACACCTGTAAATGGAAGCTCCATTTTTCAAAGTCCTCATAAAATTTATCTAAATATGGGTTAGTATCCACCTTTTCAAATGAAGTACGGAAATTTAACGCTTCTGCCAACGCCTTTGTCATTGTTGACTTCCCTACACCAACCGTACCAGCGATTGTAATGACCGTTTGTGGAGGAATACCATATTTCTCTCTCAAATTCATTGTTGCAAGCTCCTTTGTTGTAACGTATCCTTTATTGTTTGTAAAACATATTTCAAATCATTCGGATTTTTTACGAAATCAAGCTGATCACCATTAAATCGAATAACAGGAATATCAGGATGCATATTCTCAAAGTGCTCGATAAAGGAATGATAATCTGCCACCAGTTGCTCCATGTAATCCCGTGAAATCATTTTTTCAAATTCACGACCACGCATCGCAATACGTTTCATCAATGTATCAACACTGGCATGTAAATAAACAACTACATTCGGTACAGGCATATCTTTCGTTAATATTTTATATATTTCCTCGTATTTATCATACTCAGCTGATGCCAATGTACGCTTTGCAAATATTAAATTTTTAAAAATATGGTAGTCCGCTACAACAGGTTTATCATCTGTTAAACGGAAATTTTTTATATCCGATAATTGTTTGTAGCGATTACATAGGAAGAACATTTCCGTCTGGAAACTCCACTCTTCTATGTTTTCATAAAACTTATTTAGAAAAGGGTTTTCGTCTACTATTTCTTTTAATAGATGGTAATTAAATGTCGCTGCAATCTCTTTAGATAAAGAGGTTTTACCAACACCAATCGGACCTTCTACCGTAACAAATGGAACCGTCACCAGAAGCTCCTCCTTTATGTTCTATGGATTCTATCGTCAATTACCCGTCTCTCGGGGTTTGTATTATATTGTAGCTATTGCTTCGCTTTCGCACAGATAAACAATGCGTCCGGAATCGGCTGAAAGAAGTTAAAAATAAATCAGTGTTTTTCATTGTATCATAGTGAGAAAGTGAAAAACAGAACCAAACTATTTCTCTATTAAAATAGGAGGCGAAAACCAATACCGTGACATCCGCTGAAATAAATAAAAAGTAGACCCACTCAAAGTGGATCTATCTTTACCCTTATAATTTAACTCGCTGCAAACGCAGTGCATTTAAAACGACAGATACGGAGCTAAAGGCCATCGCTGCACCTGCTACCCATGGAGCTAGTAAACCGATTGCGGCAATTGGAATACCTAATGTGTTGTAAGCGAATGCCCAGAATAAGTTTTGTTTAATGTTGCGCATTGTTTTACGACTCATGATGATAGCATCTGCAATACTGTTTAAATCGCCGCGAATCAGTGTAATATCCGCTGCTTCCATAGCAACATCTGTACCGGTACCAATCGCCATCCCAATAGTAGCTGTCGCAAGTGCCGGGGCATCATTAATGCCATCACCAACCATCGCTACTTTTTTACCTGTAGCTTGCAGTTTTTTCACTTCATTAGCTTTGCCCTCCGGAAGTACTTCGGCAATCACATGATTCACACCAACTTCTGCTCCAATTGCTTGTGCTGTACGTTCATTATCACCAGTCATCATAATTACAGTAATGCCCATCTCTTGTAGACGACTAACCGCTTCTTTTGAAGTATCTTTCACTGTATCAGCAACTGCTACTAGACCAGCATACTGACCGTTAATTGCAGCTAGCATTGCCGTTTTACCGTTTTCCTCCAATTGCTCCATTGTTGGTAGAATATCATCCATATGAATACTGTATTGTTGCATCAATTTACGTGTACCGATGATAACACCTTGACCAGAGACCGTCGCTTGCACACCGTAACCCGGTATTGCTTCAAAGAATTGAACATCTCCTAGGTTAATACCGCGATCAACTATCCCTTGAACAATTGCTTCTGCTAACGGATGCTCTGATTGCTTCTCTGCTGCACCAATCAACGATAAAAAGCGTGCTTCATCTTGATTTGCTGCTAGTATAACATCCGTTAATACAGGTTTGCCGTGTGTCACTGTACCTGTTTTATCAACAACTACTGTATCGATGCTTTGTGTCTGCTCTAAATGTTCTCCACCTTTAAATAAAATACCAAATTCCGCTGCACGACCAGAACCCGCCATAATAGAAGTTGGCGTTGCTAATCCAAGCGCGCATGGACAAGCGATAACGAGAACTGCAATTAAAACTTCAAGTGCAGGCGTAAATTCACCAGGTCGCACCCAAATAATCCAAATTAAAAACGTGACAAGTGCAATGCCAACAACGATTGGTACAAAAATACCTGAAATTTGATCTGCTAAGCGCTGGATTGGTGCTTTGGAGCCTTGTGCATCTTCTACAACTTTAATAATTTGTGCTAATGCTGTATCACGACCGACTTTAGTCGCCGTCATTTTAATGAAGCCATTTTTATTTATAGTAGAACCAAATAATAGGTCACCTTGCTTTTTATCAACAGGTAAACTTTCCCCTGTTAACATTGATTGATCTACAGCTGTTGTTCCTTCTAATACCTTACCATCAACAGGAATTTTTTCACCAGGCTTCACTAAAATAATGTCACCAATGACTACTTCTTCTAACGGTACTTCTTTCTCTACACCGTCACGAACAACAATGGCCGTTTTTGCCTGAAGGCCCATTAATTTCTTGATTGCTTCAGATGAGCGACCCTTTGCTTTTGCCTCAAATAATTTACCTAATAAAATTAAAGTAATTAATACGGCACTCGTTTCAAAATATAGGTGGGGGGCATGATGTGACCCCGCAGTAATAATTGCTTGATATACGCTATAAAAATACGCCGCAGATGTTCCCATTACTACAAGTACATCCATATTGGCACTACCATTGCGTAAAGCTTTGTAGGCTCCAACGTAAAATTGTTTCCCAATAATAAATTGAACAGGAGTAGCCAACACCATTTGCACCCATGGATTCGTTAAAAATTCAGGAACATATAAAAATGATGTAAATGAAAAATGTCCTACCATCGTCCACAGTAATGGTAATGAAAGAATGGCCGATAAAATAAATTTTTTCTGCTGTTGTTTGATGGCCAGCTCACGATGATCCACAGTTTCTTGCTCATCCGCCTTTTGATGAGCCTCATATCCTAATTTTTCAACCTTTGCAATAATATCTGCAATCGTCACCTCAGATGGGTTAAATTCTATAGTAGCTTTTTCGAGTGCTAAGTTAACGTTTGCAGAGGATACACCTGCTAGTTTATTTAAACCCTTCTCTATACGTGTAGCACAAGCTGCACATGTCATGCCCGTAATATTGAATTCTGTTTTTTGTTTCACGACACCATAACCAAGTGCTTCAATTTTCTTTTCAAAGTCTTCTTCGTTTAATTTTGTCGGATCATATTTAATGGATGATTTTTCAAGAGCTAAATTAACTGTCGCTTGTTCTACACCATCCATTTTATTTAAACCTTTTTCTATACGAGTCGCACAGGCTGCACATGTCATACCTGTAATTTGCAAATTTGCTTCTTTTATTTCCGAACTCATCATCATTTCTCCTCTCCACATACCAACACGGGGTATATTGAATTGAAAATAAGAGAGTGCTACAAGAGCACCCTATTTATATTATTTAACGTCATAGCCTTGATCATCGATCGTTTCTTTAATTTGGTCTAGAGATACTTGTGTTTCGTCAAATGCTACATCTACTAAACCTTCTGCTAAGTTTACTTTTACTTGTTCAACGCCAGTTAAGACGCCAACACTTTTTTCTACTGAGTTTACACAATGTCCACATGACATTCCTTGTACGTTTAAAGTTACGTTTTGCATAAATATCTCTCCTTTAATGTTAAGTACTGTATAGGGGTATATATTTCTTAAAAAAATTTACTTTTTCATTAACTTTTGAATAGTCACTACTAATTCATCTAACACTGCATCATCACCTTCTGATAGGCGATCTACTACACATCCCTTTAAATGACCTTCTAATAATATCTTTGCAACACTATTTAAAGCAGACTGTGTGGCAGACAGTTGCGTAATAATATCATCACAGTAAACGTCTTTGTCAATCATCCCTTTAATACCTCGGATTTGACCTTCAATTCGATTTAAACGAGTCGTTAAATCCTTTTTAACGCGTTCAGGATGATGACTTTTTCGGCACGAAGTAGCTTCCTCTGTATGACAAGCATCTTCTTTCACTTTATCCTCCATTTAATACACCTCCTACCTTACAATTTCATATTACCATACCCACGAAGGGTATGTAAAGCTGAAAATTTTTAGAATTTTTTAATGATGATGGTGATGATTTGACTGCTCATTTTTTATTGTACATAAAATGGAGTTATCATGCTTATGTGCTACTGTTTCCAATTGAATCGTTACGTGCTTTATGCCCTTATGCTCAAGATTATGTTCAATTTCTCGTAATATATGCTCACTATCCGCAATTTTTAGCTGGCCATCAACAACTGCATGACAAGAAAGTGCATTTGTTCCGCTTGTTATTGTCCAAATGTGTAAATCGTGAATGCTATGCACACTATCTGTCTGTACAATAGTTTGTATAATTTCTTCAACGTCTACGTTTGAAGGTGTTCCTTCCAAAAGAACATGAACAGCAGCCTTCGTTACATAGTAGCCGCTTCTCAATACTAATATTGCAACAATAGCACTCGCCAATGGATCAGCCCAGCCCCAACTAAAAAACATCATTAATAATGCGGCGACGATGGCCCCTACAGATCCAAGCATATCGCTTAATACGTGTAAAAAAGCTCCACGCATATTTAAATTATCTTGTGTATCACTGCCACGCATCATAATCCAAGCGACTAAAATATTGATTAAAAGACCGATTGTACTAATAATCAACATCCCTGTAGTTGCCACTTCTGGTGGATTTGCAAAACGTTTTATTGCTTCATAGAAAATGAATAAAGCAATAAAAATTAATGTCACACCGTTTAATACTGCTGCTAAAATTTCAAATCGTTTATAACCGTATGTTTTACTATAGCTTGCAGCCTTTTCTCCCAATATAAAGGCAAGTAAGGCTATTGCTAATGAAATGGCATCACTTAACATATGACCTGCATCGGATAAAAGAGCCAAACTATTTGTTAAATAGCCACCAATCGCTTCAACAATCATATAACTCGTAATAATAATAAATGATACTATTAAAACCTTTTTGTTTGCGCCATGTGTATGATCATGGCTGTGATCATGATTATGTCCCATGTTTTATCCCCCCATTATCTAGTTATGTGTAGCATGCTCAATAGCTTGCATCAACAAATTCATAATGTGATCATCATCTGTTGAATAATATAAAGTTGTACCTTCTCTTCTATATTTCACTAACCGTAAATTTTTCAAAAAACGCAATTGATGTGAAACTGTTGATTGACCTAAATCTAAAACCTTAGCAATATCGTTGACTGCATGTTCATCCGTACATAATAAATTTAAAATACGAATTCTTGTCGGATCACTTAATGCTTTAAATGTTTGAGACACGACAAATAGTGTTTCTTCGTCTAAATGTTGCTCTTTGTTATCCTGAACCTCTGTATTTCGTAATTTTTCATCCATTTAGTTTACTCCTAACCTTTTTATATTTATATATGAGAATGTGTTCATACATAAATATAAATAGTTTTTTTGGAAAAGTCAACGTTTTACGTTCTTACCGAATCCAGACGCGATTATGCCGAGACATACTTGATAGTAGCAATTGTCAATTAAGCAAGATACACTAAGTGATAAGGAGAGATCATAGTGGATATTTTTGAAACAGACCGATTGTTTATGAACAGTGCACTAGAAGAAGCTAAGAAAGCAGCTTTACTTGGAGAAGTGCCAATAGGGGCTGTGCTTGTATATGATGGAGAGATTATTGCACGAGCTCATAATTTACGAGAAACAACACAAAATGCAACGACGCATGCTGAATTAATGGTTATTCAAGATGCTTGTAAAAAAATAGGAAGTTGGCGTCTTGAAAAAACAACACTCTATGTGACACTTGAACCTTGCCCTATGTGTGCAGGTGCAATTTTGCAATCTCGTGTGCCGCGTGTCGTATATGGTGCAAGGGATATAAAAGCAGGCTGTGTAGATTCACTCTATCGATTATTAAACGATGCACGCTTTAACCATGAATGCGAAGTAACTGAAGGAATTTTAGCTGAGGAATGCGGACAAATCTTAACCGATTTTTTCCGAGTATTACGTGAACGAAAAAAAGCAGAGAAAAAAGCACGACAAGCTTTAGTTGTTGAAAATGAAAAATTTTAAAAATTTCACATAGAGAAGAAGGTGTCTCAGATTGAGGCACCTTCTTTTCTATAATTAGGGGATAGCATATATGAAATATATTGTATTAGCGATAACATTATTCATAACAATAATGTTTTTAAATACGCAGTCTAAAAAATGGAAAAAGCGATATAGCAAGTACATTACTGACTAACAAATTTCAATACACATAAACCATTGACATGTATAAACTGAAAAGGGAGAATATAACTAGTAATAATTTAATTTAAAAGGTAATTAATAGGGAGGTAATGTTTCAATGCCTATTTTTGATAGAGTGAAGTTTGATGGTTTACGCTCACGCGATTGGTTAATCTACAAGCATCCGAATGAAAAGCTAGTGTTAGGTACTACACTTATCGTCAACGAAGGTCAAGTAGCCATTTTTGTAAAGGGTGGGCAAATATGTGATGTATTTAATTCAGGCACACATGTTTTATCAACCAATAACTTACCATTACTTCACCATGTTGTGAATTTTGCTTATGGAGGGGACACACCTTTTTCAGCAGAAATCTACTTTATAAATCTAACGGTAAAATTAGATTTATATTGGGGAACCTCTGATCCTATTCAACTAATTGACCCAAAATACTTTGTAAAATTACGTATACGAGCATTTGGACAATTGGCTCTTCGCCTTGATGACTATTTATTATTCTTTACAGAAGTTATAGGCTCTATGAATAAAGATGATATTGTTAGTTTCGAAAAAGTACAAGATTACTTTAAAGGTTCTCTTATTACATCCATAAAAACTGAACTTGCAAATAAAATTATTAATGAGAAAATCTCTGCACTAGAAATAACAACAGAGCTTCATAATATTTCAAATAGTTTAAAAGAAAAAATATCTGAAGAATTCAATGCGTATGGTTTTATAATGGCCCATTTCCATATTCAATCAATTAATTTCCCAGAGGAAGATTTCAATAAAATAAATGAAATTTTACAAGATAAAGCTAAGTTCGAAATTATGGGTGACAATCGTTATGTAACACAACGTAGCTTTGATATTTATGAATCTGCTGCATCAAATGACAATGGAGTAGCTGGGTTATTTGCTACAAGTGGAGTTGGCTTAGGCGTAGGGCAAGGTATGGTGACTATGATGAATCAACAAGTACAACAGCCTAGCAATAATGTTACACATAAAATATGTCCTTCTTGCCATGGTAATATCTTATCTACTAGTAAATTTTGCAACTTATGTGGTGAAAATTTAACGCTAAAGGTCATTACATGTCATTCTTGTCAGAGTGAAAACGAGGAATCATCAAAATTCTGTTCTTCTTGCGGAACTAGTTTACACAAGCCTGTTTGTTCATGTGGACAAGAACTAGATGTTACTTCGAAATTTTGTAATAACTGCGGTACTCCAGTCGAATCAATTCAATAGATAATCATAACAGTGTAGTTAAAAACGATACATCGGAAAATGTAAATTAAACAAATATCATTGATTAGGAGATATTGACATGAAAAATATCGAATGTCCACAATGTGGTGCAGCGGCTGATGTCACATTAGCTCAATGTAAATATTGTGGTGAAAAATTCAATTTTCAAAAAGAACAGCAAATTGTGCAACAACCAGTTTATCAACAGCAATCACAGCCTGTATATCAAACACAGCCCCAATATTCAGCTCCTATGTTTGATGGCATCGATCCTTCTTGGCCTATAAAAAATAAAACAGTCGCAGGGGTACTAGCTATCTTTTTAGGTGGAATCGGAATCCATAAATTTTACTTAGGGAAAATTGGACAAGGTATATTGTACCTCATCTTCTTCTGGACATATATTCCGGCCCTTATAGGCTTTATAGAAGGCGTTATTTACTTGCTTTCTAACGAGCATAACTTCTCTGTGAAACATCGGGTTCGACCTCGCTAACCTACTTTTTTAAAAAAGAAAAACTACTGTAGAGAATTAGATATTTTCAACAGTAGTTTTTTCTTTTAGTTGCTTTGTTTTCGACTCGGTTTACTTTGGAGCGATTACTTCTTTTCCACCCATATATGGTCTTAATACTTCAGGAATTACTACGCTTCCGTCAGCTTGCTGATAATTTTCTAGGATTGCTGCTACTGTACGGCCGATTGCAAGACCTGAGCCGTTTAATGTGTGTACATACTCTGGTTTTGCATTTGGCTCACGACGGAAGCGAATATTTGCTCGACGTGCTTGGAAATCTTCAAAGTTAGAGCATGAAGAGATTTCGCGGTACATATTTTGAGCTGGAATCCAAACTTCTAAATCGTACTTTTTCGCTGCAGTAAAGCCTAAATCAGCTGTACACATTTTTAGTTTGCGGTATGGTAATCCTAATAATTGTAGTACTTTCTCTGCATGACCTGTTAATAGTTCTAGCTGTTCATAAGATTCTTCTGGTTTAACAAAGCGTACTAATTCTACTTTGTTGAATTGGTGTTGGCGAATTAAACCACGTGTATCGCGTCCCGCAGAACCTGCTTCTGAACGGAAGCATGCACTATATGCTGCAAAGCCATGTGGTAATGCTTCAGCTGGTAAAATTTCATCACGGTAGAAGTTTGTTACAGGTACTTCTGCTGTTGGAATCATGAAATAATCTGTGTCAACTAACTTAAAGACATCTTCTTCAAATTTAGGTAGTTGTCCTGTCCCTGTTAAGCTATCACGATTGACAATTACAGGTGGTAACATTTCTTCATAACCATGTTCTTCTGCATGTAAGTCCATCATAAACGTCATTAATGCACGTTCTAAACGAGCGCCAAGACCACGATAGAATAAGAAACGACTACCAGTCACTTTTGCACCACGTTCAAAGTCAACAATTTGTAAGTCTGTAGCGATATCCCAGTGTGCTTTAATGTCAAAATCAAATGTTGGTACCTCACCCCAAGTATATTCCTCCACATTATCGTCCTCTGTTGTGCCAACTGGTACAGATTCATGTGGAACGTTTGGTAAACGCATCATCATATCGTTAAAGCGTTCTTCTACATCATTTAATTGAACATCTAGCTCTTTAATTTCATCGCCAACTTGACGCATACGTGCAATTACTTCATCCGCATTTTCTTTATTACGCTTCATAATAGAAATTTGCTCAGATACTTTATTGCGCTCAGCTTTAAGCTCTTCTGTTTTTGCAATTAATTCACGACGCTTTGCATCTAATTGCTCAAAATCGTCTAAGTTTCCTAAATCCTCATTACGTGTTAATAGCATTTCTTTAATTTCCGCGAAATTATCGCGCACGCGTTTAATATCTAACATCGTCATACCTCCAGTAGATTCTTAATGATGGGAAAATAGTTAGTAAAAACACAAAAAAGCCCTCATCCCCAAAAGGGACGAGAGCTACCCGCGTTGCCACCCTAATTGATTAGACATATTGTACTTTGTCTAATCCACTTATTTCATAACGGCATTTCAGCCGGCGACAGCCTACTTCATTAACTTCGACTGCGCAACTCCAGGACGGATTCACAAGTGCTTTTATCAGCTTCCACCACCCGCTGACTCTCTAAAAAAAACGTGCTTGCTACTACTTCCCATCATCGTGTTCAGTTATTTAAATTTTATCCATACTGTACTATATGAAGTGAAAATTTGCAAGTCATACCATAGAAGATACAAAATATTCTAGAATTCGTGCATCTGACGTTAATTCTGGATGGAAGGAACATCCTAAGAAATGGTCGTCCTTTGCTAACACGATCTTGCCTTCATGCTCCGCTAATATTTCAACACCTTCACCTACGGAAACAATATGTGGCGCACGTATAAAGACTGCCGGAATAGCAGCACCTATTTCCGGTATGTCGAGCTTCACTTCAAAGCTATCTACCTGACGTCCATAAGAATTCCGTGCAACTACCACATCCATTACTGCTAAATGTGATTCATAATCCACTAATTCCTTTGCTAATAAAATCAATCCTGCACATGTTCCAAACATCGGTAAACCTTGCTTTGCTAGTGTGCGAATTGGCTCTAATAGCTCGTAGCGATTCAGCAATTTGCGCATCGTTGTGCTTTCTCCACCAGGCAAGACAAGTCCATCAAGCTTCTCTAAATCACTTCTTTGTTTTACTAAAACAGCTTCGCATCCGAGAGACTCTAACATTTGCACATGCTCTCTTACCGCTCCCTGTAATGCTAAAACACCGATTCGCTTCATTTTACCAGCCTCGCTCTTGCATACGCTCATTTTGACTAAGCTGTGCAATATCGATGCCTTTCATCGGAACACCTAGCTCTTTTGAAATTTCAGCAATTAACTTGTAGTCCTTATAATGCGTAGTAGCCTCAACAATTGCACGAGCAAATTTCTCTGGGTTCTCTGATTTAAAAATACCAGAACCAACAAATACACCATCTGCTCCAAGCTCCATCATTAATGCTGCATCCGCTGGCGTAGCAACCCCACCTGCTGCGAAATTCACTACTGGTAAACGGCCAAGATGCTTAATTTCTCTTAATAATTCAAAAGGAGCACCGAGCAATTTAGCCTCGGTCATTAATTCATCCTCTGTCATACCAACTACCTTACGTACTTGCGCATTTACTTTACGCATATGACGAACTGCCTCAACAATATTACCTGTCCCTGGTTCCCCTTTAGTTCGTAGCATAGAAGCTCCCTCACCAATGCGTCGAGCAGCTTCGCCTAAATCACGACACCCACAAACAAAGGGCACTGTGTAATCACTTTTTAATAAATGAAACTCTTCATCTGCTGGCGTTAATACTTCACTTTCATCAATATAATCGACACCCATTGCTTCTAACACTCTTGCTTCTACAATATGTCCAATACGTGCTTTAGCCATTACAGGAATGGATACTGCCCCCAATACCTCCTCGACAATACGAGGATCAGCCATACGTGCAACACCACCCGCCTTGCGAATGTCTGATGGTACTCGCTCTAATGCCATAACAGCTACAGCTCCTGCCGCTTCCGCAATTTTCGCCTGTTCTGCATTAATAACATCCATAATGACGCCACCCTTTTGCATTTCCGCCATCCCGCGCTTAACTAACTCTGTACCTGTTTGTTTCATGATTTCTTACCTCCACCTTTATGATGAAATTTAGTATAATTGAAATTGACCATATAAAAATATCCAGTTTATAAAATAATCGTAAGGTCAGGAGAATTAATGCACATGGACATGCTATTATTCCAACTAGAAAAAAATGGTGAAAAACCGCTCTACGATCAGCTTTATCGCGGCATTAAAGAAGCTATTATTACAAATAAAATAGCAGTAGGAGAAAAATTACCATCAAAAAGAAAATTAGCCGATTTTTTGAATATTTCACAAACAACAATTGAAATTGCCTATGCACAGCTACTTGCTGAAGGGTATATTATGTCTAAATCCCGTGTCGGTTATTTTGTAGAGGAAATTGACGAGCTTCCGTATATTCAGCAGGACACAATAACTTCCTTAAATGAACAACCTAAGAAAAAATTGTACAAGATAGATTTTAATCCTGGTTCGATCGATATTGATGCCTTCCCTTTTCAGACATGGCGAAAATATGCGAAAGAGCTCTTTGATGATGCCTCAAAGGAATTGTTATTAACAGGTGAGCCTCAGGGAGAACTATCTTTGCGAACAGAGATTGCTAATTATTTATTTCAATCACGCGGGGTTGTTTGTAGTCCCGAGCAAATTGTCATCGGTTCAGGAACAGAACAGCTTCTACCAATGATTTTGCGCCTCTTTAGTGACAATACTTGTTTTGCCCTTGAAAACCCTGGATATCCAGCTGTGCATCGTATGTTTTCCCAACATAAGCGAAAGGTTTATCCAATTGCAGTCGATGATGAAGGAATTGTCATTCATGAGCTCGAAAAAACTAGCGCTGACGTTGTTTATATCACACCATCTCACCAATTCCCTACAGGAGCAGTATTATCGGCTACAAGACGTGCACAGGCTTTAAATTGGGCCTCACAAAGCTCCTCTCGATACATTATTGAAGATGATTATGATTCTGAATTTCGTTATACTGGAAAACCAATTCCTGCACTTCATGCATTAGATCGAAATGATAAAGTAATTTATATGAGTACATTTACAAAATCATTAATGCCGTCCTTGCGCGTCGCTTATTTTGTACTTCCACCAAAATTACTTGCTGCTTATAATGACGTATTTAATTACTATTCATCGACAGTACCTCGTTTCGATCAACATATTGTAGCTAATTTTATGCGGGACGGCCATTTTGCTAAGCATTTAAATCGCATGAGAAAGATATATCGAAAAAAGCATGAAAAACTTACTTCTATTTTAGAAAACTATTCTAATCAAATTAACATTACTGGTGAGCAAGCAGGCATGCATATTTTACTCGATGTACAACATACTTTGTCTGAAAAGCAATTACAGCAGTTTGCTTCCAATGCGGAAATCAGAATCTATCCACTCTCTGATTATCGCTTGGATCACTCTTCACCCTTAAAAGCTCAATTTTTACTAGGCTTTGGAGGCATACCTGTACATGAAATTGAACCTTCTATCGAAAAGCTAATGAACTGTTGGGATATACAGAAAAAAAACCAATCAACCTCACGTTAAAAGGTTGACTGGTTTTTCTTTGATATTATGATTCTATTAGCTGAATATTATAAAGCTCAAACCATGTATGAATTTGACCCAGATAAGCTAAAAGCTGTGGACCTGCCATTAATTGTCCATACCAAGGAACTTTGAAAGAACTGCCACCCGATTCAATGAGCTCTATTAGTTTCTGTCGTTCAAATAATTCATGAAGAATTGAATTTTTGTCCTCCATTATGCCTCTGAGCCATTTTTGAACGCCCGCTGTATAAACTGGATGATACGTTTTAGGATACGGGTTCTTTTTCCGATATAAAACTTCTTCTGGCAATAAATGCTGCATTGCTTTACGAAGTAAACCCTTTTCCATACCGTTTAAATTTTTCATTTCCCAAGGAATATTCCACGTATATTCTACAAGACGATGATCTGCAAACGGCACACGGACTTCAAGACTCGCCCCCATGCTCATTCGGTCTTTTCGTTCCAGCAATGTTTGCATAAACCATACCATATTCAAATAAAACATTTCTCGTTGCCTTACTTCCTCAATACTCTCCCCATCAAGATAGGGTACTTCAGCAATTGTCTCCGAAAAAGCCTGTTGCGCATATGATTCAACTTTTAATTTCTTACGCCATCGCTCTTGTAACATTGTTGATCTTTCAGACAATGAACGAATCCATGGAAAACCTGTAGTCGTTTCTGTAAACCATGGATAACCACCGAAAATTTCATCTGCACATTCACCTGATAGCGCAACGGTAAAATCCTTTTTAATTTCTCGACAAAACCATAATAACGATGAGTCAACATCTGCCATTCCTGGTGAATCTCTAACGATGACAGATTCTACTAAGCAATTGATTAATTGCTGCTGAGAAATTTCTTCAGCATGGTGTGTTGTACTAAAGGTATCTGTCATTTTTTGAATCCAATACGTGTCCGTGGATGTTTGAAAAGCATGTGGATTAAAAAAACGTTCATTATCCTCGTAGTCTATAGAGTACGTATGAAGTTTGCCTTTATTTTGTTGCTGAAACATGGTTGCAGCAATTCCCGTAATAATACTGGAATCTAATCCTCCTGAAAGTAATGTACAGATTGGTACGTCTGAAACAAGCTGTCGTTCAATAGCATCCGTTAGTAAAAAACGGACATGATCGATTGTCTCCTCTAATGACTCTTCATGATGTTTACTCTGTAACTGCCAATACTGCCAAACGCGTATACCCTCTCTAGAAAAACGCATTGCATATCCTGGACGTAACTCATTAATATTCTGAAAAGGTGACTTTCCGGGCGTTCTAGACGGTCCTACAGCCATAATATTTGCTAGCCCTTCCGTATTAACGGTTGTTTTAATCAATGGATGAGCTAATAATGCTTTCACTTCGGATGCAAAAAGTAAGCCGTCTTGTTGTTCTGTGTAAAATAAAGGCTTTACACCTAATCTGTCTCGGCATAAAAACAGAGATTGTGATTGTTCATCCCATACACCAAAAGCGAAAATTCCATTTAAAAAATCAACACACTGCTCTTTCCATTCAATATAAGCAGTTAATAATACTTCCGTATCTGAATGTGTTGTAAAAAGATGCCCTCTCTTTTGCAGCTCTTTTCTTAGTTCTTCTGTATTATATAGCTCGCCATTATATGTAATGACATAGTTTGCACCATCGTGTACTTTTTTCATCGGTTGCTTCCCACCGATTAAATCTATGACGGCTAGCCGACGATGACCAAATGCAATATGCTCACTACACCAAATATTTTCATCATCTGGCCCTCGTTTATTTAACGTTTGCGTCATTAACTTTAGAATGTCATTAGTTGTTCTTAAATCCTTTTGAAAGCTAGCCCATCCTGTAATGCCACACATTTAGCCACATCCTTTCGCCTAATAGCGTATGCAGTAAAGCGTAAAAATGTGAAAAAGGAACACGTAGATGTTTTAAAAACATCTACGTGTTCCTTTTATTAATTATTATCAATTAGGCCTCGGCATAATTGTGTCTGGAACTGGAAGGTAACTTAAACCCGCATTCATCTCCGTCTATAGAGGTGGAGACTTCTACTGAAATAAGTTAAAATAAGCCACCAACAAAGTCAGTAATGCCACCCCATAAGTTTCCGAAGAAGCTACCAACACCTTGGAAGAATAATGAGATACCGCTAGCGCGCTCCACAGCCTCTGTTGTAACAACATCGGCTTTAAGGTCCTTACCGTCAATAAAACCGTAATCTGTGCCCTCTGAGCGTTCAATAACTAACTTTCCGACAACTGTATCCTTCTTAACATCTGCTTCAAGACTCTTTTTATCTAAAACTAGTTTAGGTTTATATAAATCTTTCTCAGATGACTTAACCATAAATGAAACTGGTTCTTTAACAGCAATCGCTACTTTGTTTTCTTTACCTTTCGTAACTTTTACTGTTTCTTGATCTTTAAACTTATAGTTCGCTGGAATAATTTCTTGTTTTGAGAATTGTGAGAAACCATAATTAAATAATTTTGCAGTTGCATCAAAACGAGCTTTATATGAACCTTGTCCATTTGCATCTACAGCCTTCATAACAACAGCAATTAAACGTGTACCGTTGCGTTCAGCGGTACCTGTGAAGCAATGACCAGCAAAATCTGTTGTTCCTGTTTTTAAACCGTCAACGCCTTCATATTGGAACACCAATCCTGGCAACATAAAGTTCCAGTTTTCCATGTTAATTGCATCTTTTGTACCTTCACGGAACGTCTTTTTTGTAATTTTAGACGTTTTTAATACATCAGGATGATCTTTTAGTAAATGATATGCTAATTTAGCTACAGATTTAGCAGGCATTACGTTTTCATCATTTGGTCCAGTACCTGCTGGATGCATACCAAATAGATTTGCATTGTTAAGACCAGAAGAGTTTACGAATTTATAGTCTTTAAGACCAAGCTCTTCTGCTTTTTTATTCATTAGTTTTAAAAAATCAGTTTCAGTACCTGCAATTGTTTCTGCTATAGCAACTGTTGCAGCATTTGCAGAGTAAATTGCCATTGCCTCATATAATTCACGAATTGTGTAAGATCCATCTCTACGCAATGGTACATTACTTAACGCACGATCTTGAGACATTTTATACGTATAATCAGTTACATGATATTCCTGATCCCACTTAACTGTACCTGCTTCAATTGCGTCCAATAACAGGTATTCAGTCATCATTTTTGTCATACTCGCAATACCTAGTGAAGTATCTGCATTTTGTTCATATAAAATTTTTCCTGAATCTGCGTCAATTAAAATTGCAGCATCCACGTGTAGTCCTAAATCTGTTTCTGCATTTGCCTTCGCTGGAATACCTGCTAAAACACTAAATAACAAAACAGGAATTAGGAGTAAGCGTATAACAGTGTTTATTGTCTTTTTCACCTTTAAAGCCCTCCAAAAAATATTCTTGTCCTCGACATTTTATCATATATAGTAATGTCCGTGCGCACTCTCTATCATAAAAAAATGCTCTCGTGTCATCTTTGTAGACGATTCGAGAGCATAAAAGTTGCTAGTAATATATTACATCGAATAGTTTGGTGATTCTTTTGTGATTTGTACATCATGTGGATGTGATTCACGTAGACCTGCACCTGTCATACGAATAAATTGAGCATTTTCACGTAAGTACTCAAGGTTAGCTGAACCGCAATAGCCCATACCTGCACGAATACCACCGATTAGTTGATAAATTGTATCTGCTAGTGGTCCTTTGTATGGAAGGCGTCCTTCAATACCCTCTGGTACTAATTTTTTCGCATCCTCTTGGAAGTATCGATCTTTTGAACCTTTTTCCATAGCTCCAATTGAACCCATACCACGGTAAACCTTAAAGCGACGACCTTGGAAAATTTCAGTTTCACCAGGAGATTCAGAAGTACCTGCAAGAAGTGAACCAAGCATTACAACGTTACCACCAGCTGCTAGAGCTTTAACGATGTCTCCTGAGTATTTAATGCCTCCATCAGCAATAATTGCTTTACCAAGCTCACGCGCTACTGTCGCACAGTCGTAAACAGCTGTAATTTGTGGTACACCAACACCTGCTACGACACGAGTAGTACAAATAGATCCTGGGCCAATACCAACTTTTACTACATCTGCTCCAGCTTCAAATAATGAACGTGCACCTTCAGCAGTTGCCACGTTACCAGCGATAATTTCAAGCTCTGGATAAGATTCACGGATAGAGCGAATTGTTTGTAATACACCCTCAGAATGACCGTGAGCTGTATCGATTACTACGATGTCTACTTGTGCTTCAACAAGCTTTTCAATACGTATCATCGTATCTTTTGAAACACCAACTGCTGCCCCTACTAATAAGCGACCATGTATGTCTTTAGCAGCGTTAGGGAACTCAATTACCTTCTCAATATCCTTAATTGTAATTAAGCCAGTTAATTTACCTTCTTCATCTACAATTGGTAACTTTTCGATTTTATATTGTTGAAGAATCTTTTCAGCATCCTCTAGAGTCGTTCCAACAGGAGCTGTAATTAAATCTTCTTTTGTCATAACTTCTTCAATTTTTAAAGAATAGTCGGAAATGAAACGTAAGTCGCGGTTTGTAATGATCCCTACTAGCTTTTGGTTTTCCATACTATCAACAATTGGTACACCAGAAATTCGGTATTTACCCATTAAATGCTCAGCATCGAAAACTTGGTGAGTCGGAGTTAAGAAGAATGGGTTAGTAATAACACCATTTTCAGAACGTTTTACTTTTTCTACTTGCTCAGCTTGCTCATCAATCGACATGTTCTTATGGATAATACCGATACCACCTTGACGTGCCATAGCAATTGCCATTTTAGACTCTGTAACTGTATCCATGCCTGCGCTGATCATTGGAATATTTAATTTAATCTTCGGTGTTAGTTGAACTGATAAATCAACATCTTTCGGTAATACTTCTGAATGCGCTGGTACTAATAATACATCATCAAAAGTTAAACCTTCTTTGGCAAATTTAGTTTCCCACATTTCGTAACGTCCTCCTATAGTTAAAAGAATATTAATTGTAAGATTAACAACGTGCTAAGCTACTGTCAAGAAACTTATAAAAGAAAGACAATTCAGATTTTTCGATGTGGTAACTCTGATAGTCTTTTCGCCCTTTTTTCACTAAGTAAAATATAGGCTTTTTTAATTTCTTCTACATTTAGAATAGATAATAGTTAAGCTCTGTCTTATTTTAGGCAAGTTTTGCTGAATTATTAAGGTTTTTTATAAAAAAACAAACAGTCAGCACTCAGCTGACTGTTTACATTGCCTAGCGACGTCCTACTCTCACAGGGGGAAGCCCCCAACTACCATCGGCGCTAAAGAGCTTAACTTCCGTGTTCG
>NZ_SADV01000038.1 GCF_006864135.1 Lysinibacillus sphaericus | reverse complement strand
AAAGATCAAACTATTTTCCTTGCTGAAGAACAACATCAAAAGATTGTAGAAAAAGCTCAACAACAAGCTGATGAACACGTTGATAAAGTGAACTGGGAAACCGGTGAGATATTATCTAAGTGGAAACAATTTAAAAATAAACATTCTGATATTTTTAATGCAGTAGAAGAAACATATAAAAAAGTTACTGATTCCTTAAAAGAAATAACATCCACTGCTTATGAATTTATAAAGAAAACAATAGACGAAAAACTTGGCAGTGTTGTTGATTTCGTAAAAGAGCAGCTAGACAAATTGAAAGAGTTCTGGGATGAAAACGGACAGGAAATATTCGAGATTGTAAAAGTTCAATTTGATCATATTAAATCCACTATAGAAATGGTTATGGGGCTTATCAAAGGGCATTTTGAAATAGTTTGGCCTATAATCTCAGGGATTGTTAAATACTCTTGGGAATCTATAAAATTTACGGTTGGTACAGCGCTTGATATAATCCTTGGCGTTATTAAAACAATGATGAAATTAATGCACGGTGATTGGGAAGGCGCTTGGGAATCGATTAAAGAAACAGCAGAAAAAATATGGAACAATATCAAAACATTCTTTGAAAATGTAAGTCTAGTTCAAATCGGTAAAGACATTATTAACGGTCTAATTGAAGGTATTGGTTCAATGGCGAAGGCTGTATGGAAAAAAGTTGAAGATATTGCTGATGACATTACTACAGCTGCTAAGAAAACATTAGGTATCAAATCACCATCAAGAGTAATGATGGCCGTTGGTAGAGACACAGGTGAAGGTCTAGCAATTGGTATCGAAAGTAAAAGTGACCGAGTATCAAATGTCATGAAGGACTTAGGAAAAAACTTGATTGATATTGCTAACAACTACAAGTCTGAAGAAAAGAAAATTACCGATAAAGCCAACGCTGAAATAGCCCAAATCGAAAAACGTTCTAAAGAAGATATTGATAAAATCAACCGTACTGCTGCATCTAAGAAGCGTAAAACAACACAAGATGAAAACATAAAAATCCAACGTATCAAAGAAGATGCTGCTAAGAAAATCGCAGATATTGAAAAGAAATCTGCTAAAGAATCTTCTGATCTATTGGGCAAAATTCAAAAAGATAAATTGGAAAAGATTAAGTTGTTTATTCAAGACAAAAAATCTTCTGAAGAATTGAGCCTCAAAGAAGAAGCAGAGATTTGGAAATACGCTGTGTCGCAGTTCAGGGAAGGTACAAAGGAACGTGTAGAAGCTCAGAAGGCCTACAATAAAGCTGTGGAAGACCTTAATAAAGCTGATTTAGAAAGCATTAAGCAATATATATCAGATAAAAAGTCTTCAGAGGAATTATCGTTAGTTGAAGAAACGAAAATTTGGGAAAGAACAATCGACTTATTTGAAGAAGGTAGTAAAGAGCGTATAGAGGCTCAGAAAAACTACAAAAAAGCTGTTGAAGCCGTTAATAAAGAAATAGTCTCTATTAATAAAGACTTCCAAGGTCAAATGAAAGCTGTTGCTGATGACTTAGCAAAACAAGAAGAACAATTAAACAAAGCTTATGATGATGCATATAACAAACGTAAATCCACTTTAATGTCATTCGCTGGTACATTTGATGAGTTTAAAGTTGAACTTAATCGAACAAGCGCTGAATTAATGGGGAATCTACAATCGCAAGTAGATGGCTTCAAAGAGTGGCAAGATCAATTTGCTAAGCTATCTGAACGTAATATTGATGCGGATTTATTAAAAGAGATTTCGGATTTAGGCGTTAAAGCATTACCAGAACTAGCAGCGTTAAATAGCATGACAGATGATCAACTGACGAAGTACAGCGAGTTGTACCGTGAGAAATCTCAATTAGCTCGAGAACAAACTGAAAAAGAATTAGTTGGTATGCGTGAAGATACGGATTCTCAAATCCAGAAATTACGCGAGGCAGCTAATGATAAATTGAACCTTATCCAGAAAGAATGGGATAAGGCTATTCGTAATTTAACGAGAACTACAGCTAATGAGCTATCTACATTGCAATCAATCGGTGTAGATGCTGGACAAGGCTTATTAAACGGTCTAGCGAGCATGCAAGGACCACTTGTTGATAAGGCAACAGAGATAGCAAACAGCATTAAAGAAGCAATGCAAGGAGCGTTAGATATTCATTCACCTAGCCGTGTAATGAAAGGTTTCGGCGTCAATATCGCTGAAGGTCTAATCCAAGGTATGAACAGTATGATCGCACAAGTTGAACAGTCTTCCACAGGATTGGCGCATGCAGTTGTAGGCGGTCAACAAACTTACGATTACTCTAAACAATTAAATCAAAAGGTGAACATCTATACGCAAAATACCGGAGCACATGAAATGGAACGAACATTGAGACGCATGGCATACGGATTCTAGGAGGTGACGATTTGAATATTAAAGAATTAAAGATAACTAATAGTCGTGACGATTCGATAACATTCGGTCGTCATTTCTTTTTGACTGAAGATTTTCAGATTAGTGGTTTAAAGGCGAATGTAAATACTTCTACATTTACAAGTGATGGAGCGCATTATCAATCGACTGTGTTAAATGTTCGTGAGTTAGATGTTCCATTCTACATTAAAAGAGACGGAAATGAAGCATGGTGGATAGAAGAGAAGCGACATGAGATGTATACGGTATGTAATCCTAAGCACAATCCAATGAGACTAGACTTCACTACTAAAGCCGGACACGAGTTTTACTTATATGCCAATGCAGAGATGGCGCCAGTCTATAATAATGGCTTTGAGCATGACAATAAAAAGTGGTTAAAAGGTCTACTACAATTTGTTGCTACTGATCCATTCATCTATGAGAAAGATGATTACTATGCAGAAATAGGATTGTGGAAACCAGCATTTGAATTTGTGCTCGAAATACCAGAAGGCGGAATTGAAATGGGATACCGTACGCCTTCCACAATGATTAATGTGGAGAACACAGGACAAGAAGCTACTGGAATGATTATTCGATTTAAAGCTACAGCAACTGTGAAAAATCCATCATTAATAAATGTAAATACGTATGAGTCGCTGAAGCTTAATACAGCAATGCTTCCGGGTAATGCGATGCTTCCTGGTGATGAAATCTTCATTAACACTAATCGTGGTAAACGCTCAATTATATTAAGCCGCAATAATGTTCAGACAAGCGTTTTTAATGCGCTAGATTTTATGACCTCCACATTCTTGCAGATAGAGGCGGGAGATAATTTATTTAGATATGAAGCCGAGGAGAACATCGACTTTTTGGAAGTGTCGTTTAACTATCGTGCAAGAAGAATAGGGGTGTAGTCATGGTTGATTTATATGTATTTGATTTGAACTTTAATGCAATTGGAGAAATCAGTGAATATAAAAAGCTTATTCTCCAAAGGAACTATTACAAATACAGCATGCTTACATTGATTGTACCTGGTACACCTGAAATGATTGAGTTGCTTCAAATGAACAATATTATTACTACGCAATCAAATCCGAACTATGGCTATATCATTCAACATTTCGATTACATTGATCAAAACGGAAGTGAAATTGAAGTTGTAGCTTACTCACTCAATTATTTATTGTCTTGGCGTGTAATTGAAAGACAGCAAAGGTACGAAGGAAATGTAGAGGACATTATTAAATCTTTTATTTCTTCTAATGCCATCAATACTAGTCCAAATAAGGTATTACCGAATTTTAGACTCGCTGCTAACACAGGCATAAATATTGTGGATGACAGTACTAAAACAGGTGGTACAGTTAGTGAACATTGTTTTGCATTGTGTCAAAAGCATGAGATGAGTTTCGACGTTCTGATGAATCACAAGGATAAAAAATACGATGTCTATACTTGGCAGGGTGAAGATCATAGCACTACTCAAACTCTTCTTCCGCACGTGATTTTTAGTAAAGAATTCGATAACGTCATTAAACAAAACTATGTAAATAGCAACATCGAGACTAAAACGACAGCAATTGTAGCTGGTGAAGGTGAAGGAACTGACAGAAAGACTACAACAGTTAACGATCATTTACAAGGCTTTAATAGACGTGAATTGTATGTAGATGCGAGGGATTTACAAAGTGGTTACTTAGATGACGACAATAACAATGTCACATTAACACCAGATGAATATGATGCTACGTTGGTTTCAAGAGGTGAAGAAAAATTAGCAGAATATCAAGAAAGAGAAACGTACGAAAGTGAAATTGATATGTTTGCGCAGTTTGAATATGGCGTCGATTATAAACTCGGAGATGTAGTTAGTATCCGGAATGATGAGCTTCAAAAGGTAATGCATGCGAGGGTAGTGTGTGCTGAATTAACGGTTGATAGGGACGGCCAAGAATTACGAATAGAGTTCGGC
The DNA here is from genome assembly GCF_006864135.1 of Lysinibacillus sphaericus. GTDB lineage: Bacteria > Bacillota > Bacilli > Bacillales_A > Planococcaceae > Lysinibacillus. Next base: position 25,797 of record NZ_SADV01000038.1, on the reverse strand, counting down.
TCAAATATTCCTACTCTCGGCGAAAGATTAAAAAAGGCGGTGAAATAAATGGCGATACGAAGTGGATTTTTTAATAGTGTAAATGGCGATAGACGATACGATGCAAAGTTTTTCGCTGAGTATTTTGCTTCCTTTATCGGTGATGGAGTTTTTCCAAACCCAAGTAATGGATTACAACTTGTGGAAGGCACTGGGATGCAAACCATCCTAAAGGTAGGTAAGGGATGGATAAAAGGATATTATGTCATAAATGATAGTGATTATATTATTAAGCATGATATTGCTGATGGTGTATTAAAACGTATTGACCGTGTTGTTATGCGTCTCAATTATTTAACAAGACAAATTGAAATTGTTTTGAAAAAAGGCTCGCAAGCATCTTCACCTACAGCGCCTGCTATTCAAAGGGATGCAGAGGCATATGAATTAGTCCTTGCTGATGTATTAATTAATGCAGGAACTACTCAAATCAATCAAGGTCTTATAACGGACCAACGATTGAATAAAAGCTTGTGCGGTATTGTACATGGCATTGTAGATCAAGTGGATACGACAACAATCTTTAACCAATACCAATCTTGGTTTAACAAATTTAGTGTTACGAAAGCCGATGAGTTTTCAAAGTGGCAGACCGATGTAACAACAGCATTAGAGGGTTGGATTGATGCACAAGAACAAGACTTTTTAGCTTGGAGACATGCTGAAGAATCACTATTTCTTGCTTGGTTCGAAACAATAAAAGGTAAATTAAGCGAGGATGCAGCAGGGAATTTATATAACATGATTGAGGACCATGAAAAAGCTCGTCTACCACATATTACAACAGATGATACGACCAAGAAAAAGTATCGAACTGGTTTGGTGATAGATAACGGAAAATTATTCTTTGAATACGAGGAGGTACAATAATGGCAACAGAACGCATACAAGTAGCATTGGAACCTACTTCGCAAACAATACTCAAAGATACTGCAGTTATTAAAGCCGATACTGCTGATATGAAACCTAGGATACAAACCACTCAAAGTAATGTTAACTCAATAAATACCAGAACAGCTACTATGGACAGCAACATCGGTACTCCAACAGACTCGGCATCTAATGGGACGAGTGGGAGCTTGCATCGTAAGATGAACTGGTTAATGTCTAATGGTCGCACTAAGCCAGTGTTAAAAGTGACTGGTCGAAGCGCCAACTACGCTAGCGGTGGTTTAACTAATCAAAGAGGTACTATATATCCCTACGATGGCGATGCTACCGTGTATTTGGATGTGTATGGTAGTGGACGACTACTATATCTTATAGGGAGCGAGCAGCATTATGCTGTTTATGTTAAGGTCGACGGTAAATCGTTCATGATGGGATATGAAGGGGTTTTTGACATACCATTTTCCAACAGATTGAGAATAGAATATGGCGGGAGTTATGAAGGATATGCGCCAGTATTAATTTATTATGAACTAAACCAATAATTGAGAGGAGGCTATATTGTGACTATCTTACGCGAATATGAAGAGAATGGATATAAAATAACTGAATACACGAATGATGGTGAGACAGTATCAGCTAGAATTAAAGAACAGATATTGACGAACGATGATATTTTTCCATCAGAACCAGTTGAAGTACAACCAAAGCCTACTTTAGAAGAAATGCAAGCACAAACGTTATTGAATACAGAAGTATTAATTGCAATGAAAAATATTGGAGTGTAGGGAGGAACAAACATGAACATTGTTTATCGTGCTGCAGAGTTATTAATCACTAGCCCAGGATGTAATTACGATGTGATGGCAACAAATTTAAGTTTACTTATGTTAAATAAGCAGGTTAGCCAAGATGAATATTCGAAGTTATGTACCTTAATGAACGAACAGCAAAATAAAGTATCGAATGAAACGCAAGCAGAAGCTTAGCGTTATTTTTTATGCCTTCCACAGATGATTGTGGAGGGCTTTTATTATGCAGAAAAGGAAGTGTTGTAATGGAAAAATGGATAGGAGCAATTAGTGGGTTAATTGGCGCTCTAGTCTCTTATGCTGTGGACGGTCTAGGGATGGCTGTAACCGTTCTAATCGGATTCATGGCTATTGATTATCTTACAGGAATTATGGGCGGTATCGTAAACCGCAACTTAAATAGCCGTGTTGGTTTCAACGGTATCATTCGAAAAATTTATTATTTAATGCTAGTCGGCTCAGTGTATTTACTGTCGTTAGTGATTCCAGGTATCGAGTACGCAGGTGATGGGGCAGCCATTGCATTCTGTGTACTCGAATTTATTTCTATCACAGAAAACGGTACAAAGATGGGATTACCGATGCCGGATTTCATTAAAGAACTTTTAGCAATTGTTAAGGATAAAACAGGGGAAGGTGATTCTAAATGAAAATCTCAAACACTGCTCTTAATTTAATTTCAAAATGGGAAGGGTTTTATGATAAAGCTTATCGTGATCCTGTAGGTATTTGGACGATTGGATATGGTACAACTAAATGGTCAAACGGACAGGTGGTACAACAAGGTCAAACAATCAAAAAGGATGATGCACTTGAATTGTTACGTAAGCAAGCTCAAGAACATGCCAACACGATTGAGCAATATGTGAAAGTGCCTCTTAACCAAAATCAATATGATGCGCTTGCTTCTTTCCAGTATAACCTGGGTCGCAACATCCTAAGAAACAGTGCTCTTTTAAATTATTTAAATGCCCGTCAATGGGATAAAGCATGCAATGAAATGCTGTTATATTGTCATGCAGGTGGTAAAAAACTTCAAGGGCTAGTCAATCGTAGAAAAGATGAAGTAGCCTTATTTAAAAAGCCTGTCGTTAATGTAAGTGTTGATGTAAGCAATAAAATCGAATACCTAGAAATAGATAAAGAGCCAAAGAAATTCCGCATTCTAAGCGGAAATTACGGTAGTCGTGAAGCAATGATAGCCGCTATGAATGCAACTGTGCAACAAAAGTATTTATCTTATGCAGAGCCAGCACAAGGTAATTCAAATGAAAATGGTTGGCGTTTTATTAGTGGATGGAGTAATACATTACCAGAAGCTAAACAAATTGCTGAACGTGCAATTGTGGAAGGCAAGTTAAGTTATGCTACAATTCGTGGAACATCTAAATAGAAAGTAATGACTAGCAAAGCTATTTTAGCCGAGCTGGTCTTATTACATAATACTAAAGTGACAATTTCGTGAAAATTATTATCTGAATATGAGAATGAAACTAAATGAGAATATCAAGTGTTTTAGTGTGAATTTCACTAAAAATGTTACTTATGTACCGTAAAAGATTTATAGGTACGCCAAAAATGGCGTTATACTTGGCGTAATTTGGCGGTATACGACGATAAACCGAATAATACTACCGTAAAAAATGATTGTGACCGAAAAGGAAGATTTCGGAAACCCACTATTGAAATGATATTACTGGGATTGATAGGATAATAGTAACTCGAGGGAAACTAAATTTGTTATAACAAATGATGTGAAAATATTATTACTATAGAATATTGAATTTACTACATAATCTTTTAAAGTTTTTAGAATTAAAGAGTTTCAACAGAAATTTAATGAGAAATGTAGGAAATATATAGTGGTAAAATACAATTTAAAGGGGTTTAATAATTGTGAAGAAAATTAAAATATTTACTATGTTAACTGTATTGTTAATAACAAGTCTAGGCTTATTCTCTGTAGAAAATGCACACGCTGTGAGTTCAGGTTCGCAAACTAAAGGTGGTATAACTGCAAAAGTTTATACAGACAAAAATAGTTATAAATCAAATGAGACAATTTATGCTACTGGTGAGAAAACAGCTGCAGGTGGTACAGTTTATTATGATATACGTATATGGAAAAAAACAAGTAATGGTTGGGAGCAAGTTGGTATCGAGTATGGTTCCACAAGTGGAAAAACATCTCAAGTGAAATTTAAACCTGGAGTTGGGACATATACAGTAATGTTTAAAATTTTTACAGATTCCAAGATGGACAATTGGGTTGGAGACTGGGAAACTACAGAATTTAAAGTAACAAATTAAATCTTATTAGTAAAAAAAGACCAAGTGCTCATTAAAGGTGAGTACCTGGTTTTTTTGCGTTTCAAAAACTTTTTCTTGCCAAAACACAAACATCTGTTCTAATATAATTACAAACAAACGTTCTTATTTTGAGGAGTGTAGAGGATGAAAGAACAACTGATTAAAGCAATGCAACACAATCAATTTGTGAATATGATGTATTTGGCTAAGTCGGGTGAAGTATCGAAAAGACGTATCAAAATCATTAAGATTGTTGGTGATTCATTTCAAGCATATTGTTTTACAAGGCAAGCCAAGCGTACATTTATGATTGATAGTGTATTGGCAGTTGTTCCAGTCTTCCACAAGGAGCGAGAGGTTGTATGATTAACTTTGAACAAAGGCGACTAATGCACAAATATGTGGTTTATGATATGGCTGTTCAGTCGTTACAGCGTGATTATAAAGTGATTGAAAACCTTAAATTGAGCAAAGTGTATTTGCCAATCCTTGATAAGCTTTTAGACGACATATCTCAAGAATGTTACAACTCTAAAAGGCTGTTGGTCAAAGATAAAATAAGAGTCATGAAGTGGGTAAAGGTCGATGAATACTTTAGTGATTTAATTATTGCCACAGCGGGCGAGGACCAAGTGTTTACTTATGCTAATATGGCACTTAAAACACAGGTTGAAAAATTATTAATCAGTCACCAAAATAAAGACCAGGAGCTCTTTAAATTGAGTACCTAGTCTTTTTGTGTTTAGTATTCTCTTACTTCAAATGAAGCAATTTTATCATGTACGATATATTCAGTTACTTTTTTATAAGGTGAAATAGTTTTTGTGAATTTGAATGTTGATGTACCTTGTGCACTATCAAACCATTTCAAATAGTCATTTAATACTTTATTGGTAACGTCATACTCTTTTGTTATGCCGTTTACTAATGTAATGCTTAAAATCGCATTTGAAGATTCAGTGCTTAGTTTTTTAACAATCACTGTGCTATTTGCTGCAATATCTGTATTTTCTAATTTTGCAGTAATTATTGCTTCACCTTCACGAAGAGCCGTTACATTACCATCTTGATCTACAGTGGCAATTGATTCATTACTTGATGACCAAATTACTTTTGCGTTATCTGGTGTCACTGTGGCAGTTAGCTTTTCTGAGCTACCTTCAAGTAATTCAAGATTATTTTTGTCTAATGAAATTGTTTCAGGTTTAGAAGGTATTGATAGCTTTTCCATCATTTGAAGTTCGCATATTGCGGTATTGACTGCATTACGTGTACTGTTAGTAAGTGTAACGTTAACTCTATACTTGTTATAATAATTAGTATTTTCGAAAGTGAAACTTTGTTCTGGGTTTTTTTTCCAATCGTTAACTGTTACATTGCTATGAGAATCTAATACAATCCAATTAGAACCATCCCAAGCCTCAAATGTCCAAGTACTTGGAAATCCTTCTGCCCCGTTTCCCTTATTATGCATTACATATTTACTGATTGCCTTTGGACTTTTGAACTCATAGGCTAGCCAACCTGATTTTTCAGAAGTGCCCCAAGCAGAGTACGTTGAGCCATCGGAATAGTTGAATACTCCATCAAATGCTTTCCAACCTGGTGTATTTCTATTATCCCAACTATCAGAAGAAGAAGAAGCTTTACCAAACTCTGATTCATCTGAAGTCATTATGGGTATTAAATTTTCGGTATAACCTTCTTCTGCATGAGCACTTTCGGTACTAAAATTAACAAGTACTAGCAAAATTAATGCTAAATAAATAAAACTTTTTTTAAACAAATTAACCACTTATGTATCCTCCTTTAAGATTATATAAGGCAATTTACTAAAAAAACCTATAAAAACAACTTTAAACAATGAGGGACTTATTTACCATAATAAAAATTTGTTATTTTTAATAAAAAAAGCCACTCAATTGAGTGACTAAGTTTGTTTTTATTATTTAATTTGATAATCTTGCTTACCTAATTCTTTACCACCAATACCTTGATTCGCTACTAATGTAACTGGTGTTTCTAAATCATCTAACTCATAAGCGATAGCATCTTCGACAGTACCACCTTTTTTAATTGTTTCTAATTGTGTATCTAAAAATCGCTCATCTGGTAACATACCTACTTCTAATTCGTTTATTGCATTTGCATTATTATCTTGAATTGCTGTGAATACAGCTCCCCACGCTGATATAGGATTAATGTCTTTGTCACTTAAGTTTGTTGTACTATACCAGATTGCGAAAACTGGTTTTTCACCATATTCATTACCTTTCTCGCCAACTGGAATAACTTTAGTTTCAGTAATGTTTATTTTTACTTCTTCGATTTTTACTTCATTATCTTTAAAATAAACATCGTCACTTTTGGCTTCTTTATCTGTTGTTTTATCAGTAGAAGCAGTTGTTTTTGTTTCCTCTTTAGGTTTATCTTCCTTTGCTGAATCTGCTCCACAACCAGCCAATCCTAAACTTAATAATAATGCCGCGCTAAAAATTAATTTTTTGTTCATATATAAAATCCTCCCTCTATATTACCATTCTAGGAAATTTGGAGGGAAAAGTACATACAAAAAAACAGACAACTGCGATTAGTTATCTGTCTTTCAAAATTTATTTCCTAAATTCAAGCATATCCTCTACTCGTTCAATCTCTAGAACCTCACAGACTTTTGCAAGCTGATCTTTATTGATAGTCTGTCTTTGGTTATTGACCATTTCACTAATTGCATTAGCACGTATCCCTGATTGTTCTGCAAGTTGCTTTTGTGTAATACCTCGTTCGACTAAAACCTCTTTTAACTTTATATACAACTCCACAACCTTACACCTCCTCCTAAGATTATATCCCTTAATACCATTATAACAACATATCGATATTTCGTGAAGTATTTTATTGACATATCGATATTCCGATATTAATATGTAAATAACAACATAACGATATATTGATATTTCGTTAGAATTGAGGTGAACAAATTGAAAACAATTCAACAACGTCAAAAATACATTCAAGCGAAAATGAAACAACAGGACGCAATTACAGATGTCCATAAGTATCAGAATCGATTGAAGTGGATTATGAGGTATCATAGTCTGCTTACAGAATTAGAAGTAAAACAGATTCGTGAAAATTTACGTAAGGCATTTAAGTAGTAGAAAGTGGAATGGAAATGAGATGAAAACGATGGCATTTGAATATTTAGCAACTTACAAAACATTTGAATCAATAGCAGATATGGATAAGAGTGTGGAGGACCATATAGCGGCACATTATTATGACCTAACAGAATCAGAACGTGCCATCGTTATTGCACTTTCACAACGTTCATTAATGTATCCAGGAGCTTCACATCTAAAAGCTGAAACGATTGCTGAAGCAACTGGCACTTCTCGTAGTACAGTAATGCGCGCGATCAAAAAGCTTGTTGAGTTAAACATTATTGAAAAAGTAAAACAAACAAAGCTTAATGGTATCAAAGGAGCAAGCATTTATAAGATTTTACCTTACAGTGATACATCGAGCGTGAAACATCGAGAGACAGTCGATAAAGCTAGTAATGACGCGGTTTGCCGTCCACAATTTGAAAACCAAGCATCTAAATCTTTTAATCTATTAAGTTCTAAACAAGCAAATAATAATTTATGTGATTTAGAAAATGAATTGGCTTTGCAAGCTGAAGAGAAAAAAGAATACATGAACGAGTACCAAGTGATGCTGTTTGATTTCATGCACTCGCTGCCATTAACAGATAACTTAAAGGATGAATTACACAAAGTTGTATTAGCTACTCAAATTCAAAGTACAACTGACTTCATAAAAGCTAAGAATGTCCTATTCAAAATTGCTATGGATATTAAAGAAGGTGTACTTACAGTTGCTAGTACATTAAGAGCTGTATTTGTAGGGGCATATGACAAGGCTGTAGAGCGATTAAGCAGCAAGTCGAATAAATCTTCTTCTATAGAAGCAACTCCATTTAAAGAACGTCCTGTGCCTTTCTACAATTGGTTGAAAGAACGTGATGGCTTTCCGCGATAAATTAAGTAATTTGAATTATATAGACTAAAGTGTTTTAGTTAGAATGTATTCCTTGATTAGTATTAATATGGTATTTTTGATATGTAATCATATTTTCTAGGAGGGAATCATGCGGAAGTTACCTTTAGTCATTATATTTTTTTTAGTATGTTCTTTAATTTTGCCGTCACTATCCTTAGCAGCAAATGAGCCTTATGACCATAGTGAACTGCTTGAGTACAAGGGATATGGCGAGGCGATGTATGAAACAATCGTTGAAGAAACAACATTTGTGACTGGGCAGTATACGGAAAATAAAGATTTAGTTGGAAAGTCAATTGATCAAATAAGGGATTACGGAAAATTTTGGTGGAACGAGCAAAACTGGGATAGTGAACCTTGGACATATGATCGATTTAAAGAAATGATAGCAAAGCCCGCGGGTTATTTGTTAACGGTTGGTGATTGGTTCGGTAAGCTTTTTGGTGGTTATGAAGAGACTCAAAAAAATGATGTTGATTATGACAGTTATTATTCGCCGTATTTGTATGTAACTGTTGAAAATAATGGATCTTATATTAATCCTATTTTAAATGCACGAGATGGTTATGAGATTGTTGCGGAAGTGCCATATAGCAATAAGACTGTTACTGCTACTTATCTTCGTCCGGGTCTAGATACTTGGTATATGAGTAGTTATCAGCACACTTTGTATTATGGAAGGTTGGATATACCAACAGGTCCTAAAGTTGATTCAAGTCGTTCGGAAATTGAAGCTTTGGGTGAAAAACTTAGAAGTCCTCGTACAGTTTCTGGTATGATATCTGCTTTATCTTTTATAAATGTAACCGTATATGTCAGGGAAAAAAATTCAAATAACAATATACCACCTCCATCTGGTGGAAGTAATGAAAAGCTTAGAGAAATGCGTGATTTTATAGATAATGGTGGCGTTAAAGATGTGGCCACACCTCAACCTAGACCGTATCTAAGTTGTCCTAACGGTAGCAAAATACAAATGTCTATATCGGGCAGTACATTTTTATCTGTAGATGGTAAAGCCATGATTATTAACAAAGATGGTACTGCAGAAGTAGACAGTGCTATTTGTAAACTAGGTTGGGACAAGCCAGTAATTAAATATATTGATAATCGTGCAGCTATACAAACGCCAGATGGTAAATGGAAAGACGCTGAAACAGGAAAAATTATTGAAGAAAAAGTTGATAATCCTGATGAAGATAATAAACCAAGTGACCCTAGTTGTAACATATCAGATGAAGAGATGGATATTGATTCAGAGCCATGTGAAGGCATACCTTATTTCGGTAAAAAATTGGAGTACATTTTTGGGAATGCAACTGGAAATAAGCATAATATTGATCGTTCTATTGCTATGGAAAAGCAGTTAAATAGTATTGGGATTTTTGATGATGCTACAGGTAGAAAGCTTGTTCTTGATAATTTATCAGATGCTTTCGAAAATCCTGCAAGTATCCTAAAAACACAAGAAAATGGTAGAATAGTCAGAGAATCATTGCTTTCGGGTCCAAATGGAGTATTAAAAGTTGAATCCGTATGGGATAGGGAAAAATTAATAACAGTTAAACTTTATGGAGGTAAATGATGAAAATAATCAATAATTATAATCTCTATGAATTCGAGTCAAAATCAGAAATTGAAAAATATGTTAGAGTTAATCAATTCAATCTACTCAATAATAATTGTGTAGACCAAAAGATATTTTATGGAATAGGTACTGATACAATAGACTCTATTTTTATTGGTATTGTTGGTGGGCAACATGGAATTGAACCATCATTACAGGAAGTTGAAACAGAAAATTGTATTTTGATAAGTATTGATGAAAAAGTTTATTGTGTGGAATTAAAGAATTATGAAATGTTATGGATGAAGGAATTTGATTCTATTGTTTATGAAATTCTTAAAGCACCTGACTTTACTCTTCTTATTTTATGTGAGTTAGGTGTTACATGTATTACTTATAGCGGAGAAAAACTATGGGAGCATACTAGTGATGTAATTACAGATTATAGGTTAGAGAGTAATTCATTAAGATTATCTACTGAAGAAGAAGAGTATTATATTCTCTTGAAAAATGGTAGTGTTATTTGATTATAGGGACCACAGAATAAGTTAAGACCACTCCACGACGAGTGGTTTTTTTGCATTTGTTAAAACATAATAGCCTTCCACAATCAAAAAAAAGAATGAGTAATTTGACGTGTTTGTCAAGGAGGTATTTTTGTATAGGATATATTCCTTTTTAAGGTTATGTATAATAATTTTGGTGTGTGGATGTATGTTTAATTTTAAAAAGGAGAGTTAAGAATGAAAAAAGTTGCACTTATTTTTATGTCTATTTTAATCGCTTTTAATTTAATTTTGCCACCCGATGTTGCACAGGCAAATATTGTGTCTAAGCCACTTGCTATAACAGCTAAAAAGGTCGCTAAAGATATTGTTAAGGATACAGCTGTGGAAATGGCAAATCAAATTGTATCGGAATATCTAGTAAAAGAATTATTGGAAGGTGTGAATACTGATAAGGGCTATTCTGCGGTTTGTATGGATGGCAAAAAAGATAATATTAAGGATTGTGCTCCGGATAAAAGGGCTCAAGTAAAAACAGATTTATCGCAAACTGATAAGAAGAATTTAGAGAAGAAAGTTGAATCGGTACTTGAAAGAAAAACATTAACTTCAACGAGATGGGGTAAATTTTTAGACTTTTTTATACCGATATTTTTGGTCAGTGGCGCTATTGAATTTATAAGTTCTGCACTGGATGGAGATATACTTTCGTTTTTTGATGAAATTGCACAAGAATCGCTTGTTGAGTCGGGTTTATTAAAGCCTTTAGTTGGGGTGAATATTGAACCTCAAGAACTAGTTGATTTTAGTAGTGTTGTAGCGTCTACTAAATTAAGTTACGAAAAAACAAGTTATTATAACCAACGAATTTATATTACTACTGTTAATAAACCAGGCGCTGTATATGATGTTACTTTTTTGCCACGTGGTCTTAATGAAATAACTTCTACTATTCGTAGTGGTGGAACTTTTATTTTAGATGTTGATTCTCAGTCACATCAGTTAAGTAGTAATCCTGTTGCTTTTACAGAGAATGTTTATTTATCGTCTTTTACTCCTGGGGTTGGTAGTTTTTATAGTTTGCCTTACACCGGTATACACCAGGGGGGGATTTACGATGACAGCAAAGTTGCTGATGCTGCAGGTCATGTTTGGATTAGTAATAATGTTATTTCTCGATTTGTAGATGCTCAAGGTGATGTTAATAAACTGCTTAATTTGTATGTTGCTTATATTAAATCAGCTACATCAATAAGTTTCAGCGTACCAACTTACACGCCAAAACCTGAAGAAGTTAAAACGAATTACGGTAAGCAAACGGCTACAGACAAAATAAAAGATGCTGATGGCAAAGTGAAAATGAAAGGTATGAATTCATTTACTTTTGAGTATGGAGATAAGGAAGTTTATCCTTCTGATCAATCTACAACCGGATGGAAAGATAAAGTTACTAATGAAGATACACAAGTTGAAGAAGAGGAAATTGTAACAGAGGAAGTTAGTGATGAATCAGGTACAGAACAGGGCGAAGATATTGATGATATAAAAGACGAAATTGCAAAATTGGATAAAAATAAAGTACATCATATTCTGCAAGATAAACATGATTGGCATAAAGTTGCTAAAAACTCGAAAGATTGGGATGAAATAGCACGAATAATCTCTAAAGTATTAAAAGAAGGAAAAGAAGGTCCTTATAAGTCTGTTCATTCAAAAACTTTAAAAATAGGTGAAAATACTATAGAAGTAACATATGCAAAATTGAAAAATGGAACTATTAAAGTATCAGATGCATGGGTAAGAAAAGCAAGTGAACAAAAAGTGAAAAACATGATGATAAAAAATAATTTAAATAGTAAAAATATGTTGTTACTAAAAGGAGAAGAAATAAAAATGAATAATGAGCTCAAAAATAATATTTTAGACGGTGTTTTTAAATTAGCTAAAGATATTGCAAATAAAATGAGATTAGAAGATTTAGAAAGTGATTTAATGGAGATTGCTTTTGAGACTGATAACATAGCAACATATTTTTTTATTATTAATATGTTAAACGAGGATGAAAGTGCAGAAATACATGCTATAGGAGCTACTATATTAAGTACAGCATTTTCTCATATTAATGGTTCGTACAATTTGGCCTTAAATCATATGAGAAAAGCAATGCAATTAGATCCTAATAATATAACTTATAAAGAAGGGATGCTATTATTTTATAATATACCAGAACAGTTAATCACAAGAACTGAAGCCATTGAGTTGGCTGGTGAAATAATTAAAATAAATCCTGAGAATCAGCACGCTAAAGATATTTTGCAATAAGTAACTTTAGGTTAGAACCTAAAAGACCACTCCGTGATGGGTGGTCTACTTTTTACTAACTATTAATTGTTAAATTGCTAACAAAATCACATTTAAAAGAGGTGATCTTTCATGAATGAATTTTTAGAAGTTGCAGAAGTAGCTAAAAGACTTAAATGCAATAGAAATAAAGTGTATGACCTTATTAAAAGTGGCCAACTTGTAGGATTAAAACTAGGCAGAATGAAAGTAACAACTATTGAACTGGATGATTTTTTAGTTAGAAATACTGGTAAGGATTTGACAGACCCGTTTAACGTTAAAGATTTATGAATTCTACAATGTAATTTATATTTAAACACTTTCAGCTGCATAATCGGTCGAGAGTGTTTTTTTATTTTATACAGCTTAAAATTTGGCAATCCTAATAAAACATGAATGGAGCATGAATATGAAACAATACTTAAAGCTAGAATTGTTAGTAGAGCTACCGGATGATCTAGAAATTGAATTAATTAAGCCCACTGCAGTACAAGTTGACAATAATATAACTGTGGATTCTGATAAAAAAATGACGATGTCTGTAGATGAATTAGCGGAAGAATTGCAAATAAGCAATACAACTATTTATACAATGGTCTGTCAAAATGAAATACCACACAAAAAAGTTCGTGGTCGCATTTTATTTCATAGACAAACAATTGAAAATTGGTTGGTAGAAGGCAATTAATGGACTTGAAAGGAAAAATAGAGATGAAAAAACATTTTTATACCTCTAAAGAAGTAATGGAAATGCTAGGTTGTGGATGCCTACGAACAGGCTATGAATGAAGAGCTTAAAATGAGAGGTTACTGGGTTGAACGTGGAAAAATACCAATCTCGTTTTTCCATGAAAAATACCCCTATATACCATTTAAAGAAGAAAACTAAAGGCAGCCATTATATATGGCTTGCCTTTTTAAATGCTACTAATTAAATCTTTTCTCCATCTCCCATAAGGAAGTTGATTTCATAATTAATTTCCAATGCATCTGAAATTTTTTCTAGGTCGCTTTCACTGAAATTATTACGTGTCATTTTGTTATGTAGATTTTGACGTGTAGTGCCTAATTTATCCGCTAATTCTTTTACTGTCATATTCTTTCTACCAAGAATGATTTTTATTTTTTCACTTGTAGTTAATTTCATATATATCATCCCCCTTCCCTTAATAGTATACCATTTAGTGTACTTGTATACAAATTTTATATAAAGTAAATAAAATAATTTACTTTAATTATTTACAAAGTAAATTTATTAGTGTACTATGTAATCAACAGCAAGATTACAACTCAAATAAAACCATCAAAGGTTAGTCGGTGAATGGACTAGAAATAGCCGACATGGTGAAAGGGGAGAGAATATTAATGTGTGGACGTGGCCAATCAAAAACTATTCAACAGCGTAATGAATACATCCACAATAAAATGAAGCAGCTAGATCAGGTGAAAGATGCTCTCAAGCATACACATCGTTTAGCGCGCATTATGAAGTACCACAAGTTATTAACCGATGTGGAAGTGGCTTACATGCGCCAGCGCTTACAAATAGCATTTAAAGACGTTTCATTGAAAGGAAGTGAGGACACATGAAGGTAACGGTTAAAGAATGGTGTGTTATGTCTGACCACAATAAACAACTGTTGTTAAATGCTGTCGCCAATAGATAGTAGTACAGTGAGCATATTTCAACTAATAAAAATATGAGGTGATTATATGGATAACAACAAATTACAGGCTTTAATAGAAGGCAATAAATGTGATAATGCAAAGGATCATCTACGCATAATCGAAGTGGTATTACAGATTAAAAACAAAAAGGCATTAGACTCATTGTATGTTCTAACCAAATCATTATTAAAAAAGAGCAACTCACTTTGATTGAGTTACAAAATATAACACGAAAAGGGGAATTTACATGCAACACACACAACAGACATTAAGAACAGTCGCACATGATAATAGTAGCAACGCATATATCCTATCTGCACAGATGATTCAATTAGAGGTTGTACAAGGTGCTGTAGCTCGTTTAATGGACAGAATAGACGAGATCACTCATAACGGTTGGGATAAAAACCCAGGAATGGCGTGTTGCGCAATTGATGAAATCCGAGATACAGTGCGTCTAATTGATATGGCATTATTTCCGTTATACAAGGAAATGTCAGAAGAAGTAAAAACTCTTAATATTCATGCACAGAATTTGTATGATACTGTAATTGGTGAATCAGAAGCTCAAAGTGTTTGAGGGGTATAAAACATTAATTATTCAAATTGCTATGTGGACAAGTAGTATATTTGTGAAATTTTAGAAATATATATAATAGAGGAGTGATTTTATGACAACGAATTTTTTTCCGATTGATCCAGAACGAGTACGTCAGAATGCATATTTACCTGTGAAGTTGGCTGAACTATCTAAGTCAAATCCAGAAAAAGCATTGGAGCTTTTACAAGCTTGGGGAGATGGTACAAAAACTATAAAAAAGTTGTGGGATGAGGTCATTCAATATGTGGGTGATACTATCCACACTTCTCAGGTAAATAGAGGCAAAGAATAGAGAAAAAGGAGGGATATATTGAAAACAATACCATCAATAGAGACTCAACAACGTATGCATGCTTTTTTTATGAAAACATCAGCACCACTTATCTATAAAGATCGTTTGGAAGAAGAACAAAGACGTAAAGAAGTTGAATCTCGAAAAAATGAGAATAAAGATAAGTGATAAAATAAGCACTTGCTATGGCAGGTGTTTTTTATTTAATATATTAAATCATCATGTTGTTGATTGAAGGAGATGCAGCATAAGCTAGCGTTATTTTTTATTGTCATTTTTAGAAGGAAATCATTCCCTTTTGTCGAATGTTGGTATGATGAAGGGGAGGTGAATAAAATGCTACTTAATGAACAGAAACTTTCAATGTTAAATCATGTAATAGATTTAGCGGAAATAAGACAACGAGAATACGATTCTGAAGATCATTCAATAAGTACTTCAGATATTGAAGGAATACTAAAAATTTTAAAATCTGATGATAACAAAAAGTTTAGAGAAATTGAAAAGAAGATGTTTGATTATCTAATGAGTCTAACTTTTGATGATGTAAAATTCATTCAAACAGTTATGTATATCGGAAGAGATGAGTCATTCGATGAAGACATTTCGGCAGAGCAACTATATGACGAAAAATTCAATTCACTGTCTTGGCAATCACAAGAAATTGAGTCAAATATGATTATCGAAAAAATGCCTTTAGCCGATTATCTTCGAAGAGGTATTGAATTGATCAAATCTAAACAATTTCAATAAAAAAACACTTTCTAACATGAGAGCACTTGTACAAAGCCTTCCGCAATAATCTGTGGAGGGCTTTTGAGTCCTTAGAAAAGCACTGTGCCAAGCAGTGCTATTTTTTATATAAGTTTATAATTGACCAACAAAAAAAGATTGAAGCAAGTAGCCTCAATCTAGGTATATCATTCATACAAACATGCCCACCAAAGCGTTAATAATTAGTCCTGAATTTAGCCCCAATTAGCCCCAACTCAGCCCCGAAAATTAGCCCCAATTTAATGTTATTTAAAGTGTTTATATGCATTGTTGATAAAAAGTAAAAAGCCTACAGAATACTGTTGTAGTAGGCTTTGTGGGAATTAAATAGTGCTCTTTGCAAAATAATATTATTAGTTCGTGAAGCATAAAGATGATAAGTAACCTAACATTAATAAAAGACCAATACCCATTGCGATTTCCATGTTTTGTACCTCCTTTTAAAAAAACGACACATTTAACCCGCATCCTGTCAACAAATACCCGATTAGTTTGGGACAACAGGATGATGGTCATACAAACGTTTTCACAAGATGTGAAGTTTTTACTTTATACATAAATATTGTACAATGAATTATAGAAATATGAAACCTTTTATAGGCTTATGCGTATATATAAGTAATAGAATTACCAATTTGTACATAAAGAGAAGGTGTTAATTAATGAAGAAATGGGTTCAAAAAAGTATCGTCATTATGGTTGCGTTTTTAACTTTTGGATTAATTACGCCAACACATGAGATATGGGAAGCATTTGATCAAAATCCATCAAATCGTGCTTCTATCGGACCATCACCTGGGACAAGCACTGCAGAAGCAGCTGCTCTTCCGATAGAAACAGAAATACAAGAAGAACCGGTCGACTATAGTGCATTGCTCGTTGACGCGGCGAAAGAGCAATCCTATAAAAAATTCGGCACAAAAATCGGCCCGAAAATTAGCAATGAATTTGATTCCATTATCTTCCCGAAAATGGAGGAAGCCATTGCGATGACTGTAGCTAGCTTAGACGATTCATCATTAGCTTCGTTAACAATTTCAGAAAAACCAAGTGGCAACTATGGAGAAAAAATTTTCAATATTAGTAGCAATGAAACAGGGATGGATTTAATTCGCTTCCATGTCCGCACAGAAAAAAGACCACAGGAAGGTTATTATTACAACTTCCACTACCATAGTGCCGAGGACGATTTTATGGCACATAACAATTTAGGGGATATATACTGGGAGAAAAACACACCCCCGAAATGGTTATCCTAAAAAATTACGAAACACTCGTTTAAAATGCGGGTGTTTTTTGTTGATATATCAACGTTTATACTGGTTTTCTGAGTTGTTATATCTCCATGTTATATGGGTAGATAGGAGAGAAGAAACGCGAGTGCCCCAAAAAGTGCTTTATTAGCTTCAATATAAATTTCATTTAATTGAGCGACAGTCAAATTGTCGTTTTCTACGAAACTAACATTTCCATCTAATATAGTAGCTTTCAATTCAATTAATGCTCGTTCAGCTTTTTCGATTGAATCAAACCCTTGTTTTGTTTTTTCTCGTCTTACTCCATTGAGGTCATAATATTTATATCTATATGCGAATTTCTTCTTCTTGTCCATTTTGTACCAATAGACATTATCTATTTTAGTATTTGTCATTTTCTTACGAACCATCTAGATCACTCCCTTTTGAAACATATGTTCTTTTTTTGTGTTGAAATAACCCATTAAAAAATTTATCCATGTTTCTAAATCATCTCACAGCATTCCAATTCAGCATAATTCTATTGTTAATATATTGTGAGAGTCTTTTTATAGCAAACTCATATTCAACGTTAAACAACTTTTGTAGCTGCATAACAGTTGAAGGTGTGCAATCATATAAATCTAGTTCATCTAACATAAATGTGGGTATACAGAAATGATACATAAAGTTGTTAGCTTTATTTTCCTGATATTCACGAAATAGGGGAGACATAAAGAATTGATCTCCGGTATGTAATAGGATGTGTGATAATTCATGACCAAATTCTTGCCATTGTTGCTCCTTGCTAAGTGATTCGTTTAAGAAAATAAATGGTTTGTTTTCAGCGAATAATGCCTGGCTGGTATCTGGCCAATAAAAAACTTTAATCCCTAACTTATCAGCAAATTTGTCTAAAATGCAGTAGAGTAGGAGAAGTGATACCAATACTTGAATTATCACCTCGTAATTTAAAGGACATGTATATGCCATGTCCTTCTCATGCATATTATTATGTTACTTTTAGAAGATTAAAATAAAAATCGTTTATTTGACTCTCTCCAAATAACGATTACAACTCTCCACTATCCTTCAAAATCTCCCACATCGCAGGCAATGGTGTAACTGCAAATGTCATCAAAGCAATCGCGGAAAAGTTAGTTTAGGAGGGCAAAAATGAGCAAAGCAAAATACGGCAATAAAAAAGTTATACTTGACGGAATTACATTCGATTCAGCAATGGAAGCAAAATATTATGATCACTTGAAACATCTACAAGCACAAGGCATTGTGTCCTCCTTTGAATTACAACCATGGTTCGTGCTATTACCGAAGTTTGAAAAGAACGGCAAGAAATATCGTGAGATTGGTTATAACGCTTGATTTTAAAGTTCATTATGCAGATGGACATACAGAAGTGGTTGACATAAAGGGAATGGTTACACAGCAATTTGAGTTGCGTAAGAAGTTATTTGAATATCGTTATCCGCATGAATTGAAGCTTTTAACGTATTCAAAGATTGATGGTGGTTGGATAACACATGATGCACTAAAAACAAGGAGAAGCAATTGATGGGTAGGTGAGATTGAATGGGTAGAAAAGTAGCTAAGAAGTACATTTTGTTTACTGGCGAAGCTCACGAAAACATGAAATTCGATTTTACACATAAGCAGATTGAGATATTTATAAGCCTGTGGAATGCAGGTGTGTCGATAGATAGAATAGCAAAAAGGTTTTTAATCAGTCATGCAAATGTAGCTTTAATTGTTATGGACCTTGAAATGGCCGGACGGATTGGACCTAGGGTTGGTGGATTATTAGGCAAACAGAAAGTGGTTAGTTTAAAGAAAATGTTCAGTAAAGTTATTTATCTTTTTGAGGTTTTACAAAGAATGAAATGAACACAACAGAAAGCCCTATAGCAACGAATATTATTGCAATAGATTTATTTGAAATAAATCTATTGTATTCTAGGGAACCAGTTAATCTTGCTAATCCGATTGAAAGCGAAAAGATGCCTAAAACAAATATGATATATCCAATTTTAGAATGTGTTTTCATTGCATAACAACTCCTAATATATAGGTTAATAACTTATATAAGGGTAACATAATTAGGTAATATTTGAAAATATGGATTTATTCAATTGCTGCACAGTATGAGTATTAAACGAAAATAGAGCGATTAAAACATCGCTCTAAAAAACTCATAAAATCCCATATCCATCGGAATAGCCCAAATAAAGAATCCGAGTAGGGCAATCGGTCCAAGTAATAAATTATAAATCTTGGGTGGCAAAATATTGCCCAATAGGACTTTATAAATCGCTGCACATACTACCATAACAGCAGGGAGTAATAGCATTGGTGGTATGAAATATAGTAGACTTCCGCTAATTGATAATCCAGAAAATATGTCCATCGTATTACCTCGTTATGTATTTTCTGTAAATTATATCATAAAAAAGCCGCAGAGTGTTCAGACGCTACAGCTAAGAATTGGTTTATGCCCTTTGACGGTGCTTAACAAAATTATTATACCACACCGTAGGAGGGCAAACCTATGTTAAAAGAAAGAGCATTAGTTATTACACCAGGTGCATTAGATTCAATGATTACAGACTACCATTGGATGGTTAACGCCATCAAAGAAATGCGTGCTGAAATGGTTGTAGGGGCAAAAACGGCTCAGTATGGTATCGAGGCTACATTACCAAAAGCAGTAGGCGGTGTAGGCGATCCAATTATGCAGGAAGTAATCAGACGTTCAAATAACATTAAAAGGGTAGTTGAATATGAAAAGAAGTTATTGGAGGTTCAAAAGCTTCTTGATAAAATAACAGATGACAGAGATGTACAAGTTCTGAATTGGATGCTAGATGGCAAATCAAAGCGTTGGATAGGTAAAAAAATGGGGTTAAGTCATACGCATCAAAATATTAAAGAATGCATATTGAAACAAATGTTGGAATAACTAATAGAAACACAATTTTTTAGGGTCTATGTGAATGTATGACAAGTAATTAATGTGAATATCTTATAAATTGTAAAAAGTGTTAATGACTAAAAAGGATAATTTTTATCTGAATGAGCAAAAAAATTTCTCATTATGTTAATATATACCTTAGTAAAAAAAAGGGTGACATTTAAAATGAATATGCTAAAGGATAACGATATTAGAGAAGTATTATTAGATGAATTATATAAATTACACACGGACGAAGTTGGTACTAAAATTGTTAATGAAATGGGAGTATTACACGGTCAATCTAGAATAGATGTGGCTGTTATTAACGGAATCTTACACGGATATGAGATAAAAAGTGAAAGCGATAATTTATTAAGGTTACCTAGTCAAGTAAGAGACTATAATTTAGTTTTTGATAGAGTGTCTATTGTAGTTCAAAAAAATTATTTAGAAGAGGTCCGACAAATCATTCCAAAATGGTGGGGCATTATTCTTGTAACTAAAAATAAACAAAATATTAATTTAAGAACCTTGAGAAAAGGGAGGACTAATCCTACTGTTGATCCTGTTGCATTGAGCAGTTTATTGTGGAAAGACGAGGCATTGGATGTATTAAAAAACAGAGGCTTACAAAGGGGATATCTAAGTAAGCCTCGTAAGATTATATATCAAAAAATCGCAGATTCATTTAGCGTGGAGGAAATTAAGCATTTTGTAAATGAACAACTGAAGTCGAGGGAAGACTGGAAATGTCATTAGAAACGTTGGTTAAATGATGATTAATCCCAGCCGTCACCCATGTTTCAGAATTCCCACAGGAGCGGGTTTGATTTGCACAATTGTAAATTTCTTGATCACCAAATGAAAAAGTATTTCCACGATAACATGAGTGTTTGATAACATCATTGCAAATGTTAAGCATTTGGGCAAAGCCTTTGCTTTTCACTCCAACACCACGGAAAATATAAAACTTGTCATCATAGGTATATCTAATACCTGCTGCTACATTTATTATTCTTGGGTCTAAGTCCACGAAATCTGGATGAGTGATGTTGTAATCGCCAAATGAAGGTTTGCGCCAAAAGAATATATTTGATATTGAATTTAAGCACGTCCAATATAGAGTGTGCTTTTTTTATTGCTTTCCACAGATAATGGTGGAGGGCTTTTATTATGCAGAAAAGGAATTGTTGTAATGGATAAATGAATAGGAGCAATTTTTGGACTAATCATTATCCAATAATGTGTAATAAATTAAGAGTGAAAAATGTAGAATATTATGGTATATTTATATAATTATACAAACTATATCAATGCGATTAGGGAGAATTGTACGGAGGCGTGGAACCCAATAAAGACCGTCACGATGAGTAGATTGAAATGAAAAAGTTTTTAAAAAATGATAATGTTTTCGCTGTAACTATGACTATTCTACTTTTCATAGTATTAGCAATTGTAGTATTAACTACTATTTTTTTCGAGAAAATCGTTTCTTCGATTGCTCAATTATTAGCATTAACAGAAACTAATATAGGACTAGGATTGTTCGGTTTCGCAATATTAATAGGAATTTTATTAATAGTAACTGTTTTCTTAATAAGTGATTCATTGACAACTTTTACATCTGAACCAAAAGAAGGTTGGAAAACGAAAGTTTATCTTAAAATTCGAAGGATTGGTTATCATTTGGGGATGTTAATGTTTGTATTTGGTGAAGTTATTTTATATTTTACAGTTTTAATGATAGGCTTTGTATTTTTCGTAGATTACCTAAAAGATATCGTAGGTAACAAAGTTATAATTATTTTCGTATTAAGCATTCTATCCTCTATGGTAATAACTGTTATCGCTTATTTTGCAATTACACCAATACTAGCTCGATTGATAGCAATTAAGACAACTTTAGTAATTCCATCATATGTTGTGGAACGTGTGGAAAAAACGCACAAAGCATTTGGGGCAATTTTCTTTATTACTTCATTAGGAAGTGGATTAGTGATTGGTGTTTTTGCACCAAAATATACTCTTTCGCATGAGGAACAAGTGTTAATTTTTGCTCTGACTGTTTTTTGTGCACTTCACTATGTTATTTCAGACATTATGAATGGATTTTTTGGAGTGAGCTTAATTAAAAAACTAAGCAAAATGACAACAAAAAAAAACAATAAATAAAGAAGTTGTTAAAAAGATTATTAAATTAAGAAAAGATATAAATTGTATATAAAATAAGAAATACAATAAAGTTAAATTTATAAAAAAACATGGATTTTTTATGCTGTGAGAGTAATCGAGATGGGCAACGGTACGTGGTACTGATTCTCGATACTTCTCACAGCATTTATTTTAGGGCAAAGGATTGGTGAGGGCATGGGTGATGAATTGATTAGAAATATATATGAACGGCTGGGCGGGATCGAGGCAAAGATTGATGATATAAGAGACATTCGTCAAACCGCCGATAACGCTAAAGATATTGCAGAGGAAGCTTTAGCAAGTACGAAAAGCGCTCATAAGCGATTAGATAAAATCGACAAAATAATTTGGTGGGTATCAACAACAATCATTGGATCAGTAATTTTAGCTTTATTAGCTTTAATTATTAAAACAAAATAGGAGGATTTATATTATGAAAATTAACTGGAAAGTACGCTTGCAACACAAACAATTTTGGGTTTCACTAATCGCATTACTTATCGTGCTCGCTAATCAAATAGCGGGCATTTTTAATGTCGATATTACGATTTATAACGATCAAGTAACTGCTATCTCAGAGACAGTTTTAAGTATTTTAGCTTTATTGGGTATTATCATCGACCCAACAACTATTGGTACATCTGACAGTAAGCAGGCTCTTAAATACGATGTTCTAAAAAAGGGTGGTGAACAGTAATGGTTGTTATTCGTAAAAAATTAGTACTCGATTCCCAGGCAGCAAAAGTAACTAACGGTAAAGGTAATGCGAGAAAAAAAGTGGTTGTACATGGTACAGATAACTATCGGACAGGTGCCGATGCCGATGCACATGCAAGACTACAAGCGAATGGCAATAGTCGTTCAGCTTCATGGCACTGGCAAGTTGATTGTAAAGAAGCTGTGCAGTCCTTTGAACATATATGGAAATGTTGGGCTGCAGGAACATCTAAAGGTAATTCAGAAGGTATTCATGTTGAAATTTGTGTGAATCCTGATGGCGATTATAAAAAGACTCTTCAGAATGCTGCAGCATTAATTGCTAAGATTTTGAAGGATGAGAAGCTTACTATAAATGATGTAGTCCAGCACAATTATTATAGCGGCAAGAACTGCCCTCGAGAGATCCGTTCTGGTAATATCCCGTGGAGCGAGTTCTTAAAGATGATTCAGAATGCTGGCGCTACACAGGCACCAAAACCAATTACAGATAACAATAAATATCGCGTCTTAACTGGCACATACTCTACAAAACAAGACGCTGAAAATGTCTTCGATGTATTAAAACATCGCTTTGGTTGGGTAGCTTATATTGAGCCGGATGGAGCAAAATGGCGTGTTAAAACAGGTACATTTACTGGAATGGCTGTAGCACAAGCAGGAGCAAGTAAAATTAAAACAGCTAAGTTGGCTAAATTCACAAACATTGTGGTCGGATAACACTAAAGCTCAGGTGGTCAATTAATGACACCTGAGCCTTTTTTATTTATATTATTGGTATATTTGGTAATACAAAGTATACTTTAATAAAGAATGTGTTTTTTATATACATAATTAGGAGCGATGAACCTATGGTTAAAGCTTTAAATTGTCCAAACTGTGCTGCAACATTCGATCCAGAAGAAAATGTTTGTGAGTATTGCGGCAGCTATATTATTACGTCCGAAGCAAAACAAATTACTTACGATTCTAATGAATTCAAACTTACAAATAAAAAAATCTTTTTCCATGAGATTGAAATGAATAAAAATGAATTTCCTATACGTTCGGGTGTAGCGAATATGTATTACAGTGCAACCAAATCTGACGGAGGTCGTTTGTTGTTAACAAATCAACGGTTGATCTTTTGCGCTCATGCTATAAATATAAACCCTAATTTATATTGGGAAGTTAGTTTAGATGAAGTAGATCGAACTGAACTTGGTTTAAATTTACTTATTACGCAAAGAATTCATGTTTTTGATGAAGAAGAAAACGAAACAATCTTTGTCGTTTATGGTGGGAAACACTGGCTGAATGAATTAGATCATGCTTTGAAGAGAATGTACTACTAAACGATTACTAGCCGTTTGGATACGGAAACATCGTTGTACTACGCCGAATATAAGATACAACTTGGGCGTAATGCCGAAATTTTAATGAAGAAAAAAGACGACTTTTTAGTCGTCTTTTTAACTCTAAAATTTATTGTTTATTTTTTTTAAC
The DNA here is from genome assembly GCF_006864135.1 of Lysinibacillus sphaericus. GTDB lineage: Bacteria > Bacillota > Bacilli > Bacillales_A > Planococcaceae > Lysinibacillus. The sequence continues at coordinate 1,337 of NZ_SADV01000038.1, read as the reverse complement.
TAAATAAACAATACCTACTATTACTAATACAAACATAATAAGAAAACCAAGTGCTGGTATTAAACCCATTCATTCATCACCTCACAACCAAAAGCCAACTGCTTCAGTCGTTACTTTACTTCCTTTAACACTTATTTTTAACGTTGGACTACTTGAACCTGTATTACCAATACCACCACCAGTTAGCCACTCTGTAGTAATTCTATAATATGCATGTGCTGGCAATTTTGAAGTTTCTTTTTGTCTGACTAATTTGAAATCCTCACTCTTTACAGTTCCCAAAAGAATTCTAATAGGTCTTTCCCCATATATTTCTTTAATTTCAGAATATCCCGAGCTAGGAACATAAACCGTCGCATAAAATTCAGAAGCTAATGTAGCAGCATCAAAATAAACTCTCCAGGTACTTGTTCCTTTACTAGCTGTGTAGTCATTGGAAACACGAGATTCTATTTGAGGTACCGGCTCAATACCAATAACAGCTTTTTCTCCGTTAGGTAAAATTACTTCTTGCTCTTGCTTTTCTTGAATGGTTAAGTCGAATTCTTTTTCAGCATCTGTCGTAGCTTCAGCAGCTTTAGTGTTATCAATATTTACAGCAAAAACAAAGAACAAGCTGAAAAACAGTAAGGCTAAAGTTTTCTTCATAAGTATATCTCCTATCATATATTATTTGGAAATAATCTCCCATGCATAGATAGTAACATATAATCCAATTAATTCCCAATGCTTTTTATTTTCACCAAAATAACCACTTTAAAGAAGATTTATTTTTTGTTATAAAAAATTTCTTCTGAATGTTATTTAAATAGAGAACATAATATTAAAGGACCAGGTACTCAATTAATTGATATGCTCCCTATTAGGTAGACAGATTAAAAAATAAAATCTGTTTATCTAAGGGGAGTATTTTTTATGGGGCGAAGCAAACATCCACTCGAGTTAAAACTACATATCCTTCAATTGTTTGAAGAAGGTAACTATTCTATCAACGAATTGTGTGAAAGATTTTCATTAAATCCTCAAACTTTATATAGCTGGAAAATGAAATATGAGGCAAGTGGACGTGATGGATTACACGAAGCTACTTCATGTAAATTCTATTCAAAAGAGTTAAAGTTAGCGGCTGTGGAGGACTACATTCAACGGAATTATTCACAGATGGAAGTGTTAGCGAAATATGAGATTAGTAGTACCTAAGTTTTAAAAAGGTGGGTAAAAAAGTATACTAGTCATAGTGAAATAAAAGATTCCGGTAAAGGAATGAGTCAAGCTATGACAGAAGGAAGAAAGACAACTTTTGAGGAACGTATTGAGATTGTCGAGTACTGTTTGAA
>NZ_SADV01000037.1 GCF_006864135.1 Lysinibacillus sphaericus | reverse complement strand
GGAGGATTAGCTCAGCTGGGAGAGCATCTGCCTTACAAGCAGAGGGTCGGCGGTTCGAGCCCGTCATCCTCCACCATAATGTGTTATTTCGGAGGGGTAGCGAAGTGGCTAAACGCGGCGGACTGTAAATCCGCTCCTTAGGGTTCGGCGGTTCGAATCCGTCCCCCTCCACCAGTTTTTTATAAATGATTGGGGTATAGCCAAGCGGTAAGGCAACGGATTTTGATTCCGTCATGCCTAGGTTCGAATCCTAGTACCCCAGCCATATTTATTTTTTTTGAGCCATTAGCTCAGTTGGTAGAGCATCTGACTTTTAATCAGAGGGTCGAAGGTTCGAGTCCTTCATGGCTCACTTTTATAACTAAAAAAAGTGTAACATTAACTACAGATACTAATCTCTTGCTGAAAACAGCAGGAGATTTTTTTATGCTCTTTTAAATTGCATAAATATTCATAAAATTGCGAGGTTGAGCCAAGAAGGATGCAGGCTTTACAATAGTCTTACAATCTAAAGGGGGTATGAAAAAATGAATAAACTAAATGTTTCTATTATTGGTGTACCAACAGATTATGGGCAAACTCGCAGAGGGGTAGATATGGGGCCGAGTGCTATTCGTTATGCAGGCGTTGTAGAGCGCTTGGAGGCAATAGGGCATGTAGTATATGATCAAGGGGATATACGTGTTAGTCAAAAACAAGAAGGCACTATTGTTGATAAACAGCTACTTAATTTAGAGGAAGTTATCGATGTAAGTACATCTTTGGCGAAAAGTGTAAATGAAGCAATTGAACAAAAGGAGTTTCCACTTGTACTTGGTGGCGACCATAGTATTGCTATTGGTACTCTTGCAGGGCTAGGTGAGCATTATAAAAATTTAGGCGTTATTTGGTTTGATGCGCATGCTGACTTAAACACACCTGAAACGACGCCGTCTGGTAATATACATGGTATGCCATTAGCTGTAAGCATTGGACTTGGTCATGAACGGTTAGTGAAAATTCGTAATAATATACCGAAAATTAAACCTGAAAACGTTATTATTATAGGAGCGCGTTCTGTAGATCCAGGAGAACGTGAATTAATTAGCCAGCAAGGAATCAAAGTATATACAATGCATGAGGTAGATCGTCTTGGAATGACGCGTGTAATGGAAGATGCTCTAGGTTATTTAAGGGAGCGCAATGTAGATGGTTTGCATTTATCACTTGATTTAGACGGTTTAGATCCACTTTATACGCCAGGGGTTGGGACACCTGTACCTGGTGGTATTACATATCGAGAAAGCCATTTGGCAATGGAAATGCTTCAGGAATCAGGTATGCTAACATCTGCTGAATTCGTTGAAGTTAATCCGATTTTAGATGAGAAGAATAGAACTGCCGATGTTGCAGTAGCATTAATGGGCTCTTTATTTGGCGAAACTCTAGTTTAAAGAAATTTAACAAAAAATTGCCTATTGCCACAATGTATAAAAATCTTTTGCTATAATTAATAATAAAACGAAACTTTTCTTATCGATAGGCCGTATAGTATAAGACAGTTGTAAAGGTGGAGAAATTAACACAATGGATGCGTTAGTAAACAAGAAAATTAAACAAGTGCTTAAAGGTGATCAAAACGCATTTGCAGATATTGTGAGTCTCTATCAGCACAAACTGTACCAAGTATGCTATAGGATGTTAGGGAACAAGCAAGAATCTGAGGACATTGCACAAGAAGCTTTTGTTCGTGCCTATATGAACTTGCATACTTTTGATCAGAAAAGAAAATTTGCGACGTGGCTTTATCGTATAGCGACAAACCTTTGTATAGACCGTATCCGGAAGAAAAAGCCGGATTACTATTTAGATGCAGAAGTAGCTGGTACAGAAGGACTTGATATGTATTCGCAGATCGCAGCAGATGACCAGCTACCTGAAGAACAGATAGAGCAAATGGAACTGCAAGATCGCATTCAATATGAAATTGGACGTTTGCCTGATAAATACCGTTCAGTTATAGTATTAAAATATATTGAAGAATTATCATTACAGGAAATTAGCGAGATATTAGATATGCCTCTTGGAACGGTGAAAACGAGGATTCACCGCGGACGTGAAGCGTTACGAAAGCAATTAAACAATCTGTAGGAGGGGAAGCGTCATGAATACTTGTCCAGAGCATATAATAGACTATATCCATGATTATTTAGATGGTGACATTAGTCGTGAGCATGAGCAAGAGTTAAAACGACATTTGCATACATGCAGTGATTGTAAACAGTTGATGCAGGAATTAAGTGAAACAATCGCCTTTGTGAAGAGCGCTTCCCACATTACATCACCTCCGCATTTTGAAGAAGCCGTGATGGCTCGTTTACCGAAACCCAAAAGTCGTGTAGGGATGCAAAAGTGGATTCGTCGGCATCCACTCTTTGTGGCAGCAGCAGTTTTTTGTTTATTCATGAGTGCAACTTTACTAGGTAGTTTTATGGATGACCGACAGTTCTCCGTGACTAAACAGCCAAACCTAGTTGTTGAAGGTCAAACGGTTATTGTGCCGAAGGGTGAAGTTGTAAAAGGCGACATTATTGTTAAAAATGGTGATTTAATTGTTGAGGGTGAAGTGGATGGCAATGTCACTGTTATTAACGGGCAGTATATGGCATCTTCGGCAGTTGTTTCGGGAAAAATAGAAGAAATTGACGAAGTATTCGAATGGCTTTGGTATACGATTAAAAATTCAGTGAAGTCTGCTGTAACATTCGAGGAGAAACAAGCAACTAAATAACACTCTATACGTCCTAATAGATAGTGCACGTGAGAGGCTGAAAGGTCTACTCTTTTGAGTAGACTTTTTATTTGAAAAAAGTTACATTTGATAAGAATGTGCTATACTTATATGTGTATGGATTCGCAATGAAAAGTGGGGGATGCCACGTGCAAATTATCGAACATTTCGCTAATTTAACACCTGTGAATATTGTTATTAACTTATTAGATGTACTGCTCGTATGGTACGTTATTTATAAAATTTTAACCCTCATTAAAGGTACAAAGGCTGTCCAATTATTAAAAGGCATTTTCGTCATTATTATTGCGCGCCTTGCTACAGACTTTTTTGGGTTAGAAACGTTAGGTTGGATGTTAAAACAAGTCATCGAATTCGGTTTCTTGGCGATTATTATCATTTTCCAACCTGAAATAAGACGTGGTCTTGAACAAATTGGTAGAGGGAAGTTGTTCCAACGTTCGATTAGTCAAGTTGAAGAAGAACAAACAAGGCTTATTGAGGCGATGAAGAAATCTGTTAGTTATATGGCCAAGCGTCGTATAGGGGCGTTAATTTCTATTGAAAAAGAAACTGGTCTAAATGAATATATTGAAACAGGTATAGGTCTAAATGCTGAGATTTCATCTGAATTATTGATCAACATTTTTATACCTAATACACCGCTACATGATGGAGCGGTTATCATGCAAAAAGATAAAATATCGGCAGCGGCTTGTTATTTACCGCTTTCTGAGAGTCCGTTTATCTCAAAAGAGCTTGGGACACGTCACCGTGCTGCACTTGGCTTAAGTGAAGTGACAGATGCCATTACTATTGTCGTATCAGAGGAAACCGGTGCCATTAGTATTACACTGAATGGTAATCTACACCGAAATCTTTCTTTAGAAGAATTCGAAGGACTGTTACGTAAAATGTGGTTCGGATCAGCACAGGAATCAAATGCAGCCTCTAAGTTAACTTGGAGGGGGAAAAAGAATGGATAAAATGTTGGATAGCCCTTGGGTGTTACGAATTGTTGCGCTAATTTTAGCCTTATTGTTATTTTTCTCCGTTCGTGCTGAATTATCTCCTTCAAATAAAACAATAATGAGTGAGCAAACAGCGGTAATCCGAGATGTACCAGTAGATGTTTTTTATGACGATAAGAACCTCATTGTAACAGGGATACCAAAGACAGTAGATGTTACGATAAAAGGTCCAATGACACTCGTTTTACAGGCTCAAGCGTCGAAGGATTTTTCTGTATTTGCAGATTTGAGTAAATTACTCATAGGTGAGCATAATGTTCGGCTACAATACGAAAATATTTCGGAGAAGTTGCAAGTTACATTAGACCCTGCGATTGTAAAGGTTAACATTGAGGAAAAGGTCACACAAGAGTTTCGTGTTGACCCTGAGCTAAATACTCGTTTACTTGAAGAAGGATATATTTTAAATGGCATGATTGCTAATCCAGCTACGGTGTATATTACAGGTGCCAAAAGTGCAATTGAAAATATTAGCTATGTAAAAGCTACTGTAACGGGTGAACAAGGCTTGAAAGAACCGTTCTCACAAGTAGCGGCAGTTAAAGTACTAGATCGTGATTTAAATAAGTTAGACGTGACGATTGAACCAGGAACTGTGAAGGTAGAAGTAGATATTGGGGCTTACAGTAGAGAGTTGCCTGTTGTGCTGAAGGAAATAGGAAAAGCAGAGAATGGTATTACCGTCAACCAATTAACAATTAGTCCTACAAAGGTGAGAGTATACGGTAGAAAATCTATGATAGATACTTTAACTGCAATACCATTAGAGGTTGATTTATCAAAAATTACAGAATCAAAAACTTATGAATTTGAAATGAAATTGCCAGAAGGTGTGACAAAAATATCTGACCCAAAAATTAAAGTGAAGGCAGATATTACGAAGGTAGAGCAGGAAAAAACAACAACGACAACAACTACTAACCCTCCTGCTCCTACACCTACTCCTTCGCCACCTTCAGAGGAGACTAGCACTCCTTCTGATAACAACACGCCGCCGCCTACTGATAAAACAGAAGAAGATATTGATTCTTAAACAATAACTGACTATAATTTTATTTTGATTCAGTAGAGATTTCGTTCTCTATCGGTAAAGGTATTCTTTAACGAGAAGAAGTTACTTAGGCTAAAATCAAAATACCCTATGCTAAAATTTATCTGTGCTTATTAACAAGCCCAGATAAATTACATAGGGGCATAATTAATAGTTACCAGTGAATGAACGAAAATAGACTTTTCCAAAAGTAAGCAGACGAGTGTTCTAGTTGTCAGCATAGACAAGCATGACCGCCGTCTTGCATTGAAGGAGAGAATAATTAAAATGGGTAAATATTTTGGAACAGATGGCGTCCGTGGCGTCGCGAATAGTGAATTAACACCGGAGTTTGCATTTAAACTTGGCCGTGTAGGTGGTTACGTTTTAACGAAGGATGCAACTGACCGTCCAAAGGTTTTAATCGGTCGTGACACACGTATTTCAGGTGAAATGCTTGAAGGTGCACTTGTAGCTGGTCTTTTATCAATCGGCGTAGAGGTAATGCGTCTTGGTGTTATTTCGACACCAGGTGTGGCCTATCTTACTCGAATGATGAGCGCAAATGCAGGCGTTATGATTTCAGCTTCACATAACCCAGTAGCTGACAATGGTATTAAATTTTTCGGTCCTGATGGCTTTAAGCTAACGGACGCGCAAGAAGCTGAAATCGAAGCAATATTAGATGCTCAAGATGATACTTTACCACGTCCAATAGGGGCAGATTTAGGTTCTGTAAGCGACTACTTCGAGGGTGGACAAAAATATATTCAATACTTAAAACAAACAGTGGCTGAAGAATTTGAAGGCATCCACGTAGCATTAGATTGTGCGCATGGCGCTACGTCTTCGCTAGCTACACACCTATTTGCAGATTTAGAAGCGGATATCTCAACGATGGGTGCCTCACCAACAGGCTTAAATATTAATGACGGTGTCGGTTCAACACATCCAGATGGATTAGCTAAATTTGTCACAGAAAAGGGTGCTGATGTTGGTTTAGCATTCGATGGCGATGGTGACCGTTTAATCGCAGTAGATGAAAACGGTAAAATTGTTGATGGTGATCAAATTATGTTCATCATTGGTAAGCATTTAAATACAGTTGGTCGCTTGAAAAAGCAAACAATCGTTTCGACGGTTATGAGTAACATGGGCTTCTACAAAGCTGTTGAAGATAACGATATGCATAGTGTACAAACAGCTGTAGGTGATCGTTACGTTGTGGAAGAAATGCGTGCTAATGATTATAATCTTGGTGGCGAGCAATCTGGTCATATTGTTTTCCTAGACTTTAACACAACTGGAGATGGCTTATTAACAGGTATTCAGCTTGTTAACATTATGAAGGCTACAGGTAAAAAACTATCAGAGCTTGCTTCTGAAATGAAAATTTTCCCGCAGCGTTTAGTCAACGTACGTGTAACAGACAAGCATGCTGTGACAGAAAATGCAAAAGTTGCTGCAGTGATTGCTGAAGTAGAAGCAGATATGGCTGGTAACGGTCGCGTGTTAGTGCGTCCTTCTGGTACTGAGCCACTTGTACGAGTAATGGTGGAAGCGGCTACAGAAGAAGACTGTGAGCGTTACGTAGAGCGTATAGCAGATGTTGTCCGTGCAGAAATGGGCTTAACTGAATAAATAGTATGAACTCGATTTCCTTTGATAGGAGGTCGAGTTTTTATTTTTTTGTTCCTTACAAATGAAATTGAAGGATTGAACAAAAAATGAATGCTTTCGAAAAGAATGGGAACAGTAGTACAGAGTCACAATAACAAGGAGTGTTATATTGCAATGGCTAAAATTGCTACAGTGATTACCAATATGTTTGAGGACGCTGAGTATACAAGTCCTAAAGGAGCATTAGAAGCGGCAGGTCATGAACTAATAACGATTGATACGACGGCAGGCATTGAAGTAGAAGGTAAGAATGGAGAGAAAGTAAAAATCGATAAAGATATCGATGAGGTAAATGCTTCTGAATTTGATGCATTATTCATCCCAGGCGGTTTTTCTCCTGATATACTACGTGTAGATGATCGTGTTGTGGCATTTGTCAAAGAATTTATGGATGAGATGAAGCCGACCTTTGCTATTTGTCATGGACCTCAATTACTCGTTACGGCAAAAACATTAAATGGTCGTGACGCAACTGGCTACAAATCGATTCGTGTAGATTTAGAAAATGCAGGTGCGATATTTCATGACGAGGAAGTGTTTGTTTGCCAAAAGCAATTGGTAACAAGCCGCACACCGGAGGATCTACCAGCATTTAATCGAGAAATTGTAAAATTATTGGAGAGTAACGAAGGCTAAGCTTAAAAGGCACAAGTAGTTTGCCTGTGCCTTTTATGTTTTAACTTCTTTCAGCGAGTGTCCAAGCATCCGTAAAAGAAGTTAAAGCCCTCCGGTGGATGTCACGAAAATCGGAAAAGGAGTTAATAAAGGATGCTAGCCTAAAATTATCGCATCCATGCGATAACAGCTAACTGACCTGCATAGGTGCCGCTGCCGCTACGCTTTCGCACAAAAACATTTGCGAGCATAAGCACAATCCCGATTCCGGCGCAATTATGCCGATGCATAGTTATTCTAATTAAAACAGCCCTACTTCTTTTTCAACGCAATAATAGCATTGGTAATTTGCCCGAGTCCGATACCAATGATAATGCCAACACCAGCGCCAATTGCCGTGTTAATCCAGCCTCTATCAACAAAAGCTTCATATCCACCGCCAGATAGAAAACCGCTTAGTCCGCCAATACCTAATCCTAAAAATAGAAAGCCACCATAAAACAGTCCGATTGCCTCATAATCTGCGGGATCACGATTTTCGTAATACTGCTGAAAGCGTTCATTTAAATCCTCAGATTGCTCAGAATTACTGGCGAATTGCAATTCCTCGCTAGCCTTATTAAAAGCTTCTTGCTCCGTTAAACCTTGTGACATTAAATCATTCATATAATCGCTCATATAGAGTATCATGTCATCTTGTGCTTCTCGCCCCTGATCGGAACGCCCTTTAAACTTCGACAATTGCTTGTCAATTTTCCGTTTAGTTTGCCCACTTTTCTTGCGCAGCTTTTCTATATAAGTCATCTCAGCGTCCTGCAAATAATTCTGGGATTGTTCTTTCGTAAAACGATTAATTCTCTCCTGAATTTCACGACTAAAGCTCATGTTTGTTCCCTCCATTATTTCTTAAAATTTCAATACGACTACTTAAAAAATCCCATTTAGCCCAGAAGGATATTAATTTTTCTCTTCCTTGTTCATTAAGCGTATAAAATTTCCTTGGTGGACCCATTTCAGATGGCTTTTTGACAATATTGACAAGGCGATTTCTTTCCAATCGCATAAGTAACGCATATACAGTTCCTTCAGCTATGCCCTCGAACCCCATCTGCGTGAGATATTTGACAATCTCATAACCATATATTTCACCACGGCTAATGATTTCTAATACAATCCCTTCTAAGACTCCTTTGAGCATTTCACTCAGATTATCCATGATCTCACCCCCAGGCTAGCTTTACCTGTACTAAGTGTTGCTAAGTACTGTATATAATATTGCTAAGTAGTGGCTTTGTCAAGCAATAAAAGAATGGGATTTCTCCAGGTAGATAGTTACTTTTGGACGATTTATCTTCGACACTGTTCAAAATAAATCCATAGCCGAAATATTTATTGCTGACATAAGGAAAAAACATCATAGTTTAAACTTCTTTATGTAACGTAAGTGAAGCGGCAGCTCAATTATGCCAAGGCATAAATCTCAAGATAGGCTTTATAGCAGATTGTTTGTCTACTTTTTGTCACTGAAAAGTAGGGTAAATAGGTGTTTTTTATAACGAAAATTTGACGTATAGCATATGATTGAGTATGATGGAGAAGTTGAATATGAGGTCCGACCTTATCATTTAACGAGAGCGCATAAGGAGGGAAGAAAGCGCAAAATCGGAAAACAATTATAGCGCCTGAGCTGAAGAAATTGGACGAAACTATCTTCAGCAGACGAGGTGGAGGTTTATCGAAAGTTCGGCGGATGCCTCCCGATCGACGTACCCGATTGTCACTTTTCATTTTGAAAGCATTTAAGCGATTGAATGTACAGAAAATGAAAAAGGTATAGTTAAAGCAATAGATAAATAGAGAAACCGCACGTATCGAATGGGTACTGTTCAGATGGCTGAATGGGTGTTAACAATGTGCATGTATTAGTTTGCTTATTTTACATAAAAAATTAGCATGGCTTTTACATTCATTAAAAAATTCGATAGGTTGAGGTCTAGTTTGTCGTTGCGTCAAATTGACAATATCGGAGGAAAAGAAATTTATGTGTGGAATTGTAGGATATATTGGAGAATCAGATGCAAAGGAAATTTTATTAAAAGGTTTAGAGAAACTAGAGTACCGTGGCTATGATTCAGCGGGTATCGCAGTACGTAACGAAGATGGTGTAACAGTCTTTAAAGAAAAGGGACGTATTGCAGATTTACGTGATGCAGTGGACGAGGACGTTGCTGCTAAAGTGGGTATCGGCCATACACGTTGGGCAACTCATGGTGTGCCAAACCGTTTGAATGCACACCCTCACCAAAGTGCATCAGGACGTTTTACGCTAGTACACAACGGAGTTATCGAAAACTATCATTTATTACAAAAAACTTATTTAAAAGGTATTCCGATGAAATCTGATACAGACACAGAGGTCATCGTGCAATTAGTAGAGCTATTTGTGAAAGAAGGTTTAAGCACGGCTGAGTCATTCCGTAAAACATTATCTTTATTACATGGCTCTTACGCATTAGCTCTATTAGATGCAGAAGCGGCAGATACAATTTTCGTTGCGAAAAACAAATCTCCACTTTTAGTTGGTGTTGGTGAAGGCTTTAATGTTGTAGCTTCAGATGCGATGGCAATGCTACAGGTAACAGATCAATATGTGGAGCTACACGATAAAGAGGTCGTAATCGTACACAAAGCTAGCGTTGAAATTACAAAGTTAGACGGTACATTAGTAGAACGTTCTCCATATACAGCTGAGCTTGATATGAGCGATATTGAAAAAGGTACGTACCCTCACTATATGTTAAAAGAAATGGATGAGCAGCCAACAGTTATTCGTAAAATCATTCAAGCGTACGAAGGTGAGAATGGCGAATTAACAATTGACGCTACTATTTTAGAAGCATTACAAGCAGCAGACCGTCTATATATTATTGCAGCCGGCACAAGCTATCATGCAGGTCTAATCGGTAAGCAATATTTTGAAAAAATGGCTGGTATCCCAGTGGAAGTTCATATTTCAAGTGAATTCGGCTACAATATGCCATTACTTTCAGAAAAACCATTGTTTATCTTTATTACACAATCAGGTGAAACAGCAGATAGCCGTCAAGTACTTGTGAAAATTAAAGAGCTTGGTTATCCAACATTAACGATTACAAACGTACCTGGCTCTACACTTTCACGTGAGGCAGACCATACATTGTTATTACATGCAGGTCCAGAAATTGCGGTAGCCTCTACAAAAGCGTATGTAGCACAAGTAGCTGTACTTGCTCTAACAGCATATGTAACAGCGAAAGCTAATGGCAAAGGCTTAGAATACGATTTAAAACAAGAACTTGCGATTGCAGCAAACGGTATCCAAACAATTATCGATTCAAAAGATGTTTTAGAGGATATTGCTGAGGACTACTTAAAAATCGCACGCAACGCATTCTTCATCGGCCGTAACATAGACTTCTATGTAAGTCTTGAGGGTGCCCTAAAGCTAAAAGAAATCTCTTATATCCAAGCAGAAGGCTTTGCAGGTGGCGAGCTAAAACACGGAACAATTGCCTTAATCGAAGAAGGTACACCGGTGTTTGCCCTTGTTACACAAGCAACAGTAGGATTAAACATCCGTGGTAACGTCAAAGAGGTAGCAGCACGTGGAGCATACCCATGCATTATTGCCATGGCTGGCGTAGATGAAGACGGTGACCGTTTAGTAATCCCTCAAGTTCATGAATTACTAACACCACTAGTTTCTGTAGTGCCATTACAATTAATTAGCTATTACGCAGCATTACACCGCCGCTGTGATGTGGATAAACCACGTAACTTGGCTAAATCAGTGACTGTTGAGTAATTGTTGAGATAGAGTTCAATTGTGATGTAGCTTTGAAATAAAGTTGCGATGTTTATAAAAAAGATACGATGTTTAAAATAAAGTCGCGACGATTGTAAAAAAGTTGCGAAGCTTTACCCCTTTGGTTATTATTTAGCCAAAGGGGTGTTTTTTATGTCTAAAAGAACTAGAACATCTAAAGTTGAAAAGTGGATTAAAGAAGGTCGTGGCTCGGGAATTGGTGCCGATTATAAACCGTGGTTGAATATTCAAGATGTTTCCTCATTGGGAAGATCCACTCGTTTAAAAGGTATTAAAACGAAAAGGCAGCACGAATTTTTATCAGATTTGGAACGAAACTACTTTTATTTAATTGAATATTCGGATTTCGTTGTTGATATTCGAGAACAATTTCCTTTATTGCCGTTGGAAGAAACAATTGTCATTGCTGATGAATTAGGTCTAAAACATCCTACGGACCCTAAAACGAATGAGCCAGTTGTAATGACAACGGATTTTTTATTAACGGTAGAAAAAGGAAATGGGTTAGTAGAGCTTGCACGAACAATAAAAATGAAAGATGAGCTACTAAAACATCGAGTTATTGAAAAGTTTGAGATTGAACGAGTTTATTGGGAGCGAAGGCAAATTGATTGGGGCATTGTAACAGAGTTGGAGATTCCTAAAGAAATGGCTCGGAATATTAGCTATATTCATGATTATTATGATATTCAACAATATGATGCATTTCAAAATGTGAACCGACAACATATTGAAGATTTAGCAATGGCACTGTTACAGAGAATATTATGTGAAAGCAAAAGCATTAGAGAAGTTACAAATGTATTTGATAAAGAGACACATATGCCTTTAGGAAGTGGTATGACGCTATTTTATCATTTACTGGCACAGAAAATCATTCGAGTAGACATGTTAGAGCCGTTAAACGTGGAACAAATAATTGTTATTCAATCAATAGATGAAAGCAAGTTGAAGAAGGTGAAATACGGTTGATTTATATTAATCAAGTACTTCAATATACAGCAGATTCACAACGCATTCGTATTATTGAAATTGAAGAATCGTACGCCTATATAGTTAATATTGACACAACGAGTGCTATGCCTAAAAGAGAGCTATATAGCCATTTAGAGATAGAGCTTGAGCAAGGTGAATTATTGAGAATAAGCGATCCTTTTGCAAAAGCAATTCCAGATGATGAATTAACGTCTGTTCAAATTAGCAAACGAGATGAGGACTGGGCAACTGTAGAAAATTTTATCCTCCCTAATATGAAAGAGCTACTAAAGAAAAAGGGGCGTGAAGTAAAAATAATAGAGATTACCGCCGAGAGTGGCCTAGGCAAAACAAAGGTGAAAAAACTGCTAAGTCGCTATTGGCAACGAGGTATGAACAAAAATGCTATGTTACCTGATTACGCAAACTCGGGTGGTCGAGGGAAGACTAAAAATCTTAGCAATAATAAGGTTGGTCGCCCACGTAGAGTAACTGTAAATGGTGAATATCGAAGTGGCATTAATATAACTGAGGAGATTAAGACGCAATTTGAACATGCCATTAATAAATACTACCGCAAAGCCAATAACTATTCGTTAAAAGATGTGTACCATTTTATTTTGCGTGATTTTTATGCAGACCGTTATAAAGAAGATGGAGAAATTCAATATCGTATTTGGGAAGCAAATCGTATTCCTTCATATCATCAATTTTACTACTGGTTTAAAAAGCTTGAAGATCCTAAAAAAGATATTGAATTTCGTAAAAGTGCTAAGGAATACGAGTTAAAACATCGTCCTATTTTAAGTAATTCTAAAATTGAAACAAACGGACCTGGCACACGCTTTCAAATCGATGCAACGATTGCGGATATTTATTTGGTCAGCTCTTTTGATATAAATCGAATTATAGGTAGACCTGTTGTTTATGCAATTATTGACGTATATTCACGTATCGTTACAGGAATATATGTAGGATTGGAAGGCCCGTCTTGGCTAGGAGCAATGATGGCTTTAGATAATATGGTTGCTGATAAGGTTGAATTTTGTAAGCAATATGATATTGAGATTACTGATGAGCAATGGCCAACGTATCATTTACCCGAAATAATTATTGCTGACAGAGGCGAGTTTGAAGGCTATGCAGTAGCTGGACTTATTAATAATTTAAATATCAAAATCGAAAATACAACAGCGTATCGAGGGGATTTAAAAGGTATCGTTGAACGTAAATTCCGTACAATTAATGGAAAAGTAAAACAGAAAGCACCTGGTGCTATTCAAAAAGAATATCGAGAGCGTGGGGATAGAGATTATAGGCTCGATGCTACGCTGAATTTAAAGGAGTTTACGGCATTAATCATTACGATGATGCTTCAGCATAACCATAAAATCATTGATAAGTATCCGATGGAAAAAGTGATGATTACAGATGGCATTGTGCCAACTCCTATAAATTTATGGAACTGGGGTATTCAAAATCGGAAAGGTCGTCTTCGTACAGTAGATAGGGATATTTTACGTTTAAATGTGTTGCCACGTGGTAAAGCCACAATTTCACGAGCAGGTATCAAATTCAAAAATTTATTATATGGATCAAAGCGAGCAATCGAAGAACAATGGTATGCAAAGCTGAAAAACAAAAGTATTGATATTGTGTATGATCCACGTCATTTAGACAAAATTTATATCCCAAATGATAACGGAATGGATTATGAAACATGCATTTTATTAGAGTCTAGCCAGCAATATAAATTGGACTTTTTAGAAGAAGTTGTTTTCCAGCAACAACTACGAAATGAATTAGAGGAAGAGGAACGCTCTAAGCAAGTACAACTGACAATTAATACAGATACGATGATGGGTCAAATTATTAAGGCAGCAGAGCAAAAGAAAAAACAAGCCCTACATCAACCTACAAGTAAAAAAGAAAAACTAGCTGCGATTCGAGATAATAAAGCGAATGAAAAACAAGCTAATCGTGAGGAAGAAAAATTTGATTTGTCACCCACTGTAACTGAACAATCAACAGAAATCATAGATATTACATCTAGAATAAAGCTAGAAGAGCAACCGCAAAAGAAATCACCTTCACGTCTTATGGAAAAATTAAAGAGGAAGCGAGATGAGGAATTTGGAAAAGATGAATAATGTAGTCTTAAAAGGAGATATGGAAGAAGCAAGTTATAAGACTCAAATGCTTATTGAATATGCTCATAATCCTTTTATTGAAGCCCTACCGCCAATCTTTGATGAAGATGATGTGTTGGATCGTTTTGTGGTAACGCCGCGTATTAGTGAACAAGATAAGAAAAGTGAAGCAAATATTCGTTATCATGTTTTAAAACGTGTGAAAAACTTCATTCAGCCGTTGCCAATCCATTTTGAAGTAGAGCGTCGGTTATCAACTTTGATTCGTCGTGGTTATTTAGCCCGAAATCCGTTAGATAAATCATTCCTTGAACGGATTCGAATATTGCATCATCTACGTGAGGATGAAGAGCAGGCACATCAATATATTGATGAACGCTTAAACCATATTCGTTCAACAGCAGATAGTCTATCAATTATTGGCATCTCAGGTATCGGTAAAACAACTGCAATTGAACGTTTGTTGTTAATGTATCCTCAAGTCATTAAGCATGAATTGTACGAAGGACATCCTTTTAATCGCACTCAAATCGTTTGGCTTAAAATAGATTGTCCGTATGACGGTAGCTTATCGACCTTATGTAAAAGTTTCTTCAAAGCAATTGATGATTTATTAGGTACACGTTATTTAGAGAAATTCGGTTATTTAAATCGTGTTACCTCAACAATGTTATTACACATGACATCATTAGCGAGTATGTACGGCATTGGCATTCTTGTCATTGATGAAATTCAGCATTTACTTCATTCAAAAAATGACCAGGAAGAAATGCTAAATTTCTTTGTGACGTTATCAAACACAGTAGGTATACCAACAGTATTAATTGGTACCTCGAAAGCACAACAACTATTTAAAGGGAACTTCCGACAAGCTCGTCGTGCAGCAAGTGATGGTTCAATTATATGGGATCGTATGGCAGAAGATAGTGAAGAGTGGGAATTTTTCTTAGAAACTCTATGGGCATTTCAATGTTTAAAGATTCACTCAGAATTAACAGAAGAGTTGAAAAAAACATTTTATGAGGAATGCCAAGGAATTACCTCAGTAGCAGTTAACTTGTTCATTTTAGCTCAAGAAAGAGCCTTATTTGATGAAGCAAATGGAGAAGAAAGAATTACACCAAAAGTAATAAAGAAAACAGCAAGAGAAGATTTGAAAATTATCCAACCTATGATGAATGCATTACGTACGAATGACTTAAAGGCAATGTATAAGTATGAGGACATTATGATTAATCTAGATGATCTTATGATTAATCATAAAAAGAATACCGAATATGAGGGTAAAGTCAAGGAAGCTATGACAGAGCGTCAAAATACTCTTCAGTACAGACGACTAGAGATAACTGAAAATCTTAGTTATGAGATTGCTTCATTAGGAATTTTCGATACCTTAAATCCTAACGATATAAAAAAGTTAGTTTCCAAAGTTGTAGGTAACCAGCCAATTGAAAGTGAATATAACAATTTAAAGTTAGAAGCTATACAGAATGCAATGACTTTAAATCAAAAGAAAAAAGACCAGAAATTAAATCATACAAATAAAGATGAACTGTTACCTTTAGTAAGGTTAAGAGTAAAAGCGTTAGAAAGAAAAAAGCATCCGTATGAATTATTAAAAATAAATGGATATATAAAACCGTTTTTAGAGGAATTTATATTAAATGATTTATAATACTTTCTCTTAACTAATGGTACATCTTATGTCTGAAAAGCTAGCTATATCGGCATTATAGAAATAAGTCGAGTATTCCTAGGGGGACATTAGATGTTACCGTTTTTTACAAATCCTTATCCAAATGAATTAATCTATTCAGCCATTGCCCGGTATCATTTTTATAGTGGCAATATTGATTGTAAAGATACTTTGGAAGAGTTGTTTGACAATCGTTCTGTGATACCGAGTGTAGGGATTGGTAGCTATTTTTCTGTTTTGGCAGAGAAACTAGGTGCTCAATATTCTGTAGAATCGCTATTGGCTAACCACACAATTTATCCTTATTATGCTTCATTTTTGTCGAAGCAGCGTCAACAAGAAATATTAAATGATGTAAAAGATGATGGTAAGGCACTTTATACAAGGCTAGGAATGGTCGCTGGAGGCATTTGTAATAAAAGCGGTATCTATTATTGTGCTATTTGTGCAAAATCAGATACAGAACAATTTGGAGAGCCCTATATTCATCGGGAGCATCAACTACAAGGAATAGATTATTGTCCTCACCATGAAGTTCTATTAAGAGAATACTCGGTAACCAAAGATAGTCGAATTGAGTATATTCGATTTGAATTAAGATATATGAATTTATCAGACATATATGAGATCGATGCGCATAAAGAAGTGTCAGTTTATTTAGCAAAGCAAGCTTACAAATTACTTCATTTACCGTTATACTCACTTTCAAGGGAAGACATTAATTCTAAATATAAAGCATTGTTACGAGAGCATAATTTAATAACAGCTTCGAACCAGGTTCGTCAGCATGAGTTGCATCAAGCTTTTAAAGTTACATTTTCGAGGGTTTTTTTAAAATACCATGAAAGCGAGTTAAATGAGGAAGATGAATATAATTGGCTAAAGGTATTAACTCGTAATATGAAACGTCATGTACATCCATTTCGTCATTTGCTTTTTCTATATTTTTTAAAGCTAGATATAGAGGAGCTTGTTGTGCTTACAAAAGACATAGGGGCTTTTGGTAAAGGACCATTCCCCTGTTTAAATAAGGCTGCATCACATTACCAGCAACTAATAATTCAAAAGGTAGAAGTGACCAGAGACTATAAATCCAAAAATTTGATTGGTACATTTACATGTTCATGTGGTTTTATTTATGCAAGAAAACATACAACAGATATGTTTGAAATAGGCCGAGTAAAAGCGTTTGGTGAGGTATGGATAAAAAAATTAGAAGCTCTTGAAAAAGAAAAATGGAGCATTCGGGCGATGGCGAAAATTTTAGGTGTAGATTCTAAAACAATTAAAAGGTATTTAAATGGAAATGTCGAATTAAAATTAGTAGAAAGTCCTGAATACGATCTTGATAAATTAGGCCAATATAAGCAAGAATTGCTAAAAGAAATAAAACAGAATCCAAATCTTTCTCGTACAACATTACGAAAAAAATTTGCGAAACAGTATATGTATTTATATCATTATGACCGATGTTATTTAGAGAGTGTGTTGCCTAAAGTACAGCTAAGAGATAATCCAACAACATCTGTAGATTGGTCGAAGCGAGATCAACAATATGTGCAACAAATTAAGATGCTTTATCAGCAATTGCTACGAGAAGAGGAACCTATACGTATAACTACTTCGAAAATTGGCAAGAGGCTAGGTATACTTGCAAATTTAGAGCAACGTTTAGATAAGTTATCAAAAACGAAACAGTTGTTAAATGAAATAACGGAGTCCGGACAGGAGTTCCAATTACGTCGTTGCTACAAAGTAATTGATAATTTGCTTGAGAACGGTGAGCCAATAATATTGTGGAAAGTGCAACGAATAGCAGCTGTTAAATCACATCATTTTCAGGAAATAAAACCTTTATTAGAACGGTATTTAGAGACGAAGCAGGAAGTGAGAAACGGTGAGTGAACAACAAGTTAAACTGAATAACTGGCCTTTTGAAAAGGGAGAGCAAGCACAATTAATTTGGATTAGCTCTCCTTTTCGCTATGAAAAGAAAATAATGATTTACGCATATTTTAGAGCTAAAGGTATAACGGAAAAATTATTAGTCGATTGGGGTACGCTCCCTGCATTGGCAATCCAACATTATTATGTGGACGGCGATATTAGAAAAAGCAGCATACCCAAAAAAAAAACTGAGGAAATTGACATCACAATTTATCCAGATAAGGTTAATACCCATGAGAAAGAATGGGATATTTACGGGACGAATGATAAGGATATTTCAAGGAGTTTTATTGTAAAGCAAGCCAATCAAAGCTATATTCTTCCGTTAATTGAGGTAGTTCGAAGCATTTTAGCACCGAATCGTTTTCTACTATATAGACTTTTCGAATCACATTCATTCCCACAATATTTTATAGAACACTATGGGGATAATAAAATCCATTTGGATTTTACATCACTGTATAATCGAAAATACACACAATCAAATTTTCTATACCAACTTGTATGGCTACTTACAAATCAAGATTTAAGAAATATATTTGAGAATGTAGCTTATACATTTAACAATACTAGTATTTTAAAGTTTGATTGGTCATTTAGCCAGCCAATTACAATTAAAGCAATAGTGAAATCTAATGCAACTGGTGGCACTGTGCTAAGAGTGGTAAGTGTGAAAAATAAACTTATTCCTTACAGTGAAATTACTTTTGGTCACCCTGAAGTAGTCCAATCTGAAAAATACAATGAACCTAAGAAATATACATTACATAAGAGAAATATAAATGGTAAGCAAGATGAATTATTGTTAGATGAAGAAATTGAAGGGACAACTGATGATTTTGATATTATTGAAATGGACAATCAAAAACATGAATATTTTAAGCCACCAAAAATAACAAAGATGCGTAGAAATTCTAATAAAATGCGAGAATTTGAAGATGAAAATACAAAGAAACGATTTATAAATGAAGAAGGTAAACGCTCAACAGCTGATTTAGGAGGGAATCTAGTCACAAAAGGATTAGAGCAATCATTATTGGATATCCAGATTGATGGTGAATTAGGTGATTTTATAAAAGTAATGAGAGTATTACATGATTTACATGAAGTACTATCTATTAATACCATTCAAGGGAGCTTAAGGGGTTTTTCTAGTACGAAGCGTTTTGTTTATTTAAGTGATGGTATTACGGAAAGGAAATATGTGATTGCTGAGGTGAGGTTGTTTTCTGGAAGAGAAGTCAGCGTGATTGAAATAGAGCGTGAAGATAAAGCATTATCGACTTTAATATGTTCTTTAAATAAACTCGAAAATAGAGCATACGTATATCAACGAGTATTAACAAGCTTAATAAACGCCTTGGGGACTTGGGACAAAGAAGAACTAAAATTTATTCCATTTAAATTTTTCTTATTGAGGCATGGAAAGAAAGAGCCTAGGCATTGGGCAGGTAGATTATTCAATCGAATTATTGAGTTAGAATAAAGATTGCTTATTAAAGAAGTTAGGAGAATAGATAGCTGTTTTGGATTTTAAAATGTAAATAAATATGATTACAAGCAGTTTTTAATATGATATCCTGGTACCAGTATATTTGAAAATAGGTGATATGAATGGTAAGGGAGTTAAAAGTTTTAGATTTATTCTCTGGTGCAGGAGGAATGTCTGAAGGTTTTTTACAAGCAGGTTTTCATATTGTTTCCGCAACAGATTATAGCAAGGAAGCAGCAGAAACATATATAAATAGACATAAGAAATTGGGTTATAACGTAAACTATTTTAATGGAGACATTAGAGATTTAACACATAGTAAGAAGAAACTTAAGGAGTTTGTAGGGAATGAAACAATCGATGTTATCGTAGGAGGGCCACCTTGTCAGGGATTTAGTTTATCAGGAAAAAGATTAGCAGATGATATTAGAAATACATTATTTATTGAATATTTAAAAGTAGTTAAATTTGTGAAACCGGAATATTTTGTGATTGAAAATGTTGAGGGGCTCTTATCATATAAATTCGAAAAAATAAAAGGTTTAGATGGCCAAATCTATGAAGATGTAAGTCCGCAGGAAATAATAAAAAACGAAGCTTTTAAAATGGGGTATTTTGTTGATTTTCGAGTGTTAAATGCAAAGGATTTTGGTGTTCCTCAAAATAGACCTCGTGTAATTTTTTTAGGCCATAAGATAAGAAGATATCGAAGTGGTAAATATAAAGATTTAGTTACCCCACCTAATTTTCCTACTGCGCAAAATATTTTTGTTAATACTGAAGATGCTATTTCAGATTTAAATTTCATAGGTAATGGAGAAATCCAAATAAAATATAACAATGAATATGGAAATAAATCTGATTATCAAAAAATGTTAAGAAGAGGAGTTACACCAGGGAGTAATGGACTGCCTATTCGGTCAAGGACACTATTTAATCATCAAACTTCAAATCATAATGATAAGACAATAGAACGGTTTAGCTTATTAAATCCAGGTGAAAGTATAAATGATTTGCTAGAGAGATTACCACCTTCTTTGAAAGAAATATATCAAACTAAAAAATTCAGATGTGCGAAACTTGATAAAAACGACATTTCACCTACTGTATTAACATTGCCAGATGATATTGTTCATTATGATATGAATAACCCAAGAATTCTTACTGTTAGAGAATTTGCTAGATTGCAATCCTTTGATGACAGTTTTGAGTTTAAAGGAAAAAGAACTACTGGGGGAGATAGAAGAAAGTATGAGACCCCGCAATATACACAAGTAGGTAATGCTGTACCTCCTTTATTTGCAAAGGCGATAGCTTTAGAAATTAGGAAGGCAATAATTCAAACTGAAAAGGATGAACTAAATGAATAATAATACAATGTCTTTTAAGGTAAGTTCGGGTTTGAAGAATTTGATTGGTAAAGAGCTTATTACTAATGAATTTGTTGCAATATTTGAATTAGTGAAGAATTCATTTGATGCTCATGCAAAAAATGTGAAAATAGTCTTTAATGATATTTATAAGAATAACGCTAGTATTGTAATTTTTGATGATGGGAAAGGGATGGATATTGAAGATATAGAAAACAAATGGCTTTTTGTAGCATACTCAGCAAAAAAAGATGGAACTGAGGATGACAGGGAAACAAAAGATTATAGAGAAAAGTTGAAGTCTAAAAGAGGATACGCAGGCGCAAAGGGTGTCGGAAGGTTTTCTTGTGATAGATTAGCAAGTAATCTAAACCTTATAACAATAAAGGATAAAGTATCAACAAAAATTGAAAACATCAAAGTGGATTGGGAAAAGTTCGAAAAAGATCAAACTGAAGAATTTTTAAATATTAATGTAACGCATGATACATTAAATTCATGTGACTATCCAATTAGTCATGGAACAATTTTAGAATTAACAAAACTCAGAGATAAATGGGATAGAAAAAAAATATTAAATTTAAAAAAATCTCTGGAAAAATTAATTAACCCTAATGAACAAGATGAAGAATTTTCAATAGAAATTATTGTGAATGACGAAAAGAAAATAGATGACAATAAAAAAGATGATAATGACAAAGTAAATGGTTATGTGAAAAATACGATTTTTAAAGTGTTGGAAATAAAAACTATGAGAATACATAGTCGGATAACTGAAGATGGAGCTTATATAAAAACAACTTTAGAAGATAGAGGGAAAATAATTTATAAACTTATTGAAGTGAATCCTTTTCATCTATTAAAAAATATCAATATAGAGATATTCTATTTAAATCGTTCAGCAAAAATCCATTTCAAAAAAATAATGGGAGTTGATTCAGTTAATTATGGATCTATTTTTTTGTTTAAAAACGGCTTCAGAATATTTCCAATTGGAGATGTTGGTGATGATCCGTTTGGAATGGATAAAAGAAAAACTCAAGGTTATGCAAGATACCTTGGTTCTCGAGAGGTAATAGGTAGGATAGAAATAGCTGGGGTTAATGAAGAACTTAAAGAAACTACTAGTAGAGATGGGGGTTTAATAAAAAATGAAAGCTACATTATGTTAGAAAAATCATTTTATTCATCATTAAGGCGCCTCGAAAAATATTTAATAGATATTATAAGATGGGGAGATCCTATAAAAACGGAAGGAATTGAAAGTCCTGCTTTATATCCGGAGGATGTAAAAGAAGATATTTTAAAATTTATTAAAAAGATCTCAAAAGCAAATGATGTTATTAGTATTGAATATGATGAGGATTTTTTTGATATCATTGAAGAAAGACAGGATAAAAGTGTATCGAAAGAGATATCAGACTTAGCAAAAACAGCACTTAGATCAACAGATAATAAAGATTTACATAAGGAAATAACGAAAATTGGTAAGAGATTTAATCAATTATTAGATGAAAAAGAAAGTTTTGAAGAAGAAATTATTTTTAGAGAGTTTGAATTAGAGAAAAAAGAAGAAGAGATAACACAAACTAAATCAGAATTAAAGCAAACATTTAATCAAAATTTATTTTTAAAATCAGTTTCTACTTTAGACTTAGATAATATAATTAGTTTGCATCATCAAATAGGAATCTACTCAAATGATATAAATGCACAGTTAGTCATTTGGAACAGGCGTATAGCTAATGGTAAAGAATTTAGTATAGAGCAAGTGAAGAAAATGTTAGATAACATTGAATTTTTGAATAAAAAAATTATATCTGTAGTTAAATTTGCTACTAAAGCAAATTTTAATCTCCAATCTGAAAAAATTGAAGCAGACCTTGTAATCTTTATTGAAGATTATATTGAAAATGTATGTAGAGTAATGGACGATAATGATTTGATTTTTAAAATTAGTAGCAATCCAAATAATTCTTTCGTTACTAAATTTAAACCTATAGAGCTATCGATTGTTCTAGATAATTTAATCAATAATTCAAGAAAATTTAAAGCTCAAAATATTAGTATAGAACTAGTAGTAGAAAATGATAAATTAATTCTTAACTTTGTTGATGATGGTCATGGTCTTGATGAAAGCATAAAAAATTATAGTAAGATATTTGAAAAAGGTTTCAGTACAACTTCAGGTTCAGGGTTAGGATTATTCCATACTCAACAAATATTATCAGAGTTAAACGGGACAATTAGTGTATTGTCAAATATAGAAAAAGGTGTAGGGTTTAAAATTGAGGTGCAAAAATGAGATTAAAATATGAGATATTATGGTTTGAAGATAATGTATCGTGGTTTTCTACAATAAGTGATGCGATAAATGAACTTTTGGAAGAAAAAGGTTTTAAAATGATTGTACACAGATATGATAATGATAGTGAAGGTCTATTTAAAATATTAAAAGAAAGTGATTGTGATTTAATATTAATGGATTATAGTTTAGAAAACCAAAAAGGTGATGAAATAATTAAAAGCATCAGGGACCTTGAGATATACACGGATATAGTTTTTTATTCACAAAGTGGGGCAAAATTTATTCGAGATTTGATTAGAAAACAAGGGATAGATGGGATTTTCTGTTCAAGTAGAGATTTCGAAGAGTTTGAAGAAAAAGTAAACGGTGTGATTGGAAATACGATTAAAAAAGTTCAGGATGTTAACAATATGAGAGGGTTAGTTATAGCAGAAACTATAGATCTTGAATCCAAAATAGCAGATATTCTCAAAGGTTATCTTAGTGTGATCTATGAAAATGATATAAAAAAAGCAACAATCCTTAAAAACATTTGTGATAAGAAACAGGAACAGTTTTTAAAAGAGAGTGAATTGATTAATGTCATTCATCAAAAAAATATTAATGAATTGATAGATGAGAATATTTTGACAACTTATAATCTGTATACAGGGCTTCAGAGTTTATTAAAAAGTGATATAAAAGAATTAAATGTATTATTACAATCAAAATCAAATCAAGAAGAAAGAATAGAAATTGAGGAAAAAAGGGAATTATTACTTTCTATTAAGGAAAGAATATCAAATTTTGAAAAAGAGATTATTTTAATTAGGAACACGTTAGCGCATGTAAAAGAGTTAAAGGACCCTAACTCTGGAACATCTTACTTGGAGAGCGTACATAGAAATGGAACAAAGATTATATTTGATGATAATAAATATGTGGAAATTAGGAGAAATTTAGTAGAATATTCAGAGTGTATTAGTGAACTAAATGAGTATTTTTTAAATAATGCAAAATTATCTGATTCTATAAAAACTTCTAAATAAACTTCGTAAAAAGAAAAAATGAGTAAAAGTATGCTTTTTAATCAAACTTTTTTATAAAAAACTAATCTTAGTTAAAATTAATTTCACTCATTTTGATCAATCTTTGTTCAAAATGAATGGGTTTCTTCTATCTATAAAATCAACGTCTGCAGCATATTTTTAATCAAACTTTATTCCAAACCAACATGTGAGTTATAACTAATACTGTCACATTTTATTTATAATTATATTTGTCATATAAAATATAAGATGATGTGACACTAAAATAAACCTTGGTACAGTGTAGTTGTTATTGTATCAAGGTTTATATTTTTTTCAAATTATTTTTTATAGTAAAATACATTACAAATAAGATTAAAAACTTCTGCAAAATTTATAATTAATATTGTCATTTTGTTGGGTTTCAAAAAAGTCGTATACTTTACATTAAAGCGAGATAGTTAATTTATTTACTTACCAGTTCTTTACTTTATTGATCTCATTAACTGGATCGGTTATTTCTTGTTAGTTCAAATCCGCTGAACACTTCAAAAGTTCTTTAAAAACAATATTGTATACCCATTTCAGCCTAATTACCGATAGCATATTAAATGATTATCCTTTATGTTTAATAGGTCGTAAAAGACACTATCGGGTATATCCTGCAAATATATGAAATGATAGGTGGATACAATGAATTATCAAGTCTTATTATATTACCATTACACGAAAATTGAAGATCCAGCTGTATTTTCAGCAACGCACTTAGCAATGTGTAAAGAAATCGGTTTAAAAGGTCGTATTTTAGTAGCCAATGAGGGCATTAACGGTACTGTTTCAGGTACGATTGAGCAAACAGAGCAATACATGGCAAACATGGAAGAAGACCCATTATTTAAAGGCATTGTCTTCAAAATTGATGCGGCAGATGGGCATGTATTCAAAAAAATGCACGTACGCCCACGTCCTGAGTTAGTAAACTTAGGCTTAGAAGAAGACGTAAACCCACATGAATTAACAGGTCGCTACCTGTCACCAGAACAATTCCTTGCTGAAATTCAAGATGAAAATACAGTAGTATTAGATGTGCGTAATACGTATGAATACGATGTCGGCCATTTTCGTGGCGCGATTCGACCAGATGTACAAAACTTCCGCGATACACCGGAATGGGTACGTGCAAACCGCGAGCTATTCGAAGGGAAAAATGTTTTAACATACTGCACGGGCGGGATTCGTTGCGAGAAGTTTTCGGGCTGGATGAAACGTGAAGGCTTTGGCGATGTTGGCCAATTACACGGCGGTGTTGCAACATACGGAAAAGACCCTGTTGTGAAAGGCCAATTATGGGACGGTCAAATGTACGTATTTGATGAGCGTTTAACGGTACCGATTAATCAAGTAGAGCATGTTATTATCGGTCGTGATCACTATGACGGCGAACCTTGTGAACGTTACATTAACTGTGCAAACCCTGAATGTAACAAGCAAATCATTGCATCTGAAGAAAATGAAGCAAAGCATTTAGGTGGCTGTACAATCGAATGTACAAAGCATGCGCGAAACCGCTACATTGTGCGTCACAATTTAACAGAAGAGCAAGTAGCGCAAACAATTGAGGCATTACAAGCATAAGCATGAAAAGCTGTCTAAACATAAAAACGTCATTTTTAAACACTAAAATAACCCTTGATACAGAGTAGTTTTTGCTGTATCAAGGGTTATATTTTTTGTTTTTTTACATTAGAAGACATAACAAATAAGATGAAAAACTTCTTGCAAAAAATGTTGGGTTTGAAACGAGATGGTTAGTTTATTTACTTACTGGTCCTTTATTGATCTTAGTAAGAATTAATGAAAAAGATTTTTCCGTTGACATCTGTTACCCCAAAGCCAGCTAATCTTTTAGAGTGCATATCTAAATATTTTTCAGCCGTTTCTTTTGTTTCGAAAAGATAAATTCCACCTGCCTCTTTAGTTACTTGACCAGGTTGTCACAGGTGCCATAACGACTCTATTCTTGATTGTTATTCCGCTTCTGAATGTGAAGGATTCAAATAACTTACATATTTTTGATACCTCTCTATCCATTATTTTAAAGATCCTGATTATATCTTTAAATGCCATCTTATGGCTGATAAAAGATGCGGGTGGTGTTAGTTAACGCTGATACTACCCCCATGGCTGAAAAAAGCAAAAACCAAGAATGCCGTAAAATTAGCATTCTTGGGCTTTTTATTTCGGTGTATTTACGCTAAAAAGACTTTCTAGACAGCCTTTGCTTCTATACACTGATGTAAGAGCTATCGGAAATAGCTCTATCTACTCTAATTTTTACCAGATGGAAACTCGATCCTCTGGAGCTACATACATGCCATCTCCAAGCTTAATTCCATAGGTATCATAGAATTGCTGGAAGTTCACAATCGTGCGGTTTACCCGAATTTTAGCGGCTGAATGTACATCGTTTTTGCTCAGATATGCTGCAAATTCTTTTGTGGTTGTGGATTTCCATATTTCTGCATTGCTTTCGAAATATGCTTTATAATCCGGATTACTCATTTTGGATACAACTTGCAGCGAAGCCGCCATTCCACCTAAATCAGCGACATTCTCACTTAGTGTAAGTTGACCATCATTCAACACACCCGGAATAATCTCAATGTCATTATAGAACTTAATCAGTTCCTGGTTTTTCTCTTCGAATTTCTTAAAGTCTTCTTCTGTCCACCAGTTATTTGCATTTCCATTTTCGTCGTAGGCAGATCCATTGTTATCAAATGCATGGCTGATTTCATGGCCAATGACCATGCCAATGGCACCGTAATTTTCTTCAGGTTTAGCATTAATATCATAGAAAGGCGCTTGGAGAATACCGGCAGGGAACGTAATTTCGTTATTAAAAGGGTTGTAGAATGCATTTACGGTATAAACGCTTGTTAACCATTCTGTTCTATCCACCGGTTTTCCTAGCTTGGCTTTCGTGTTATCAATGTATGCTTTGGTTACTGTGAAGGTATTAGAGAACAACGAACCGCCTTCGTCATATGTCTTGATAGCTACTTTATCTAATGTCGTATCCCACTTATCTGGGTAACCGATCTTAACAATCATCGTATGCAGCTTTTTAATTGCTTTAGCTTTTGTTGTTTCTGACATCCAATCAAGAGATTGGATTCTTTCTTCATACGTAGCGATTAACTTCTCTACCATTTGTTCAACATCTTTTTTAGCTTCTGGTGAAAAATGTTTGTCGGCAAACATTTGCTCCAAATATCCGCTCATTGTGCCAGTTGTCATGGCAACTGCGATTTCCTGATCTGTTTTTTCTCCTGTAACGCCGTATAACGTCGCGGAAAACTCATTTGCAGCGTCTTTGAATTCATCTGACAATAAACGGCCAGTTGCTGAAAGCAGTTGTACTTTGGAGTAAGCTTTAAGTATGTCAAGATTATCTTCAGACAAGAGTTCCGCGCCTTTTTGTGCTAACTTCACATCGAATACGATTACTTTATCAGCACTGTCGACTTTCATCGATTTTAAGACTTGTTTCATATCTACTGTTTTGAACATATCATCGAATTGTTCGATTGTATACGGATTATAGTATTTATTGACGTCGCCTTGTTCATGAGGTTCAAGCGATACGGAAGCTAAGCTTTTCTCCATCCCGTAAATTTTCTCGGCGTGGGCTTTCGCTGCAGACTCTCCCTCACCCGATGACACGAGAAGCTTAGACATATATTGAATATAGGCTTTTTTCGCTATCTCGTCTTCCGTTACAAAGCTGTTCTTATCCAGACCAGTAGCTAATCCGGTATAATATAAAGCATTTTCACTGCTGTTCTTTGCATCGTTCATGATTGTAAAGCTGAATAATGAGCTTAGACCCAATTCTTTTTCCAGGGCAAGATCTGCTTGAACGAGCTCAGCAAGCGTTTTAGCCCCGTCAATTGCCTTTACATATTTTTGGATGGGCTCAATCCCTTGTTTATTTCTATTTTTTTTATCCAACGCAGTCGAATAAAAGTCGGCAATTTTCTGTTCTTTTGTTCCTTTATCGAATTGTTTACCAACGAGCTCATTTATTATTTTTTCTATTTTATCGGTATTTTGCTTTTGCAGCTCAGGAAAACCGCCACCCATGATTTCTCCTGTCGGAATTGTCGATTTATTTAACCATTCCTTATTGATTGCTTCATAAAAATCGTCATTTAAATGGGAGCCTTTAAGCGTCCACACTCTGGCAATAATTTTTTTGAACTCATTGATCGTAATATTGTCATTTGCGCCTAATGTGCCGTCAGGTTTTCCCATCAGTACGCCTGCCTTTGCAAGTTTATCGATATCTTTCTTAGCCCAATCTGGTACATCAGTGAACTCGACACCAAATGTTCCGCTGCGCAGATCATTTCCGACCGGCTTTGGCAATTCGCCGAATGCCCTACTCAACATGACTAAAGCTTCAACCTTCTTAGCTGGCTCATTTTCTCTTAAATCTTCGTTTTTAGAGCCTTGCATAATGTCTTCTTTATTAATTCCTGGTTGATAAGCGTCTGCTGCCATCAACAAGGTTTTAACGATTTCTCCTCTTGTCGCTGGTGGCGACGTTTCATAGGCAAACGCTGATACGCTAATTGATAGGACCATTATTATGGCCATGAGTAAAGATAAAACCTTCTTTTTCATCTTCGTGCTCCTTTATAGTGGATTTGTATAAAAAAAGATAAATGGGTTGAATTTAGAATTTCTTACATTTAAATACCATTATAGTTGATTTATTTCAGTTTGAAAATATGTAAAAAGCTTTTTCATTTTCAAAAGAGCATTGTCTAGTCTAGCGCTTTTAAGCAAGAGCGGTACCACGAGTAAAGTCACTTTTTAGTTAAAAAAATTCCTTTATGATAGTATCACTTTTGCTAAAGTTAATATGAGGAAATGTGGCGAGTATTTAAGGGTTGGAAGGGAAGCACAAAGTCGATTCCGGGCGCAATTCCGAGGCATAATTGATTTCAAAGCAATATGCGTGCTCGTTTATAATAAGAATGATAGTTTGTCATAACGTTTGATAAAAATCACCTCTTTAGTTATTCTTGGAGGTGATTTTTAATGTATATATATGTTAAAATTGATGTTTATCCTGTGAAAAATTGTCCTTGAACTGACTTAGCTGGTTAGTGCAATAAAGGAACTTTATTGATTATCTATATTGTTTATAGATAATCCAAAAATATACTTAGTTATATATTGAATAATTTTAACTTCTTTCGCGCAGATGCTGCTGCTTCGCTTGCACGCAGGCCGATTCCGGACGCCATTATGCCGAGGCATAATTAATCTGTATAGAAGTAAAGGGGAAAATATGAGAAAAAAAGTTATCTTATCATTAATGTTAATGACATTTCTTTCAGCTGTAGAAGGGACAATTATTAGTACAGCAATCCCCCGTATTACAAGTGATTTGTCAGGTGTCGAACTTGTTAGTTGGGTATATGCAATTTATATGCTTGCCACAGCTGTTTCGACACCAATATACGGGAAGCTGGCTGATTTATTCGGTCGTAAAAAAGTTTTACTGATTGGAGCTACGATATTTTTAGTCGGCTCTGCACTTTGCGGTGTTGTTACATCGATGGAACAGCTTATCGTCTTTCGTGCCCTTCAAGGTCTAGGTGCTGGCGCTATTATGCCAATAACAATGACAATCATGGGTGACTTATATAGCGAAGTGAAAGACCGTGCAAAAGCACAGGGCTGGATTAGTGCTGTTTGGGGCATCTCTGGTGTAATCGGACCATTAGTTGGAGGATTTTTAGTCGATTCTCTTTCTTGGCGCTACATCTTCTTCTTAAACGTTCCATTTGGAATTATCGCTTGCTTAATGATTGTCATTTATTATAAAGAATCTATTAAGCCTGCTAAGCACCATATCGACTATTTTGGTGCAACAGTATTTTCATTAAGTACAATCGCGCTACTATACGCGTTATTAACAGGTAGCAGTAAGCAAAATTGGGGGGACATTACAATTATTGGTCTCTTAATCTTTGCAGCTGTTTCATTCATTATTTTCTTATTTATTGAGAAAAAATCTCCGGAACCATTAATTCCGCTAGCACTTTTCTCTAACCGTACATTATCTATTATAAACATATTAACTCTTATTTCTGGTGCAATGATTATTAGTATTACAATGTATCTTCCGATTTGGAGCCAAGGTGTATTAGGAAAAAATGCGACAGAGGCCGGACTCGTTTTAATGCCACTTCCCGTTATGTGGACATTTGGCACTATTTTTTCTGGTAAATTAATTGATTACTTAAAAACGAAACAAATCATTCTACTTGGAGCTAGCATTCTTTCAGTTGCTGCCTTTTCACTATTTACATTGTCAACAGACTCACCAACATTCCTTATTTATGTTGCAGTTGGATTATTCGGCTTAGGAATGGGGCTTATTATACCAATTTACATGGTAACAATTCAATCAGCTGTTCCAACTCATACGCGGGGAACGGCAATTGGCTTAAATACATTTATCAATACGTTTAGTCAAACATTAGGTGCTGCAGTTTTCGGGGCAATTTTCAACACGATGATTCACGCACAAGGTATTAAAAACCTTAATCTTGTATCTTCCGGTGGACATGGAGGAACTACAGCAACCATAGTAACCGAATCACAAGAGGCATTAGCTTCAGGTGTACATTTCATTTATATGAGTACTTTTATATTAGCGCTAGTAACTTTAGTAATTGTTTGGTTCTTATTAAAGCCATCCACACAAACTAGTGAGCAATAAAAAATAATTACTATAATGTTTAGAAATAATATGATTTCATATAAAAGAAGCGCGAGAAATCAATGTTTCTGATTTCTCGTGCTTTTTTAATACATACGTATCTATTCGTCTTTGACACTTTGTCGATATATGAAAACACTACTTATTATCCCAAGTGCACCAAATAACAAAATCCATTTTTTATTGAAAATAAACCCATACACTAGAATTGCGCTACCAATAATACCACTTGAAAAAGCACTGGATACTATGGATTTGTTTGTTGGTTTAGGAAATTGAATAGAGGGCCCCAGATTTTTATTTCCCCATTTACAAGCCGCATCCACAGCCATGGCTGTGGATGCCTCAGGAAGTGTCCAGCCGGAACGGAAATCAACCCTATGGTTAAAGCTTAAAATAATTTATTGACAATTCAAATAAAGAGGCTATAATAATTATCAAGATTTGCATAACGAAAAATTGTTGTTAACAATAATTTGGAGTATAAGAGTAAAAGTGTTGAAGAGAACTAGTAGTTTTAATGGAACTGACAGAAAGTAGCCGGTTGATGAGAGGCGCAAGGAAAGTTAAAATGAATTCATCTTGGAGCTGCGTACCGAACTTTAGTAGGCTACGACGGGTTTGCATCCGTAATCAATGCAAAGGTATCGCATTTAGCCGTACCTATTGAGAAGAGTTATGTGAGTAGCTCTTAAATTAAGGTGGTAACACGTTCATAACACGTCCTTTAGGTTTATTCCTAAAGGACGTTTTTTTATCTTCATTCAGCAGAAGCGGGTGGTAAGATGAATGCGATGTGATTCCTTTTATAGCGGAACTCAGTCTAAGAACGTCACGTTCTATGGCAATTTATGTGTAGCGAAAGCAAAGCGACAGCTACAAATGTTTTCTGTAGCGAAAGCAAAGCGGCAGCTACAATTACGCCAAGGCGAAATTGATTTTTTACTCTTATAGAACTTGCAATATTAATTCAATATTAAAGGAGTTGTATTGTATGTTTTTAAAACTGGAAGAACAATTAGAGATGATTCAAAAGGGTGTAGGTAAGATCGTTAATGAAGGAGAGGTTTTGCCTGATAACATCCCCACAATGTTAATTGAAATAGGGAAAGAGTCTGTACTTGATATTATTCCATCATTAATTGCTGAAGAATATATTCAAAGTAAAAGTGAGTTTATGCGATTAATGAAACAAAATGGTGTTTCTTTAAATGGAGAAAAACTTACAGAGGAAGACACTGACATCATATTAATGAATGATGAGATTTTACAATTTGGGGAGAAACGATCTATACGATTTATAAAATAAGGGAACTAAGTTGAATTATTCGCCAATCGATAATTAAACAACTATATCATAATCCTTTAGCAAGGTTTAAAAAAGAGACTGGGACAATAAGAAAAAATGTTGAACTGATTGTATTTCTATCTAACATTTTTTTGATTTAGGAAGATTGAAGCGAAAAAGTTATTATCTATTTTCGCTGTTTTTCAAAATATCGATTCAAGGACACTTCTTTCTCATTGGTTATGGTTTGTTCACTTTAATTTATAAGAAGGTGTCCTTTCTTTTTATTAGAATTTACATCTTCAAATACAAAGCCCATGAAACTTTACTGATCGTAAAATTTCATGGGCTCCTTTGTTATTATTTTGTCACAGCCTCATTTTCACCAGATTATATTTCCGTTCCAATGAATTCTAAAATTGCGGATGAATAATTTGAACCAACTATATAAATTACAACTAACAGAGAGAGTGTTTTTGTTATTTTGTTTTTTATCATATATTTCCGCCTTTCTATTTTACTTAAATTATATATAATGATTATAAGGTATTCTTTTTTTTGTAATATATGACAAAGGATTGGTTAAATGGATTTTGGTAGCACTTTTAGAAAATTGAGGTTACATAAAGGGTATAGTCTAGAATTTGTAGCAAAAGGAATCGTTTCGGTTTCATATTTATCAAAATTTGAAAGAAATGAGTCAGAAATTACATTACCTAAGATATTAGAACTACTTAATAGGATAAATGTTAAGTTTAATGAATTTTTGTTTATAAATAATGAATTCAAAAAAAATGATTTAGAATTGCTGATTGAAGATTTGAAAAAGGCTTATTTGCAAGGGAATTTAAAGATTTTAAAAAAATTAATTGATGATGAAAATGCAAATTTTGAAAAAACAGGATTATTAACTTTTAAATTAAATAGTATAATGGCACAAGCCATTTGTAGTGATTTAACCCATGAAAAAGTAGATAAAAAAGATATTGAATTACTTATAGATTACTTATGGGGCGTAGAAGTATGGGGAGAGTATGAAATAATTTTGTATGGGAATACATTACATATTCTGGGTGTAGAATCAGTTATAATGTTATCTTCTGAACTGTTAAAAAAAAGTATACTTTTTAAAAAAATAAAAAGTTATAGAAGGGACATGTATGGTATTTATT
>NZ_SADV01000036.1 GCF_006864135.1 Lysinibacillus sphaericus | reverse complement strand
GCACGAAGCGAAGCGTAGGAGGAGGCTCGGCGCTCGCCCGCGGAAAGCGAGCGGAATGCTTCGGAAAACAACAGTAGGGTCACAGTGCCAAATGAAAAAAGCGAGGTATTCAACGATTTAATCGTTGAATACCTCACAATGTGAAAAGATATAGACTTTTTCAGTGCCCTCGTAGTTGTCCAGGTCTCTGTTTTATGTAGCAGATTTTTTAAAAAATGATATTCAGCAAATTGCCACTTATGTCGTATCCCAAAAACTAAGTTATTCACATAATAGAATTTGACGTAAAAACGATTGTTTTTTAGCAACGCATCGATCTTTTATAATCAAACCTGCATCTTCTATCATGTCATCAATTGTTTCAATTGTAACGACAATAACCTTATCGGCAATCCGGCGAGCATGTTTTATAATATCAAATTGATCTTCTGGTGATGAATGCGTAAATAAGTTATAAGGTAAATCAATTATGGCGACATCATAGTGTTCCGTTACTTCTGAGATTGGACCTACTGTAACGTTGCCTGTTAACCCAAAATAAGCGATATTTTCGCGGGAACCCTTGCAAACATTGTAATATATATCTCGCCCTTCCATATTAATTCCCATGGAAAGGGCTTCAATTACTACTGTTCCAATACCACAACAAGGGTCGATCGCCCGAATATTTTGAGGTTGGGGAACTGCGATATTCACAACAGCACGAGCTACTCTTGTACTAAGTGCTGTTGAATAACTGTTTGGTTTGTGTAAATGTTTAAGCCAAATGGATTCACTCTTCATATACCTTCCAAAATGCCAGATCCCATCTACTAACATAAGAGCAAATACAATGTCAGGTTGATTTAGGTCTGGTTCTCCATCAATACATAATCCTATCTCACGTTCGAACAATCGACGCTCTGATTGAGGGATTTTCTTCGTCTCACCTATATCCATACTATTTAAACAAACCACTTTAAAAGTTGCTTCATTTATGTTTATATCCTTCACCATTGTCATGATGTTTTCTACGCTATTATCTTCATATAGCACTTCAAGTCTCTCTTGTATAAAGGGGCTACGGCTTGGATCAATTTTAATATTGCTTATTAAATAGTTTGATTGGGAATCAAGGTTAAAAAATGAACGCATCTCCATTCTGCATAGATCGTACTCGTCAACATGATGGACATATGTGTATATAAATTTATTATTATTTTGCTCGTTGCTCAATTGATTACCATCCTTTTATATTGTTGTTCACTAGATTTTACTAACGTTCATAAAAAACAAATGAAGTTACTTATTGTGTAATCGTATCATAGGCGTCTCTTTCAAGCTACTCGATACACAATTATGCCAAGGTTCAATCGATTAGAGGGAATGGTGGGAATAGTCTGTAAAAAGAGGGAAAATAAAAAACAGGTCAGTTTAGTTATAGGAGGGTGGGTTAAAATGGTTGTAAATGAAGATATTATACATAGAAAGGGAACTAGAAAGGTTAGTGAAATCCCTAGTGACGTTTTAATGTTACTGAATCAAGGGAAAATAGAGAGTGTTAATTTAACGGAGTGGCAAGCTGTTCAGCATATTACTTTATTAAAAAATGTTCTGCCATCCATTGGGCTAAAAGAAAAGTTAGAATATATAATAACTGAGGTAGAAAAGCAAAAAGTTGAAACGGGAATGAAGGCCATACGTTTAATTGGAAGTTTGTTAGATACAGTCTTAATGGATGAGAGTGCAACAAAAAAAGAAGAGCTAATTACAATATGCGCTCATCACGTATCTGATAGTGTCCGATGTTGGGCGGCATTTATGAATAAAAAAAATGATTATTCTTTAGAGGAAAAGCTTTTGTATATCCAACCTTTCGCAGCAGATCATCATTTTGGTGTTCGGGAAATTGCATGGATGTCAATTAGGGAGGATCTTTCGGCAAACATTAAGAAAAGTGTAGATTTGTTAACAGAGTGGGCGAAAAGTGAAGATGAAAACATTCGTAGGTTCAGTTTAGAATCAATCCGTCCTCGCGGAGTATGGACAAAGCATATTGAAATTTTAAAGGAAGAACCGCAAATTGCACTTCCCATTCTAAATTTGCTTAAATCCGATTCAGCTAAGTATGTTCAAGATTCTGTCGGTAACTGGTTAAATGATGCTAGCAAAACTCAAGCAGAGTGGGTAAAAAACCTATGTGATGAATGGCAAAAAGAATCTCCAACTAAGGCGACTGAGAGAATCATTAAAAAGGCTCAAAGAACAATTGTAAAAGGTTAATGGGCTATTGAAAAACTATTATCGAGTTTTTTTAAAGTTACTTGCATATTAGAGAATTATATACTGCTTTTAAAGATAAATGGCAAAGAAGGCTATTATAGCATTAAATAATTATCAAGCCGAACAAGCAACAAGTATTAATCTTGTTGCTTGTTCATTTTGTTTTGCTTGATTGCTAAATATAATGTGAAACTAATCGCACTAAACATTATCATAGAAAAAATAAGTGAAAACGTTGCTTTATAGTAAATAGAGGTAATCAATATGACAAGAGAACTCATAATGATGACAACACGTAATAATATATCTGTTTTTGCGCTTGGATTAAAAAAATCTTGAATAATAGCAAATAAATAAGACAAACCGAAAAATATCAAATACTCATAAATAAAAACAGGATTTACATAATCGGGAATTCCAATATAAATTATTTCAAATATAAAAATGAGTAACACTATATATTTTGAATATTTGTTAAAAAAGTTTACCAAAGTACCACCCCTATCATTAAAATATTAACACATATTGTAAAAAAATAATGAAAGCATTTTAGTTTTCGATCATTAATTGTCTAAAGGATACTGATTATGGCAAAATCTTAGAGGGAATACTCCAAGAAGGAAGTGCGAAAATGAATTTAGAAATGGTAATGCAGGAGCTTGAGGCTCTTGGCAAGGAACGAACTAAAAAAATGTATATGTCCAATGGTGCGCATGAGCCACTTTTTGGCGTGGCAACAGGTGCAATGAAACCAATAGCTAAGAAAATAAAAATAAATCAACCGTTAGCTGAAGAACTTTATGCCACAGGGAATTACGACGCAATGTACTTTGCAGGCATTATTGCAGATCCAAAGGCGATGACTGTGTCAGATTTTGATCAGTGGATGGATGCGGCATATTTTTATATGCTATCGGATTATGTGGTTGCAGTAACTTTAGCGGAAGCAGATATTGCACAAGAAGTTGCTGACAAATGGATCGCAAGCGGTGAAGAGCTGAGAATGTCAGCGGGCTGGAGTTGTTACTGTTGGCTTTTAGGGAATCGCTTAGACGATGAATTTTCCGAGAGTAAAATTGCCAACATGATTGAAATTGTGAAAAATACGATTCACGAATCACCAGAACGAACGAAATTTGCTATGAATACTTTTCTATACACTGTTGGGCTTTCATATTTACCGCTCCATGAAAAGGCTGTCGAAATTGCAAAGGAAGTAGGTCCAGTAGAAGTTAGACGGGATAATAAAAAAAGTAGTATCCTACATGCTTATGAAAGTATTCAAAAGGACGTAGATAAAGGAAG
The DNA here is from genome assembly GCF_006864135.1 of Lysinibacillus sphaericus. Classification (GTDB taxonomy): domain Bacteria; phylum Bacillota; class Bacilli; order Bacillales_A; family Planococcaceae; genus Lysinibacillus. The sequence goes on along the minus strand of NZ_SADV01000036.1, from coordinate 34,207 downwards.
ACTTGGTTTCAAACGAAAATATGTAAGATGTTAAACAATAGCCGGTGCTGAAAAAAGGAGATCTATATTTTTTAGAAGGCTTAGAACATCTGTATGTAAATACAAGAAGTTTATATCAAGGGTTTTATTAGAGGGAATAGATTACGAAAATATTAATAAGAATCGCCAGAGCGACGGATGGAACTATCGAAACAAACGGAAAGAACGGCCAAAACGACGGATGGAATCTTCGAAATGACTTGACGCCAGTATTTAATGTGTGATAAAAATGATAGTATCAATTCGGAAAATTAATATTTGGGCAATGATAGGATTAAGTAGTGAAAATCTCCCTATTTCAGAGAACTGATGGTTGGTGCGAATCAGTATATAGATTATCATGAATTTCGACCTGGAGCATCTTTCATAAATCACAAATTGTGAGGAAGTGGAAGACGGTAGTGAATACCGTTATCAAATAAAGTGGTGAAGAAATTTTTTCACAACTAGGGTGGTACCGCGATATATATCGTCCCTACGTATTTACGTAGGGACGTTTTTTATTAAGGTCTTCCTCTTGTTGTATTTTCATAACTAGGGTGGTACCGCGATATTTAATCGTCCCTACGTATTTACGTAGGGACGATTTTTATTAAGGCTTTACTCTTGTTATATCTTCATAACTAGGGTGGTACCGCGATATTTAATCGTCCCTACGTATTTGCGTAGGGACGTTTTTTATTAAGGTTTTATTCTTGTTGTATCTTCATAACTAGGGTAGTATCGTGATTTTTTTATGATCCCTACGTTGTCGTTGAGGCGATTTTTATTTGAAAGGACTTACGATAGACCAATATGAATAAGGACCGAATTGTAATAAAAAAGAAATAGAAAAAGAGAGGAGATTAAGAGATGGAATCGCAGCAATGGACATCGAAATTAGGTTTCATTTTAGCAGCAGCAGGCTCGGCAATCGGTCTTGGCGCAATTTGGAAGTTCCCGTATATGGCCGGTATTGGAGGTGGCGGTGCGTTCTTCCTTATTTTCATCGGTTTTACTTTATTAATTGGTTTACCATTATTATTGGCGGAATTTGTAGTTGGAAGAAGTACGCAAAAAGAGGCTGTTGATGCATATAGAAATATTGCTCCTAAGACGCTATGGCCGTGGGTCGGTAAATTAGGAATTGTAACATGTTTCATATTGCTTTCATTCTACAGTGTTGTAGGAGGATGGATTTTACTATATTTATGGAATGCAATTACAGGTAGACTATGGGAAGGAAATGGCGCGTACGAAGCCACTTTTAATGATATCATTTCCAATCCGTTTTTAGCGGTTGGGTCACAGCTATTATTTATCCTTATTACTATTTTTATTGTTAGTAAAGGAGTGCAAAATGGTGTTGAAAAAGTAAATAAATATTTCATGCCAGCACTATTTGTTTTATTCTTTGTCTTAATTATTCGTGCTCTTACATTAGATGGAGCTGGAGAAGGGGTTCGCTTCTTCTTACAACCCGATTTCTCAAATGTAACATCTGAAATTATTTTATATGCGATGGGGCAATCGTTCTTCTCGTTATCTGTCGGTGTTGGAGTAATGGTTACGTATAGCTCATACTTACCGAAAGAAGAAAGTTTACCGCGTTCCGCATTTTCTATCGTCGGTTTAACGCTTGTGATTACATTGCTTGCAGGGCTTGCTATTTTCCCTGTAGTTTTCGCATTTGGAATGGAACCATCACAAGGACCAGGTCTATTATTTATTGTCTTGCCAGCGATTTTCAGTAAAATGGCATTCGGAAAATTTTTCTTCATTATTTTCTTATTACTATTTTTCTTTGCAACTATAACATCAGCCATTTCCATGTTGGAAATTAGCGTTGCCTCTTTAACGACAAAAGGTAAAGGGAGACGTGAAAAAATGGCATTGATGGTCGGATTACTAATCTTTGTTGTAGGGATTCCATCGGCGCTATCATTTGGCGTATTAAGCGATGTGCAATTGTTTGGAAAAACAGTCTTTGATTTAGCAGACTTTGCAGTAAGTAATGTTCTTATGCCACTCGGTGTACTATTAGTGGCGATCTTCGTACCGTTTAAAATGAAGAAAGATGTGTTAATGCAAGAACTAGGTGTAAGTGAAAATAAAGGCTATAAATTATTTGTATTATGGTTATTCTTACTTCGCTATATAGCACCAATTGCAATTATTATCGTATTTTTAAATGTAATTGGATTGATTTAACATACAATACAAAAGGCCCTAGCATAACGTTATGTTAGGGCTTCTCGCTATGAAATGATCTGCTTTGTCATTCGTGTAGTTTTACAAAGTAAACGAAAATACCCCAAAAATATCAATTAAAGTTAATGTTGGCGTTATTTTTTGTTTCTTCCCTTTCCAAGAAAAAAGTGATCGGGTCCCTCAAAATACTGCTCCGGTTCCTACCAAGCCAGCCCTCCATAGAATAAAAGCTGAAACCAACGCAAATCAAAGACAATACCAACCCGATAAAAAATTAAAAAAAGAATTACTTGACATCATTTGAAATAGCACAAACATCACAAGTTTTTCTGCATATCATAATGGGGAAAGCGTTTTCTTTAATTAATATAGAAGAAAGACACTACAATTTAACTTCTTTCAGTATTCATATGCCACCCTATAGTTTGTAGGAAGAATGTAGTTTAAGTCACTTTTCATCGGGTGTCGCAGAAAGAAGTTAGAGCCTCCGGCGTATTACGGAGTCGGGAAGGTGTTTTTTTGTGCGTGCACAAACCGATTCCGAACACAATTATTCCGAACACAATTATGCCGAGGCATAATTGATTCAAGCTTACTGAAAAACACTTGCTAATTTAAGTATGTACAAATGGTTCTTGCATGGTGTACTTTTCGTTATTTGGTTTTATTACGACTCTAAGTGTGAGGGGCATGAAACCTTGATTGGCTAATTATCTTGGGATTGTCATGTCCGAAGAGCTTCGGCTTGTAGATGCTGTAATAAAGACCCACATTCTGCTGTTGAATTGATACATCTTATCTTTATACAAGAAAATACTGCCACATTTATGTTCGAAAAGACGTGATTTGGTTTGTTATGCCAGATTTAACATTGAAAAATTCTGTAAATTTGATGATTTCAGCTAGTTCAGACGAATATTTGTACGATTATAGGAATTTTACGAAAAAAATTTGCAAAATCCTTAACTATTTCCTACGAAATCCGTATAATAAATCAAACAGTGTGAAAATTGTCCATTTTCTTTCGATTAATTGCGTGAATTTTTAAAATTGTATTGACGTGGGGAACGATAATTTGTACACTGTGTACATTCAATTGTTTTTTGGAGGAATACACTTAATTTAAAAAGTTAGGATTTGATGGTTATGATCGTATGTAAATTTGGTGGAACATCTGTAGCAAGCGCAGAGCAAATTCAAAAAGTAGCAAACATTGTAAAATCTAATCCGGCACGTAAAATCGTAGCCGTTTCTGCACCTGGGAAGCGTTCTGGTGACGACATAAAGGTAACTGACTTATTAATTAACCTAGCAATGGCAGCATTAAAAAATGAAGAAATTGAAGAAAAATTGCAAATCGTTGTCAATCGCTTTATGGCGATTGCAGATGGTTTGGAATTAGATCATACAATTTGTGACGTGATCGCTGAAGATTTACGTGAACGTGTACAAGGTGATAAATCGAATGAGGAATTATTTATCGATAGCATCAAAGCGGCGGGGGAAGACAATAACGCGAAGTTAATCGCTGCTTATTTTAATTCAATCGGTATGCCGGCACGCTACGTAAGTCCAAAAGAAGGTTTGATCGTCAATGATTTACCTGAACGAACGTATGCTTTACCAGAGGCTTATGCAAATCTATCCCCCCTAAAATATACCAAGGAAATTATTGTATTCCCAGGTTTCTTTGGTTACACTAAAGCGGGCATACTGCGTACATTTGACCGTGGTGGCTCAGATATTACAGGCTCTATTTTGGCAGCTGCTGTTGAAGCAGAGCTATATGAAAACTTTACGGATGTAGACTGTGTGTTCTCCGCGAATCCGAAAGTTGTGAATGATCCAGTGGAAATTAAAGAAATTACGTATCGCGAAATGCGCGAATTATCCTATGCAGGCTTTTCTGTTTTCCATGATGAAGCGTTGATGCCTGTTTACAAGATTGGGGTGCCAGTTAACATAAAAAATACAAATAATCCATCAGCCCCGGGTACTCGTATTGTACCAAGACGCTCTGTAACTGGACGTCCGGTTACAGGTATCTCGGCAGACAGTGGCTTTTCAACTTTATATGTGTCAAAATATTTGATGAATAGGGAAGTAGGCTTTGGCCGTAAGCTTCTACAAATTTTAGAAGATGAAAATATTTCATATGAACACACACCATCTGGTTTGGACGATATTTCTGTCATTATGCGTTCAAATCAAATTACACTTGAAAATGAAGAAAGAATCCTAGCTCGTGTAAAAAATGAGTTGAATGCAGATGATGTGCAAATGCGTCATGGTTTTTCTATGATTGTTATTGTAGGCGAAGGCATGCGTAATAACACGGGTCTAGCGGCACGTGCTGCAACTGCAATTTCAAAAACAGGTGCAAATATAGAGATGATTAATCAAGGCTCATCTGAAGTTAGTCTAGTATTCGGTGTGCTACAAGAATATGAAAATCAGATTTTACAAGCACTTTATGGGGAATTTTTTGCACATGTGAGAGTATAGGGAATAAAGTGTAACTTAATCAGTGGGGGTTCTTCAGCCCCACTGTACGGGCAGCTAATGTTCTACCTAACTTTTTGCTTTCGCTAAAATTTTGAATGGGAGTCTTGCACCTGCCGCTGTGCTTTCGGTACAGATCAATTACTGCCCGTAAATGTGGTGTAAACGCTAATCCTTAAACTGGATTAGTGTTTTCTTTTTGACGGGAATACGGTAAAATCAAGGGCGTACATTGATTGGAGGTCTTTCTGTTGAAAAAATTATCGATTGGTATGTTGCTATCAATGATTGGTATACTATTTGTTTGTTTAACGATCATGGATATTTTACCGTCCTCGACAAAAACAATGAAAATTGTTTATATCGGTATTGGCTGGGTGTTTATCATTGCGGGATCAATTATTCGTTTTAAAACTTTAAAACAAAGGCAATAGCGGAATATTTCAAAATTGAATTGTGATAAAATGTGGATTTGTGATACAATTTCAAAAAAATAAATAATTCAAGTATTATGAAGTTGTGATGCTGTACGCAAATTCAAAAGGTTTATATTTGGGATAGGTTTTTAATTTAAGACTAAACAGTACAAATTCTTCTTTGTAAGAATTTGTTTTTTTATTTTTTGATATACATTGAATAGGAGGCGAGATAATGCCAGTACTACGTAAGGAAGATATTCATATTTCCGACCATTATGTTGCCATCCAAACAGATTCACCAATGAAGGTCGTATCCTCTGCAGTACATAATCCAGGCTTTGGCTTTTATACACATTTGATGAATCGTTCAGTGCCTTATACGTATGATGAACGCAAACCGCAGTTAGAATTACAACGGTTTTTGCAGTCTGAGGGCTTTCCGATTGACAATACAGTTGCGATGATGACGGCCGTCTATGCCCGATATGCTACAATTCGTGAGTTTACATATGAAGGAATTCATCTTGTCATAATGATTACGGCAGGTCTTGGTAATGCCGTCGATATTACACGTGCCTTTCATCGTCAGGAGCAGTATCATGCTGGGACTATTAATACGTGGGTACTGATAAATGGAAGATTGTCGGATGAAGCTTTATTTCAGGCAATGATTTCTACGACAGAGGCTAAGGTCAAAGCACTTATTGATGAGGGTATAATAGATCCAACAACGGGTACACAAGCTACAGGTACCTCAACGGATAGTTTGTTAATTGCTTCAACAGAAGAAGGCGACTACCATCAATATGCTGGACCGATTACGATGCTAGGAAAAGTCATTGGCCATGGTGTTTATGAAACGATGCGCGAGGCCATTCAAAAATATAAAAAAGACAAAGAGGAGAATCCTTTATGATGGCACTAGTGATTGCCTGTATCATTGGGCTTGTTTTTGATTTAATCGTGGGTGATCCTCCTAAAATGCCTCATCCAGTACGCTGGATTGGGAAGCTCATTCAATCTCAAACAGAATTATGGAATAAAGGAAGAATGAGAAAATTCCGTGGCATGGTCATGTCACTCGCTGTAGTAGGCACAACGATGTTTGTTGTAACGGCCATTATGCTATTAAGCTATCAAGTTAGCCCACTATTTGGCATATTGGTTGAGGGATTATTAATTGGGATTGGACTCGCACAGCGTAGCTTGAAGGAAGCGGCGATGGCAGTCTATGAACCGCTCGTCAAAGGCGATTTTGCTGAAGCTCGTGTAAAGCTTTCTTGGATTGTCGGACGTGACACGGAGAAGTTAGACGAGGATGAGATTGTACGAGGTGTTGTGGAGACGGTCTCAGAAAATACGAGTGATGGTGTAACCGCACCACTATTTTATGCCTTTTTATTTGGTGCAATAGGGTTATGGGGCTATAAGGCCGTCAATACGTTAGACTCTATGATTGGCTATAAAAACGATAAATATAAAGATTTTGGTATGTTTGCTGCAAAGCTAGACGATGTACTAAATTTTATTCCAAGTCGATTAACAGGTTTACTGATGGTACTAGGTACAAAAAATGAAACGAATGTATCTCTCGGTAAACGCTTAAAACGTTGGGCACAGGATGCGAAAAAGCATCCAAGTCCTAATAGTGGTTATTTAGAAGCAGCTACAGCTGTTCAATTAGGGGTACAGCTTGGTGGAAAAAATACATATCAGGATGTCGTTTCTTATCGAGCAATAATGGGCGAGAAATTAGTTCCATTAACAAAAGAGCATATTGCAACGTCTGTAATTCATATGCGTATCGCGACCTTGCTCTTTACGCTTGTTATGTTAACAGTGGAGGTGTTAATTTTTGCAATTACCTAATCACGGAGCAAATCCGCAAAATGTTTATCATCAGCTAGGACTTAGTATGCCCGAAGAGGTGTATGATTTTAGCGAAAATGTTAATTCTGCAGGGCCACCCCTGTTTGTTGAGGCGCGTTGGCGGACATTTTATCCGCTCATTCAACGTTATCCAGATCCAGACGGTGAGCCGTTTTTATCAAAAGTGGCAGTTTTTCATGATGTTCAGAAAGATTCTGTATTACTAGGTAACGGTGCATCCGAGCTTTTTAGTGTTCTAGTTAGACGCTACGCCAATAAGCGTGTTATTATCGTACATCCAACTTTTTCAGAATATGAACGAACATTACGAGCAGTAGGCGCTGAAATTGTGCCTGTCATTGTAGAGGATATTGTCCACTACACATTGCCGATGGAACATCTGAAGCGTGAAATGGCGAACGCAGACGCATTATATATTTGTACACCGAACAATCCGACGGGGGTGCTTCCTAAGAAAGAGGAGCTTCTCGAATTAATCTCTCACGGTACAAAGGTCAATTGTGAGCTGGTCTTTGATGAGGCATTTATTGACTGGGTAGATGAAGCCTGTTCTTTGATCCAATATGTGGCGGAAAATCCTCATTTAATCATCGTTCGTTCGATGACCAAAATGTATGCGATTCCAGGATTACGCCTAGGCTATTTAGTGGCGAGCCCGATAGTTGTTGCTGATCTAAAGTCTATCCTACCGCATTGGAACTTAAATGCTTTTGCCCTTGTTGTAGGCACAGGCTGTTTAGATGAACACGAATATTGTGAGCAAGCCATTGCCTATGCTAAAAATCAACGGGAATCGCTACAGAGCTATTTACAAGAACATGGTTGTCAGGTGACGAATAGTGTAACAAATTTTGTATGTTTTACATTACCGAAAAATCAGCAAGCAGATACATTTTTTACATACTGTTTATCAAAGGGCGTCGTCCTGCGCCATACAAAAAACTTTATGGGTTTAAATGGTGAATGGTTCCGAATTGGCATTAAAGATATTGCGGCTATGACGTATTTACAGAATTGTTTAGAGGCGTGGTTTAACTTTTTTCAGCAGAAATCACCTTCCTCTATAGGTGGTGAAATGAATGCGGTTTTAAGTCTCCTTTCAGCGGATGTCCAATCATCAGTACCTGTCGCTACGCTTTTCGGTACAAAGACATCCGCTGAAATAAATAGAGGAATTCAGTCTAAGAACGCCACGTCCTGTGGCAACGACTGAGTGACCAACTTCGTATTGGTCTAAAACCTCCAGCGGGTGTCACGAAATCGGAAAGGAATGCTTAGGGGATGTTAGCCTAAAATCATCGCATCCATGCGATAACGGCTAACTGACCTGCATCGGTACCGCTACGCTTTCGCGCAAAAAACATCTGTTGCTGACGCTGCGCTTTCGCACAAAAGACATATGCAGGCCTAAGCACAAAGCCGATTCCCGACACCAATTATGCCGGGGCACAATTGATTGCAAATTAGGGGTGAGAAAGTTGACAACTTTTTATTTAATAAGACATGGCGAAACGATGTGGAATAAAGAGCATCGACTACAGGGATGGTTAGATTCGCCATTATCCGAGGATGGTATTTTACATGCAGAAAAACTTCGAGATCATTTGAAAAAATGCTCTTTTGCAGCGGCATATAGTAGTTCAAGTGGCCGTGCTAAGGAAACGATGCATATTCTTCTAGATAATCGACAGCTTCCAATCTATTATGAGGATAATTTACGGGAAATTTTTTTAGGCGATTGGCAAGGAAAAACAGTCGAGGACATTATGACTATACATCGTCTTGATTATGAATTATATACCGATTATCCAGGACAATTCGTCGCAACCCATACGGAAAGCTTTGGTACGGTAACAGAACGAGCCATTTTTACGTTATCGAAAATTGCAGAAAAATATCCCGAGAATAATGTTTTAATTGTGTCCCATGCTGTAACGATTAAATGCATCATTAACGCCATTTTAGGGCGAAGCATCAATCAGCTATGGGCAGAACCATTTATTAATGGTACAAGTGTCACGATTATTGAGAAAGTCGAGCAACAATGGCTCGTGAAAGATATCGGGAACATTCAACATTTACAACAGGAGGCTTAACGAATGCCACTAATTTTCATTACAGGGGGGGTACGTAGTGGTAAATCCCACTTTGCTGAAAAAGCGGCTGTTACTCACTATCAAACAGAGTTTAACCAAACGCGACGACTTATTTATATTGCTTCTGGAGTAGCGTTGGACCATGAGATGGAGAAGCGCATAGTGCGTCATCAAGCAGATAGACAAGCACAAAATATTGAATGGTTGACGATAGAAGCACCTTATGACATAGCAAAAACATTGCATAAACTGACTGATGGAGATGTTGTGTTATGGGACTGTGTTACGACATGGCTGACAAATGCTTTTTACGAGGGTTTTGATACGGGAACTCCCTGTGTGGAACAACCTTACTGTTTAGAGCAAAAGCTTGATGTTTTAAAAAAGGCGGTAGAGACGTTACTTGAGAAAAAGGTGACGTTTTTTATCGTCTCAAACGAATTATTCGATGAGCCTCCATATTCTAGCGAGGAAGTAGAATTATACCGACAAACCCTTGGGAGATTACATCAATGGTTCGTTTCTATAGCGGATGAGGCGTATGAAATAAATTATGGTGTCGTAAAGAAATGGAAATCATAAATGACGCTTTGAAAATAAAAAGAAGGAAGGCAAGACGATGAAAAATTTCTGGCATAGCATACAACTTGCGTTTCAATTTTTTACAGTTTTGCCGGTACATAAAGAAATTCCGTTAACAAAGGCAACTATTACCGGGATGTTCGCCTTTTTACCATGGATAGGGGCTCTCATGGGTACTACAGTGGCGGCGGTGATCTATAGTTTAACAGAATGGACGGCAAGCAGTGAGGTTTTGCTTACTTTTGTGATTGTCGGATTATTTGCCTTATTTACGGGTGGTTTGCATTTAGATGGTTTTATTGATATGGGGGATGCTTATTTTTCGTATCGAGATCGTGAAAAGCGGCTAGAAATTTTAGATGATCCACGGGTTGGCGCATTTGGAGTACTATCTGTGCTATTTCTAGTGCTTGGTAAATTTGTGATACTGCATGAGTTATTCGTACAGCATAAATTTGCACTATGGATGCCTGTATTTATTCCGTTATTAACTAGAATAGGCATGAGCTTTTATTTTATGTCGCTCAAATGCTCGAAAGAAAAGGGGCTTGCCTACTTTTTTAAAACACATATTAAGCCGGGAATACTTATTAGCTTTATGCTTATCACATTAGTTGTGGCGTATAGTAGCTTGTTGTTTGTCATAGGCTTCTCAATTGTTCCACTAGTGTTGATGGCTGTATTAGCGATTGCCTTTTTAGTCTTCCGTCAATTTACAGTGCGCAACTTTGGTGGCGTTTCTGGAGATTTACTCGGTGCATCAATTGAAGGAATGGAGGTTGTACTGTGGGTGACGTTGTTATTGTTTACTTGATGAGACATGCCCCAACAATGGAAAATTTGGAGAAGCGATATATCGGCTGGACAGATTCTTCATTAGCTGATGCATCTTTGCTGACTATAGTAGATTCAGATGTCACGAAGGTGTATGGTAGTGATTTGCTGCGCTGTAGGGAAACAGCTGCCCATTATTTTCCGCACGCAACATATGTGTCTGATAAAAGATTTCGTGAGTCGAACTTCGGTGCATTTGAAGGACGAACATATGAGGACTTGAAAACAGATAGTCGCTATTGTGCATGGTTAGATGACCCCGTACAGTCACCGCCTCCAATGGGGGAAGGCTTTGATGCTTTTTGTGCGCGAGTCATTGAAGGGTTCACTGAATTACCAAAAGGTGAGGATGTTTATCATCTCGTTGTCCATGGTGGAGTTATTCGAGCACTTCTTGTAGAATTTGCACCGACTGAGCAAACTTTTTGGTCGTATCAAACACCGCATGATAAAATGTTTTCTTTAACGTTTACAAGAAAGGCTTGGGAGGAGGGAGCGAGATGCATGTCTTTATCGGAGGCGCCTATAGTGGAAAAACCGACTATGTCATGAAATTGCTTGCAGGTCAAAAAGTTGAGCTAGTAGATGGCAATCTACCTGATGCCAGCCCAGCCTGTAATGTACTAATTATTAAAAACATAGAGAAATGGCTCGTGACACAAGATCTTGAGGATGATGAACCCCTTGTCAAAACCATTTTGAAAAGACTAAAGACTCTTGAAGAAAATTGTGCAGTCTATATAATAGTGACCGATATGGGTCGTGGAGTTGTGCCAATGGAAAAACAGGCACGATTGTTGCGTGATACATGTGGGCGTTTGTACCAGGCATTATTCGCTGAAGCCGAACAAGTCGTACGCATTTGGTACGGTATCGGGGAACAAATCAAATAATATAGTTTTAAAAAAATTTATTAGGCTTTTCATTTGGGGATGAGATTTACAGGACGTATGCTTTGTAAATAAGTTGATCGGAGTGGAGGCTGAACGCCCCCAAGAAGCTTTGCTCTGCGCGAAAGTGAAGCGTCAGCGACCAAGCGCCCGAAATCAACCTACGTTATCATGACGAGCCAAATATAAAAGGAAAGAGGAAATGGGATGGATCGACAAAGATTGATGAAATTGACGCTCACTGCCATGGTAGCGGCAATTTGTGCAGTAGGTGCAGTCATTAAAATACCAACATTTATTTCAACTGCTGCGCTTGACTCTGCACCTGCACTGTTGAGCGTTGTATTTTTATCTCCAGTATTAGCAGGGGTTGCGGGAGTCATTGGGCATTTTATCTCAGCCTTAACTTCTGGCTTTCCATATGGGCCACTACATATTATTATCGCAGTAGAAATGTTTATTGTTGTATGGGTCTTTGGGGTAATGCATAATAAAGGAATGCATTTCTGGAAATGGCCTGTGGCACTTGTTTTCAATGGTGTTGTTGCACCTTTACCATTTTACTTTATCATTAGTCCTGCATTTTACTGGGCGTCACTGACTAGTCTTCCATTGGCAACACTCATAAATCTAGTGATTGTTGCCATTGCGATGCCAATTCTCTCTAAAGTGTTTATGCGTAAGGAAGGTCGAGTACATTGAGAAATGCAATAAAAATAGGTGGGTTAATTGCAACATCTGATAATGCCGCAGCAATTGGTGAAAAACCACAAGATGTTGTGTCTGCTCCAGACAAATTAACGGCATACTTAACGGCGCGTGTTACTTTTATAGAGCAGCTTGCTGCAAATGCTTTACCAAGCCATATTATACTCGCTAATTTTTCAGGGGATGCTGCATGGTCTCATTACGTTGCAGGCATTCAGCAGGTTTTTGATGAGACGGGTCTTAATTGTCCGCAAATAGACGGTAGTACAGAGTCCAATATGCCGACTCTACAATCAGGTTTGTCTATAACGATGCTAGGTGAGCAGCAAAAACGCACAGCAACTAAGCATGAACAGCTTAGTTGGTACACCTATGGACTACCGCTTGTAGGCAATGAAATCCTTGCGCAGCCTGAAGATGTGGCACAGCTCCAACCTATTTTTCAGGCGTGGAAAGAGGGAATAGTGCAGCAAGTATGGCCAGTTGGATCAAAAGGTCTACAAGCTGAATTTACCCGACTTTTTGGCGAGCAACAGGTTAAAAGTTCGTTAGATGTCGAGAAATCGGCTGGTCCATGTGCAGTAGTTTTGCTAGGAATTCAGCCAGAAAAAGAGCAGCTAGCACAAAAAAAATTTCCTAGAAATTTTGAAAAACTACGTAAAACTGCATTGTAATTGGGCTTGTTTCGAGAAAATGTAGCACTTTATAACGTGCAAGGTGCAAAACACCTATTGCAACAATAAACACAATATGTTAGATTTGTTTAGGAGTTAAAACACTATATATAGTATTTTGGACGAGCGGTACCAATATGGTTTAAAAGGGAATTCGGAAAAAGAGACATCTTAGGCCGAAGCTGTCCCCGCAACTGTAAGTGCTGACAAATGATGAATTGGCCACTGTGAAGAACGGGAAGGCCATCGTTTGGAGGAAGCATGAGCCAGGAGACCTGCCGAGTTGTTCAAGACAGCAACACATTCTTCGGGGATTGAGAAGTGGAGGCGAGAGATTTGTTCACTTCTTTGTGTGCATGTCCTTCATTTCCATTTCCGATTTTACAGCGATCACGTAACCGATAAATGTTGCGTGATCGCTTTTTGTGTTGCTGGAGAAGGAAAGGGAGAGAATGTTACATGACAATTCAAATCGAGCAACAAATTGCTAAGCTCAAGAAAAACTACACAGAGGATGAACTCGAAAGTTTTGTAAGATTATCGGATCGATGGCTACGAAAAAACGACAATGCGACATTTGAAGCATGGGCAGATGCGATGATTTTACAAACGCTTAGCCTCATTGATGAGGAGGAGCCATACTGGACATTTGTCGCAGCTCAAATTTTTTTAGAAAAACTATATGATCAATTTGCAATGCGTCGTGGAGTTTCAGTGAAAGATGTTTATAAAGTTTTCCCAGAACATTTAGCACACTATACAGAAGCTGGATTGTATCATGAAAGTTTAACAACAAAATATAGTGAGCAGGAGCTTCAGGAACTCGCTTCTTATCTAGAATCAAGTCGAGATGAGTTGTTTACGTATATTGGTTTAAAAACATTAATGGACCGCTATGTAGTCCGTGATTACACGAAAATACCAGTGGAATTACCGCAGGAACGATGGATGGTCATTGCGATGACTCTGATGCAGGATGAAACAGAAAATCGTTTAGAAAAAGTCCGTGAATCTTATTGGGCAATGAGTAATTTATATATGACTGTTGCCACACCGACATTATCGAATGCAGGTAAAACACATGGACAGCTATCAAGTTGCTTTATCGATACAGTAGATGATAGTTTACAAAGCATTTATGACACGAATACAGATGTCGCAACATTATCGAAATACGGCGGTGGTATTGGTGTTTATATGGGTAAAATTCGTAGCCGAGGCTCATCTATTAAAGGTTTTAAAGGTGCATCAAGTGGCGTTTTACCATGGATTAAACAGCTTAATAATACGGCGGTTTCAGTCGATCAGCTTGGGCAACGACAAGGAGCTATTGCTGTCTATCTAGATGTTTGGCATAAAGACGTCTTTACGTTTTTAGATTTACGCTTAAACAATGGGGATGAACGTCTGCGTGCCCATGATATTTTCACAGGGCTATGCTTACCGGATATATTTATGGAAACTGTTGAGGCACGTGGGGAGTGGCACTTATTTGACCCACATGAAGTACGAGAGGTTATGGGCTACTCACTAGAGGATTTCTACGATGAGAAAAAGGGTGACGGTTCTTTCCGTACTAAATATGAGGAATGTATCGCGAATCCATTGTTAAGTCGTGAAGTCGTACCAGCTATTGATATTATGAAGCGTATTATGCGCTCACAGCTAGAAACAGGCGTGCCGTTTATGTTCTATCGTGATGAAGTAAATCGTATGAATCCGAATAAGCATGAAGGGATGATTTACAGTTCGAACCTGTGTACAGAAATCTTCCAGAATATGTCAGCTACGGAATTCGAATCTATTACACTAGAAGATGATGTCATCGTAACACGTCGCAAGCCTGGAGATTTCGTTGTATGTAACTTATCATCTATTAATTTAGGTAGAGCAGTACCGGCCGGTGTTCTAGAACGATTAATCCCAGTGCAAGTACGTATGTTAGATAACGTTATTGCGCTAAATACAATTCCAGTAAAACAAGCAGAGCGTACGAACCTACGCTACCGTGGTATTGGGCTTGGCACATTTGGCTGGCACCATTTATTAGCTCTGAAAGAAATTCAATGGGAGTCAGACGAAGCTGTAGAATTTGCGGACAAGCTATATGAAGAAATTGCGTATTTAACGATTCGTGCTTCTAACGATTTGGCATGTGAAAAAGGAGCTTACCCATTATTTGATGGCTCAGATTGGCATACGGGTGCGTATTTTGACAAACGTGGCTATGACAGTGAAAAATGGAACGCTTTACGCGCCGCGGTTGCTGAAAAAGGCATGCGTAACGGCTATGTAATGGCAGTTGCACCGAACTCTTCAACGTCCATTTTAGCGGGCAGTACGGCTACGATTGATCCAATCTTCCAAAAGAGTTATTCAGAGGAGAAGAAGGATTATAAAATTCCAGTTACAGTACCAGATTTATCACCTGTAACGACTTGGTATTATAAATCTGCTTATTTCATCGATCAAAATTGGACAATCAAGCAAAATGCTGCACGTGCACGTCATATCGACCAAGGCATTTCACTTAATTTATATGTTCAAAATACGATTAAGGCGAAAGATTTACTAGCATTGCATATGAATGCTTGGGCGAGCGGTGTAAAAACGACTTATTACGTGCGCTCAACGTCTGTAGAATTGCTAGAATGTGAGTCTTGCGCGAGCTAGGAGGAAGTAACAATGACAACTATTACAAAACGACAAATTATGGACAAGGATGCACCGAACCGTTCAACAGGAATTGTCAACGGGCGCTCTTCTAACATTTTAAACTGGGATGATGTGCGTTTTAGCTGGGCTTATCCTAAGTATAAAAAAATGCTCGGTAACTTCTGGACACCGTTCGAAATTAATATGAGCAATGATGTGAAGCAGTTTCCACAGCTATCAGCAGATGAACAGGAATCCTTTTTAAAAATTATTGGCTTACTAGCACTATTAGACAGTGTGCAAACTGATTTTGCAGGGAAAGTAGCGGATTATTTAACAGATTCAAGCTTAAATGCATTAATGATTATTTTAGCGCAACAAGAGGTTATTCATAATCACTCTTATTCTTATGTGTTATCAAGTATTGTGAACAAAGATGAGCAGGATCGTACGTTTGACTTTTGGCGTACAGAGCCGGTACTAGAGCGACGCAATGACTTCGTAATTAAAGGCTACCAAGCATTTTCTGAGGAACCATCTGTTGAAAATATGCTAGAAGCGATTGTCTATGATGTAATTTTAGAAGGTTTATTCTTCTATTCTGGCTTCGCGTTTTTCTATCATTTAGCACGCAATCAAAAAATGGTGGCCTCGTCAACGATGATCAATTATATTAACCGCGATGAGCAGCTACATGTGGATTTATTTGTGAAGATTTATCAGGAGCTATTAGAGGAATATCCTCAATACGATACACCTGAGAGGGCAGCTCGTGTACAAGAGATCTTCCGTGAAGCTGTTCAACTAGAAGTCGATTGGGCTAATGAAGTAATTGGCGATAAAGTTGATGGTCTAGATGTAGAAGATGTGCATGATTATGTACATTTCTATGCCAATGTACGCTGCAATCAGCTTGGCGTGGAGCGCCCATTTGAAGGCTATCGCAAAAATCCTTTGAAATGGGTGAAAGCGTATGAGGATGTTGACTTAGGAAAAACAGATTTCTTCGAGCAGCGTTCTCGCCAGTATGTAAAGGTTAATGTAGAAGATAACGGCTTTGATGATTTGTAATGCTAAGTCCACCTCCATGTTGGAAAAACATGGAGGTGGATTTTTTTGTGAGAAAAGGGGGAGACGCTTACGTAAAAGAAAAAAATTGCTCGGGTCAAACAAACGAGTTCCCTTTATGGGGACAAAAGTATTGAAAATCGCACAGATAAAATAGAGCACGAATTGCGCTCTATTTAACTGTTAATATTTAACTACCGCCATTGAGAAAAAAGCTACATACCCCAAAATTGCTAGTATTTGTAAAACGATCCCTATTATACTACAAATTAAACCTGCAGTTGCTAATCCTCTACCACTTGCATTGGTTGTATTAATTTCTTTTACAGCTTTACTTGAAAATATTATTCCTATAATGCCTAAGATTAAACCAATAAAAGGTATTAGCAATGATAGAATTCCAACCGTTAAAGAAATTACAGAACTATTGTTTGTTTGATTTTTTTCAGACATTCGTGATCCACCCTCTTTTGAGAATTTAACCATTTTTATTTATCGTTAATATTATCAAACCAATCTATTTCGCACTAAAAATCATCATTAAATGTTATCGGTACACCTTTCCCATCCTTTTCGGCGTGAATGTGTAAATGTGGTTCACTTGTATTATTCGAGTTTCCTACTTTTCCGAGTATTTGGCCAGTTGTTACCTACATGGCTTATCACAGTTATTCAAAAAAATCTTCTTCGAAAAATGGTGAAATACCAGCTTCCCTTAAAAAGTATTTGTATTCAGTAGGGGCTTCTAAAAGTAATTTATTGGGAAGTAATACTTCATCTCTCAATCGTTGAACGAGATGAGCATCTAATTCTGGAAACCATTTTTCATACGGTACTTTTCTTTCTTCTTCAATAGAAATTAAAAATTCAATAATATATGTAAACATCACAGGGAAATCTCGTTTTATATGTTGATGATGAGCAACGAAGGCTTCGATGTAATTATTCAATTCATGAAACGGTTCATTTGGATCATATCCACCTAAATATTTTCGGTCATGTTGTGGAATAAAAGTAAAGCCACTGAGAGCATGCCATGTACCGAGCATTACTGTAAAAGCGGCCAATGCACATTTTCGTGTTTCGAAATCATCATCATTAAAATAACGATAATAATTATCATATTCAAAACCTATACCAGTATCAAAATATCCAATAGCAACACCATTTAGCCTCTTCATTACCTTTTCTACGATAGATTCAGTAGAAGGCTGTAATTGATGATTTTTATCAAGATTGATAATTTCATCGCTACTAGAATCTAATCGATTACCTAAATAAGTAATTGTTCGATAGTATTTTAGTATATCTTGATTGGTTGTTGTATAAGTGAGATTTTGAATTAAGAAACCCATTGCTTCAGCATGCTCTCCTAAGTTGTATAATGCCATCGCGTAGAATACTTTCATTTGTTCTTTATTAGGAAATTTACAAGTTGCATCTTGAAATAGTTTTTTTGCCTCTATAAAACGTTCGTGTGTTCGATAAATGCATCCTAATTTGACGTATGCGTCCTCAAGTTCTTCATTTGATAAACCTAATTCAATCGCCTTCTCATAAAATGGCATTGCCTTTGTCTCTTCAGCTAAAATATCAAAGCTGCGTGCACATTGATAGTGGAGGGAGGGATTGAGTGGATCATTTGATAATAATGTCAAAAACATTTCTTTCGATTTTTGTAGTTTTCCTTGTCTTCGTAGTTGTAATGCTCTATGTATAGTGTTTTCCATGATTCATCCTCGTTTCAGCTTTAATTTAAGGGCTCATATCAAAAGTTAGAGATAATTTTATTGCGGTGGGCCACTGGACGCCCTTAGGAAAGCGCTCAGTCGGAACGGAATTCAACCCCAATTATTACCTATAATTATTATAATGGAAAAATAGGAAAATACACCCTCTGTTTCTAAATAGAGGGTTATTCGCATGGTATTGACCGTGTCTCGAATATTACGAGACACGAAAAATTAATTACCACTTGAGAATGATTTTCAGTTATAATTAAGGTGTGAAAGAGAAGAACGGAGACGAAAGAATGCAGGCAATTAAACAGTTAGGAGGGTTTTTAGGACCCTATAAATTTTTTACCTTGATCGCGCCATTATTAATGGTACTAGAGGTAACGATGGATTTACTACAGCCGACTATTATGCAGCATATGATCGATACAGGTATTGCTAATAGCGACAATCCATATGTGCTGAAAATGTTCATTTGGATGCTAATGAGTGCGGTATTTGGACTTGTTGGAGGGATAGGTTGCTCCTATTATAGTTCAAAGGCAGCGATCCATTTTGCATCGGATGTTCGTCAATCACTGTATGAAAAAATGATGACGTATTCGGCAAAGGAGCGTGACGCTTTTACAACAGGGAAGCTCATTACGATTTTAACGAGTGATGTGGAAAGTGTTCAGCGTGCGTTTATGATGACATTGCGTATTTTTGTACGTGGTCCTCTATTATTTATTGGAGCGGTCATTATTGTTTTTGTGACAGCACGCGAGCTATTTTCTATACTTCTTATTATTGTACCGATATTAATTATTGCGATGTACTTTTTCACAAAGTACTCAGGTGTCCTATACCGAAGAGTGCAGGAAGCGATTGATGGTGTTAATACGAAGCTTCAGGAAAATTTAGCGGGGATTCATGTTGTGAAGGCGTTCCGTCGTGAAACGCAACAGATTGAACAATTTAGCGGGCTAAATGAGACGCTGACGAAGCGCTTTATTTCAGCAGAGCAAATTGTTGGTGTACTTGTGCCGTTTACAATGTTCGTCGTCAATCTAGGCATTGTAGCAGCACTTTGGCTTGGTGCAATTAAAGTAGAAGCTGGTACATTACAGGTTGGGATCATCCTCGCATTTATTAACTATTTAACGATTATTTTAAATGGTTTGATGACTTCTAGCATGGTGCTAATGCAAATTGCACGAGCTATTCCTTCAGGAGAGCGTATCGTGGATGTTTTAAATAAAGAAGTAGCAGTAAAGGAAGCAGAAAATCCACTTACCTCGCCAATTCAAGGGGCGATTGACTTTCACAATGTGAGCTATCGTTATTATGAATCGGCGGAGGATGTGCTGAAAAATATTACATTTTCAGTAAAACCGGGGCAAACGGTAGGTCTTATCGGCAAAACAGGTAGTGGAAAATCAACATTAGTGAAACTATTACCACGTTTGTTTGACCCGACTGGTGGAGAAATCCACTTGGATGGAAAGCCGCTAAATGATTATGCAATATCAACTTTACGTAAACATATCGGCTTTACCTCTCAAAAAGCATTACTGTTCTCAGGTGCAATTGACAATAATATTCGTCTTGGTAAAGCGGATGCAACGTCAGAGGAATTACAGCAAGCTCTTGATGCAGCATGTGCCACTGAATTTGTGGACCGGCTGGATAAAGGTGTAGCATATGAACTTTCACAGGGGGCAACCAATCTCTCTGGCGGTCAAAAGCAGCGATTAGCGTTAACGCGTGCACTCGTAAGACAACCAGCTATTTTAGTGTTGGACGATACAACATCTGCTCTTGATAGCGCCTCTGAAAAACATGTCCAGCAAGCTATTGGCAATCAATATAAAGATACAACGACGTTTATCGTAGCGTCTAAAATTGCTTCTATTCAACAGGCGGACCTAATTCTTGTAGTAGAGGACGGCGAAATTGTAGGTCAAGGTACACATCAACAGTTATTGCAAAATAATAAACCATACCAAGCAATTTACGCTTCACAGCAAAAGGCTGGTGTACAACAATGAGTAAAAGTCAACCAAAGCAAATGAATTTTGGACGTGGACCACGTATGGCTGGTCCAACTGAAAAGGCGAAAAATCAAAAAGTAACGATTAATCGTGTATGGCAATATGTGAAGCAACAAAAAATAGGACTTTATTTCTCTATCTTTTTTGTAGTAGCTTCTACATTTTTAAGTTTAGCAGGGCCGTACTTAATCGGACATATCGTTGATGAATATATTATGAAAAAGGACATTGCTGGTACGATTCGTCTAGGAGTTGTGCTAGCAGTTATCTATACTGCAGCGTCTATTTTTACGTGGCTACAAACATATGTCATGATTCATGTGGCGATGAAAACAATTCGGACATTGCGACTAGAACTATTTAAAAAGCTACAAACATTAACACTGAGATTTTTCGATCAGCGAGCACTCGGTGATTTAATGAGCCGTGTAACAAATGATATCGATAATTTAAATACGGCACTTGCACAAAGTGTGACACAAATCGTATCGTCGGTGCTAACGGTAATTGGTGTTAGTATTGCTATGTTCTCTCTAAGTTGGCAGCTAGCAATCGTAACACTGATTATTATTCCTCTAATTGTTTTTACGACGAAGCAGATTATTAAACGTAGTAGTAAAAACTATGCTGCACGTCAACGTGATTTAGGGAAGCTGAACGGTTATATTGAGGAAATGATTACGGGGGCGGAGGTTGTGACGCTTTTTGGAACAGAACAACAAACGATTGAAACGTTCCATAAACAGAACGAAAATCTCCGTAACTCAGCGCAACGAGCAGAAATTACTTCTGGTTTACTAGGCCCAATTAATAACTTTATGAATAACTTAGGTTTAGCTGTTGTTATTGGCACAGGAGCATTTTTATCGGTAAAGGGTATCGTTTCGGTTGGGGTTATTGCCGCATTTGTCACGTATACACGTCAATTTTTCCGTCCACTGAATCAGCTATCTAACCTTTTGAATACATTCCAGTCAGCGATTGCTGGGGCGGAACGAGTCTTCGAAATTTTAGATGAACCATCGGAAGTAGCTGATAAAAAACAGGCCCTTGATTGTCAAAGTTTAAAAGGGGATGTGTCATTTCAACATGTATCCTTCAGTTATGTGCCAGAGAAGCCAGTACTGAAAAATATTAGCTTCCATGCCAAGGCTGGTGAAACGATTGCACTTGTTGGCCCAACCGGATCAGGGAAAACGACGATTATCAATTTGTTAACTCGATTTTATGATGTCGATGCAGGGGAAATTTTGATTGATGGTCATAATATTGAAGATTATAAAATGGCAACGATCCGTCAACGAGTGGGTGTTGTCTTGCAGGATACGTATTTATTTTCTGGAACGATTCGTGAAAATATTCGTTTCGGTAAACTTGATGCTACAGATGAAGAGGTGGAAGAAGCGGCGAAAATCGCGAATGCCCATAATTTTATTAAATATTTACCGGCACAATATGATACACCTGTACAAGCAGGTGGGGCAAACTTAAGTCAAGGTCAACGACAATTATTGGCTATTGCCCGGGAAATTTTAGAAAATTCGGATATTTTGATTTTAGATGAAGCTACATCCAGTGTGGATACGCAAACAGAGGTTGATATTCAAAAAGGTCTCCAGCATTTAATGCAGGGGCGCACAAGCTTTGTTATTGCGCACCGTCTAAAAACAATCGAAAATGCTGACCAAATTCTTGTTATTCAACAAGGTGAAATTGTTGAGCAGGGCAATCACGAGCAGCTCATGCAAAAACAAGGTATTTATAGTAATCTCCAGCAAAAACTTTTGCTGGAACAAGTGGAATAACATAGAGAAGGCTGTCTATTAAGTGTGTAAAAACTTATTAGACAGTTTTTTTATTTTCTGCCAAAAATTAATTAGATATTTATTTTTATTGTTTATTCTTACAGTATCAACTGAAAGGGGAATTATATGAGAAAAATAGTTAAGATAATAGCTATCTACTTTATTGCAGTTATACTTATTGGACTAGTGGCGATATTCAGCTATGATCGATATCAGCTTAGTAAGGAATCCAAACTTTTAGATACTAACGGAACACTTGTTGAGGTCGATCATCAAAAAATCAATGTTTACACTGAGGGGGATGGTCAGGATACTTATGTGTTTATGGCAGGCTCAGGAGTTGCGGCACCGATTTATGAACTGAAAGGGCTGTACAGTAAATTTTCTCAAGGACATAAGATTGCTGTTATTGAAAGAGCGGGCTATGGGTACAGCGATGTCTCGAAGGACGAACGAGATATTGATACACTATTAGCACAGACGAGAGAAGCGCTCCTGAAAAGTGGAAATAAACCTCCTTATATAGTAGTACCGCATTCCATTTCAGGTGTTGAAGCTATTTATTGGGCACAAAAATATCCGGAAGAAATTAAGGGGATTATTGCACTTGATATAGGTTTGCCAAGTCAATATGCGGAGCATAAAATGGGAGTAATCGATTTATGGACTGTTAAGGGAATGAATTTACTAACGAAATTAGGCGTACATCGATTAACACCTTCGCAAGTGTATAATCCAGAAGTAATGAAGCAACCATTTTTATCGGAGGAAGAAAAAGAAATATATAAGGCACTATCCTATAAACAAGTTTTTAATGATGATATGAAGAATGAGCTACTGCATGTGTACGAAAATAGTTTAAAATCAGAAGCGCTTCCGAAACCAAAAGAGACACCGATATTATTAATAGATGCTATTGCTGAACAAAATAAAGATTCAAAATTTACGAAGTACCATAGCCAGAAATATGCGGAATTTGCCAAGCAAATTAACATAGCGGAAGTGAAAGAATTAAATGGTACTCATAGTATTTATTTATATAAGCCTGATGAGATTTATAATCTTGCGATAGCATTTATGGAGACAAAAGTTGGCAGCAAAGAAAGGTAGAGGTAATGAAAGGATTTAAGATTTTAATAGTAGAAGACGACCAAATGATTGGTGACTTGATGCAAAAAATACTACAACGTGAAGGTTACGACGTTGTATGGAAAACCGATGGACGAGAAATTACGACTATAATCTATCAAATTGATTTAGTCATAATGGACATAATGCTTCCGGGAGAAGATGGCTACCAGCTGACAAAGAACATTAAAAGCCTAGGCTTAAATATCCCCATTATTTTTCTTTCAGCGCGTAATGATATAGAGAGCAAGCTTCAAGGGTTAACCGTAGGGGAAGACTATATGACAAAACCATTTGATCCGAGAGAGCTCCTTTTAAGAATGCAGAAAATGCTAGAGCAGCAATATGGAACATTCACGCAAATCCAACATCTATTGATTGATATCGAGCATCGTAAATTATATGAAAATAATATACATGATGAAATTTCATTAACAGCAATCGAACGTAAAATCTTCTTTTATTTAGTTGACAACAAGGATAGGGTGTTAACGAAGGATCATTTTTTTGACTATTTATGGCCACTTGAAGATCGAAATCAAAATATCATCAATGTTCACATCAAAAAGATCAGAACGAAAATTCATGATTCATCAGGTACCATCCTACAAAATATTTACGGAGAAGGGTATCGATTAAATACCTACATAAAGAAATGACATTAAAAACAAAATATCGATTATTATTATTTACGGCCATAGTTAGTGTCCCAATCGTCTTATTAGGGATCAGTGTGTCGATGTCTATTCTTTACGAATTCGCTTTTAAAACTAGAAATAAAGGCACTCCATTCCATGAATCTTCCGCCTATCCAACGATGCTGATTGTGTTCTTCCTATCATTATGTTTGCTAGCATTTTTATTTTCGAAATCGATCAATACATTACTAACGAAAATTAATATGTTAAACAAAACGATCCGTGACTTAGCGAGTAATGAAAGAATCCTAAGTACATTAGAGGTTGGCAGTGAGGATGAAATTGGACAGTTAATTCAGTCAGTTAATATACTAATTGAGCGAACTACTTATCGGGAATTAGAGCTTAAACAACAGCAGGAGCTACAAAAAGAGCTACTGCAAAAGCTAAGGCACGACATAAATACACCGTTAACTGCGATTCGCTTACAATTATTTTATCTAGAAGAATACTATCAGGAACAACCCAAATTGGTGGAATCCTTGAATGAGCAAATTCAATATATCTCAAGCTTAACGAATGAATTTAATTTGCAGTCCTTAGACACACTGGAGAATTCGTATATCGTGACGGAAGAAGTGCAACTCACAACATTGTTAGAAACGATGATAAAAAAGTGGAGCTATTTATATAGAATGCACAACATTGAATTAATTTATCATCCAGTAGGTACCCATTTAACATGGACGAGTAATGAACTATGGCTACAACGAATGTTCGATAATGTGTTCCAAAACACTTTGAAACATTCAAAAGCTACAAAGCTCGAGATAATAATAAAAGATAATAAGATTTTCATGATGGATAACGGTATTGGCTTTGAACAAAATCGTGTTAGTGGGGGTCTAGGTTTGAAGATCATTGATGACATCGCTAGAATTCTTCAAGTAAGCTATTTACTCCATTCAAACGAAGAAGGGACATCATTTTGTTTTTCTATTTCAACCTAAAAATAACGGCTTTTTATTAACGAAAAAAAGCTAATTGTTGTTTTTAAATAAAAAACAGGGAATCGAAAACGTAAAGGAGGAATGTTTTATATGAACAAGTGTAAGTATGGTTTACATGATGACGAATAATGAAGTCATGAATCAAGTAGTGGCCTTTTACAGGGACACAAATGGCATGCTCGTCTTTGTGGGTGCCTATCCAACTAATGGTAGAGATACTGGCATAAGGAAAGTCTCTGCGGCAACCCCAAACAACGGTGTCGATCCCCTTACGTCACAAGGAGCATTAACCTTATCCCGTGATGGTCGTTTTCTTCTTGCAGTGAACGCAGGCAGTCATAGTATTAGCAGTTTTATCATTTGTGACAGCGGTGTGCCCGTTCTCGTGGACGTGAAGCCATCGGGAGGTGCTCAGCCTAATAGTGTAGATGTGTTAGGTAATCTTGTCTATGTTGCTAATGAGGGAATGCCGCAAACAATTATGCATCGAACATCATGGGTTTTCACATAGATGAACACGGGCGCCTTACTCCTATTGCTGACTCCTCACGTTCTCTCAGCACTTTCAATGCCGAGCCCGCTCAGGTTCTTTTCACACATGATGGTAGTAAGCTCCTAGTAACCGAGTATACTTCAAACCGTTTTAGTGTTTTCAACGTAAATCAAAATGGTACGGTTACAGAACCAATCGTTAATGATTCTTATGGTGATGGTCCATTGGGTGCCTATTTTCTATCCTCTGGAATCCTCTTAGTTACTTAAGCAAGTTCAAATGCCCTGTCATCCTATTCAATGAGCAACGACGGGATTCTTCAAGTGACCAGTGGTTCTGTACCAAACGGATATAAAACAGCATGCTGGGTAATCACGACAAGAGATGAACGTTTTGCATTCATAACTAATACTTTAAGTGGCACTATTTCCACTTACCGGATCGATCCCAATGGTGCCCTGTCAGTGGCAGGGCAGATTACTAGTACACCGATAGGAACAACTCCAGGACTGCCAATGGATGTTGGTGTGAGTAAAGATGGACGGCATTTTTACACCCTTAACGGAAATCAGGGAACGGTCTCCGTATTTGCGATTCAAGAGGGTGGAAGTCTAGTTAGATTGCAGGTTGCTGCTTGGACTCAACTCCCTTATTTTGGATCACAAGGATTAGCTGTTCTTTGATTTTGTTGAGAAGTGGGTGATAAAATAAAAAGTTGGGCGATAAACCTAAAAATTAGAGCGACAAATCTAATGATTGTTCCGATAAATCCTAAAATTGTTCCGACAATTCATAAAATCATTCCGATAAATTGATTTAGACCCTATTGAACAAACTAGCTTTGCTCAATAGGGTCTTCCAACAACGATTCAATAACATGTTTTAATTGAAGAATAGAAGATTGTTGACTCTCGCTCTTCTTGTAAATAAAGACAGTCTCGATCACTTTATTTAACTTCGGCAAATCATAATAGTGAATGTTGGAATAGTTATAAAGGTCAATTAGTTTTGTATTTAATACAGCAATTGTATTGTCTATTTGGAGGAAATCAAGGATACTACTGACCGATTTTATTTCCTTCATCGTAAATGGAACTTGATTTATTTTTAACCACTCTGCCATCGCCCGTGTATACATACAGCCTCTACTTAACACAAGGAGTGTGACAGGCGAACGTTTCTCAAAATCAATAATATGTGAATCGTTCGAAATGACTTCAAATGTTTCTGATGCAATCATGTCATAATTTACATCAGGGTAGTGTTTAATAGGATTACTCGTCAGTGCACAATCCATGTCGGCATTATGTATTTTTTCATTCAAGGAAGTGCTAGATTCCACAGTGAAATCTACATCTAAAGGAATATTATTTGTCTGCAATGCATTCATTATGGATGCGCCATAAATTTTAATCGTTGTATGGGAAGTGCCAAGGCTAATTTTGGTCTTCGTTTGCGCTAAACCAATCTCTTGTAAAAAGTCATCGTACTCCTGTGTCATAAGCTTTAGAAATTTTAAATATTGTGTCCCTACATTTGTAATCTTCAGCCCCTGCGGTGTACGTTTAAACACCTCCTGACCAATTTCCGCCTCCATTTTCTTTACTTTAGAGGTTAAGGCAGATTGCGTATAATTTGTCATTTCAGCGGATTTACTTAGATTTTGCCTCTCTAAAATTTCAATCTTTAATGCTATTTCTTCTATGTTCATGTTGGAAGTCACACACCTATAAAATTTTTTGATAGCTACTATCATTTTCCTCCATTTTACGCATTCATTGAGCAAGCGTAAACTCAAATACGTAAAGTCAATGAATCAGTGAAATAGCATTGGAGGGAATTTAATGAATACATATTATAAATGGATCATTGTATTAGTAGCTACACTGTCACAAACTGCGGCAACTTTTGTAACTTACGGCATGGGGCCAATTGCCACATTTTATCAAATTGAATGGGGTTTATCATCGTTTCAAACTGGTTTTATCGTTTCTGCTGTAAATATTGGGCCAATTTTTTCGATGATTTTGTTCGGCTATTTAATGGATAAACGAGGGGAAAAACAAATTATAGGGTGGGGATCTATTTTACTAGGATTTTCAGCGCTACTTCTCATGTTGGTCAATAATTATGCAGTGTTGTTATTTTTATTATTAATTGTAGGCGTATGGTACGGAAGTGCACAAACAGGGGGCAGCACCGCAATTGTGAAATGGTTTCCAGACAAACATCGCGGGTTAGCTATTGGCATTCGACAAACAGGCATTCCAATCGGTGGAGCTTTAGCATCAGCCATTCTCACATATATGTACTATCATCATAGCCTACCATCGGTGCATCTTGTGCAAGGCATAGTAGCTATTGCTGGGGGACTGCTTTTTTTACTGATTTATCAGGAGCCTAAAAATCGAGTAGCAGTAGCTGCAACCTCTGTCACATTTAAAGAGAAGCTCGAAGCTATTAAAAATAATAAAGATTTATATCCAATTTATATTGTTGGAATTGTGATGATGACCTTACAAATGATACTCGTTGCCCATTTTATGAGTTATTTACATCAAGAAGGCGGTTATTCCTTAACAGCGGCGGGGCAATATTTAAGCCTTGTATTAATCGGTGGAATGATTGGAAGAGTAGCCATTGCGTGGATTAGTGACCAATTTTTTGCGCAGAAGCGGGAATTTTTATTAATGATCGTAATGACTAGTGCAGTTATTCTTATCGTCCTATTGCCGCTTATGCTACATGCGAAATTGTTGATGCTATTAGGTTGTTTCTTCTTGGGCTTCGTAGCACTTGGCTGGTATTCATTGTTTATCGCTTGTGTAACAGAGCAATCGAATCCACATTATGTTGGTCTCACTGTAAGTGCAGCCTTGACGTTGAATCAGTTTTTTATTGTGATCGCCCCTTCGTTATTTGGATTCATAGTAACTTTTTTTTCAAGCTATCAATTGGCGTTGGACATAGTAGCCATATTTGTCGCTCTCGGTGCAATGAACTTATATAGGGTGACCCAAAATACGAAGATTAGTTCAAAAACGTTGTAGTATCGTAGTAATAATAAACCCAAATTCGGTTCACATTCAGTTCATATATTTGGTTTATCATCCGTTTTTGCAACGTAATTTCCTCGACTATTTGCAAATCAAAGATAATCGTGGAAATGAATTGGCAAGTTTTTCACCAAATAAGGGATGGACAGCTACATCTACCCAGCAGAAAACGCACGTAGCGGTGAATTACGTTATATATTGAAACTTGGAACGCTTTAAAAGCAGAAGCCCAAAAAACTTCTACCTCACCTATAAATGCTTCTGTTCAACAAAGTGAAGGAAATCGTTCTTTTGATGTATCTATTTAAGAACAGCAAGGTTGTTCCTTTACAATATCTATTTAGGGCAAGTTTAAAACAAGTGAAATTTGTAACAATTAAACAAGAATTACGTCTAATTTTATAATTAATAATAGAAACAACATTATTCCAGCGTTTGGAGGATTATTATGAAAAAAATTTCACTTGTGATTTTATTTCTAACTTTTTCATTTAATTCACTGCTTCTTGTTAGTTGTAGTGAAGAAAAACAATCCGAAAAAAGTTTTCAGTTTGCGGGAGAGATTCAAAAGATAGTTGTAGTTGGTAAAGGTGTAAATCGTGAGTTAGGTGCACATACAGTTGATAAGGAGGCTGAAATTAATATCATTAAAAATGCTATGCAAAATGCTAGTATAACCTCGAAAAAACATACAGACGAAGGAGCTTTATTCGAAATTGAAGTTATATTTGAGGATAATTCAAAAAAAATCGTTGATTTATGGTATTATCCTTCAGAGAAAGTAGGTCGTTTTTATACAGATGCTATGTATGCATTGAATAGTCAGGCTGTCCCTGAGTTGATAGAATTTCTTGAATCTTTTGAATAAATATTTTGATAATAAAATTTTAGAAAGGAGTGTATTTAATGAATAAATTATTTGCTTTAGTAACAGCTCTTATTTGTTGTATGATACTTTTAGTTTTTAATAATCAAGCTTTTGCAAACGAGCATGCAATTAATGCAGAGGAGATAAGTTATAAACAAGAGGCGCAAATAGAATTATTTAACAAATTGACTGAAAAAGCAAATATGACACAAATGACTATTAATATAGAAGATTTTGGTGATTTATTTTTTGATGAAAATGAAAGACTTCATTTCAAATATAAAGAAAGTGCAGTCTCTACCAATCAAGATTTACAACAACTATTGGTGAACCTTCGTTCAAATGGTATAGAAGTGGAAGCAAGCACATATACGCATAAAGATTTATTTGAACAACAAATGATCATTTATCAAGAAATAAAAGACTACTATGGAAGTGAGGGAAATTTACCTACTATTTCTTTAGTATCAGATATTTTTGAAGAGAAAGTAAAATTTTCATATGATTCTTTAGAGGAAGATTTATTAGTCAAATTAAGGTTTAAATATGGTGATATTTTGGAATTTGAAAAAAAGGAATTTGAAACAATTCAACTTAACAAATCACAAAAAGGTAATTGGACTAATTTAGGTGCAGGTATCGCAATTGATGGTAGTAATTGCTCTGTAGCGGGGATAGCAATCAAAAATGGGAACTATTTCTTAATTACAGCAGCCCATTGTTTTAGTGGGACAGTAGCATCAGATGGGACTGGCAGACGTGTAACCCAAAATAGCTATTACGTAGGTCGTCAGCATGCTCAAGCGCAAGGTGTAAATTTGGATTTTGGCTTAGTGAAAATAATGGATAATACTCTATCGGGAGGTCGTTATGCTACTAATGGTATTAGAATATCAACAGACAATAGTATAACAGAAGTTTTTGATAATAAACTAATAGCTGCCAGTCCCACTAGTCCTGCATTTAGTCAAGTAGTTTGCCGCGCGGGAATAAATACAGCTAAACAATGTGGTAGGGTTATTCAAAAAGGAACTATTACTAACGGTTGGGATGATAATAAAATTAAAAAAGTTTCTGTAGTAGTTCCAGATAATCCGGGTAACTATTCTACAAATGGTGATAGTGGAGGAGCAGTTTACAGTCCTAATACAACTGGAAATACTTTAACTGGTGTACATGTAGGTTCAAATGCTTCTTATGGATATTTTACAGATATAATGGATGGATTGAATTATTATAGCGCATCCCTTTATACAAGCAATTCAAATATAAAAATTGCTAATTAATCACTTTTGATAATTTATCTAACGGAGCTAACTGTTTTACTTAAAATAATTATTTTATCTAAATGTGAGGAGTGCATAGGCACTCCTTTTTATTGAGAATTTTTTCGATTTCTTTCGCCACTTAAATTCTGCAGTTCAACTAAGAAAAGAACGTGTCAGATTCTGCCTAACACGCCTTTTTCTAGAATGTTCCGCTTGCGATTCGGGAGCTAGGCTGGGATTTGTCAGCTTCACTTATTGGTGCTGCAATTGTTGTCATCATTTTTGCGCCACTAACCGTTCGTGCTTATATGCGTAGAACATAAGAAAAGTCCTTAAAGAGTGTGTTTTAAACAAGTAATTGTCAAAACACGCTTTTTATGTTGGATTGTTGCGGAAAAGCATAGCAAAACCTAAAAACAAAGAATTAAAGTTGTAACTGTTATTTATTCCTATAATAGGATAAAGTTATAGAAAAAAGCGCGAATTCAGCAAACGGAGGAATGCGATGATGGATCAAGAAAAAAGTTCGATTTGGATTGATGCAAGTATTGCAACAGTTTGGCGGGCTGTCACAGAGGAACAGTTGCTGACGCAATGGTACGCTCCTGATTCAACTTGGGAAATCCCAAAATTAGCGGTAGGAGAAGAAATAATATTCACGATTATGCCGAATGAACAAAATCAGCTTGCGGAAAAATTACCGATGGTGTTAACGATTAACAATGTAACGCCAAATCGAGAGTTTTCGTTTTACTTAGGTATAGAAGAAACACTGATCGCTATTGTCTTAGAGGAAGAAAAAAATGGCACCATGGTCACTTTTAATACGAATGGCTACGAGGCTTCTCTCGCTAACTTACAAGCTTTAGTGGAGAGAAATGATAACTTTTAACATGTAAGTTTCATGGAGAAATTTGATTTTCCCATGAAACTTTTTCATTGTTCATCAGTCTAACTGTAAATGTTTTTTGTAAAAGCAAAGGGGGCGAGCAAATGTTAAAAGAACAAAAGGACGCTCACTTATCTAGAGCCATGACAATGTACGGGGATTATTTATTACGCGTATGCTTTACATATGTTAAAGATTGGACAGTAGCTGAAGATTTGGTACAAGACACATTTGTTAAATACTATGAAAAAATGGAGCAATTTCGTGAAGAAGCTTCCATCAAAACATATTTATATCGAATTGCGATTAACAATTGTCACAGTTATCTTTCAAGCTGGCGTTATAAAAAAATACAAGTCATTGATTATTGGAGCAAATTCAAGAGCCTTTCCAATAATCCTGAAAAAGAAGTATTGATGGGAGAGACGGATGCATTGCTAGTGGCATCGATTGAGAAACTTCCGACGAAATACAAAGATGTACTACTACTATTTCACTTTGCAGATTTTTCCTTAAAGGACGTTGCAGAATTGCTAAAGCTACCAGAAAATACGGTCAAAACACGATTAAGGCGAGCGCGACAAATGGTGGGCATCACGCTATTGGAGGAGGGGTTCGAATATGGATCGGATTCGTAATGCCATCAACGAAATGTATAAGGAAGGTAACTTCTCGTATGAAAATCATGAAAAAACGTTTCAAAAAATCAATCAAAAAACGAAGAGACGAACACCGTTAATGCCAATTATCCTAACAGCAGTCGTATCAGCTTGTCTGATCATTGGCTTAAAGCTGATGCTTTTTCAACATGATATCCAATCAACGACGTCGGCAATTATCGATTCAAATCTTTATCCAGAAAAGTCTGGAAAGGTGAAAGACTATAGCGCCTTAGCACGACCATGGATGGTAGTAGGATTAGTGAGTTCTGTGTTCTTATTTATTTTTGCGATAGTAGCATTTATGAAAAAATGGTATTGGCGAGTATTATTATGTATCATCATCATAATTGCCATTTTGGGGAATATGTCTGAACGAATTGGGTACCGCATTTACGTACAAAATGAAGCGGAAATTCAAAATACTGTAAAACTTGGACCTTTTCATCCGGATACCGTTAAAATGAATGATACAATAACGATACAACAGTATAGAATTGGTTATTTTTCGGAGAATCGCTTTCAAGGTATTGCAATTTTCAAGCATGATGGCAAAGGCTATGCATTGGATCATTTTATACAGAGCGAAGTAGACACCATGGTTTCTATTTATTTGAAAGACATTCACTATCTTGTTATTCCATTACTTAACCATCATAATATTGAAAAAGTAATAGTAGACACTGGGACCGAGCGAATTGAGAAAGCAGTTGATTCGAATGATACGCAATTAATGTCAGTGCCTCTAAATTCAGAAATAGCTACTTCTCAATTGGTGATACATGCATTGGATCATGAAGGAAATACTTCTATTCTCTATAATGATTCACGTATTTTCACCTATTAACAGCTACCCTGTATGAATATGATGTTTTCATACGGGGTTTTTGACATATCCATGGAAGGGGTGCTCACTACGTCTTAGGTCTTAGAAGATTTTAAAGCGGAGGGTCGTTTTTATAAATGAAAATTCCTATATAATGAATTTATTGGAATATTATATAGCGGGAGGAAATCACATTGAAAAAATTTATGGGACTTGGTTTGGTAATAGGTGCATCATTAATTGCGCTAACGGGGTGCAGCTCAGTCGTACCAGGTAAAACCAAAGATGAAACGATCTTAGTAGAAAAGGATAAAGCAGAAAAGTTAGATGTTGAATTACAACTTGGAATTGGAGAAATAACAGTAGAAAAAGGTGCTAAGGAGTGGATTGAAGGTACTGCTCAATACAATATTGATAAACTTGCTCCAAAAGTAAAATATGACCTACGTGGCAAGACAGGAAAAATATCGATTGATCATAAGGGCTCGACAAACGTGCGTTTAGGGAAAATAAAAAATATATGGGATATTAAACTAAATGAAGATATTCCAATGGATCTCTCAATCGAAGCGGGAGCGTCGGATGCAGAAATAGATCTACAAGGGTTGCAGCTTGAAAAATTAGATATTAACACGGGTGTTGGCGATCTTAAAGTAAATTTAGGTGGCGATTGGAAAAAAAGCTTTGAAACGAATATTGAAACAGGTGTTGGGAACACTACTGTCACTTTACCGTCAAAGGTTGGGGTAAAGCTTACGACAGAAAAAGGCATCGGCACATCAAGTATTGATGGCCTCATTTCTAAAGGAGAAGGGGTTTATGTAAATGAAGCATATGACAAATCAGATGTAAAAATAGAAGTCAATTCAGAAATCGGATTAGGCGACGTTACTTTCAAATTGGATAAATAAGGAAAAGTTTTAGTAGGCTACTTTAAGTGAGTAGTCTACTTTTTTTGTAGAAACATAGGTGACGGCTAGATGACAAAAGTAATGGATAGAACGCTAGTGTACGATAGAAGGATCAAAGTCGTGGATAGAAGAGTCAAATACGTGGATCTTGGATAGAAGAGCAAATTCGTGGAAAGAAGAGCCGGAGTCGTGGATAAAAGAATCAAAGTAATGGAAAAAAGAGCCAAAATCAGCGATGTTTCGAGTTCTATCAGCGGTTCTCGGATTGAGTCCGTATAATTGTGTAAAAAGAAAAGGGGTCATTTTCTTTCCTCTTGGTTACAATGTTTTCAACCACGAA
>NZ_SADV01000035.1 GCF_006864135.1 Lysinibacillus sphaericus | reverse complement strand
GATTCCTCCGTTTGAATGTTGGTGTGGTAACTACATTCTACACGAGGTCGTTATGGGCTTCCTTTATATTGACTTCTGGGTGTTGCACTTAATATTACAATCCGTCATATAGAAAAAAATAACACTTATTATCACGGGTACTAACGATGAAACACTTAAAATGTCTCCTACTTTTTTCTTAGCCAAACAGCTCTCCCCTCCTTACAGTAATAAACGACTCGTCACCATCATTCGGCTTAATTTCCTTTACGACTACAAACTTAACGGGCATTGGAATATTATTCCTTTATTACACAAAACACATTTCTAGAATCCACCAATTTAAACAAATAAGGGATTATCACCATAACGTGTAGTGTTGACCCAAACAAGCCCCCTATCTATCATAGATAAGGGGCTTAATTTGTATCAATTATGACTCGGCATAATTGCGTCCGGAATCGGCTTTGTGCTTAGGCCTGCAGATGTTTTTTGTGCGAAAGCGCTGCGTCAGCAACAGATGTTCCTTTCCGATTCGGTGACATCCGCTGAGGCTTTAAGTTCTTTCAGCGGATGTCTTTTGTACCGAAAGCGTAGCGACATGTACGGATGTTTGACACCCGCTGAAAAGTGGCTTAAAACTGCAATCATCTCACCACCTATAGAGGCGGGAGACACTACTGACGTTTCACTTACGTTACATAAAACACTTGTAACTGCCGTTTCACTTACGTTACATAAAACACTTGCTGAAAGAAGTTAAATTACTTAATTGCAATATAAATATCGACCTGAGCTTCTTGTGGGTTGGCACATCGTTCATCGTACATTTCAAAGTCACCTGTGTATGTTCGCTCTACACCTGAACTTGCAAGCCAAGCCCAGACATCCTGCCAAGCTTTTACAACAACTTCTTCAAATGGACCTTTGTCAGAAGTAAAAACTAAGTATTTAGCAGCTGGCACTGTTTTTACAACCATACCTTCAGGAATTTCGTCGGTAGCTAATACTTCCACTCCAAGTGTAATGGCATACTCTCCGTTAACATCCGTTTCATAATCAGAATACAAGCCATACGTTACTTTATTTACTGCATTAGCTATTTGTCCTACAACATTTTGCTGATAAAAATCCGACCATAATTGCGGGATCTTTGCTTGAGCGGTAATTTCATTCGCATTGCTTGTTCGCTCTGAAATTCCTACAATTTGAAATGATTCTTTATTCATCATAATTGGTTCTTGTATATCATGCTTTCTCCATCTCTTTAGGCTTGGTAAAAAAGACGTCAACATTTGGCGTGCTTCCTCTTCCGCCATACCGTCTTCCATTAAATGCGGTACACAAATTTCGATCATTTCTTCAACTGTTAGATTTGGCTGTTTGAAATCTCCTACTTCATAACAATATGTGCAATAATACTCACTTTTGTGTCCTTCTTTTTCTGTACCAAGTAATGCCTCATCCACTAATGGCATTCCACAGCTTTGACAATAACTTTGCATGATTAAATCCACCCTTCGTCCTATTTGTTACGACTATAACAAAGGAAACCTGACAACTGTATGTCATTAATTGAAAGAAATTAAATTTCTTTATACAACTCCACAATTTCCTGGGCTCGATTTAATACAATCTCACGAATATGAGGTGGTTCTAAAACTTTTAAGCGATTGCCAAAGCTAAGAAGAAAGCCGTATAGCCATTCATCCTCAGGTAATGAAATGTTAATAGTTGAATTCTCATTATCTACATGCACAGCGCCAAATGATTCTTCTACTAATGTCGTTATTGCACAGTCGAAAGATAACATAAGGTTTACTACATTTTGAGGGTTATGCCACTCTTTATCCCATGGGAGTTCAGATAAGTTGACTTCCCTGCGCTGAAAAGTTGTCATCTCTTCTTGTATATCCTTCATTCTTGAAATTTTAAATAAGCGAAAATCTCCTCTCAACTTGCAATAGCCATAAACATACCAAACCTTTCCCTTTTGTACTAAAGTATGTGGCTCTAATAATCGTCTTGTTATATGACCATGTGTAGTAGAATACGTAAAGCTTATACAATGCTCGCGTTCAATTGCCTTCTTTAATAAAGTAATTTGTTCCTTGAAAATAGCATTTGGCCCCCAAGGACTAAGGTCAATAAACAGCTGATCAATCGATTGTTTTACTTCCTCATCCGCAACACCTGTTAATTTTTCAAGCACTGCTTCAGCATGTGAATCCTCATATGTCGTTAATGCACTTTTAATGGCAATAGAAAGTGACGTAAGCTCCTCCTTCGTCAACACCTGCTTATCAACACGATAGCCATCAATCAAACTAATCCCACCATGAACCCCCTGCTGGCTAATAACAGGAACCCCAGCACAGCTCAACGTTTCAATATCTCGATAAATAGTACGAACGGACACATTAAATAAATCGGCAAGCTCCTGGGCTGTCACCTTTTTACGATTTATTAAAATCATTGTCATCGTTAATAAACGCTCTAATTTCATATTTGTACTCCTTTACGATAAATCTTAGTTTTCCTAATGCTAATTACATCGTTTTACTTACTAATCACCTATCCCTTTTAAGTATTTTTTAAGTAGTTTTTGAGTTTTATTTAAGTCAAATGTACTATAATAACGCCTGATAAATTATTACATTCATTATACTATTTTTACAATATAAGAAAAAAACAACTTAGGTACTTATAATCGGCGCTATTACGTTTTTTCTACTATAGCTACGTTGCTTTTCGTTGTTTTTAACAAACGCTTATAAAATTATTTCACTTCTCTTAACACAACATATAAAACTTCTATCCTCTATATATAAGGGCCTGAAAGAAAAACTTTATAGTAATAATTTGTGGAAGTTTAATTTTCTTTGCAAAAAGGTACGAGACAACATTGAGAAAAAGCTAAACGATAAATCCTGTACAAAGATATAGCATTGGGGAGACCCTACGCTAACTTATGAGAAACAGAATACGAAGCTAAATCTTGGTATCCAATTATTAATTTTATGTAGAATTATACCTTTTAGTGCCACCCTATTTTTGAGAAGCCTTTTCAAAGACAACGAACTAGAGATTAATGGTTTTAAATTTAATTGTAAAAAAGGAGATTTTGATGTGATTCGAGCCGTTTTAATAGACAATGAACCCTTAGCATTACACTATTTTCAAAATAAACTACAAGCATTTCAGCAAATACAGGTAATTCAAACATTTACAAGTGTAGAAGTATTTTTAAATGAGCTTCCAATAATAGAATTTGACGTCATTTTTTTAGAGGCAAAGCTGAATGAACTAACTGGGCTTGAATTGGCTGATATTATCAAAACTGATCGTCCATATGTTAGTGTTATTTTTATAACTTCCTATAAAGAATTTGCTTTACAAGCATATGAAATCGGAGGTCTTGACTATGTACTTAAACCAATTAGTCATGCTCGCTTAGAAAAAACTATTTCTCGTATTGAGCATGAATATTCCATTCAGCAAATGCTTAAAAAAGCTTCGAAAACTATGTTAAACGTACAATGCTTTAATCAATTTGCCGCATATAGCAACAACAGCTTAGTTGCCTTCAAAACCGAGAAAACAAAGGAGTTATTTGTATATTTCATATTACATCCAAACATTCCTATTCATCGGGATTATTTAATTGAAATTCTATGGCCGGATTTAGACTATGTACGAGCAAAATCGAATCTTCATACCGCTCTTTCTTATTTAAGAAAAACCTTAAATAATATAGGTTATACAAACTGTATTATCTTTTCAAACAAATACTATATCTTCGAGAAACCGAACATCCTTTGTGATTTATATGACTTTCATAGATATTATGAGGATTTCACGAAGTTAGATTTCCCACCGATTTCATTGATTAATCAATGTCTCTCAATTTATAGAAATGGACTACTCATTTATGATGATTATGAGTGGGCTACTGCCTATAAAGATAAGCTGACGAAATCATACATAGATTTATTAGAAAAAGGTTTTCAAGCAACATTACTAACGAATATTGATAAAGCATTAAATTTTTTAAATAGACTATTAGAGTTTGATCCATATAATGAACAAAAACTTGAGCACTATTTACACATTTTAATAAATGCAGGGTTTCATGAGCAGGCATACAAATTATTCCTAGCTTATGAACAGAAGCTAAAAGATGACCTATCGATTTCGCCAAGCCCTACATTAATTGATATTTCTAATAATTTTTTTGTTCAAAAATAAATACAGGATTCATACATTAAAAACGACGAGCTACTACAATTTGTAGGAGCTCGTCGTTTTACTTATTTTCCTATTTTTATACATCACTACCCTCTGTCAGTCCGTGCTTCACAGCATAAAGAGCCGCCTGCGTACGATCCTGCACCTGTAGCTTCGTGAAAATATTAGAAATATGAGTTTTCACTGTTTTTTCTGTAACGAATAAAGAGGACGCAATCTCTCGATTACTTTTCCCTTTTGTAAGCTCTGCAAGTACATCCTGTTCACGAGGTGTTAGTGGGTTTAAAACATGAGGTGCATTTTTTGATTCTTGACGGTCCATTTCAAGAGTTGTTGTTGCTTCTGGGTGTAATGTATTTTCGCCTCGCATAATACGACGAATGGACAATACCAACTCATCAGGTTCAATATCTTTCAACTGATAGCCTGCAGCTCCTGCCTCCATTGCTGGCACTACATGATCACGGTCTGAAAAGCTTGTCAGCATTAGAATTTCTATTTGTGGAAATTTAGCTTTAATGCGCTTCGTCGCTTGAATCCCATCCATCTCAGGCATGACCAAGTCCATAAGTATAATATCTGGCTGTATACTTTCCGCTAAAGCTACTGCCTCAAGACCATTTTTCGCTTCTCCTACAACTTCAATATCTTTCTGAGTTTTTAAGAAAAATAATAATCCACGACGCACTACATGATGGTCATCTGCGATTAAAACACGTATCATACTCTTCCCTCCTAATATGGCAAGCGGATTAACAGCTCTGTTCCTTTGCCAATTTCACTAACCCAATCAGCTTTGCCACCAACTGATTTTGCACGATCCTTTATGGATTGCAAGCCTATCGAAAGTAGCTTCGTGTTATGATCGATGACGAAGCCTCGTCCCTCATCACGAATAACAAGTAAAATATCTGTAGAAGTAACCGTAATATAAAGTGCAGCCTCCAGAACACCGGCATGACGACGAACATTATTTAGTGCTTCTTGGGCTACCCGAAATAATGTTTCTTCGATACGTGATGGGAATTGCAGTACACCTGAAACCGTTACATGAAGCTTCAAGCCAAGCATTTCAGCATACACTTTTATCGCTTCAAGCAAACCATTTTCTAATCCTTTTGGACGAAGCTGCCAAATAAGAGCACGCATTTCTGTTAAGGCATCCTGTGTTAAATGCTGAATCTCCTTAAACGTTTCCTTCACATCACTATCATTTGTCATTTCAATACCAGCTCTCGCCGTTAATGTAACCGAAAAAAGTAGCTGATTCACGGAATCATGTAAGTCTCGAGCTAGACGATTGCGCTCCTTCACAAGTGCCATTTCCTGCTCCTGCTTTGTCAGTAAAATACGCTTGATGGCCGACCCCATCTGAAATGCAACCGATTCAAGTAATGCTAGCTCTTCCTCTGAGAAACGCACGGTATCCTTCGATGCAACATTTAAGACACCAAAACGCTCTTGTCCAGATTGAAGCGGCACTGTTGCATGATGTGTAATGCCTTCGTGATCGCCAACATTTGCAGCAATTGCACTTTCGATACGTTGACATTCAATAATATTAGAAGCTTTCTTTAATTCCTCATTACGATAGCGAGAAACACACCAACAGCCTCCTTTTTCTAAATAATGGCAACTTTTATACTCCAGTGCCTCTGGTAAATTGACATGGACAATAAGCTCTGAGCGCCCTTTTTCATCGATAAAAAAAATCCAGCCCGTTTCAAAATTTGTGCCATTTAAAAATTTCACAAGTGCTCCCTTTAACATCGACACAATTTCAGTTTCTTCGTTTAATAACTCTGCAATCTCTTTTAAAATACCAATATTGGAATGATCATTGTCCCTCACAAAAAACACCTCTTCTTTGGCATTACTAATTTTAATGATAACATTTCAAAGTCTGGAACGTCTGCCTTAGCCATTCATACTTTAGACTGAAATTTTTCATAAAATATACCTTATTTTGGTTCATCACCAAAAGTTGTGGATGACTTTTGTTAAAACGTATACTATGTAAATAAGTTGATTGTAGTGGAGACTGGGTGACTTCTTAGGGATTAGCGTCACAGATGAGACCATGGAGCGAGCATATAGGGGAACGAAGGCTAAAACCATCACGTCCTGTGATAACGCCTTTGTGACCACATCCTGTTGCTGCCGCTACGTTACACTATGCTTTCGCACAAAAAACATCCTGTTGCTGCCGCTACGTTACACTACGCTTTCACACAAAAAACATCTGTTGCCCCAAGCGGCTCATCGGACGCCCCTAGGAAGCTTTGCTCTGCACGAAAGCGAAGCGTCAGCTACAAATGTTTTCTGTAGCGAAAGCGAAGCGGCAGCTACAAAGCGCCCAGTCGGAACAGAAATCAACCACATATTTTGGTGATTATACCTTATTTTAGGTAAGTTGATTTACATATAAAACTAGAACAACTATAATCGAACAAGTACATGGTTATACTAAGGAGAGAATTGATATGTCAAAAAAAGTGGAAAATGGCTTATTATTTATTTGGATTGTCTCTGTCGTTGCAACGCTAGGTTCCTTATACTTTTCTGAAATTCGTCATTATGAACCTTGTAAAATGTGTTGGTACCAACGAATTTTCATGTATCCAATTGTCATTATGACAACCATTGCCTTTATTCAAAAAAATGCACGTATTGCTGTAACAATTGCTGTTTTTGCCATTATGGGTGGCAGTATATCACTTTACCATTATGGTATTCAAAAGCTTAGTTTTTTAGCTGATACTGCACCATCTTGTGGTCTTGTTTCATGTACTGGTCAATATATTAACTGGTTAGGTTTTATCACAATCCCATTTTTAGCGCTAACTGCATTTATTTTAATTGCAGGGGCAAGCTTTTATGTAATGAAGGCTGCGAAAACAGCAAAATAATTATGAGACCGTGTTCTACATTTGGAATACGGTCTTTTCTACGGAGGAAGATTTATGTTTCACTATGAAATAAATACGAATAATTTGACAGTCGAGGATCTATTACGCACTCATTGGCGACTCGGTAAAAAGCTAGTCCATGAATTACGAATGGCGAAGGCTATCACAACAATGGACGGAGAGCCTATTCAGTGGAATGACCCACTACAGGTAGGCACAATCATAAAATTCACATTCCCTATTCCGACATCCAGCTATCAACCAACACCAGTTTGTGCAATTGATGTCGTCTATGAGGATGACCATTGTTTGATCGTTTCTAAACCAAAAGGCATGTCGACACATCCAAATGATGCACGCGATACCCACACTTGTATGAATCATGTTATGGCTCATATTAAAGAGCAAGGTGGCATTTATGCGGAGCATGTCCATCGTTTAGATAAAGGGACACAAGGTTTATTACTTGTAGCCAAGCATCCTTTAGCAAAATCAATTTTTGACCGTATGATTGAGGAAAAAACCATTATTCGAACATACGCTGCAGAAGTGCAAGGGAATTTACGCTCTACATCTGGCACGATTTCTGAAGGAATCGGAAAAGACCGACATCACGCAACAAGACGTGTCGTTTCAAAAACAGGACAGCATGCAGTTACACATTATGAAGTTGTAGCACGTTATAAAAGCTCTTGTGTTGTCCATCTAATTCTTGAAACCGGAAGAACACATCAAATTCGCGTACATTTAGCACATATCGGTCATCCGATTATTGGAGATACAATGTATGGAGCAAGAGAAACGGCAAGTGGCGACTATGAGCTCCATGCAATTCAATTAGAATTCGAGCATCCATTTTTAAATAAGGCGATCGTTGTAAAGGATCAGCAGTAATTATCGTACTGCACTTCGAATTGTTGCACATAAGCTAACAATTCGAGGTGCAGTTTTTGTATGCTCAAATTTACAAGACATTGTATCTTTGAGAAAAGTAATATTCCTTTACTTAAAATTAGCGCATCGCCATAACGTGGTGTTAATTTTCGTCCCGGCCGCCCGCTTTCCTGGGGGCGTCCGATGAGCCGTTTCGTTGTTGCTATCACTTCGCTTTCGCACAGAAAACATCTGCTTCGCTGTACGGTCTCATTTGTGACGCTAATCCCCAAGAAGTCGCCCAGCCTCCACTTCAATCACTTTATATACATAGTATACGTTTCAATAAATCCCATACCCAATTTTTTGTGATACTTCTTATAATTCTAAAAAAGTATAAATATAATATTTAACATTTCTTTCACCTATTTTTTACAGTAAATTTATTATACATTTCCATTATTGGTAATGACGGTGGATTTCTTTCATGATAGAATTAGATTAAATTGTCCAGTCACCTGACTTACTATGAGGAGGAATTTATTGATGAAATGGGTTAAAAGTATTGCAGCAACAACTCTAGCTGCTAGTTTACTAGCTACACCTGGTTTTGCCGCACATGCAGCGGAAGCAACACCAACAGCTAAGAAAGATGATTTCAAATTAACA
The DNA here is from genome assembly GCF_006864135.1 of Lysinibacillus sphaericus. Taxonomy (GTDB): domain Bacteria; phylum Bacillota; class Bacilli; order Bacillales_A; family Planococcaceae; genus Lysinibacillus. The sequence continues at coordinate 29,376 of NZ_SADV01000035.1, read as the reverse complement.
ATTCTACACTCAAATGACACGCATGCACACGTTGAGGATGCTCCAAAGCGTGCAACAAAAGTAAAAGAGCTTCGTGCTGCAAATGCAAACTCACTTCTTTTAGATGCTGGTGATGTTTTCTCTGGTACTTTATACTTTAACGAATTTGCTGGGGAAACTGATATGAAGTTAATGAACTTAATGGGTTATGATGCCATGACTTTTGGTAACCATGAGTTCGATTTAGGATCAAGCCCAGAAGGTCATGCTGCACTTGCTAAATTCGTTAAGGGCGCAGAGTTCCCATTACTAGGATCCAACCTAGATTTTTCGAAAGATTCTTTATTCAATGGCTTACAATTTAAAACAGTCACAAAAGACTTTAAAAATGGTAAAATTTATGATGGTATCATTAAAGAAATCGATGGACAACAAGTAGGTATTTTCAGCTTAACAACAGAAGAAACACCTACGATTTCAAGCGTTGCTAACGTTCAATTTGCAAACTATATCGATTCTGCGAAAAAAGCAGTAGCAGAACTTGAAAAGCAAGGTGTTAACAAAATTATCGCATTAACACACATAGGCTACGATGACTCCGCTGATTGGGATAATGACCAATTACTAGCGAAAGCTGTAGAAGGCATTGATGTAATCGTAGGTGGTCATACACATACAAAATTAGACAAGCCTGTGAAAGCTGAAACACCATTTAAGAACCCTACAATTATCGTTCAAACAGGCCAATATAGTGAAAATTTAGGTGAATTAGATTTAACATTCGACGATAACGGTGCTGTTGTTGACTACTTCGGTCAGTTACATGCTTTAAATGATAAAGAAAAGCCTGTAGCAGCAGATCCTGAAGCTACAGCACTTTTAGCTCCATATAAAGAAAAAATTTCCAAAATATTAAATCAATCAACAGGTAATTCAGCTGTGTCACCTCTAAATGGTGGTCGTGGTCTTTGGGGTGTACGTGCTGGAGAAACAAACCTTGGTAACTTAATTACTGATGGTATGCTTGCTGGCGCAAAGAAAATTGACCCAGAAGTACAATTTGCATTCCAAAATGGTGGGGGTATCCGCGCAAGCATTGATGCAGGAGATATCACTGTAGGCGAAGTTATGACAGTTATGCCATTCGGTAATGCTCTTGGCATCGTAAAATTAAAAGGTGCTGAAATCTATGAAATTGCTGAACATAGTGTGAAAGAATTCCCGCAAGAATTCGGTGGCTTCTTACACTTCTCTGGTTTACAAGTAGAATTTGACGGTAAAGCACCAGCTGGTAAACGTGTAAAATCTATTAAATTAAATGGTAAAGAGCTAGATAAAGCAGCCTATTATAAAGCGGCAACAAATACATTTACTGCTAAAGGTGGCGACGGCTACAATACACTGAAGAAAGTTTATGAGGACGGCCGTGTAAGTGAACCTGGTACGATTGACTATGAAATGTTTATCGAACACTTAGATACACTGAAAAAAGTTGATTCAAAAGTAGAAGGACGTATTATCGCCACAATTCCATTTAAAGATATCGCAAAAGGCTCAGAAACAGAAGGCTTTGTTCGTGATCTTTATTACCGTGATTTAACAAAAGGTACTTCTGCAACAACATACTCACCAAACGCAAACTTAACTCGTGCACAAGCTGCATCATTTATCGCACGTGCCTTAAAGCTTGAAGCAAAAGGTCAAGCAACATTCTCTGATCTTGCGAATGTAAATCTTGCAACACAAAAAGAAATTACAGCACTTGCTGAAGCAGGAATTGTACAAGGTGTGAATGGCAAATTCAATCCTAATACAAATGTAACTCGTGCTCAACTTGCCTTAATGTTTGCTCGTGCATACAACCTACAACACGATGCAAAAACTGGTTTTAAAGCTGATTTCAGTGATATTTCTCAATATAACGCTGAAACTCAAAATGCTATTGCACTTATGAAAGACTTAAAGATTGTTAGCGGCGTAAACGGCAAATTTATGCCTGGTAACAACGCGACACGTGCGCATATGGCAAAAATGCTTTCTAACTACATTCCTTTTGTAAAAGAATCTAAATAATTTTAAAATCCCGCTTCTCTAGGTAGAGAGCGGGATTTCCTGTTATCGAAAAACTATCGTGTCAAAGAAATTAAGACCAAATTAAATAAAGTATGGTCCTCGGCAAAACGAGAGGTTGATTTCCGTTCCAGCTGGGCGCTTTCCTGGGGGCGTCCGAGGAGCCGCTTCACTCGCTTTGCTCGCTCCAGGGTCTCATCTGTGACGCTGATCCCCGAGGAGTCGCCCAACCTCCACTCCAATCAACCATTTCACTTTGTGTGTATCTTCTGCATATAGCTCTAATCTATAGTGAAAAACTGAAGTTTTAGCAACAATTATTTTCTGTGCAAAAGCAACGCGGCAGCACCAGATATTATAGTGTGAAAGCGCAGTGTTAACGTAGCGCCAGCGATAAATTGCTAAAACATCGCAATAGTAACAACATCTATACAATCGCGTCACTGTTTAGGACTATTTTCCTCAATTATGGTGAGTAATCATAGTGTTCACTTTTGACATGCATTTAATTTATAAAAGTCTACGCTACCATTGATTGAAGTGGAAGGCTACTCGACTCCCGCGGGAAAGCGAGACAGACGAGACCCTGCACGAAGCGGAGCGAAGGAAGCGGCTCGACGCTCGCCCGCAGGAAAGCGAGTAGCCTGGAACGGAAATCACTCGCCAGAATGTCCACAAAGATTTCCCTGATTATTTTGTTTTTCAACACTACAAAATCCCGCTTCTCAAATTAGAGAGCGGGATTTCTATTGCACTAAAAATTAAATTTAAAGTTATCCGGGTCTTGCCCAAATCGTTCATTACGATTTAACGTCGCTATTTTATCCATTTGAGCTAGTGTTAATTCAAAATCAAAAATCTGGGCGTTTTCCTCAATACGACTAGGTGTCACAGACTTAGGAATAATGAGTGTATCATTTTGTAAATGCCAACGCAGCACTACTTGAGCAGCCGTCTTCCCTATTTCACGACCAATTTCCATAATCATTGGATTATCAAGTACTCCGCCACGGCCTAATGGAGACCATGCGGTAACAGCAATTCCATGCTCACTACAAAATGCTCGTAATGCGTCTTGCTGTAAATATGGATGCACCTCTACTTGATTGACCATTGGTGCTATATTTGCTTTAGCTAATAGCTTTTGTAGATGATGCTCATGGTGATTTGAGACACCTGTTGCACGAATTAATTTTTCATCATATAAACGTTCAATTGCTCGATACGTTTCTTCAAATGTTTCTAGTACTGCCCAATGCGTTAAATATAAATCTAAATAATCCATATTTAACTTTTTCAATGAAATTTCAAAAGCTCGTAATGTTTCATCATAGCCTTGGTCATTATTCCAAACCTTTGTCGTCACAAAAATATTCTCACGTTTAACGCCTGAATGACGAATAGCTTCGCCCACCTCGACCTCGTTACCATAAAGAGAAGCCGTATCAAGAGCTCGGTAGCCAAATTTAAGAGCTTTATCAATAGCCTGCAAAGTCTCATCACGCTCTGTCATTTTATAAACACCTAAGCCAAAGCGAGGCATCTCCACACCGTTTGCTAATGTTTTTGTTGATTGTAAATTCAAGAATAACAACCCCTTTCTTTTCCTAGTTCCATTATACAAAAAATTGGTTTTAAGAAATATAAGGAAAATTTCAGGGGTAATATCTTATTGATCCTTCGCTTCCTCTTCATAATCATCTACTTGAATAGGATCTGGAATTCGATTGTCTTCTACAAGCTCTAGGCCATCACGCAAATGCTCCATTTGCTTTCCTAAATCCTTTAAATCTTTAAAATTTCTAGCCATTGTACCGTTTTCAATATTTGGAACCTTTTTTTCCATTATTATCACCTCTCTTATAGTTTCCCCGAAATAGTTATTTCTGAACCATTTCTGACATATTTTATTCCGCTATGTCGTTTCATTTTTATAGTAGATAGTCTATACTAAAAAGAGATGTCTTTATAAACTGAGGAGGGTTCTTCCATGAGTTTACTATTAATTATTGGTGTAACTGTTGCGTTCTTAACTGCAATTTTCACTGCTGGTTATGAAGGCGACTACAGAGCAGACAAATAATACCTCAAGAAAATCACTAAGCATGAATATATGCTTAGTGATTTTTTTGTTGTGGCTAAACTATTGTGATGAAATAAGGTGCCCTCTTAAATAAAGTTGGCTCTTCGGCATAGTAAGGAGTTCATTTCCGATACGACTGAGTGCTTTCCTAGGGGCGTCCGATGAATCACTTCGGTTACTTCTCTTTTTTGGAACAATATAATTACTTGACAATATGCACTTTATAAAATACACTTACTTACATAAAGTAAGTTGATAATTAATGATAACTTAAATTCGGAGGTAATTTACTATGCATTTTCATGAAAAACCTAACACATATGTCACAAATGTTGAAATTAAAGTGAGCGATTTACAACGTTCATTAACTTATTATCAGGAGGTCATTGGCTTTAAAGTTTTACAGCAGGAATCTCATAGAGCAACTCTAACTGCTGATGGCAAAACAGCCTTACTGACAATCGTCCAACCTGAAACAGTAGAAGAAAAAACGAGCTTAACAACTGGCCTTTATCACTTTGCAATTTTATTGCCTACTCGTCTTGATTTAGCGAATATTATTACTCATTTCCATAACAATGGCGTGTACTTCGGAGCATCTGACCATGATGTAAGTGAGGCACTTTATTTAAATGATCCTGATAATAATGGTATTGAGGTTTACGCAGATCGCCCTGAAAATGAATGGACTTGGCATTTCGACCAAGTGCATATGGTGACTGAACCTCTTAAAATCCATTCTATATTAGAGGAAGGCGATGGTAGATGGGATGGCCTACCAGCTGATACGGTTATGGGGCATATTCATTTATCAGTATCTAATTTAGCTGCCGCAGAAGAATTTTATACAAAAGGATTAGGATTTGAGATTGTCACTCGCTATGGAGCACAAGCTTTATTCATCTCAACTGGCCGCTATCACCATCATATCGGTTTAAATACTTGGCACTCTGAAAACGCACCAAAGCTTGGTAAAAATCAGGTTGGCTTACAAACATTTTCACTGCGTCTAGATAATGAAGAGCAAGCAGCTACAATGAAAGAAAATCTCCGTTCCATTGGTGCTCCTGTTATTGATATAGATGGTGGTTTCCAAACAGAAGATCCATCAGGTATCGTTGTTTTATTGAAATTTCAAGAGTAATGTGACGTACTATCCGTCGGGGTGAGGGTTGTATCCATCGCTTGACGGGTGTCCCTTCTTTTACAGAATCCTTTCACCTCTAACGAAAAAACAAAAGAAGTTCTCCGCTATGAGAGAACTTCTTTTTTACTGTAAACCTGGATATCCTTGTTGACGTAATGCCTCATAAATAACAATTGCTGCTGTATTCGATAGATTGAGTGAACGAACATGTTCACTCTGTGGAATTCGTAAGCACATATCTCGACGCTCATAAGCAAAATCCTTTGGCAGACCTGTCGTTTCTTTGCCAAACATGAAGTAAATATCTCGATCTTTATCACTAAAATCATGTGTCGTAAATGGTTCTTCGCTATAGGTCTCAATTAAATAAACGTCGCCATTTTTGGATGCCTCTAAAAAATCCTCTAGCGAACCGTGATACACGACATTGACACTATGCCAATAATCTAAGCCGGCACGTTTTAGCATTTTATCGTCTGTGGAAAAGCCAAGAGGACGAATTAAATGTAGTGAAGTATTTGTGCCAGCACATGTGCGTGCAATATTTCCTGTATTTGCTGGAATTTCTGGTTGATATAAAACGATATGCAATGGCATAACGGTACACTTCCTTAACTAAAAAATTGTAAACCTTTATTAATTTCAACGAGTACTTCCTCGTCTTGTTCTTTTATTTCTGCCTTAAGTAATGCGGATTGAGCCTGCTCCCCGCCTATCTTACCTAAAGCCCATGCGGCTGTTCCTCTAATTACAGGTCGTTCATCCTTTTCAAGAAGCGCTACTAAATCTGGGACCGCAGCTTCTTCTTTGAAGTGCGCGAGTGCCAAAATAGCATTGCGTTGAATTGGCTTTTTCCCCCGCCATGAACCAGAAACATGTCCAAACTTTTCTTTAAAGTCACGATTTGAAATTGTTAAAAGTGGTACAAGTAATGGCTTTGCAAGCTCTGGATCAGGTTTAAATTCCTCATGCATCCAGTTAATCTTCCCTTTATTTTTTGGACATACGGTCTGACATGTATCGCAGCCATACAAACGATTACCAATATGGGTACGAAACTCATCAGGTAGCATTCCCTTAGTTTGTGTTAAAAAGGCTATACAACGTTGAGAGTCTAGCTGTCCTCCCTCGATTAACGCGCCTGTTGGACAAACATCTAAACATAAGCGGCAATCCCCGCATTCATCCTCCATTGGCTTATCAGGAGCAAAAGGGATATTCGTAATAATTTCTCCTAAATATACATAGGAACCGAACTCTGGCGTAATAATTGAGCAGTTTTTCCCGCTCCAGCCTATCCCTGCACGTTCTGCAACTGCCCTATCCACAAGGGCACCCGTATCAACCATTGATTCAAAACGCACACCTTCTACTCGCTCTTCAAGCCATGCTGATAATAATTTCAATCGTCCGCGTATTGCTGTATGATAATCGACACCCCAGGAAGCACGACAGAAAATCCCGCGTCTTGCTCCCTTTTTGCCTACAGGGGCATCTTGCATACGCGACGGATATGCGACAGCTATCGCCACAATACTTTCTGCTCCTTCTAACAATTGTAGGGGTTCGGTACGTTTTTCTATATCGCTTTCTTCAAAGCCAGACTGATAACCAAGCTCTTGCTGACGGCGCAGTCTATTTTTCATTTCAGTAAAAGGAGCTGCTGTTGTAAAGCCTATTTTATCGACGCCAATGGACATTGCATACGCCACAAATTCTCGTTGTAGGTCATGTATGTTCATTTTATTCCCAACTCCTTACATGGTACAATAATAAAAATAGATAAAGTAGGTGATGTTTTATGGAAATTTCAATTAATCAATCTCTATTGACACAACATCCCGAGCTTAAAATCGGCATTATTCATTATACCAAAATTGTCGTTGCAGAATCGCCTCAAATGATTAAAGGTCGCATGCAATTGTATCAGGAAAATCTCTTTTTAGAAATGCAGGATAATCCTGTAACGCAACGAGAGGGTATTGCAGAATGGCGACAACTATGGAAAAAGCTTGGTGCAGATCCGAACCGCTATCGTCACTCAGCAGAAAGCTTAATGCGCCGAGTTAGTAAGCAAAATTATTTAACACCCTTTCACTCAGGTGTTGATTTGAATAATTTCTTCTCCCTCCAATATGAGATTCCAGTAGGTTTATATGATGCAGCTAAACTACAAGGACATATAAAAATCACACTTGGCGACGAGGATACTGGCTATGAGGGCTTAAATGGTCGTTTTAATGCATTAAAAAATATCCTTTATAGCTGTGATGCTGAAGGAGCATTTGGGTCACCATTTGTCGATTCTAAACGTACGTCTGTGTCGGAGGAAACGACTGAGGCTCTACATATCTTCTACCTACGCCCATCATTATCAGAAGAAAGTGCGCAAGAGCTTCTTGCATCTGCCGGTAAGATGTTTAATCAAATTCATGGCGGCGATTTTAAAATGGCCCTATTAACAAACGCAGCACCATCTACTACACTGTAAAAGGACGTGTTTTCATGATTAATCTTGCTGAAGCCGTTAAACTAAAAAGTATTTTAGCAAAAAAAGTTCAAGAGCTCGTTGGCGAATTACATCGTAGCGCTTTTGTAACTGTTGAAAAAGGACAAGGACCCAAAACAAGTAATCGCGCAATGAAAGTAATTGAAGCTGAATTAGCTCAAGTACGTCTCGATGTTCGTACATTGGATCGTTTAGTATATGAAGCAAATATAAAAAACATAGTAGACTTTAAAGGTGACAAACTAGCATTAGTTGAAGCGATTGAGCTCGCAACACAGCTTCGCGCAGATGCTGAGCTGTGTAAACAGTTTAGTATGCACGAAAAAGAAAGTGTACGCATGGGATATGGTGAAAATACAATGCTTTATGAAATTGCTATGTATGAGCCAGATGAGTACCGCGAACGTGCTATTATATTAGAAAAAGATGCCCATAAATTATCGAATCTGATCAATGCAAAGAATTATAGTGTTGAAATTAACTTCGATGATTCTCGTTATTTCTAATATTGAGCGCCAATGCTATTATTTCTACAATAAAAAAAGCATCCTTTTTGAGCTGTACCTCCAATTGTGCTTAACAATTCAGGGTACAGCTTTGGGATGCTTTTTGTTCTACTTACTTAATTCATATTTAATTTCAAATTTCCCTATATCCCAATCGGCAAATAGAAAAGTTACATTAGTCTTAGTGTTAGGATCAGTATATGTATAAGCTACTTCCTCGTCAAAAGCAATATCACTTTCTTCGTCAAATTTATCTATATTCAACCCTAGTGCATAAGCAATTGACATAGCAGATATAATTCCTTCTGCCCATTCTCCTCCCTCTCCATCTTCATTTAATTCAGTTGCGGGGATTCCTTCTATAAAAATATTATATCCAATTATTTTTTTATCCTCATTATAATTAACGTCTATTTTATAATGACCCTTATGTTTTTTAAAATCAGTATCCAATAAAATTTGTGAAAAAATAGTTTCCTCTTTATTCAATTCACTAGTTATTGGTTCTGGAATTTCTGCTATTTCAATTCCTTCAACTGGATTCTTTATATATATATTAGCTCTGACATTGTATTTTTTAACAAACTTTTCTACCGCAGCCTTTGATTCAGGATCAACCTCTTCAAATTTTATTGGAACGATTTTCTCCTCCTTTACGACCGCTTCTTTTGTTTCCTGATCTTTTTTTACATCTGTCTCTTTTTTCTTCTCTGTTCCTTCTCCAGAACATCCAACTAGCATAACTGCTAGAAGTAATAATAAAACTTTCTTCATTTCCTTTATTCCCTCCGAATGTATATCAATAAAAATATACGTTACTAGATTCAATGAAATAGAATTCAGTGCAAAAAATACTTAAATTACTATATCGCATCATCCTATTATAATTCTGACAAAATAAAGTTTCTGTTTCCACCCTTTCTTTCAACATTTTTCGACATTTTGTGTAAAAATTAAGGTTTTATGGAATAATAATATATAGAATACCAATTTTTAAAATCTAAATTACACAAAAGCAAATACAAAAGACAAGCCGAGGTTTCATCGCTTCTCAAGCCTATTAATAAGCAATAAAGACTTGTATAGCTCTAAATCAATTAAAATAAATACAGCAAAGCAAAAAAGCATCTCTTGATCTGCATTGCAATTGCTAGACACAATTGAGATGTAGTCATTAGAGATGCTTTTTATTCTACTTAGTTAATTCAAATTTAAATTCAAATTTTCCTGCATCGACCTCAGTACAAAGATTAGTTACCTTATATGTAGAATCAGTATAAGAATGAGTGTCTCTATTTTCTTCAGCTTTAGCTAATGATTCTGTGAATTTACCCAAATCTAATCCTAGTGTTTGAGCAACTATTACAGCTGAAGTCATCCCTTCTGCCCATTCTTCTCCCTCATCATTTACTTCTTTTTCAGGGAGTCCTTGAACAGAAAGATTATATCCAATTATTTTTTTATCCTTATTGTATTTAGCAACTAATTTGTAATGGCCCTTATATTCTTTAAAATCAGCTTCCAATAGAACTTGTGAGAAATCTTTAAGTTCATTCGTTACTGGTTCTGGAATCATGTCTAATCCTATAGGTTGAACCTGTTTAAATAAAGTAAGCTTTTCATTGTATTCTTTGGCAAACTTTTCAACTGTAGCTTTTGATTCAGTATCGACCTCTTCAAATTTTACTGTAACGACCTCTTTTTTTACGTCTGCCTCTTTTTTCTTCTCTGTTCCTTCTCCAGAACATCCAACTAGCATAACTGCTAGAAGTAATAATAAAACTTTCTTCATTACCTTTATTCCCTCCGAATGCATATCGTTAAAAATATACGTTATTAGATTTAATGAAATAGAATTATAGTACAAAAAGTTCCTAAAATACTATATCATCTCCTCCCATTACAATTCTGACAAAATAAGGTGTAGATTTCCACCTTTATTATTCGTCATTTTTCGACATTTTAAGTAAAATAAAGGATCTTGTTACATATTGAACTAACTCTAATGAATATAAAAAAGCGTTTAACCAATAGTGGCTAAACGCTTTTGATAGTCTATTTTTTGCGAAAGCGCAGTGCTAACGTAGCGGCAGCAAAAGATGTCTTTTGTGTGAAAACGTAGCGACAGCGCCGATGCAGGTCAGTTAGCCGTTTTCGCATGGATGCGATGATTTTAGGCTAACAACTCCTTTCTGATTCCGTGCTATCCGCCGAAGGCATAACTTCTCCTAGAGAATTTAAAATGTCTTTACGGGTTTGGAAGTCGATCATTTAGCATAGCTAAGTAAAAATTTCTTTTCTCATTGGCAAGAGTCATCACGTTTTCTAATTGCTCCAATTGTTGCTCTAGTAGATTAACATGTTTATTTAATAGTTCAATCCGTTTGTGTAAAATTTCCTGGATATCTTCTATTTTTTGATCATTTTGTGTTAACAGACAGCCATCTTCAGCAGGGAGGTATAGGAGATAGCGGATATTTACCCTCTCTTCTCATAATATCCGCAAGTGCAACTCCTACAGCTTGGACCTTAACGCGAATTTCCCCTCTTTCGGGTTTTCGTAAGGGCTCCTCTATCACATCAATAACCTGAGGTCCTCCGTATCTAGTTACAATTACTCGTGTATTCAAATCAAACATCTCCCCTCAATAAAGATGTTTGTATTATATTTGTTAGAGTAAACTCTAAGTCAAGGAATCTATTTAGCATCAGCCAAGGTTTAAAGTTTTATTGCATAGACGATTTCCCTGAAACTGTATACAATAGATTTATGGAGTCGATGAGACTTCATAGCGAATTGGATGTGCTGTTTTCAAAACTAGCTTTTTGGAGCTAACTTAAACAAAACCAATGACAAGTTACCTGTTACTGTATGACCAATGACTAATAACCAACTATCAGCAATGGCCATACTCAAACAACTTGACAATTAATTTAAAAACGCCATCCAATAGCTCTCTTACATCTTGTGTAGGAGAGCTTTTTATGTTCATATAATTACCTCATCTTGCTTTAACGAATAAAGAAGCAACGTAGAAGATTCCCCCAAAATTAACATAATTAAAAACCCAACATAGTTTAATCCATTACGTCGCAATTCCCATCCCCTTCCATTAACTTTTTCTTTTTCCACCCCATGTGCAGAAGTTTTTTCATGTCTAATTCTCCCCTAACATGTAAAGAATAACTATATCCAAAAGAAAGGGGTTATACAATGACGAAACAACACGATTCCACAGACGAGCATGACATGACCTTGACAAATCGACAGGGGCATCCTATTACGAACAATCAAAATATACGAACTGTCAGTAATCGAGGACCTGCAACTCTTGAAAACTATGATTTTATAGAAAAAATAAGTCACTTTGACCGCGAAAGAATTCCTGAGCGTGTTGTTCATGCACGAGGTGCAGGGGCACATGGCTATTTTGAGACATACGGTGTTGTTGGGGATGATCCTATTGCTAAGTATACAAGGGCGAAAGTATTTCAGGATAAAGGGAAGCAGACGCCTGTTTTTGTGCGCTTCTCAACCGTTATCCATGGCGGTCATTCACCAGAAACATTACGTGATCCACGAGGCTTTGCTGTTAAATTCTATACTGAGGATGGTAACTGGGATTTAGTCGGCAATAATTTAAAAATCTTCTTTATCCGCGATGCTATGAAATTCCCTGATATGATTCACGCTTTTAAGCCTGATCCGATTACAAATATTCAGGACGTTGAACGCTTTTTTGATTTCTGTGCAAGTTCTCCAGAAACCTTCCATATGGTGACATTTGTTTATTCACCTTGGGGTATTCCCGCTAATTATCGAATGATGCAAGGCTCTGGCGTCAATACGTATAAATGGGTCAATAGTGAAGGCAAAGCGGTCCTTGTAAAATATCATTGGGAACCTTTACAAGGCATTAAAAACTTAACACAAAAAGAAGCAGAAGAAATCCAAAAGAAAAATTTCAATCATGCCACACAAGATTTATATGATGCAATTAAAAATGGTAATTATCCTGAATGGGAGCTTAACGTCCAAATTATGGAGGATGGTCCACATCCAGAGCTTGATTTTGATCCATTAGATGATACGAAGCTTTGGCCTAATGATCAATTCCCATGGTATCCAATTGGTAAGATGGTGTTAAATAAAAATCCAGAAGATTATTTTGCTGAGGTTGAACAGGCTACTTTCGGTACAGGAGTGCTTGTGGACGGATTGGATTTCTCGGACGATAAAATGCTACAAGGTCGTACCTTCTCTTATTCTGATACACAGCGTCACCGAGTAGGTGCAAACTATTTACAACTCCCTATCAATGCACCTAAAAAACGAGTAGCAACCAATCAAAACGGTGGTCAAATGATGTATAAGCGAGATTTGGCTCCGGGGCAAAATCCTCATATTAACTATGAGCCTTCAATGTTAAATGGTTTAAAAGAAGCTACCCAAGCGGCTAAAGAATATACACCTCTTGTGGAAGGTAATCTCGTTCGAGAATCCATTGATCGGCAAAGCAATACGAAGCAAGCCGGCGAAACATATCGCAATTTTGAGCAATGGGAGCGAGATGAGCTGCTTGAAAACTTAATTCGTGATTTAGCAGTCTGTCATATAGCCATTCAAGAGGCGATGATTGCATTAGCACAAGAAGCAGATGAAGAATATGGTCGCTTGTTAAAAGAAGGTTTACAAAAAGCTCGAAATGATTCATCTTCATCAAAGCCACTTGGCAATATTGCTGGTGATGAAGCACCTCAAAAGGCTATAGATAAAGGTCATAGCGCAGAGCCTTATTAATAAGCTAAACGTTCCTACAAAATAAAGCGCTCAGCACAATATAAAGTACTGAGCGCTTCTTTTAATGCACACCAGGCAAAATCTTTAGTATCTTTTCCTGTGCATCTAAAATAGCATCTACGCCTAATGGAATTGCAATATTCGTTGAATCATGGCCAATTTTAAAGCCCGCAACAACTGGAACGCCTAAATCTGCAAAATAATCCTTCATTAAAGCAAATAATGCCGCTTCATCCGCTTCTGTTTGCGTAAAGGAACCGATAACAACACCGGCTAGCTGCTCAAGCTTTCTCGCCTGCTTTAATTGCTGCAGCATCGCATCGATTTTTGGGATTGATTCCCCAAGCTCCTCAATCAATAAAATGCGACCTTCTGTGCAAACTTCAAATTTTGTACCTAATGTGTTAACAAGGCGACGTAAATTTCCTCCAATAATCTCACCACGAGCTACACCAGGTGCAATCGTTGTTAATGGGGAAATATCCTCCGTATATTGTACTTCCATCGGTGAAAACAGCTGTAAAAACATCTTCTTTGATAAATCATCTATTCTTCTAACAGACATAAGTAGCGGCCCATGAAACGTCACTAAATTAGCATATTCATTAATCGCGCAATGTAAATATGTAATATCAGAGAAGCCCCAGAAGATTTTAGGATTTTCCTCAAGTAGTCCGTAGTCAATCTTCTCCGCAATTCGTGCAGAGCCATAGCCCCCCTTAACACAGAAAATTGCCTTCACCTCAGGATTTCTCACCATTTCATGAAAATCAGCCAGACGCTCTTCATCACTACCTGCTAGGTAATCGTGCTTTGCCTGAATGGTATCCCCAATTATATAGTTTAGCCCTAATTCTTCAAGAAAGGCTATAGCATCTCCTAGCTTTTCGGGCTGTGCTTGACTGGATAAAGCCACAAGACCAACTGTATCTCCCTTTTGTAAATGTGCTACGGTGCTTTTCACCCTAATCCCTCCTATTTTCTAATTCAAGCATATAGATAATATTGTAGCATTGATTAATGGCGAAGCTAGTGTTGATAAAATTTAAATTTCCGGATGAATGTATGTCGCTCTAGCCCTACATTCCGTCGTTTCGACTCTTCTTTCCGTCGCTCTGGCTCTACTTTCCGTCACTTCGACCCTTCTGTCCGTCGCTCTGATCGCCAAAATAAAAAAGCGTAGACTTCAAATTATATAAAGTCTACGCTTATTTCTTATTTTGTTCCGCCGTAAATAATTGTTACATTTGGATGATTTAATAATTGGCTTGCTGGGAAATCTTCAGTGATGATACCACTTTTTAATTTTTCCATAGCCTCTAGTTTTTTTTCACCAAATGCAATTAACACGATTTCCTTGGCTTTCATAATAGTTTGAATGCCCATTGTAATTGCATGAGTCGGTACATCTTTAGAGTTATCAAAATAAATTGCATTTTCTTTACGTGTAGATTCAGTTAGCTCCACAATATTAGTCATTGAAGCAAAAGATGTGCCCGGTTCGTTAAAAGCAATATGTCCGTTAATGCCAATGCCTAGAAGCTGCAGATCAATCCCTCCCGCTTCCTTAATGCGAGCTTCATAAGCCGCACACTCAGCATCTAAGTTTTCTGCCTTACCATTTGGTAAATGTATATTTTCCTCCTTAATATCTACATGATTGAATAAGTTCTCATGCATAAATGTCCAATAACTTGCCGGACTTGTTTGATCGATACCTATATATTCATCTAGGTTAAAGGTAATCACATCACTAAAAGATATATTGCCAGCTTGTTGGCGTTTCACTAACTCCTTATACATGCCTACGGGAGAACCACCAGTCGCTAATCCTAAAATACTTGTTGGGTTTACTTGTAATTGTTTAGTGAAAATATCCGCTGCTACTTTGCTCATTTCATCGTATGAATTTACTTCTAACCATTTCATTTCGCTTGTCATTCGTATACCTACCTTACAATCATTATTATTAACTAAAAAAGGAAATATCTCTCTTTATTATAGTTAATATTTTCATTTTACAAGTTATTTACCTCCTTTTCTATTATTTTCTTTATATTATTCACGTGTATTCTCAAACCATTTCGGTTATGTTATTTAGTAAGGAAATGAGGCGATTTTATGAATTCACAAATAAAGCAATATTTAAAGCTTATTCAATTTCATGGATCTTTAGAGCCATCTATTAAGTTACTTGGTCAGCTTCAAACCAAACATCTACATACCATTCCTTATGAGAACCTAGATGTTGCCTTAAAACATGACATCTCCTTCGCAATTCCTGACCTTTTTCAAAAAATGATTATTCAACTTCGCGGAGGCAATTGTTTTGAACTAAATATTTTATTTAGTTGGCTACTTCGCGAACTTGGCTTTTCTGTAACCAACCGCTATGCACACTTTTGGCGCAACATTGAAGCGGATACTCCTGTTGAGGATGTACCTATGCATCAGCTATTGCTGGTCAATTTCAATGGCCAATCCTATATTTCAGATGTTGGTGTAGGTGCATTAGCTCCTTGTAAACCAGTTCCACTAATAGCTGGACATCAACACCGTGAAGGTAATGAACTTTATAAAATTGAACGAGATGAAGCGAACGGCTGGATGCTGTACGAACTAACAAAAAATAATTGGCGTTTACTTTATAGTTTTTTTGATGACGCTAACGATGCAAAGTTTGCACCAAGACTTTCTAAACAAAAAAATAAAATCGCGATGATTCGTACTCCTCGTGGCCGACATACAATGCTTAATAACGAATTTCGAATTTACGAGGGATACTCTCTAACAACTTATACAACTCATAACGAAAAGGAATGGCGACAAGTACTTCATCGCTTTTTTCATATTTCATTAGATTAAATGCTAGAAAAAGCAAGCCTCCCCATTCAAAGGGAGACTTGCTTTTCTTATGCTATCGACTTAATCACAAAAAAGCCTACGCAATCTTTTGAGAGAGAATAGATTATTTGTTTTGAATTAAGCCGAAGCCAAGCCCAGTTGGATCTACCATATAGGCAAGATAAAACTCAGCAAATTCCATTTTGTCACGAACAATGATGGCACCATTATGTTTAGCTTTAGCCATAGCCTCATCGATAGAATCCACTTCGATTTGAATACGTGTTCCAAAAGGATAATCATGTGGCCCCTTAGCAATACCGCCGTTGATCCCAGACTTTTCATCATCCCCGGTTGTTACAGCCCGATATTCCCAATTAGGTGCGGCTACCTCCCAACCAAAAACCTTGGCATAAAACTCAGCTGCTTTTTCAGGCTCCTGGCTATTTAATTCAAACCCTATTACTCTCCCCATCTAATTCCCCTCCTAATATTTAAATCATAATTTATAATTCCATAACCAAATGGATATCCCCTCCATTTATTCCACACCATAATGTAGAGTTGAATTCCTTTCCAACTAGGTGCTTTCCTGGAGATGTCTAATTAGCCTTAGTATTAGCAATTGTGACAACATAATGACGAAGGTATTTAACTATTCATTAATTAGTAAAATATTGTATAATTAAATTAGAACGGACGTTCAAATGTTTTAAAGGGGTAAATCAATGAATAAAAGACGTTACGATAGCGAGAAAGCAAAAGTTAAAATTATGGAACATGCGGTTAGTTTGTTTTCTCAAAAAGGCTATAATCAAACATCAGTTGGCGATATTTCCACCGCTTCAGGCTACAGCAAGGGACATATTTATTACCATTTTGAAAACAAAGAAAAGCTCTTTGTTCTTTTAGCGCAACAAACAATGCAAGATTGGCACAGCAAATGGCTGCAAAAAGAATGTAACTATTCTACGGCAACAGAAAAATTATATGGCATGGCCATGCATGTTCTCTATCATTACCAAACACCTTTATTAAGATCAGGGCAAGAGCTAGCTTCCAATCCAAAATCGAGCCCTGAATCAGTACAACAATTATACAATTTAGCGGTTGTACCGATGGGTGCTTATCGTGCGATTTTGCAAGAAGGAATTGATAAGGGGGAATTTGTTCATGGAAATATTGATGAATGGACAGTTCTGCTAGGCACATGGCTAGGAGGATTATGTCAGCTGACAAATACTCAGGATCTGAAAGCACTTGAGCCACTCTTTAACCAGGCAATAACCATTTTTATCAATTATGCTTCGGCATAATGGCTTCTAGAGGAATTAAATTATTACAACGGGTGAAGTTAAAGGAGATAAAAAAAGGTGGGATATAAATGAAAATTGCATGTATAGGAGACAGCTTAACAGAAGGTAGACCAGGGGTTTCATTTTTTAAACTACTAATAACAAAACATCAACATATCGAATTTGATAATCTCGGTAAACCAGGTGAAACAGTAAAAAGCTTACACAGTCGTTTAGAGAAATCGAAGCTAGCTACTTATTATGACCTTAGCTTTCTTTGGATTGGTGTCAACGATGTCTATGCAAAACTTTTGAAAGTGCAGGCACAACCAGTTACAAAAGACCATCAAGAATTTAAAGATTACTATGTAAATTGTTTAGAAATGATTTTAGCATCCTCTAAACATGTCGTTTTAGTAACACCAGCTTTAATAGGAGAGACAATTAAAAACGCTCCTAATAAAGAATTAAAAGAGCTCTCCTCTATTATTCAATCCATTTCTTCAAAATATGCAAATGTAAGCTTTCTAAATATTCAAGAGGTGTTTGAGCATCACTTAGAACAAGTTACTAGTTCTGATTATATGAACACCAATGTTATGCGAGTAATGAAAGATGTACTGTTTTATAAAAATCCTTTGCGAATTGACCGATTATCTAAAAAGAGAGGGCTACATTTAACGTTAGATGGCGTTCATTTAAATAGTAACGGAGCAGAACTTGTCTTGAAAGAATACACAGCTGTCATTGAACAGTTTCACTTACAAGAAGCTATTGAACAATAGGAAGTCATGTGAGAGGTGATGAATATGAGAAAGGTTGCGATTGTTACTGGCGGTGTATCAGGTATAGGGAAGGCTATCTGCAAAGAGTTAGTTGGTCGTCATGTATTTGTCATTATTGCAGATATTAACGAACATGATGGACGTTTTCTAGAGGCAGAACTAAATAAAGATGCTTCAAATGCTAGATTTGTTGAATTAAATGTAACCGATTACAAAAGTGTTGAACATGTCATTACAAATGTCTATGAGGAATTTCAAAGATTAGATTATTTATTCAATAATGCTGGTATAGCTATGTATGGTGAAATGTATGATATGTCGATGGACGAATGGAAAAACATTGTGGATCTTAATTTATGGGGCGTTATATATGGTACTCAAGTTGGCTATCAAATCATGAAGAAACAAGGTTTTGGACATATCATCAATACCTCATCAGCAGCAGGGTTGGGGCCAGCGCCTATATCTGCCGCATATTCAACTACGAAGCATGCTGTTGTGGGCTTAACGACATCACTTCACTATGAGGCTGAGGAATTTGGCATCAAGGTAAGTACGCTATGTCCGACTTTTGTTGATACACCTATTTTCGATAAAGCAACAGCTATTAATATTGATAAGTCAGTGATGTCCAAACAATTGAAAAAGCAAAAAATGATGTCTCCACAGAAACTAGCAAAAATCACTATTGCAGGCGTACACAAAAATAAGCCTATTATCTGTCCTATGCCTATGCGTAAAACAATGGATGTACTCTTTACGATCTTCCCTTCGTTGCACAGATCTTTAATGAGAATGGTCTGTAAAGTAAGTCGAAAAGCTCGATTAACCTAAACTTTTAACGTAAAAGCTTTCTTCCAGAGGTAAAAAACCGCTATGCTTTTCCGCCGCCCAGGACGAACCGCATCAGGGCCAAAAATAGGATGTTGGACACGAAGGCATATGTCTCCTTCGCTACATTTTCATTTACACTCTTTAAAAACAATTTGTAGGCGTCTCGCGGCTTTTTACCTTTATATTTAAGATAACTTAAACACTGAACGGAATAACCCTTTTCAGAGATAAATAGCTAGTTATTTATACTTTTCTTTATCATTTTTATAAATACCTAAAAGTAATATAATTAACCCTATAACAAAAATTATAGGAGCTAAAAACATCATAATCGAGGTTGCCCAACTATTTTTAACTACTATTCCATACATTACGCCAATTACAAAAGATAAGAACGGTGCAAACGCTATCATTGTAATGATACCCCAAACGATGTAATTCCCTTTCTCTGACCTTCCTTCGGTTAATTGGAATCCCGCTATTAGACCAACTAATACGATCAATAAAGCAATGACAAACGCCATTTGAAATCACCTCCCCCTTTCCTTCTATAATATGCTTCATTAGTTTAGTGGTTTAGTAACATAACACTAGGCTTATTAAAAATATCTATAAATAACGCCCCGATGGAACGGAAAATCAGCTTAACATTATGGTGATAAGCCTGTTTAACTTCTTTTAGCGGATGTCAAAAAACCACAACCATCAATAAATGTGGTTGTGGTTTTTACGATTCGATCTAAATGGCATCTTGCAAAATGACACCGTCGCTCATTTTAATAATACGATCCATATAAGCAAGCATTTCTTCATCATGTGTCACCATTAAAGTAGTAATGTTTAACGTTTTAGTCAAATCTCTAATTAGTAACATAACCTCCTTTGATCTTTGTGAATCTAAGCTTGCTGTTGGTTCATCTGCGAACAGAACTTTCGGTTGATGAATGATTGCTCGGGCAATGGCTACACGTTGCTTCTCGCCACCTGACAATGACGAAGGATAAGCCATTTTTCGATGGTCCATCCCTACTAATTTTAGTATTCGATTAACTTCATTTTTTTGTTCCTGCTTCTTTAATTTTGATTCAGAAACATCTAGCATTAGCAGTAGCTGCTCCTCAACTGTAAGAAAAGGTACAAGGTGTGCAAACTGAAAGACAAACCCAAATTCATTTGCTCGTACTTTACGAACGTCTTCAGCGTTCATGGTGGACATATTTTTCCCCTCAAAAATAACGCGCCCATCTGTTGGAGGCTGAAGTCCAGCAGCTATTGTCAGAAGTGTACTCTTACCTGACCCAGATGCACCGACCAATGCTGTTATTTCCCCTTCATTTAGAGAAAGATCTATCCCTTTAAGTATTTCTTCCTCTACCTCGCCATTCCTAAACGTTTTTCTAACTTCATCGATTTTAAATAAAGTCATATTAAGCCTCCCCTTGCTGTATCGCTTGTAATGGTTGAATTTTTTTAATTTGGATGCCTGAAATTGTAGCACCAATAAATCCAATAATTAAAAATACGATCGATAATTGCGTTGTTGTCGCAATTGTTAACGTGAAAGGCATTCCTTTTGGCGCTATCAGATTAAATGCTTGGCTAAAGGCTACCGACAAAATAAGTGAAATAACTGTAATGATAGCCATCTGTGTCCATATCATTTTGAATAGTTTACTCGTTTTCACACCAATGGCCTTCAAAATTCCGTATAAACCAATTTTTTGAACGTTCATCATATAGAAGAAGATTGCAAACAGCATCCCACTGATGACTACTAAAAACCAGACAATCATATTTAAAGACATTTGTTCTGCACTATAGCTTGGGATTGTATTAAGAAACTCTTTATTCGAAAATGATTGTAACCCAGCAAATTGTTTTGAAGAATCACCATTTGGTACAAAAATCAATTGCATTTCATCAGTACGATAAATTTCTTTATAATCCTCTTTATTAATATAGGCAACCGGTGCATGACTATATTTCTTTTGCTCTACAAATCCTTTTACTACAAACTTGCCACTAAACTGATTATTCGTTAATGTATCGCCTACTTTTAGTCCTTTATCTTTCAATGAGCTGTCTAATATCACTTCTTCGTGTTGCACATTTTCAAATAACTTTGAATCAGTGGATGTCACAAAGGCGACGCTTTGCTGCTTATTATCCTGATCATTTAAAAAGCCCATTTGTAGTGAAAAAGCCACTGCATCCTTTTCATTGCTCAATATTTCATTTTGTGTACCGCTATCTATCTTTGACAGATTATAAGTTTCATCTGCATCCGTATTCATATAAAATTGTCCTTGTGGTAAATCTTTAATTAAAGCGGCATTATCCTGTGATAATCCATTCGCCAAACCAGAAATAATAAAAGTTAAAAAACTAACTAGAAAAACAATTGATCCTAATATTAAAAATCTTACTTTATTCTTCTTAATTTCTTTCCACGCAAGATTCATAGTGAACTCCTCCATTCCTTTTTACATTCTTAGCATAAAATCCTTAAATGAACTGAAGATGAACTAATCATTAAAATTACAATATTTTCAGTAAAAAAAGCTCATAAACCTTTTCTTTTTTAGGTTTACGAGCTGATTGTAAAATTATTGGTCATCTAAACGAATGACAGCTTTTTTATAATATTTTGGCGTTTCCTCTATTTTTGATTCGTACAAAATCACTTCTTCAACTAGAAATTTTGGAAGCTGAAAATTTTCTTCTAGCAATGCGTCGAACGGAATTTCCCCGCACGCTTCATCCCATTTTCTTGCAACAGTTATATGGGGTGTAAAGGGCTTCTTATCTAATTCAAAACCAGCCTTCATACAATCACGGTATACTATTTCTCTCACCAAATTTAATGGCTGCGATTCGAGCAGATTTACCCATAAAATTCTTGGATATTCTTTTCTCCCAAAAGTATTGAACCCTTGAATTTTTAATTCGAATAGTGGAACATTCCGAAGATTTTTCCTCGTTTCATCCATTACAGCCTGTAATTGCTCTTCATCCGCATGACCTAAAAAAGCCAATGTGATGTGATAATCTTCCTGGTGTACCCATCGTTTAAAATGAAAATCTGTTTTCATTTCTTCACATCTCACTTTAAGAGCTGCTTTAATATCTGAAGGAAGTGGGATGGCAATAAAAAAATGTCTGTTCATAATCATACCCTCTCTATTCATTGTAAGTATAACTTAAATCTCTACCTCTAAAGAATGCAGGAACCATGCCTTTCCCTACTATACTCAACCGTATTTTTTGAAAATATACTAAAATTGTAAAAAGGCTTATTAATTATAATCGAGTTCGTTTAGCAAGGAATTTCTATGCATACGTAGATATTGTATGGCTGGCTGGCTGTCTATCAAACATAAATTGATGTCATTTACACCGCAAACTATGAGACAAAGAATTTAAAGCATGGTACAAAATGAAAACAACCATCCAATAGAATCAATTTGATTCTATTGGATGGTTAACGATACAAATAATTTAGATTATTGAGTCGTACTTTTCTAAAACAATTTTTTCAATGTTATATAAATTGTTCGTATCTCTAAAAAACTCTTCATTATATACGCCTTTTTCTAAATCCATTTTCTATATACATCAAATTCATTTTTTCTACCTCTTACTTCATGAATCCATGCGATACCAAATCGAAAACCGCAGAGGTGACATAGTCAAAATTTATTGTCTATGTACCTCTGCGGTTTTTAAAACTTTAGATCACTTCATTAGGCGCACCCTATTAAAAGTACCAATAAATTCTTTCTGAATTGTTGGGATCAGATATTAATGTAATTGGATTAGCACCTATAAACTACGAGTGAACGTGCCATGTTGAGACTTTTTAATAACTAATTGTTCATTTCCATGCCACCTGATACAGGAGCATAAGTTCCAGTAACAAATGCACTTTGATTACTTGCAAAAAACAATACAGAGCGTGCAATATCCTCGGGTTTAGCAATTCTACCTAATGGAGTGAACATTTTCACCTGTTCTTTTTGCTCTACAGGAGTATGTGTAGTAGCATCTGTTTCAACCATAGCCGGTGCTACTACATTTGCTGTGATATTAAACGGACCTAACTCTTTTGCTAAATACTTTACAAAAGAATTAAGTGCTCCTTTTGCTGTTCCATGAGCAATAAAGTTAGGAAAAGGTTGATGACTTAAACTACTTGAAATATATACCAACTTTCCGTATTTTTGTTCTTTCATAATAGGTAGTACTGATTTCGTTGCAATGAAAGCTGCCTTAACTTCTTCTTCTAATTTAGTTCTAAATTCATCCCATTCCATGTCACAGAAGGATTTCATAGCAAAAGAAATGGCTGCATTGTTTACTAAAACATCAACTTTTCCAAAGTGGGAAATTGTCTCGTTTACTAAAGAATCCACTTCATCTTTATTTCTAACATCTGCCTTAATCGCTATAGAGACTCCACCATTTTCGCGAATGGAATCTACTACCTCTTGTGCAGCTTTTTTATTATTGGCATAGTTTACAACTACCTTTGCTCCATGTTCAGCAAACAGCTTTGCCGTCTCGGCTCCGATTCCTCTACTTGCTCCAGTTATAATTGCTACCTTTTCATTCATCATAATATATCGACTCCTTTATTTTATAAGGTAAGAGGTGACTAATAACTTATATTAAATAATTTGTTTAATAAAATTATTTAACTGTTGAACCTCTTTTTTAGATAAATTACTTGTCACAAAATCGTGAGCATGACTACAGGTAAAACAATTTTTTAATCTCTTCACCTGGTTTTGTTTTACTCTAGGAAATAAATCTAGAATTAATTTAGCTACTTCAAAGTCATATTCACCAGTACCAGGTATTGTATCTATAGGATTATATATATTTAGAGTCTCAATTATCGACTTTAATATGTTGTGAACATGTCTGATTATCATAATAATCAAAGTCTAAATCTAACTCCAAATCCTCTATCACTTCTTCCTAGTGCAAATGATTGGTTGGACGTCTCACAAAAAATGCTAATAGTAGACCGATTACTGCCACAACCACAATAACCCCAAATGTAAATTGTGTACCTTCTGCAACTAGTGTTGCAGGGCTTGCAGTAGAATGCGCTACTATATAGCGGTGTTGCCCTGCTGTCATGAATGTGATTGCTAGTGCTGTACCTGCCGCACCTGCAATTTGCTGAAGTGTGTTTATGACAGCGGAACCATGAGAATACAGCTGTCTTGGTAAATCATTAAGTGAGTTTGTTTGCGACGGTATAATAGTTGTTGATACACCTACGTAGAAAATCATACATGAAACTATGACTAACCATAGTGGTGTTGTCGCGTCTATGACAAAGAATAATATACCCGTTGAAATAACTAAGCAACAGAACCCAAAACGTAAGTAAAACTTTGGACCAACACGATCAAAAGTTTTTCCGACGATTGGAGCAAAGACGGCATTTAATATGTTTCCAATTAACATCGCGAATCCAGCATTCGTAGCTGAAAGTAATAAAGATCCTTTTAAATACATTGGCATAAGAATCGACATTGCTAAAAGTAATGCGAATACGATAAATATTAAAACTGAACCTATAGTGAAATTACGATATTTGAAAACATGTAAATCAATCATCGGATGCTTACTTGTAAATTGACGCCATACGAAAAGTAAAAGAGCTACAATGCCCACAACTATTATGATTGTTGCTGAAGTTGAATCTTCTGAAATAGTACTTAGTCCATAGATAATACTGCCAAATGCAATTGTTGAAAGAACGATAGATAAATAATCGATTTTCGGTTTTGTTAGAGTTGAGACATTGTACACTTTTGGCATAAAGATGAGGAAAATAATGATATATAGGGCAATGCTTATCCAGAAAATATAATGCCAGCTAGATATATCAACTATAATTCCAGCGATTGTTGGCCCAGTTGCTGGTCCAAGTGTAATGACCATCCCCATAATTCCCATTGTGGCACTACGTTTTGCGATTGGTACAACCATGAAAATAACATTAATCATAAGGGGTAAAATTAACCCTGTACCAATTGCTTGAATCCCACGTGATAATAATAAAATTGAAAATGTTGGCGCTATTGCACCAATAATTGAACCAACAATTGAGAATAAAATTGCGATTATTATAATCCAACGTGTTGAAATCCATTGAATAATAAGGGCAGAAACGGGTACTAATATCCCTAATACTAATAAATAACCTGTTGTTAACCATTGAGCACTAGTTGCACTGACGCCAAAGTCTCTCATAACATCGGTCATGGCCATATTCATGGCTGTTTCTCCAAAAAGGCCCACAAATGCTGCAATCATTAATAATGCAATCATGGGTTTTGGGTTTCGTTGCTGTTCTGTATTCATAATTACTCCTTTTAAGTAGGTCTACATTTTTTATTAAAAATAGTTACGACCCTAAAATTAGACCAGTCTATATATTCAGCTCGAAAAAATTAGTCCTAAGCTCTTATAAAAAGAAACTTGGAACTATTTTTTGAAGCAATTTAATCGGTTCATTCGATTTCTCCGTAATAGATAATACTAAAACGCCTATGATAGATCCGCAAAGTGACACTGCAAGTATGTTTGCTTTATCTGTAGCCATACCTGACTCAACAAACTTATTATAATAAAGCTGTTGCACCTTGCTGTAATTTTCTTGACAAACTGCTCGAATCTCTTCATTTACAAAAGCTGATTCCATTGAAATCAATGCAAATGGTGGCATGTTTAACATATCAGGGGTGTCTAGGTATTCAAAGTGTTCACTCAAATGATTCAAATAATTTTGCAAAGCGATAGTCGGATTTGGGTCTGAATCTAAGTGTATTTGAATGTCATGAAGTAAACGTTGTGAAGACGCTTCAACAACTTCCTTAACAAGTTGATTTTTCCCATCAGGAAAATAGTGATAAAGTGAACCCTTTGGTGTCCCTGATTCTTTCAAGATTTGATTTAAGCCTGTAGCCTGATAGCCTTGCAAATGAAAAAGTCTTGTTGCTACTTCAATTAAATGATCACGTGTCGAATTACTTTTATTTTTCATTGTTCTCCCCCTTTTATATAACGACTGGTCTACTTTATATTAATGGACTTTTTTAGGATTGTCAAGAATTTGATTCATAATAACTGTGTTGAGTGAATATATTGCACTCTATTGCGGGCGAAAAGTTATCCCCCTAGTAACACAATAAGATTATAATAGGAGGCTACCCTGTTAGTTGAATAACAGTAAACCACTAAATCTGTTTAAAAAGCATCTGATGAAAAGTAGCGACGACAATGTTTTACTAAAAAAGGTGTTTCTTTAATAGATAATTTAACAAACTCCATTTTGAAAAATGATTAATCAAAATGGAGTTTATCCTTTTTTACTTAGTATGATTTATTAATTTTGTACGCCTTATTATACTATACGAAGCCTTCGTTAGTTGAATAGGAAAAGAAATGCTTATTCAACTAACGCGCCCGATTGTTGAAGAATATCTATTTCTTTAACCGCTGCTTAAATTATAAAGGAGGTAATTATATTAAGTTTTTTTCAAATCTTCATTTTAAAACCAACTCTTTCTCGCTAGTATCTACTAAACCAAGCGTCTTTGCTGTTGAAGACTGAATTTCAAACAATAAATCAGGATTTTCCGCTAATTTCATACCATAAGAAGGAACCATTTCTTTAATTTTTGGTTCCCATTCTTTCATTTGATTTGGGAAACATTTTTTGATTACATCTAGCATTACATCTACAACAATCGATGCGCCCGGAGAAGCCCCAAGTAGTGATGCTACTGTGCCCTCTGCACCAGTAATAACTTCTGTACCGAACTGAAGTGTACCTTTTCCGCCAGCTTCAGTATCTTTAATAACTTGTACACGTTGACCAGCTACGACAATATCCCAATCCTCGCTCTTAGCGTTTGGTACGAATTCACGTAACTCTTCAATGCGTTGTTCTTTCGACAACATAAGTTGTTGAACTAAGTATTTTGTTAAATCCATGTTTTTGGCACCTGCCGCTAACATAGTGAAGACATTATTTGGTTTTACAGAACCAATTAAGTCCATATTTGAACCAGTTTTTAAGAACTTAGGTGAGAAACCTGCAAATGGTCCAAATAGTAATAATTTTTTGTTATCAATATAGCGTGTATCAAGGTGTGGTACAGACATTGGTGGCGCACCAACTGCAGCCTTACCATATACTTTTGCATGGTGTTGTTCTACAATTTTAGGGTTTTTACATACTAGGAATAAACCGC
Organism: Lysinibacillus sphaericus; assembly: GCF_006864135.1. Lineage (GTDB taxonomy): Bacteria > Bacillota > Bacilli > Bacillales_A > Planococcaceae > Lysinibacillus. Next base: position 2,247 of record NZ_SADV01000035.1, on the reverse strand, counting down.
TTACTGGGAAACCACCAACATGTTTACTTTCCGGAATACCTGTTTTTTGAAGAATCGGTAGGCTTGCACCACCAGCACCAATGAAGAGAAACTTAGTCGTATAATACTTCGCTTTACATCCAATCAAATCATGGACTTTAACTTCCCATAATCCCTCTTTCGTTCGTTTAATATCTAAAATTTCATGTTTATAATTTACTTCAACATTTTGTTTTTGTAAGTGGTCAAATAATTTACAAGTTAATGATCCATAGTTAATGTCCGTGCCAGAATCAATTTTCGATGCAGCAATCGGTTCATTATCTGATCGCCCCTTCATTACTAGTGGAATCCATTCTTTCAGCTGAGCTGGATCATCTGAAAACTCCATCCCTTCATATAATGGATTAATTGAAAGTGCTTTATATCTTTTTTCCAAATAAGATACATTATCAGCACCCATTACTAAGCTCATATGTGGAACGAGCTTAATAAAGTCTTCTGGATTACTAATAAGATTATTGTTTATTAAGTAAGACCAAAATTGCCTAGAAATTTGGAACTGTTCATTAATTTTGATAGCTTTAATCGTCTCGATTGAACCATCAGCTTTTTCGGGTGTATAGTTAAGCTCACATAACCCAGCATGTCCTGTCCCAGCATTATTCCATACATTAGAACTTTCTTCCCCTGCTTTATCAAGTTTCTCAAATACTTTAATTTCCCAATCTGGTGCTAACTCTTTTAGTAGTGTGCCAATTGTCGCACTCATAATTCCAGCACCTATTAATAAAACATCCGTTTTTTCATAACTATTTGTCATTTTCATGTCTCCCCAACAATTTGCAAATATCTTATGAATTCATTATGATATATACAATGAATTTTTGTAAGTAGGCACATAAATGTATTATAGTATCAAAAAGGGTACTAAAAGGAGGCTACATAATTGACAGAAATAATCTATAAACACCGCGAAATGGTAATTGCTTTAGACGCACTAGTTGGAAAGTGGAAACCAGTTATCCTTTCAGTCCTATATAATCACGGAACGTTAAGATTCAATGAATTAAAAAGACTCATACCACATATTACACAAAGAATGCTTACACTACATTTACGTGAACTAGAAGAAAATGATTTAGTAAAACGTGTTATTTATCCCCAGATTCCACCTAAAGTAGAGTATTCACTTACAGAATACGCAATGACATTACAACCTCTTGTAAAAGACTTGTATGAATGGGGCGAAAAACATATTGAACATATGGAAAGTAAACAAAAGTCAGTTTCAACGGATGACGAGAAAGACACAAATAAGTAATTATTACTACAACGCAATGAATATCCGTTTTTCTTATAGGTGTTACTCAATTAAATGACCCGATTGTTGAATACAAGTTAAATCCAATTAAAAAAGCCCATGTTTATTTTTCAAAACATGAGCTTTTTAGTTTGCTCTCCTTTATTGATCACATTTTCTCGGGTTACAGCTTGTGTAAAAACTTGTGTAAAATGTGTGTAAAATAATTTCGGTTCTTATCGTATCTCCAAAAATGAAAAAAGCTCGCAAACCCTGTACTATCAAGGTTTGTGAGCTTTCCAAACTTACTAAACGTAACATATATGTACGTGATGATACCGGTGGTCGGGGTCGAACCGACACTCCAAAGGAACACGATTTTGAGTCGTGCGCGTCTGCCAATTCCGCCACACCGGCATAATGGAGATAAAAAAAATCGGAAAATCCGATTAAGAAATAAATTATGGAGGCGGCAACCGGATTTGAACCGGTGATAAAGGTGTTGCAGACCTGTGCCTTACCACTTGGCTATGCCGCCATAATAATTGGAGCGGAAGACGAGGTTCGAACTCGCGACCCCCACCTTGGCAAGGTGGTGTTCTACCACTGAACTACTTCCGCAATAAATGGCTGGGGTACCTGGATTCGAACCAGGGCGTGACGGAATCAAAATCCGTTGCCTTACCGCTTGGCTATACCCCAAAAGTTAAATATATAAATGGGGCGACTGATGGGAATCGAACCCACGAATGCCTGAACCACAATCAGGTGCGTTAACCACTTCGCCACAACCGCCATAAAATTAATTAATTGGCAGGGGCAGTAGGAATCGAACCCACATCAAAGGTTTTGGAGACCTCTATTCTACCGTTAAACTATGCCCCTAAAAAAACTGGTGGAGGGGGACGGATTCGAACCGCCGAACCCTAAGGAGCGGATTTACAGTCCGCCGCGTTTAGCCACTT
>NZ_SADV01000034.1 GCF_006864135.1 Lysinibacillus sphaericus | reverse complement strand
GCTGAAATCAATAAAGAAATTCATCCACACCAACTTAGACACAGCTATGCAACTCATTTGTTGAACAATGGAGCTCCCATAGAAGTCATACAAAGTCTTATGGGGCATGAGAAAAGCGAAACAACTAGGATCTACGCTCAATTAAGCGGGAGGCTAAGAAAAGAGTATTATCAGAAGTACTTTTAAATGTAAAAGGAGCAAAGTCTTAAAAGACTTTGCTCCACTTGACTAAAGCACCCGTTACTTTAAGTACAATCCTTCACAAACTTGAATTCATTATACTAAAATTGTCTCGTTTACCAATGGACTATCTGAAGTTTCGGCCACTTTTCTCTCCATTTGTTAGCTTTATTTTCGAAAATCTCTTTAGTCACTAGCAATTTATTTGGTCTTACTACCATTGAAAATAAATCATCTAATTGGTAAGGTGCATAAATCTTATATAAACCATTTTGTTCTTTTCTTATTCCCAAGGCAGTTGCAGTGGTTGGCCAGCTATCGATTGCTGCTTCAAGAGAGGGGTAGGGTTTGATGGAAAGCCAAATTTGCTTTCATACCAAAGGTGTACCCTTGCTTGATTTTTAACGTCAAAATCAAATTGGAAATTCCAAAGCTTACTTTCCAATTTATCTTTTAGTTTCTTTTCACTATCGGATTCCATATTGTACTCGTCATAATAAACTATATCAATATCAGAAATGCCATATTCAATCGGATAACCAGAGATATCATTCCAAATTGTATTTGTTATACGTCCCGCACCAATATAGTATTCAAATGGCAAGTTTAATTCTTTTAAGGTTTGTAACACTTTAGTTATTGGTTCACTCTTCGAAATGGTCCTTACTAAAAGTTCTTCATTTATATTCATATTTATTCTCCCAAGTATCCATTACTTCATATATTCTACAAATAAAATCTTTTTACCTTCTTTCACTAAACTGCTCCGTAAGTTGAATTAGTTAAACAAAAAGGGCATCAATCCTTCTTGGATCAATACCCCTTCCTTTTACTAGTTCAATCGTATCTCTTTAGCAGGCCCCTCAACGATGCCGTTACTAAAGACTAGAAAACTTACACATAAAGTCAATGCTTGTAGTACAATTTGAAATCCTTTAAGGCTCGTAAACATTTCTTTCATAACAACCACCCCTTTATCTTTTATTGTTGAGAGATGCTCAATTGAGCACGAATCCTGTGCCACCCGAACAGACGGGGAGTCTGCTAAAAAGAACGATTAACTATATTATACATCTATCTTTTTTCACTAACCCACCCTGAATCCCCGACAAAGCAATAAATCTCCATCAGTAGGTAAGCGAATATATTTAGCTGTATTTAAAGATACTAACAAAATAGTTTTCTTCAGGAAAGTCACCTATATATTTTAAACCATTCCTTGAATAAAACTGTTTTAATTTTTCATTTCCAGCCCAACAGTCTAAATATAGGGTTTTATCTAATTCTTTTACAAAAAAACAAGCAAATTCTGTTATAGCGGAGCCAATGTTTTTCCCTTGAAACTTGGGTAAAATGGCAATTTGAGATAGATACTTACCTTTTTCATCAAGGGAAAATTCATTTATATTATCTATATCATATATACAAAACGTTCCTATCATTTCTTCTTCTACTAATAAAACGTACAAATAGTCATTCTTTAATTGGTTTATAATTTTATTGTCATCCCAAGGGAATTCCCATTGTTGTATTCCTTTTTGTTGTAAATTTAAAGTAACCTCATTCAATATATACACCACTTGCGCGAAGTCATCGATTTTGGCTAATCTTATTTCCACTATTTATGTCTCCTTTCGTGGTTTTAGTTTTCTACAATTCTGCCCCGATGGAGCATATGAAAAAATAGTCTAATAAACGGCTCTGTTCTTATTCTAATGCTCCCTTTAGTTGAAGTAAGAATTTTGCAAAATATTATCGTATTTTTTTACAAACATAAATCATTTCATAACTATCGTTAGTTAACGGAGCTTGTTTCCAATCCTTATAGCGATGTACAATTTCAAAACCATTGGCAGACAAAATTCTCTCCATTTCTTTTGGAAATACATATCTCAAACTAATGTTAGTCTTGTTTTCGTCTATTATTTCACCATCCATATTTTTGTATTTTCTAATCGTTGTATAATGTTGAATTTGATTTAAAGAGTCGTAATTACTAATTGTATATACGTCAACTGTATTAAGAGTTTCACTATCAATATAAGTTCTCCAGTATTCTTCTGTTGGTGGTTGTAGTAATTCCTCAACACTCGGAAACCTTGTTCCAAAAATAAAAATTCCGTCAATTTCTAAATGTTTGTTAACAGATGAGAGTAATGCATCTTGAGATTCGTTTGTAAGAAAATGTTGAAACGAATTTCCAACTGAATATATTAAATTACTCTTTATGTTTAAATTCATTTTAGTACAATCTTGTTCTACCCAATCTATCTGTAAATCCAGATTGGATGCCTTTTTTTTGGCTTCGTCTAACATCCCTTTATGAATATCTACTCCAATTAGCTTGTGTCCTTTTTTTGCTAGTGGAATTGTTGTTCTACCAGTACCACAAGCCACATCAATGATTGTGCCTTCCTTTTTTGATGCCCATTTTAATAGAAATGGCATCTCTGGCAAATATGGTTCATTTTCTTTATCATATAAAGTAGGGTTGTCATATTCTTCAGTGTTATCTAAAATCATTTTTCGTCTCCTTTAAATCGGTATTTTCAAACTACTCACAATATTAACATAAATACCAGATAATACCTACAACTAACCTGCATCGTTAGTTCAATAAAGAAAAAAAGAGCTGCATTATGCAACTCAATGATCTTCAAGTAAAGCACCTGTTAATTGAACAACAACTAATTAATATCCCCTAAGTAAACTGGGGCTTTCTCATTATTAGAATACTTTATTATGTATTTGCGTAACTCTTTAGGATATATCCTATATTCCAGTAAATCTTTAATAGCTATCCATTCAATTCCCACTTGATTAGTATCGGGATTAGTTGGTTTATGATAATTATCTTTTTCATCAGACAAAGTACAAACAAAATAATACTCAATTTGATGAACGTTAAAATCGAATGAAGAATGTTCATGATTTTTCCCTATATATTCCCGAATATGAAGGAGCTCTCCAACTTTTACTTGATGTCCAACTTCTTCTATGCACTCTCGTATTAAAGCATTATGAATCGTTTCTCCGTGTTCTTGTCCACCGCCAGGGAAAAGATAAAAATCCCCCTCGTTATCTTTATTTTTTGTTAGTAAAATTTGTTCATCACTTATTAAAATTGCTTTTGCCGAATTTCTAATATTCATTATTAATTCACCTCTTTATTAATCTTATTTCCTTATAAAATCATTATAGCTTGTTGAACTATCCTGCACCGTTAGTCGAACAAGGTATCGTTTTATTTAATATCGTTACCTTTAATAAAATTATCATCTAAATCAAAATGTGTCCCATTATAGTCCATTTCATTATCAATATCCTCTAAATTTAACTTGGTAATATCATCGTCATCTCCGTTGCCAATGACAGCTATTAATCTTAAGTCTTTACCTGGCGTGCCTAAAAGTATAGCTGTAGACTGATAACTATCGAATCCAGTTTCATCACCAAGATATTCTGATAATATCTCTAGAATATCATCTTCATTGTATTTAAATATTTTTCTTTTATCATTTTGACTCATTGGCGTTTCTCTCCTACAAATTGATTACTAGTAAGTTTAATTTATTATTTAAGTTTCTGGCAACTCTTATTCAACTATACTGCCCCGTTAGCTCAATAAGAAAAGCTGCCTTTGACTTCGGCAGCTTGATCTTAAACTCTTGAACCCGTTACTTGAAAAACACCATTGATTGAATATACTTAACTGTTGCTCCCTTTAATATCATTACTTGTCTTTTCAAAACACATATTAACTGTCCTTTCGTTTGAACGAGTCCGATGCATTGTATTAGCAGGTACAGTAAATATTTCTCCAGGTTTCAATGAAACTGTTTCAGTGTTTTCTAAGTCTATGAAAAGTTCACCTTCTAATACATAAAATAACTCATCGCAATTCTCGTGTTTATGCCAGTGAAATTCTCCATTTATCACAGCTATTCTAAGAGCGTGATCATTTACTTCACTTACAATAAAATTTGTGTAGTCACTTTGGTCTTTTATTAATTCATTTAGGTTGTATACCTTTAATTGACCATTTTTCTGCATTCTCATTCTCCTTACCTAATCTAATTCTCTTTAATGACTAAATTCGACAATAGAACTAAAATTCCTTTTTCTTCTTCAACTAATCTGCACCGTTAGTTCAATAAGAATTAAACAACTTAAAAAGATTCTTTGTTTCCTATATTTGGAGTACTGAACGCCAACAAAGGAACCTTTTTGAATACATAAAACCAATGCTATATTCATAACTTTTCTTTCATTGAAAACCTCCAAAAAGGCTTAGGAATAACGCCTAAGCCTTTCAATCTTTTATGATTGTGTAACGATTAATTTAAAATCGTCAAAAGATGATAAAGTAGTTATCAATTTTTATTCCAATCTATCGATGTAGCTTTAGAATAAGGAACAATAGAACTATCCCTATATTAGAGAGACTGAAGAAAGAACTGACTACGTTTCTTTAGTATGATATTTCTCTCTTTTTGCTCTCCAAGTGATGTACCCGATACATGAAAGAGCCACAATAATTGGAATCGCGATAAAAGAGCCGATGAAAGGATAAGACGCTAGGCATAGTATACAAGATATCGCAGCTAACACCTTACCCAAAACATTTGTAATCAACTTAACTCCTGCTGCTGTACCAACAACATAGGTGGCGATCGCTAAAGAGTTAGGAATAAACACTAGCTGGTCTAATTCAATGTGAAAAATAAAACTTAACAATAAACCTATTACTGCAATCGATCCCACTAATAAAACTGCACGACTAGGGGTTGAATATTTTTTATTGATGTTATCCAACCATGAGGGTGCCAGGCGTTCATGAGATAAGGAATAACCTAACCGACTCATACTCGCAACAAAAGCATTGTTTGTTCCTAAACATATAACAAACGCAAGAATTGCTGTTACCCAAGCACCATTTACCCCTGCCACTTTTTCCACAACTTGGGCTATTGCTGCATTATTCATAGCCTGATTTACGGTTTGCTCCTCTGTTGAATAGGAATCTGTACCAATCACAGCTAAAGCAATGCCTATGTACAATACACCGATTATAACAATAGCTCCCCATGTCGATCGCATGATGTTTTGTTTTCTTGGATTTTTAAATTCAGGTGCCAGGTTAGATATAGCCTCCCATCCAAAAAATGACCAAAAAATGAGCATTGCTGATTGACCAATGGGAATGATGCTGTCGTTTGTGATATGCGGTGTTATGCTCTCGGAATCGATAAATGGAAAAGCTAGCACTGATGTACTCAATAAAATAAAAAAAGTAAGCCCAGCCAAACTCAATTGAACTTTTCCACTTGTTTGTAGTCCCACATAGTTTCCGATTACCGCTATAATAAGTAATACGCCTGCGATGATATATGCAGAAAAATGTGGCAAGTTGAATGCAAATGCTATATAAGTCCCTCCTGTTAATGAAACAATGATTTGTCCAACACTTCCTGCAATGAAAAAAAACCATCCAGAGAGAGCACCTGCATAATGCCCAAAAGCTTTATTCGCAAAAGTTAAAATGCCTCCCGAACTAGGAAAATCGATAGAAAGAAAGGCAAATGTACAAGCTAATGGAATGCTAAGAAGCACCATGATCATCCATGAAACTAATGCATTTGAACCCGCTATACCTGCTGTCATGCCGGGCAATATTAAAATTCCTGATCCTAAAACAGCTCCGACATATAGTGCAATACCTTGTGAAACCGAAATAGTTTGCTTCAATGATTGCGACAATGTAATCATCTCCTTAATATCCAAGTACAATTACATTATAGAAGGTTAATTCTTCTTATTATATAAACTAATGAATAATTTAAGCTCTCCACACTTTACAATTTGCATAAATAACAATAGAATTACATGCAATTGCGTAAAGGAGAGATAGAAATGGATGATATTGACCGCAAATTAATAGAATTGCTTCAGGAGGATGGCAGAATAACAATTATTCAATTATCGAAAAAGTTGAATCTTAGTCGCCCAAGTGTAAATGAACGGTTACGTCGATTACAAGAAAATGGGGTCATTCAAGGTTTTACAGCACGCGTTTCCCCTGAGAACATTGGAAAAAGTACACTTGTGATCATTCAAATAGGAAATCTGAAAATAGAGTGCCACCGATTTGAAGAAATGATTAAAGAAGAGACCGATATTCTAGAATGTCATAGGGTAACGGGAACAAATAGTTATTTTATAAAGGCGGCAGTTGCCTCGATGAAAGATTTAGAAGCTTTTGTAGATCGACTTATTCCTTTCGGACAATTAAATACATCTGTAGTACTTTCTTCACCTATACTTTATCGCCCTCTGCTCCCTGTCGAAGAAAGCTAAATTTCATTTTCTGTACGATTGATTTTTTCTAATCAAGTATAAACGAGTCCTGGTCATTTGTTTATATGCTTCCATTTGTGTTTTAGCAAGTAGTTTTATGTACTTGGTTTTTAATCCCATAAACTATACATAATAATACGAAAGGGGAAAAGTGATGGAATTTCGATTAGAATTATTCGTTGAAGATTTACAAAGGTCTATTAGTTTTTTTGAGGAAGTTATAGGTCTTACATTTCATAATAAGACCGAAGTTAGTGCTATTATTAAAATGGAGAATTTTTCTTTATTATTAACATCTGATAATGTTCTTAAGGAAAATCACTATTTTAAAAAAGACGGTTTAAGACCAAAAGGAAAAGGTGTTGAAGTAGTGATACTACTAGATAATATCGAACAAACATATCAACGTGTTCTAGATAAAAATTATCCAGTTGAATCAAGTCTTAAAATGCAATCTTGGGGAATGAAAGATTTTCGTATTATTGACCCTGATGGCTATTATCTGAGATTATCTTTGTATAAAGATTAGGAAAGAGACCAAGACAGCCCTTTTGATTTGCTCCCCTTAGATAAACAGATTTTATTTTTTAATCTGTCTACCTAATAGGGAGCATATCAGAACCTCCTCTTGTAATACAAAGAAGATTCTTTTGCTTCATTCCCTCGGAATACCAAACGCTAACAAAAGAATCTTTTTGACTACATAAAACCAATGCTATATTCATAAAATTTCTTTCATTTAAAACCTCAAAAAAAGCTTAGGAACAACTCCTAAGCCTTTCTATTATTGAGTAATGCTTGATTAGAAATCAGATTTTTTAAATAGCTAATTTAAACAAACTCCATTCTAAAAAATATAAATCAAAATGGAGTTTAACCTTTTTTATTTAGTATTAGATTTTTAATAAAGTTTGATTATTTTTGTACTCCTTATTTCACTAAAGCACCCCGTTAACGCAATAAGAAAGATACATCAATAGTCCATTCTTATTCGTCCCAAAATTCATTATCTATTGCATTTTCTATCTCATCTAAGAAAAACTCATAAAAATTAGGCTTAGAAAGATAGATGGCAGATTCAAATGGACTCCAGTTCATAATCGGACATTCTCCATCTTTTAGCTTACTTGTATCCAAACAATAACCATATTCATCACACCAATAGATCATAACAAACCCAATCGGCATTGAAGAAAAACGTTGTTTATAAGAGAGCATCATTTCACAGTCACTAAATTCAAAACCATTTCCTCCACCACCATATTCAGCTAAAAACCATTTATAACTTTCTGGAAATGTAACCCCTAATAATTTTTCCGTTTTCTCTATTTCATCATAATTTATGCTTCCAAAAAAGTTCTTCCTCTGGTCATATTGATTAATAAGTTTATTTATTTTTAATTTATACAATTTTATTCAACCTTTCACGATTCCTTAATATTAATACATTCTTGATGTTCTATAATTTATTTGTATTTCCTTCTTCAACTAACCTGAACCGTTAGTAAAAAAGCGTCCTCACTTGTTGGAGAAACGCCACCGTTCCAATTTCATTCCATAGAATACTTTACCTATCAAATCTTAACATTGTATTGCCTTAGTTTTTACATGTAATTTTTTCCTCTTTCAACTAACCTGCACCGTTAGTTGAATAGCAACAATCTTTTAGAAAACAACCTATATCTTTTATTACTTAGAAGTTTAAGAAATAGGCTTTAATATACAATTAAAAATTGATATGAGCTCCGTTTAAATTACTGCAACATTAGATTGATTTAATTGTTGTAGTAAATAGGGTTATCTGTGATAAAAAAAGGATAGATAGAGCGAATTTATTTAAGCTCTTCTATCCTTTTAATTTCTATACATATAATGTGTGACATTAAATAAGAATTCACTATTTAAAATAGTTTCAGCTAATAACTTGACTTTTAATAAAAAAATCCATTGTGCGTGCTTTTGATCATTTTTATTTAAATTTTTTCCGCTCTTCTTGCTGGGAATAAGCATCCTATAAAAGCACCAATTAACGCTGGTAATATCCATCCTAAGCCCATGTCGTAAAAAGGTAATAAGTTGGAATAAGCTTTTTCAATCGCATCAAAAATACCCAATTTCGCTGCAGGAATACTACCCACTAACGCTTTATAACCATCAATTACACTAATAAAAATTGTAAAAATCATAGCAATCGCATATACCGTTTGTTTATTTTTAAATAGTGATGAGCATAATGCAAGGACAATTAAGACAATTGCTAGCGGGTATAAGAACATCAGCACTGGAATGGCAAACTTAATAATATTCGTTAATCCGAAGTTGGCGATTGTAAATGACACAACGCACAATAAAAAAACAAACCATTTATAGCTTAATTTCGGGAACACTTCGTGGAAAAACTCACTACAAGATGTGATTAAGCCAATACTTGTCTTTAAACAAGCAAGGACAATTATAACTGCTAATAAAATAGCCCCGTATGATCCAAAATAGTGATCTGCCACTGCGGCAAATATTAAGCCACCGTTATCAAATGTACCAACAGCATCAATACTCGATGCCCCCATATACGTTATTAAACCGTATATTAACGTCATTAATGCCATGGCGAAAATACCAGATTTCCACGTTGCTTTAGCAATTTCCTTTCTATCTGATATTCCTGCGCTTTTAATCGCGTTAATTACAACAATACCAAAAGCTAATGAGGCTAAAGCATCCATTGTGTTATAGCCTTCTTTAAAGCCTGTCATAAATGCCGAATCAATATAATCTCCGATTGGCTGCTGGAAATGGCCCATCGGTTTTACAATACTAATAATAATTAAAATAAATAACACAATCAAAAATGCTGGTGTTAAATATTTTCCGATATAATCCATAATTTTCGCTGGATTCAATGAGAAATAAAAAACGATGGCAAAAAATACGAAACTAAATAAAGCAAGTAAAAGTGTTGTGTGCTCCGCTTGTATATACGGTTCAAAGCCAACAACAAACGGAACTGTCGCTGTACGTGGAATCGCAAAAAAAGGACCGATCGTTAAATAGAGAGCTAACGAAAAGATGACACCGAATAACGGGTGGACACGGCTCGCTAAGTCACGCAAACCGTCACTACCTGATAAACCGATAGCTAAAATACCTAGAAACGGTAAACCGATAGCTGTTACTAAAAATCCAATTAAGCCAAACCAAAAGTTGGTCCCTGCTAATTGTCCAAGCTGAATTGGAAAAATAAGATTCCCTGCTCCAAAATACAGTCCGAACAGCATTGTACCAATGACTGCATATGTTGAAAAAGGTATTTTCTGTTGCATTTTGATGTACTCCTTAGATGTATTTAACCATTGCAAACAATTTATATGAAGAGATTTTTCATTACAATTCCACTATATTAACATAGCATTTATTTAAAAAACAATAGTTGTTTTTTCTTTTTAAACTAGACTACACCTAACCGAAATTCATCTCCCACTTTCACTGGTGCTGTCACACACCTTCGCGTTTGGAAGTGAGAACTTCTTTCGGGGGGTAAATAGAGAAAACTAAAAGAGCTGTCTGCTGACAGCTCCTTAGTTTGCTACAGACCAATCTATGTGATCTAAAAACTTGTATACGTCCTCATACACTTTTTCACGTTCTTTATCTAATGTAATAATATGACCAGAATTTTCATACCAAATAATCTCTTTATCATCAGTTTCTACAGTGTCTAAAATGAATGGTGCACTTTCTTGATAAAGATCATCATCTAATGAACCTTGCAGTATTAATGTAGGTGCTTTAATTGTAGATAATTCATCGCGTGTTTCTGTAGTTAAACGTGTAACACCGTCTAATGAATCCTTTGGTGTAATACGTAGTTCATGTAATTCAGAAATAATTTGATCTTTTGATTTATTTTCAAAATGTTTATATAAACGAGCGTAATGATAAAGTCGAGTAAATAAACCTTTAGAATTGTCGCGTGTTATAGGTGCACACATTGCAACAACTGCTTTAACTGGAAACGTCTCCGCTACTTTTAAAGAAAATACACCGCCAAGTGAAATCCCTGCTACAGCAATTTCCTCATAGCCTTTACTTTTTAAGAAGTTATAACCTTCCACAACATCGTTCCACCAGTCTTCTGGTCTTGTTTCAAGTAACGCTTCTGGTTCTACACCATGCCCACTATAAATCGGTGCATGAACCGTATAACCACGTTTTGATAAAAATTCTCCTAGCTTTTTCACATCTTTTGTGCTACCAGTGAATCCATGCAATAATAGTACGGCTTTTTTGCCTCCCTCAATAGTTAGAGGTTGTGGCTTAGTTAAATTCATTTTATAGTATCCCCTTCACGGAAATTTGTAATTGTGTAATTTATGTGTCTATCTTAACACCCTTTATTCATAATGTACAATTTATAGTTTTTATCATATTAATGTGTTTCATGCATTAACGATGTGAGGTTAATGACTGTTATATAACGCTTTTTGTTACTTTTTTTTTCACATTTCATTTTTAAGTGCAAAGTTTTTAAAATCTTTTTTTCCAGCATTAACGGGCAATAATTTATCTGTATCAAAAACGAAGTCAAAATTCTGTGAATTCAAAGAAATTAGGTGAGGGATGAACTGCCCATAAAAGCCCGATTAGTGAAGATTAATAATGAGTGGGAAAAATCCCACTCATTAAAGTTTCACTTTATGTGCCTATACTTCCTACTCTTTTACCGTTATAATGCTGTTAACTCAAAAATAACGAGAATAGAGGTGAAATAATGGAATGGCAACAATTAGAATACTTTGTCACAGTAGCAAAGCTTGAGCATATGACTCGTGCAGCTGAAACATTAGCGATCTCTCAACCAGCATTAAGTCGTTCGATTTCAAAGCTTGAAGAGGAATTAGGAGTACCCTTGTTCGACCGTCAAGGACGTTCGATTATGCTCAACCGATATGGCGAGCTTTTTTTGTATCGTGTCCAACGCATGCGTAAGGAATATGAAAAAGCCGTTCTAGAATTACAGGAGCTCAATAATCCAGAACTAGGAGATGTATCACTCGGTTTTTTACATACACTAGGGACTAGCATCGTACCTGATTTGATTCGCGCTTTCCGTCAGAACCATCCGCATATACGCTTTCACTTTACACAAAATTACTCACATTCCCAGCTTAAGCAATTACTCGCGGGAGAGTTAGACCTTTGTTTACTTGCATCGATTGACACGGAGCCGCCTGTTTGCTGGAAGGAGCTGTGGCGTGATGAGCTTTTTATTATGGTGCCGATCGACCATCCCTTCGCTAACCGGACAAGCATTAAAATGAAGGAACTTGAACATGAGAATTTTGTTCTGATGAAAAAGGGTTACGCAATGCGCCGTACAGCTGATAAATTATTAAATGCTGCAGGTATCAAACCGAAGATTACTTTTGAAGGTGATGAGGTATCAACAGTTGCTGGTTTTGTAGGTGCTGGGCTTGGCGTCTCGTTGCTACCTGTGGATGAAGACTTGAATCCGAATAAATTAGCTAAAATTCGTGTAGAGGATATGGTTTGTGAACGGATAATAGGTATGGCTTGGATTGAAAATCGATATCTTCCACCTTCAGCAAGGCAATTTCAACAATTTGTATTCGATTTTTACGAAGAAAAGTAATGGCAAGCCACTATCATTCATAAAAATTGTGCCCAAGTGAGTAACAATGGTTACTCGCTTTTTTTATTTACGAAGAGCGTTCCATAAAGATAATTTTCAATTTTCTTGAACAACAATAAACCACCTTCTCCAAATGAAAGGTGGTTACTGCAAAGATGCTACTTTATTTCACTACATATTTTAATTGATACGAATACATATCTGTTGTATCTCCATTAAGCTCAAAAAGCCCCTGTTTTGCAAGGGTCATTAGGCGTTTCTCCACAAACTCTTCACTTAAATAGTCATCAATTGCACCAAGTGTTTCACCGATGATACGCATCGGTATAAGCCATTCTTCATTTAGTTCGGCATGAGCTCTTTCCGCACATTCCATAATAATTGGATCCAATGCGTCTTCCGCTACATGTACAATTCCATCTTGCCAAATTCGCAGTGTACTATGGTTTTGTTTCAGCTCTTCCCATTCCTTTGCAAGTTGCTGACACTCATCAATAGAAAAGCGCTTTGCCTCAGAACGGAGTTTCATGAGCAAATCTGCTGAAAGTTCACCTGATTGACGAATCCTCAAGTTTGGCTGTACACGCTTTAGGCCCTCTGTAACATCAATCCCATATACCATACTACATTTATTGATCAATTCGCTCATAATAAGACGTAACCCAATCTCTTCATGAGTACTTTGGCTGTACCAAACCCAGACATCGACATCGCACGGTAAACCTGCAATTTTTTTCTTCCATGCCTGTTGAAGATCCTCGTACAACTTACGTTCTTCATTGTCCCTAAAGATATAGGCTTCTAACCAGTGTTTTCGTTCTTCTGCGCTGCTTAGTGGACCAATCGAGAAAATCTCATTGACACTAAGCACTGATTCATCTCGTTGTAAATGATGCTGTCGTATTGCATGCTTTATCGAACCTTGTGTAGATAAGCTAAACGTTATATGTAAAATTGCCATAAATATCCCCCATTTTACTGTTTACTCAGCGCTATTTGTATCCCAATAAAAGTGAAAAGTACGCCTTGAATCATATTTAATCGTTTAGCAATTGCAGGTTTACCAATAATCACCTCCCTTACTTTACCGGCAAAAATGCTAAATAATGAAAATAGCAAAAGCGCTTGTACTAAAAATACAAAACCCAAAATTAACATCTGTAAACTTACATGGCCATTAGAAGGATTTACAAACTGTGGCAATAGTGCTAAGAAAAATAAAGAAACTTTTGGATTTAAAATATTCATTAAAATGCCTTTTCGATATAATGTCATATAGGCTTGTTCATTTTGCTGTCCCAGCGTGAATGGATCACCTTTCGCGCGAAACGATTGCCAAGCTAAATACAATAAATACGCTGCTCCTGCAAACTTAACAATAGAAAAAATAACTGTTGATTGATAAATAATCGCTGAGATTCCTAGAACAGCCGCTCCTATATGAACGAGCAAACCTGTACAAAGACCAAGTGAAGTCGCTATACCAGCCTTTTTATCCTGTGTAATACTTTGCGCAAGAACAAATAAATTATCTGGTCCAGGCATAAATGTTAAAATAATTGCTGCTCCTAAAAACGCCAATAACGTTGAAAACGTCAATACTACCCCTTCTTTCCATAAATAGGCTCATCCACTTAACATATGTTTTAACAAAATGTCACACCCAACTTTCGATAATGAACAATTACTTTTAGAAAAGAACCATTATAATGTGGTTTTATTTCCATTATACTACACGACGATTCCCTTTTTTCTAAATTTTCACAAAAAACATCTAACCAATTATGCTAGCTTAAGCAACACTTTTCTCTTTTCATACATTATAATGAATATTATCATAACGTAAAGGTCGTATTGTTTTGGAGAAAGAGGTGTTATCGATGGCAGTAAGTGATATTGTAAAGCAATATGAAGACGAGCAAGGAAATGTCTATTATAAAATGAAAACACATGATATCGAGGTACAAGCTACACAAAATTCAGGGTTAGCGCCAGTTATTACTTATTTTATGGGTGAAAAAGAGATTACTGATGATATTCGAAGTTTACGTTTTAGCCCTCGCCCTCCCTCAAGTTATATTCAAGATTACGATGAATTTCAAACTATGCTTTATGCTAAAGAACAACGTGCCATCAACGAACTATATGAACAAATGAGTATAAAACCTAAAAATATGTCTTCAGGAAAGCAATTATTATGGAGCTTTTTCGTAATTGTTATAGCGATGCTCCCACTATTAGTCGCAATCTGGTGGTACAATTAAACAAAGTTGTGCTTCCCTCTCAATGTACCTCGATTGTTCAGTATTACCTACTTATTTATTCGAAACTTTTTATTAACATTCCTAATCAGCTTGACAGACTTGTTAAAGTAGTGCATTCTTTATTCAATTACTTTTTGAGGAATGAGATATCATTCAAATTCAATTATAAAAATAAAAGCGGCGAAGACTAGTACGTAGAAACTACTTGATCAGAGAGCGATGCCCATCGGCTGTAAGGCATTGCACAAGAAAGACTAAAGAACCTACTTCGTAATACGTCCTAGCTAAATTAGGCGCAGTCTCAAGCGTTATGAGCAAAGTGGAATGTCAATGACGTTCAATGTAGGTGGTACCACGGAAAGAAAACCTTTTCGTCCTAATTTATTAGGATGAAAAGGTTTTTTTATTTTTAGCGAATCTTAGCAGCTGCTAAAGTTTAAATCATATTGCAAATGTAATGGCGAATTGGAGGTATTGTAATGGAAAGAAAAAGAATCGTCGTCAAAATTGGGAGTAGCTCCTTAACAAATGCAAAAGGTGAAATTGATAAAATACGTTTAATGGACCATGTTCAAGCGATAGCTGAATTAAAAAAAGACGGTCATGAAGTATTACTTGTTTCATCAGGTGCAGTTGCAGCAGGCTTTAAACAGCTAGGGTACCCTTCTCGTCCCGTCACAGTAAAAGGAAAGCAGGCTGCGGCGGCAGTTGGGCAAAGTTTACTTATTCAAATTTACAATGCTCTATTTAGCATTTATGATATTGTACCTGCTCAAATTTTATTAACACGTACTGATTTTTCAAAAAAGGAGCGCTATAAAAATGCCTATGCTACATTTGAAGAATTATTTGAGCGCTCTATACTACCAATCGTTAACGAAAACGATACGGTATCTGTTAGCGAATTAACCTTTGGAGATAACGACATGTTATCGGCACTAGTAAGTGGTCTTGTTCATGCCGATCAGCTCATTATCTTAACAGACATCAATGGTTTGTATAACGCCAATCCAAATAAAAACCCACATGCCAAACGGATCGATCGTTTAACAGAGGTATCTGATGAGATGCTTGGTTTTGCAGACGGTGCAGGCTCGAAGGTCGGTACAGGTGGTATGGAATCCAAATTACTGGCAGCTCGAGCAGCTTTAAATGCAGGTGTCAAAGTGTTTATTGGAACTGGGCACGGTGCAAAAAAGCTTGTCGACATCTTGGAAGGACATGGTGATGGTACGTATGTTGAGCATGATGCGCTTGCTGTTTTAACAAATAATAAACAGTGGATTGCACTCACGGAAGTATCTGGTAAAATTTTTATAGATAGCGGTGCTGAGCATGCCTTATTGGCAAATGGGAAAAGCTTGTTACCCGCTGGTGTATACCGTGTCGAAGGCGACTTCGAAAATGGAGACGTTGTCGAGGTCCACAGTGACAAGGGACTGCTTGGTCGTGGTGAGGTCTTATATTCTTCTCTGGAGTTAGCACATGCGATGGGAAAACGTACAGATGAGTTAGCGAATTATCCTATTGAGGTCATACACCGGGATAAATGGCTAAAAATTCAAACAAATTAAGGAGGAATTCACATGACAAGTGAAGTTCAACAAAAAGGAAAGCTAGCAAAAGCCGCCAGCTATATTTTAAATATTAAAACAACTTGCGAAAAAAATGAGGCTCTCACAAAAATTGCTGAGCAATTAATCATTGACCAAGACACTATCATTGCTGAAAATGCAAAGGATTTAGCTCATGGTGAGAAACAAGGAATGCCTGCTTCTACACTTGATCGCATCATGCTAAACAAAGAACGAGTGGAAGCTATGTCAAGTGCTATTCAGTTACTTATTGAATTAAATGATCCAGTAGGTAGTCTTCTAGAGAGAATAGAAAAAGATAATGGACTATTGATTGAAAAGCGTCAAGTGCCAATTGGCGTTATCGGGATGATTTACGAGGCGCGACCTAATGTGACAGTGGATGCGGCAACATTATCATTGAAAACAGGTAATGCAGTCATTTTACGTGGTAGCTCTTCTGCCAAATTTTCTAATGTAGCACTTGTGGCAAGTATACATCGTGCACTTAGCAAAACGTCTATCCCTGTGGACGCTGTACAATTAATCGAGGATACGAATCGTGAAACTGTCAAAGAATTATTCCATTTAAAAGAATACTTAGATGTATTAATTCCTCGTGGCGGAAAAGCACTTATTGATTTAGTAGTAAATGAAGCCACTGTACCAGTACTAGAGACAGGTGCTGGCAACTGTCATATTTATGTGGACCATTCGGCCGATTACATAAAAACAGAAAAAATTTGTATCAATGCGAAAACGCAACGCCCATCGGTTTGTAATACAGCGGAAAGCTTACTTATTCATCCTGATTGGTTTCAGGAGCACGGTACACAGCTACTAAGTGCTATGCATCAAGCAGGTGTGACAATTATTGGTGATGAAACTGTTTGTCAAGCTCTTGAATTCGCTCAACTAGCAACAGCGGAAGACTATGCAACTGAATATTTAGATTTAAAGATCAGCGTTAAAATTGTGGAAAACGTTTATGAAGCAATCGAACACATTAATAAATACGGCACGAACCACTCCGAAGCCATCATGACTGAGGATCAGTTAGTAGCAGATACGTTCTTAAATAGCGTGGATGCTGCAGCTGTTTATCACAATGCCTCCACTCGCTTCACAGACGGTTTTGAATTTGGCTACGGTGCAGAAATCGGTATTAGTACGCAAAAGTTACACGCCCGTGGTCCAATGGGTTTACCAGCATTAACATCAACAAAGTATTTCATTCACGGTAACGGCCAAATCCGGGAATAATTGTAGAACTAAATGAAGAGTCGACAGCGTATGTCAACTGTCGGCCTTCTTTCCTTAAGATTTGTAGAGGACTGGGGGCGGATGAGGCAGTTTGAAACTAAACCTGCGCAGATTCTTCTATTAGCCGAGCAGTTACTAACTCTACCTAAGCGAAAAACTTTGAAAACGGAGCGGAACGTTAAGTTTCCCCTTTTACAAGCGACAAGAATTATAATAATTTATAGAAAGAAGGTTTTGGTTGAACATTTCAGCAATTATCAAACTAACTGTATCAATGGCCCTTTTTGGCTCGGATTTTTTACCATTCATACTGGCGTACCTGCTACCGAGCTAGTATTTGTTAGATGTATTTGCGCCACCCTCTTTTTAGGAGGAATGTGGCTGATCACAGGTGGTCATAAAACAGAGATATGGGATAAAAAAGAAATATTACGTACACTTCTATGCGGTGTCTTTATTGTCTTAAACTGGGTATTTTTATTTAATGCCTTTGAAGAAATGTCAATTTCCATTGCCATTTCAATCTATAATTTAGCACCTATATTCGTATTAATATTTGGCGCATTGTTTTTAAAAGAAAAGATGACTATTCAAGCATTGCTAGCAACAGTAACCTGCTTTATCGGCAGTATGCTCATTATTGGTTTAAATAATTTTATGTCACTCTCTGAATTTATGAAATCAGGTTTTATTTGGGCATTACTGTCTGCTTTGTTTTACGCGTTTACGATGCTCACAAGTAAAACAATCACAAAGCTTAGCTCCTATGCCTTAACATATATTCAAACTGCAGTCGGAATTATCATACTATTGCCATTTGTTAATTTTTCTTTATTTGAGAGCTTAACGACAACAAACTGGCTATATATTTTAGGAACGGGCTTTATTCATACAGGATTTGTTTACTATTTATTTTTTGATAGTATTCGTAGCCTTTCTACCATTCTAGTTTCAGTATTAGTATTTGTTGACCCGGTTGTGGCTATATTGCTTGATATGCTATTGCTTGATTTTATGCCGAGCTTCATGCAAACAGCTGGTATTGCATTAATTTTTGGTGGCATTTTTTACACAATTTACGTACCGAAGAAAAAGCGTGTGCCTCGTAGCGGAAGCGAGGCGTCAGCTACGGACCCCACCCACCTCTAAAGGTGAAAAGATGGAAAGGTGTGGTTCCTTTTCCGGTGATATCTAAACATCTACTGAAATAAGGAACTCAGTCTAAGTACTTGATAGAACAGTTGTGCTGAGCGACGGCCAAAGTGACGGATTGAGCCGCCAAAGTCGTGGATAGCCTACCAGAGCGACGGAAAGCCCACGTCTTGTAGCAATCTGTGCGAAAGCGAAGCGACAGCAACATTTTATTTAAAGGAGATTTTCCCCGTGAGTAAACTTTATACAATTGGTGAATTATTAATTGATTTTACACCTACTGAACAAAATGCTTCCCTTGCTACAGTTGAGCACTTTACTAAAAATGCTGGTGGGGCTCCTGCCAATGTTGCAGCTGTTTGTGCAAAACTCGAGCAACAAGCTGCCCTCATTACACAGGTAGGTCAGGATGCTTTCGGAGATTTTCTCGTAGAAACGTTAAAAAAAGCCGATGTCGATACGAACTATATTGTTCAAACAGTTAAGGGTGAAACAAGTCTAGCCTTTGTTTCCCTGACAAGTGATGGAGGTCGTGATTTCTTATTTTATCGTCGCCACGCAGCAGACTTACTTTACAACAAAGAACAACTCCCACCTAATTTATTAACAGATCATGATATTGTTCATTTTTGTTCAGTTAATTTAGTGGAAAGCCCTATGAAACATGCACATATGGCATTGATTGAACAGGCCCATCAGGTAGGTAGTCTTGTTTCATTTGATCCCAATGTACGTTTGCCACTATGGAATGATGAGAAGGCATGTCGTCAAACCATTTTGGAATTTTTACCAATGGCTCATATCGTTAAATTGTCCGAGGAGGAACTTGTATTTTTAACAGCGATTGAGGATGAAGAAACAGCAGTCCATTCATTAATTCAAGGGAAAGTACAAGTACTCATAATTACTCGTGGCGCAGAAGGTGCAAGTCTTTATACTAAAAAGCTTCATGTAAAGGTGCCAACTGACAACGTTCATGCGATTGATACTACTGGAGCAGGCGATGCCTTTATAGGAGCATTGTTAGCTATTTTTCTTAGCAAGCAGATTACAGCGATCAATCTAGTCGAATTTTGTAAGGAGCAGGCTATTCCCCTTCTTACTTTTGCAAATCGATATGCAGGAGCTTCGACCGAAAAACATGGTGCCATTGCATCTTACCTTACTAAGTGTGAATTACCATTTAATGACAATATGCTATTTTGAACATTTGGGATGAAAATGGGACTAGGCAGACTTCCTCTTAAATTATGAAAATAAATGACTAACCGACTCAATTAGCATATTAGATTACTTGAAAAGTCCACAAGAAATCGAATAACATAATGGACAACTTCTTCCCCACGATAGCTTCTCAAGCACTGTTGTTAAGGAAATCTAGCAAAAAACAGGCTACTCAAAAAAATAACTTGGGTAGCCTGTTTTATTTGAAGGAGAGGATACACTTGAAATTAGATCATGTTGTTGAAGTTTTACTTGAAAGTCTAAAGAATGATCAATATATTGAAGCTGTATTTTTAAGAGGATCGATGGCTAGAGAGGAGCATGATGAATTTTCAGATATCGATATTTATTGCGTTGTGAATGAAGAAAATGTCGAAGCTTTTTTGCCCAATCGCGTCCAACATATTGAAGCTTATAAGAAAACATGTTTCGTTGATGATATCTATATTATTGCCCCTCAGCTATTAGTCGTATATGAAGATATGATTCATATCGATTTATTTACAGTAACGCTCTCAGAAATAAGTGAAAAAGATGCCATTAAAATATTATTTGATCCAAATGGAATCCTTACAGCTAAACAAAAGAATACTACTTTGTCTTTAACTCCACTCGAATTTCAAGATGCTGTAGATGATACTGTCTGGTATTTGTATCAATATTATTGGAGTGCCCAACGTGGAAATGAGATTTGGAGTGTTCATTTACTGCGTAATAGTTTAGAACACTTCGCCAAAGTACTACTGCATAAATATTGTCCTGAGCGAGCTTTACTTGGACTTAAAACGTTACCTAATTCATTACCCACTGACCCATTACATGAAATAGTTGATATCATGAATTTTTTGAGCCTTGTAACTCATGAGATGGCAGTAAAGAAATTAGTGAACGCCTTCAGCAATGAATCAGATTGGATTTTTGAAAATGTGCCGAATAAAGAGAAAATTAAGCCATTATGGGAAAAAATAAAAGTGCTATTACAGTAAAACAAAATAGCAAACTAACATTGGTTTGCTATTTTTTAAAATGAAAAATAAATACCACTACACCCTATTAAATTGTTTTTTTCATTAAAATATGTGGGATGCCACAATCCATAAATTCTTCACCTTCACGCTTATAGCCTAATTTTTCATAAAAGCCCTCTGCATAGGATTGTGCGTTTAATTTATATTTTGTTAAACCTTTTTCAAGTGCTATTTCCTCTAAACTTTGGATAATCCCTTTTCCTAAACCAAATTTGCGGAATTCTATTAATATACATATACGCTCTAGTTTGCCATAGCCATCTACAACTCGAAGTCTGCCAGTGCCAACAGGTTGTTCGTTATAGTACATAAGAATATGATCACATGCTGCATCTAGTGTGTCGAATTCATCAAATTCTTCTTCCTCAGGCACCTGTTGCTCCTCTATAAAAACTTTTTGACGAATGGCAAATGCTGTTTGTAAATCTTGTTCATCTGTAATTTTTTTCGTGTTCATCTTTATATTCCTCCCCGTTTTTTGCTGTTAGGGACGTACTCTCCGTTGGTAGAACTTTGTTTTCCTCCGCCAGTTGAGCCGTCTACTTCGCCGGTAAAACTGCTTTTTCCGCCGCTAAATTTGGCTATTGCGCCGCTAAAACTTCTTCTTCCGCCGCTAAAGACGCTTTGCAGAACCTTCACCTGTAGATATGAAGTGAAATTTCCTTGCATGGATGATAATATATAGTATAGAGCATTTTTTATTGCAAATACAATAAATTTTTTCGGAGGCAATAAATGAAGGAAATTTTGCGAGATATTGGTGCGATTGCGCGGGCACTTGATTCCATTAGTAATATAGAGTTTAAAGAACTTGATTTAACAAAGGGACAATATTTGTATGTCACTCGCATCTGCGAAAACCCTGGTATTATTCAGGAAAAGGTAGCTGAACTATTGAAGGTAGATCGCACAACAGCCTCCCGAGCAATTCAAAAGTTGGAGACAAAAGGTTTTATCGAAAAGCGTAATGAAATGGGCAATAAGAAAAACAAACAGCTTTTCCCGACAGAGAAAAGTCTCAAGATTTATTCATTGTTAAAGCGAGAAGAAGACTACTCGAATGCTAGAGCATTAAATGGTTTTTCTCCTAAAGAAATTGACAGTATTCATGACTTATTAATACGTATTCGTCAAAATATTGAAACCGATTGGGAATATGTAAAGAAAGGTCATACACGAAATTATTAAAGGCGATTCCATGCGCTTCTAAGCATTTGGGATCGCCTTCCTTTGCGAAGAATAACCTTTTTAGCGATCCATAAATGTCAATTGTGCTCCCACCTTTTCACCAATTTACTGTTGATTGATCAAAAGAATGGTAACGACCTTTATGCTCTGGTGTTTATTTAGAACGAATTGAACGACTAGAAAATATTTTAGGTGCTGATTTTTTGCAGGCCCCACATCGTCTCAATAGGCTTATGATTTATTAAAAAAACAGCACCTGATATTTTACGCTTTTGAACGTGGATCCAAAAATCGCGTAACGCATTACTAAGCATATACAAACCTAATACAAGTATTGTAATGGCGCCAACTTAGCCATTAGGATAGCCTGCTTCTGCTAATAACGCTTTGGCTTTTTCCACATCTCGCTTATACTGATTTTCTAAGCCTTTCTTTTGATAGTCCCCCATCGCTGTGAACTGATTAATGGCAAGGAAATCAGAAAGAATATGTCACAGTTATTTTAGTTTAAGAGATTGCTTTATAATAAATAACAAGAGAAATTGCGCTGTGCAATTTCTCTTGTTGCTTGACTGAAATTAATTATAACTCATCCTCGGTAACTTCATTATTATTTTTATTACCATTGCCTTTACCGTTGCCGTTACCATTCCCTGGCTTTACAACCAACACATCAAATGTTAGTGTGTGTTCACCATACTTTACCTTAATCGTCGTATTACCTTGACCTTTTCCTTTTACAGCCCCTGCTTTCACAGTAGCTATTTTATCATTCTCTACTTCATAGGTTGCAAGCTTTGTAACATCTTTTTCTGTTATTTTACCATCAAAAGTAGTTACTTCAGTAATCTTAACTGGAACTTCTTTACCTATTCTAGTTTCAACCTGAGCTTGGTCAATTTCTAGTGTTACTATTGGCTCTTTTACAACAGGTGCTTTAACTGTAACATTTATAGGTACTTCATTATCACCGTATGAAACAGTAATTGTAGTCGTGCCTTCACCTACTGCAGTTACTAATCCATTTACTATTGTTGCTACATTTTCATTTCCAACAACATAAGTAGCTTTTGAAGTTACGTCTTCCTCTGTTGTATCACCTTTTGCAGGCGTTGACGTTTCTGTTACCGTAAGTTGAGCAGTTTCTCCAGCTGTTAAGTCTAGCTTAGTTGGATTTACAGAAAGTGCTATTACTGGTTCTACTACTTCATTTTCATATATCTTCGCTTCACCAACATTCCCGGCAGCGTCTTTAATGATTACTGATACAGCATTTGTTTCTGCTGTTACTGGGAATGTGAAGCTACCGTCTTGATTTAATTCAAAAGCAACTGGCGCTTGTACTTCGCCTTTTACCGTCAAAATATAGGAAGCTTTTAATTTATCATTTAAATTGTAATTTAAACCGTATAAATATAGCTCTTCATTGTAGTCGATGTACTTATCTTTTACCTGTCCTGTAGCGACACCTTCAGCAACTGAACCAGTAATTTCTGGTTTAGTCGTTTTCACGATAATTGGTCCAACATAATCGGAAACTACTCCTGATGCTGCAAGACCGGTGAAGTCAATTGTATACAGACCATCTGGAATCGTTGTGGCAGGTGCTGTTCCCCATGGTTTATATTGCCCACCAATATTCAGCGTATAAGAGCCTTTTCCTAGCGCAGTACCTGCATGTAGATAACCAATGTAGCCGTCTCCGTATTCTCCTCCTTTAGGATTCATAATATCCCAAAGCTCGATATAGTTAGTTGTTACATCTCCAGTTAATGTGAATGACAGTACAGCTGAGTCTTTCACTCCATCTCCGTTAAAGGATAGATCTGTTTCTGTAATTTTAAAATCTTTAAGTTCAGTTACTGCCGCGCCGCCAAAGTCAGCTGCGAATGGCAATGAAATTTCTGTATCTCCACTGCTGATGTAAATATACCCTAGTATTTCAGAGCCTTTTGGGGCCGTAGCTTGTGAAGCAGTTAATGTAATATTTAATACTTGCTCACCAACTAGATTAAATGTTGGCTGATCGACTGTAACAGTTGCATCACCAAATGTTTTTGTCACATCAATTGATACATTATAATTGCCGCCGTTCCCTTTAATATCTTTTACTAAAACTTGTTTCGTTACAGAAATATCCCGGTCTTTAAGGGATTGGGGACCGAAAGTAACTGTACCTTTCAAGTTTTCTGAAACTGCACCAGTTCCATCTAAAATTGCGCTATCAAGTGCATAGGCAAGAATTTCCGGATGAGCTGCTGCATAAGCATCTACACGTCCTGCACCTTGAGAAAACACATCGTATTTTGTTTTATCTAAAACCTTTGCTGTATTAGAAAGCGCCACTTTTACATCGAACGCGTTCCAATCAGGATTTGCTTGTTTAACTAATGCAACAATACCTGTAATATGCGGTGTTGCCATAGAAGTTCCTGTTTTACGAGCATATGCTTCCCTATAATCTGCAGCAGGGAAATCTTTTTTATACATTGGAATCGTTGACATAATGTTTGTTCCAGGTGCACTTACATCTGGTTTAATATCAAAGTTTGGTGTAGAAGGTCCACGTGAACTTGAAGAGTTTACATCATCTCCCAGTGTCTTTGTGGAAGCAAATTTACTAAAGCTTACTTTTCCAGTTCCGCCTGCTAATGCAGTGCGAATTGCATCGCCATCCGTTTGTGACATATCAAATGTTGGCAGAAAATCAAATGCATCACCAAGGAATGTGCCTGAAATGTTCGGTGCATTCGTTCCACCAGCAAAGTTATGAATAATTGTTGCGACTGCTCCATTTGCCTTTGCATTCGCAATTTTATCAACGAATGCGATACTGCCACGAGAAATCAATGCTACTTTACCTTTTACATTAATTCCTTCGAAGTCTTTTACTTCCCCGTTTCCAGGAACAGCAACTAGGTCAAATTCTCCTTGAAGCTGTGTTACTAAATTTTTCCCAAAAGTCGTTCCCATTAACGGAAGCTGTTTTGTTAAATTGTAGTTGCCAACTGTAACATTCACTTCCCCGTTATACATTGTCTCAGGATTTGATGTGTTACCAACAGCAATTCCTAAACGAGCTGTTGCAGGCGTGCCCATTGTTCCGCGATTTGGACCTTCGTTTCCTGTTGCTATTACTCCGATTGTTCCAGCCATCATTGCATTATTAATAGCGAATGAACCTGCATCCGTTTCAGAGTTAGCTCCCCCGCCAAGTGAAAGGTTGATAACGTCCATTTTTTCTTTTACAGCAGTTTCAATCGCTTTAACAATACCAGATGTAGCTCCACTTCCGTATGCCCCAAGAACACGGTAAGCATAAAGGTCTACTTTTGGAGCAATTCCTTTAATACCGAATTCGTTAGCTCCGATTGCTGCAATTGTTCCAGCAACATGTGTACCGTGAGAAGTATAGAACGAGCTTCCTTTTTCATTAAATTCAGGTGTTCCGACTGGACGCTCCGAAGGCAATGTTTCCGAGGCATCGTTATCTGCCCGAGGCTTCGTGTAAGTTGCTGAATTCGGAATAAAGTTTTTTCCACCTTTGTAAACTCCAACAAACTCGGGGTGATCTACATCAATACCAGTATCTAATACTGCTACTTTTATTCCTTGTCCTTCAATTCCTTCCTTCCAAAGCTGTTCGATGCCAAGGAAAGAATTACTTGTATTCATTCGAGCTTCTAATTGATCTTCCTTATTAAGTTCCGATGATTTCATCGGCTTATCTTCTGATGCGTAAACAATTGCATCAGGTTCGATTAATGTAATTCCTTCTACTGTAAGCAATTTTGGGAGATCATTTGCTTTCACAGTTGCCGCAAAACCGTTTAAAACAGTATCAAATGTGTATCCTTGAGTCATCTGAACTTTTTTAGTAGCTAACTCTTTTTTTACTTCTGCTTGTTGTGCTTTTACATTTGAACGAACTTCATTTTCTCGGGCATTAGAGAATTTTTGGCCTTTGACTTGGCTCATTCCTTGCTCTAGTGCCACAGGCTTTTCAGATAAATGAACGATGACTGCAACATCTTGATTGCCTGATACATTTTGTAAGCTTTCGTGAAGAGTTGGTCCATCTTTAGACAAGCTTAGCTGTTCAGCGATAGCCGCCTTTAGTTGAATGATACTTTCACTTTGACTATCCTGCTTAAATAGTTTCGATTCTTCAGCACTAGCACTCGACAATGGAACCAATAGAGAAAGCACCATAAAGAAGGCTAGAATACTACTTAAGAACTTCGTAAACTTAAACTTTTTCAAATCTCATTTCCTCCTCTGTCTTTAATTGTCACACTTTTCAGTTTAGTGTGATATTTCCAATTTATCACAAGAGAACTAATCCGAATATCCAGATATTTGAATATTCAGAAATATTGATAATTAGTATCAGTTTATCAAATATAGATTAAATCTATCTTCCTAGTAATTTAATAAAAAAGTAGAACTTTCAAACGAAAAAACGACTTACCGTAATTTAGTAATTTTTTGCTTTAGTCGAAGATGAAGATAGCCAAACCAGAAGTAACCAACTTTGAGAAAACAACCTAGTTTTAAAAACATTGTGCTACGACATTTAAGATTTAAGACAAATTGGAACTTACTAAAGAAATGTAGTCATGCAAGCGACTTCCTTTTCGTCATTTTGCCAGCTGGAAAAGTGAAATTTAGGGTAATAAAAAAAAACCAGCGTCTCTGTTGAACTGCATTCATAACAGAGAGCTGGTTTATTTCTTTTATCCACATTATCGGGTCACTATTAAAATTTCTCTTTATTGCTGGCGAGACTCTGTCATTTGCTTCCAAACAGAACCTTTTGCTTCCTCACCCTGTTCGATGCGGGCAATCGCCATTTTTACTTGTAGCTTCACTTCAAACTCTTTATCTTCTGCAGCAGCCTTTAATGCTGCTAATGAATTATCAGTGCCGACCTCATATAAGTACATAGCTGCACGCCAACGAACAAGTTTGTTTTTATCCTGTAATGCTCGTTGCATCATGTCTTCAAATTCCACAAAGCCGAGGTCACTCATACAATCTCCTGCAGTTCGACGGACCGCTGCACTTTTGTCCTGTAATGCCTTTTCCAAATATGGCACGACTGCCACATCTTCAATCATTCCTAAATAAACGGTTGCCAGTCGACGGATAGACATTTGCTCATCTTGTAACGCCAAATCTAAAAGCGGTAAATCATCTAGCTCTGGATCTGCCATTTGGTCAAGCAATTGGAAACGTTTTTCCCATTCTGGTTGCTTAAACTGTTCAATTGTAATTTTTAGTTTAGCTGGCTTCTTAATAGTTTTCTCTGCATCATTAATCGTTGCAACAATCTCCGCTAAACGTTCCTCAGAATATGTCACATCGATTTCTTGTTTTACTGCTTCCGCAATTTCCTCAAGCTCTCCATAACGTACGCCATAGTCGATCCATTTACGTTGGAAAATATAATTTTCATCAACTGCTGTCTCAAGAATTTTATTGAAAGCTTCCACAAAGCGCTCACCACAGCTTACACGGTACTCACGTTGATTATCAAATACCTTTACTTGCAGTGGTACTTGCTTATAAAATTGCACATGAACGTACACTTCACCATAAAATTCATTGGCTACTTGTTCTTTGTTTTCTTCCTGTACGTCTTCACCTAACGCTTTGCGAATGCTTGCTAAAATACCTTCCCATGCATACTTTGCGTTACGCTCAACAGCGAAGAAATCTGCTACATGATAAACACCTTTAACACCTTCGATTGCTAAAATCGCTGCTACTTCACCAGTTGCTTCATCTTTATTATCTTTTGTAAAATTATAGCTTTTGCCAAAAGGTAACTCTGTATCAACGACAATCTTCATAGAATTAGGGCTTGGTGTCGGTTCAATTGTCATAATCTTCATGTCTATCGCTCCTTATCCATTTACGATTTCATCTAAATATGACCATCTTTCAATAAGGTGTTCATATTGTGCATTTAGCTCATCTAGCTTCGCCGTTAATTCCTGTAGCTTTGTAAAATCAGCACCAGCGTTGGCGATACCTTCTTCTGTCTCCATAATCGCTGTCTCTGTCTTTTCTATTTCATCAGCAATTGTTTCCCATTCTTTCTGCTCTTTAAAGGATAACTTTTTCTTGTCCGATTTAGGCTTTTCGGTCTTAGTTTTTTCGACTTTTGGCGACTCTACCTTTACAGCAGCTTCCTGTTCACGCTTTTGTAAATATTCACTGTAAATATCAAGCGTCTCATTAACATGCCCAAGACCATCTAAAATCCACAGCTTTTTTGCAATTCGGTCTAAGAAAAAGCGATCATGGGATATGGTAATAACTACTCCAGGGAAATGTTCGATGAAATCCTCGAGTACACCTAATGTTTCAATATCCAAATCATTTGTAGGCTCATCCAGTAACAGTACGTTTGGTTGCTCCATTAATAATCGTAGTAAATGCAGACGTTTACGCTCACCACCCGATAGTTTACCGATAGGTGTACCGTGTGCATGAAGTGGGAATAAGAAACGTTCCAGCATTTGTGCAGCCGAATAACGTACACCCTCCGCATCTGTGATATCATTGGAAGCTTCTCGGATATATTCAATCATGCGCTCATTTTCATTCATTTTTGGTAAAGTTTGTTTGAAATGCGCTAACTTCACTGTCGAACCAACTAGAATTTCACCAACATCAGGTGTAAGCTCTCCTGATAACATGTTCATTAATGTTGATTTTCCTACACCATTTGCTCCGATAATGCCAATACGATCGCCTTGTTGCAGTAAAAATGAAAAGTTTTCGAGGATTTTTTGATGGCCAAAAGCCTTTGAAATATTTTCAGCCTCTAAAACTTTCCGGCCAAGACGAGTTGTTGCTAGGCCCATGTCAAGAGAAATATCCTCCGTTTTACGCTCTAAGTTATCCTCTAACTGCTCGAAGCGCTGGATACGTGCCTTTTGCTTCGTAGAACGCGCTTTCGCTCCACGACGAATCCATTTTAATTCTGAGCGATAGCGGTTGCGGTCTTTTTGTGCGGAGGCTGCTTTCATTTCCTCACGAATAGCACGTGCTTCTAGATAATCCCCATAATTCCCAGTATGTCGGTATAATGTTTGATCAGCTAGCTCGTAAATATGAGTAGACAGCTCATCTAAGAAGTAACGATCATGGGTAATAAATATAACTGCTCCCTTTAATCGTAACACCATTTCCTGCAGCCACTCTGTAGACTGCACATCTAAATGGTTGGTAGGCTCGTCCAATAAATATAAATCTGCCGGCTCAATTAATACTTTAGCTAAAGCAACACGCTTTTGCTGACCGCCTGACAATGTTAAAACCTCTTTATCAAACAGTTCAATGCCAAGCTTCGTAAGCGCCGTCTTAGCAAGTGCATTGACATCCCAGGCCTGCTCCTCATCCATACGATGCTGCAAGCTAAATAGCGTTTTTTGTAAACTTTCTGAAGTCGGATTTAATGCAAGTGCAGCAACGGTTTCCTCATATTCACGATTCAGTTTTAAAATAGGTGAATCCCCTGCAAACACTGCTTGTAACACAGTTTCTCCACTTTGAAAAGTAGGCTCCTGTGGTAAATAGGCAACACGATATTTATTTGGGCGGTCAACTTCCATTGAATCCGCTTCGATTTCACCAGCTAACATAGAAAGCAAAGTGGATTTACCAGTACCATTAATACCAATTAGCCCAGCTCGCTCCCCTTCATAAATCGTAAATTCAATATTTTGAAAGAGCGTTTTATCGCCCACTGTTTTCGTTAAATTTTGTACTATTAAATGACTCATTACACTTGTCCATCTCTTTCATTAGGTGTTGTTTAGTGTCCATACTACTTTTATATGTAGTTTATTATTGATATCCATTTTTATCATAACACCAAATGACAGGTAAACAAAGGACAACAAACTCTTCTGACCTATCTAAAAACGGATCCTCATCAAAACGTGTGGTATGATCTCCGTTCCGGCTGGGCGCTTTCCAGGGGGCGTCCGATGAGCCGCTTCACTCGCGATGCTCGCTCCAGGGTCTCGGGCCAACACGATGTTGGTCACGAAGGCGTTATCACAGGATGTGATGCTTTTAGCCTTCGTTCCTCTATTGCTAATCCCCAAGGAGTCGCCCAGCCTCCACTCCAATCAACTTATTCACATAGTAGACGTTTTAACAAAAGTCATCCACAACTTTTGGTGATGAACAAAAAACGCTCTCTCATGAATTGCAAATTGAAGAAGAGAGAGTATGTAAAAAAAACGATGTAAAAAACTTCTTAAAAATCCAAAAAAAAATACCCGGATAGAAAATATTTTCTATCCGGATACAGAAGCTAATTATTTCACCAATAACCTAGAAGCTTCCACCATAGTCCTCCTACTATAACAAAAATCAGGATGGTAACTAAGGAAACTACAAATCCAACTGTCCACCATTTCTTTTGGTCAATATACCCTGCACCAAAGAAGACCGGTGCTGGACCAGAACCATAATGAGTAGTGGCGCCAAATAAATTACTAAATGCCGCTAATAATATAGCTGCCAACATAGCAGGTGCTCCCGCTTGCAACATAACAGATAAAAATGCTGCATACATCGCACTAATATGTGCAGTGGAACTCGCAAAGAAATAATGAGAATAGAAATAGACTAAAGCTAATATGACAACAGCCCATATCCAACTATACCCAGATACAAGTCCACCCACTTCATTACTAAACCATGGAATCAGCCCTAGTTTGTTCATAAAAGATGCCATCATAAATAGCGTTGCAAACCAGATTAGTGTATCCCATGCTCCTTCTTCCTTTTTGATATCTGCCCATGTTAATACATCTAACAATAACAGCAAGGAAAGACCTATAAGAGCTGCCGTTGTAGCACTAATGCCTAAGTAATCTCCACCGATCCATAACGACAACACAGCAACAAATACAACGATCATTCGTTTTTCAGAACTTTTCAGTGGACCAAATTCATCCAGCTTCTTTTTAGCGATCGCTGCTGCCTCTGGTGTTTCTTTGATTTGAGGTGGATAGATTTTATAAATAACATAAGGGACAACGATTAAAGCCGTCAATCCAGGGACAATCATAGCCATTGCCCAACCAAACCAAGTAATAGTTACTCCAGCTGAATCACTTGCTAGCTTAACAATTAAAGGATTCGCTGCCATGGCTGTCATAAACATAGCTGATGTTATTAAATTCCCTTGAAAGCCTACCTTTAAAAGAAAGGCCCCCATCTTACGCTCTGTCCCGTCTTCTGGTTTAGATCCGAAAGTATGAGATAATGACTGGATAATTGGGAATATAACACCACCTGCACGAGCTGTATTACTAGGAATAGCCGGTGCCAATATTAGATCACTCGCTAGTAAAGAGTAAGACAGACTCAAGGTTTTTTTCCCAAAAAGACGAACAAATACATAGGCAATTCGTTCCCCTAGTCCCGTTTTTATAAATCCACGAGAAATAAAGAAGGCAATAACAATTAGCCAAATCGTTGAATTACCAAAACCGCTTAATGTCTCTTCAATAGTTAATGTATTTGTTATGGCAATCATAGCCATAGCAATAAATGATATTGCTCCCATTGGCAACGGTTTCGTTATAAAACCAATAATGGTCGCAACAAAAATAGCGAACAAGTGCCACGCTTTTTCATCTACTCCTGAAGGTACTGGACAAAACCAGATAGCCACACCAACAGCAAGGGATATGAAGAAAGGAATCCATTTGACTGCGCTTTTTGCTTCTTTCATGATGTTAAAACTCCTTTGACTGTTACCCCAATGTATTTAAAAGGAGATTTCTCCCACGATCTACTAATTATAATGAAAAATAGACCTAATTCAAGATTCCCTTTGTCGAAAAACATAAGTAATTATATATGCTTTATGTAATGAATGAAAAGATTTTTAACTCATTACTAAGAAAAAAATGATCTTGCTTCAGAAATAATTCCCTTTTTGTTAATATTATTGGGAAAAAGTTACTTTTTTATCAATTCATTAAAGTTAGCCTGTGCACAATCCATTAAAAAGATACACACAGTGTTTATATCAACTTATATGTCGAGAATCAATCCTCTTTCATTTCATACAGTAAAAAAGTTAATTATCTCACGGCCTGTCATTAGAATACAATGTAATCTTCTACAAAGCTCAATTATCCCTCGTAAGCTCTTGGTGATAGGAATGACTATTTCTCAAAAGATTATTTTGAGGTTCTCCCAGAAATATGCAAGCTTAGTAAAAGTGCTGTACTTTGAAAAATACTTTTATCAGTATTTCCATCGCTAGGCAAAGATACCCAAATGTTTAAACATCGTTTAGGTCCTCGTTATGTGATTTTTCAAGCTGATTTCTTAGTATAAGAATTGCTGGATTAATACAAACTGATAGTATTTATCAATCAGGAAATTATAAAAGGAGTATTCACAGATGCCATTTGTCACCATATTTGGAGGGAAAACCTTTGAAGTAGAGGAAGGAAAAAAATTTGTATTAGCTCTTGAAGATAATAATATAAACATTTTGCATCAGTGTGGCGGAATAGCAAAATGTACAACTTGTAGAGTGGAGGTATTAGCTGGTGAATATAAGGACATTTCAAAAATAGAAAAACACGCCTTCGCTATAAAAAATATTGATGAGAATTTATATGAAGACTGTTTAAGGCTATCTTGTCAAATTCGTGTAATAGGAGACATTACTGTTCGGCCTATTTTAATACTGGAAAATACACAGGGCGATAGAGGTCCAAGACCAGCAGATTAACCAAGTATCGATTAATATAATTCAAAAGGCATGGAAGTGGTTGCGCTGCCCGTTAGCTTCCAATGCCTGTTGTTATTTAACTAATATTTTCGTCGCCGTTACTTATCCACAACCTGCTTGGAAAGAAAGGTTTAAAGTCATTCCACCATGAACAATAGAATGATCCCTGTTCCATAACTAGCTTGGGATGAAGCAAGCCATGTTGCTACAGCTGCAATTTCCCCCGGTCTTCCTTTGGATTTTTTCCAGTTATCGCTACCCATTATGGGTTTCTATGAATAATATTATCTGCCATTCGTATCGCAAGTGCAACCGTTGAGTTAGTCGGGTTTGCTGCAGCAAGAAAAGGTATTACACTGTTGTCTGCTACATACAGACCTGAGACACCATGAATTTCTCCATAGGAATTTGTTGCCGAAGTAGATGGGTCGGTACCCATCCGACATGTACAGGATTCATGAACGTCACTTCCTGGTGGCATTAAGGTAGGCTCACCATCTAATGTAACTCCCATCGCAGTAGCAGATTGAATGATTCCCTCACGCATTTGATTAATAACAACCTTATCCCTTTCACTATAAGAAAAATTAACTTGCCCTAGTGGAACACCATATTCGTCTCGTTGGTTAGGATCTAAGAAAACCCTGTTCTCTCTTCGAGGCTCTACCAAACCGAAAGTTGCATAGACAACACTAACTTGGTCAGGAAGTACCTTATCTTCAAACTGTTGGTAAGAAAAATATTGATTAGGACCTAATATTTGTATTTGATAAGGAAATTGCCTTGTTTCACGTTTCAAAATTGCTAAATTACCGATATTCTCTGAGAACTGCTTGCGACTTATTTTTCCCGTACCTAATACAAATGAATGATTAGTTAAATAGCGCCCTATAGCTGGACCATCAATACCGGAATTTAGCAAAATTCGAGGTGTCTCTAATGTACTTGCAGAAACAACCACATTTTTGGCCCGAATAGTGTAAGTTTTTTTGTCTTGTGTTGATGCAACACTTACCCCAACAGTTCTTCCGTTTTGAACCAATACTCGCGTCGTATAAGCATTTAACGCAAGATCAAATGGTCTATCATTGAAGGCATACGCAAGAAATTTGATTGAGCTAAACCATGCGTTAGAGTAAATTTCCCCCATGCGTGGTCCTCTCATATCAATGGCAAGAGGCATATTCGTGGCTTCTAGAATACCACCAGCGTGAAGCCGATTCATAAGAATCCGTTGCATTGAAGAACCATCTGCATAGGATGTTGTACAATTCAAGACACGCTCTGCCATTCTGAAATATACATCTAATTCATCTGGATGCACAGGCCAATTCTGAAGATGAAACTGAGCAGGTCTCGGACAGGCAGCATTCCAAAACAATGTCCTGCCACCCAGTGCAAATGTCAATCTTGCACCTGAAAATTCTGGTAAACTTTCTCCTACAGGAGTAGAATTGTCAGGCCATAGCTGATCGCGCATTCGATCGACATTCATTGTGGGAATATTCAGCGCATGTGAATGAAATAGTTTCGTCCCTTTCTCTAAAATACCGATTTGCTTAGCCCCTTGATGCTTCCACATTTCGCATAAACGGTAAAGCGTTGCCCCACCACCTGCACCACTTCCGACGATTAGAACATCATAGTTCGTATTGGCCATATCCTCCAGCGATTTAGTCGGGATCCAATTATTTGGATAAACCCACATAATACACGTCCTTTCGTGTTAGTCTTTGACATTTAAGTTTATGACTTTCGCTAATTTGATATCACCATTCATTCAAGAACAAAGACCAGGTTTAAAGTGGGTGATGCTCCTATTATTTCTCTTTTTCCTAGAACATAAAGAAAGGCATTGGGAAAGGGAAAATATCTGATAGCTTCCAATGCCAGTTTTTATTTACGCTAGTTTTTAATTAAATCAGCAAGTGCAATCCATGAATTTAACTGTACTGAATGCGGGAATTAATTATATTTTCGTTGCCGTTACCCACGACCTGCTTGAAAAGAAGGATATAAAGTCATTCCACCATCAGCAAATAGAGTGATTCCTGTTACGTAACTAGCCTGGGATGAAGCAAGCCATGCTGCTGTTGCTGCAATCTCCTCTGGTTTTCCGATATAACC
Organism: Lysinibacillus sphaericus; assembly: GCF_006864135.1. GTDB lineage: Bacteria > Bacillota > Bacilli > Bacillales_A > Planococcaceae > Lysinibacillus. The sequence goes on along the minus strand of NZ_SADV01000034.1, from coordinate 3,817 downwards.
CATCGGAACCATACTTTCAACATCTGCACGTTTTTCAGGATCGGCAAATTTCTCAGCATTAATAGGGGTATTAATCGCACCAGGCCCGATATTATTGACACGAATTCCTTTTGGGGCATATTCTAATGCTAATGTTTGTGTCATCAGTTTAATGCCTCCTTTACTAGCAGCATAGTGAACAAACAAAGGCCATGGAATAACTTCGTGAACACTGGACATATTGATTACGGTACCTTTAATATCCTGTTCGACGAAATACTTAATTGCTTCCCTACTTCCTAAAAATGCACCTGTTAAATTCGTATTGATTACTTTATTCCAATCTTCAAGCGGCATTTCATGTGAGGGTACTGGATTTTCTATACCAGCGTTATTAATCATCACATCGAGAGTTCCGAACTTACTCACGGCTGTCTGGACGAGATTGATAACATCACTTTCGACAGACACATCTCCTTTTACAGCTATCGCTTCCCCTCCTGCTTTTTTCACTCCTTCAACAACAGCATTTGCCTCTTTTTCATTTGAGCGAAAATTTACGATAACTTTTGCTTTCTCCTCGCCAAAGCGTAATGCCATTGCTTTTCCCAATCCTGTTGAAGCACCTGTAATAACAATAACTTTTCCCTCTAAATCTGGATACATCTAACGTTCTCCTCCTTATACTTTCGCCATTCCTACCATAAATTCAGCAGCGACATAACAATAATCCCAATGAAAATTACTATAAGTTGTCGTTTTGTTTTTTTCTCACCTATGAAAAAATCTGCCCACCGGGTTTCCACTTTCTTAAAACGTAATAATAATATGGAACGAAGCAAAACTTTTATACCATTGAAAAACGTTACTTTAAAATAAAGAAGAATCCATGTGAACATTCGTTCAAAATGGATTCTTAATATGATGCTATAAAGGTACCGTCAGGAAAATGCAAATTTGCAGCGCACTGCCCGTTTCCGAGATAATTTCCCCATTTCTAACAACGCTTAGAAATCTAGATAAAACGAATTAAACAATAACCAGTCACTGGTTCAATACCGTAACTGGCTATAAATAGTATTTTCTCACTGTTAAAAAATGACATAACATATAATTATTTGTAAAATTTCACTCGATCTTCAAGTGGTTGGAATTCTTTTTCGCCTGGTGTTACCGTTGGATTGCCAAAGGGCATTTGCGCAATGAGCTTCCAATTTTCAGGGATATTCCATTCTTGTTTCACTTTATCATCAATTAATGGATTATAATGTTGTAAAGAAGCTCCTAATCCCTCTGCTTCCAATGCTGCCCACACAACTAATTGGTGCATACCTGATGCTTGATTTGACCAAATTGGAAAGTTCTCAGCATATGCAGCAAATTGCTCTTGAAGCGATTTAACTACAGCCTCATCTTCTAAGAATAAAACTGTGCCATAACCTGCTTTAAAGGAATCCATTTTTTGTTGAGTGCCAGAAAAATCTCTATCTCCAACGACTTTTCTTAATACTTCAGTCGTAATATCCCACAGTTTATTATGTGCCTCACCTGATAATACAACAATACGTGCAGTTTGAGAGTTGAATGCTGACGGGGTATATTTCACAGCAAATTCTACAATTTCTTTAATTTTTTCATCCGATATTTTTACCTCTTTATTAATTCCATAGTAGGTACGTCTTTCTTTAAGTGTAGTGTAAAAATCGTTTATCATCATTTTCCTCCTCTTAAAATAAATAAATGGCACTTTTAACTCCTAAGTCTCCTCACCTAATTACAACAGGAACCACTGGTCATAATGAGCACTGCCATTCGTGATTTTTTAATCTTTTCGACTATGTTCGCTACTTCTTCTACTAATTATAATATTATGATAATAATATGGTATCCAAACAAACGAAAGATTATTCAAAATGTAAAATGTCTTATACAATTTTTTCAAGCATGAGGGTATAATGATGCTCTACTTTTTATGTAGTAAAGGTAACCTAACTTTCACATTTGAATATATCGCAATAACTTACATGTTTTTTCTCCTTCCAAGTAAATGAATCAACATATTAGCCCCAAAAAAATCCGTTATCTATTGAAATAGACAACGGATTTTTTTAGGAGCGTGAGGTATTACTCACCTATTTCATTTTGTAATTGCTCTAAAAACTGTAGCATAAATTGATGGCGCTCTTGAGCCATTTGCTTACCCTTCTCGGTAATCATTAAATCCTTTAGCAATAATAACTTCTCATAAAAATGGGTAACTGAGGATGTATTTTTATTGCGATACTCCTCCTCTGTCATATCATTACGTGCATCCTCTTCCTTATCGTAAAGCTTTCGACCCTTAGCTCCACCATAAGCAAATGTGCGCGCAATACCGATTGCTCCAATCGCATCTAAACGATCTGCATCTCGTACTATTTTTGCTTCCAGAGAAGTTATTTCTAGCTCATTGCCACCATTAAACGATACTTGTGCTATGCAATCTCGAATATGTTGCTTCTTCTTCTCGCTTAATGACAGCTCGGCAATTAGCTTATTTTCTTGCTCCTTACTATCGGTATACTTTTTATCACTAACATCATGCAACAATACAGCAATTTTCACGACCTCTGCATCGGCTTCTGGTTCTGTTTGTAATATCGTTAACGCATTTTGATAAACACGTTCAATATGTTGAAAATCATGACTAGCATCAAATTGCTCGTAAATCCCTCGTACTTTGTCCATTAAATTGTTCATATTTTTAGTTCAGTCCCTTCATCCTTTATTATACGGTATCACTTAGAATAGTTGGTAACCTCTAGGCTTAAAAAAATTGGGAAGTTTTTTCAATTGACTGATTTTACAGAATATTGTATGATAAATGTACAGAACATCTATTTTTGTTCTGTAAGTTTACTATTTCAGTGATGTACAAGAACTATGTTTTGACAGATTAAACAACTTCAGCGGGCTTTACAATTGAATACTGCGTTGAAAGATGACGTGCGTATCGTGAAAACCAATCATCTAAACAAATAAAAGTGAACACTTTCCCTTAGAAATTCTTTGTTTTAACCCGCATAGTGAATGTACATGACGAGATAAGTGAACAAACAATTATCTTATTTTCACGACCGAGAAAGCTTGGAGCATATGTAGCAAGCGTGTGATATTTTTATCATTAATCGACGTTACCTTCTTCTATTCATTATCTTGAATATGTGTGAACGTAACTCCTCCCATTAATGGCAAATAGCATCCCAGTTTCTTGCCAACATTTTGCGAAAAGTCGAATCATCAGAGTTGTGCTAACAAGACTAGAGAATTCTTTTTTAGGCAACGATTTTTCTGAATTTTATTAAAGCCGTAAATGAAGTATTAGAAGGAAGTAGGAACGATAGTTATGTTATGTAATACCAACCCGCTGAAGAAACAATAAAAGCTGCCCATCTTATTTATTGTAGATGATGGCAGCTTTTATTGTTTCTTCAATTCCCATTTTAAAGACATAGATCTCCTCTCTCCCTTTTTTCCTTGCTACTTATTATCCTGTATTCCCCTTCAAAGACATTCCTAAGGAAGAAATTCTGAACACGGGGGATTTTAGGATCATGACGAGCCTTACTAACCTTTTTGTTATTTATCTTCACGATTTTGAATTTGCCTGTTTGCTTTCTTCGATACGCTCCACAGATAAATCTGTTATTTTATGAATAAAATCACTATTATTCTTCGGCATAGTTTTTAGCGGATGTAACTGAAAAAGCTGCCCTTTATAATGAAGTGTACCCTTTGTAAAGGACATTTTGAAAAAAAGCTAGGCAACTTTTTGAAGCTGCTGTCTGTATTTTGCAGG
>NZ_SADV01000033.1 GCF_006864135.1 Lysinibacillus sphaericus | reverse complement strand
TTAATGAAATCTCTGCGTACAAATCACCAAAAACTCCTTTATACTCAGGGAAAACTTGATCTAATACAGCTTGAAATTGTAGCTTTGTTTGAACCATAATTCCTGTCATATTTTCGTGTTGCCTTGTCAGATGCCGAAGGTTTAAAAGCCGAATACCACGTTTTTTCTGAGGCTCTAAATCCTCTTTGTAATATAGTTCGCCTAAGTGATAAGCATCAATGGCATCTGTTTTGGTTTTTCGTAAGCTAGAACTTTTTGCTCGGTAAGATATAATGGCAACGTACTCTCTTGCTTCTAAAAACTGAACAACTGGGGCATGGTAGTGTCCTGTGGACTCCAAAACAACAGGTGGTTTCATCCCTGTTTGATGCTCTAAATCTATTAAATAAGAGTGTAACTCTTCAAGCCCCTCCACCGTATGTTCAACTTTCACACTATTTTTATAGGGCATTTTTTTATCCAAGAACATTTGAATCTGACTTTCACCTTTTGCGACATCCAGACCAACTACTGGATTCATGTTTATCTCCTCCTAAGGTAGTGTATTGACCGGTAACCTCTATCTAGCTTGTTATTCATATCTTCGCTTGTTATACGAGATCGTAATGTCCCAACCAGCCTAATCATGTGTTAACAAGTAGAGGGCGAACAGTTTAGTTGTCGGGATCTAGTCCCACGGGTGCTTCCGTCCACCCCGGCTACTATCAATCTATAAATTGAATAAAAAATAGTCAACCAGATTACTCTGGCTGACCTTATAATACGAAGGGTGCTTTACTTCAATAAGGGGTAGAGTCTTTTTCTACTTAAACTAATGACGCAGTTTAGTCGAATAAGAAGGATATATATGGTGATGTTTATGTGAAAATATGGAGGTAATTATGAGCGATTCTATTAATTATAAAATATGGACTGTTTGTATGATTCAAAGTGAAGAGAAGGTTTTACTTCTGGATAGACAGCACGACAATTTCAAAGGATTTATCCCACCGGGTGGTAAAGTTGAGTTTCCTGAAAGTATTGTAGAGAGTGCTATTAGAGAAGTAAAAGAAGAAACTGGGTTAGAAGTTAGAAACCTTACTTATAAAGGGCTTTATGAATATGTTAATCCAGTCGCTAAAGATAGATATATGATATTTAATTACATAACAAAGGATTTCGAGGGTGAACTCTTGGAAGATGCTCCAGAGGGGAAAGCTGTTTGGGTAGATATAGAGAACGCATATAAACTTCCTATGCAGACATCGATACGTAGAAGATTTCCTTTATTTTTTAAAGATGGAACATTTGAGATTCAAGTTGAATGGAACCACGAAGAAAATAAGGAAGGGAACGTTACAATACGTAACACATAAAACTTCTTATTAGACTAATGGGGGCAAGTGTTCAATAGTGCAGTCGCTTTTCAATAACGTCGAGGTCAGTTCAATACATATATAACTAAAAAAATGCATAATCGATGTTCGTATTCAATTAATGGAGCAGTTTAGTTTTATATTTTTGGATTTAAAAGATAAAAGGGGGAAAAAGACATGCAAATACTATTAATTCGACACGGAGAATCGGAAGCAGATATTTTAAACGTCCATGAAGGGAGAGCTGATTTTGAATTAACGGAAAGAGGTAGAAAGCAAGTGGGAAGTTTATCACAAAAAGTAAAAAATGACTTCCCGCCAGATTTTATATGGGCAAGTACGTTAAAAAGAGCACGCGAAACCGCCGAAACATTAGGAGAAACTATTGGGTGCCCAGTGCAATTGGAAGAAGAATTAATGGAGTTTAATAATGGTGTACAAGCTGGATTATCCTTTGAAGAAGCTAAAAAGTATCCAGAGCCAAAATTTTTTCATGACCGTTTTGAAAATGGAGAATCATTCATAGAATTTCGAATGAGGATTGAAACGATATTTTCTAAGATTGTGACAGGAAATAAATATGAACGAATTGCGATTGTTGCTCATGGTGGGGTAATTAATAATATATTACGTGCTTTTTACCAAATGCCAATCAACATGGATTATTATTTTAAAATTGGAGATACAGGAATTAGTTTAATAGAACTTACTGATCAGGAAAAGGTAATTCACTTTATAAATGATACGAATCATTTAGAGAATATATAGGATAACTTTGATAAAAATTTGTTCAACCTTTTAAAAAATACGTTTTTAGATCAATAATATCCCACCGTTTAGATCAAGCTTTGTTTCAAAACGGTGGGGTTTTTATAACGCAAATCAACGTTTGCAGTCAAAGCTACAAGGAGGACATTTATATGAGGACGGATATAGATAATTGGGAATCAATCACCGTAGCAGAAATTTATAAGCTCTTTTCTACTATTCCAATTAATTGGGGTATTGCAGGGGGATGGGCTTTAGATTTACATTTAGGCAAACAGTCAAGGGTACATGATGATATAGATGTAATAATACTTCGAGAGGAACAATTGACTGCCTATAATCATTTGTCAGGTGATTGGATGTTATACAAAGCAGAGAATGGGAAACTTGTTCCTTGGCAAGAAGGCGAGTTTTTAAAAACCACAAATGATATTTGGGCTACTAAAAGCAGTAGTTCTCCCTGGGCTTTTCAAATTATGTTAGTAGAGACAGAGCAACAATCCTGGATATACAGGAGAGAAAAATCTATTCGAAGAAGATTAGAGGAAATATTTTTAAGAACAGATGATGAGATACCTTACCTGAGACCCGAGATTCAACTGCTTTATAAAGGTGGTAGCTCAAAGGTTAGAGAAAAAGATTTTAAAGATTTACAAATTATGCTTCCATGTTTACTGCCTAAACAAAGGGATTGGTTAAAAATGGCTTTGAAAAGACAGTTTCCAACTGGTCATTCGTGGCTTGATTATTTCTAAGTGTGAAATATGATTCAAAACATAAATTGAACCAACAAGATATAAAACTACTTTAATGTAAACTTGAGAGATTTAGTAAATAAGGTAATCAACTACTTAACTCTAAGGAGATATAAAATTGTACCAACTAATAAAAAAAGCACTTGAACCATACTCATTAGGGAACAAATCACTAATTATAGAAAAAGAGCTACACATAGGAAGTTGGAATAATGACCTACATTATAAAATAGTTGCTGATGGAAAAATTTTTTCTGCAAGGTTCATTAAAAAGGAGCGTTCCCCCAACACTGTATTTGGAGAAATCTCAAATAATATTTTATTTGAACAAACCAAATTTTGCCAATTTCTTATCGATAATCAAGTTCCGTTTATGTATTTATTCAGGATTTTTGGAGAGATTAGGTCGATAACGGGGAGTAAGCCAGTTGGTTTAGTTGAAGAAGGCTCCTTTAATTGATCAAACGTTTTTATAAAAATTTCATACTTAGTTAGAACGATTGACTTCATTTTAGTCATCCCAATTGAATACTTCTTCATGTGGGAGACTGCTACTGAATAAATATAAATATCTATGTGATTTCTGTTGACATTTTAAATGAAAATGATTATCATTATCATGTAAAGAATATTCCTTGACTACAATACAGTGTAGAGAGGATGAACTTTAGCTACTTTTCTCCAGAGGTTTGCTAGTTCATGATTACGAACCTGAAACCCCCCTTATATTTCGGGAACGTGAAAATTTCAGACGACTCACCTATGATAGGTAAGTCGTTTTTTTATGTACTTAGCGCTCGAAATCTAACAAAATAAAAGAAATAGATTTGTTATCAATTGAAGATTTAAGATACTTAAAAGGAGTAGCGGGCTCAAAGGTTTTAGCAATGTTATTTTAAATTGTTTAAAAATCTAAAATGTATCTGCTTTAATGCCAATTATTATAAATAGTCCACTTTTATATACCAGTACTAAAAATTTATCCGATTCTGAATAAAATATATCTTTTTATAAATGCCCTTCTAAATATAGAGAAGGGTATTAAATTTGAGTAAAATAATAGAACTAGGGCCGTTGTGCTAAAGCCATGGCAATCCATGCCCGTTGTGCCTCCCCGCCAGATAAAGCGGCGAGTACTTATCCTTGGATAAACAGAACCAATTGCATTTAGATAAACCTTTCTCTTTTTTTATTCGATTCTTGGCTTGAGTTTATTGTTTTAACCTTATGTCGTGTGTACTATACATTGAAAACAGGAAAGATTACGTCAAAGGAACTGGCCTGTAAAGAAGTAATCAAGGACTTCGATTTAAGCTATTCTCATATTCTTCAAGGGGCACTTAGATTAGAGGGATAGTCCAAGTTAAGTCTAATTAAAAAATCGATGGGAACGAAAGAAAGACAATGAACCATTTTATAAACTCTTTGAGAGCGTATTGTAATCAAACTTTTTTATCTAGATAAGTCTTCAAAAGTAATATCATAATGAATTTGCTTCATTGCTTCATTGCTTCATTAGAAAAAATCCATTTACTGATCCGTAAATGGATTTTTTCGTGTGCGCCCATAATGGACGCAATCTATGGGGCAAGTCCCGAACAACGAAAACAGAAGTAGTAGCTGACTAAGTGCAAGGGTGTCCGTGGTAACCTAAAATCTGAAGGAAGCAGGCAGCAAATTTCAATTTCAATAATAATTGGGCTTGCAAAATATTTACTCTTTGTATATATTGTATATAAAGTGTATGTACAATATTCGATATTTGAAGTAATTTGAATAACTTAATTAAAATGCACATGGGAGGAAAATGATTTATGAAATGGAAACTTCTTATGCTCGCTGGATGGTCAACATTAGTCGCTAGTTTATTCTTAGCTTCTCTTTCCGGTGAAGTTTCTGTACAGTTGTTCGACTCATCAAGATATTCTCAATATTTTATCCAAGGTCTTGTGATGAGCGGGCTGGTAGTGCCTATTATTTTATATTTATATAAGCATGTTTATCGGATGATAGGAGTTAAACCTAAGGTGTCGGTATATTCTTGGAAAAGGCTAAATCACTTTATTACTGGGGTTCTCTTGGCAAGTGCACTGGCTTCATTGGGATTCATTATAGCCAGTCTTCAAGGGTGGATAGTCATTGAAGACTGGCATACACCCGATCAGTGGTTTGGTGCGCTACTAATCAATATTTTATTTGCTATTTTTTATGAAGCTTTGCCAGAGGAATTTGGATTGCGAGGTATGCTATATGATGTCTTACGTCATAGATTTGCCGCTTGGCTATCAGTATTATTTCAAACCTTACTATTTGTATCTGTCACTGTAGCGGTTGCCCTGATTCAAGCGCTCGTTGGATTTACTCCAGGAGTATCCATTAACATCTTTTATATCATATTAATTTTTTGCTTTGGAATATGTTTGCAATTGCTCCGTTTGTGGACCGGAAGTATCTGGACTTCGATTGGCTTTCACCTCGCATACTTAGAAATCATGAGGTTTGCTATCTCTCCACATCAATATGGCGTACCACCAATCATAACCTACCATGAATCAGTGCTTGGAATCGGCCTCTTAATCTCTATTTGTATGATGATTATTGGGGGCATCATTGTATCACTCGTTATACTAGGTGCGAAGCGATTTATATGGAAAAGTACATAATTTGAACCAAAATGCTTTCATAGATTATTTGATTCAAATGTTTAACAATCGCAGCATAAAACAAAAAAGTCGACCCCATATTGTACTGGGAATCGACTTTTTATTTGCATAGAGTATGTTTTTTGGCTGAACCTCTAACGACAGAATTTAAACGTTTTAATTATTTTCTAAATACCATCAACTAAAGTGCAGAAGATATTTTGTTGTATTTATTTCTATTCCTAATATGTAATGCTAGACGAGTATATCCAAACTCATATTTGCTTATTTTGCATCTTTTGTCCACTCTGACACTTTATCTTCATTGTCTTTAATCCATTTTTTCGCGGCCTCTTTAGGATCAGCGCCTTTCATAATATCAAACATAACACTTTCAATATCTTCCGGAGTCCAGTGGAAGTTTTTAAGAACGCTATACACTCCCAGATTATCTTCTTTCAATCCTTTACGTGCAAATGTACCAATATATTCTTCGGCTCCGTATATACTTTTAGGATCGTCTAAATATTTTAAATCAAATGCGTTAAACTTCCAATGTGGAGACCAACCTGTAACGATGATTTCTTCTTTTTTCGCAATGGCTTGAGTAAGGGCTGCTGTCATTGCGCCTCCAGATGAGGTAACTACATTCCAGCCTTCAAGATTACTATATTCCTTATAAGCATTTTCCGTAGTTGCTGTCATATTTGCTCCAGGATCAATGCCAGTAATTGTTTTACCTGCTTCATCTGTTAAGTCTGCGATAGAGTTTACATCCATATAACTAGGGACAACTAAGCCAATTTTTGCACCTGAAAGGTTTTCTCCCAAATCTACTATTTTATCTTTGTACTTCTCAACTTGTGGGGCATGTGTTTGTGGTAACCAAGCTGACACCATACCGTCAACTTCTCCTTTTGCAAGAGCTTCCCACATAATTCCGTTATCTAGTGGTGTTAGTGTTACATCATATCCTAAATCCTCTAGAACTTGTCCTACTACGTTTGTAGAGGCAATTTCAGTATCCCACTCAACATAGGCTAAGTTCACTTCATTTTTTTCTTTATTTTTCGTGCCTTCACCATCTGAGCTACAAGCACTTAATACGAACATTAATGCTAAAGCCAATCCTATCTTTAATAATTTACCGACTCTCATAAAATCTCCCTCTCTTTATTATAGGATGAGATATAACTAAATATTAACAAGTAACAACTTAAAGTTATCAAAAGGTTGTTACTTTTGTCAAATTGGCTTATTTTAAAAATTGAAAATCTTAAATGGAGATTCGAGATAGGGAAAGAAAAAAGTTCATGTTTAAGAGCCGTTGAATCTTTAATTTAAGGCTGTCGTAAGGCTCACTTTAGATTTGAGAAAGGTAAATTTATTAATGTTTGAGTTGAACAGAAATGATTTTTTCCTATGAATACATCGGCTATTGTGCAAACACAAATCTTAGCAAAAAGTTTGGCTCAATTAATTCAGTAAATAAAGTTGATCTTTATGTTCAGGAAGGAGAGATTTATGGGTTTTTGGGCCCGAATGGTGCTGGAAAAACAACAACGCTAAAAATGCTGCTCGGACTCATTAAGGCTTCTGAAGGGACAATCCATATATTTGGGGAAAGTTTAAACAAACGTCGGTCATCCATTTTACAACGTACGGGATCCTTGATCGAATCACCAAAAAGCAATTGAAAATGCCAATGTCGTAATAGAATCATCTAATCAGTCGAATGATATAGCAAAGAGCATTTCGAAAACTTTACAAACAATACAGCATGTAGCAGAGTCATCCGTTGAAACCGTAAATAAGCACTCCGTTCAAAACATCGATGAACAAAAATTTTATTCCTTCATATCCTATGTGAGAATGGATTTTACGTTATTGAGGAGGAAAAGAATGCATTGGATAGCCATCATTCTTATTGGGATAGCTGCCAACTTAGATAATTTAGGAATTGGTCTCGCCTATGGTATTAAGCGAGTGAAAATACCCATATTATCCAATGCGGTAATTGCTCTAATTTCAATGATCGTCACATACGCTGCAGTAACAGCTGGAAGCGTAGTTATTAATTTTATCTCTCCGGATTTCGCAAATTTAATAGGGAGTCTTTTACTTTGTGCGATTGGGATATGGACTTTATTATCTAGTCGCTTTTCTAAACAAGGAATATTGGGAAATCCTGAAGTATTTGATGAGGATAAAAATTATATAATTTCAATTCGAGAAGCAATGACACTCGGCTTTGTCTTATCAGCCAACTGTTTAGCAGGAGGAATAGCACTTGGGGCCAATGGTATTTCTGCGATTTGGACAGTTATTTCTATCGGTGTCTTTTCGTTCATCACAGTAGGTGCTGGTGTTCATTTTGGAGTCTTACTGACAAAGACTTTTATTGGAAAACACTCAACCGCTATTTCAGGGTGGCTACTTATTCTTATAGCGATTATTGAAATAGTTTCTTAAATATAATAGATGTCTAGTTGAGATGAATAAATAGAAAGGGCATTTTAATTAAAAATATAGGAAATATCACATGTTATTTACGTGATATTTCTTTTTTTGAAGGTAATTTGACATATCGAAGACGAATTCGGTTTTGTTATTGACATACACTGGTATAAACGATTATTCTTGGTAATGAGAGTATAAATGAGAATGATTTTCGTTTTCAATAAATTACTTTCAATTATTTTTCAGAGGAGGCGTACAACACATGAAGAAATTAATGATGTTCGTCATGCTTGCAACTTTCTTTGTTTATAACTTTGCGTTACCACAAGCATCTGCTCAACTAGCTGACGGCACACATTCGATAAAATATCAGGTCAATAAACCTGAGAGCAACTCTGTATCCATTGCCAATGATTATTTTATAAAACCAGCAAAGGTCACATTGAAAAATGGGACAGCTACTGTTCAAATTACATTAAAAAATAGTGCATGGATCACAAAGTTCCAACCACCTGGTGGAGCAACTGTAGTAAGCGAAGATAAAGCAGTAGATACTCGTACTGTAAAATTTACAGTTAAAGATTTAACGAAACCTGTTGTGACTTCTATGAAAATTGATATTGACGATATTAATTATCACCACGAATACAGCGTTTCACTAGTATTTGATGCAGCATCTGGAGGAAGCACAACAACAGCATCAGATACGAAAACTACTAATACACCAACAAATTCTTCTGAAAGTCATGTGCCGAATCCTCAAACAAGTGATGTTACACCTTATTTATTAATTGTGGCATTAGTTGGATCAGCATTTTTACTTTATAGAAAAAAAATACAAACAAAAACGGAGGGTCAATAATGGCTAACAAACAACAATCACGCGCAACAAAAATAGTACTAGCTTCATTGCTAGCAGCATCGCTTTCAGCACCATCATTTGCATCTGCAAAGGTAGCTGAAGTAACGACTACAAATACTGAAGTAAAAGTAGGGGCAATTAAATCAGAAAATGTTGATACTATAGTAGATTTCCACATCTTTAAGCCTGGTACAACAGAACCCCAACCTGCCATTAGCGCTCATCTTGTTACAACAGGCACAATCGTTGAGAAGGATGGAAAATTTGAGGCAAAATTAACGGTAGCAGCAAAATCTGCTCCAATGATCGCGGGTTTACAAACAAAGCAAGGTGATAAGTTAGTAGATGCTACTGAAGTTAAAAATGCAGATGGCACAATTACATACAGTTTCCCAGCTGTAGCTGGTGAAGTATTACAAGCGAAAATTCACGTTGTCGTAGCTTCAGCTAATATGGACAAGTGGTATGATTTTGATTTAAAAGCAGTAGAAAATAAGGAAGCAACTACTACAGAAGAAAACGGTAAATCTGAAGAGATTAAAGAAGACGTTAAAGTAAATGAAGTGGCTATCACTGTTTACAAAAACGGTACTTCTGAAGAATCTATTATGAAGCAATATATTCAACCAAAAGTAGGCGTATCAGTAGTAGATGGTAAAAACGTAGTTACTATGACATTCCCTCAAGGTCAATATGTTAAAGGATTCAAAGTGGAAGGAAATGAAGCAACTTTAGTAAGTCAAGACGATACAACAAATACTAGTAAGTACTCATTTGTAGTGGGAGACTTAAAGAAACTTGTAAATGCTCAGCTACATATTGTTGTGAATGAGCCAGAAAAAGGCGTGAACTATGACTCAAACCATCAAGTACAATTTAGCTTTGCTGTCGAAGGCGCAGTGAAACCAGTGGTGAATCCATTTAAAGATATTAGTAATGATGGTAATAAAGAAGCAATCTTAGCATTATACAGTAAGGGAATTGTTAAGGGGCAAGATAATTTTAAACCATATGACAATATTACACGCTCTCAATTTGCGTTAATGATTGCTCGTTCATTAAACTTATCTTCTACAACAATTGCTGGATTTAAAGATACAGCGAAACTTGATACAGAACGTGTACAAGCAATCAATGCCTTAGCTGAGGCTGGAATTGTCGTGAAGGCAGAGAACTTTAATCCAAATGGAACACTTACTCGACAACAAGCAGCAGTGATGATTTACCGTGCAGTAGCACATGTTGCAGGAAAAGAAATGAACTATGGTGATCCAACCTTATCTTATTATGCTGATGGTGCAACTGTTACAAGTGAAGAAGCGAAAAAAGCCTTTGCGTTCCTATATGCAGGTAAAATCATGACTGGATCTGTAAATGCGAATGGCAAAACTGTTATTAATGCAAGCAGTCCATTAAAACGCACACAAATGGCAAAAATTTTAAATGGCTCATTACAATACATGAATAAATAGTACGGTTACAGCCACTTCCTTTCTCACTTATTAGAGGAAGGAAGTTACTGTGCTCTGAAAGAATTTGGAGGAATTTACACAGTGATTAGCAATAGAAAAATAGTTCAAGTATTCATTTTGAGTACTTTTTTACTGATGCTTTTCCCTCCATGTGTATGGCTTCAGGTAAAAGCTGAAGAATCTGTATTAGAAAATGGGAGCTATCAAGTTGAACTAAGTTTTTCATCTCTAGATGGAAGGAAAGACAATATTTTTAGCGAATTGGCGACAATAGATGTAAAGAACGGTCAATATAGCTTAAATTTGGCTATAAAGAAGCCATTGAGTATAAGAGATTTACATATCGAACAGCAGGAAAATGAGCTTTCGTCAAACGTTCAGACTGAAAATTTAGTTCAATTTGATGTCAAGGATTTACATCGGCCTATTATCATTAAAGGTGAGGTAGCATTTTCATCCTCTGAGGAATATGTCCCTTTTTCCAAGGAGCTTCAATTACAGTTAACAACCCTTTCAACAATTGTGCAAAAGGATGAGGAAGTTATTCCAGAAAACGAAATTGACGAATCTATTTCAGAAGAAATCTATGATAAGGAATGGTCAATGAATTACGTATTATTAGTAGATGGAAAGAACGAACAATCCATTATGAATACATATGTAAACCCTGTTGCAGAAATAAAAGAAAAGAACGGCAAATATTATGCTCATATGACAATTTTAAAATCTAATTGGATAACAGGCTTAACTGTAGATAAACAAGGAAAACAGGTAGAGCCAAAGTTTATTTCACTTGTAGACAATGCCAGAATTGTTGAATTTGAAATTAGTAATTTTGAAAAGCCAATACGAATGTGGGTTAAAGTTGATATACCTGAGATGTCTTATCATCATCAATATTTCGTAAATCTAAAATTTGATCAACAGCAGGTAGCGAAGTTTTTAAGTAAGCCCTCTGTAACAGCACCCTCTACGCGAGTAGCTAGTGAAAAGCAACCTGTTATTGTGAAAGAGAAAGTCAAAAAGGCACCAGTGGAAACACAACATGAGCCTGTAAAACCGACTCAGTTATCACGACCACTGCCATCATTCCAGCCAACTGTAACTGTGCCTAAGGAAGAGCAGTTAGCATTTGATCGTACACTTGATGCACCTATTGAAGATGAAGACGCCGCCGAGAAAGCTGATGTTAAAGAGGAGACTACTGAAAAAGTAGCGAAGGATTCAAAAGTCGATCAGCAGCTTGCTCAGCTGAATATTGTGAAGATAGTATTGCTAGTAGTAATTTGTATTTTATCGGGCTGGTCGCTCGTTCGCCGTTTTAAAAATGCAAGAAAAGATGCGACTGAACAGAAATAAGTAGGAGATGACTTTATGCAAAAGAATTGGAAATGTTGGTTGCTCATAATGGCGATGATGTCATTACTTTTGGTAGTCGTCGGCTGTAGTGATGGCAGTAAGCAAGAAAAGACAGAGACACCAACGGAAAAAGCACAACCATCAACTGAAGCAACTGATGCGAATGAACATCGTATTATTGCAGGAACAGTTGTTATTGCAGATATTCTAGATAAGCTTGAGTTGGACGCTATAGCAGTGCCTGAAACAGAAAAAACATTAGCAAAACGTTTCGATGAACTGCCTACTATCGGTAACGCAATGGAGCCAGATATGGAGATTGTTAAATCATTAAATCCAACAGATGTGTTATCAGTTTCAACGTTAGAGTATGATTTACAAGATAAATTCAAGCAGTTAAAAATTCCAGTTAATTTTTTAAACTTTCAAAGTGTTGATGCCATGCTTTCCGAGATTAAAACACTTGGCGAACGCTATAATCGCGTAGAACAAGCCGAGAAGCTAGTGAATGGATTACAAAAAAATATTGATGCTGTACAAACAGTTGCTGAGAACAAAGAGGGGCCGCGTGTATTAATCTTACTTGGTATTCCAGGAAGTTATTTAGTTGCAACTGAAAATTCCTATGCAGGAGACCTTGTGAAACGTGCAGGCGGTATTAATGTAATGGAAGGGCAGGACGCTGAATACTTGTCTTCGAATACTGAGTACTTGCACAATAGTAACCCTGATATTATTTTACGACTATCACACGGTATGCCAGATGAAGTTGTAAAAATGTTTGATGAGGAATTTACAACGAATGATATTTGGAAGCATTTTAACGCAGTGAAAAACGGCAAAGTCTATGATTTGGAGGAAGAATTGTTCGGTACTACAGCTTCCTTACAAGTGCCACAGGCTTTAGGACAGCTAATGGAAATCTTCTATCGTAAATAGAAACTAGAAATGTCGCTCGTATCGCAAGCATAGCCTTGCTTTTCTAATATTTCGATTAAGCCTTATGCCGAGGCATAAGGCTTAGAAAATTATGTTTCAGTCCCTTAGGAAAAGTTGTGGATGTACATGTAACATGATGGAATTTGAAAAGAAAAAGGAAGTCCGGTATGACAAAAAAAATTGTAAGCTTTTCAATTGTAATTGTATTATTACTTGTCTCAGTAGTTTATGCAGCAACGACAGGTAGCATTAAAATGGGCTTTTTTGAATTTATAGGTGCATTATTTGATGAAGGAAATAGTCAAATGGAGGCTATCCGAGATTTACGATTTCCACGAATCATTGTTGCGTTGTTTGCTGGTGCAGCACTTTCCGTTTCAGGGGTACTATTACAATCAGTTATGCGTAACCCATTAGCGGATGCCGGGGTTATTGGTATATCTTCAGGAGCGGCATTTGTCCAGCTCTTTATTATTTCCTTCTTTCCAGCATTATTTTTTATAACACCTATATTAGCATTTATGGGCGGGGCATTTGCCTGCGCACTCGTCTTTGCGTTGTCATGGAAGTCAGGCTTAAGTCCATTGAAACTTATTTTAGTCGGAATTGCTATTAATGCAATGTTCACGGGGTTAACAGAGGCTTTCATTAGTTTAGGCGGTTCAATGAATACTTCAGCTTCCAGCGTTGTAGGCTCAAACTTAACGATGCGTACGTGGAAGGACGTATCAACAATTGTTACTTATGGTACTGTCGGATTAATAGCCTCCTTTGCATTATATAGTTGGTGTAATCTGCTAGTATTACAAGACAAAACAGCAAAAAGTCTAGGCTTTCATATAGCTCGTGCTCGTCTATTAATAGCCGCTGTTGCGGTACTATTATCAGCTGTTTCTGTTGTTGTAGCAGGAGTTATCTCGTTCGTCGGTCTGTTAGTACCACATATTTCTCGTCGTATAGTTGGACACGATCATAAGGTGCTCATACCTTTTACAGCATTAGCTGGAGCTTTATTAATATTAGTGGCAGATACGATTGGTCGCACAATTGCTGTACCGCTTGAAATTCCAGCATCAACCATTATGGCGATTATCGGTGGGCCATTCTTAATATTCCTATTACGAAAAGAGTGAGAAGACATGGAAATACAAGATATTATTGTATCGCATGATAATACTCGAAATCATTTAGACGGTGTATCGACGATCATTCAAAAGGGCAAAATCACAACGATTATCGGTCCAAATGGCTGTGGAAAATCAACATTATTAAATGTTATGTCCCGCAACAATATGCCGATATCGGGGAATGTATCGTTAGAAAGCAAGGATTTGGTGCACTACAAGCCAAAAGAATTTGCAAAAAAACTAGCAATTGTCTATCAACAAAATGATGTACCGAAGGATTTAACCGTAGAAAAGCTAGTGAGCTTTGGACGTCTACCACATCATTCAATGCTAAAAAGAAATCATGAGGAAGATGTCAAAGCTATTGAATGGGCACTTGCTTGCACGAATTTACTGGAAAAACGAGAAAATGATTTAGAGGCTTTATCAGGTGGGGAACGTCAGCGAGTGTGGATTGCTATGGCTTTAGCACAGCAATCTGAAATTTTATGTTTGGATGAGCCGACAACATATTTGGATATTTATTATCAAATTGAGTTATTGGAGCTTGTAAAGGCATTAAATGAGGAATATGGCTTAACAATTGTTATGGTGCATCACGATATCAATCAGGCGATTCGCTATAGCGATCAAATCATTCTGATGAAAACTGGACAAATAATAGCCGAAGGAGCACCACGTAACGTCATTACAAGGGAAGTTATTAAAGATGTCTATGGGGTTGAAGCCATTTTCAATGAGGATGAGCAGTTTGGATTTTACATGGTGCCCCTTGCAATATAACTGGTGATACTATGAAAAAATGGGCAACTAAGTTTTTAACATTTATATATTTAGCTATATTCTTATACTCAGGTTTTGCATTAGGCAAGTACTTATACACGTACTATGAGACTTCAAAATCATTGGAAGAAGCACAAACGATTTACCAAACAACATTGGCTTCTTTAGAAGATAAAGCAGATGAAATCTCAACAACGCCATTTACAATCCGTCCACAATTCAATGATTTACTAACGGTAAATAATAATATTGTTGGATGGATTTCTGCAGACGGGACAAAGCTCAATAATCCAATTCTACAAGCTGAAAATAATGATTTTTATTTAAATCATAATTTTAAAGATGCAGAAAGTCGTGCAGGCAGTGTATTTATGGACTATCGTAATAATGTGCAAAACATAAACCAAAATACTATTTTGTACGGCCATGCCATGAAGAATAGTACGATGTTTGGGAGTCTTAAAAATTACTTAAATCAGCAATATGCAAATGAACATCCTATCATTTATTTAGATACACTGTATGAAGGTTATAACGTTGAAATCTTTGCCGCATATGAAACTACCATTGATTTTTATTACATTGAAACAGAGTTTAAGAGCAATGATACTTACTTAAAATTTTTAGACGACATTCAAGCACGCTCTTCAATCGAAATGAATGTAGAAATTGGACCGGAAGACAAAATTCTTACACTATCCACTTGTAAGGATTCTGTCATGAGTGACGACCATCGTTTTGTCGTCCAAGGTAAATTAGTGAAACGCAGATAGATAAGGAGTTTTCCCATTTCATAGGGAAGCTTCTTTTTATTTAAAGAAAGTAGTTGGAGTAAAATTTCTGAACCGGAGACATCGCTCACGTAGTTTCTGAAAATGCCTGGGTCAAAAATTTTTAAAAATAACTTGACGTAAGTAAATTATTAATATATAGTAAGTTACATAAAGTAATCAATAACTTTTCGTAACTGCTTTTAACTAGGATGCAAAAGAAGTAACTACAAATGTTTAACCTTAAACATAATTTAAGTAGTTACTTCATATTTTAAAATATATCTCGAATTCGAGATAAAAACAACCCAATTGGAGGAATTTATAATGACAAAATGGAACATTGATTTAGGACACTCAGCAATTAACTTTCAAGTAAAACACATGATGGTATCAAAAGTAAAAGGTGTATTCGATACTTATTCAGCAGATATTGAAGCGGCAGATCTTGCAGATTTAACAACAGCAAACATTAGCTTTACAATTGATCCAGCTAGCATCAATACACGTAGTGAAGATCGTGATAATCACTTAAAAGCAGCAGATTTCTTCGATGCTGAAAAATATCCGACAATTACATTTAAGTCTACAAACATTGCAAAAAAATCAAATGATGAATATGCGGTTACAGGTGATTTAACAATTAAAGACGTAACGAAATCAGTAACATTTGATACTGAATTTAATGGTAAAGGTACAAATCCATGGGGCCAAGAAGTTTATGGCTTTGAATCTACAACATCAATCAATCGTGAAGATTTTGGCTTAACTTGGAATGCTGCATTGGAAACTGGCGGTGTTCTAGTTGGGAAAGACATCAAAATTACAGTTGAACTGGAAGTAAACCCAGCTTAATTTTGTAAAGTGTGCTCGATTTCATATCGGGCACATTTTTTTATACTTAAAACATTGCCAAAAAATAACACAACAAATAAGTTGCCTGCATAATTTTAGTAATTACTGCATATAAAACATCATATTGTTTTTGGGGGCGATGGGATGAATGTATTAGTGACAGGTGGTTATGGTTTTATTGGTAGTGCAGTGGCGAGGCGTTTTTTTAAAGAGGGTGCAAATGTTTATATTATTGATAATTTAAGTACCGGTCATTTACGCAATGTCGACTTTGATCATAAATCTTATCTTTTGAATGTGGAAGATGAAGTTTGTGAGCATCTTTTTAAAGAAACATCATTTGATGTGGTCATTCATTGCGCAGCACAAACGAGTGTTCAAAAATCGGTGCAAGAGCCAGTGAAGGATGTTTTAACGAATATTGTAGGGCTTAGTCAGATGCTCTTCTTATCGTCAAAATATAAAGTAAAGCATTTTGTTTTTGCCTCGTCAGCAGCTGTTTATGGAGATAGTCACTATCCACCATTAGAAGAAACAGATGTTAGTGAGCCGATTTCGATGTATGGATTAAACAAAAGTATTGGTGAGACATACTGTGAAAAATGGCAAAGAGATTATCGTTTACCAACATTAATTTATAGATTTGCTAATGTATTTGGTCCAAGGCAATGTATGCTGGGGGAAACGGCGGTTATTCCTAGCATGTTAAAAAGCAGTATAGAAGGAAAGCCCTTTACGATTTATGGAGATGGAGAACAAACACGAGATTTCATATATGTAGATGACATTGCGGATGCTATTTATGCTGGTGTACAGGCTAGATTACAGGGCATTTATAATGTATCAACGAATGAGGCATGGTCGATTCATCAAGTCATTTTATTATTACAGCATTTAAATCATCCTTTAGAAATTCAATATGCACCTGCGAGAGAGGGAGATATTGAGCATTCATTTTTAAATAACGCTAAGTTGGCAAAGGCGATAGGGTGGAGACCAAAAACTACTTTTGCGGAAGGCATAGAGCGTACATTGCAAGTATTACAAAATGAAAAGATAGTGGGAATTTAATTAAATTATACAAAAGGTGATTGGAGTGGGGACTAGGTGACTCCATAGAGACCAGCGAAGCGGAAAGCAACCATTATACTTTGAAGATTTATCGGAACAACTTCAGTTTCTATCAACTATGGGTGACTCATTGGGGATGGGCTCAAAATATGTAGGTGATGATCAGTGTATTCTTTGACGATTTACCCTAAAAGGGAAATCGTCTTTTTATATTTTTAAGGAGACGGAAAGTTAGAATTCGTAAACAATTGTGCATCGTATTATTGGTATTACGCGGTTACGCCTATAGTATAATTAAAGGAATGCTGTGGAATTGAACGGGGGCCTACAAATGCTAGTAGATTTTAGAGTGAAAAATTGTTTGAGTTATAAGGATGAAACACTATTTTCAATGGTGGCGGGAAGCCGTATTCGAAAATTAAAGGATACACATACGATGAAATATGACTCATTTCACCTTGTAAAAAGTGCCTTTATTTTCGGACCAAATGGAAGTGGAAAATCAAATTTATTCACTGCTATTAAAATTTTACGTTCTTTATTGTTTAACTTTGAAAATCTTCATAATGTTAAACAACTACGCTTGCCCTACCAGCCGTTTAAGTTAGGAAGTCAGCAAGAACAACCGACAGAATTTATGATTTCGTTATTACTAGATGGGGTACTGTACGATTATGAGGTACAGTATAATGCATCACAGGTTCTTTATGAAGGTCTAACTAAAACGACAAAGTCTCTAAAAGTGGAGCTTTTTAATAGACGATGGGATGGTACGGAATATTTGTATGAAACTGCCGATGGTACTGCGCTAGAATTGACAAAATATACGCGTGATAATACAGCTTTCTTATCGGTATTAAATGTCTTTAATGACCCAGATGCTACGAAAATATTTGATTGGTTTTTACATAAAATACTATTTTTAGATGAAACAAATCGGTTATCAAGTCATCCACTTATTCGTAAACTTGAAGAGGAACCCTTTAAGAAAGAGGTTATAAAGTTACTAAAGATTGCAGACTTTTCTATTCAAGATGTAACGGCAAGACGGGTTGAGCGAAGAGAGAAAAATACTATTGGCTATGATTTTGACACTTCAGAGGTTATACAAGAAGTGGATATCGATTTGCACTATTTATCGTTCGATGAAGTAGGCGCGCCGATCGGGACAGAAACGATCAATTGGACGATGGATTCAAAGGGGACAGTCCGTATGCTGCATTTAGCATGTGTCATGGTCGAAGCATACAATAAAGGGAAGACAATCTTTATAGATGAATTTGACACAGCATTTCATGTGTCCATCTGCGAATTTTTAATGGCCATTATGAACAGCAAGCGTAATGTTACGAATCAATTTATTGTCACAAGTCATGAAATTGATTTATTAGATCAGCCACTACGTTCCGATCAAATATGGTTTGTGAATAAAAGCTTTAAAAATGAATCCGAGTTATACTCCTTATTTGATTTTGCAGATTTACAGAAGAAACGCGGGGATATTTCCTATGCCAAGCGTTACTTAAAAGGAGAATTTGGAGCTACACCGGTTATTAATGAATATTTATCAGATCAATATTTAACTTCTTTGGAGCGGGTATCCAAACATCCGCTGAAATAGAGGAACTCAGTCTAAGAACGCCACGTCCTGTGGCAATTTATCTGCAATTATGCCCGGGTTTAATTAATAGGAAGTGGAGGTATTTGAGCAGTGAGAGTGCGTCAACAAGGGAATCGAACACTGCGTAAAACAGTTTTAATTTATTGTGAAGGTGAAACCGAACGCATTTATTTTGAGCAAATGCGTATTTTAAAGCGCTCAAAAATGGTAAGTGTCAAAATAAAAAACGTCAAGCGTTCGGCTATTAAGCTAGCCCAGCATGCCTATCGAGATTCAAGCTACCAATATTTTGATGAGGTTTGGATTGTTTTTGATAAGGATGATCTAACTGAAAAGCAATTAGAGGAAGTTAATGACTTTTGTGAGGAGAATAGTATTCATATTGCCTATTCAAATGAAGCATTCGAATTATGGCTATTGTTGCATTTTGAAGAAGTCGATCTATCTGAAAAGTATCCTCGTGCCGTATTAAATGACAAGATGGAGCAGCATCTTGGGGTAACACGTTATTTTCGTCATAAAGCAGATGAGTCAGTCATTGCACCTATCGCATTCCGACATGAGGTCGCTATTAAAAATTGCACGTATATGATGTCACTTCGTAAGACGGAAAGCCGTGACAATCCTTATTGCAATATACATGAAATGATAAAATACATATTTTAACTTCTTTCAGCAAAAAGTCGTTCTTTGTGCAAGCACAGACCGATTCTGGACGCATTGTTTATCTGTAGCGAAAGCAAAGCGACAGCTACAATTATACCGAGGCATAACTGATGGTCAATCAGTAGGTTTTCTATTACTAGTTAATGGAGAGCCTGCTATTTTTATTTCTCGAAAGGTAGGGATAACAATTATTAAAAGTATGACATATATTAAGTTGATTGGAGTGGAACTTTTTCGATGCGACAACAACTAAAATTTATTTTATGTTCCACTCAAACATGTAAATAAATTTTTTGTATTTGGGAATAATATCAGAGGCCATGACAATTGAACTGTACATATGACGCGAATTTAAACCTATAAATGATTGAAAAGTGTATGTTGTATTCGTAATTTTTCCAGACGATCTACCTTGCCTTTTCTTTCTAAAAAGACTACAATGAAATTAAGTTAATATACTAGGTTTGAGCGATTGAGAGACCATTAAAAACATATGTACATTTGTACATGTGCCTTTAATGGTCTCTTTTTTTCGCTTTAAATAAGGAGGAATTTCATTATGAGCACAGCTTCAGCAATACAACGTCAACAAACGATTGAAGAATTACAAAGTAAAGAATACGATTTATTGGTGATCGGTGGTGGGATTACAGGTTGTGGTATCGCACTTGATGCAATTGCTCGTGGTCTATCTGTAGCGTTAGTTGAAATGCAAGACTTCGCCGCTGGTACTTCTAGTCGTTCGACAAAATTAGTGCACGGTGGACTTCGTTATTTAAAACAATTTGAAATAAAAGAGGTTGCAGATTTAGGAAAAGAACGTGCGATAGTTTATGAAAATGGACCGCATGTAACAACTCCTGTTTGGATGTTACTGCCATTCCATAAAGGAGGCACATTCGGCAAATTCTCAACGAATATTGGCTTACGTGTCTATGATTTTTTAGCAGGGGTTAAACGTTCTGAGCGTCGATATATGTTAAGTCCTGCAAAAACAATGGAAAAAGAACCTTTGGTTAAAGGCGAGGACTTACGCGGCGGTGGTGTATATGTAGAGTATCGTACAGATGATGCACGTCTGACAGTCGAAGTTGCCAAAGCTGCCATTGAAAAAGGTGCTACACTCATTAACTATGCAAAGGCAGAAAACTTTTTATACAATGATGAAAAGAAAATTAATGGTATCGTAGCACAAGATTTAATTGCCCATAACGCATTTAATATTCGAGCAAAAAAAGTTGTAAATGCTGCAGGTCCATGGGTAGATGAAGTTCGTACTATCGAAGGACAACAAAATGGTAAGCATTTAATTTTATCGAAAGGCGTGCATATCGTTTTTGATGAATCTAAATTCCCACTACGTCAAGCTGTCTATTTTGATACACCTGATGGTCGTATGGTGTTTGCGATTCCTCGAAATGGGAAAACGTATGTTGGAACGACAGATACATTTTACGAAGGCGATGCGCGTGAAATGAATATCCATCAAGAAGATCGTGATTATATTATGAAAGCAATTCATTACATGTTTCCAAAAGTTAACGTCACTGATTCAGATATCGAATCAAGCTGGGCAGGTGTTCGTCCATTAATTCATGAGGAAGGTAAAAATCCATCTGAAATTTCTCGTAAGGACGAAGTATGGGAATCTGCTTCGGGACTTGTGACAATCGCTGGCGGTAAATTAACAGGTTATCGTAAAATGGCTGAAACGGTTTTAAATATGATTGCGCAAGATTTAGAACAACGATTTGGCATTGCATCAAAACCATGCTATACAAAGCAGATCCATATTTCCGGTGGAGATGTTGGGGGCTCCCAAAACTTACATGCCTTCGTGTCGAAACGAACAAAAATGGGTGTTGATATCGGATTATCGGAAGAGGAAGCAAAACATTTAGCACATCATTATGGTTCTAATGTGGATACTGTTTTGGACTATGCTAAAGAAAAACATCCTGTTTTACCACAAGCGCTATACGCCCAGTTATTGTATGGTATTCATCATGAAATGGTTGTTCATCCAAACGACTTTATGATTCGTCGAACAGCGTATATGTTCTTTAATATCGCTCTTGTGAAACAATATAAAGACGCGGTATTAGATGAAATGGCAAAACAATTACATTGGTCTACTGAACAACGTACACAATATGAAAAAGATCTAAATTTAGAAATAACAAGAGCTACAACTGCATTATAATAAAAAGGAAGGTCGTCTTAATGGCGGCCTACTTTTTAACTTATTTCAGCGGGTGTCCAAACATCTGTACCTGTCGCTACGCTTTCGGTACAAAAAACATCCGCTGAAATAAGTTAAGCCTCCGGCGGATGTCACGGAAAACGGAAAGGAATGCTTTGTGCTAGCACAAAGCCGATTCCGGACGCAATTATGCCGAGGCATAATTGATGTAAAGGGGAAATCAAATGAATTTCAATAATCAACAAATTATTCCCGCTGCACGTACAGTTAAGCAATTTGATGAAATATTAAATAGTCGATTCGAATACATTGTTCTATTAGAAGTGCATATTAGTTTGCTCATGTCAATAAAGCGAGAGGCAGATCGTAACGGTAAAAAATTAATTATTCATGCAGACTTAATTCATGGCTTAAAAACGGATAACTTTGCAGCAGATTTTTTATGTAATGATATCCGTCCAGCAGGTATAATTTCCACTCGATCTAATATGTTAATAAAAGCAAAATCTCGTGGAATTATTGCCATTCAGCGCGTCTTTTTAATTGATACGATTGCACTAGAAAAAAGCTTTTCAATGATTGAATCAGCGAAGCCTGATTATATTGAATTATTACCAGGCATCATTCCTTCAATGATTTCAGAGGTACACCAGCGAACAAAAATTCCTGTTATTACAGGTGGACTAGTTCGCACTGTTGAAAGCATAGAGGAAGCGTTATCAGCTGGAGCAGTAGCTATTACAACATCAAATAAGAACTTGTGGGAAAATTTCCAAAAATATTGTTGACTATGTATATTATTTTCTCTACAATGTACATAAGTTAAAAAGCGCGTGGTTAGGAAAAGGAACCCACATTTAATCATCTGCATTATAACGTGCAGTTTGTTTAAGTGTGGGTTTATTTTTTTACTAAGTGCACTATTACAAAGGGGGGCTTCTTGTATGTCAACATTTACGGCTGAACTTGTCGGCACGATGATTCTTATTTTATTCGGTGGTGGCGTTGTTGCAGGTGTATCACTGCACAAATCGAAAGGCTTTGGCGGTGGATGGGTAGTGATTACATTTGCTTGGGGTCTAGGTGTGGCTATGGCTGCATATGCTGTTGGTGGTATTAGTGGGGCTCATTTAAATCCTGCTTTAACGATCGCGCTTGCTACAATTGGTAATTTCCCGTGGGAAGACGTACCTTCTTACATTGCTGCACAATTGATTGGTGCATTTTTAGGGGGGATACTCGTTTATTTTATGTATCTACCACATTGGAAAGGTACGAAAGATCCGGAAGCGAAACTGGCTGTATTTTCTACAATGCCTGCTATTAAACATCCATTATCAAATTTAATCTCAGAAATGATTGGTACGTTTATACTTGTTTTAGGTATTCTAGCATTGGGAACAAATTCGATTACGGATGGTTTAAATCCATTTCTAGTAGGTATGCTAATTGTAGTCATCGGGATGGCATTAGGGGGTCCTACTGGTTATGCAATTAACCCTGCACGTGACCTAGGCCCACGTATAGCTCACTTTTTCTTACCAATCCCAGGTAAACGTGACTCAGGGTGGTCATATGCATGGATTCCAGTTGTAGGTCCAATTATCGGTGGTACTTTTGGTGCTCTATTCTTCCAACAAATTTTTGAGGGGGAAAATAGTATCACATTTTGGGTATTTGCTATTATCGTAGTTATTATTTTTATCAGTGCACAAATGACAGTGAAAAATGTTAAAAGTGAAGAGTAAATCAATTATGCCTCGGCATAATTGTAGTTGTCGCTTTGCTTTCGCTACAGAAAACATTTGTAGCTGACGCTTTGCTTTCGCTACAGAAAAAACATTTGTAGCTGACGCTTCGCTTTCGCTACAGAAAAACATTTGTAGCTGACGCTTCGCTTTCGCTACAGAAAAACATTTGCTGAAAGAAATAAAAAATTATTGGAGGTATGTCCGATGTCAGAAAAAAAATATATTTTAGCTTTGGACCAAGGTACAACAAGCTCACGTGCTATTTTGTTTGATGAAAAAGGGAGCATTCTCCACGTTGCACAACAAGAATTCCCGCAATATTTCCCACAATCCGGATGGGTTGAACATCATGCAGAAGAAATTTGGTCTTCTATTCTTTCTTGTATCGCTACAGTGCTCTCTGCAAAAAATATTGAATCAAATCAAATTGCTGGGATCGGTATTACAAACCAACGCGAAACAACTGTTGTTTGGGATAAACATTCAGGAAAACCAATTTATAATGCGATTGTCTGGCAATCACGCCAAACGAACGCTATTTGTGAGGAATTGAAAGAAAACGGTTACAATGATTTATTCCGTGATAAAACAGGTTTATTAGTCGATGCATACTTCTCAGGTACAAAAGTAAAATGGATTTTAGACAATGTTGAAGGTGCTCGTGAAAAAGCAGAAGCAGGCGATTTATTATTCGGTACAATTGATACGTGGTTAATATGGAAGTTAACAGGTGGTAAAGTCCATGTTACAGATTATTCAAATGCTTCTCGTACGTTAATGTACAATATTTATGATTTAAAATGGGATGAAGAAATATTAGACATTTTAGGTGTTCCAGCTTCTATGCTTCCTGAGGTTCGTCCTTCTTCAGAAGTGTATGGATATACGGAGGAAGCTCTGTTCTTTGGTTCTGCTGTTCCAATTGCAGGGGCTGCGGGTGATCAACAAGCGGCTCTATTCGGTCAGGCTTGCTTTGAAGAAGGTATGGTTAAAAACACTTACGGTACGGGCTGCTTTATGTTGATGAATACTGGTGAAAAGGCAGTAAAATCAGAGAATGGCTTATTAACTACGCTTGCATGGGGCTTAAATGGTAAGGTTACTTACGCTTTAGAAGGCAGTATTTTCGTAGCTGGCTCTGCTATTCAATGGTTACGTGACGGCTTACGAATGTTCCGTTCTGCTTCAGAATCTGAACAATATGCTGCACGTGTAGAGTCGGCTGACGGCGTTTATGTAGTTCCTGCATTCGTTGGTCTAGGTACACCTTATTGGGATTCAGATGTACGAGGTGCAGTCTTCGGTTTAACGCGCGGTACTTCTAAAGAACATTTTGTACGTGCAACATTAGAATCGTTAGCGTATCAAACAAAAGACGTACTTGGTGCAATGGAAGCAGATGCCAATATTCCACTAACGAAATTACGTGTAGATGGTGGTGCAGTCGCAAACAATTTCTTAATGCAATTCCAATCGGATTTATTAAACGTTCCTGTTGATCGTCCGGTCATTAACGAAACAACAGCTTTAGGTGCTGCGTATTTAGCAGGTTTAGCAGTTGGCTTCTGGAAATCACCAGATGAAATTAGTGAGTATTGGAATTTAGATCGTCAATTCACACCTAATATGGATGACTCACATCGTGAAGAAATCTATGCAGGCTGGAAAAAAGCTGTTGCAGCTGCTCAAGCATTTAAATAAACATATAGCTGAATAGTGATGAAAAAAACCTTGATAGGCAAATTTGAAGCGAATCCGGTTGTTAGACAAATATCTAACTGAGGTCACTTCACTTGCCGGTCAAGGTTTTTTAGGTCTGTACTCATATTTGTACTTACATATTTTGAAGATAGAACTAAGGTGACTATAAAAATAACAACAAATACATTACTATCCGCAATTGCAATAGTATGTTTTATCGTAAATTAAGGAAAATTGAATGTAGATTTGAATAAAGTCGCGACGTATATAAAAAGTTTGACTGAAAATCCTGAGTTGATATGCAGGATTTTTTCTTTTTCCACAAGCGTACCAGATTTTTGAAGAAGAGTATCAAAAAACGTGTGGCTATCAAACCTAAAAAACTCCGAGTAAGAGATTTTGGTGTCTTTTACTCGAAGTAAAGTTCAGTATAGTGTCTTAACTAGTTATTGTGTGGCTCATTATGATCGTAATTTTAACAGTTTTATTTGACTCCTTTTGGTTCATCACCAAAAGCTGTGTATGACTTTTGTTAAAACGTCTACTTGTAAATAGTTGATTAGAGTGGAGACTGGGCGACTCCTCGGGGATCAGCGATAGAGGAACGAAGGCTAAAAGCATCACATCCTGTGATAACGGCTTCGTGACCAACATCGCGTCGGCCCGAGATCCTGTAGCGCAGCGGATGTTTTCTGTGCGAAAGCGAAGCGTCAGCTACAAAGCGCCCAGTCGGAACGGAAATCAACCACACGTTTTGGTGATGATCCCTCCTTTTGTTATGTCCTCCATATATCTCCTAGTAACGGTTATTTGTTGTATTAACTAAAAATTAAATTGTAAAGTAAACTTGACACTTCGGGAGGTGTAAAGTAAACTTTACTTATCAACGAATGTACAGTTTACTTTACATTTTTAAAGGAGGCTTTATGAAAAACAGAATTCGCGAATTACGAAAATCGAAGAAGATTACGCAGGAAGAATTGTCGAAACAAGTTGGAGTCTCACGGCAATCAATCATTGCAATTGAATCAGGAAAATTCAATCCATCTATTGAGCTTGCCTATAACATATCAAAAGCTTTCAATTGCACGATTGAAGAAGTGTTTATTTTCGAAGAGGGGGGAATGTAATTATGGAGGTTTCTATCGGGGGTATTATTGGATTGTATGGAGGAATGATTTGTGGAATCTTTGGCTGGTGGTTCGGACGGAAAAAAGCTAGAGAAAACAGAGGTTTAGATGAGCTATACTATCATATTTGGCAAAATGCAAAATCCTATTCATGGTATGTGACATTAGGAGCGATTTATGTTCTCTTTTCTTTAATCATGTTTGGGATTGAATTAAGCAACGCAATGGTTTTAGGTATCCTTCTTTTAACACACCTAGGGAGCTGGGGAATAATTGGGATTGTTTTGTCCATCAGTATGTCCAGTACAGTCACGTTGCAGCCTTCCCGTGTGAAGCTTGGCATAATCATCATTGTTACGTCTATTATTGTTTTTACGATTATCACGATCATGACGAACAACTGGAAGTTTTTATTATTTAGTTTACCACCTAATTTAATTGGACTTTTTACTGCACTTAAACCAAAGGGAGAAGATTCCGAGTTAACTCCCTAGATGTGAAATAAAGTCGTACCATTATACCCCTTTAGATATGGTTATCTAAAGGGGTATTTTTATAGTGCAAAGGAAAAGAACATCGAAATTGAAAGATAGATTAGGAGGGGTGCTTTACTGGAACAACAGTAAGGTTTTTCTTATTGTGCTAACAGTGGAGGTTAGTTGAAAAATGAACAAGAAATGTTGTGAAAAAAAGTGAGAACCTGAGGACTTAGGAAATGTGTTAATTTGGCTATATTTCCGAGTTTGGAATAGTTGAAATGTATTGAACAAAATAAAGAGTATGTTAGTTATGAACCAGAAAAATATAATTGCATAGGTATAAATGGGACCTTTTTGATGAACTTATGTCTAAGGTTTTGGTGAAAAAATGAATCATCTAGAAGCATTCGCGCTCGAATTCGGTCGTAAATCAAGAAATAATTGAGAATGTTTTCCTATAGCTATGCCTTGAAGCATGTTTATTTCAAAAAAACATATAGTGTATATTGAGAATTATGAGTATTGGAATGAAAGGGGATTGCGTGGATAAATCTAAGTCGAATCAGCGCAAAAATTTGGAGGAGAATGGAAAGGATCAGCAGTTAGAGCAGTTTCGTGTCGATAATGAAGGGCAAAAGATGACGACGAATCAGGGACTAAAAGTTTCGAATGATGAGAATTCGTTGAAGGCTGGGGTTCGTGGGCCAACAATTATGGAGGATTTTCACTTTCGAGAGAAAATAACGCATTTTGATCATGAACGTATTCCAGAGCGTGTTGTACATGCGAGAGGCTTTGCGGCACATGGAGAATTTGAGCTGTATGAATCGATGGGGGAATATACTAAAGCAAGCTTTTTACAGGACCCTAATAAGAAAACACCTGTATTTGTCAGATTTTCAACGGTAGTTGGAAGCTTAGGTTCGATGGATACTGCACGTGATGTTCGTGGTTTTGCGACGAAATTTTACACGGATGAGGGCAATTATGATTTAGTTGGTAATAATATACCGGTCTTTTTTATCCAGGATGCCATTAAGTTCCCTGATTTAATTCACGCGGTAAAGCCTGAACCTCACAATGAAATGCCACAAGCAGCTTCAGCTCACGATACGTTTTGGGATTTTGTAGCGAACAATCAAGAAATTGCGCATATGATTATGTGGCATATGTCTGATCGTGCAATACCTAGAAGTTTTCGAATGATGGAAGGCTTCGGTGTTCATGCTTTTCGTTTCGTCAATGATAAGGGAAAATCAAGATTTGTAAAATTTCATTGGAAGCCTGTGTTAGGTGTTCATTCACTCATTTGGGATGAAGCGCAAATCATTGCTGGTAAGGATCCGGATTTTCAACGGCGTGATTTATGGGAATCCATTGAGATAGGTGATTATCCTGAATATGAGTTGGGTGTACAAATGCTTGAGCCAGAGGACGAATTTAAATTTGATTTTGACATTTTGGATGCAACAAAGCTGTGGCCTGAGGAGATGGTGCCAGTTAAAAAGATTGGGAAGATGACATTGAATCGTAATGTGGATAATGTTTTCGCTGAAACAGAGCAAGTCGCCTTCCACCCTGGGAATGTTGTACCAGGCATAGATTTTACAAATGATCCACTTTTACAGGGGCGGTTATTTTCTTATTTAGATACACAGCTAATACGTTTAGGGGGACCAAATTTTGCAGAAATCCCGATTAACCGACCCGTTTGTCCATTCCATAACAATCAGCGTAATGGCTTTAGTCGTCAAACTATTAATATAGGAAAAGTGAGCTATCATAAAAATTCCTTGGCCAATAATACACCATCAACTTCAACGGCAAAGGAAGGTGGCTTTGTCCATTATGAAGAAAAGGTTGAAGGACGTATCACACGAGCACGTAGTAAATCATTTGATGATCATTTTTCACAGGCGAGGCTGTTTTGGAATAGTATGTCACCTCCTGAAAAACAGCATATCATTGATGCCTTTAGTTTTGAGGTAGGGAAGGTGAAAAGTAAGTCTGTTCGGCAACAGGTTGTCGATATGTTTGTCCGTGTTGATAAAGCAATGGCAACGACTGTGGCCGATAATGTAGGTGTTAATCGTCCAAAAGGCGAGCAAATAAATGTCACGTTAGCATCACCTGCACTTAGTCAAGCTAATACTATAAAAATGCCCCAAACACTTAAGGTAGGCGTGCTAATAGGTGATGGATTTGATGCAAATGAAGTTGGCGAAATACTGAAATTTTTGACAAGACAGGGTGTTCGATACAGTATTATTTCCGACAGATTAGGGGTTGTTACTAGTAGTGATGGTGTACAATTAACAGCAAGTGACACATTTATTACTACGGACGCGGTACTATTTGATTCGTTATATGTTGTAGGCGTAAGAGCAAAAAATCAGGCTAAGTTTAATTCACATATTGTAAATTATATTAATGAAGCATATAGACATTACAAACCGATTGGTATAGCTACATCAGGAACGACATTTTTTAATATGTCTAATGCCAATGTAGGGCCAGGAATTGTGTTAGCAACTGGCGACAAAGATTTCGCTAAAAAATTTATCAAAGCAATTGCTCAACAACGCTTTTGGGAACGGAATATTTATTAACTTTACGTTGTTTCCGCGTAAAGGAAAATATCCGTGAAGCAGAGCAAATATTTGCGGGAAAAGAAGCAATACTTCTCGAGTCAATGGCATTAGATTTTCTATGAAATAGTTCATCTATCATAGTAAAAATGCTGATAATTAAAGTCTCTCATTGTTCTTAAAGAATAGTGAGAGATTTTTTAGCTTGCATGAATGGGTAGTTAGACAACTACCTCAAAAATCAACAAGAGCATTCTAGTTACGTTTTGTTATCTTTATTGGCACCTTCTCCATATAGATGGGTCTTAAGATCGAGAGTTTTAAAGAAAGTTGGTAGACAAAATGTTTCTTAATTTACGATAAATTACATGGCGTTGCATTCGAATTTTGTAAATGCTATGGTGGTAAATGAGGTGAATTTTGTGGAAAAATTTGATATTGCAATTATTGGTGCAGGTCCTGGGGGCTATATAGCAGCCATTCATGCAGCAAAAAGTGGCAAGAAGGTCGCTTTAGTAGAGCGCGATAAAGTAGGAGGAGCCTGCTATAATGTCGGCTGTATTCCTTCGAAAATATTGTTGGAGCATAGTAAGCTCATTCAAGAAATAAAACGTGGTAATGACTGGGGTATTGAAACTCCTACAGTAAATGTGAATTTTCCACGATTGATGAAACGTAAGGATGCTATTATTGACGAGCTTTTAACGAATATTGAGGGCTATATTTTGAGCAATCAAATTACCTTTTATCGAGGAGAAGCGGCAGTATCTAATGATTTAATTGTAACAGTTGGTAATGAGATCTTTACAGCAATGGATATCATTTTAGCAACCGGAAGTAAACCATTTGTACCACCTTTTAAAGGTATAGAGACTTCTTCCTATTATACAACGGATACCTTTTTCGATATGACAGAGCTACCAAAGCAGTTAACAATTATAGGCGGAGGCGTTATTGCAGTAGAAATGGCATTTAGTTTAGCACCGCTTGGAACAAAGGTGACGGTGCTGAATCATAGTGAAGATATTTTACAGACAGAAGAGTCAGATGCACGACCACTAATTCGTGAAAAGATGAAAAAGCTTGATATTGAGCTTGTGACAGATTTCCAATTTGAACATTTTAATGGCAATGAAATTCATACATCTAAAGGCATTTATACATATGAAAATCTTTTGTTTGCAACGGGTCGACGCCCGAATACAAAAATAGCCCAGCAGCTAGGTCTAGCCTTCGAAGGTCGATTGATTGCTGTCAATGAGCATCTTGAAACAAGTCAGCCACATATTTATGCTATAGGTGACTTAGTTGGTGGTTTCCAGCTAGCTCATTCAGCGAGTGCAGAGGGAATTTATGTTGTGGACCATATTCTGGGGAATAAACCGGCACTAATTGATCAAGCTTTGATTCCTCGCTGTGTTTATACACATCCTGAAATTGCAACTTTTGGATTACTGGAAGAACAGGTTAATGAACCTTATAAGGTGACTCAAATGCCTTTACATACAAACTCTAAGGCATTAATGGAAGGAAATACAGTGGGCTTTATAAAACTTATTGCGACGGAAAAAGAAGGACGCATTTTAGGAGCTTGTGTTGTTGCTGATGGGGCAACAGAAATATTAAATGCTATTTTAGCTACTAAAAATGCTGGTGGTACGGCCCATACTCTTGCAAATATGATTTTCCCTCATCCTACAGTGTCAGAGCATATAGGGGATGCTGCAAAAGCTATTTTTGATAAAGCCATTCACCAATAATGGTCTCAAAACTACCTTTTATGAAGCGAACCAGAACCCATAACAATACTGTTAAGCCTTCTATTTATAGATATATTTGTTCTTATACTAATTATAATAAGTGTGATACAGGCTCATTATACAAATGTTTTATTTTGATATAACTGCCATTAAATGGTTCATCACCAAAAGTTGTGGATGAATTTTGTTAAAACGTCTACTATGTAAATAGCGCAGCGGATGTTTTCTGTGCGAAAGCGTAGTGTTAACGTAGCGGCAGCAAATGTTTTGACTGTGCGAAAGCGAAGCGACAGCAACACCAAAAGCGGCTCATCGGACGCCCCCAGGAAGCTCTGCTCTGTGCGAAAGCGAAGCGTCAGCTACAAAGCGGCCAGTCGGAACGGAAATCAACTACACGTTTGATGATGATCCCATTAAAAGAAAAAACTTATTGACTTTGTATGTCATTATGTTAAATTAAGTTTATAAGAATACTTGGTTTTTAAAAATGAGTTGACTAGATATCTAGAGGCTTCTATTTTACGTAACGGATTTTCTCCGAACGTAAACATAGAAGCCTTTTTTTATCTTTATGTTGTGAAGTTCTATTGAACTTGAGAAGGATGGAGTATGAAATTAGGATTTGGCTACCGATTTTTGGAGGATGGTTACGTAATGTAGAAAATGAAAATATGCCTGCAACATTTGATTATGTAAAACAGGTTACTTAGGCGCTACATTACGAAAAGACATTGCATTGGGAGTAAGGACATTTATCTTTGTTAAAAAGGAGTGGCTAATATGACAAAAGCAGTTATTATTAATGGCACTAATTCGAGAAATTCACGCGTGACGGCGATTCATGAAAAGGTGGAAAATTACTTAAAAGCACAGGGAATAGCGGTACACACAAATTATGTACATGAATTGCCAGCTGAGGACTTAATTAAGGCTAATTTTGCAAGTGAGGCCATCGTTTCAGAAAATAAACAGGTTGAAGAAGCAAATATTATCGTACTTTTGACGCCAATTTATAAAGCTTCATATACAGGAATATTGAAAACTTATTTAGATTTGCTTCCGCAAAAAGCATTGCTTGGAAAGATTATCTTACCAATTGCTGTAGGTGGCTCTATTGGACATTTACTCGCTTTAGAATATGCATTAAAACCAGTTTTAGCTGTATTAGGAGCTACAACTATTGCACATTCTGTTTATATTGTTGATAAACAAATTATTCGATTAGAAGATGGGAGCTTTGCTATCGAGGAAGAAGCTATTAACCGTCTTGATGTAGAATTAACACAATTTCAGCAAATTGTATCCATTTAAGTATGAAGTAGCTCAGTAACATAACATGGTTGATTTCCGTTCCGAATAGGCACTTTCTTGGAGGCGTCCGATGAGTTTTAACAACTTTTGGGATTGAGCCTAAAAGTTCAAAAAATAGCGCATTATAGGAAATAACCTCCTATAACGCGCTATTTTTAATTAACTTCAGGTTCTTCTTTTTTCTCACTCGCTGCTGTAGAGAGATATAAAAATGCCTCATCTTGCAATAGCAATAATTTTTCTTCACAAATACCGTGTGCTAATGGTCCAGAAAAAATAGACTCCCACCAAGTTCCTGTTGTTGTTGTCATTCGTCTAAGCCCCCGTTTCAATTTTTCAATATGTAGTTGTAAATTTCCCAAAATCACAAAACCATCTACACACTCCGTCCATTCAAGAAAGAGGAATTTTGATTGTCAATGTTGTATCGTATAGACAAAGATAGTTTGTTTCGAAATGAAAAAACTATGTACGCCATTTTAAAAAAAGAGGTGCTTATATTATGAATTTTACGATACAAGATGTAGAAAATATGATTACAGAACAGCGTCAATTTTATTTTTCACGAGCGACGAAAAGTACAAAATTTCGAAAAGAGCAATTAATAAATCTGAAGAAAACGATTTTAAAGTATGAAAAAGAAATTTTGAATGCTCTATATTTAGATTTACGAAAGAGTGAGTTTGAGGCATATGCAACAGAAATTGGCATTGTTTTAGATAGTATTTCTTATATGGTAAAGCATGTTGAAGAATGGATGAAACCTGAAGCTGTAAAAACACCGATACAATACCAGGTGGGAAAAAGCTTTATTGTAAGAGAGCCATACGGAGTAACATTAATCATTGGTCCATTCAATTATCCATTCCAGCTTGTAATGGAGCCATTAATTGGAGCAATTGTTGGTGGTAATACGGCTATTGTAAAACCATCAGAAACATCTGTGCATACAGCAGCGATCGTTAAAAAAATAATTGAAGAAACGTTTAGTCCTTCTTATGTTCGGCTTGTAGAGGGAGAAAAAGAGGAAGTGACTGCACTTATTCATGCATCCTTTGACTATATATTTTTTACAGGGAGTGTGGCAGTCGGAAAAGTTGTTGCAAAGGCAGCAGCGGAACGCTTAACACCAATTGCCCTAGAACTTGGTGGGAAAAGTCCCGCAATTATTGATCAAACAGCCAATTTAGAAGTAGCGGCGAAAAGAATCGCTTGGGGGAAATTTACAAATACTGGTCAAACCTGTGTGGCACCAGATTATGTTCTTGTTCATAAAGATGTCTATGACCGATTTATGAAAATATTGAAAGCAACGATTCGTTCCTTCTATGGTAAAAATGCATTAAAAAGCCCTGACTACGGTCGTATTGTGAATTTAAGACAATTTGATCGCTTACAGCAAATTATCGTGGAAGAACGTGATGCAATTACATTTGGTGGTAGAACAGATCGTGATGATTTGTATATTGAGCCTACAATTATTGGATATGTGAAATGGTCAAGTCCTTCGATGCAGGATGAACTATTTGGACCGATTTTACCTGTGATGATGTATGATGATTTACCGCTTGCTATTCACCAGATTCGTCAGTTACCGAAGCCTTTAGCAGCTTATTTTTTCTCAGAGCATGAAAAAGCTACCCAGTACTTTTTAGAGGAATTACCATTTGGTGGAGGGTGTATTAATGATACGATTACACATGTAGGAAATTTACATTTGCCATTTGGCGGTGTCGGACCATCAGGAGTAAAAGCATATCACGGGAAGGCAAGTTTTGAAAACTTCACCCATCCAAAATCTATTTTAAAAAAATCATCGAAGTTAGAGACGAATGTTCTCTTTCCCCCATATAAACAAAAGGTTAAGCTTGTGCGAACTATCATGAAATAGTAAAAGGAGGTGTCGGGCATGACACCTCACTTTTTTTGACACCCGCAGAAATAGAGGAACTCGGTCTAAGAACCTCACATCCTGTGGCACTTTATTTGTGCGAAAGCGACAGCAACAAATGTTTTCTGTGCGAAAGCGAAGCGACAGCAACAAATTTTGCCAAGGCATAATTGATCTGCTCTCCAACGTATATTTCCCATTTTGCTTGTCGATTAATGCCGTTTTTTGATATGTTAGGTAAATTACGGTGAAATATTAAAAATATATTAAAATGATAGCGTTTTCATTTCAAAAACGTTCTTACAGGCATTTTATTTATCGGTGAATAAGTAGTAAAATAAGTTCATTAGAATGTGGGGGTATTCATCTTGTCATTTTTTGTCGAATAAACAATAAATGATGAAATGAATGTAGAGATTGATTGGAGGACTATGAAATGTATGCAGAGGAATTGTTGAATGCATTACCTTTGAAAAAAATAATTGGAGTGCTACCTGACCAAGTAAGTGATATTGTAATTGATTCACGAAGTGTGCAACCAAATAGTATGTTTGTTTGTATAAAAGGTTTTACAGTTGATGGTCATGACTATGCACAGAAAGCTGTTGAAGGTGGCGCAACAATTGTTGTAACAGAACGAAAATTACCATTAGCAGAAAATATTGCACAAGTCATTGTGAAAGATTCGGATCGTGCAGTTGGCTTGTTAGCTGCAAAGTTTTTTGACTATCCGTCGAAAGATATGGCAATGATTGGCGTAACAGGGACAAACGGAAAAACATCAGTAACGGGTATTATTCAAAATATAATGCATGGTATGGGTGAAAAATCGGCATTATCAGGAACAATCGGCTTTAATTTAAATGGTATTTTATATGAATCTGCAAATACTACGAGCGATGCATTATCCACTCAACAAATGATATTCCGTGCAAAAATGGAAGGCTGCAGATTAATGACTATGGAGGTATCTTCACACGGTTTAGCACTTGGACGTCTAGCTGGGGTAGAATATGATGTAGCTATTTTTACAAATCTTACACATGATCATCTTGATTTCCATGGTACGATGGAGGAGTATGGCCATGCGAAGGGCTTAATGTTCTCTCAACTTGGACAAGACTTAGAAAAGAATAAATTTGTAGTGTTAAATGCTGATGATGCTTGGTCAGAGCGCTATGCAGCGATGACACCATTTCCTGTATGGACATATGGTTTGAAAAATGAAACTGCTGATTTCCGAGCTATTAACTGTGAGTATCAAGATTTCATGACATCTTTTGACGTTGAAATGCCAGAGGGAATATACCATGTAAAAATGCATTTGCTCGGGGAATTTAATATCTACAATGTGCTTGCCGCTATGGTAGCTTTTTATGGCCGTGGTTATTCAATGGAAACAATCATTGAGCAAATTGAGCAATTACCACCAGTGAAGGGCCGCATGGAGAAAGTTTGTTCAGATTTACCAGTGCAGATTTTTGTTGATTATGCACATACACCTGATGCCATTGAAAAGGCAATTTCTTCAGCAGAACCATATAAAAAAGGGAAGCTTATTTTCCTAGTTGGTACAGGTGGCAATCGTGATAAATCAAAACGTCCAGCAATGGCAGAAAAAGCATCAGCCGCTGATTACGTTATTTTAACGACAGATGACCCACGCTATGAGGACTATGATAGTATTACAGGTGATCTTGCTAAAGGGATGCTTCATGAAAATTATGCATGTATAGGAGACCGTGCTGATGCGGTGCGTCATGCGATTGAGGTTGCTGAACCAGGGGATATGATTATTTTTGCTGGTAAAGGCCATGAAGATTATCAAATTATTGAGAATACGAAATATCCGCATAGTGATGCAGATATTGCAATAGAAGCTGGCCACTTAAAATTTGTATAATATATGATCTCCAATGAGGATGTTAGAGCGTACTTGATAGGGTGAACGGGAAAGCATGCAAAAATGCGGTAAGTTCACCATACTTAGAGAACCCTTTTAGTTCGTACTAAAGGGTTTTCTTTTTGAGTACTTTTGGTGAATGTCACAATGTTAGCAAACGAGTGAGTAGATGGAAAGAAAGGGTAGTCATCGAAATGTTTGAGGAAGTTATACATTGTCCCTCGCCAAAATGAAAACCTCTTTTTTGGGGAAATCATGTAAAAAGGTTGTAAGTGAGGCAAGTCTTCTTTTATTATTATTAAGTATGAAAAAAGGAGAATAACGAGATGAATTCAAATTTAGAAAAAGATATATTATCGCGTCGAACTTTTGCCATCATTAGTCACCCTGATGCTGGGAAAACGACGATTACAGAAAAGCTTTTACTATTTGGTGGTGCGATTCGTGATGCCGGTACAGTAAAAGGAAAGAAAACAGGTAAGTTTGCAACATCTGACTGGATGGAAATTGAAAAGCAACGTGGGATTTCTGTAACTTCTTCAGTTATGCAGTTCGATTATAACGGCTCACGTGTTAATATTTTAGATACTCCAGGTCACCAAGATTTCTCGGAGGATACGTATCGTACGTTAATGGCAGTGGATAGTGCTGTCATGATCGTAGATGCTGCCAAAGGTATTGAAGCACAAACTTTAAAGCTATTCAAAGTTTGTAAAATGCGTGGTATTCCAATTTTCACTTTTATCAATAAACTAGACCGTCAAGGGAAAGAGCCACTTGAGCTGATTGAAGAGCTTGAGGAGGTACTTGGCATTAATGCTTACCCAATGAACTGGCCAATCGGTATGGGTAAAGAGTTTCTAGGTATTTATGATCGTTATAATAAACGTGTTGAGCAATTCCGTACTGAGGAAGAAGAACGTTTCTTACCAATTGATGATAATGGGGAACTTGCAGTCGAGCATCCTATGAAGGTGACTTCTTATTATTCACAAGCAATGGATGACATCATGTTGCTTGACGAAGCGGGGAATGAATATTCTGAAGAAAAAATTCGTCGTGGTGAATTGACACCTGTTTTCTTTGGTTCGGCTTTAACAAACTTTGGTGTGCAAACATTCCTTGAAACATATTTAAAATTTGCGCCAACACCACAGCCTCGAATTACTGAGGATGAACAATTTATTGATCCAGTTGATCATGAGGAGTTTTCGGGCTTCATTTTCAAAATTCAAGCAAACATGAATCCTGCACACCGTGACCGTATTGCCTTTGTGCGTATCGTATCGGGTAAATTTGAACGTGGCATGAACATGACTTTATCTCGTACAGGTAAATCATTCAAAGTGACACAATCTACACAATTCCTTGCTGACGACCGCGAAACAGTTGATGAAGCAGTTGCTGGTGATATTATCGGTTTATATGACACAGGCACTTATCAGATTGGTGATACAGTTGTAGGTAGTAAAAAGACATTCCAATTTGAAAAATTGCCACAGTTCACGCCAGAGTTATTTGTTCGTGTCACTGCGAAAAATGTTATGAAATCCAAGCAATTCCATAAGGGGATTTTACAATTAGTGCAAGAAGGCGCTATTCAATATTATAAAACGTTGCATACAGAAGAAGTTATTCTTGGAGCAGTTGGTCAATTACAATTTGAAGTTTTTGAGCATCGTATGAAAAACGAATATAATGTTGAAGTGAAGATGGAGCCAATTGGTTCGAAAATTGCAAGATGGATTGAAAACGAAGAGGATGTTAAAGAATCAATGTCTTCAGGTCGTTCAATGCTTGTCAAAGACCGTTTTGATAATTTTGTGTTCCTATTTGAAAATGAGTTTGCTATGCGTTGGTTCGCTGATAAAAACGAAGACATTAAACTGTATAGCCTTTTATAATGAAAAACACGAATCGACATGTTTTTTATTAAAAGTCAAGTTATAAGCTGAAACTATTTTAAATAGTGAATTCTTATTTAATGCCACACATTATATGTATAGAAATTAAAAGGATAGAAGAGCTGAAATAAATTCGCTCTATCTATCCTCTTTTTTACCACAAATGACTCTATTTACTACAACAACTAATTTGTTCGGTAATCAATCTAATGTTGCAGTAATTCAAAAGGAGCTTATATCAATTATTAAATGTAAATTAAAGGCTATTTTTTAAACCTCTAAGTAATAAAAGATATAGGTTATTTTCTAAAGGCTGTTTTCGAAAAGATTGTTGCTATTCAACTAACGACGCAGTTTAGTTGAAGAAGGGCTAAGGCTTTACCATATAGAAATTAGCATTTAGAAGGTAAGTTAGGAGGTGGAATAAAATGAACTATCAAGCTATCATCAACATACCAATATCTAATAATGAAGTACCAGAATTAAGAGAATTTGTTGGCTGGGGTAGACGAGATGAAGATTACCCGAAATTGTTTGAACGGTGTAATTTCTGGGCTGGGGTTAGAAATGAAAATAATAAACTGATTGCCTTTGGATATGTTTGTGGAATGGGCTTAGAACATGGATATATGGAAGATATTATCGTTCATCCAGAGTATCAAGGAAAGGGAATCGGGGTTAATTTGGTAAAAGTATTATTGCGAGAGTCTGAACGTTATGGAATAGGTATTGTAACGGTAACATACCAGGAAAACAATACTAATTTTTATAAAACCTGTGGCTTTACACCAGGTTCAGGTGGGGTATGGCAATCAAATAAGTAATAAATTTACTCAACTAACGGGTGCTTTAGTCAAGTGGAGCAAAGTCTTTTAAGACATTGCTCCTTTTACATTTAAAAATACTTCTGATAATACTCTTTCCTTAGCCTCCCGCTTAATTGAGCGTAGATCCTAGTTGTTTCGCTTTTTTCATGCCCCATAAGACTTTGTATGACTTCTATTGGAGCTCCATTGTTCAACAAATGAGTTGCATAGCTGTGTCTAAGTTGGTGTGGATGAATTTCTTTATTGATTTCAGC
>NZ_SADV01000032.1 GCF_006864135.1 Lysinibacillus sphaericus | reverse complement strand
GTTATCCCAAACTATAAGGTAGGTTGCCCACGTGTTACTCACCCGTCCGCCGCTAACGTCAAAGGAGCAAGCTCCTTTTCTGTTCGCTCGACTTGCATGTATTAGGCACGCCGCCAGCGTTCGTCCTGAGCCAGGATCAAACTCTCCATAAAAAGAAATTTGATTAGCTCAAATTGTTTTGCTGGCATCATGTTTGATGTCCAAATTTTTGTTTTGTTCACTAACTCGAGGTTAGCTAGTAAAAACTTTATTGATTACGTTTTGCTTGTTCAGTTTTCAAGGTTCATGTTGATGTCGTTGTTTTCAGCGACTTCTTTATATTAACATTTAACTCATTTCATGTCAACAACTTTTTTAAAAAGTATTTCCGTTCGTTGAGTTATTTTGTTATGTCTTAGCGACAATTAATATAATACAATATCAATGAATTAAAAGTCAATAACTTTTTATAATAAAATATCGAGGTATTTTTCATACCTCGATAACTAGCATACTACAGTCCTTGCTCCATTTCTAGAGCTTCTTTATTTACCTTATAATGACGGTGGAATATCATGTCACTTTTCGCAACGATAGGTTCAATTTGAATATAATCTTTGTCCACTAAATATTCGACAAACACTTCTAAATCTACTGAGTAGTTCATGAGCTCATTATGATCGTGCAATTCCTGAATTGTCCAAGTCTCTTTTGTTTGCATTACTTCTAAAATATGTTGAGCGCCGTCTCGAGTACGTGAATGTATTAAAAACTCGCTTGCTAAAAATAATAGCTCTAAACGTTTTTCTATCGGCTCATTACTTGTAACGAGCTCCTCGTATAATTTATAAATCGCTGGTTCTATTTTTTTCACCTGCGCCCAAACAGTTACTTCAGGGTAAAGTCCACTATCAATAATGGATAAACGCCCCAAATGATGTAATGAATCTACTACATGATTATAAGCATCGAGATAGCTACCCTTATCAAAGTATTCTTTTCCTTCTAAGTAACGTCGAATTAACTTTGAAAATTGAATACCAGTTTTGATTTTACGACCACAAAACGGAAACTCCTGTAATTCAATTTTTAATTTATGAAGAAATTCATTACGATCAAATAATACTTTACCAAAGAAAATCCAATCGACCACTTTTTTATTTGAGCCAATGAGTAGCCATTTTCGTATTATTTTCTCAGTAACAGTATGTAAAGCTACTTTATTTCCTTCATATAAGTAATGCTTTGAAAAGACTGGCTTTTCTGCTTCCTTTACAATAATAAGTAAGACTGTATCAAATGTATCTGTCACATTACTTTTTTCCTCGCGTTTTTCCACTAAAATAACGCCTAACGTATTCGACTGACTTGCACGTTCCTGGTATATCGGACGCAAAACTTGTTCCATGTTCAGTCCCCCTCTATTTACTTGTTACCTTTTTACTTCATTCAATGGATGTCACGGATTTTCACCGTATTCAATTACACCAATGCGAAATTGATTTCGTTAAAAATTCGACATACTCTAAAAGTATTCCTTCTTTCCACGTTATCAAAGCTAAAATACTTTGTTCTTATATGTTATAGTAGATTTTAGATTGGGAGGCAAGATGATAAATGAAACCTTACAAAAGTAAAATTAATAAAATCCGTTCATTTGCATTAGCACTTATTTTTATCGGCTTTGTAGTTATGTATGGGGGCATCTTCTTTAAAAACTATCCTATTCTAGTATTAATTTTCATGACCCTTGGTGTACTTTGTATTATTGGTAGTACAGTCGTATATGCATGGA
Source organism: Lysinibacillus sphaericus (assembly GCF_006864135.1). Classification (GTDB taxonomy): domain Bacteria; phylum Bacillota; class Bacilli; order Bacillales_A; family Planococcaceae; genus Lysinibacillus. Next base: position 42,032 of record NZ_SADV01000032.1, on the reverse strand, counting down.
TTGGACTGCTCTCAACAAAAGCTGTTCAAGTGGAATGCCCTAATTGCCATAAGCACACAAAAGTATTAGGCCGTGTAGATATGTGTATGTACTGCAATGAACCATTAACACTGGATCCAACTCTAGAAGGAAAAGAGTTCGACCAATCTTATAATAAGGCAAAAAAATCCTAGCCCTTCGATAAGAGCTAGGATTTTTTCATTGTACTTTTGCAGATACATCTTTACACGATGGACAAGTGCCGTAAATTTCTAAACGATGCGAATGCACATCAAAGCCTGTTACTTGTGATGCAAAATGTTCAATTTCGTCGAGACCAGGATAATGGAAGTCGACTATTTTTCCACAGCATTCACAAATCATATGATAATGATCGTTTGTAACGAAGTCAAAGCGACTTGAAGCATCACCGAAAGTTAGTTCTTTCACTAGACCAACTTCACGAAATACGCGAAGGTTATTATAGACAGTCGCTACACTCATATTCGGAAATTTCCCTTCAAGTGCTTTATAAATTTCATCGGCAGTTGGATGTGCCATTGTTTGAATTAAATATTCCAAAATAGCATGACGCTGAGGAGTAATACGAACACCAGTTGTTTTTAACGTGTCAAGTGCATCCTGTAAATGCGTTTCAGACATCGTCATGCACCTCTTCCATAAAGATTATTAATTGATAATAGTTATAATTAGTGTATCGAATTAAGCTTACTTCTGTCAACAATCATACACATTTCAGTTTAAGCTTCAATAACCTCGTGATAAATCCACCCTATTTTCTACATCCGTTTCACCACGTAACCACTTCTCTAAACTTGGCTTAAAAATCTCTAGGCTACGTTCAACATAACGAGATGAGTGACTTGAAATATGCGGAGATACAATGACATTCGGTAAAGTCCATATAGGATGATCAGCAGCTAAAGGCTCTTGTTCAAATACATCTAAAACAGCGTAACCAATTTCACCTGCTTGAATGGCATGTATCAAAACATTTCCCTCTACTAAGTTTCCACGACCAAAATTCATGAAAATTGCGTCATTTTTCATCGCTTTAAAATGGTCTTCTTTCAATAAATGCGTCGTCTCTTCTGTTTTAGGTAATACAGAAAGGACAATATCAGCCTTTGGTAAAGCTTCGGCTAATTGATCAAAGCTCACTATCTCATTCATATATGCTGCTTCGTTCCCCGAACGGTTACAGCCAATTGTCGCAATACCAAAAGCTTGCAATAAGCGACCTACTTCCGAGCCAATAGCCCCAGGTCCTAAAATAAGTGCTGTACTATCCCGCAACTCGGTTTGTTTCGCTTTTTTTGACCATTCACTTTTCTTCTGCTGTTCATACATCCAAGGCAACGCACGCTTAATCGCTAAAATATGGGCAAGCATTGATTCTGCCATTGGCGTTTTATGAATGCCACGCACATTCGAAACGAGTATCCCTCGTTCTATAATGGCTTGAGCTGGCATTTTTTCGATCCCCGCCGAAGCTACAAAAATCCATTTAACCTTTGTCGCATACTGTATATTTTCATCATGTAAATCTTCACCGTATGTGACAAGTACATCCGCTTGTTGTAGCTCATCGTTGGATAAGCCATTTTCAAAAATAAAATCAACTTGTGGAAATTCAGCTACTAGTGGCTCACGTAAATCCGGTCTTGGTTCAAACGTAAAATAAATTCTCATTGCTTCGCCTCCCATTCTGCTAAATATGTATATACTTCTTCAATATGATTTTTCACACGTACTTTACGCCAAGCCTTTATTAGGTTTCCTGCTGTATCAATTAAAAATGTCGAGCGTTCTATCCCCATATATTCACGTCCATACATCTTCTTCAGCACCCACACGCCATACGCTTCTGCTACAGCATGATCCTCATCCACTAATAGCGAGAATGGTAATCCGTGTTTATCTATAAATTTGGTATGTTTTTTTGCATCGTCAGGACTAACCCCAAGTACAACTGCATTTAATTTACTAAAATCCTCGTGCTTATCACGGAAGTCACAAGCTTCCGTCGTACAGCCTGGTGTCATATCTTTAGGATAAAAATATAAAATAACATTTTGTCCTTTGTAATCCGCTAACTTTACTGTTTCTCCTGTTTCATTTATAAGGGAAAAATCAGGTGCTTTTTCACCTTCTATTAAAGCCATATCAATCTCCTCCTCTGTACGCTCTATTTTACTCTAAATAGTAAAACAAATCATATCCCTTAATTTCTTTGGATTTCTTACACCGATAGGTCTACAATAGATGAAGTATAAAGATTTAGGAGGCAATATATATGAATCACACAAAATCTGAAGCAGTACACACAGAAGCGCTACAGCATATCGTTGGTGGTGTAAATAGCCCTTCTCGTTCTTATAAAGCAGTTGGCGGAGGTTCACCTGTTGCAATGGCTCGTGGGAAAGGTGCTTATTTTTGGGATGTTGACGGCAACCGTTATATTGACTATCTAGCAGCTTACGGTCCAATCGTTACTGGTCACGGTCATCCACATATCGCAAAGGCTATTACACATGCAGCTGAAAATGGAACTTTGTTTGGGACTCCAACTGAATACGAGGTTACTTTTGCTAAAATGCTAAAAGAAGCAATCCCATCTATGGATAAAGTACGCTTTAATAACTCTGGTACAGAAGCTGTCATGACAACAATTCGTGTTGCACGTGCTTATACTGGCCGTACAAAAGTTATGAAATTCGCTGGTTGCTACCATGGTCACTTTGACTTAGTACTAGTAGCTGCTGGTTCAGGACCTGCGACATTAGGTACTCCTGACTCAGCAGGTGTTACAACTTCTACTGCAGAGGAAGTAATAACTGTACCATTTAACAACCCTGAAGCATTTACAGAAGCAATGGATAAATGGGGCGATCAAATCGCTGCTATTTTAATCGAGCCTATCGTTGGTAACTTCGGTATTGTAGAGCCAAACCCTGGCTTCCTAGAATTAGTGCATGCTACAGCAAAGGAAAAAGGTGCGTTAACAATTCACGATGAAGTTATCACTGCTTTCCGCTTCCACTACGGCGGTGCTCAAAACTTATTAGGCTTAACACCTGACCTAACTGCCCTTGGTAAAGTAATCGGCGGTGGTTTACCAATCGGTGCATACGGTGGTCGTAAAGAGATTATGGATACAGTGGCTCCACTTGGACCTGCCTATCAAGCAGGCACAATGGCAGGAAACCCTGCATCCATGCAAGCTGGTATTGCCTGCCTAGAAGTATTACAAACTCCAGGTATTTATGATGAAATGGACCGTCTTGGAGCCATTTTAGAGGAAGGTATCTTGGCTGCAGCAAAAAAACATGATGTAACAATTACTGTTAATCGTCTTAAAGGAGCTCTTACAATTTACTTTACAGATGTGACAGTAGAAAACTATGAGCAAGCTGAAAACTCAGACGGTGAAATCTTTGGTCGCTTCTTTAAATTAATGCTTGCACAAGGCATTAATTTAGCACCATCAAAATATGAAGCATGGTTCTTAACAACAGCGCATACAGAAGCCGATATTCTTGAAACAATCAAAGCGGTAGATATTGCATTTTCACAATTGTAATTTGTAAAATGTAACGGCTAAACGCTTAGTGAGAAGAGCAATATAGAACAGTTTCTAAGGTTAACTTTTAAAGACGACTCCCCTGTGAGTCGTCTTTTTCTGTAAATGACATACAAATCTATGTATTTTATGAGCACTTCCTTCTATAATGTAAAGAAGCTTAAAATTTTAGACAGAAAGGACATCCATTTTCTATGAAATTAGGTGCCCGTGTATTTAAAACTGGTGTCGCCATCGTGTTTGCACTATTTATTGCTGAGCTGCTAGAGCTACCTTCACCTGTTTTTGCAGGAATTGCAGCGATCTTCGCGATTCAGCCATCTATTTATCGTTCCTATCAAACAATTGTTGAGCAAGTACAAGCCAATATTATAGGAGCTACCATCGCGGTCATTTTTGGCTTGCTTTTTAGTCACCATGTAGTAGCCATCGGCATTGCAGTCATTGTTGCGATCGGTATCATGTTAAAATTCAAACTTGAAAAATCATTGTCTCTAGCACTCGTTACAGTTGTAGCTATTATGGAGTTTCAAGGAGATGACTTTCTTACATTTGGTCTTATTCGCTTTTTCACCATATTAGTTGGGGTGTTAGCAGCATTTGTTGTCAATCTGTTCTTCCTACCGCCAAAGTATGAAGTAAAGCTTTTCCGTAAAATTTACTTTTTACAGGATGATATTATTCGATGGACGCGACTTGCTGTTCGCCAGGCATCTGAGCATACATCTACAAAAGAGGCATTAAGCAAATTTAAGGCTCGTATGCAACGAGTTGACACACTGTATGATTTTTATAAGGAAGAGCGTAATTATTTTAAAAATAAAAAGTTTGTAAAAGCACGTAAATTAGTTGTTTATCGTCAAATGATCACAACATCAAAGAAAAGTTTAGAGCTGCTTCATCGTCTTCATAATCATGAAAACGAAATAGCCCAGCTACCGACACAATTTCATTTAATGATTCAAGAGCGACTTGATTTCCTGCTAACTTACCATGAACAGCTACTGTTAAAATATACTGGGAAGTTAAAGCCCGAACATTCAGAGTGGAGTAAAAACATCGATTATGTTCAGCGTAACGAGTTAATGGAAATATTCATCAAGCAGATCAGTTATGCGCATGATGAAGGCGACACAGAATTCTCGAGCTATCACTTGCTTTATATTTTATCGCGTATTTTAGATTATGAAGAAAACCTAGAGCATTTAGATACGCTCATCGTTTCGTACCAAACTCATCATGGCCAAGAGATCAATGTGGAGTTTGAAGAAGAGTTTATTTAACTTCTTAAGTAATTGTCTCCCATCTTCATAGGTGGTGTTTTTAGCGAGGTGTCCAAACATCTGTCCCTGTCGCTACACTTTCCGTACAAAAGACATCCGCTGACAGAAGTAAAGCCTCCGGCGGGATAATTGCTTAGTTAAAGCATGTAAAAGAGCGAAGGGTTGGCATTATATCCACCCCTTCGCCCTTTTTTATTAGCTTTTCATTTTCGGGTCAAGCGCATCACGTAGGCCGTCCCCCATTAGATTAAAACCGAGTACCGTTAACATAATAGCTAGACCTGGGAAAATCATAGTCCACGGAGCCTTTATTAAATAAATACGGGAATCCGCTAGCATTTTACCCCATTCTGGCGCTGGCGCTTGAGCTCCTAATCCAAGAAAGCCTAGTGCTGCCGCTTCAATAATCGCTGTCGCTATCGCTAACGTTCCTTGAACGATAATTGGCGTCATCGAGTTGGGCAAAATATGCGAGAACAAAATTCTTGAATCACGCATTCCGATGGCCTTTGCCGCTACAATATATTCCTCTTCTTTAACACTCAATACTTTCGAACGAATTAAGCGCCCGAAATTCGGCACGTTAATAATGGCAATGGCAAGCAATGCATTTTGTAATGATGGTCCAAGTACTGCTACTATCGCAATAGCTAGTAAAATACTAGGGAATGCTAACAGAATATCAAAAATACGCGAGATTATCGTATCAATCCATCTTCCATAATAACCCGCAATAATGCCAAGGAAACTACCTACAATTACAGAAAGAATAACCGAAAAAAAACCTACCTTCAAAGAAATACTAGCTCCATGTATAACTCTTGAGAAAATATCCCGCCCAAAGTCATCTGTTCCAAACCAATGCTCACTTGACGGTGCTAATAACCGATTCGAAAGATTTTGTTCATTCATTCCTTCAGGAGCAATCATCGAGCCAAATATAGCAAGTATAATAAAAAATAGTACAATGCCTGCACCTACTAGGGAGATTTTGCTCTTTTTAAAGCTACGCCAGCCTTCTCTCCAAGGACCTACCGCTCGTTCACGACTTGGTGCTACATCTGTTTTTATATTTATCGCTCCAGTCATTTTTGCTTCTCCCCTCTATTTGTATTTAATCCGTGGATCAATCACCGTATATAGTAAATCCACAATTAAGTTAATCATAATAAAAATAAAAGCAATTACTAAAATACCTGATTGTATAACAGGATAGTCTCGGAAGCCAATAGCATCATAAATATAACGGCCTATTCCAGGCCAGCTGAAAATTGTCTCTGTTAAAATGGCGCCACCTAGCAGTAACCCTGTTTGCAAACCAATTACTGTTAATACCGGAATAACTGCATTTTTCAATGCATGCTTATAAACAACAATAAACATTTTTTGCCCTTTTGCTCTAGCGGTGCGTACATAGTCAGAGCGCATTACTTCAAGCATAGACGACCTAGTCATTCTTGCAATAATCGCCATTGGGATTGTCGCAAGAGCTATGCCCGGTAATACTAATCGCTTTAATACTTCAGTAAATTGATCAAAGCGGCCTTGTATTAACGTATCCAGTAAATAAAAATGAGTAATGGTGGTTATTGGATTTCGCACATCTTCTCGCCCAGACGTCGGGAACCAGCCAAGCTGATTACTGAAAGCCCATTGTTCCATTAAGCCGAGCCAGAAAACGGGTATAGATACTCCGATTAAAGCAACTACCATTGCCACATAATCAAACCAAGAATTTTGAAACCATGCAGAAATAATGCCTGCATTCACGCCAACAATCACTGCGATAATCATGGCAAATAGCGCTAGTTCAGCTGTTGCCGCTAAATACGGGAAAATTTCCTCCGATACGGGCAATTTAGTACGTAACGATACTCCTAAATCCCCCTGGAAAATGCCACCTAAATAACTAAAATATTGTGTATACCATGGCTTATTTAATCCTAAACTTGCGTTTAACGCTTCGACCGCTTCTTTCGTTGCCTGCTGCCCTAAAATTACTTGTGCTGGATTACCAGGAATTGCACGAATTAACATGAAAACGATAAAAGTCATTCCAAGCAAAACTGGGATTAATTGAGATAAACGTCTTCCCATATAGTGAAGCATTTTCTTCACCCCTCTGTTATTTTCAAAATATACTTTTGTATGAAAAGCATTGAAGTCTTTACACATACTGTAGAAAGGGTCAGCCTTCACCAAACGGTTCCGGACGCAATTATGCCGAGGCATAATTGATCGTTTAGATGATTGTTCTTTCATACAGAAAAAAACCTCTAGCTTGTAAAAAGAATCCGCTAGATTCCTACGGCTTACCCGCAGAAAGCAAGCAGATTCTTTAAAATAGTTCCCTCTTAAATTAAAACCTGTTTCCTACTTCATATCTACTGACTCTAAACGGTCAGAGCCTGTTGGATGTGCAATATAGTTTGTAACTTTAGTGTTAGCAGCTAAAATTGGGGTAGAGTGAGCAAGCGGAACCCACGGTGCATCTTTAGAGATAATCTCTTGTGCTTGCTTGTAAAGGGCATTACGTTTGTCCTCATTCATTTCAGTTTGTGCTGCAACTAATAGTTTGTGCACTTCTTTGTTGTCATAGAATGTATAGTTGTTAGAATGAATATTATCTCCGTCTAGTAAAGTGTAAAGGAAGTTATCCGCATCACCGTTATCACCTGTCCAACCAAGTAAGAATGCATCTGCCTCTCCCTTTTCCGCCTTATCTAAATACGTAGCCCATTCAAACGTTACAATTTTAGATTTCATACCAACATCTGCTAAATTTTTCTGAATGGCTTCCGCAATTTTTTGACCATCAGGCATATACGGACGTGGCACAGGCATTGCCCATAGTTCAATTTCTTTACCATCATAGCCAGCCTCTGCTAATAATGCTTTTGCTTTTTCCGGATCATATTCATAGCCTTTAATGGCATCGTTGTAGCCTGCAACTAATGGAGGCATTGGATTTTTCGCTGGCTCGCCTAGGCCTTCATAAAATGCGTCTACTAATGCTTGCTTATCGATTGCATAATTTACTGCTTGACGAACTTTTACGTTATCGAATGGTGGACGAGTTACTGTTAATCCAAGATAACCAACATTCATAGATGGACGTTCGATTAGTTGTAAATCTGTATTTGATTCGATTGAAGCTTTATCAGATGGACTTAAGCCATCCACTACATCAACTTCATTGTTAGTTAATGCATTGAATCGTGCGGAGTTATCTGGAATAGAACGGAAAATAACTTTATCTAATTTCGGCAAATCTGCAATACGGTAATCTGGGTTTTTCTCTATTGTGATGGAATCATTTCGTTTCCACTCAACAAATTTAAATGGACCAGTACCTACTGGATGATCTTTAAGTGCCTCATCATCTTTTTCAAAAGCTGTTGGTGAAGCAATAGCAAATGGAGACATCGCTAAATTTTTCAAGAATGTTGCTTGTGGTTGGGATAATTTAAATATAACTTTATAATCACCATCAGCAGTAATCGACTCAATTACTTGCTTGTCATCTACCGTATATTGAGAGGCGTAGTATGGGAATTTATCAGCACCACCAGCTTTCCAGCGCTCAAAATTTTTCACGACTGCTTCAGCATTGAAATCAGTACCGTCATGGAACTTAACCCCTTCTTCAAGTTGCATCGTATACGTTAATCCATCTGCTGACGGTTCCCAAGATTTTGCCAGTCCTGGCTGCAATGTTACATCTTGCTCTCCAAAGTTAATTAGAGTCTCATAGAGGTTAACCGTTACTTTAAATGATTCACCTTCTGTTACTGTCGCTGGATCGAGAGCAGTGGAATCACCACCACGACCATATACTAATGTTTTTGACCCACCGCTAGCTTTATCGCCACCACTTGAAGTATCTTTACTACCCGTATCCTTAGTATCTGAGCCGCCACAAGCTGCTAACATCGTCGAAAGAACAAGGATAAGCATTACACCCAAAGTCCAAAGCTTCTTTTTCTTCATTGATTTTCCCCCTAAGTTTTTTTATATCATTGAATGTTGAATTACATCATATAGATGGCACGCAACATAATGACCCGGTTTCACCTCTTGCATTTTTGGAACTACTTGAGAGCATTCTTCCTTTTTAAATGGACATCTTGTATGGAAAGTGCACCCGCTTGGCGGATTCGAAGCACTTGGGATATCTCCAGAAATAATGAGCTGTTCACGTTCAAACGTAGGATCTGGAACAGGTACCGAGGATAGCAATGCCTGTGTATATGGGTGAAGTGGCTCAGCATATAAATCCTCACTTGCTGTCAGCTCCACTAATTTCCCCAAATACATGACACCTACACGATTACTAATATGACGTACAACCCCTAAATCGTGGGAAATAAAAATATAAGTTAGCTTTAAATCCTTTTGTAAGTTTTGCAATAAATTCAATACTTGAGCCTGTATTGACACATCGAGTGCAGAAACGGGCTCGTCGGCAATAATCAAACGTGGATTCGTCATCAGAGCACGGGCAATGCCGATACGCTGTCTTTGACCACCACTAAATTGATGTGGATACCGTTTCACATGATATTCATTTAACCCAACAATTTCGAGAAGCTCTAATACCTTCTGTTTCCGTTCCTTTGCGTTGCCCATTCCATGAACAATAAGAGGCTCCTCCAATATTTTTCCAATATTATGCCTAGGATTAAGAGAAGCATAAGGATCTTGGAAAATCATTTGAATGTCTCTACGAGCTTTGCGCATTTCATTGTTCGAAAAGTCTGAAATCATTTTACCTGCGAATTCAATCTCGCCCTCTGTTGGCTCAAGCAATCGCATTAAAAGTCGACCAGTCGTTGATTTACCGCACCCTGATTCACCAACGATACCTAATGTTTCTCCTTCAAAAACTTCAAAGGAAACATCATCCACTGCCTTTACGTCTCCAACCTGTGTATTCAAGGCACCCTTCCGAATAGGGAAATACTTTTTTAAACCATCAACTTTCAATAACACTTTCGACATGTTGCTTCACCTCCTGTTTCTCTAGTAAAAAACATCTCGATTTATGCCGCTCTGTCGCTTCATATAAAGGTGGTGTTTCTTGTACACAGCGGTCCATCGCAAATTCGCAACGCGCTGCAAAACGACAACCTTCCTGAATACTACCAGGCTTAGGTACACTACCTGGTATAGAGTAAAGATTGTCCTTTTTATAACGCATATCCGGTACTGATTTAATAAGCCCTTGTGTATAAGGATGCTTTGGATTTACGAATATCTCCTGAATAGGTGCCTCCTCTACAATTTGGCCTGCATACATCACAATAACCCGCTCGCATGTTTCTGCTACAACGCCTAAATCATGTGTAATTAATAATACGGCTGTATTTAAACGTTTATTTAAATCTTTCATAAGCTGCAAGATTTGAGCTTGAATCGTAACATCTAATGCAGTAGTCGGCTCATCAGCAATCAATACCTTCGGATCACAGACAAGTGCCATCGCAATCATAACCCGTTGTCGCATCCCCCCTGATAGTTGATGTGGGTAATCTTTTAATAATTCCTCAGCTCGTGGTAAACCTACTAGTTTCATAATATCAATTGCCCTTGCAAATGCTTCCCTTTTAGACCATTTTGGATGATGAATTAAAATCGCTTCTTTTAGCTGATCTCCAATTGTAAACAAAGGATTTAAGGATGTCATAGGCTCCTGAAAAATCATCGCCACATCTTTCCCACGAATTTTTTGCATTTGTTTATCAGATAATGTGACGAGGTTTTTGCCATCTAATAGTATTTCTCCACCTGTTATTTTTCCTGGTGGCGATGGTATTAACCCCATAATGGACAGTGATGTGACACTTTTTCCACTTCCCGATTCCCCTACAATCCCTAATATTTCTCCCTCACGAACAGAAAAATCGATATCATCTACGGCAGGAATTTGTCCATCATCTGTAAAAAAGGTTGTCTTTAAACCTTTTATTTCTAGCAGCTTTTTTCTCATGATCAATCGCCCCATCCTACCTATATTTTTACTTAATCACATTCTCTGTCACTCAATTCCCTATTTTCAGATAATTCTAACCAAAAAACATTGCTCTTTCAATCATAATTATTCTGCAATTAACATAGATTTTCTACATCGTTCGAGTTCTATATTAATAATGTCTTAATAATCGATAATATTTTATAAATAAGACAAAAAAATAGCCTTCTGTTTATATTTAAACGGAAAGCTATTTTTAGATTATTAGATAGGGTTGACGTCGTTTCACTTTCGCACAAAAAACATCTTATTGCCCAAGCGGCTCATCAGACGCCCCCAGGAAGCTCTGCGCGAAAGCGAAGCGGCAGCGGCAAATGTTTTCTGTAGCGAAAGCGAAGCGGCAGCAACAAAGCGCCTGACCGGAACGGAAATCAACCCCACATTATGGTGAGCCAGGATTTTTTTATTATAACGTGGTATATCAATCTAAATGTTGCACCTGGAATAAATTAAAGTAAGTTCCCTCTTTTTGCATTAATTGCTCATGGGTTCCACTTTCAATTAATTGTCCATGATCTATAACAATAATTTTATCTGCATGTGTAATCGTAGAAAGTCGGTGAGCAATTATAATAGTTGTGCGTTCATGTGCAAGTACATCCAATGATTCTTGAATAAGTGCCTCACTTTCCAAATCCAACGCAGAAGTTGCTTCATCCAGTATTAAAATAGGGGGATTTTTTAAAAATACACGAGCGATTGCTACTCGTTGCTTTTGTCCACCTGATAACTTCACACCGCGCTCCCCGACTTTTGTATCATAGCCATTTGGCAAGCTCATAATAAAATCATGTGCATTTGCCGCTTGTGCTGCAGCAATTACCTCTTCATCAGAAGCACCTGGCTTGCCCATTAAAATATTATCTTTTACCGAATCGCTGAACAAAATATTATCCTGTAGGACGATTCCAATTTGTGAGCGTAAAGAATGTAAAGTTACGTCTCGTACATCATTTCCATCAATACGCACCGCGCCACTAGTAGTATCATAAAAGCGAGGGATCAAACTAATAATAGTTGATTTTCCTCCACCACTCATTCCTACAAATGCAACTGTCTCTCCAGGGTTAATCGTGAAATTGATGTTGTTTAAAATTTGTGAGCCATCCTCTTCATATTGAAAGTTCACATTGTCAAAGCGAACTTCACCCTTTACTCGAGGTAGCTCTAAGGCATTAGCCTTGTTTTTTATTTCATAAGGTTCATCTATTAATTCAAACATTCGATCCATTGATGCTATTGACTGTGTTAACATCGTTGATGAACTTACAAGACGACGAAGTGGACCATAAAGTCGTTCGATATAGGCGATAAAGGCCACCATCGTCCCGACTGAAAGAGAACCATTAATAACCTGATAACCTGCATAAGCAATTACTAGGAGAGGTGCTACATCCGTGATGGTATTTACCACCGCAAAGGATTTAGCATTCCATTTCGTATGGTCTAGTGCCTTTTCTAAAAATTCACCATTTGCTTCATCGAATAATTTTTGCTCATGCTTTTCTAGCGTGAAGCTTTTAATAATACTCATTCCAGCTACACGTTCATGTAAATAACTTTGCACACCTGCAAGCGCTTGTGATCGTTTACGTGTTAAAGATCGAAGTTTACCAAAGAAGTACTTCACACTAAATGCATAGAATGGGAACGCAACTAATGCTACTAGCGTAAGCTTAACATCCATGGCAAACATAATACCGATAGCAATAACAATTGTCGCAAGGTCTAGCCAAACATTCATCAAGCCTGTCATGATAAAGTTTTTTGTTTGTTCCACATCATTAATCACTCTTGAAATAACATCGCCAGCTCTTGTATTGGCATAGTATCTTAAACTTAATCGCTGTAAATGTGCATATATTTGTTTTCGAATATCGAAAAGCACTTTGTTACTGACATTTTGAGCGAAATATTGACGGTAATACTCAATCGGTGGTCGAATAATAAAGAATACAATGATCGTACCACCTAACCAATAAAACAATTCCTTTGTCTTCTCTGCATCCGTTAGACTTTTTGCATCGATAATATCATCTAACACGATTTTTATGAGTAATGGAATAAATAACGGAATCGCAAATTTCACTATACCAATTATAATCGTTAAAATAATTTCCCATGTATATGGTTTTACAAATTTCATATAACGTTTAATACTACCCAATTGATTATCACATCCTTATTAATAATACTCTCTTAAGTAAATAGCACATAAAAAGAAATAGACATCCACAAATTGAATGCCCAAACGTATTATAGCAATATTTTGCTTTAAGTACATTTAATTTAGCTTTATTACTAACTATTTTACAATTCGATTGTTTAAGACATAAAAAAAAACACCCATTAGTAAAACTAATAGGTGCAACTAATCATCTGCTTGCATATCGAGCTGAAACTTATATCGACTTGTCCAGGCATCGATGAAATCAGGTGCAAAGGGTCCTCTTTTTTGTTGAATCCAGCTAATTAATTTATCGACATTGCGCTTTAAAATTTTATCTATGACATCTGGATAAGACATTTCCTTACGATGTAGCTCATATTCATCCTCATCTAAGAGTGAATAAGACATATCAGGGAAAACTTTAATGTCTAAATCATAGTCAATATATTTAATGGCATTATTATCGAAAACAAATGGTGAGCTTAGATTACAATAATAATACACACCGTCCTCACGTAGCATGCAAATGATATTAAACCAGTGCTCCGCATGGAAATAACAAATAGAAGGCTCTCTCGTTAGCCAAGTACGACCATCGGATTCTGTCACAAGTGTCCGTTCATTCGCACCGATAATTATATTTTTCGTCCCTTTTAAAACCGTTGTTTCTTGCCAAACACGGTGGATACGGCCATTGTGCTTATAACTATGTATTTGTATCGTTTCTCCTTCTACCGGTATTGCCATTTTTGAAGCCCACCTTTTCGTCTTATGCTACCTAAATCTAGCAGTCTCTAGTATATTATAGCAATGTGTACGCGAAAGGTGTAGTTAGAAAACCACAAAATTTCCCTGCGCTCTTTTAAATTTGTACAAAATTTCGATCATAACAACCTTTCAATTAGATTTTTTTTGCTTGTGTTTATAAACAAATCGGATTTTCTGAATCAAAGCCTTTCTTCCGATCAGTTCTTCATTCTATCTGAGTAGTTTCCTCGGCTACCCAATCAATTTTCTCATCTTACTATATAAAAAAAAAAGGAGCTGCCTTTATTAATCTTTTCGATTTTTAGACAGCTCCTAAGAGGTAAATGCAATTATGCAATTACAAAGTGTTATTCACCAAGATCTTGGTTAGTTTTATTGAAGTTACCTGAAGCTTGAGCTTTGTTTTGCTCTGCTTTAGCATTTTGCTTTTGCACTTCATTAACGTCTGTTTCATAACCAAATTCTTGACTTTGACGTTGCATGTTTTTATTCGGTTGTAAATTTTGGTTGTTGTTTTGCTTTTTCATTATTCATTCACCTCCACGCTCATTATTGTGTACCGAGGTGAATGCTTTTATGCTCATAAATTTTTTTAAATTTTATTTTCTTGATTAACTCTTAATTTCTCGCCAAATTTTCAGCATTGGAACGGGCATTGGTAATAATTCTATTTGCTCTCGAGTCAGCCATTCGCCCTTTACTGCTGAATTGCATTTCATAAAATAGCTATTTATATGCCATGTTAAATGTGAAAAAACATGTTTAAATGTTAGCAAATCTTCTTGCGATTGAACATTCATAGCATAATCATTAAAAAATGTATCTATTGAATCTTTACCGTGCTCAAGCATTGGAAACTGCCATAGGTTAGCTAGTAAACCTTCTGCTGTTCGCTGTTCTAATAAAAATCGACCTTCGTCATCTTGGCATACAAGCACATCGTATGTGATATACTTCATCTTTACTTTTTTTGATTTGATAGGTAATTTTTCTGGCTCACCTTCATTATAAGCGGTACAGTATTCGCGAACTGGACACAATAAACACTTTGGTGAGGTTGGCGTACAAATAAGTGCACCAAGCTCCATTAAGCCTTGATTGAAGGACGATGCATTTTCGGGATCTATCAATTCTTCAACAGCCGCTTCAAAAACCTTTTTAGTCTTTGGAACTGCTATATCATCATGAATAGTAAGCACACGACTTAAAACGCGCATAACATTGCCATCAACCGCATGTTCGGGCTTATTATAGGCAATACTTAAAATAGCTCCAGCAGTATATGGGCCTACGCCTTTTAATGTTGAAATCTCGTGGCGATTATCGGGGACTATCCCACCGTAGTTTTCTAATACCTCACGGACACCCGCTTGTAAGTTACGTGCACGGGAATAATAGCCAAGGCCTTCCCAATGCTTCAATAAGTATTCTTGCGGAGCTTCCGCGAGTAATTCTAATGTTGGAAAACTTTCCATGAAACGATTGTAATAAGGAATAACTGTGTCGACACGTGTTTGCTGGAGCATCACTTCCGATACCCAGATTTTGTAAGGGTCCGTAGTATGTCTCCAAGGTAAATCACGTTTCTCAACATTAAACCATTCGACTAAAGATTGTCGAAATTCTGTTACATATGGATAATTCACAGTGACCTCCTGCGTCTTTACGATTTTATTTATAGTAAAAAGAGTATACAATTAAGAAAAGCTTATCTGTCAAAAACGACAAAAAACTTCATATTTTTTCAAGCTTTAAAACAACTTTCTTAATTGTAAATATCACGTATTACGGATTATTGAAATATACATGTATGCAATTGTACTCTTTTTTGTTGCATACAAGGAGTGGATATTTTTGGATTCAGGTACACATTTCGTTATGGGTATTGCCCTCGGAGGTCTTGCTTTAATCGACCCCGTTGTAGCAGATCATTCAATGACCTTTACCGCAGTAATGGCAGGTACGATTATTGGCTCACAGGCACCTGATGTCGATACAGTGTTAAAATTACGCAACAATGCCGTTTATATTCGACATCATCGAGGAATTACACATTCACTACCAGCAGTAGCTCTTTGGCCCATATTAATTACAGCGGTTTTAGCACTTATTATTCAAGACGCAAATGTGTTTCATTTATGGCTTTGGACATTTTTAGCCGTAGCACTTCATGTCTTTGTTGATATTTTCAACGCTTATGGTACACAAGCACTTCGACCATTCTCTAGAAGATGGGTTGCACTTGGTGTCATTAATACGTTTGATCCAATTATTTTTACACTACATTGCCTTGGCATTTTACTTTGGGCATTTGGTGCAAATCCAGTTTGGACATTTAGTATCATGTATCTCATTATTATCGTTTACTACTTTTTACGCTTTACAGTCCAAAAAGCTGTAAAGAACGCTGTGCATAATACCATACAAGATGAAGAGTATGTCATTGTAGCCCCTACAATGAGATTCTTCCACTGGCGAATTGCAGCAAAATCCAAAACGCATTATTACGTTGGGCGCGCTTATGGGCGAACTGTTAATATTTATGATAAATTCGAAATAAAACCTTTACCGAAAACGCCTCTTATCGAAATAGCATTGAAAGATCGCAATCTCGCTGCTTTCGTGTCATTCTCACCATTGTATCGCTGGGAAATTTCAGAACTCGATAATGGCTTAACAGAAGTAAGATTAATTGATCTGCGTTATCGTAGTGATAATCGCTATCCGTTTGTTGCTGTCGCTCATTTAAACGATGACAATGAGATTATCACTTCATACACAGGCTGGATTTTTACCGAAGATAAACTCCAGAAAAAATTACAGGTTGGCGCAAGTAATTAAACATCAGCAAACCCTGACCAAATATTGGTCAGGGTTTTGTTATTGTACCATATCATCACTAGCATCGAGTAAATGTGCGTATTTAGGGTTGCGTCCTGCAAATGCATGAAGTTTATCACCGTAGCTGTTAATTAATTGACGCACTAAATTTTCAGTGTAATCAGCACCACGATAGGAGTAGCCTGCTTTTGCAGAAGTCGATTCAAAATCACTCCATAAAAGCTCAATCCATACTCGTGCACGTCCTACTGACATTTGCGGGTTTTTTGCAAGTAATTCAGCAGTTAGTTTTTCAATTTTTTCTTCCATTTATTTGCCCACCTTTACAGGAGATAGCATGGAAACAGGTAAAGCCTCTTGATATTTTTCGCCCCCCAAGCGATGTCCCCAAGCAAAGCGACCTTTTAAATAATCCACTTGAAAAAATTCATTTTCAGAGCCGTCAATACGATACATTTCTCCAGGAATTATTGTCTCCAAATCTACTAAATAAGCAGCCGCCATTAAAGCCTTACGCTCATATACTGCGAATTCATTAATGATACCTAGCTGTTCCGCCTTACGTGCCTTTTCCTTTATCATTGCTATTTCCTCACGTAATTCGTGCTCTGACATTGCAGCGTAATTTTTTTCGTTCATTCCTCATTCTCCTTCTCTTCTATAAAACGATCTATAACCTCTATAGGAAACCCCTTTTGATAGAGAGCCTGCTTTATTTTCATTTTCAATTCATAACCAGTATACTTCGATGAATACTTTTTCCAAACTTTTTCGCCTTGTCCATCAAGTAGCTGTTGCCATTCATCTTCATCTTGCTCAATCTCTATTTGACTGAGCACATCATCTATAACACTAAAAGAATAACCTTTTCGCATTAAAAAATCTTGAATTTTAGCTTTTATTTGTGTTGGGGTTTTCTTTTTTTCTGATCGAACGACCTTCTCAGCCAATTGTGTGGCAAGCTTAACCTGTTCCGCATGACTATACGTAGCAAGAACCTCATCCTGTAAGCTTTTATCAATTCCTTTTTTCATAAGGTCTTGCCTAATTGCCTTAGGTCCCTTTTTCATCGTAGCTTTTTTCGTATCGAGTAATGCCTTGGAGTAAGTTTCATCATTTAAAAAGCCGTATGATTTAAGCTTTTGGATAGCCTCTAAAATAACCGCTTCCCCAAATTCTAACGAGAGAAGCTTTTTCTTGACCTCATGCTCACTGCGCATTTGATAAGACAAAAAATTTAACCCTTTATTAAAAGCTTTTCGAATCTCATCCTCATAGGCAATTTCCTGAATGTCAAATTCCTCAAGTACTTTTCCCTTCGTTAATCCAAATTGAATGAGAATTGCCTCATCTACAGGAAAAGCGTATTCTTCGTTCAAATATATATTATAACGTTCTGGGTTGTTTTTTTGACGTGCAATTTTCGTAATAATACGCATTTGTAACACCTCACTACTGACCATTATAACATTTTTCGAGGGTATTGCTCTGTGGGAGGTATACTCCCGTTTTGCGTGGGTATTTACTTTTACTTCGGTATTCTCTCGTTTCACGAGTAATTTCCAGTTTCGCGGGTATTCTTTTAGAAAAACATCATTTTACGTTTAATTTCCTCTTCAAGATTTATTGCATTAAATTAAATAGGATAATTTTTTTAAAAATACGCATTCTAATGAAAAAGAAAGGATGCGTTTTTATATGTGGAAACAGCATATTGTAGGTGCGGTCATCGCTACTTTTATTATTGCCGCGGCGATTAGCTTTAATCCATTTTCAGCTTCTGGCTCTGATGAATACCATTGGGGATTAAAGAAAGCAAAAAACGGTGAACCAGCTGAAGCTGGAGCACAGCTTGATCAGCTACTTGAGAAATATGGTGCTATTTATAAAGGTAAGCCTGATAAAAAAATTGCTTATTTAACCTTTGATAACGGATATGAAAATGGGTTTACAGAAAGCATTTTGGATACATTGAAGAAGGAAAAAGCACCAGCCACCTTCTTTTTAACTGGTCATTATTTAGAAAGTGCCCCCGATTTAGTGAAACGCATGATTAAAGATGGCCATACAATCGGCAACCATTCATATGGACATCCAAATATGGCGAGATTAACGCCAGATGCTATGCGTACAGAATGGAAAAAATTTGACGATAAACTACGGGGATTGACTGGTATAAAGCGTACAACATACTTCCGACCACCTGAAGGTACATTTAATGCGAAATTATTAGAGGTAGCAAATGCTGAGGGCTATCGTCATATTTTCTGGTCTGTTGCCTTTAAGGATTGGGAAAGGGATGTCCGTCGTGGCGCAGATTATGCGTATAATGCATTAATGGAACAGCTTCACCCAGGCGCTGTTATTTTAATGCATACAGTTGCACAAGATAATGCAGAAGCTCTCCCAAGGTTTATTGCCGAAGCGAAAAAACAAGGCTATACATTTTTATCCCTTGACGATTTAGTTTTAGAATATGAAGATTCTCCTGTCGCTTTGCAATCGTCTACTCCTTAGTTATAATGGGGAGATGATATTAAAAGAACAGGGACGTGGATCGCTTGACGCAGCAAACAACAATGGAAGTAGGACAAAAATTTCCTCTAACAATAAAAAGACTTGGTATTAACGGTGAAGGAGTAGGCTTTTATAAGCGTAATGTGGTATTCGTAAAAGGCGCTATTCCTGGTGAAGAAATTACAGCACAAATAACTAAAACACAGCGAAACTTTGCCGAAGCAGAAATAGTAACTATTCGCAAAGTTTCAAAATATCGCCAGGAAGCACCATGCCCAGTTTACAACGAATGTGGCGGCTGTCAGCTTCAACATATGACATATGAAAAACAGCTAATCGAAAAGCGTGATATCGTTATTCAAGCATTAGAACGTTACGCTAAACCTTTAGCTAATACAGTTGAAGTTCGCAAAACTTTAGGGATGGATAATCCATGGAATTATCGTAACAAAAGTCAGTATCAAGTACGTAAAGAGGGTAAGCGTGTCTATGCAGGGTTATTTGCAGAAGGTAGTAACAAGTTACTGAACATCAATGATTGCCTTGTTCAACATCCGATTACATCTAAAATCACAGTGGCAACGCGTAAAATTTTACAAAAACTGAATATTACTATTTATGATGGTCGTACACTTGATGGCTTAGTACGTACGATTGTTGTACGTACAGGAATTCGTACTGGTGAAACACAAGTCGTGCTCGTTACAACACGTAAGGAAATTCCACATCAAGCGGAACTCATTGCACGTATTAAAAAAATCGACCCAAGTATTGTTTCGATTGCCCAAAATATTAACCGTGAGAAAACATCGTTAATCTTTGGCGATGAAACAATTGTCCTTGATGGCAAGGAAACAATTCATGAGGAGCTTGGAGAATTAGCCTTTGATTTATCAGCTCGCGCCTTTTTCCAACTGAATCCAACACAAACGGTCCATCTTTATGATGAAATAAAAAAAGCAGCAGCATTAACAGGCAAAGAAACAGTTGTTGATGCTTACTGCGGTGTTGGAACAATCGGCTTATGGCTGGCTGACAAAGCAAAAGAAGTTCGTGGGATGGATGTTATTCCAGAAAGCATTCAGGATGCACGTAAAAATGCTCGAAACCATGGCTTCAAGCATACAAAATACGCAGTCGGCACAGCAGAAAGTGTCCTAGCAAAATGGCGCAGAGAAGGGTTTACACCAGATGTTATTACAGTTGACCCACCACGTACAGGTCTAGCACCAGAATTCATCCGCACGGTGTTGAAGCTAAAACCGAAGCGCTTTGTCTATACATCGTGTAATCCATCAACTTTAGCGAAGGATTTAAACGAATTATCGAAGTTTTATGATGTGGAGTATATTCAGCCGGTGGATATGTTTGCACAAACCGCACAGGTGGAATGTGTGGCGAAGCTAGTATTGAAAAATATGTAATGAAAACGGGCGTCCTCAAAAAATGAGTGACGCCCTTTAAAATCTTAGCAGCTTTAATTCTGTTAATGCACGGTGGATCGATCGATTTTTTTTATATTCTGCGATGTGTCAATATCTCCTCATTATAATTCATCTGAGTTAGTGTTCTTCTATTATATAGAGATCCAAAGTCCAAATATTACTTATCTACAAATATTATTTGATTTTATGTTAACTTGTCTGTATAATATCATTCTAGGTGCCAAACCTATGTGACTTGGACGGAACATCCTTGTCACGCAAAGAACGCCATAACAGCACGGATTTGCTGGGCGTTTTTTTGTTTTATGAGCGGGAAGATGAGCCCCGCTCTTTTATTTTGTCTAAAATACCCAAAAGTCTCCGAGCTGACTCTCTTTTTTCCGCTTCAAGAATCATTCCAAAAAACAACGCCCAAAGACTAATAAAACAATGGCTATAGCTAGCAAAAGCATCGCCACTAATAAAAGGAAGCTGTAATTTACATATTCTAAATAAACGCCTCCTAATGGCCCTGTTAAACTACCGATACTAAGAGCAATACCGCAAAGCAGATTTCCTGTTGGTAGTAACTCCTTTGGTGTTAAGTCAGCCATAAAAGTAATACCCAATGAAAACATCGAACCGACTAATGTACCTGTAAAGAAAAATGCTACAGCTACTGCGATTTGTGAATGCTCTACAAAACTTGCAATGCCAAAAATAACAGTCCCACCAAATGAACCTTTCAAGACATTGCGTCGTCCTACTTTATCCCCTATAGCTCCAAGTGGTACTTGTGTCAAAATCCCACTAAATGTAAAGACTGATAAAATAATAGGAATCATATCCACGTCGAAACCTTTTCGTAACGCATAAACTGGGAACAAGGCATTTAAAGAAGATTCTAAAAACCCATAAACAAATGGCCCTAAAAATGCAATCCACCCGAATGCAATAGCCATTTTATAACGATGCCACCCCCTTGCATGTAAGTCTCCCGTTAATCTCTCTGGTTTTTCATTTTGTAAAAGGAAGACAAAAGCACATGCTAATAAGCACATAATCGAGGACACAATAAACGGTAATGCTTCTGAAACTTGTATAAGTTTAACCATCAAAGGACCTACCGCAAAACCTGTACTAAAAGACAAGCCGTAAATGGCCATACCTTTTCCTAAGCTTTTATGATCCGTAGTGCTTGTAATCCACGTCTGTGTTGCAAAGTGTAATGCATGATCCCCTATCCCAATGAGTAAGCGGAGGGTAAACCAAAAAGTCACACTCTTCCATAAGGGAAACGCAAGCAGTGAAGCGAAGACAAGTGCATCGCCTATTAATAGCCCCATTTTCGTAATGGCTGCTCGATAAATGGTGAGATTAATAAAGTTCCTATGTATAGACCTGTTGTGTTCAATCCATTCAACGCAGAGGATACTCCATCACGTTCGAAAATAATTGAAATTAGCGGTAATAGCATCCCTTGTGAAAAGCCTTAAATAGATACAATTAACACTAGAATGGCAAATCTTTTTTTGCTGTAATCTGAGAAGTATGTCATCATTCCCTCCAACATCAAGTCGTTTTTCCAAATAACAGCATACAAAAAAGCCTTAGCGCTCACCACATGTGATTTTACGCTAAGGCCTAACTAACACTTATCTCCATTTAATTGTATAAACACGAATTTCGGCTTTTACATCGGCCGAGTACTTGTTTAAACTCCCTCCTTTTCGAGTTAGAGTTTTTTTGATTTTTGAAATCAGCTCCTTTACTTTTTCTTAATATTAATTTAACACACGCCCTCAATATTGTAAATATTCGGTCTATTGATTTTCGCAAAATAATCGCTTAGTCCTAGGTGTTTACCTAAACATTGAAATTTAGTCCCAAATCAGCTAAGATGAAGGGGATGAAATGAGGTGTATCTATGTCAAATCCAATCACTGATAAAAAACAGCAAATGAACTACTTAAAAGAGCGTCTTGAAATGTTTTTAGAAGTTTTAGATGCAATTGATCCTGAAACAACTGAATTAGAGGATATCGATCGTTTAATTCAAATGATGGATGATTTAGAAGACAAAATGGAGCAATTTAATGCTCGTGAACAATAACTACTAATCAATTTCTCCTTGGCGTAATTGCGTCCGAATATTAAAATCCAGTGACATCCGCCGGAGGCTTATCTTCAGGAAGTCTTTTATAACTGACTCTTCACTGTACAGAAAAGATTTGCTGGATGAAGATAAAAGCAAGCGGATGTGCTATATCCACTTGCTTTTTTCTGTTCCATTTCCGGTTAATAGCAATCCCAATTATATAGAACTTTACTAAAATCCTTTCGTTTAAGGTCATCTTCAGTAATAAAGAAATTTCCAACCCCGTCATCCCCCCACACAATATGTTCGCCTACACTATCAATCTGAAGTAACAAAATTGTTGAATCTATATAGTCGCCATATGCTCTTGGATCTTCTTAGGTAAAGAATGGATATCCGCCAATTTTATGACCTGAACTATTTAAGGTTTCATAAAATGAGTCTACTAAAATATCATTGTCTTCTATATTAGCAAGGATCTTCGCATATAGTTTTTCACGTCTAAAGTCATGTGCTGATAATGGTTCGTAGCTTGTTCCAAAAGACAATGCCATTTCTTTTTCAACTGGAAAGAATAATTCTTTTTCTTTCTCTTCAACAAATAAGAAGTCTTGAACTAATTGCAGCTCATCACTGACAATATGTTCGTGGAAAATGACGCGGAAGCCCTCCTGATTTTGGCCATTCTCAAAGTCCATCCCTAATACATCATCATAGCCATCAATAAAAAACTGTAAAATCCCCTCTTCAGGGAAATTCGGTAAATGCTTAGATACATCTGCAAAATTAATTTGTGCTAGTAATTTTAATGGTTGCCCCTCAGGACTTTTCGGATATTCCATTGAAAGAGGAAAATACGGATCACCCGCAAACTTACTTTCAAATAAAGATGTTTTTCGTTCTTCCGTTTCAATAAATACAGTAGGCTGTATCGTTTCCTCTATTATAGTCCGATATTGTTCAAATACTTCAGGTAAATTAAGTAACTTCATAATATTACCTCCTAAAGGAAATTTTATATTTATTATAGAACAAACGTTCTTCGCCAGCAATCTTTATGGTGATTTGATCAGCTCGGCTTCAAAAGTGATCCGCCCACCTAAACAATAGATACATAATTTCATATTTAAATTACCTCTTTTTGAGAATAGACCTTTAATTCCGACCACAATGAGTTGAACTCTTTTTTTCATTAGTTGAAAAGAGTATAATGTATCGTGGAAATAATCAAATTTTCTATGGGGGGCAATACTAAATGAATATCCAAACTTTGGAGAAAAGTCTTTACGATTTAATTACTGAAACATCTACTAATCTACCAAAAGACGTACGTCGTGCAATTAAGAAAGCTAAAGAAGCTGAGAATTCAGGTACTCGTGCTGCAATGAGCTTAGACACAATCTCAACTAATATTATTATGGCAGAAGATAATGTATCACCTATCTGTCAAGATACTGGTCTACCAACATTCAAAATTTATACTCCTGTTGGTGTAAACCAATTAGAAATTAAAGAAGCTATTAAAAAAGCTATTTGTGATACATCTGCCGATGCAAAATTACGTCCAAATGCGGTTGATTCATTAACAGGCGCAAACAGCGGCAACAACCTTGGTGACGGTCTTCCTGTTATGAAATTCGAACAATGGGAAAAAGACTACATCACAATTAAGTTAATCCTTAAAGGTGGCGGCTGTGAAAACAAAAACATTCAGTATAGCCTACCATGTGAGCTTGAAGGTCTTGGCCGCGCTGGTCGTGATTTAGATGGTATCCGTAAATGTATCATTCACTCAGTATACCAAGCACAAGGTCAAGGCTGTTCAGCTGGCTTCATCGGTGTAGGTATCGGTGGAGACCGCTCTTCTGGTTACGACTTAGCGAAAGAACAATTATTCCGTCATGTAGAAGATACAAATCCAAATGCTGATCTTGCTAAATTAGAAGAGTATGTAGTGAAAACTGCAAACACATTTGGTATCGGTACAATGGGCTTCGGTGGTGAAGCAACATTACTAGGCTGTAAAATTGGTGTTATGCACCGTATCCCTGCATCATTCTACGTATCAGTAGCTTATAACTGCTGGGCATACCGTCGTATGGCTGTGGACATCAACCCTCAAACTGGTGAAATTATTAACTGGCATTATCAAGAAGGCGAAAAAATTACATTTAAAGAAGATGAAGTTGCAGCAACAACAGAAGATACTACTACAGATGTAGTGGAACTTACTGCACCAATTACTGAAGAGCAAATTCGCGCTCTAAAAGTTGGTGACGTTGTTTCGATTACTGGTCGTATGTATACTGGCCGTGACGCAATTCACCATCATTTAATGAGCCATGATGCTCCAGTTGATCTTAATGGACAAGTTATTTATCACTGTGGCCCTGTAATGGCAAAAGACGAAGAAGGTAACTGGACAGTAAAAGCAGCTGGTCCAACTACTTCTATTCGTGAGGAGCCATATCAAGGTGACATCATGAAAAAATTCGGTATCCGCGCTGTAATTGGTAAAGGCGGTATGGGACCAAAAACACTTGCTGCATTAGAAGAGCACGGTGGCGTTTACTTAAATGCAATCGGTGGTGCTGCACAATACTACGCAGACTGCATTAAAGGTGTTGAAGGCGTTGACCTAATGGAATTCGGTATTCCAGAAGCAATGTGGCATTTAAACGTTGAGAAGTTCACGGCTGTTGTAACAATGGACTCTCACGGTAACTCATTACACGCAGATGTAGACAAATCATCCCTAGAAAAACTTGCCCTACACGCAGAACGAGTATTTCAATAAGAGCTTTTTACGTTGAATAGTAACAATAGTTTTTAAACTGTGGAGTACACATAGCATCAGCTATACTGCAAAAACGAATTTATAACTTAATAATTTATGGCTCATCACCAAAAGTTAGGTATGACATTTATTAAAACGTATGTCAGTTGATTGAAGTGAAGACTAGACGCCCAAGTGCCTAGCCAGACCGGAAATCAGCCCCACTTTATAGTGATAAGCCTGCACAAGTTTGAGAAGCACAGAATATTCCTATGAATAACTGTGCTTTTCTTATGTTCAAAAATTATTTTAAAAATCCTCAAATCGCCTCCATCTCAATCCCGGCCTGCTTTTATCCCCACTCTTTAAAAATCCCTTCAAATTTCTTACTTTCTTTTTCCAAATACCTTTGTTATAATAATTCTAAATTAGAGAGGAGCTAATCGATAGCGATTTTCAATTAGATATTGTTTATATACATTGATTTATATGGGTTTTGATATTGATTTTCATTATCAGGAGGAATAAAAGTGGAACACTCTAAACGAGAAAATTATAATTTAATTGAGAAAACAAAAGAGCATGCTGAATTAATTGCTGCCCTTATAGCAGGTCTGTTTATTTTGCTTGCATGGCGTTTAGATACTAGCGGGCAAACGACAGCTTCTATTATTTTATATATAGTTGCATTTTGTGTCGGCGGATTCGCTAAAGCAAAAGAAGGCATCGAAGAAACCATTGAAAATAAAGAACTTAATGTTGAACTATTAATGGTATTAGCTGCAGTTGGCTCAGCTGCAATCGGTTATTGGACAGAGGGCGCTATTCTAATTTTCATTTTTGCCGTAAGTGGTGCTCTGGAAACATACGCAATGAATAAAAGTCATCGTGAAATTTCTGCACTCATGAACTTACAACCCGAAGAAGCTTGGCTTGTACGAGGGAACTTTGAACCAATGAAAGTTTCTATCTCTACATTACAAATTGGAGATCACCTACTCGTAAAACCTGGTGAACGTATTCCAGCAGACGGCGTGATCTTCAAAGGACAGTCTTCTATCGATGAATCCGCAATAAGCGGTGAACCACTCCCAGTGGCAAAACATGAAGGCGACGAGGTATTTGCAGGTACTGTGAATTTAAATGGCGCCATTACGATGGAAATGACAAAACCAAATTCAGAAACACTTTTCCAAAAAATTATCCAACTTGTACAAAGTGCTCAGAGTGAAAAGTCTCCATCTCAACAGTTTATAGAAAAATTCGAAGGTACTTATGTAAAAATTGCGCTACTCGCCGTTGCCATTATGATGTTTCTACCTCACTTCGTTCTCGGTTGGGACTGGACAACAACTTTCTATCGTGCAATGGTACTCCTAGTAGTTGCTTCTCCATGCGCACTTGTGGCATCCATTATGCCGGCAACACTTGCAGCAATTTCAAATGGTGCTAAACACGGTGTATTATTCAAAGGAGGCTTACATTTAGAGCATCTAGGTGTATTACGTGCATTAGCAGTAGATAAAACAGGTACTTTAACACAAGGTAAACCAACCATTACTGATTTTATTGTTCGAGAAGGATTAGACCGTGAACATGCAATAACAATCCTTGCAGGTATTGAAGCACAATCGAACCACCCACTCGCACAAGCAATTACTTTATTTGCAAGACAAGAAGGTATCACACAGTTTCCTCAAGCCACTATTGAAGATATCCCAGGTTGGGGGATCAAAGGTAACGTTAATGAGGTCGAATATCTTGTCGGGAAACCAGACTTTGTTGGTCTAGATGAGGCAATCGAATTTGCAAATGGCGCAGCAGAAAGCCTTGCCTCAGAAGGAAAAAGTGTTATTTTCATTCGTGACAAAGATGGCATTGTCGCATTGGCAGCCCTAAAAGATACAGTTCGCAGTGAAGCAAAAAAAGCAATATCATTACTAAAAGAGCTAGGCATTGATGTTGTCATGTTAACAGGCGACAACGAGAAGACTGCAAAGGTAATTGCCAAAGAAGCAGGCGTGACAGAATACGTTGCAGAATGTCTCCCTGAAACAAAAGTGACTGAGATGAAACGACTCCTTTCTGAACATAAATTTGTAGGGATGGTCGGTGACGGTATTAATGATGCACCTGCATTAGCAACTGCAACTACCGGAATTGCGATGGGAGAAGGAACAGATGTTGCTTTAGAAACAGCAGATGTCGTTTTAATGAAAAATGACTTATCAAAAATTGCCTATGCTGTACGTTTATCACGTAAAATGCAACGCATCATCAAACAAAACATTTTCTTCTCTATAGGCGTTATCGTTTTATTAATTGCTTCAAACTTTTTACAGGTCGTCGATTTACCTCTTGGCGTAATCGGACATGAAGGAAGCACTATTTTAGTTATTTTAAATGGCTTACGTATGCTTAATAAAAACGCCTAAAACACAAACAGCCTCGTATCACAAAGCGTGATACGAGGCTATTCTTTTCATATTCCTACCTATTTGCTAGTGTCTCCTGCTTCATAAGTTCTTTTTGCAATACTTTTTTCTGCATCGTCGCATTTAAAATGCCACCAAAAATTAAAATAATTCCCGTGAAATATAGCCACAGCATTAAAATAATAACGCCACCAATACTGCCATATGTAGCGGAATAATTCGCGAAATTATTAATATAAAAGGAGAAAGCATATGTTACTGCCACCCAGGAAATAGTTGAAAATAATGCACCTGGCCAAACTCCCCTTAACTTCAAACGAGGAATTGTATTTGGAATAAATCTATATATCCCCATTAAAACTATAAAAATAAGTAGCGGTGGGATCGACCAACGTGTTCTATGCCAGATTATTTCAAACTGCTCCTCAATGCCAACAATCGAAAATAAGAAATGCCCCACTTGTTGCCCAAAAACCGGTAACAGTAGAACAACAGCAATAACAACGACAAATACCAAGGTAAAAACAAGGGATAGCCCTCGATCTAATAGACTCGCCCTAGTTTCTGTATCATAAGCCTTATTCAAGGCTCTAATCAACGCATTAATTCCTTTGGAGGCAGACCAAATTGTTCCAAGTACCCCGACAGATAATAAACTACTATTTCGGCTTGTTAAAATTTCATCTAATGTACTTTCAATAAGCCTATATACTTCGTCCGGCATTATATTCACTAGAAATGAATACACTTGCGTCGACTTTAAATTCAAATAGGGTAGTAATGTAACTAGAAAAATTAGTAACGGGAAAAAAGACAGTAAAAAGAAATAAGCCAATTGCGCTGCAAGAGCTGATATTTCTGCTCGTCGTAAGCGTAGTAGTAAATCTTGCATAAAGCCTCTTGATGTCATCACATCTACAGTATCTTCATCCGGTGAGACAAATGATTTCACCACACCGACAGCTGAATGTATCGAAGCTTTTTTCTTCTCCATACAAATTCCCTCCTGTACGACAACTATTCTTTATTAGGTAAAGAAAAGGCTGATTTCGTGTCATTAATCATGCCTTCGATCGTGGAAGGTAAATCTTTAAACTCATCAACTTTATCAATGATTGAGTTGACATTTTCTGAAACACTTTCACATAGCACTTTAGTGGCCAATACTTTTTCCTCAACTAGAACTTGTAATTCCTCTCGGTTGGTTGCATAATACGATATTGCTTCTTTCATCTTTTTCGTTGAAGCTATTGTTTTTTCACGCGTTGTACGGTCCAACATACTTAACGCAGCACCAACTGTGGCACCAACTACGATAGATGCTAATAATTTACTTCGTCCCATATTAAATACCCCCTGTTTTAGTAAATGTATTTGTTTTTTAGAGTAATAAATTAATTATGCCTCGGCATAATTACGTCCGGAGGCTTTAGGCCAACAGATATTTTTTGCGCGAAAGCGTAGCGTCAGCGGCAGATGTTTTTGCTCGAAAGCGTAGAGACAACTATAGTATGATGTTGGTCACTCAGTCGTGTGTTGTTGTTGTTGCTGTCGCTTCGCTTTCGCACAGATAAATTGTCACTGGACGCGGCGTTCTTAGACTGAGTTCCTCTAATTAAGCGGATGTTTGAACACCTGCCGACAGATGTTAAACTACTTACTGCCCTTATTCTACCCAATAACAGTCTATTTTTAAAGCAATGTCAAAATACAGTGTTGACATTTTTTTTATTCAATGAAATGATATTTTCGAGGATAACGAAAGGTAGGTTTAAATAATGGATTTATCAGTACCGTCAAAAGAAAACGTTATTTATATGATTGATCAAATGAAAGACAAGCTTCGCATGGTTAATGTTGATGCGATGAAATCGGAAAATTTCGATGAGGCTAATTACGATGACCTAGTCTATTTATACGAAATGATCATGAAGCGCGATACATTTAGTCCGAGCGAGATGCAAGCAATCGTTGCTGAATTAGGCGCTTTACGCAAATAAATAGAAGTTTCTAAACAAAAAGCTATTAGCAATAAAGGCACCAAAGCCGTTTGCTAATAGCTTTTTTCTATTTTGTACTTTTTACGGCAGAACCATCCTCAGTTACAAGTGGTTGTATTAACACTTCTACACGACGATTTTTCGCACGTCCTTCTTTAGAATCATTTGGTGCAACAGCACGGTTCTCACCGAAACCTTGTGTACTAAAGTTTCGACCATCTAACTTCGAGTTACTCTGCAATAAAATTTCTGCGAAGTTCACCGCACGTAACGCCGAGAGCTGTAAGTTAGAAGAGAAGTTTGGTCCAGCTGGAACATTATCCGTATGACCAGTAATAACAATACTACGTGGTGGATTAGATACCAACACATTTGCAAGCTCTTTTGCTATTGTTTTATACTCTGGTTTAATGTCCGCTTTCCCAGAATCAAACAGGATACTATCACGAATTGTAACAAGTAATCCTTCATCAGTCATCGCTGTAGCGAATTGACCTTCCATCTCATGAACAGCAATGAAATTATCAACACTATCTTTAATTTGAGCTAACTCCTGCTGATCCTTCAAGTAAGCTGAATTTTGTTGCGTTTGTGGTGTTTGGTCACTATCCGCATTCGGACTTTGTACCGGTGAAGGCTGATCTAAAAAGCTTGTTCCACCATCAAATACTTGATTAAACACCGCTGACATTCTCTCTAGCTTTTCTTGGTCTACTGAACTGGATGCAAACAATATGATAAATACTGCTAATAGCAGTGTTAAAATATCTGCATACGGAACTAGCCAAGACTCATCGATATGTTCATCATGCTTTTTTTTCTTAGCTTTCTTTGCCAAGGCCGCCCGCCCCGCTTTCATCAGAAATTTGACGACGTTCTTCCATTGTTAAGTAAGAAGATAATTTTTGTTCAATAACACGTGGCGCCTCCCCTTCTAAGACAGAAAGGATGCCTTCAATCATCATTCTTTTTTGCTTAACTTCGATAGCTGATTTACGTTTTAATTTATTCGCAAACGGATGCCATAAAACATAACCTGTAAAAATACCTAATAATGTAGCCATGAAAGCAGCTGAAATAGCATGTCCTAGCTTTTCTATGTCATTCATATCTGCTAATGCGGCGATTAACCCTACTACCGCACCAAGTACCCCTAAAGTCGGGGCATATGTACCAGCTTGTGTAAAGATTGCAGAACCACTAGCATGACGTTCTTCCATCGCTTCGACTTCTTCCGTTAGGACATCACGAATATAGTCCGCATTCTGACCATCAATTGCTAATGTAAGTCCATTTTTTAAAAATGGGTCTTCAATCTCTGAAGCTTTACTTTCAAGCGCTAATAGACCTTCGCGGCGAGCTAAATCAGCCCATTGTGAAAACATCTTAATAATCTCAATATCATCTGCTAATTTTGTTTCTTTAAAAAGAATTTTAAATAGCTTTGGTACACGCTTTAACTCCTTCATTGGGAAGGCAATTGTTACTGCGGAAATTGTACCGAAGATGATAATTAAAATGGCAGCCGGGTTATAAAACGCACTTAAACTTACACCCTTTAGCACCATTCCTGTTAATAGCGCTACTAGCGCAAGTATTAACCCTACAATCGACGATATATCCATTCTAGAACCTCCAAATCTCCTATTAAGCTTTATTTCGTCCTTTTTTCCATAATTTTAATATAGTATAAATGTATTTCACATTTTTTTCGATGAAATAAATACTTTTTATTCACCTTTCGACCATATTTGATTATATTGAATTAAGAATAATACACTAAATTGTCTTTATTTGAAAAAAGTTAAGAATTTGTTATTATTCTTCGACACAAAATTACTAAAAAATGCTTGATTAGTCATAAAATCAGGATTAAATATCCAAAAAAATCTACGCGTTCATATAAGTAATTCGACTGAAAACAAAAAACCACCTCAAATAATTGTTAAAATATCGCATAAAAATGGTATGAAACGGTTTAATGTCTATTTATCCGACAAAATACATTTTTCGCACTCGTTATGAAAACACTCCAAAAGACTCATTTGATTTCTTCTCATATTTAATCAATTATGCCTCGGCATAATTGCATCATTCGGCTTTTTGTTGGCACAAAGAGCTTCTTTCACCAACTAAAGACAGAGAGACTTCTATACCTGCCGCTACGCTTTCGGTACAAAAAACGTCGCGGCTAAGCACGGACAAGAAAATTTAAAATCAATTATTTCAACAGACGAAATGCACAAAGCTCAGTACATTACTTTAAGATTATTTCTAGGCAGAATATAGAAAGCGCCACTACTATTAGGTAAAAATAATCACTTTTCCGTATTATCAACTGGACAATTCAAGTAATTTATCCCTACTAATATTAGTCTGAACTAGGTATGTTGTGGATGTCATAAATTCTCCTTAGATTTTCCTAGTAACCTATTGTATAATTACTTTAGATAATATTGTAGATTATTTTAGTAGAGAGGGGCTTTTATTATGTTCGTAACGACTGTACTAGGCTTTAGTGTCGTTTTATTAATCTCTTTGGCATTCTTCATCCACTACCTACAAGTTGGTTTAGATTCTAAGTCTTCAGTAACTGTAGATCCAAAACCAAACGAAAAATTTTAATTTTGTTGAAAACAGCTACATAAGTAGCTGTTTTTTTTATCTTCCGGCGGATTTTACGGCTATTTAATTATTTCGATTTGCTAAACAAATTACTAAACTTCTTTTTTTTTCGTAAAAAGTCGCGTGAATATTGTCATTATTATTTGCATATTTATAGTTTTGCTCTAAAATAATTCCTGTAAGGGAGGGAGCCATGACAATGTTACAAGATATTCTTAAGTTTAATGAAGATTTCGTTCAAGAAAAGAAATATGAGCCTTTTATTACAACAAAGTATCCTGATAAGCGCATCGTTGTGTTATCTTGTATGGATACACGACTTGTAGAGCTGTTACCTAAAGCTATGAATTTGCGTAATGGCGACGTAAAGATCGTTAAAAGTGCTGGGGCATTAGTTAGTCACCCTTTTGGTGCAATTATGCGTAGTTTACTTGTAGCTGTTTATGAACTACAAGCAGATGAAGTGTATGTTGTTGGACATTACGACTGCGGTATGAGTGCAGTTGACCCAGAAGCCATGTTAAATAAAATGGTTGCTAGAGGGATTACCCCTGAAACTATCGACACGATCGAATATTCAGGTTTTGATTTAAAAGAGTTTTTACGTGGCTTTGGTGACGTAGCAACAAGTGTAAAGAAAAGCGTTGATACAATTCGTAATCACCCGTTAATGGTTAAAGACGTACCTGTTCATGGATTAGTGATTGATCCAAATACAGGTCGCCTTGATTTAATCATAGACGGTAGCAAACAATAATAAAAATAGAAGCGTCTATCCTTCGATACTGAAAGATAGACGCTTCTTTTTATTGACCCTCTAAACGTGCATACATATAATGATCCACCCATTTACCATTAATGTACAGCAGCTTTCTCAAAAGACCCTCACGCTGGAATCCAGCCTTTTCTAAGACTCGGATAGAAGAATTATTTTGTGTTGAAACATAAGCCTCTACTCGATGTAAGCCTACTTGCTCGAACGCAAATTGCACGACCATATTAACTGCTTCCGTGACGATCCCTTTTCCAATATAAATTTCATCCATCGCATAACCAACAAACGCACTAGAATACGGTAAACGTTTTACTGCATAAAGAGCAATATGTCCTATTAAATTATTTGTACCCGGCTCAAAAATACCAAAGGAAAATTCCCTTTTTGAGTCCATTAAGTATAAGCATTCTTGAATTTTTTTATATTGAGCATTAATTGTATAATATTCAGGGCGTTGTAACGGCTCATGTGTAGACCAAAAGTATTTATTGCGACTTACGAGATCGGTTAAACTTTGTGCATCTTTTTCATAAAATGTGCGAATGTAGCATTTCCCTCCTTGAATTGATACCACATTTTCACCCTTTTTCCTTAATAATCTCCAAATTTTAAGCACCATTTTTCCACACTAACCTTCCGATAATTATCAATACGTTTTAATGCCTGCGTCCATTTGCCAATGGAAAAAACACCCACTAATTGCAGTTTTACTTTATTGTATGTAAAAAAAGATGCTGCTACAACTAAAACATCTCGTCTTGTTGTTACAGCATCTATAACATTATTTCACTTTTTGTTTTTGTTTTTTAGGCTTCTCCTCTAGCAATTCAAGGCTAGACGATTCCGCATCTTCTAAATGTGCTGTGTCTAATACATTCGTTAAATGTAGGCCACGTTTTTTTGCCTCACATTCGATATGTGCTAGTGTTTCTTGCAGCACTTGTACACGAGCATATTTTTTATCATCTCCTTGTATTAGAACCCACGGAGCACTTTTCTTATCGGTCTTCGCAAACATTTCATTTGCAGCTTCTATATATTGAGGTGTTTTTTCGCGATTTCGCCAGTCTTCATCTGTTAACTTCCAAGACTTATATGGATCCTCTTCACGTTCTCTAAAACGGTTAAGCTGCTCCTCATCAGATACTTGAAGCCAAAACTTAATAACAATATAATCTCCTGCTGTTAAAATCTTTTCAAAGTTATTAATTTCTTCGTATGCACGAGACCACTCTTCATTTGTTGCAAATCCTTCAATTCGCTCAACTAATACACGACCATACCATGAGCGATCAAAAATAGCGATTTGTCCATGTTGTGGTAGCTTTCGCCAAAAACGTTGTAAATAATTGTAGCGTAGTTCATGAGGCTGAGGTGCTGCAATTGGGTGCACGACATAGCCACGCGGATCAGCACGTTCAATTAGACGCTTAATAGCGCCACCCTTACCAGCAGCATCCATACCTTCAAATACTAGAATTAATCCAATTTTATTTTTTAATAAAAACTGTTGAGCATTTAACATTTCATATTGGAGTACTTTTAATTTCTTTTTATACATTTTCTTATCCAGTTTCACTGATAAATCTAGATTATTTAAATTTTGAGTCATTAAAACTTCACTCCTTACATTTGAATATTTTCATTGTACTAAAGAAGTATATGGATAACTATCCAAATGGTAAATTGTAGATATTTTTAACGAAACACGCGATACATCGTTGGAAATTTCCGTTATAATGAAAATATAATGTTCAGTCCTATACTTATTTGTCTTTTCCCTATACAATTTAACACGAAGGGAGAGAAAACATGCCTCGATTTTTTTTGATGACAATAACTTTTATTGTCTCACTCATCCTAACCTTTTCATCCTATTTCATGAAAATAAACGATCATTCTTTTTTAGAGATCTTAAATCGTTTTCCAGTAATATTTGCACCGTTTAATGTTAGTTATATGATTTGGATTGTGGTTTACATGTTACTTGGTTATTGGTTAGTCATGAACCTAAAAAAGACATCTATTAAACAGACTGTTCTCTTTAGTAGCATATGTATCATGCAGGCGTTAGCAATTGTTGTTTGGCATCACGAACTATTTATCATGTCAATTATCAGTACGTTTGTTTTAGTACTGTATTTATTTAAGTTGTACAAAGCGTACCCTCTTAGCAATAATTCACTCACAGGTCGTATACCCTTCTCGGTTTATTTAGCATGGATTACATTTAGCCTAATGACAAATGTAAGCTTCATGCTAACATCTTATCAATGGAATGGTCTTGGCCTTAGTGATCCACTTTGGGCAGTTATTTTACTGACCATTGGAGCAGCAATAGCGCTACATATTCGATTCCATTATTTTGATATTATCTACCCAAGTGTATTTATCTGGTCCTATATCGGGGTCGCATTACATAATGGTTTCGATGAGCTACTTGTGACAACTGCAGCCTTGTTTTTATGTGGAGTGCTACTTGTCGGTATATTATTTATTAAAAAAAGTCCTGCCTACCAAAAATAAATTGGTTAGCAGGATTTTCAGCTTTTTTATTGTTCATCTAGAGAAGTTAAAATAATTGGTTTGTCTTTAGTAACGATAATTGAATGCTCAATTTGAGCGACTAATGATTTGTCTGGCGTAATGAATGTCCAGCCATCACCAGATTCTACAATATGCTCCGCTTTCGCTGAGATAAATGGCTCGACTGCAAGCACCATGCCTTCTTTCATAATTGTTGAATCCCAAGCATCATAGTAGTTTAAAATATGATTTGGCTCATCATGTAAAGAACGACCTAAACCATGACCTGTTAGGTTCATAATCACTGTTAAATCATTGGCATATGCTTCACGTTCAACAGCTTTACCGATTTGGTTTAATTTTGATCCAGCTTTTACTTTTGTCATCGCACGGTCGAAAGCACTTTTGGCTACGTGACATAGCTTTTCTTTATCCTCATAGCCTTCGCCAACTACAAATGAAATGCCCGTATCAGCAAAGTAGCCATTTAGTGACCCAGATACGTCTATATTGACGATATCTCCCTCGTTAATCACTCGTTTACTAGGAATACCATGTGCGACTTCCTCATTCACACTAATACATGTGTAGCCTGGGAAATCATACTCCCCTTTAGGTCCAGAAATTGCTCCTGCTTCAGCAAACATACGACCTGCAATTTCATCTAATTCAAGTGTTGTTACACCTGGTTTTGTAGCAGCCTTCATTGCCTCACGAATTTCAGCACAAATACGGCCGATTTTTTTAAATGCTTCAATCTCTTCTTGCGTTTTTACAATCATTTTTAACGTCCCTTTCATCTAATGTATACAACTTAATATAACATAACTTTCTTTGCATAAACCGCTAAACGCTTTAAATATTATATGTCATTATAAATTGTAAAGTGCCGACATCTCCATAACGTGAGGTTGATTTCCATTCCGGCTGAGCGCTTTGTTGCTGCCGCTCCGCTTTCGCGCAGAGCAGAGTTTCCTGGGGGCGTCCGATGAGCCGCTTCACTCGCGATGCTCGCTGCAGGGTCTCATCTGTGACGCTAATCCCCGAGGAGTCGCCCATCCTCCACTCCAATCAACAAATATACAATGTATACTTTTCAACAAATGTCATCCCTTGCTAGCTAAAAAACAAAGGCTGTTTTCTCAAAGATTGTTGCTTCTGGTTTGACTACCTTCTTCAACTAAAGCACCCGTTAGCCATCCATGTAGCGCAAAAAACCAGCGCTACACCACAGAAGATGAAAATGTACTCAGAACGGGTATTGAATACTACGGCTGGGAGAGGAAGGTCGATAAACTATGGTGCCTTGAGCCCTTCCGTTAGTCTGACTCCAACGACCACGGTGTATCACTGACTGTCGCTCCCTCACGGGAAGCACTCATGGGAGATTCATCCTACTCAGGTTGCTGCACCAGCCTCTAATTTGATTGGCCGTAGAAAGGATGTTTCTAATGGAAGTCATCATTGAACGTGCATGTGGCATGGATATTCATAAGGATTCGATTACCGCATGTATTATGACACCAGAAGGTAAAGTGATTCAAACCTTTTCTACTAAAACTGTTTTTCTATTGCAGTTAATTGATTGGATTAAAGAACACGGTTGTACGCATGTAGCTATGGAAAGTACAGGTGTATTTTGGAAGCCTATTGTAAACATACTCGAGGCTGAGAATATCGAATTTTTAGTTGTAAATGCTCAACATATCAAATCGGTTCCTGGTCGTAAAACTGATGTTAAAGATGCGGAATGGATCGCTAAGTTACTTCGTCACGGATTACTTAAAGCTAGCTTCATTCCAGATCGCACCCAACGTGAATTACGAGAATTAGTTCGGTATCGTCGAAGTATGATTGAAGAACGAGCGAGACAACATAACCGCATTCAAAAGGTACTCGAAGGTGCGAATATTAAACTTGGTTCTGTTGTATCAGATGTGATGGGGGTTTCCTCTCTTGATATGCTTCGTGCCATTGCCGAAGGTGAAAATGATCCAGAAAAGTTAGCTGGTTTCGCTAGACGTTCAATGAAAAAGAAAAAAGCAGAGCTTGAACTCGCACTTCGTGGCTATATCCAACCACATCAACGACTAATGATTAAAACCATTCTTACTCATATTGATTTTCTGACTGCACAAATTGAATTGTTAAATCAGGAAGTAACTTGCCGGCTTTCCACACACCAAGAAGATATCGAAAGATTGGACTCCATTCCTGGAATTGCCACTCGAATGGCGGAACAAATCCTAGCTGAAATTGGAACTAATGTAGAAAAGCAATTTCCAAGTGCAGCACATCTTTGTTCTTGGGCAGGACTAGTACTTGGACACAACGAAAGTGCAGGAAAAAGGAAATCCTCCGCTATGAAGAAAGGCAATAAATATTTGAAATCGGCTCTAATTGAAGCAGCTCATTCTGTCAGGGGATCTAGAACCTATCTAGGTGCATTATATAGACGGACTGCAACCCGAAAGGGTAAAAAACGCGCAGGAATATCCGTAGCTCATGCCATCTTACGCATTGCTTATTACCTTTTAACACGGAAAGAAATGTATATAGACTTGGGCGAAGACTACTTTGATAAACAAAAAGAACAATCTATTATTCGATATTCTGTTCGGAGACTTGAAAGTTTGGGTTACGATGTGACCATCACTGAAACGGATGCTCCCTAATACAAACTAAACCAGATCTTTATTTTAGGCGCTACCATTTTTTTGAATATAAAGGTCGCGTTTGTTTTAGCATGGATTTTTTTAGTGCCAGAGATTTTATTTTCATGGGAGTTGAATAAGACAATACAAAATTCGTTTATTCTTTAAGATTGAAACCCACTCTAAAAAATTTCTTTTTTTACAGTAATGCTGCCAAATTTGTTTAATAACGAAGTTTCAGAAGTGCTTCTTTTATGTCTTCATCTTCCATTAAAATGTTATGATAGCGCTGCGTGATTTTAGTTAGAGCGACATCGTGATGGAAAAAATCTGTAAAAAACTTTACGAGTGGCGGCGATTGAGTTCGAATTGCTTGCCAACTGTCTTCTTCCATTCCAGCAAACAACATTTCAACCTCATCAACAATTAAAATTCTGCCTCGTTCCAACATATTATGATTTTGATTTGGGATTAGAGTGTAGATAGTTGGGATAATAGTATTGACTTTTCCAATTACGTGAATAACTACTTCCAAACCATCCTGATATTTTTTCTCCAGTAAAGGCAAATAATTTTGTAAATCATCTCCCCACATGAAGATTAAAATAGATTTTGTCGCTTTCTGTGATAACTCCTTTATCACAGAGGTAATTGATTGATTCTCTTTTAATGTCCAAACTCGATCATCCACTTCCATTTCCACTACTTCTATTTTTTTCAGTTCTTCTATATCTGAATCAAAGTCTATTTTTAATTTTTCAATTAATGCATCCATCGGCAATGCAGTGTATAAGCGCTTCTTCTCAATAGTTGCTTCTAACAAAATCCCTTTAACTACAAGCCTATTTAAAATTTCATAGATTTTTGTACGAGGTACGCCTGATCGTTTTACAATTGCCGTCGCATCAAGAGCTTGATTAACGGTAATAAGTGATGTATACACTTGACTTTCATATTGTGTAAAACCAAATTTTTGAAGCATAAAATCTCCTCTTTTATAAATAATTTTAGTTCCTTCAACTAGCATAAACCAATCTACAAAGTAATTTCCACTTGTTTTTATAAATCCAAATGATATACTTACAAAAGTTGTTACCCTTGCGGTGGTAAC
The DNA here is from genome assembly GCF_006864135.1 of Lysinibacillus sphaericus. GTDB lineage: Bacteria > Bacillota > Bacilli > Bacillales_A > Planococcaceae > Lysinibacillus. The sequence goes on along the minus strand of NZ_SADV01000032.1, from coordinate 2,415 downwards.
ATAATATCAAAAATAACGAGGTGTTTTATGGATAAGCGAGTGTACTTACTAACAATAGTTTCTTTTGTTGTTGGTTTAGCAGAATTAATTTTAGGGGGTATTCTTCACTTAGTTGCCCAAGATTTTAATGTTTCACTTGGACGAGCAGGTATGTTAATTTCAATTTTTTCCTTTGTGTATGCCATTTCTGGACCGATTCTTTTATCAACAACTTCTAAAGTTGAAAGAAAAAAACTCATATTGATTACATTGCTTGTATTTCTTTTTGCGAATGTAATTGCTTGGTTAAGCACAGGCTATAGCATGCTTTTGCTTGCTCGAGTGTTGTCGGGCATAAGCGCATCCTTACTTATTTCTTTATGCGTAACTATTGCTTCAAATATCGTATCGGAAGCATATCGTGCTCGAGCAATAGGAGTCGTCTTTATGGGTGTAACCGGGTCATTAGTGCTTGGTGTTCCGTTGGGATTAGTGCTTGGTAATTCTTTTGGCTGGAATGCGCCATTCTTACTTATAGTTATCCTTACTGTCATATCCATTATTTTTATTTATTTCTCTATGGATAAAATTGAGCCTAAATCAGGTATACCATTAAAAAAACAACTAAAAGAACAGCTGAGCTCATTGAAAAGCAGGAAAATTGTATTGATACAGTTAACGTCATTTTTATTCATATCTGGACATTTAATACTATATGCTTACCTCACTCCATACTTGGAAGCAACTTTGGGATTAGAAGGTAACTGGATTAGTATCATTTTATTGATTTTTGGAGTAGCTGCCATCATTGGCGGTGGCCTTGGAGGATTTTTATCTGACCGCTTCGGCCCTCAAAGATGCATAATCGGTATAATTATATTTTTCACCATATCGCTTATTTCAATTCCATTTTCAATAAAGTTTTTCCCTTTATTTATTGTTGTATTGATGATGTGGAGTATGCTAAGTTGGGCACTAACACCTGCCATACAAAGTTACTTAATCGTCACTGCTCGAGAGAATTCTGATATTCAGCAGAGTATAAATAACTCAGCCACACATCTTGGTATTGCACTGGGTTCTATGATTGGTGGAGTTGTAATTGAATATTCTAGAATCGAAATTAATCCTATAGTTGGTGCAATATTTGCATTATTTTCTCTTTTTGTTGTGTCTTTAACTATGATTAAAGGTAAGAAAACTCAAAAAAATGAAGCTGGACCTGAATTTTCACAATCCGCCTACAAGAAAGTTCAAGGTTTAGAACCAGGGATTACTAAAATTAACTTTGATGATAAGTTAAATGCAAATAAATAAAATATCAGTTATTCTAAGTTAAACTTGTTTTTTAAAAGAAGTCATCTAGTGGCACTAGATGACTTCTTTATATATACCCTAAAAAGTGGGATATTATAGTAAAGGTTTCCGCTCTAATCTTAGGTGGATTCTGTAGTGATGGAATTTAAAATTCCGCATTGGTATATCTGTTTAAAGTAACCTTCTTGTTCAACTAAACTGCCCCGTTAGCCATCCATGAAGTGCAAAAAGCAGCACTTCACCACAGAAAATGAAAGATGATTAAGTTCTTTCATGGGAGTTGAACAAGAAAAAGATGGGATCGCAGTTTAATCCCATCTTGAAGTAAAGCACCCGTTCGTATTATAAGGTCAGCCAGAGTAATCTGGTTGACTATTTTTTATTCAATTTATAGATTGATAGTAGCCGGGGTCGAACGGAAGCACCCGTGGGACTAGATCCCGACAACTAAACTGTTCGCCCTCTACTTGTTAACACATGATTAGGCTGGTTGGGACATTACGATCTCGTATAACAAGCGAAGATATGAATAACAAGCTAGATAGAGGTTACCGGTCAATACACTACCTTAGGAGGAGATAAACATGAATCCAGTAGTTGGTCTGGATGTCGCAAAAGGTGAAAGTCAGATTCAAATGTTCTTGGATAAAAAAATGCCCTATAAAAATAGTGTGAAAGTTGAACATACGGTGGAGGGGCTTGAAGAGTTACACTCTTATTTAATAGATTTAGAGCATCAAACAGGGATGAAACCACCTGTTGTTTTGGAGTCCACAGGACACTACCATGCCCCAGTTGTTCAGTTTTTAGAAGCAAGAGAGTACGTTGCCATTATCGTAAATCCACTAATATCTTACCGAGCAAAAAGTTCTAGCTTACGAAAAACCAAAACAGATGCCATTGATGCTTATCACTTAGGCGAACTATATTACAAAGAGGATTTAGAGCCTCAGAAAAAACGTGGTATTCGGCTTTTAAACCTTCGGCATCTGACAAGGCAACACGAAAATATGACAGGAATTATGGTTCAAACAAAGCTACAATTTCAAGCTGTATTAGATCAAGTTTTCCCTGAGTATAAAGGAGTTTTTGGTGATTTGTACGCAGAGATTTCATTAA
>NZ_SADV01000031.1 GCF_006864135.1 Lysinibacillus sphaericus | reverse complement strand
GTTTTCTGTAGCGAAAGCGAAGCGTCAGCTACAAATGTTTATTCTGTGCGAAAGCGAAGCGGCAGCAACAAATGTTTATTCTGTGCGAAAGCGAAGCGGCAGCAACAAATGTTTTCTGTAGCGAAAGCGAAGCGTCAGCTACAAATGTTTATTCTGTGCGAAAGCGAAGCGGCAGCAACAAATGTTTTCTGTAGCGAAAGCGAAGCGGCAGCAACAAAGCGCCCAGTCGGAACGGAAATCGACCCCACGTTATGATAATGAACTATTTTGTTTGAAAATATAAAAATATTTTATAATTCCGTCTATTTATTGAACTGTATATTCTCACGATTGTTTATGTTAAATTACTAATATTACATTCTAGAAAGACAGTTGTATTTTTAAGGAGGACAATATAATGAAGCTTAAATTTGGTCTATTGGCAAAAATTATTGTCGCTATTTTGTTAGCGGTAATACTCGGAAGCTTTATGCCAGAGCCAATTGTACGTATATTTGCAACATTCAATGGCTTATTCGGTAATTTTTTAAATTTTGTTGTACCACTTATTATTATTGCATTTATTGCTCCGGGCATTGCTCAGCTTGGGAAAGGCTCCGGGAAATTATTAGGTTTGGCAACATTCTTTGCCTATTTCTCAACAATCATTGCAGGAATATTTGCCTTTTTGGTAGCGCGAAATGTGTTGCCCAATTTCATATCAAATGGTGCTATGGAAAGCATGAAAAACCCAGAGGGATTTTTAGCACAGGCATTCTTTAAAGTTGAAATGCCGCCATTAATGGGTGTTATGTCAGCATTAATTTTTGCATTTATCGTAGGGATTGGAATGACAGCCATTCAAAGTGATGTGATGAAACGCGGTTTTGAAGAGTTTAATAAGATCATTGAAAAATTAATTTCATTTGTTATTATTCCACTTTTACCATTTCATATTTTTGGGATCTTCTTGAACATGACATTTGGTGGGCAAGTCGCAAAAATTTTATCTGTCTTCGCAATTGTCTTCGTACTTATAATTGTGATGCATTGGGTAATATTGCTGGTACAATACACTGCTGCGGGAACTTTAAATAAGAAAAATCCACTTATGTTACTTCGAACAATGTTACCTGCGTATTTTACAGCATTGGGCACACAATCATCAGCTGCAGCTATTCCGATTACATTGCGACAATCACAAAAAACTGGAGCTTCAGAAAAAGTAACGAATTTTACAATCCCACTTTTTGCAACCATTCATTTATCAGGTAGTACGATCACAATCGTCACTTGTTCTTTAGGTGTTATGATGATGAATGGTATGGATATAGGTTTTGCACAATATATCGGCTTTATCTTTATGCTAGGTATTACAATGGTTGCTGCACCAGGTGTCCCTGGAGGGGGAGTTATGGCAGCAATAGGTTTACTACAAACAATGCTCGGCTTCGATGATACAATGCTTGCACTAATGATCGCACTATACTTAGCGCAAGATAGCTTTGGTACAGCTACAAATGTAACTGGAGATGGCGCATTATCTATGATTGTTGATCGTTTCAACAAAAAACCTAATTAATACAGGATGAGTCATGGACAGCATCATCTAAGCAAAAAAAAATCGCCTGCTACGGCGATTTTTTTTTTGCTTAGGATTTATTGCTAATCGAGTATACAGATGTTGGAGTTTTCTTAAAGATTAATGAGAGAGTGCATTTTTCAGTTTGTGATTATAAAGCGTTTCTCATGGATTTACTAATAATTAAATAGCCTTAAAAGAATAGTGTGAATTTTTTTGTTACAAATTATTACAGTTTGTGCTTGTTAAAATTTAATAAAATTTAATGATTATGTAGAGAGTTATTGAAAAAACGTAGTGCTAAAGAATTGAATTTAAGATTTTGTTAGAAAAAAATGCGATAAGATAGTTGTTTTTTCATTTTGTATGGAATTTGTTTAGAAAATGTTTAGTTTTATTTAGTACTATATGTGTGGAGAGATATAAATTTCAAATTTGTGGATTATATTACTGAGAATGGGTGTGTGGATGAGGGGAATTCATAATACAAATGAATGAAGCGTAAAAGAATTAGCAATTGAGAAGTAGTCTTTGAATTTAAAATAACTTAGACAAGGAGTAATTGCTTATGGGAATAAAAATTGAGTCACCGATATTAGCTATATCAAAAAAAATCAAAACAAGAAGTGCTGTAATTGGGGTTATTGGACTTGGCTATGTGGGGCTCCCATTAGCCTTGGAGATCGTCAAGAAAGGTTTTGAAGTAATTGGTTTCGATAAAGACAATGAAAAAATTTCTAAATTAAAAAGTGGTGTTAGCTATATTGCTGATATGTCTAATGCAATCATCGAAAAAGCAATTTATGAAGAGAACCTTGAGCCGACAAATGATTTTTCTAAACTTGCACATGTAGATGTCATTATTATTTGTGTACCGACACCTACGACTGCAGATGGAACACCTAATATCTCGTATATTGTTGATGCAGCTAATGCAATCGAACAAAACATGTCCCCTAATACTTTAATAATTCTTGAAAGTACAACTTACCCCGGAACAACCGAAAAAATAGTTCAACCAATTCTTGAAAAAGGTAACTTCGTTATTGGGCATAATATATTTTTAGCTTATTCTCCTGAACGTGTGGACCCTGGGAATTTAAATTTTTCAGTTTCCAATACGCCTAAAGTAGTTGGCGGCATAACAGCAGCTTGTTTAGAAGTTTCCAAGCTTTTTTATGAAAAAGTAATCAATACAAATGTGTTTGCTGTAACAAGTCCAAACGTTGCTGAAATGGAAAAGTTACTAGAAAATACATTTCGACAAATTAATATTGCCCTAGTCAATGAATTAAGTCAGATTTGCCATAAGATGGATATCGATGTGTGGGAAGTTATTGAAGCCGCCTCAACAAAGCCTTATGGTTTTATGCCATTTACACCTGGCCCTGGAGTTGGCGGTCATTGTATACCAGTAGACCCTAAATATTTATTATGGGCCGGCCAGCAGCATGGTATTTCTGCAACATTAATTGAGGCAGCAGATAAAATTAATGATTCCATGCCGAACTTTGTAGTTGAAAGACTAGAAAATTATTTAAATGCACAGGAAAAAGAGATACGTGAAGCAGAGATTGTAGTTATTGGAATTACCTATAAGCCTAATATTAATGATTTCCGAGAATCACCAGCACTACATGTTATTAAGAAATTAAAGGAAAAGCAGTGTGATCTAAAGGTTGTTGATCCATTTATCGGAACATTTTCAGTTGATAACGACATTTTTAACACTGTTTCACTAACACGAGAATTAATTCAAAAAGCTGATGCTGTCGTCATTTTAACGAATCATGCAACTATTGATTATTCATTAATTGATCAACATGCTGCTTTAATTTTTGATACGAGAAATACCCAATATCTATTTAAAAGTGAAAATTATTACAAATTATAAGGGGATTCTTTAGAAATGATACGACTAAAATTATGTAGTCTATTAATCATTTTATTTTTAGCTGGGTGTCAATCGTCTACTCAAAATCAGATTAAACCAGTTGATTCAACAATTGAGGTAAAGGAACATGATGGGACGATGAGTGATACTTATAGTCACATAGGTATTATTAGTCCAAAGGTAGCATTAACCTTTAATGGGCTTGCAGACAATGAAACAATGCAGCGTCTATTAAAGGTATTAGATCAATTTAACATGAAGGCAACATTCTTTGTAGAAGGTACACGAGTAGCGCAAGATCCGGAGTTAGTGAAGGACATTTTAACTAAAGGTCACGAGGTAGAAAACGGAACATTAACATTTACTGAAATGACTGATTTAAATTATGAAGAAACGTATAAAGAAATTTATTTAGCGAATGAAGTTTTTGAAGAGCAATTAGGTTATACACCGAAATACGTTCGTAGTCGTTCCGGTGACTCAACTGACAATATGCGTTTAGCGGCTAAAACCCTCAATATGAAGGGAGTTGTAGAGTCTTCCATTAATCCGAAAGATCGAAATATGCAAAGTGCTGAGGAAATAGTGGATTATATTCATCGCTTTATCAACAGCGGCTCTGTTATTCATTTAAACACGTACATTAATCCTGCGATTATTGATGTTATACCACTACTGTCTAAAGTAGGGGAAGAAAAAGGATACGTTTTCTCTACATTAACGGATGTATTAGCTGAACGATATTTAGCAAAATCCTTAGAGGAAATTGCAGGCTATGATGCTATTAAAATGAACCCAGATTACAAAAATGTTAAACCAAATATGTTCTACCGTAAAAATACTTCAAAAAAAGAAATTGCTTTAACCTTCGATGATTGGGCAAGTGAGGAGAGAATTAAAGAAATTTTAGATGTTCTTGATAAGTATCATGTTCAATCTACATTCTTTTTAATTGGCAAAGGTGTAGAAAAGGATCCGCAATTAGCACGATTAATTGTTGAGAGAGGACATGAGGTTGCAAGCCATTCTTACAATCACCTTGATGTTACGACAATGACACCAGAAGAGTTACAACAGGATGTCGTGATGGCACATAAGGCGTTAACATACGCCTTACAGGAAGAACCTTTGCTGTATTTCAGACCTAATAAAGGTGCTATTAATGAGGAGTCAGCGAAAATTATTGCCGCTACAGGTGTTAAATCTATTGCTATGTACGATATAGCATCATTCGATTGGAATTTAAAATATACCGTTCGAGATATTTATAATCGTGTGATGACTCGAATTGCTCCAGGAAAGGTGATTGTTATGCACATTTTAGACGGTACAAAAACAGTTGAAGCATTGCCGTTAATCATTGAAAAGCTGCAAAAAGATGGGTATAGTTTTGCGAAAATGTCGACTTGGATTGAAGAAGATTCAAATAAGAAAGTGAATTGATAATCATGAATAAGAAAAAAGAGATTTTAACGATACCACGCTCTGATCGACGCATTTTATCGAATATTCCTGACCCAGAACATGTACGAAATCTCGTTAATCGTCGAGGTGCTTCGTATCAAAAGGAGGAAATCGACCCTACAGATGTCAATGAAATATATCGTTTACAGCTGTTAAGTTTACGCTATGAAACGAATTTTGAAGTACAAATTAAAAGAGCAAAGCAAAAGGGTAGTGATAAACATTATGCGGAGGATATTTCGGTAACAGGTATCCTTGTATTTTCAAATAGTCCTAATCATTTTTTAATAGATGAAATTATTACGATGAAATTCACCATACCTGGTGGTGCGATGCCGGAGGGCTATGAATCTAAGGTAAAGGTAAAAGCGAAAGTTGTTCGTCACTTTACAAAAGAAGTAGATGGTGAAACTAGATGCTATTATGCATGTGAATTTTTACAGCCTTTAAATGACTATATGATAAAAAAACGATGGGGACTATCAATCTTTATGGCAAGTATATTTTTATTGGTAGTTTCTCTAATCGTTATGTTAATGCGGGCTGAAAGTGTCATTTATTTTAGATTCAATAAATTCTTATATCTATATAGTATTATTGCTGCAACTTTTCTTTTAAGTAGATATTTATTTGGTATTTTCTATAGGACTGTTCCGATAAACCCTAAGTTTGAACCAGGCGTTTCTATTATTATTCCAGTATTTAACGAAGAACAATGGATTCATAGAACAGTCTTAAGTTGTATTAATCAGTATTATCCTGTAGACAAACTAGAGGTTATTGTTGTAGATGATTGTTCAACAGATAAAACTGAGGAAAAAGCAAAAGAAATGATTGACCTTATTCATAACGAGGGTGAGCGTTTTAAAACGGAGGATCGTTTAAGCTTCTATAAACTACCTCAAAATGGGGGGAAACGAGAGGCTTTAGTGGCAGGGGTGCATCTTGCTAAACATGATTTAGTTGTTTTCGTAGATTCTGATAGTTTTTTAGAACCTCATGCCATTCGAAATTTAGTACAGCCTTTCCAAGATCCTAAAATGGGTGGTGTGGCTGGACGAACAGAAGTGGAAAATAAATTTACAAATGCTTTGACAAAATTGCAAACAGTTCGCTATTATATCGCCTTTCGGATCATGAAAGCTGCTGAATCTTGGTTCGATACAGTCACTTGTTTATCTGGTCCTTTAGCATGTTATCGAAAAGAGCTTATTTTGAAGAACGAGACAGCATGGTTAAACCAAAAATTTCTTGGACAGCCTGCGACATTCGGGGATGACCGTAGTATGACAAACTATATTTTGAAAACACATCGAACGGGATATCAGGACAATGCTGTATGTTCTACAATTGTTCCATCCGATACAAAAGTCTTTTTATCTCAACAAATGAGATGGAAACGATCATGGCTACGCGAATCGTTACGAGCATTTTTATTTATGTGGAAGAAGGAACCTTTTATGTTTCTTTTCTTCATCATCGGTTTAATCGTACCAATAGCAGCGCCTATTGTTGTTGTTTACAATTTAGGTTATGTGCCAATTATGCATGGCATTTTTCCAACTACATTTTTAATGGGCTTGTTATTGATGGCAATGTTAATGAGCTTGGCCCATCTTTTCTTTAGAAAAAGTAAATTGTGGACGTTTGGTTTTATCTTTGTACTGTTCTATGAATTTATTTTGCTGTGGCAAATGCCTGTTGCATGGGTTACATTTTGGAAATCAACTTGGGGTACGAGAGAAACACCTCAAGATGTCATCGCCAAAGAAAAGAAATTAGAAAAACAAAAATTACGAAAATCTCGATTTTCGATTCTAAAAATTAGCAAAATGGGTGAGAAGGAATGAGTGAAAAAAATGTTGTATTAAATCCAGCTAAAAAGAATCGAAGGAAAATAATACGATCAATTGTTCAAACGATTATCGTTGTATTTTTAGCTGTTATTTTAATACGTGTGGTATTTTTAACGGATAAAAGGGTAGAGGAAACGGTTCCTTTAGTGAATAAAGATGGTTTCATCGCATTATCATATTTTGGGGTGAGCAGGGGTGAATCTCCTAAATATGTATCTAAAGAGAATTTGAGAAAACAACTAGCACTGCTTGAAAGTCAAGGCTATACAACCGTTACTCAGCAGGATATTTTAGATTTTTATCAGAAAAACAAACCATTGCCAGAAAAGGCGTTGTATTTATCATTTGAAGATGGACGTACAGATTCTAGTATATTTGCCCAAAACATCATGGAGGATCTAAATTTTAAAGCTACCATGTTTACGTACGCCAATAAAATGGATACACGGGACAACAAATTTTTAAAGCCGAAAGACTTATTACTCATGAAGAAAAGTGGCTATTGGGAGTTGGGCTCTAATGGGTACCGTCTGACATATATTAATATGTATAACGATAAAGGACAGTCGTTAGGTGTAAAAGATGAAAATAATGTGCCGAATAAAACGACTATCGAATATTATAATCATTATTTAATGGACTTCATCCGCAATCAATATATGATTCCAAGTGAAACGCGACAAGAAATGGAAAAGCGTATCCGAAAAGATTACAAGCTAATGCATGATATTTATGAGGAGGAATTAGGAGAAGTTCCAAAGGTCTATGCTATTATGCATGCCAACTCACTTTATAATAATATGGATTCGTTAGTTGAAAGTGCGAATACTAAAGAAATTAAAGATATATTTAAAATGCATTTCAATTTGGAGCTAGGGGCATATAATGATGCGGATGCTAATCTCTACAATTTAAGTAGATTACAAGTATCCCCCTATTGGTCTACCAATCATGTGATGATGAAAATCCGCCAAGCTAGTAAGCAAAATGTAGAATTTGAAGTCGGAGATCGTCAACGGGCAAAAGAATGGTCTGTATTGAAGGGGGCAGCAGAATTTGAAAATAATGAGATTACAATAACATCGGAACCTTCTAGTGAAGGACGGGTAATATTGAAGGAAACTCTGCCAGAGAAATATAATATAAACTTTGCCTTTAAAGGGAATGTCGTAGGACAACAATCTATTTATTTAAACTATGATGAAAAATATAATAGCTATATTCGGGTGGCATTAATCGATAATGAGATTGTTGTTTTTGAAAAATCACCAGAATCAAGCGTTGTTGAGAAAGAACGTTTTCCGTTAAACGAAATAAAGTGGAATGAAGAAGAGTATGCATTTAATAAGGCTACTGTATACGATTATCTGGATACGCAAAAAGGCTCTAGAATTGACGAGGAAGAGTATCCACGAAACTTAACAAAAACGAGAGTATTTAACATTTATGTAGAAAATGGTAAAATTAACATAGGTGTAGATAAGGTATTATCCAAGACAATTCAAGTAAATCCTGACATTCAAGGATCTAAAATTGGATTTGGTGCGTTGTTCAGCAAAAAGGAAACATCGCATGAACAGTATGCAGATGATATTTATGATACATTCATCGAAGATATTTTGATTACAGATGTTAACGATCAGACGCTTTTTACTAACCAATATACGAAATTCGATAAAGTAAAGCACAAAACATTGACTTTATTTAATAATGTTGTTGATTTCTTTATTGAAACCTTCTAAAACGGGGGGAACTAGATTCAAGTGAAAAAAATTATTCTGTTTATCTGTATAGCACTACTAATTATCACAGCTTGTAGTAATAGTAAAGAAGCACCTGTTAAGGCAAGGGAAGGGTTGAAGTACAAAGACAAGCTTCAATTGTCTATTTGGTTACCTGAATGGCAAAATAAATCTGCCATCGAGGATGTGAAAAATTCACAACAGGGCTTACAAGACATTCACGTTTTTGGTGCTTATTTTAATGAGAATGACCAATTATTATTTACTGAAGATGCGATAGAAACATTGAAACAAACACAGCAACAATTTAATGAATCACATCATGTTATACTCACGTTAATTAACGATTATGTTACAGATAACGCCCCAATAGTTCAGAAGGATAGTGCGTTATTACATCGGTTGTTTAAAGATGCATCATCAAGGCAGCAACATATTGATAATATTATGCAGGTTGTTGAACAATACAATATGAATGGTATCGAAATTGATTATGAAAAGGTTGCTAAAGAGGATCTCTCTAGGTACGTCCAATTCATAGATGAACTTTATGAACAGCTATTAAAAAAGGATGTTTCATTACATGTCGTACTAGAGCCAGAGTTTCCATTTAATATTAAATTACCGAATGGGCCTAAATATACTGTGATGGCTTATAATGTGCATGGATATCATAGTGGCCCAGGTGCAAAGGCGACCTATTCATTTTTAAATGACTTAGTAAAAAAAATTAAAAAGTCTAATCAAAAATTAGCGATTGCTTTCTCAACTGGCGGATTCCAATGGATAAATCAAGGCAAGACGGTTGCTTTAACGGAGGTTGAGGCAGAGGACTTACTAAACAAAACGAAAGCAGTTAAACAACGCGATCAAGCAAGTGGTGCGGCTTATTTCACTTTTTTAGATGAACAAAATGTTAAGCATGAAGTTTGGTATGCCGATCTTGAAACACTTAAAAAATGGACAGCGCACGTGCAAAAGAGAAGTTACCATGAGGTTGTTTTATGGCGTGCCGGAGGTCTAGGCTCAAAAACGTTACAATGGATTAACGAACAATCAAAGGAATGATTGAAAGAATTGCCGGAGTGACGGACAGAACAGCCAAAGTCATGGATAGAAACGTCAGAATCGTGGATAGAACAGCCAAAGTCGTGGATAGAATCGTCAAAGTCGTGGATAGAACAGCCAAAGTTGCGGATAGAATTGCCGATGCGACGGATGGAAAGGCGAGAGCGACGGAAAGAAGAGCCGAGGTGACGGATGGAAACCAGAGCGACGGAAAGAAGAGTCAAGGTGACGGATAAAACAGCCAAAGTCGTGGATAGAAACGACAGAATCGTGGATAGAACAGCCAAAGTGGTGGATAGAAACGACAGAATCGTGGATAAAACAGCCAAAGTGGTGGATAGAAACGACAGAATCGTGGATAGAACAGCCAAAGCTGCGGATAGAATTGCCGATGCGACGGATGGAAAGGCGAGATAGACGGAAAGAAGAGCCGAAGTGACGGATGGAAACCAGAGCGACGGAAAGAAGAGTCAAGGTGACGGATAAAACCGACATAGTCTTGGATAGAAACGACAGAATCGTGGATAGAACAGCCAAAGTTGTGGATAGAATTGCCGATGAGACGGAAAGAAGAGCCAAGGTGACGGATAAAACCGCCGAACTGAAGAATGAAAGCACCTTAAACTAAAAAAATCGCCAGCTACGGCGATTTTTTTTATTGGAATTGAGAAAGGCGTGAAAAGAAATTTGTCACGAAGTCTAAAAATATTTTTTCTGATGGTGCAATTTCACGGTTTACAGGTGAAATAATACCGACTGTTCTTGGAATCGCTGGTGCTTTAATCGGTACTTTTACTGTGAAGCGAGCAGTTGAATCATACAGTGAGCTTTCTGGTAATAAGCTGACCCCGATGCCTGCAGCGACAAGACCCTTTAGTGCATCTAAGTCCTCACCCTCGGAGATGACGTTTGGCGAGAAGCCGGCAGCTCGGCAGGCATCCATAGCTACTTTATGTAATATGTATCCATCTGGGAATAATACAAATAAATCGTTACGTAAATCGGCAAGCTGAATACTTTCTTTTTTGGCTAATGGATGTTTTGCTGGCAGTAATGCGGCAATATTTTCAGTAAATAATATTGTTGAATGGATCGATTCGTCCTTTGGTGGAAGAGGGCCTAAAAAAGCTAAATTTAACTCACGATTTTTGACTGCATCAATTAAAAAACGATAGGAGCCTTGGCGGAGCTGGAATTGCAAATCTGGATATTCACGCTTAAAGGCTGAAATAACAGTTGGCAATACATAGCTAGCCAAGCTCGTTGGAAAACCGATTTTTATCGTACCCTTAGCAGGATCTAAATATTCTTCAACTTGCTTTGCGGCAAAATCGATGGCTTTTAAAGCAGTAATAGTGTGCTCGAGAAATATTTTTCCAATCGGTGTCAATTTAACATTTCGTCCGACACGTTCAAAAAGTGGTGTGCCTAATTCATCTTCTAAATTAGCAATTTGTCGGCTTATTGCAGATTGAGCAACATGAAGATGTACGGCAGCTTCTGAAATGTGTTCACGCTCAGCAACTTCAACAAAATAACGTAATTGACGTAACTCCACTAGATCTTCACCTCTATTAATCGAAAAATACGATTGATTATATCTCAATTATATACTATTAAGATGAAAAATAATTGTAAATAAACAAATGTTGGCTAGCAAGTTTTAATTGAAGGAGATGCTTAGTAACTTCATTGGAGCTCAAGGAAGTAAGAAGAAGGCAGTTTTCTCAAAGATTGTTGTTAAATGAAAGAGTCAGATATTTAAAAGATTGTGGAATATTTTGGATTGGTGGAAAAGGCGAATGGAATAATATAATTAAGCGTAATTTAACTTATTCGTAAGAGGTGCTGAGTTTGTTTAAAAAGAAAATGTTGATTGGACATTCAGAAGAAGCTGTCCTACATTCCGTTTGAAATAAGAATAAAAGAATTTTAAAGCGGTCGCCTGAAGAATACGAAGGTTTTTATATGGTCAAAGTCCAAAAAAAATGTGCGAAACAAGTAGAAGCCGTTGTTGCGCAGTATGTGTCGCAAGAAGATTTGAAGAATTGGTATAAAGTGGAGAAAAAGAAAAGTAGAAAATTAGAGAGGAAGGAAAAAGCTCTATATTTGTTTGCTGCTTGCATATACTTTATAGCGGTAGCGGCCATCGAAATGGGTAAAGCTGTAGGAGCGGACATCGTTGCGTCTATCGGTTGTGTGTTATTGATGGGCGGCGTGTTTATGACGACAAAATTTTTCAAAGAGATGAAAAAGGAATCGGGTGATTTGAGAGAAATCAATAAGCTGTCGTTGAGTTTTGGTATTGGCATAATAGTTTCTTCTTTTATATCTGTACTTCTATATTAATTACTTCCTTCTTTTAGATAGAGACCTTGTTCAAGTGTCTTAAATAATAAAGTTTGTTGGTCTGCTTCTTTAATTTACTTACTGCTTCATACATACACAAATCTCCACATTTTGACCGCCTCCTGAAACTGCATATTCAATCATAATCGATATTTTCAAGGAACAATCTATATAAAATAGGCAAAGGGAAAAATAATAATTTTGGCCCACCCAAAGTATGGAACAACATTGGTTAAAACTAATACCATGTTTATAAGTTGATTTCCGTTCCGGCTGACGCCTCCATGAAATCGCCCAGCCGGAACGGAAATTAACCCCATGTTATATTAACTAGTACTCTCGAGAGACTTTCCTTTATTTGATTCTATTCTAATAAAAATGGTTATAGTATTGGTATTGTTATTTATACATTTTTGTCACAAAACAGCTACAATTCGCACTTTCTGCGGGGTTTTCACTATGTAGCTAGATGAAACTGATTCTCAATTAGAATTATTTCATTGAAAATGAGGAAAGTTGATTCTCATTGTCAATGACGATTAGCAATAATCTGAAAATGCTTACAAACTCTTTATTATTAAGGATTGTTTCAGATGAAAATGAAAGTGATTGAAATGGTTTGCATAGAGAACGATTTTCAGTTAAGATTAGAATGATGATAATTAAGGAATGGTTCACCATTCACTGAACACACTATGGAGGTATTTTCATGTCAACTTTAGTTATTAAAGATCTTCACGTTGAAATCGACGGGAAAGAGATTTTAAAAGGCGTAAACCTTACAATTAATACAAATGAAATTCATGCAATCATGGGACCAAACGGAACTGGTAAATCAACACTAGCTTCTGCAATTATGGGTCATCCTAAATATGAAGTAACTTCTGGTACAGTAGAACTTGATGGCGAAAATGTACTAGAAATGGAAGTGGACGAGCGTGCTAAAGCTGGTTTATTCCTAGCAATGCAATATCCTTCTGAAATCGCTGGTGTAACAAATGCTGACTTCTTACGCTCAGCTATTAATGCACGCCGTGAAGAAGGCGATGAAATTTCTCTAATGAAATTTATCCGTGAATTAGATAAAAACATGGATTTCCTTGAAATGCACGAAGATATGGCACAACGTTATTTAAATGAAGGTTTCTCTGGCGGTGAGAAAAAACGTAACGAAATTCTTCAATTAATGATGATTAAACCAGCTTTCGCAATTTTAGATGAAATTGACTCTGGTCTTGATATTGACGCACTAAAAGTTGTTTCTAAAGGAATCAATGCAATGCGTGGAGAAGGATTTGGCTGCTTAATGATCACTCACTACCAACGCCTACTTAACTACATTACACCAGACCATGTACACGTAATGATGCAAGGTCGCGTTGTTAAATCAGGTGGAGAAGAATTAGCGCAACGTTTAGAAGCTGAAGGCTATGACTGGATTAAAAAAGAATTAGGTATCGAAGAAGAAACTGAAGAACAAGAAGCATAAGAGGGAGGACGAACTAGCATGACAGTGGAACTTAACTTGCCTGTAACAGTACAGGACGTGCGCTCGTTCTCGGAAGCAAATGGAGAACCGGCTTGGTTTACAGAACTTCGCGCGGCAGCACTAGACAAAGTAACTGGTTTAGATTTGCCAAAACCAGACAGAACAAATATTACAAAATGGGATTTCGTAAATTTCCCAACTCACACAGTTGACAGTGAAGGATTCTCTTCACTTGATGCATTACCAGAAGAAGCAAAAGGTTTAATTGATTTTGAGGCACAAGAAAATCTTTATGTTCAACGCAATAACACACCAGCTTTCATTAAAACATCACAAGAACTAGCTGATAAAGGTGTTATTTTTACAGATATTTTAACAGCGGTTCGTGAACATGGCGACCTTGTTAAAAAGTACTTTATGACAGAAGCTGTAAAAGTTGATGAGCATAAATTAACAGCGCTTCATGCGGCACTTGTTAACGGTGGTGTGTTCGTATACGTACCTAAAAATGTCATTATCGAACAGCCGCTTCAAGTAGTATTCTTAAATGATAATGCAGAAGCTTCATTATATAACCACGTGTTAGTTGTTGCTGAAGCAAATTCAGCTGTAACTTATGTTGAAACATATATTTCAACAGTTGAAGAAGCAAAAGGTCAAGCAAACATTATTGCAGAAGTAGTAGTTCAAGACAATGCACAAGTAACTTACGGTGCGGTTGATGTACTTGCGAAAGGATATACTACTTATGTAAATCGTCGTGCACGACTAGCTCGTGACGCGAAAGTAGATTGGGCTCTTGGCTTAATGAATGACTCAGATACTATTTCTGAAAACATTACACATCTAATCGGTGACGGTTCTCATGCTGATACAAAAACAGTAGTTGTTGGTCGCGGTGAACAAAAACTTAACTTTACTACTGAGGTTCGTCACTGGGGTAAGAACTCAAATGGTCATATCTTAAAGCATGGTGTAATGAAAGATGCAGCACAATCAATCTTTAATGGTATTGGTTACATCGAACACGGTGCGACAAAAGCGGATGCGCAGCAAGAATCACGTGTGTTAATGCTTTCTGAAAAAGCTCGTGGCGATGCAAACCCAATTCTATTGATCGATGAAGACGATGTAACAGCAGGACACGCAGCATCTGTTGGTCGAGTAGATCCACTACAACTTTACTACTTAATGAGTCGTGGTATCTCGAAAGCAGAAGCAGAGCGCCTTGTTATCCATGGATTCCTTGCGCCAGTTGTGAAGCAATTACCTATCGAAGGAGTTCAAAAGCAACTGACGGAGGTTATTGAAAGGAAAGTTCGCTAATGATGAATAAAGACATTAAAAGCTATTTCCCAATTTTAGATCAGGAAGTAAACGGTCATAAGCTTGTTTACCTTGATAGCGCAGCAACTTCTCAAAAGCCTATTCAAGTGATTGAAGCAATGAAGCATTATTATGAATTCGATAATTCCAATGTTCACCGTGGTGTGCATACATTAGGGAACCGTGCAACTGACAAGTATGAGGGGGCGCGTGAAAAGGTTCGTAATTTTATTAATGCTACATCAACACAAGAAATTATTTTTACTCGCGGTACTACAACTGCTTTAAATACAGTTGCATCAAGTTATGGTCGTGCTAATGTTGCTGAAGGTGATGAAATTGTGATTACTCACATGGAGCACCACTCTAATATTATTCCTTGGCAACAACTAGCAAAGGAAAAAAATGCAACGCTGAAATATATTGAGCTTGAAGCGGATGGCACACTTAACCTAGAAAAGGTTCGTGCGACAATTACACCTAAAACAAAAATTGTGTCGGTGTCAATGGCGTCAAACGTCCTTGGAACGATTAACCCGATTAAAGAAATCGCTCAAATCGCGCATGCTAATGGTGCTGTAATGGTAGCGGATGGTGCACAAGCAGCACCACACATGAAAATCGATGTGCAGGATTTAGATGTAGATTTCTTAGGGTTCTCAGGTCATAAAATGTGCGGACCAACTGGAATAGGTGTACTATATGGTAAAAAGGAACACCTTGAAAAGATGGAGCCAATTGAATTTGGTGGCGAAATGATTGACTTTGTTGGACTTTACGATTCAACGTGGAAGGAATTACCGTGGAAGTTTGAAGGTGGAACTCCTATTATTGCAGGTGCAGTAGGTTTAGGAGCCGCTATTGATTTCTTAACTGAAATTGGGCTAGATAACATTGCGGAGCATGAGCATAAACTTGCAGGCTACGCGATGAATCAGCTTGAAACAATTGACGGACTTAAAATTTTCGGCCCACGTGATCCAATGAAACGTTGTGGACTTGTAACGTTTAACCTAGACGATGTACATCCACATGATGTGGCAACGGTTCTTGATATGAATGGTATTGCTGTTCGTGCAGGACATCATTGCGCACAGCCACTAATGAAATGTCTTCAACAAGTAGCGACAGCGCGTGCAAGCTTCTATCTATATAACACGGAGGAAGATATTGACCGCCTAGTTGCAGGGTTACGTTCTGCGAAGGAGTATTTTGGCGATGTCTTTTAATAATTTAGATCAACTATATCGTTCAGTCATTATGGATCACTATAAAAATCCTCGTAATAAAGGATCTATTGAAGAAGATGCTGTTACTATCGATATGAATAATCCGACTTGTGGAGACCGTATTCACTTAACGCTAAAAGTGACTGACGGTATTGTAGAAGATGCGAAGTTTGACGGTGAGGGCTGTTCAATTTCAATGTCTTCTGCTTCCATGATGACGCAGCTCATTAAAGGGAAAAAAGTAGAGGAAGCATTAGAGCTTGCTGAAATTTTTTCTAAAATGATGATGGGCGAAGACTATAGCGAAAAATATGACCTTGAGGATGTTGAGGCACTGCAAGGTGTTTCTCAATTTCCGGCACGTATTAAATGTGCGACATTAGCTTGGAAAGCGATGGAAAAAGGTGTGAATCAATAATATCTAAATTTGGGTGAAAGTCACTATAGGTACTTTCACTCAAAGCAAGATAGCTGAGCTTGAAACAAGATAACAATAATGCATGAACGGAGGAGAAACGATGGCTAAAAAAATGCCTGATATTGGCGATTACAAATACGGATTCCATGACAAGGACGTATCAATTTTCCGTTCAAAACGTGGTTTAACTGAAGAAATCGTCCGTGAAATTTCAACTATGAAACAAGAGCCAGAGTGGATGCTTGAATACCGCTTAAAAGCACTTGAAACGTTTTATACAAAACCAATGCCGCAATGGGGTGGCGACCTAGGAGATTTAGATTTTGATGAAATTACGTATTACGTAAAACCATCAGAAGCTACACAAAAATCTTGGGATGAAGTACCTGATGAAATTAAAGCTACTTTTGATAAATTAGGTATTCCAGAAGCAGAGCAAAAATACCTGGCAGGTGTATCTGCTCAGTACGAATCAGAAGTTGTCTATCACAACATGAAAAAAGACCTTGAAGACCTTGGTATTGTGTTCAAAGATACTGACTCAGCTTTACGTGAAAATGAAGATATTTTCAAACAATACTGGGGCAAAGTGATTCCTTACACTGATAACAAATTTGCTGCACTAAACTCAGCTGTTTGGTCAGGTGGATCATTCATCTATGTACCACCAGGTGTGAAAGTGGAAACGCCATTACAAGCTTACTTCCGTATTAACTCTGAAAACATGGGCCAATTCGAACGTACGTTAATTATTGTAGATGAAGGTGCTCACGTACACTATGTTGAAGGTTGTACAGCTCCTGTTTACACTACAAACTCTTTACACTCAGCGGTAGTAGAAATTGTTGTACGTAAAGATGCGTACTGCCGTTATACAACGATTCAAAACTGGGCAAACAACGTTTACAACCTTGTAACAAAACGTACAGTTGTTGAAGAAAACGGTACAATGGAATGGATCGACGGTAACATCGGTTCTAAGTTAACAATGAAGTACCCTGCTTGTATCCTTAAAGGTGAAGGCGCTCGTGGTATGACATTATCAATCGCACTAGCAGGTAAAGGTCAACACCAACACGCAGGTGCAAAAATGATTCATATGGCACCAAACACATCTTCAACAATCGTTTCTAAATCGATTGCTAAACAAGGTGGTAAGGTAACGTATATGGGTCAAGTTCGTTTTGGCCCTAAAGCAAGTGGTGCACGTGCTAACATCGAATGTGATACGTTAATCATGGACAACCAATCTACTTCAGATACAATCCCATACAACGAAATCTTAAATGATAATGTTTCTTTAGAGCATGAAGCGAAAGTTTCAAAAGTATCAGAGGAACAATTATTCTACTTAATGTCTCGTGGTATTTCTGAAGAAGAAGCGACAGAAATGATCGTAATGGGCTTCATCGAGCCATTCACAAAAGAATTACCAATGGAATACGCAGTAGAAATGAACCGTCTTATCAAGTTTGAGATGGAGGGCAGTATCGGGTAATGCACCTGAAACGCCTGATATATAAGGGTTTTAGAGGTTTTTGAAGTACAATGAAAATCGGCCGTGCCGAAAACGTGCCGATTCAGATTTTATCTTTAGTGTAGGAGGCGAACTTTTTTAGTTCGTCTTCTTCTATTTTCTCAGTAATATCTAAATAAGTATCAGAAGTTGTTTTAATAGTCTTATGTCCTAAACGATTAGCAACAAATTTTATACTTGCTCCTGATTCTAAAAGTAAAACAGCATGTGTATGTCTAAAACAATGAGTTCCTTTATAATCTACGCCAGCTGCTTTGCAATACTTCTCGATACTTTCTCTAACTGTGGATGGAGTTAAGTAATTTCCAAGGTAGTTTTGAAAGATTATATCATCACTATTTTTCTTGAAGGATTTGTTACTTAAGATCATTTCATTTTGTTTTAATTTAAATTTTTTAAGCTCCTTTAGTAATTCATTACTTATTCCTATGGTACGGTATGATGATGTGTTTTTTAATGTTGTTATTTTTGGATTATTATTGTTATCGCGTCTTACCTGTCGTTCAACATTTACTTTATTATCTTCAATATCTGACCAACGTAAAGCCAATGCTTCACTAATTCGTAATCCTGTTTCGCTTAAAAAATACATAAGCATATAGTATAACTGATAGTCTTGGTATCTTTGATGCTTGTACGTTTTCATGAAATCAAGTATTTGTCTTAATTCATTTAAGCTGTAATATTTAACATCATCTTTGTTTAATTCAACATTATCTTTCACTGGAACTTTTAATTTATCTGCAGGATTCTTTTCTAAAACCTCTAATTCATGAACTGCATAATGTAATAAGCTTTTCATAACCGATAGATATTTTAACCGTGCTCCAAATGAATAAGCACTTTCACCTTTTTTATTTTTTAATTCAACATAATGGTCAAGCCAATCTTTTATATCACTCCTTCTTATTTTCATAACACGTTTGTTTCCGAAAAAAGGTTTAATGTGTAAACGTGTTATTACTTCCACTTGTTCGAAAGTAGATTCCTTTACATTTCTTCTTTTATATTTCAGCCATTCTTCTATGACTTCATCAAATATCATGTTACGATCATTAAGAGTTTGACCGTAATAAATACGTTCCTCAACTTTTGCTGCTTCGATTTCAGCCTCTTTTTTAGTTCGAAATGTGCCAATGCTTCGTTCTTTACCTTCGTTTGATACTCTTGCTTGCCATTTTCCACTTGGAAGTTTTCTAAATGTAGCCATAAAGATCTCCTTTCCTTGTTGCATTATTTATAATTAATTCCTAAACTAAATATCACCACCTTTGATGGGAATATTTGTTCCTCTTTAGGGTAAAATTTTTTTACCATCTATAGTTTTTAAAGAAAGTAGCTCTTTTGGAACTCCTTTTTCTTTAATTGCATCATAGATGGTAAAACATGAATAATAATCTTGCTCCAAAAATAGTTCGTCAGGTAATAACAATTCAACTGCAAATGTATTAGCTTCTATTTCTATTTTATCTGTAGAAAAAAGAGTATGTTTTTTTAAAAATGAAGTGTTAATATCCTCATGTTGAACGTAGTGACCTAATTCATGAGCACAAATAAAAATCTGTAATTTCCTATCAGCATTTTCATTAATGTGAATCATAGGTACTCTAAAATGCTTATTATAGTATCCAAGCGCATTTCCCAAAGGTTCAAACACAATAAGTACACCCATGTACTCAGCGAGCTTAAAAGGGTCGTTAGTTCCGTATTTTTTAATTAACTGATTAACAATTGACTTTATTGACATGGCATCCAACACTCCCGTTAATCTCTATATTTTTTAGGGGTGAATTTCTGTTTTGCTACTCGCTTAGCTAGTCTTAATGAATTTTCTAAACTTGATAATAATAATTCTCTATCTTCTATTTCTTCCTCGCTTAATTCATCAAGAGTTCTACCGTCAAAGGATGCGTGTCCACTTTTAGATAGACCTTCTACCATTTTTTGTAGTTCTTCTTGTATAGATTGTTCATCTTTTTTAGTTAGATCAAAGTATCGCTTTTTATCTGTACGACCAAGTAGGTAGTCTACGGATACATCGAAATAATCTGCTACTTTCTCTAAGTTAGCACCATTTGGAACTTTCTTTTTCCAACCATAGAGAGAATTCCTGCCAAAATCTAGTTTTTCTTCTAATTCAACAATAGAGATTCTTTGTTCTTCACAAAGTTTTTTTAATCTATCAAATGTAGTCATACCAACCATCCTCATGACTTATGAGTAAAAGTTTTTAATCTTTTAACTAAAATTGTTTGACTTTTAGTTCATAGACTAATATACTTTGTTCATAAGCTAATTAATTGGCTAAAAAGACAATAAAAAATACGACCTATTTATAAACATTTTTCGTTGGGGAACGGTTTAAATGTTGGTTTAAAGGCTTTTAAAAAGTCTTATTTAGCTATGTTTACATTCTATATTAAAGACTAAATTTAGTCAACGTAATTCGCTAATAATTTAGCTTAATATTTTCCAAATAAGTAAAGCGCTGTGATAGCGAGCCAATGACGGTATAGTATTCGGACTTATAGCTTATATGACGGTAGCAACGTTAAAGTAAACCGGAAGGAGTGAACTAATTGAAACAACTAGAGCAAACACTAACAAGTTTAGAAGTTGCTGAAATGGTAGGGCGTCAACATAAAAATGTTATGCAAGATATTCGCACTATTATTGAACATTTAGGTGGGCTGAAAAATCAGCCGGCATATTTTATCGAAAATGAGTATCTGGATTCTCAAGGAAAAACACGACCTTGTTTTAAGTTAACTAAAAAAGGTTGTGAATTATACGGTACACGTATGACAGGTGCTAAAGGTACGCAATTTGCTGCTTTGTATATTGAACGATTCAACGAAATGGAACAAAAGTTAATTAAACAACAACCAGACTATCATCTGCCTTCCACATTCAAAGAAGCACTTTATATGCTCGCTGAATCTGTGGATGAAAACGACAAGTTGAAACAGCGAATTGAAAATGATCGAGAAAAAGTTGTTCTAGCGAATGCAATTACTACAAGCGATGAAGGACTTTTAATTGAAGGCGCCGCAAAGTACATGCGACAAAACGGTGTAAACATTGGTCGTGACAGATTATTTAAATGGTTACGCGGACAAGGTTACCTAGTTAGTCGCAGAGGTCGAGAGTATAACATGCCTACTCAAAAATCATTAAATCAAGGTTTGATGAAAATACATGCTCAACAATATTTCGATTCAGAAGGTGAGCTGAAAGTTAATAGGCAAGTAGTTGTTACTGGTAAAGGTTTAATGTTCTTCATTAATAAATTTTTACATGATGGACAATTAACTTTGCAATTGAATTAAGGAAGGAGGTTCCGACATGCCAGAAGATTTAGGAGCTTTAGTTAGATCAGAGCTATTTAAAAAGAAAATGAGACAAAAGGAATTGGCTGAAATGGTCGGTATTTCAAATGCTTATCTATCAGACATAATTCGTGGCCGTAAAGATGGTCCGAAGGCTCAGGAACATATAAAACACATTCGTAAGATTTTAGATATTTAAGGTAGGTGAAAAAAGTGTTACAGGTACAAGTGAACGATGCAGAAGCTAAACAAATTTACTTAGATGCAATTGGTAAGAAATTAGAGGAGTTCGACGCATCATTCGTATATTGGGATTCTAACGAACTTAAGCGTAGAACATGTATGAGTTGGAATAGCATCCAAGATAACTTTTTTCATGATAAAGATTTCCCGAAAGCAAAGGTCGGGGGCAAATGGTATTACCCAGCAAAGGAAGTAGAAGCGTTTTTACGAAAATGGATTTTGGAAAGGGTGAACTAAATGAAAATCAAAGTAGCAGAGTGGTTGGCATTACCAGTTGAGAAGCGTTTAGCGTTAATCAGCAATGCGATTAATAAAGCTGTATCAGCACGTCAGAAGTAAATCTATCAAACTATGAAAGGAGAGTGAAGAGTGTGGATGGCAATAAAAAAGCCTCACAGGTTGCTGGAACAACGAGCGAGGAACAGCGAATAGAGTGTGATCGTTGTGGTTCGTTGATTCTGAAAAGCGACAACTACTGCTCATATTGTCGAAACCCTAACAACATTGAAGCGAAAACAAGGGAGAAGGATATTAAGGTATCGGTACTTTCTTTGGTAGTTTCTATTATAGTTTTAATTCTTATTTTAAGTAGTTAACCAATAGTGCAGTGAAACTAATTAATAGTGCTAGCCAAGCAATTATTCTAGTAACTAACAAATTGCCTTTATCCCACATAGCTTTTTTACCATCAGAAGTAATTGTATACCAATCGCTATGGGTAAGAACTGGCCAGCCAGAAACATTATACCACTTATCATTTATTGGATTAATAAGATTGTTATCAGTCATGTATTCTAAATGTTTATATTTCGGTCTGATTTTTACTTTACCGAACGTTGTGGCAATCCGTAGCTTTATGTAAATCGAAAAATTCAAAAATAACACCTACCTTTCTACCAATAGTTTAACAGAAAGGAAATATAAGGAGGAATAAATATGCAAGCAGTAATCAACATTAAGGGTACGAAGTTATCAGTGGTTGGTCTTAATATCCATGAGGACCAAGTAACAAGTGTACAAGCTTTAGATGGAGATGGGAAAGTTACAACGCATTACGATAGCAAACATGCTTTATATGTTCCAGAAGGAGCAAGCGTAATTGATTTAAAAGAAGCTCTCGAATATCCGGATACCAATAAGAAGATTGTGGAGGACCTCAATCAACTACTAATAGATTCTAGAGATCATCTAAAGGACTTAGGAAATCAAATTATTCAGGAAGTGCTGGTCCATAGTGGATTGCCATTTGGAGATAGCGTCCTTCCTAATCTAGCAAAAGAATACAAGGAACACAGTGATTACATTGATGGTGTTGCATCAGCGTTAGAGGTAGTTAAACGTGACAACTATGCATAAGCAGTTGAAGCGTAAAGCAGTAATCCAGCAATTGAATAAGCTTGGCATCCACAGTATAGATGGACAACCGTTAGAAGATGCCTTGTATACAATTTTACTAAAAACATTGGCGCTTAAACGTGCTAAACACGATTGAAAGGAAGTGATTCGGATGTTAACAGGAGAAGAAATTCGTCAAAGACGAAAATCTAGAGGGCTAAGTATTAGCCAACTATCGAAATTAAGTGGTGTTTCACAACCATACATTTCTCAAATAGAGAGTGGCGAAAGGAATGCTTCAGTAAAAACTCTAAACAAATTGGTTGAAATTTTAGGTGTTTCGAAACTCTATTCATTACGAGCGCAAGGTTATCTAGATGAAACTGACATTCTTGCATTGCTAGATGAAAACAAGCGTCTACGTGAAGCACTTAAATTTTATGCAGATGAAAAAAACCACATCGCTCCTATATTCGATGAACACGGACAATACAACGGATCTAAAGTTGATAAAGATGGTGGCCATATTGCACGTCAAGCATTACAAGGAGGAGAAATCAAATGAAGTCAACAGGGATAGTACGCAAAGTAGATGATTTAGGTCGTGTGGTAGTTCCAAAAGAATTACGTCGTGCATTGGGGATTGATGAAGGAGATCCAGTAGAATTCTTTGCAAGTGGTGAACAGGTGATTATCAAAAAATACGTGGTTCATATGACGTGTGCTGTTACTGGTGAAGTCTCTGACGATAATTTCAGTTTACTAGGTGGAAAATTGGTTCTAAGTCCAGAGGGTGCGAAAAAGTTAATTGCTGAAATTGAGCGATCTAAGTAGGTATGAAAATTTTAGAATTATTTGCTGGCACTCGTTCTATTGGAGAAGCTTTTGAAACTAAAGGGCATGAGGTTTTTAGTATTGAGTGGGACAAACAACACGCTAATATCGATTGGTACGTAGATATAGGTGGAATTACTGCCGCTGACATCATCGCAAAGTTCGGACAGCCAGACATAATTTGGGCGTCACCAGATTGCACGACATACTCTATCGCAGCTATCTCGAATCATAGAACGCGTGAAGATGATGGAAATTTGGCGCCTAAGTCATCGTACGCAAAGCAATGCGATACGGTAAACACTAATGTATTACGGCTAATCCGTGAATTAAATCCGAAGTATTTCTTTATAGAAAATCCACGCGGCGGTATGCGTAAGATGCGATTCATGCAAGATTTACCTCGACACACCGTTACGTATTGCCAATATGAAACCGAAAAGCCAGTAAACGAAAGGCGTATGAAGCCTACTGATATTTGGACAAATCATCCTAATCCACAATTCAAGCCGATGTGTAGGAATGGAGCACCATGCCATGAAGCAGCACCACGAGGCAGCAAGACAGGGACGCAAGGCCTTTCGAAAGTAGAGCGTAGTCGTATTCCTTTGCAGTTATGTAAACATATCGTATCTATTTGTGAGGTAGGTGATTCCATGCGTATAGGCTACACACACGCTGATGTTTATGATCGTGAATCAGATTACTGGCAAGACATCGAAGACGTACAGAATGCCCAAATTGAGGCACAAAAAAACTCGTCAAAGGCGGGAACCAATGGCGAGCGTGAAAATTTTATAAATGACAAAGATATTCTAACACAGGAGGGCTGACAATGGCTAGTCTTTATCAATTAAACAATGCCTACGCCCAACTTCAACAGATGATTGAGGAGGGTCAAGAAGGTTTAGAAGATACATTAGCTTCCATTACTGATGCTGTGGAAGAAAAGCTTGAAGCTTATGCAATGGTTATTAAAAACATTGAATCAGATGTAGAAGGTATTAAATCAGAGGAAAAGAGATTAGCTGAACGTCGGAAAGTTATGGAGAACGGCATTAATAGGATGAAACAGGCTATTGCTGAAACGCTTGGAAGTAGTGGACAAGATAAATTGAAAACCGAGAAATTTACATTTAGTTTCCGCAAATCATCAAAGGTTGAAGTTTCGAACATTGATAGCCTTCCACAGCGATATGTGAAGGTAGAGCGTACTATCAGCCGTGCAGATTTAGCAAAAGCACTTAAAGCAGGAGAGCAAATAGAAGGTGTTCAATTGGTTGAAAATCAATCATTAAGCATTCGATAGGAGGAAATTAATATGGAAATTTTAGATTCTTTATTATTCAAATTACACATTATGTTTTTGGCAGAATATGACCATGAAAATCTATTTGCTAAAACGAAGGAAGAGCATGAGGTTGATGCTGAAAATTTATCAATCGCTGATAGAGTTGAACTCATTGAATCAGCTGGGAAAAAGGAACACGAAGAGTTCGAAGAAGGTGGCAGATGGTCAAATTATAAAACTGAAGTTTATCGATTTTATCATGATTCGAAAACGATTTATGTACGTATAACACGTGAATTGCCTGCAACTGAATCACAGGACGGTGGAGATTTTGAACCACCTAGCATTGATATTGTTGAAAAGAAAAAAGTTGAAAGATTCATATACGAATAAGGAGGAAACACATAAATGGCAAAAACATTATTAAATCAAAAAGAACGTTGGTATGCAGATTCATCAAAAGAAGCAGAGGAAATTGTTAGTGAAGCTAAACAAGATGATTCGCTAACTATGCATAAAATTCACGAAAAGCATAATTCAAAAGGCTTTTATTTCCTTGTAGACCTTGAACGCACATACAGCACAGCGAAAGAAGAAATGGAAAAACGTCCTGAAAAAGACGATGCTCCAGACGGTCAAATGAGCATTGATGAAGTGAACCAACATGAAGGTATTCCGTATCAAGTTGAGTCAGATGGTAGTGTGACAACGAAAAATGCTGATGAAGAATTACCAGAGTTCGAAGATCCATTCGCTGATGTAGAAGTAAAAAAAGATGACTCTGATGAAAATGGGCAATTTTAATAGAAAAGGAGTGTGGAAGGCATGCAAGTAACAGATAGTGTACGAGAAAAGCAAAAGGCACTTGTAGGATTCATTGGTCCGTCTGGTGCAGGTAAAACAGTCGGTGCTATCTTAACTGCTTATGGAATGATGCGAGAAGCATATCCTGACCTTTCTGAACAAGAAGTATGGAAGAAAATCGGTGTAGCAGATACGGAACACAAGCGTTCAATGTTATATGTTGATCAACAATTTAGTGGTGTCCGTATCGGTTCATTCAAGCACATAAATTTCGAACCACCTTATACAACAGAACGCTATTTGCAAGCGTTGTTAATGCTTAAAAATGCGGGTGTAGAAGTAGTTGTTTTTGATAGCTTATCTCACAACTGGAATGGTGATGGTGGTATTTTAGAACAGCACGGTAACATGACGGGGAACAGTTTTCAAAACTGGAACAAAATGAACAAACATGTAACCGATATGATTAAAGCTTTATCAAGCAATGACATTCATATTCTAGCAACCATGCGTACCAAAAATGAATATGTCATGGAATTGAATGACAAAGGTAAGCAACAGCCCAGAAAAATAGGAACGAAACCTGTCCAGAAAGATGATATGGAATATGAATTCATGTTGAATTTCAGTGTTGATATGGATCACCTTGCAATTGCGACAAAAGATAATACTAATTTATTTGAAGACGAAGAAATTCAACTCAATGAAGAAGTAGGGCGTAAACTATATCGTTACTTAGAATTGGGCGTTGATGTACAAGCAGAAGAACGAGCTAGACGTGAAGAAGAAGAAGCAAATCGATTAAGCAATGTAGCTAAAATCCGTGAGTTGTCTTCCACAGATGCTAATGCAGCAAAAATAGTTTCAGATTGTGAATTTAAAGCAAATATACAACTAGAAAATATGACCGTACCTATGGTCGATAAAATCATCAAATTAATTGGAGGAAAATTAAATGTTTAAAATTAACCATGAAGAAGCAAAAGGTGGATTCGAATTAATCGCAAAAGGTGACTATGAAGTGACGGTTCACAATTATGAATTAAAAAAAGCAAGTACAGGTAACAATCAAGTGGTTGTAGATTACGAAATTCGTAGTGATGTAAATCAACCTCACCAAGGGCAAAAGATTTTATTCGACAACTTCACAGTTACAGAAAAAGCAATGTGGCGTTTACAAGCAATTTCAAAAGCAGCACAGTTCCCGGATGGTATGGACTTCAAATCATACAAAGAGTGGGCAGACACATTAGTCGGCAAGCATTTAGTTATAACAGTCGGACACCGTGAACATAATGGCAAAACTTACCCGGAGGTTACAGCGTTTAAAGAATCAACAGCAGGCGCGCCACAAGGTAGTGGTCCAATTACAGTAAATGAGGATGACGTGCCATTTTGATTAGTAAATAAAATTTCATAGAGAGGTCTGTTTTTAGCGGACTTCTCTTTTTTATACCCAAAAACAGCGAAATGAAGGTGACACCATGAAAGTAATTCCATACAACTTCAATGATATACCGGCGGAGCTTAGACAAATGCCTAACTGGATTCTGTGGAAAGCTGAAACAAAGGGCAACAGTAAAATTACCAAAATTCCATATCAAATTGACGGTAATGAAGCTCGTTCGAACGATCCACGTACATGGTCAACTTTTCCGACCGCAGTTAAGTTTTACACACAAACAGATTCAAATGGTATCGGCTTCGTTTTTAGTCGTCGTGATAATTTCGTTGGGATTGATATAGATGGATGTGTCACTTATCGTTCGGATGATGAAAAGCGTGTTAATCCCATAATTAATGAATTTGGTAAAGAGATTATCGACTTATTCGATAGCTATACAGAATTTAGTGTCAGTGGCACAGGCATTCATATCATTGTCAAAGGCAGTCTCCCGCAATCGGTGTGTGGGACAGGACGCAAAAATAGCAAACTAGGATTAGAGGTTTATCAATACGGTCGCTTCTTTACAATGACTGGCAATCGTGAAAATTCGAACGACATATTTGATCGTACCGAAGAATTAGACGAGCTCCTTGAAAAGTATTTTGACGATAGTGATATTCAAGGTCGCATTCGTTTACAAGATTACGAGAAAGACGAAATTAAATTATCGAACGAGGCTCTTTGGGAGAAAATGTTCCGCAGCAAGTCAGGCGATGAAATACGTTCTATGTTTAATGGCCATTTGATTAATGATGACCATTCATCAACAGATTTAGCGTTATGTAATCATTTAGCTTTTTGGACAGGCCGAAGTGCCACACGAATGGATAATATGTTCCGAGAAACATCATTAATGCGTGATAAATGGGATAGAGTCCATCATACGGACACTGGTGAGACATATGGCGAGCGTACAATTTCAATGGCTATTTCTTCTACTACAACAACAATATTGGATCATAAGCACGAAGCAGAATACGCTGAATTTTCTTTTGATTTCCACAGTAATGATGCTGTTGAAGAGGATAAGCCGGAATTACCTAAGAAGAAATTTCGATTAACTGAACTTGGTAACGCTGAGCGTATTGCCTACGAATACGGTCACGCTATCCGTTATGTATCAGAAATCGGCTGGATGATTTGGGACGGTAAGCGTTGGCGCTTTGATACAAAACGAGAAATTGAACGTATCTGCAACAAGGTTTTACGAGGCATGTCTAAATCAGAAGATGAAGCAGAACAAAAGTGGTCGCGTATGTGCGAACGCAGAAACATTCGAATGAACAGCATTAAGGATTTAATGCCATTAGTTCCAGGTGAGCGTTTAGAATTTGACCGTCAAAAATATTTATTCAACGTATTGAATGGCACCGTTGATTTAAAGACGGGAGCATTACTGCAGCATGATCGCGAATTAAAATTAACCAAACTTGCAAACGTTGAATTTGTAGAAGGTGCTGAATGCCCGACCTGGTTATCATTCCTAGACCAAATCTTTCAGGGCGACAAAGAGCTTATCGAATATATGCAGCGATTGATTGGATACAGCTTAACAGGGGAAATCAGTGAACAAAGCATGGTGTTTTTAATTGGTGGCGGATCCAATGGTAAATCGACATTTATTAATACAATAAAAGATTTGATGGGCGAATATGGCAAACAGGCAAAGTCAGACACGTTTATCAAGAAAAAAGAAACTGGAGCGAATAACGACATTGCTCGATTAGTAGGAGCTCGTTTCGTTTCTGCTATCGAGTCTGAAGATGGCGAACAACTTTCTGAAGCATTTGTAAAGCAAATTACGGGTGGTGAGCCAGTATTGGCCCGATTCCTACGTCAGGAATATTTTGAGTTTATCCCTGAGTTTAAAGTGTTCTTCACTACGAATCATAAGCCAGTAATCAAAGGTGTAGATGAAGGGATTTGGCGCCGCGTTAAATTAGTTCCGTTCAATCTTCAACTACCAAAAGAAAAGCGCGATCTAAAACTTTCGGAAAAGCTTTCCCTTGAAATGTCAGGCATTTTGAATTGGGCAATTGAAGGGTGCTCGAAGTGGCAGAAGGATGGGTTGCAGGAGCCAGCGGTAGTGAAACGGGCAACAGGCGATTACAAAGATGACATGGATATCCTTGGTCCATTTTTGTATGAACGTTGCTTTGTTGGACCAAGCCAGCAAATCACCGCCAAAGAACTTTACGAAGTGTATTCGAATTGGTGCTATGCGAATGGTGAATTTGCTTTAAAAAATCGTGCCTTTTATCGAGCACTAGAAACGAAGGGTTTTAAAAAGGAACGTGGCAATGGAAATAAATTCTATATAAAAGGTGTTACTTTACAGGAGCGAAAAGTTAACGAAATTCAAGAAAAGTTACCGATTTCGGACAAAAATGAGGTCGGAAATTCAAAAAGTAACACATTCGTGATTCGCTAGAAAATCAGTATTACCAAGGTGTTAAAGTACTTATATTTATATATTTATTATTTTTGTTATTTATTTTATATATAAACAAAAAAATAAAAAATATAAAAAGTATTCTATTAGGAGCGTTAATACTCAAAATAGGTAACACTTTGTAACAAGTTTAGTTCAATCCCTTGTGGCTCTAAGGTTTATAGCGTGTTACTTTTTGAAAAACACCACGAAAAAGGGGCGAAATTAAGTAATTTTCGCTAACAGATGACGGTTTTTTAGTAACTCTTTTTTGAAGGGTTGTGTAAATAAATGGTTTTATATATTTTATCTCAGATTTGGAAATTTGGTGGCGTTATCGAACGTTTACCGGATGGACAACTGGAATTGAAAAATCACGAAAAGATACCAGGTGAAGTTTTAAAGGCTGCAGAACCGATTTTCGGTGAAATCGACACATACCTAAAATCTGTGGAAGGCATGAAAGGCGCAGATAAGACTTTATGGAAAATGATCGTTGCATTATGTGGTTGGCAGAAAAATGAATCGATTAGCAATTTCTTAAATAATGATGAAGTTGCATTAAATCTGTTTTGTGATTACCAGGCAAAGTTGGCGGTCAATGGCTGGAAGGAAATCTATGTTGATTGGCGCCAGTATGAAAATGATGAATCGGCAAAGTTAAAAAAAGAAATCCATGCATGTGCGGTGGCATTTGCGAAGGGAGCGAAATAAATGCTAGATACAAAATCAGCAAATAGCGATTTATATATAGTCGCCAATGTAGATGAAAATGGAAATGTAATCAACTTTCCTATGGGTGGTGGCAGTAGTACGAAGGCTAGTGTAAAAGCGCACGATACATTAACAAAAGCAAAACGTTCACAGCGATTTTTTAAAGGGTCGGTAATCGTAAAGGCGACTGCTTTCGAAATTGTGGAGGGGTAGCAATTGATTCACTACAAATACACTGATGCAGAAATCAACAAAATTTTAAAAACACTTACAATTGTCGTCGATACGCGCGAGCAAGTGAACGACCATATCTTACGACATTTCCGTAAATATGAAATGCCGTTTGTAACGCGTGCGATTAAGACAGGCGATTACGCATGTATGATTCCAGCAAATGAAGAATTAGGTATCAAACGTGACATTTGGTTATCAGGCCGCATTGAACGTAAAGCCCATATGGATGAGATTACTGGCAACTTACAAAAAGATACGAAAACAGCTTTTGAAAACGAATTGATTCGCGCGAAGGATATTCCATTTACATTAATTTGTGAAGATGCAGATGGTTACGGAAAAATGATTCGCGGTGAATATCGAAGTCAGTACAAGCCATTATCTTTACTAGGAATGCTTAATAGTTTCAAATACCGTTACAATTTCGAAATTGTATATTTGGATAAAAAATATAGCGGCAATTTTATTTATTACCACTTTTATTATCAAGCAAAGGACTTATTGAAAAATGGGGTGTTTTAAACAATATGAACATGCGCAATGGGATTCCTATTGTTCAGTCGGTGAAAAGTAAGAAACCACAGGATAGATTGTGGATGGCTATACCTAATCCGATTACACGCTATATAGAAATGGCAATGATCGTTGATGGATGTGAAGCAAGTGTTATTATGCCTTACAAATATGAATGGGTGCAGCAGTATATGGAGGAAGGCTGGCATACCGAGAAAGTGTGGGAGATAAATGAACGAAAAAATGCTTGAGAAGCGTAGGGAGATAATCAAGAAAATCGATGCTCTTTTACCTAAATGTGATTGTTTATCAGCTATGGAGTCCGAATCATGTTCAAACTGCATAGAAATTGCTTTTTATGGTCAAAAACTACTCAGATTAGTAAATAAACGAAAGTCTAATAAATTCATTGATTTAGATGATTTTGTACCCGTTAAAAATTCAAAAGTTCAATTAACAAAGCAACAATATCTGAAATTTAAAAGCGCTGATAAAACAGATAAGGAAATTGCTGAAATGTGTGGCGTATCTCCAGGAACAATTAAGAACTGGAAAATAGCAAATAACATTGTAACTGAGCGTGTAATAAGAAGGAGTTATAAAGCGAAATGACAATTGAAGAACAAATCTTAGCAAATCCAATATTACGAGAGATGCAAAATTTACTAGAATTACAGACTGCAAAAGGTTTAGCGAAGTATGGTTCAACGGTCAATCCAATGGATTACACAGCAATCGAATGGATTGAGCATGCTAGACAAGAGTTAATGGATGAACTTGTTTATTTAACAGTTTTAAAACAGAAAATGGAGGAAATGCAGAATGCGAGAGATTAAGTTTAGAGCATGGAGTAAAGAAGGTAACAGAACGGTTTTTATGGATGAAAACGGTTGGTACAACAAAGCTTTTATAGGTAAAAATGGATGTTGGCAAACGGCACAACTAGGAGTAATTATGAAAGAAGATAAGGTTATTAAAATGCAATACACAGGCTTAAAGGACAAGAACGACAAGGAGATTTATGAGGGGGATATTGTTTCTTTAGAGTTAGAAGCTAAAAACGAATGTTCTTATACTAGAAAATCTAAAATCACATTCAACGATGCTTACGCTTGTTTTTACTTAGAAGATTTAAAACCTTCAAGAGACTTCTGGGACGAAACACCAACAGCTGATGGTCCTATAGTTTATTACGTTGAAGGGGAACATGAATTTGAAGTCATCGGCAATATTTATGAAAATCCGGAACTACTGGAGGAACTACAAAATGGAACTAAATAAATTTCAAGAGTTATCAAAGCGAACTATGCCATTTAAAGGTGAGCCGAAAAACAATATTGAATATGAAAACGGCTTAACAAATTACGCTATGGGCTTGATTGGTGAATGTGCGGAAGTATTGAGTGCTGCTAACGAGCGAGATGCAACATTAAAGGAATTAGGTGACGTTTCGCATTATGCTTTTGGGATTTTAACCTTATTGGGTGAGAAATACGAGCCATTAGATAATTATTTTGTGGAAGGCTCAAAAGAAAAATTAATCGATAAAATCATTATCCTATCAGGCGAGATTTCAGAACAAGTTAAGAAATTTGTGTTTCATCGTCATGAATTAAATTCATCTAAAGTCAAAATAGCATTGAAAATGTTAATTAAAAATTTGATTGTATTGGCTGAAAAATACGAAACAACACTTGAAGAAATTTGCGAAATGAACATCGATAAATTGAAAAAACGTTATCCAGAATCATTCAATGTTGAGGATAGTAAAAAGCGAGTAGATACGGTGCAGTAGAAAGATTTTGTGCAGGGGGTGCAATTTATGTGTGAAAAAGTTTGCTGGACTTGCGGTCATTATGCTTTTGGTTGCTTTGTAACAGGTGAATTTAACAATACAGTTAAAGTAGATGGCACATGTGATAAGTGGTGTTCAGAAGGTACACAAGGCACTGTAACAGACTATGGTTACGATGATGGGAAAAATGAAGAGTGGTTAAAAGATGATATGTCTAATCTTTAATCGAACAAAATTATTCAGGAGGCAGTCGTTATGAAAGAATCATACAGACATTACCAAGTCATTGAAACGGAAGGTATGAGCGCTCAACAATTGCAAGACATATTAAATAAAGCAACACATGATGATATTCATGAGAAACAAATTGATTATGTTGTTGGTACAAAAATCATTTTAGGATATGAATCTATTTTAAATGCTAAAGGTAGAGCAGAAGCAAGGTTTCAAACATCCTTAAAACCAAATTCAAGTGCAATGAGTACCGGCAGTATGTATTAATCGAAAGATATTATGCAGGAAGGAGAATTACTTATGAGAGTGCCAAAAGAAATTCAAGAAGCGATTAAAGTAGCAGGAGTGTCGTTTCAAGTTGCTAGAGAAAACGAAAAGATTGTTAGAGATTGGCTGGATAGCAAAGGGTACTACGAAAATGATACAGTGGCAGACCTATATATTGACTGTATTGAAAATGGAAGTAACTCTCCAAATACCTTTATTAAGTTTCTTAAATCGTACTGAACAATATGAGTATATGTCGTAATAAGGAGGTAGTTATGAAACAAGAGGAAAATGAGCAATACCTTGAAAAACTAAGAAGGTATGAACAAGCACGAAAGGATTTGTTTGAGGCGTTTGTTAAAACTTTCAAAATAGACAAACTGGTTAATTGGTTAAGTGAAAAATTGGAACATTGAACAATATGAGTAAATAAACAAACAAGGTAGGTGCTGCACATGCCTACGTTATCGCGTAGTGAAATACAGAACATCGAGAAATATTGGATTGAATACGAACAATATAAGAAGAAATTGCAATACCGTGAGTGGGAGTTGTTGCATCCACATAATCAAGGCGGTGAAATGGTTGGTGGTCGTAGTAATACGATTTCTGATACTACAGCCAAGAAAGCTATGGTACTTGCTAACGATGCCTATTATCAAAATTTAAAACGCATCATCAAGACTGTGGAGGACCTATACAGTGAGTTAGATGATGATATGCGGACAATCGTAGATATGCGCTACTGGGACAAGGATGGCTGTTACGAATGGGAGGACATCTCGGATAAATTGTATATTTCCCGCCATAAGGTTCTTCGCAAAAGGAACATCCTTATCGATAAAACAGCAGAAAGAATTGGTTGGGTATAAAAAAAAAAATTCAGTAGGATGTGATAAGTTGATTAATCAAATATTTCATGGTGATTGTCTGCAGATTATGCCTACATTTCCTGATAAGAGTTTCGATATGATACTGTGCGATTTACCGTACGGTACCACTCAAAATAAGTGGGATTCAGTTATACCGCTGAATGACCTTTGGAATGAATATAAGAGGCTCATAAAAGATAACGGAGCAATTGTTTTAACAGCACAAACACCATTCGATAAGGTTTTAGGAGCAAGTAACTTAGAGATGTTGCGGTATGAGTGGGTTTGGATGAAAAGTAACGGTACCGGATTCCTAAACGCTAAAAAGATGCCTTTAAAGGTACATGAAAACATTTTGGTTTTTTATAAAAATCTGCCTACTTATAATCCACAAAAAACGTATGGACATAAACCAGTAAATCGTTACAAAAAGCATTCTAACGATGGAAGTAATTATGGGAAAACAGAGATAGGTATTGATGGCGGTGGACAAACTGATCGGTACCCAGTGGATGTCTTGTACTTCCCAAGAGATTATGAACACTTTCATCCTACTCAAAAACCAATTGAATTGTTCGAGTATCTTATAAAAACATATTCCAACGAAGGTAATATAATTTTAGATAACTGTATTGGGAGTGGCACTACTGCAGTTGCGGCTGCTATGACAAATCGGAATTTTGTTGGCATCGAAAAAGAGAAAGAATACGTGGATATAGCTAAAAGAAGGTTGAATTCAATACAAACCGTTTTAATTTAGAAATAAAACGCCTTGAAAAAAAGTGAACTTGTTAACACCAGGGAAGTTCGCAAAAAAGTGTAGTAAATTGATATTATCAAGTTTTATAAAAAGCGTACGGAAATGCGCTAACAAATAACCTTACAATAATAAGCACGTTCGCTTGTACGTGTATTTCGCAAACAAGCATGAGAGGCTACTAAATTGGTAGTCTCTTTTCTATGTATCAGATTTGTATTATTGGCACAGACTTCCATTTACTCTATTATTAGTGTAATGGAGGTGAGATGAATGGATGATTTAAAGTTAAAGGTTAAGGAATTATTAGATCTTAAATACGAACATATCGAGGATATAATTACTATTACAAGTAAGCAAAGAGATAATTTTTCTAAACAACTTGAGGAAAGATTAGCAAACGGTGAAGGCAATGATGGCAACTTATACCTCGAAGGTATTATTGAAGGTATGGAAGGTGTAATTAATTCACTTAAAAAGTATGTTAGTGAAGGTAAACAAGATTAATATTCAAAAAGTCACATCTAACAAGGTGTGGCTTTTTATTATGCCTTGAAGATTGTATCAAACAGCCAATTAAATAATGAAGGACTAGTTTACGGGTGACCAAGTATCTCAGGAACATTAGATACCGAGGAGCGCTGGCAAGTACTAGTAACCGATAGGGCCGAGTTTGATGCAGTCTTGAAGATATAAAGTCGAAAGCTAAACAGACTATAAAAGCTAATGAGCAAATCATAATTAATTGTGGAGGGCTAATTATATGTTCTATATCAAACCAGAAGACTTCACAGTCGAGAAATTGACAGCACGAAACGAAGTAATAAAAGATCGAATTGAGGAGTGCCGAGCAAAACTTGAAGAAGGTGCATTTCATCCTTTCTGTAGTTATGAGTTGGAAATTAAATTGTTACAAGAAGAGTATCAAATTAATTGTGAAACCATTTCAAAGCTTGAACGCAGAGATAACGAATTGAAGGCGTTGTTTATGAACTTGATGGCAAATGAAATTTCTATCGAGATGAGTTCAGCCAACAAACCACCAAAGATTAAATTGAATGGTAAAGACATTGAGGGAATCGTTAGTCTTGATTATAAATATGAGACATTAGATGAAAATTCAAACGGTCAGCATAATTTCACGGTGAAGTATTGTGATAAAGAATCTCATGTTATTCGTACTGTATCGGTTAATAAAGTGTGGGAGGTTTGAACAATGAAAAGTGAAATTGTCTGTGATGATTGCCAAAACAAAATAACAATCAACTTACAAGAATACGAGCATCCAGCACATAAGTTCAAAGGCTATGTAGTTGAAACATATTTCAAATGTCCGCATTGCCAAAAGAAATACATTGCTTTCGTTACCGATAAACAAGCACGAAAGATGCAAAAGGAAATCAGACAGTATCATCAATCAATCATCAAACGTGATTACTCAGGACTTACAGAAGAAGAATACAAAGCTGAAATCGATAAGCAGTACGTAGTATTGAATGGCATGAAACAAGAGCTGAAGATTAGAATGGATGAGCTTAAAGCACAGGTGTTGGAGTTGTACAAACAATAATAAGGAGTGATAAACAATGGCAAAGGTTGGAGGAATCACAATTGAATTAGGATTTGATAGCAAATCTAAATTAAAGCTACGAGCAATTGCAAAGCATGCTGAAGCATTGGCTGATGAGTTGGATGCTATTGATAACAGATGGGAATGTCCAAGATGTGGTGAGAGCGATTACGATGATTACTTTGCGGGTGAAACATTTAAACATCGTGTGTGCAATGCGTGTTCAATCTTGTATGATGGCCAAGATATTAAAATTGATGAACTACCAACACGATTAGAAGGCAGCGACTAACAACCATGCAGCAATACAAAACAAAGCAAGAACAAATCGCCTTCTATAAATCATCCAACTGGCAGAAGCTACGACTTGAAGCACTCGAACGAGACAACCATGAGTGTGTTTGGTGTGCTAAAGAAGGTAAGGTTACAACAAAGCATGATGCTGTTCTTGAAATCGATCATATCCAGGAGATTGAATATCATCCAGAGTTAGCACTTGAATTAGATAATATCCGTACATTATGCAAAGCCTGCCACAACAAAAGACACAATCGTTTCGATGGAAAGAAAAACAAATGGATTCATGATGAGAAGTGGTAAAGAAATAAAAGTATATACCCCCCGTCTAAAACTTTTTGGGAATAATTTTTGCCCTGGGACCGGCGTGGGGTCGATTCTCTAAAAATAAAACGTTAAAAAACACTCTTAGGAGGGAGGGGGAGTCATGGCCGTAAGAATTAAAGAAATCGAAAAAGATTTAATAGCACGTCACGCCGACGATCCGATTAAATTATCTAAAGTACATCGCTACATACGATTTTTAAAAATCGATATAAGTTGCGATAAAGATATTGATAAAGATGGAACGACAATCGAAATAGAAAATGGTTCTCAACGTTTTTTAAAGCAGCATCCAGCAGTTGCAACAAAGCTAGCGATTTCAAAAGAAATAGAAAAGCTTGAGGATGCACTTGGGATAAAAAACGATACACCAGCTCCATCCGCACCCTCCTCAACTGTGGATGACAAAGGCAGGACGAGTTTAATTTGATTAGTCATAAGTACATTGATGAATATATTAAGCTGTGGCGTGACGGCAAAATAATTTTAAATAAAAGACGTATTAAATTAATTGAGTTGATAGAGCGAGAAATACTCACAGCGAATGATATGTATTTCGACAATGAACAAATCGAAAATTACATTACATTCACCGAAAAGTATTACTTCCCACTCACATTGACTCAAAAATTTAAGACGTGTTTTATTTTTTTATACTACAACGACGGTTCTTTGGTGTTTGATGAACATTTAGACTATGAAGGGCGCGGTGGCGGTAAAACAGGGCGTATTTCAACGCTTGCAAACTATTTTATTAGCGATTTGCATGGCATAGATAATTACAATGTATCAGTCGTTGCAAACAGTGAGAAACAAGCGAAAATGTCGTTTACAGAAGTATTTAACACGATAGATAAAGACGACACGTTGAAAGAACACTTCAATCATAAAAAAGCTTTGATTGAATCGCGTAGTACGAAATCGGTATTTCAGTATCACACTTCAAATGCGAACACGAAGGATGGTTTGCGTGATGGTTGTGTCATATTTGAAGAAATACACCAATACGAGAATTCATCCACTGTAAATGTATTTACTTCTGGTCTCGGTAAAGTACCAAACCCGCGAATATTTTATGTTGGTTCGGATGGGTATGTACGTGAAGGATTTTCAGATAAATTAATTGAACGAGCAGATAACATTTTAGATGGCCACGTCAGCATACGCGATGATGGTCTATTTGCTTTTATGTGTAATTTGGATGATGAAGCGGAGATGCACAATCCTGAAATGTGGCAAAAGGCAAATTCGCAATTTCATCCACCGCTAACAAGTTATGCGAAAGTACTTTTTAAAACGGTCATGAAACAGTACAACAAATTAGAACATGATCCAGATGGATATGAGGAGTTCATTACTAAACGTATGAACCTTCCAAAGGTTGACTTAGAAAAAAGTGTAACGTCATGGGAGAAAATTAAGGCAACTGATCAATTATACAATTTGGATGAATTAAAGAAGCGTGAATGTATCGGTTGCTTGGACTACGCTGCTGTTCGAGACTTTGTTTCAATGGGATTGTTATTTTTGAAGAATGATAACTTTTTCGTTCCAAGGGAATTAACACACTCGTACATCTGTAAGCCATTTGCTGATAAGCACTACGCATACAGCAAACCAAAAGCTGAAAACAACAATAAGAAAGACCATCGTAAATTTGCTCCAATTAGGGAGTGGGAAAACGATGGTCTTTTGAGTGTCCTGGACATTGAAACGATGGATCCGCACCTTGTTGTTAAATGGTTTGTTGATAAACGAGATGAAGGCTGGAACATTAAGAAAATTGTTGGTGATAGTTTCAAGATGGACATATTGAGACCGTTATTTGAAGCGGAAGGGTTTGAAGTTGAAGTTATACGAAATCCGGATGCAGCAAGCGGATTATTAGCACCGCGAATAGAAATCGCTTTTGAAAATGAGCAAGTTATATTTGGAAATAATCCTTTAATGCGATGGTATACGAATAATGTGCTTGTTAAGCGATTACCTAATGGGAATAAAGTATACCGCAAGAAAGAGGAAGTGAAACGAAAAACAGACGGTTTTATGATGTTCCTCTACGGCGTTTGGGGATCACGTGATTTAGATGATACCGATGTAGATGGGGTACTCGACTTTTTAGACAGCATCGCATTTTGACGAGAGGGGGTGATATATTGGGGTAATTTTAGATGCATTTAAGCGTAATAAGCAAATAGGGCAAGAAGCTGCTGAAATGTGGGATTTAGATATTTTCGGAATCGACATTGAACAGCGGGCTTATCTTAAAAAAACAGCGATTGAAACATGTATAAATTTTATTGGCCGAACCATTTCATTATCAGAATTTCGTTTTATGAAAGACGGGAAAAGGGTTAAAAGCAATTGGGATTATTCACTCAATGTGAGACCTAACACAAACCAAAGCGCAGCTGATTTTTGGCAAGATTTTGTTTACAAGCTCCTTTATGAAAATGAGGTACTCGTCATTCCAACTGATAAAAACGATTTTCTTATAGCAGATAGCTATGATCGTGTTGAATATGCTGTTTATCCAGATGTTTTCAAAAATGTTGTGGTCAAAGGTTTTCAATTTAAAAAAACATTTCCTATGGATGAAGTTATTTATATTTCATATAACAACGAAAAATTCACACGGTTTTTAGACGGCATGTTTAAAGATTATACAGAGCTCTTCAGTCGTATGATTGAAACTAATATGTACGCTAATCAAATTCGAGCAATTGCTGGTGTGGACGGTAATACAAAGCTAGATGATGAAAGTCGCGGGCAGCTACAAGGTTTTATAGATAAAATGTTTAATGCGTTCCGAAAAAAGGCTTTTGCCATTGTTCCACAAATTAAAGGTTTTAATTATGAAGAAATCACATCAGGCGAAAAGAATAGTGGTCGTCATGTAGAGGAGCTAGAAAAGCTTAAGAAAGATTTAACAAGCCATGTGGCAAATATTTTAGGTATTCCAGCAACACTTATACATGGCGATATGGCAGAGTATGAAACAGCCTTAAAAGCTTATATCAAATTTTGTATAAAACCCTTGATTAAAAAAATACAAGACGAGCTTAATGCAAAATTAATTGATAAAAATGATTACATGAATGGCGAACGAATTAAAATTTTCGGTGTTGCTGAAATGGATCCATTAGAATTAGCAAACGCAATCGATAAGCTTGTTGCAAGTATGGTTTATACACCAAATGAAGTTCGTGTAATGCTTGGAGATGAGCCTTCCACAGATGAACGATTGAACAAGCATTATTTCACAAAGAACTATCAAGAATTAGATTCCGTTGAAGGAGGTGAACAGGATGAAACATAAGATTAAAGGTGATATCACCAGTTGGAACTCAACTATTTACGATTTTAATAACAAAATGCGTAACGTAAAGGAAGATGAGGACATTACGCTTGAAGTTAACTCTTACGGTGGCGATGTTTTCTTAGGAATCGACATTATGAATACATTACGTGCTCACAAAGGTACAGTAACAGTTATCGTTACAGGTATTGCAGCAAGTGCTTGCTCTATTATGGCTATGGGTGCTGATGTAGTGAAAATGTATTCAAACACGCAACTAATGGTACATCATGCGTGGACTTATGCAGCTGGTAACGCTAAACAGTTACGTAAAGTAGCTGACGACTTAGAAAGTATCGGTGAATCTGTTTTAGCGTCATATACACATCGTGTAGACGAAGAAACAGTTAAACAATTACTCGATGAAGAAAAGTTCATGTCAGCTAAAGTCGCAAAAGAGTATGGATTTATCGATGAAATTATCGATGGCAACGCTGAAGAAGTAGAATCAGAAATGTTCTCTAACAAAGCACAAGAATTTAATAACACCCTTGCTGCCACTTCTTCAACTGTGGAGGGCAATAACAAGTTGATGCAAAAAGTTAGTGATTTAGAAAATCA
Source organism: Lysinibacillus sphaericus (assembly GCF_006864135.1). Lineage (GTDB taxonomy): Bacteria > Bacillota > Bacilli > Bacillales_A > Planococcaceae > Lysinibacillus. The sequence goes on along the minus strand of NZ_SADV01000031.1, from coordinate 4,762 downwards.
AGTAATTCAGTTACAAACTCAATTAGATAAACACAGTGAAGAACCAACGGAGCCAAAGCCACCAAAAGTGGCGGCTAAACGCAAAGGGTTCTTTTTTTAATACTTAAAAATGGAGGTAATCGTAAATGACGATTAAATTTAAAGGACAAATGGATAATTTTAAAGCTAAAAAGAAAGCTTATACAGATTTACTAAATAACGAAAACGCAACACCAGAGCAGCTACAAAACGCAGTAGATGAAATGTTTACAGCATTACAAGATGACTTATCAGAAAAAATTACAGCTGAGGCACGAAATGAAGCAAACGACACTCAAATTTTAGTAGCACGTGGTCAACACATTTTAACATCTGAAGAAACGGCGTTTTATAACAAAGTTGTATCAGATGGCGGCTTCAATGATGAATCAGTTTTCCCTGAATCTGTACAAGAACGAGTATTTGAGGGCTTAACAAAAGTACGCCCATTATTAGCTGCTATCGGCTTACAGGACTTAGGAGCAGCAACTAAATTTATTTATTCTGATCCAACTCTTGCGTATGCATGGAAAGAAATCTTTGGTGAAATTTCTGGCCAAGTAAATGCTGCATTCCGTGATGAAAAAATCACTCAACTTAAATTAACAGCATTCGGAGCTATCCCTAATGATATGTTAGAACTTGGTCCAGTATGGGTTGACCGTTACATGGTGACGTTATTAATTGAAGCCTTAGCAGCTGGTTTAGAATATGGCTTAGTGAATGGTCGTGGTTCAGTGAAAAATGAACCAGTCGGTTTAATGAAAGATGTTGATTCAACAACTGGTGCTATTACTGATAAAAAATCAAGTGGGACATTGACATTTGCGCCGTCAGAACGCGGTGAGGTAGTAGTTGGTGAGTTATATGGTGTACTTAAAAACTTATCAACTGATGCAAAAGGTAAATATCGAAAAGTATTAAATAAAGTGGTTATGGTGCTGAATCCTATTGATTCATTAGCAGTACAAGCTCGCCATACGATTCAAAATACAGCTGGTCAATTTGTCACGAATCTACCATACAACTTAACAGTTGTGGATTCAGAAGAAATCCCTGTTGGTAAAGTTTTATTCTTTGTAGAAGGTGAATACATTGCAGCTATTGCAGGTGCCTATAAACTTAAAAAGTTTGATCAAACATTAGCTATGGAAGATGCGACACTATACACAATTAAACGTTTTGCTAATGGTCGTCCGAAAGATAACAAAGCAGCATTAGTATATGACCTAGATGTGCAATTCCCTGTTCCAGGAGAAACGCCAGAGCCTTAATTTTAGGTTCTAGGCGTTTTTAAAATGAAAGGAGGTAGTAAAGAGTGGCAGAGAAATATAAGGTCATAAAGCGCTTTAGAGAAGTGAAACATGACGGTCATATTTATAAAGTTAATGACTACTATCCTGTGGAGGGCAAACGCGCGACAAAGGCACGAATTGCACAGCTACTAACGACGAACAATAAAGAAAATGAAGTTTTCATTGTCGAAGTAGGTGATGAAGTTGCCAATGATCAATAATGAAATTTTAGTTGAATTTAAAGATCGCATGAAACTCGGCTATGATGAGGATGATAATTTAACACGTATTTTAAAAGCGTCTGTAGAGGATTTACAAGCCATTTGCGGTGATTATGATATAAACACTAGCGAACGCTTTAAAGAGCTTGTATTCGAGCGTTCACGCTATGTTTATAATGATGTATTAGAGTATTTCTCCGATAATTTTTCAACGCAGATTACAAATTTATCTTTAGCTAAAGCGATGGAGGGAAAAGACGAATGAAGCGTATTCCAAAGCCAATGCATGGAGCAAAAAGATCAAATACAGGTGATATGCGTAATCAAATAAAGATTCAAGAGTATGATCCTGAGGCAATAAACGAAAATGGCTATCCTGTCCCAGAATGGATAACAGTTAAAAAACCATGGGCAAAGATTAAAACTGTAAAAGGTTATGAAACTATTTCAGGAGCTGCAGAAGTAAATACGAAAGTTAAAAGGTTTATTATTCGTCCAACTGATGGTTTACACGAAAAGCAACGTATCATTCACAAAGGGGTTATCTATGATATTCAAGCGATATTAGAAGACGATGAAGAAGAGGTAACTTATACAATTGTTGCTACTTCAACAGGCAAGAAGGTGAGTGATTGAGTGGGTTTGATATTGAAATGCTTGGCCTACAGGAATTACAACAAGAAGTACAACGTCGATTAAATCCGGAAAACATTGTTGATCCAGCATTGCAAAAAGGGGCAGAGCATTTACGAGAACAGTTGGAAAAGAGTGTGTATCAATTCGGTTTTAAATACCGAACGGGTAGATCTGAAAAATCTATGATTATTGCTGATAAAAACGAAGATGAAACTATATCGATTGGTGTTAGTAACCAATCAACAGATGCCTTCTACCTCTACTTCCATGAATGGGGCACATCAAAGATGCGAGCTCGTCCATGGATGCGCCCTACTTTTGAGCGAGAGATGAATCGGATTATTGAAGTTATGAAAAATGAATTAAAAACGAGGATGAGGCTATGAGTATTAATAAAATCATACGTGATGCCTTGCTACCTTTAAAGGTGCCAGTTATGTATATGACTTATACAGGCACAGAAACAACTTATATTACCTTCTTTAGATATAACGAACGTGGAGCGTTACAGGCTGATAATACAGAGCAAATGACACGCCATTCTGTTCAAGTTGATATTTGGGGTAAGGGAGATATAGAAGCGCTAACAGAGAGCGTAAAAGACCAATTACAAGCGATAGGATTTGTGAGGAATTCCTTTTTCGAAGATTACGAGAAGGAAACCAAAATATATCACAAAGCCTATCGTTTTTATTATGACAAATAAGGAGGCTATTTAATTATGGCAGGAGTATTAATCGGTTTATCGGATATTCATTACACAAAAATCAAACCAGGGGCTACAGATGTTACAACAGCATTTGCTAACCCAATCCAAAAATTAGCTAAGGCAATTGAGGCTAAAGTTACACCAAAAACTTCTAACACTGTTTTATACGCTGATGATGGTGCTGCAGAGTCCACTTCAGCAGAAGGTGAAACAGAGATGGAGTTTAAAATTGATGCGTTAGCAAATGCAGTCTACGCTGATATTTTAGGGAAAGAAATTAATGATGATGGTGTTGTAATTGACGCATCTGGTGATGTGGCACCTAACATTGCTTTAGCATTCCGAAGCTTAAAATCAAATGGTAAGTACCGTTACTTCTGGTACTACAAAGGCAACTACCAACTACCAGAAGAAAACTACAAAACTAAAGGTGAAAGCGTCGAGTACAATACACCATCAGTTAAAGGAGTATTTGTTAACTCTGACATCGTTAAAAACTCTAAAGGTGAAGGCATCAAGCGTATGTTTGTGGATGAAGATGACACTGGTGTTGATGCATCAGTTATTGAAAATTGGTTCAAAAAAGTTTACATCGGTTCAACAACACCTACACCTTAATACAAAAAAGTTTAAGAGGGCGATTAATCTCGCTCTCTTTTTATTATGCAAATTTAATTAAAGGGAGCGATTTTAATGGCTAGTAAAGCAGAAGTAATGAAAGATGAAGGTGTAAAAATCACGTTAGAAAACAAGGAATTTGAAGTGCGTTTTGACTTAAACGCTTTATGTAACTTGCAAGATAAATTTGGTGATTTTACAAAGGCCTTTGATGGTTTAGAAAAGCAAGATTTTAAAAAGATTCGATCATTATTACATGTTGGATTGGCGAATGGCGAGAACATCGATATTACCGAAAAAGAAGTTGGTGCATTAATCAACATGAAAAACATAACAGCTGTAACCGATGCACTAACACAAGCATTTGGCGATGCTATGCCATCCACAGATGAAGAGGGAAAGTAAACGATCCGCAAGGCGATAAAGAGTTGCCAGCGGATTTTTTTATATACATCGGAACTGTCCATTTGAAGATGGATGAAGAGAAAGTGTGGAGGACAACTCCGCGAAAGCTATTAGCCCTATGGAATAGGCACAGTATCCACAAAGGTTGGAAAAAGAAATCCGAAGAAGAGCAAGTACCACGTGCTTATGCAGATCAAGTCCAGTGGTAGAAAGATGGTGAATTGAATGGCAGAAGTAGGTGATTTAAAGGTCAAATTATCCTTGGATAATGCGCAGTTTGATCGTTCCGTAAAAAGCATGAACACAACCCTAAAAGCAATGGGCCAAGAGATACGAGGGCTTCAAAATAAAGGCAAGGAATGGGGTTCCACTGTTGATGGCCTAAAGCAAAAGCAAGATGCTTATAGCCGACTGTTAGAGGGACAGCAAACTAAAGTTAAAAAGCTTGCTGAAGAATATCAAAAAGCAAAGGCAGAACAAGGTGAACATGCTGATAAGACACAAAAATTAGCAGAGCAATATAATCGTGCAAACGCTGAAATGACACGTACCGAAACTGAATTAAAAGCAATTTCAGCTGAATTAAGAAAAGCAGAAGCTGAGCTAGCCAAATCACAGTCTAGTTGGAACAAGTTTGGTGAAGCTGCTAAACAAGCCGGTGATAAAATGAAGGCTGTCGGCGACAAAATGAGAGACATAGGAAGAAACATGTCCATGTATGTCACGACTCCACTGGTAGCAATGGGTGCTGGAATAGTTAAGGTTGGTATGGATTTTGACAAGCAAATGTCTAAAGTATCAGCTGTCAGCGGTGCTACTGGAGCCGATTTCGATAAATTAAGAGGTCAGGCTCAAGAACT
>NZ_SADV01000030.1 GCF_006864135.1 Lysinibacillus sphaericus | reverse complement strand
GCACGAAGCGAAGCGTAGGAGGAGGCTCGGCGCTCGCCCGCGGAAAGCGAGCGGAATGCTTCGGAAAACAACAGTAGAGTCACAGTGCCAAATGAAAAAAGCGAGGTATTCAACGATTTAATCGTTGAATACCTCGCAATGTGAAAAGATATAGACTTTTTCAGTGCCCTCCCAAAATGGACACGCTTTTTTAACTATCTTTAGACATATATACTTCCTCAAATGGTTGAATGATGACAAATCCTTCACCTGAAAATGCCATTTGAATGGATTCACCACTACCACGACCGATAAACGTTCGGAAGCTAATATCTGTTTTAAACTCTGGTGCCAGATTACCTGACCATGCTACTGTAGCATGCGGATCTGTATAGACCGTTTCACCAGGCTTCACTAACAATGTTAACGGCTCAAAATGAGTTGTGATAGCTACCTTCCCTCTTCCTTGTAAGGTTACATTAAACAACCCACCTGACATGACTCCTGCCATTTTACGCATTAAATGAATATCCCAATCAATACTTGGCTCAAAGGCAAGTAAATCATTGCCGTTTACACAAATACTTTCATCCTTTAAATCGAAAACCGTTATTTTTTTCCCTTGATCGGCTAAATAAAGTCGCCCCTTACCTTTAGCTTTCATAAGTTGTGTACCTTCGCCTGTTAATGCTTTTTTAAACATTTTACCGAGGCCATGTTCCAGCACACGCTCACGCTCAAACTTAATATCTCCTATGTAAGAAATCATCGCGCCCATTTTCGACCAAACCTCGCCATTTAGGTTAACCTCTAATACACGCTCAGTTTCTAACTCGAAGTATTCATTTTCGTTGTCGTCTTGCTGTGTTTTATTAATAAATTCATTTAAAGAAAATTTCCCCATATCACATTGCCTCCTTATTTATTTTATATACGTTTTAACATATGAAAAGATTCAATCAAGTGCAAGAATTTAAAGGCTCCCTCTTGAAAATGAACCCCTCATTCGCTTTCCGTTACAAAATTTCTCTTTTGGTAGCGAAATCACTTTATTTCCCGTAATGATATTGACATCAGACACCGACTGTTATACATTAAACAGAGATTAATCAAGTGTTATATAACAACAACTACATAAAAAGACCATACAAGCGTCATGTGCGAAATGACACTCATATGGCCGATACCTTCAAGTGCGAATTGAAAGTATAATTTATTGTGTAGCGGAGACGTCCCCAACCTTTTGAGAAGCTTGTTTTAATGCTGTTCGTTTACGTACATCTGCACGTAATGTTAATGAAATAATTAATGAAACAGCTATTAACCCTGTAAATACATAGAATACTGGAATATAACTTCCATAAGCGTTTTTAATTGTACTTACTAAGAGCGGTCCAAAAATACCACCTAAAGACCAAGTCGTTAATAAATAACCATGAATAACGCCAAGTTGTTTCGTACCGAATAAATCACTTGCAAATGCAGGTAGATTCGAGAAACCTCCACCATAGCAACTAACAACTAAGAAAATAAGTGCTTGGAAAATAATAACGTTTGTAGTATGTGGTAAGACGATAAAAGTAACAAGCTGTGCGATAAAGAAAATGACAAAGACGTTCGAACGACCAATATAGTCAGACACAGCAGCCCATATTAAACGACCACCACCATTAAATAATCCCATTATTCCTACCATTGCTGCGGCTCCCGCAACTGATAATCCTACAATTTCTTGAGCCATTGGAGATGCAACAGAAATCATCATAATACCTGCTGTTACGTTTACTAAATGCATCGACCAAAGCATCCAGAAATGCTTAGTTTTCACAGCTTCACGTGCTGACATGACAGCTAAATCTTTTTTCACAACTTCTTTACCATTATCTGCAGCAGCCTTCATATTCGCTGGCATATAACCAGGTTTAGGCGGTGCTATATATGAAGCCCCTAAAATCATTAACGTGAAATAACTTGCCCCTAAAATAAAGTACGTTGTAGAAATACCTACAGCCTCCATTAAGTTAGCTGCGACTGGCGCTGTAATAAGTGCCCCTGAACCAAATCCAAGTACAGCCATACCCGTTGCTAAACCGCGGCGATCTGGGAACCATTTTACTAATGTCGATACTGGCGCAATATAACCAATACCCATACCCAAGCCACTTAGTAAACCATATGTTAACCAATACAATGTTACGGAATCCATTGAAATCGCTACACCCGCACCAGCTTGTCCTGCTCCAAATAGAACAGCTGCTATCATTGCAGATTTACGTGGCCCCATTTTTTCTACTAAGTTACCGAACAATGCTGCTGAAAAACCAGCAAGCCCCATCATTATTGTGAAGGCAACCGTTACGTTCGTTTCACTCCATCCCATCTCTTTGACAATCGGTAGCTTGTATACACTGTATGCATATGCTCCACCGATCGAAAGATGAATAGCGATTGCGGATAATGCAATTAACCATCTATTTTTATTCATAATTTCTCTTTTCTCCCCTCTTTTGCTACCTGTGAAAGTTTTATGAACGTCTCTGTAAAACAATTTACCACTTAGAATTATTCAAATGCAAGATGTTTTTTAAAAAAATATTATTTCTGCAAAAAGTATTTTATTTTCTACCCCAATATTTTTATAACGAAAACCCTACAGTCTCTAAGCAAATAGATGTTTTTTAAACAAAAACCATAACATTTTTTAGCTATCAATATTTTTCTACTCTATTATCCAACTTCACATTAATTATACTGATATAATTAATTTTGTGCATATTTTCACATACAATCTATGTATATTGCATTTTTTCTAACTCTCATTAATCCTGCACATTTCTTTAATAGGGCACAAAAAGATAATCATCATGTAGAAATTTTTAGAATAAGAGAGAATTTTGCAACTTAAATAAACGAATTTCTTTCTCGTAAAAGGATGCTTAAAAACATTGTTAAATGATCTATTTAACTTTATATGGATATTCAATCAAATAAACCCAATACACATTTTGTATATTTCAAAATGAATAATCACTACCCATTCATTTTTATTATTCAAATATATATTTTTTCACTTAAAATGAATCCTGCACATTTTTCAGACTATGGCTAGTAATGCTTTTTAAACTTAAAAGCAACTCAGTTATAACAAAAACTTTTCCTATAGCACACAAGTAAAAAAGTACTTTTTAGAACGATGTTAATAAAACTAAACTCCAAGTGTGGGTCAGTTATGTATACGAACGTATTCTTCAAAGGATTTTACTTTTAGTATTTTTATCGGTTATTAAAGTTCCTCTTCTTAATTACATATTTCAAAACAAGTTATCAATTTCTAGTCATCTATCAAAAAGAGATGCTCTGGAATAACTCGAGCATCTCTTTTCGTTTGTTTCCTTTTCTATAGAAAATAAATGATAAATACAATAATTAGTGGCACTAGTGCAAATGACCCCACCGAAACATAATGTCTTTTTTCTTCACGCCCATAATAATAGTCAATCATAATAGTGCTTACTATAGCGACAGTTAAAAATATGCAAAATGCAGCTGTATATAAAAACCAACCATTTATATTAAATAAAATTAAAGTCGCCCCTTGTATAAACTTAGCAATATACGTTGTACGTTGATGGCTTGTATTTATATATTTTGGTTTCTTTGGAATGCTAAACTTTTTTCGAATAGCTTTTTCTAAAAGCCACCCTAATAAGAAAGCAATTATTAAAAAAGTAAAGATCTTACCAAAACTAAAATCCTTTTCATCTTTTTGCATAAGCGCAATAAATGCTGAGGCAGTATCGTCATCTTTCACTTTATAAAAGACATTTGTATGTCGATCGCTGAAAGCTAGCTGCCCATCGTTTAAGAACATTTTTAGCTGCGAAGCATGCCCATTGTCAAACTCCACCCATACATCACGAAACGCATAATAATCATTATCCATTTTCGATTTAACTGCTTTTTGAAGCATATTAGCAATGAGCCGTGTTTCCGAATCTTTTTTATATGCCTGTTGCACTATGATCCAACCAGTTCTTCCAGCCTTAAAGGAATCTTCCTCCTGATTTCGTGCAATAGTAAACTGTTTAACCTCATGTTGAGCCAGTTCAATAATCGTCGCATGCCTAGATGTATCTACTTGTTTCCATGGCCCAATTACAATTAAAATGAGGATCGTCACGACTGCTCCAATGAAAATCGTTGGATATTGCCATCTACTAGGTTGTTTATTTTGCTGAACTACATCGTGCAAAATACGCTCCTGCAATTGTTGAGAGAAACGTGGGGCTTCTCCAAGCTCTTTATCCAGCTTATCCTTAAAAGATGTCATCTTCTAGCACCTCCCAATGATTTTTGTCCAGTTTTTCCTGCAATATTTGTCTTGCTCTACGTAGTCTTGTTTTCACTGTATTTTCTGTACAGGCAAGAACCTCTGCTATCTCTCGAACCTTTAATTCTTGGTAATAATAAAGAATAATTACTTCTCGGTAGTTGATTGGAAGCTCAAACAAAGCTGCTGTCACAATTCTTCGTTCATCCTTTTCAAGCAAACTTGTTTCTGGCGATCGTTTACTGACTCCAATATGCAGCTTTTCAAATAAAATATGGCGCTTATTTTTCCAGCTTCGTAAATAGTCATGACTTTTATGTACTGTTATTTTTACTAAATATGTTTTTAGTGAGGATCGTTGTTCAAAGCGCTCCTGCTGCCGATAATAGGCAAAAAATACATCCTGAACGATTTCTTCTGCGATAGCCCAGTCCTTTACATACAGATAAGCTACTCGAAGACAGTATTCACCATGCTCTTCCATAACCCTTGCTAAATGCTCACTCAAACAAACACCTCCTATTTCACACTATAGTCGTATCGAACTCTCAGTTGGTTTCGTAAAAAAAGAAAAAAGTGCCCAAATATTGGACACTTTTCACCTTATTATTTCACGACGATATTAACAAGCTTGCCTGGAATGACAATAATTTTCACTAAGTTTTTGCCTGCTATATACTCTTGTACTTTGTCATCTGCAAGAGCTACTTTTTCGATTTCTTCTTTTGAAGCATCTTTCGCTACGATGATTTTTGCACGTACTTTGCCGAGCACTTGTACTGCGATTTCCACTTCATCATCAACAAGTTTAGCCTCATCATATGTTGGCCATTGCGCATATGAAAGTGTTTCTTCATGACCTAAAATCTGCCATAACTCTTCAGCAACGTGTGGAACCATTGGAGCTAGCATTTTCACAAAGCCTTCAGCATATTCTGTTGGAATTACATCTGCTTTGTAGCAATCATTGATGAATACCATCATTTGTGAAATAGCTGTATTGAAGCGAATACCTTCGTAATCCTCTGTCACTTTTTTCACCGTTTGATGATATGATTTTTCAAGTGTTTTGTCATCAGAAGCTTGAATTTTCGCTGCGATTGTACCATCTTCTTCATTGACAAGTAGACGCCAAATACGATCTAAGAAGCGACGTGCTCCGTCCAAGCCATTTGTTGACCATGCAACAGATGCTTCAAGTGGACCCATAAACATTTCATATAGACGTAAAGTATCAGCACCGTGTGAAGAAATGATTTCATCCGGGTTAACGACATTACCTTTTGATTTAGACATTTTTTCGTTACCTTCACCAAGAATCATCCCTTGGTTAAATAATTTGTGGAATGGCTCTTTCGTGTGTACAACACCTAAATCGTATAATACTTTGTGCCAGAAGCGGGCGTATAGTAAGTGTAATACGGCATGCTCTGCCCCACCGATATAAATATCAACTGGTAACCAGCGTTTCAGTAACTCAGGGTCCGCAATTGCTTCTTTATTTGTTGGGTCTATATACCGTATGAAGTACCAGCTAGAACCTGCCCACTGTGGCATCGTGTTCGTTTCGCGACGACCTTTTTTGCCCGTTTCAGGATCAACAACATTTACCCATTCAGAAATATTCGCTAATGGAGACTCACCAGTACCCGAAGGACGAATATTATCTGTTTTTGGTAACATTAATGGTAATTCTGATTCCGGTACTGGTGTCGTTGTACCATCTTCCCAATGAATCATAGGGATTGGCTCACCCCAGTAACGTTGACGAGAGAATAACCAGTCGCGAAGACGGTAAGAGATTTTCTTCTCCCCTACGCCTTTTTCCTCTAGCCATTCAATTGCTTTAGCAATACCGTCCTCTTTGTTTAAGCCATCAAGGAATTCAGAGTTAATGTGCTTCCCATCTCCTGTGAATGCCTCTTTGCTAATGTCTCCACCTTCAAGTACAGGAGTTATCTCTAAACCAAATTCTGTTGCAAATTCATAGTCGCGCTCATCATGTGCTGGAACCGCCATGATTGCACCTGTACCATATGATATTAATACGTAGTCTGCAATCCAAATCGGCATTTTTTTACCGTTAATTGGATTCACTGCATAGGCACCTGTGAATACGCCTGTTTTTTCTTTCGCTAAATCTGTACGCTCTAAATCAGATTTCATTTTTACCTTATCTAAATAAGCTTCAACAGCTTGACGTTGTTCAGCAGTTGTAATTTGCCCCACTAATTGATGCTCAGGTGCAAGAACACAGTATGTAGCACCAAATAACGTATCAGGACGAGTTGTAAACACTGTGAAGTTTTCATCTGTACCATCTATACTAAATGTTACTTCTGCACCTTCTGAACGACCAATCCAGTTACGCTGCATATCCTTAATAGACTCTGGCCAATCAACTTCCTCTAAGTCGTCGATTAAACGATCAGCAAACGCAGTAATTTTAAGCATCCATTGTTTCATCGGACGACGTTCTACAGGGTGACCACCACGCTCTGACTTTCCATCAATAACTTCTTCGTTTGCAAGTACTGTTCCTAGTGCAGGACACCAGTTTACAGCTACTTCATCTACATAGGCTAAACCTTTGTTATAAAGTTGGATAAAGATCCATTGTGTCCATTTATAATATTCTGGATCTGTTGTGTTAATTTCACGATCCCAATCATAACTAAAGCCTAGCTCTTGGATTTGACGCTTGAATGTCGCAATATTTTTCGCTGTAAATTCAGCTGGGTCATTTCCTGTATCCAGTGCATATTGTTCTGCTGGTAAACCGAATGCATCCCACCCCATAGGATGTAGGACGTTATAGCCTTGCATACGCTTGAAGCGTGAAAGGATGTCTGTCGCCGTGTAACCCTCTGGATGTCCTACATGAAGACCTGCACCAGATGGGTACGGGAACATATCTAATGCATAAAATTTTGGTTTTTCTGTTTCATTTTCAGTTTTGAAAGTTTTGTTATCAGCCCAATATTGCTGCCACTTTTTTTCAATTTGTTGATGATTAAAACTCATTATTTTTCCTCCTTTGAATGCGTCATACTTTTCACTTAAAGAATTGACAAAATATTTAAAAAATAAAAAAACTCGTCCCTCTCTTTGTCAGAAAGGGACGAGAGAATTCGTATCTCCCGCGGTACCACCCACATTAGTGATTACACTCGGCTCTTGCTTCCTTAACGCGGAAAGGAACGGCACGCGCTATTTCACGCGGGCAGACTCAGAAGGCGAGTTCAATTTGCTTCCCTACTAGCTCCCACCAACCGCTAGCTCTCTAAAAAGAACCACAAATTTACTATTCCTAAATCACTGTCTTTACAAGTATTGCATTTATTCTAATGGAAAGTACTGAAAAGCACAAGACTTTGTTTACATACTACCCATTTTTGAACAATTCAATGCCTATTTGTGAAACTGCAGCTATTTTAAACTACGAGAAAGCTCCGTAAAAATAACGCCTAGCGCATAAGCACCAGCATCCGGATAGCCTAGGCTTCTTTCACCAACCGTACCAGCGCGACCCATTCGAGCAACGATTTCTTTTGTATATTCAGCTCCTTTAACAGCAGCCTCTGCCCCTTTTTCAAAGGCAGTTTTAAAATCCGCACAAGCAAAAGCACTTTCTGTCCAAACATTTACACAAGGTACTAGTGCATCTACAAGCGTTTTATCACCTACCACTGCCCCTCTTCCGAAAGAGCGCTCACCGATAGACTGTATGCCTTTAAGCGCAGCTTGTAACATTTCAGCAAACTCTCCGACCGTTAATTCGATTTTTCCTTCTACAGTTTTACCCGCAGCTCGGAAAGCCCCTCCCCAAATGGGTCCAGAAGCGCCTCCACAATGCTCCATAATCACCATAGAACACGCATCAAGGAAAGTCCCAATAGTTAAATGTTCCTGACCTAGAATCGAGCCCCATTCTCGTTTTAATTGCTTAAATCCTTTAGCGACGCTCATTCCGAAATCGCCATCACCTGCATGTGTATCTAATTCGCAGAAAGGTACTTCGTTCTTGATAATAATTTCGCTCATTTTATCTACGAGATAAATCATATTATTTAATGTGATGACCTCACTCTTGATAATAGCGTGCTCTTCCACTGTTTCCGTCTCAAAGAAAACTCGTTTCTCTTCTATATTGTCATTAATATCTACGTATTCTACACTATCAACTGGTCCCTCTACCTTAAATGCAGGTGTATTACATTCTTTCGATAGTAATGTTTTCAGCTCATTATCTAGTTTCATTACTGTTAGAGAAATCCCGGCCATATCAATACTAGTCATGTAATTGCCGACAAACGTTCTATTAATTCGTATATTTCTTTTACTTAACTCTCTAGTAACGGCATTGTTAAACAGATAAAGTTCTTGAAGCGGTGTACCGCCAAAGCCATTTACTAAAACAGCAATTTCAACACCTTTATCTAATCCTAAATCTTTCACAAGGTCATTTGTCATACGAATAGCTAATTCATCTGCTGCCATAACTTTTTCACGTTTTCTCCCGGGCTCTCCATGAATACCGACGCCATATTCCATCTCATCTTCACCCAATTTAAAAGTCGGTGATCCACTAGCCGGAACCGTACAGGAAGTTAGTGCTAGACCAATTGTTCGAACATTTGCCGCCGCTTTTTCCGCAACAGCTTTCACCTGCATCAAATTCATACCTTCTTCTGCTGCCGCACCAGCGATTTTATGCACTAACACAACCCCCGCAACGCCGCGTCTTCCTACTGTATAAAGACTATCCTCTACTGCAATATCATCATTTACGCGGACGTACTCTACTCGAATACCATCCTCAGTAGCTAAGTAGGCACCATTTTTAAAGTTCATAATATCTCCGCTGTAATTTTTAATAATAAGCAGTGTACCTTTTTTGCTGGCTGTCGCTTTAATGGCTTGATATACCTGTATTTGCGAAGGAGAAGCAAATATGTCACCGCATACTGCAGCATCAAGCATTCCTTTCCCTATCAATCCCGCATGTGCCGGTTCATGTCCACTACCGCCACCACTAATTAAAGTTACCTTATTTTCATTCATTTCTTTCTTCTTAATTATTTTATATTTTTTTAACAACTCAAGTTCCGGATGAGCCATTACCATCCCATTGCACATTTCCATAACGAGTGTTTCAGGTTGATTCATAATTTTTTTCATTTTTATTCCTCCCCTGTAAGTTTGGTTACATTCTTCGCAGCCTATTCTTCTATAATTATTCATAGGAGATTTCTGCTATGATATGATTTCTATTATTTGAAAGCATATTCTTATTAATTATAGCAAAATGAAAGCGCTTTATCTCAGAAGGACAAAATAAACGATTTGTCTAAAGACACTCGGCTTTTTTATGTTGTAGAGATGATCATCATAACCTCTTAAGCAGTTATTCCCACCTAACTTCTACGTTTTCGTAGAAGTTAGAGGTGGGAGACTTGTACCTGTTGCTTCGCTTTCGGTGAGAATAAATTACTGCCCGTTAACACGGGATAATTTCTGACATTCATGAAAAGCAAAATGCTTACATCCAATACATTTATTTGTATCTAAATAACTTAAAGCCTTATTAATCGCTTCTCCTGTACGCTGATAGAAATTATCTTCACCAATTTCAGCATATAAACCATTTTTTTGTAGTGCTAATTTCACTTCATCTTGCACACCTGTAACTAAAATAGTGCCACCCTGAGCTTTAAAATTCCGGATGACATTACCAAAATATGTCTCACCTGTCGTATCCAAAAAGGGCACTTTACTCATACGTAATATCAAAACTTTTTGTTGTTGTTGAATGGAACTTACAATTGCCTCCTCAAAAGTTTGAGCTGCACCAAAGAAAAGAGGACCTTCAATTGTATAAATACTAATTTGTGGACAGTCACGTTTCTGATGAACAACATGTGATTGTACCTTCCCACTTTCTTTCGAATGATCCGGTAATACTTTTGTTACTACAAGCTTTTCGCTCATACGCTTCGCAAATAATACGACCGCTAACACAAGTCCAACCTCTACAGCTAATGTTAAGCTTGTAAAAACAGTCAGTAAAAACGTAATCATTAAAACGAGGGAATCGCCAGATTTTAATTTAACAATATGCGCAAAATGCTTTTGCTCACTCATATTCCAAGCCACAACCATTAAAACTGGAGCCATACTTGCTAAAGGAATATGTGAAGCAAAGGGCGCTAGTATTAATAAAGTGACTAAGACAAATACACCGTGAATAACCCCTGATATTGGTGATACGGCACCTGTTTTAATATTTGTTGCAGTTCGAGCAATTGCCCCTGTCGCAGGGATTCCTCCAAAGAAAGGAGTGACGATATTAGCAATTCCTTGACCAACAAGTTCTCGATTACTATTATGTTTTGTATTTGTCATACCATCTGCTACTACTGCCGATAGAAGTGATTCAATGCCACCTAGCATGGCGATCACAAAGGCTGGTCCAATAAGTAGCTGAATTCGCTCTAATGTGATATCTGGAATTGCAAAATTCGGTAATGTATTTGGAATTTGACCATAGGCCGTTGCGATCGTGGCAACTTGTTCAGAAAAAAAGAACGTTGCAACTAATGTAGAAAAAACAATGCCTGCTAACGCCCCTGGAACTTTGGGTAAAACTTTAGGTGTTATCAAAATAATGATGAGACTAATGATTGCCGTTAAAACACTATAAAAGTTTGTTGTGCCAATATGCATAACAATTTCTTTTACATTGTCAATAAAATACTCATGTCTTTTAATATTAGTCAAACCTAAGAAATTAGCGATTTGGCCTGTAAAAATAATAACTGCAATTCCTGCTGTAAATCCTATTGTCACGGGACGCGGGATAAATTTTATTAATGAGCCAAGTTTAAATATCCCCATTAAGCACAAAATAATTCCGGCCATTAATCCAGCGATTAGTAAGTTTTCATAACCATACGAAATGACTACCCCTAGCAGAATTGGCACAAACGCACCTGTAGGTCCCCCTATTTGATATTTCGAACCACCCAAAAGAGAAATAAGTATTCCAGCAATAAAAGCTGTATATATTCCATACTCAGGCTTAACACCTGACGCAATAGCAAAGGACATTGCCAGCGGTATTGCCACAATCCCGACAATGATCCCTGATATTAAATCTTTTTTCAAATGATGAACAGAATATCCTTCATATCGTCCTGTAAACAGTGACTTCATCTATAAATCTTCCCTTCAAAATAATAAGCACGGTAAATGTTTCATAAGAACACAGTCTACAAAATTTACATATCCTCTTCATTATTTTCGTTAATAGTCATTTCTTCTAATCTTGAAATTGTATTTATCAAATGATTGTTGAAAATATCCTTTGCAACACCAAGTAATTCCCCAATCATCGGATCGCTTAAAGAATAGTAAACTCTTTTCCCCTCTTTCGTCCCATGCACAATATTTTTGGCTCGTAATACACTTAATTGCTGAGAAACAGCTGAGCCCTCTTTTTCTAAGCAGCTTTGAATTTCATTGACATTTTTTTTACCATCTACTAGTAATTCTAGAATTCTGATTCGTAATGGATGTGCTAAAGCTTTAAAAAAATCTGCCTTAAATTGCTGCAAGCTCTCTTCCACATAAACCCCTCCAAGGAACTTCATTTTCATATATTCAAATATTTGAATATGTATGATTGATTGTACGCCACAATTTGTTGACTTTCAATATCAACTATTAAAAAACGAGCAAAAAACGTGTTTCCCACACATTTTTTGCTCGTTTTGAAAATATTTTTGTTAAATTTAACTATTAATCTGTCACTGTTTTCTTGTTTCGTAAAGGATAATCATAGATAAGGCATGGAATAATCGCAAACAATACAATAATTACTAGGATTAATACGAGAGCAATCATGCCAAACTGATCAACCATAATACCACCAAATAGAGGGCCAATCATACGACCTGTAGTTGCCGCACTATTAATAATCCCTTGATAAAAACCCTGACGCCCTTTTGGTGCAAGCTGATTGGCGATGGTAGGTAAAGCAGGCGTATAAAACATTTCACCAAAAGTTAGCACAACCATTGCTGCTCCAAACATTTTAAAATCACTCGCAAATGCAATGATGCCAAAGGATATTGCGATCAGGATAACGCCAAAAACTAATTGACGCTTCAATTTGTTTTCCCAACGTTTCACTAGCGGCGCAATTAGCGGTTGCCCTAAAACGATAAGTAGGCCATTAATTGTCCAAAGTAAGCTGTACTGTTTCAACCCTAATCCTAGATCTTGCGTATAGGAAGAAATAGTCGCACTCCATTGTGAATAAGCTAGCCAGCATAACACAGAGGATGAACTAATAATTATTAATGCATAAAACGGTGCTTTATTAATAATTCGCTTACTTTCACTCACGACATTCTTCGGTGCAATGCTTCCCTCTTCTAATCGTTTAAAAGTAAAAAACGCTATAAAAAAGAACAATATATACATAGCTAAGTTGACAATGAAGACGTAGTCAAATTTGTAATCAGCAACAACGCCGGCAAGTGCAGGACCAATCGCCACTCCTACATTTTGAGCTAAATAAATTGCGTTAAAAGCCTTTCGTCCGCCCTCAGGCCACGCAGTTCCAGCTAAAGCAAACATTCCTGGGAAGACAATACCCCCACTAAAGCCAAGTATCGTTAAAATCCACACATAATGTGGCCAGTCGTGCCAAATCGTTAAAGCTACTAATGAGGAAATTGTCAAAAGAATGCCCAACATTGTTGATTTATAGCCACCTATTCTATCAAATAAATAACCACCTAAGAGATTTCCTAATACGCCGGCAGCAGAATTCAACATCAACACAAAGCCTGCCATCGCAAGTGATTTCCCTAAATAATCGTGCATATAAATGGCGTTTAAAGGCCATAAAAACGAGTTGCCTGTTGTGTTCACAAACATTCCGATAATTAAAAACCAAACACTTTTTGGCATAGAACGACCTCCATTGTTTCGCTACTCTAAATAGTTAGTTTATGTTGAAAAATACAAAAGCACAAGAAAAATAAATTTACTCTTTTTACTTAGGCTTTAGAATAGTGATAGGTTTCGTTCGGTACCCCTCATGATTTGCTCCAGTCATTCACATAAATCATGACGGAAGCACCAGCACGTGATAAAATATAACGTTAGAGGAGTGAAATAAATGACAGAGACAAACTTTCCTTTTCCTTCAGATGGGAAAAGATATTATACATGGAATCGCTATTTACGTGAGCAATTTGGTCATAAAGTTTTTAAAGTAGCACTAGACGCAGGCTTTGACTGCCCAAATCGTGATGGTACTGTTGCCTTCGGAGGTTGTACGTTTTGTAGTGCCGCAGGTTCAGGTGATTTTGCAGGCAATAAAGTTGATACTATCGAGGTACAATTTGCTGAAATCCGTGACAAAATGCATCAAAAATGGAAAGATGGCAAATATATGGCCTACTTCCAGGCATATACAAATACACATGCACCACTTCCTGTATTAAAGGAAAAATTTGAAGCTGCGTTGGCTCAAGAGGGAGTTGATGGATTATCCATCGCAACGCGCCCAGATTGTCTGCCAGATGATGTAGTTGAATATTTAGCTGAATTAAACGAGCGTACCTATTTATGGATTGAGCTCGGACTTCAGACTGTGCATGAAAAAACAGCAAATCTTATCAACCGCGCCCACGATTATGCAACATATGTGGAAGGTGTTAACAAGCTACGAAAGCATGGTATACGCGTATGCTCGCACATTATTAATGGTCTTCCTCTTGAAGACTATGACATGATGATGGAAACTGCTCGTGAAGTCGCAAAACTTGATGTACAAGGCATTAAAATTCATTTACTACACCTTTTAAAAGGTACGCCAATGGTTAAGCAATATGAAAAGGGCATGTTAGAATTTTTAGATCAAGACGTTTATACAAAGCTTGTAGCAGATCAACTTGAAATTCTACCACCGGATATGGTTATTCACCGTATCACAGGCGATGGACCAATTGATTTAATGATTGGCCCAATGTGGAGTGTTAATAAATGGGAAGTATTAAATGGCATTGATGCTGAACTTGAACGACGTGGAAGCTGGCAAGGGAAATTTTATCGAGCTGAGGTTGCCAAATGAAGCTACAACGTGTTTTACAATATGCACAACAGCTACTAACAGATACAGTTGAAGAGGGAGACACTGTAGTGGATGCCACAGCGGGTAACGGCCACGACGCATTGTTTTTAGCACAGCTTGTCGGCGATGAAGGTCAAGTGTACGCATTTGATGTTCAAAAGAGCGCTGTTGATGCAACTCTCCACCGCCTTTTAGATCATGGCTTAGAGCACCGTGCACTTGTTTTGCATAGAGGGCATGAGGAAGTAGCCAACTATGTACACAAGGCGGTAGCTGCTGCCATTTTCAATCTTGGGTATTTGCCTGGTAGTAATCACAACATCGTTACACAGCCAAATACAACGATACAAGCGATTGAAGATTTGCTAAAGCTGCTCAAAATCGGTGGTCTTATTGTCCTTGTCATTTATCACGGTCATCCGGGTGGTAAGGAAGAACGGGATGCAGTGATAGAATATGTCAGTCAACTTCCCCAAAAATATGTACATGTATTAAAATACGAGTTTCTAAATCAACAAAATGATCCACCCTTTGTGATAGCTTTGGAGAAAATGAAAGATTACTCGTTAAGTTAATTAAACCTTTCGATATAAGGCTTGATTCCGATAGAACATTGGAATCAGCCTTTTAATTTTGACAAGAAAATATCCCCCGATGGCGCGGGGGATAGGGAGGAGTACTTAATTATTACTTTCATGTCAAATTACCTTAATTAACTTAGCTTAGTTAGATTTTAAAAGTGTTTGTTGTTTCATTGCATCCACATATCGTTGATTGACTTTATCCCAATCGACAGTATTCCACCAATTCGTAACAAATTCAGGTCGGCGATTTTGATATTTCAAATAATATGCATGTTCCCATACATCAATAACGAGTAGAGGAATTTTCCCTTCTTTTAAAGGTGTGTCTTGGTTAGCTGTACTCATAATGGTTAATTGTTCGCCATCTAGCACTAGCCAGCCATACCCACTTCCAAAGCGGGTAATTGCTGCTTTAGAAAGCTGATCCTGAAAATTATCAAACGTTTTAAAATAATAATCAATCGCCTTTCCCATATCTGCATTCGCTTTGCCACCACCACAGGGACTCATCAATTCCCAAAACAAACTGTGGCAATAGTGACCTCCACCATTATTTTGTACAGCTGTTTGAATGTCAGCTGGAAGTACATCAAGATTTCGTAACAAATCTTCTAATGACAGATTTTGTAAATCCTTATGACCTTCTAAGACCGCATTTAAATTATTTACATACGTAGCATGATGCTTAGAATGATGAATTTCTAACGTTCTAGCATCAATATAAGGCTCCAACTGATCATAATCATATGATAGTTTCGGTAAATGGAACACAGTCATTTTTTCACCTCCTCCCAAAATGTTTCTTAAAGGAAAGATAATTTCCTTAAAACAAAATATACCTTCTTTTTCTATTGCAGTCAACAGAAAATTTATTTTCTTTTTATAAAATCAAAAAAGCTATCTAATAGAATATTAAAATCTATTAGATAGCTTTCTCTTTTTTATCTATTTATTTTTACGTTTTTCATTATAGTCTACCCAGAAATCTGCTCCTTTAATTCCTAGTTTACGAGGATCAAAAACAGGATCTTTTCCTTCTTTTTTCTGTTTCTCATAGTCCTTTAAAGCGACTATAGCAGGCTTCATAATAATTAATATCGCTAAAACGTTAATCCAAACCATTAGACCTAGCCCAACATCCCCCATTGCCCAAGCAAGATCGGATGTACGGATTGTACCGTAAAATGCAGAAATTAAAATTGCGAATTTAGCTAGCCATATGACGACTTTTTCTGTACCTCCTGAGAATAAATAAGCCACATTCGTTTCTGCAATGTAGTAGTATGCCATAATTGTCGTAAAAGCAAAGAAGAATAAGGCAATCGCTACGAATGGTCCACCAAAACCTGGTAGTGAAGAGTCAACTGCATATTGTGTGTATGCTGCGCCTTCTTTAATACTTTTCGCAAATGTGATTTGTTCTTCTCCAGTTAATTCGCCTTTATTGAAATCACCAACATAAACAAATGAATCAGCGCCCGCTTTTTCATCGTGTACATTATACATACCAGTAAATAAAATCATAAATGCTGTAGCTGAACAGATTAATAGCGTATCAATATACACAGAAGCTGCTTGAACGATACCTTGTTTAGCAGGGTGTGATACTTCTGCTGCCGCTGCCGGATGCGCACCTGTCCCCTGACCTGCTTCATTTGAATAAATACCTCGTTTAACCCCCCATGCAATAGCGGAGCCAATAATACCACCAAAGATTTCTTGCGCTCCAAATGCGCTAGAAAAAATTAATGAAAATACAGCTGGTACTTCTTTAATATTCATTACAATAATAATGATGGCCATCAGAATATATGCTAATGCCATAAACGGTACAATGACTTGTGCAGCATTGGCAATCCATTTTACACCACCGATAATAATAGTACCTAATAGTACGACAATAATAAGTCCTGTTATCCAAGTCTTAACATCGAAAGCGTTTTCAACTGCTGTCGCAATTGCATTCGATTGAACACCTGGCATCAAAATTAACATGGCAACTAATGCGGCAACAGCGAAAATAACTGCAAACCACTTTTGCCCCATTCCTTTTTCTATGTAAAAAGCTGGCCCGCCACGATATTCTGTGTCTTTCTCTTCTTTATAAATTTGAGCCAACGTAGACTCCACGTAAGCAGTTGCCGCACCGATAAAGGCGATTGCCCACATCCAAAAAACAGCACCAGGTCCCCCCATCCCGATTGCTGTAGCAGTACCGGCAATATTACCTGTACCTACTCGACCAGATAATGCAATAGACATCGCTTGGAAAGAGGAAATCCCCTTCTCCGATTTTTCGCCTTTAAACATTAAAACAAACATATCTTTAATGTGTCTTACTTGTAGGAACCGTGTAATGATTGAAAAGAAGAGCCCAATTAACAAAATGCCATAAATAAACCACGGTCCCCACAAAATCTCATTAATTTTCTCAACAATTGTTTCCATTTTACCCCTCCAATTTGAAAAGCATCACTTTAAGTCATTATAGTATTACACTTTTCAGAAAATTACAACATTATATTTAAGTAACAAAAAGTTAGTAATTTTTCTAGTTAATTGGAGAGGAAATTCACTATTCAATTATATAGCCAATTCTTCGAAGAGCATTATTAATAAAATCACGAATATAAACAAAAATCTCGTCACGCTCTACTTCATGAAATAGATTATGATAACAGTTTGCCCATTCTTTGAATTGAAACTCTGTAAATTCCATCTGATAAAGCCAATTCCTTGTTTGTTTAGTTTCAGTAATGTTATCTTTTTCAGCTGTCATAACTAACATAGGCCTATTTGGGAATTCAGCCTTAGGCAATAACACTAAATTGCGCATCATTTGTTGTAGCTCGCGATACCATTTCACTGAAACAACGGATGAAAAAGGAACTTCATCCTTCATCTCATCTCTACCTTCTATACTGCGCGTTAATGATTCTAATGTAATTTCATGGGTCAGTTTCACATTGGCAGTCAAGGCACTTAAACTAGTTAAAGCATTTGAGAGTTTACCCGGCAATAGCTTTAAATGAAGCCATGGTGAAGTTAAAATAATTCCTGCACATTCATATTTTCGTTTTTGCATGGTATGTAGTAATAGAGTCGCGCCAAGCCCATGTCCTATTAAAATGACAGGTAAATTATACGAAAATGCATTCTCGATTAAATTCCTTGTATATTTGTTGTATTCTTTAAAATCTTCATCGTGAATTTTTGAATATCCTACATTTACTCCATGATTAGGTAAATCCCCCATGACTATGTGGAAGCCTTCCAATCTAAGTTTTTCTATAAGCCATGCATACCAACGGTGATTTTCATATGCACCATGAAGAATAGCAACCACAGCCTTTGCTTGTCCATCAGCTTCCCATTTCCACATTTCACATAGTCCTCCTAAAAAATAATTACACAATGATTATATCGGAATATCTAGATCATTTTAATTTTATATTTCCATCATGTTGCGTATTTGATACGATAATATTACATCATAGAAAGAAAAGAGGCGATACTCATGATCTATCCATTTAAAGGTAAAAAACCCAATATCGATCCTTCTGTTTTCATTGCTGATTATGCAACAGTTACTGGCGACGTTACAATAGGTGCTGAAACAACAATTTGGTTTAACACAGTTATTCGAGGAGATGTATCACCAACAATTATAGGAAAAAGAGTTAGTATTCAAGACCTCTGTTGCTTACATCAAAGCCCTAAATATCCACTAATTATTGAAGATGAAGTAACAGTAGGGCATCAAGTAACTTTACATAGCTGTACGATTCGAAAAAAAGCCTTAATAGGTATGGGCTCTATAGTATTAGACGGAGCGGAGATTGGAGAGGGTGCATTCATTGGGGCGGGTAGTCTAGTTCCTCCAGGCAAAGTAATTCCTCCAAATAGCTTAGCACTAGGCCGTCCTGCAAAAGTTGTAAGAGAATTAAATGATGAAGATAAAGAAGATATGGAACGCATCATACGTGAATATGTAGAAAAGGGGCAATACTATAAATCTCTTCAACCAAAAAATTAATTTAACTAAATCAAAGCAGCTCCACGTTTTCTTGGGTAACCGAGCCCTCCATGATTAGGAGCTTATTTTTTTGTTAAAAACAGTGAAAGGGGCTATAAGAATATTGAGCCCCTTTCTGTAATAGTATTTTAAAATATTTTTCCAGATACTTCATTGCTTTAGCTGAATAGTTTATAAACCTGCTTTTTCTTTTAATGCGTCAGCTTTGTCTGTTTGTTCCCAAGGTACATTTAAATCTGTACGACCGAAGTGACCATATGCGGCAGTTTGCTTATAAATAGGACGACGAAGGTTAAGCATTTTAATAATCCCCGCTGGGCGTAGATCAAATAGCTCGCGTACCCATTCTACAATTTCACTTTCCGTAACTTTTCCTGTTCCAAATGTATCAACAGCAATAGATACAGGTTGAGCAACACCAATCGCATAAGCTAGTTGTACTTCAGCTCGATCAGCTAAACCAGCAGCTACGATATTTTTCGCCACATAGCGTGCTGCATATGCCGCTGAACGGTCTACCTTAGTTGCGTCCTTACCTGAGAAAGCACCTCCACCATGACGTGCATAGCCACCGTATGTATCAACGATGATTTTACGTCCAGTTAAACCAGCATCCCCTTTAGGACCACCAATTACGAATCGGCCAGTTGGGTTGATGAAATATTTAGTATCGGCATCTAGTAATTCACTTGGAACAACTGGAGTAATAACGAATTCTTTTAAGTCTGCTTGAATTTGCTCAAGTGTAGCTTCTTCATCATGCTGTGTTGAAATTACAATCGTATCAACGCGTACTGGTACATTGTTTTCATCATATTCAACCGTTACTTGCGTTTTTCCATCTGGGCGTAAATATGCTAATTCACCAGATTTACGTACTTCCGTTAAACGACGAGCTAATTTATGCGCTAAACTAATTGGTAATGGCATAAGCTCTGGCGTTTCGTTACATGCATAACCGAACATTAAACCTTGGTCACCTGCACCAATTGCTTCAATGTCAGCGTCTGTCATAGAGCCTTCACGCGCCTCTAATGCTTGGTCAACACCTTGGGCAATATCAGGTGATTGCTCGCCAATCGCAACAAGTACTGCTAGGTTTTCAGCATCAAAGCCGTATTTCCCACGTGTATAACCGATTTCTGCTACAGTATCACGAACGATACCTTTAATATCTACATAAGTAGAAGTAGTAATTTCTCCTGCTACTAACGCTAAGCCTGTTGTTACTGTTGTTTCACACGCTACACGCGCGTTTGGATCTTCTGCTAAAATAGCATCTAAAATGGCATCCGAGATTTGGTCACAAATTTTGTCTGGATGTCCTTCTGTTACACTCTCTGATGTAAACAGTCGACGGTTTGTCATTTGATTTTCCTCCTATTACTTTTACAAATAATATTTGCGAATTAATACGGTACTCATTACCCATGTCAAGTTCGCCCCTAAGGATTGAACTCTCAAGCCGTTGTTGCTGTCGTTGCACTTTCGTGCAGTAAACATTTGTTGCTGTCATTACGTTTTCGCACAAATAAACAGCTGCTGCTTTTAACACGAGGATTTTCGAAAGATCCGTCATTATAATAAGGAAAGGACTGTATACTTACCTTTAATTCGTTTTTAACAATAAAAAAATCCTTTTCTCACGCTTACTTAACATGAGGAAAGGAATAATGACTTCGTAACCTTTCACTCTTATCGTTCAAGGGAGTTTCCCCTTGCATCAGATTGGCACCAGCGCATGTCGTGAAATAGTTCATGCAGGTTGCCGGGTTTCACAGGGCCTGACCCTCCACCAGCTCGGGATAAGAGTATCCGTTCAATATCTCATAATACGTAAATGGTCGAACATTGTCAAATATTTTTATCTTCTTTCAGCGAGTGTCTTCTCTGGTGAAAGCATGCTGTGGCATAATTGGTTGTATTCAAAGAAAGTATGGGATTTATACAGAAAGGAATTTGGGTTATGCTGTAAATTAAAACAAAATAATCCCTACTCTCCACCTCACATCATGTGTTAACATATGTGTAACCCTTTACAGTACATTTTGTAGCAAAAGCAAAGCGTTAGCTACAAAACATGTGGTGGATGAATATGATTATAGCCCCTTTTTAGTCGAAGACAAGCTCCAACTATAAAAAACAAGCTAAAACTTCACATCCTGTGCGGACCCCATGTTAGCCAAAAGCTTCCAAACACAATTTTGCTGTGTCGAAAGTGAATGTGTGATCACTTGTAAATAGGGTAAAAAGCATTATAAAAACGAATCAATTTACTTTTTGTCGTTTTCTTGAAAAGTAATAAAATCTGAAAAATAATTTCTGAATTAGTATAGATTATTTAAGCAATTGTGTTATACTATTTTTGAAATTAAGAAAATCTCCCTCAGACTCAAGGGAATACTATAAAAAAGGATGGTATTTAATCGATGAATTCAGTAGAAATTGCAAACGAACTGAAGGAATTATTAAACGGCGGTAACATTAATGTTCAACTTTCAGTACCACAATTAGCTGAAAAAGCTACATCTCGTGGTGAAGCTATGTTAACAGTAGATGGCGCAGTTCGTGCAGAAACTGGCAAATACACTGGTCGTTCACCTAAAGATAAATATACGGTAGAAGAAGAGAGCACAAAGGATAAAATTGACTGGGGAAAAGTTAACCGACCAATTTCTTCTGAAGTGTTCGATAACTTATATGTAAAAGTAGTAAAATATTTAAAAGAACGTGAAGAATTATTCGTATTCAACGGCTTTGCTGGTGCTGACAAAGATTCGCAATTAAGCATCCAAGTAATCAATGAATATGCTTGGCACAATCTTTTCGCTCATCAATTATTTATCCGTCCAACTGAAGAAGAATTGGCTTCTCATGTTGCTGACTTCACAGTTATCTCAGCTCCTAACTTTAAAGCAGATCCTGCTATTGATGGTACTGCTTCTGAAACATTCATCATTGTATCACTAGAAAAGAAAATTATCCTAATCGGTGGTACTGAATACGCTGGTGAAATCAAAAAATCTATTTTCGGTATTATGAACTACTTGTTACCACAACAAGGCATCCTTTCAATGCACTGCTCAGCAAACGTTGGTGAAGCTGGAGATGTTGCATTATTCTTCGGTTTATCTGGTACTGGTAAAACAACTTTATCAGCTGATCCTGACCGTAAGCTTATCGGTGACGATGAACACGGTTGGTCTGATAACGGTGTATTCAACATTGAGGGCGGTTGCTATGCAAAAACAATTAACCTTTCTGCTGAAAAAGAACCAGAAATCTACAACGCAATCCGCTTCGGTTCTGTTCTAGAAAACGTAGCTGTTGATCCAGAAACTCGAGTTTGTGACTATGATGATGGTTCATTAACAGAAAATACGCGTGTAGCTTATCCAATTCAATACATCGAAAATATTGTTGATCCATCTGTTGCAGGTCACCCAAAAACAATCATCTTCTTAACAGCTGATGCGTTTGGTGTATTACCTCCAATCAGTAAATTAACAAAAGAGCAAGCAATGTACCACTTCCTAAGCGGTTTCACATCTAAACTTGCTGGTACAGAACGTGGTGTAACAGAGCCAGAACCAGTATTCTCAACTTGCTTCGGTTCTCCATTCCTTCCACTTCCAGCAACAGTTTATGCTGAAATGTTAGGTCAAAAAATTGACGAGCACGGTGCACAAGTATTCTTAGTGAACACTGGTTGGACTGGTGGCGAATATGGTACTGGTAGCCGAATGAAGCTTTCTTACACTCGTGCAATGGTACGTGCTGCAATTGACGGCAAATTAACTGATGTTGAAACAATTCAAGATTCAGTATTCGGTTTAAACATTCCAACTTCTATTGAAGGTGTACCGACAGAAGTACTTAATCCTCGTGATGCATGGGCAGACAAAGCTGCTTATGATAAAAAAGCTGCTGAACTTGCTGGTTTATTCAACGAAAACTTCAAGAAATTCTCAAATGTTTCTGAAGCTATCACTAAACTTGGCGGTCCATTAAAATAATTTACTAAGCAAAGGGAACGATTTCAGTCGTTCCCTTTTTTTTATTCCCTATTTTGAGAATTCTACTTTTCATATTAGTATCTTTGTGTATAATTCATAATAGTAGTTTTAGGAGGATATATATGAAAAAGAAATATAAAGTGATTATTACCATTGTCAGTCTGCTATTAGTATTGTTTGTTGTGGCTGGATTTTTTGCAGGGAATTATTTTTATAATTTTGCCTTAAATCCTAATACTGATAAATCAGATGTGTTTAATGCTCCGCACAATTCTATTGCTGTTAGTCCTAAGGATGCTAAAGAAAAAGAAGAGAGCGAGAAGTGGTTTAAAGAGAATTACAAGGACTCTTACATACAGGCTTTCGATGATTTAAAATTACATGCCTATACACTTAAAAATACCAACGAAACAAATAAATGGGCAATTGTTTTCCATGGATATTCATCTGATGGCTCACAAATGACAAAGTATGCTAAGCATTTTTACGATACAGGCTACAATGTTCTCGTACCTGATGCAAGGGCTCATGGGAAAAGTGAGGGTGACTATATCGGTATGGGTTGGCATGATCGACTTGATGTAGTCTCTTGGATTAATAATGTGATCAGTTCTGATAAAAACGTTGAAATTATTTTGTATGGTGTTTCCATGGGAGGTGCTACAGTGATGATGGCCTCAGGAGAGGAGCTACCTGGCAATGTTAAGGCTATTATTGAGGATTGTGGTTATTCCTCAGTTTGGGATGAATTCTCCTATCAATTGCAAGCACTCTTTAAGTTATCTGAATTCCCCATTATGCAGTTTTCTTCAATTGTAACGAAGTTAAAAGCTGACTATACGCTTGGTGAAGCTGATAGCGTCAAGCAAGTAGCGAAATCGAAAACACCTATGCTATTCATTCATGGAAGTAATGATACATTTGTTCCATCTGATATGCTAGATAAAGTATACGAGGCTGCCAATGTACCGAAGGAGAAATTTATAGTTGAAGGTGCCGGACATAGCCTTGCAGAAAGCGTTGCTGGAGACTCTTACTGGAAAACTATTAATAACTTCTTAGCAAAATATACAGAGTAAATATCTTTTTCTACCGTACAGGTGCCTGATATTAAGCACCTGTACGGTTTTTTAATCTACCTGAGCAATTTTTCGGGCTAGCTGAGCAGTTTTTCAAACAAAAAAGTTCAAAGCGTCATCTATTGACGTTTCATCCATTCACACAGTGCATGTACTGTTGCTCGATTTTCGGCCGGTGGAAACTGATGAGCATAGCGAAGATCATACCATGTTTCATATCTTTTATTAGCATCCTTTAAATAAAATTCTAATTGTCTCGCATGCTCAATATCTACATTTTCATCACGATAGCCATGAATAATAAGTACTGGAGCTGTAATGTGCTCTATCTCAAAAAGTGGTGTTCGAGCGTCATAAGCATCTGGTACACGATTAGGCGTCCCTCCAATAACCCGCTTCATCATCCTGCGCATATCTGTCCGCTCCCAATATGTAGCTGTTGCATCAGATACTCCTGCCCATGTCACAACAGATGTAATATCTCTACGTAAAATAGCAGTCCAAAGCGCCATAATGCCACCACGTGAAAAACCAAAGACATGAATATTATCATTGCAAAACTGTTTTAGCACGTCTACTGCGTATACAGCGTCATACCGATCAGCTCCTGCAAATTCATCTCGACCTTCTCCACCTCGATTGCCACGGTAATATGGAGCAAAAACGATAAAGCCTTGAGCTGCAAATTGCGCGACACGCGAAGGTCTAACCATGCCAATGCTTTGCATGCCTCCCCGTAAATATAAAAAGCCATCATATGTACCTTCTGCCTTAGGTTCCGCTAGTAATCCCTTCACACGTAGGCCATGTGACATATACGTGATTTCCGTTAAACGAATAGCTGGATTAGGCGAAGGATAAGGACGTTTTCCAACGATCTTACCATTGATCATAATGCTTCAACTCCTCCAGCATTTTCTGCATTCCTGCATCCTTCATATGAAAGCTTAAATTTGGATGATGAGCAAATTCTTCATCCGTTAGCCAAGTCATCCCTGAAGTTTCTAAATCAAATTCAATATCCTCCTGCCCCGCAAACTGCGCGGTAAAGACCGTTTTACAAAATAAGATGTCATCATGGACGGCGTATTCTGCAAACCATCTAAGATTTTTCACATGAACACCAGTCTCCTCGAATACTTCCCTAATTGCTGCCTGCTCCAATGTTTCCCCAGGTTCTTGCTTTCCACCTGGAACCTCGACACCACGTCGTTTATGAATCGTACATAACCACTTATTTTCATGTTTTAATAAAATAAGTACATGCTTAGGCTCCGTGTCCAATTCGTCTCTTTTAAAACTTAAATCCACTTGTAAACCATTTAAATCTGTAAATGTAAACATGCTCTTCAACTCCTTATTCTATATTGCATACACTGAGTCGAATCAGCGTTACCGTGATGACCTTTTATTTCACTATAGAGTATTCATGTATGTACAATCAACAGATAAAATCACTAATATTAACTTCCATTAAGCGGTGCGATAGGCGTCTATTAAGAAGTAATACGACATCTACTATTATGTTCATTCGATCTCGAACAATAACAGTGCCACAAATTGACGCCTAAAAACATGTGCTCTTCTCTTATAATTCAAGAGAAATTAGCTTTCATCAATAAAAAAAAGTCACTGATGTTTTTCAGTGACCCTACCTTTAGACACGTTTATTGAAATATGGAAGTTGTTCAACAAATGCCTTCGTATCCGCATCCCCATACTCATGAACAAGTGCATAGATTTTTTTTAATCGCAAATCAATTTCATCATTTTCTCTATCAAGATGATACTGTATATATGGCAATTGCGCACGCCACGCATTCGCGATTTCTAACATTTGCATTTGCTGAAAAATCTTTTCAAATACATCTAATGCTTGGCGATCTATGTTAAGTTCAAAGTTCCACTGTCCTGCATATGGATTTGTATAATACGTTCTATTGGCAAGTGAAAAATATACACGTTGACGATCCATCTCTACAAAACACTCCTTTTACCATAGTATGGTGGTAAAATGACTGTTTTATTCGCTGGAATGTCAAACTTCCTTCACAACTAAGGTAGATGATCTAATTTATAATAGGGAGTAAGGAATAAGGAACGGAGTGAATGCCATGAGTTTAATCACACTCTTAATTGTAGGAGCAATCATCGTTATTTTAGTAACGGTCGCGACTATTATTAGTGTCAATCGTGCGTATGCTTTTAAACATACCGTTGATGAAAAACCTCAACAAAGCTTTCATCAAGATGATGACTAGTTCAATTTGTACATTTTTTTAAGACATTCTTTTATAATATAATTAACAAATAGAATTTGGAGTGAACGCAATGGGAGTACCATTACCAATAATCATTATGATCGCAATGATGATGCTTATGTTTGGCGTTTCAGTCATTGTCTTGTTGAAGAAAAAAAGCAATTTCTTTACACAAACTATCGATGCTAAACCTAAGCAAATCAACACTCAGCAAAAGGACAAACAACTATGAAATATCCCTTTATATGGCTCATTAAGTTTTACAGAAAGTTTATATCACCTATGACGCCGCCATCCTGTCGCTTCTATCCTACATGCTCTTCTTATGGACTTGAAGCTTTTCAAAAACACGGTGCCATTAAAGGATTCTATTTAACAATTAAACGTATATCAAAATGCCAGCCATTCCATCCAGGTGGCTTTGATCCAGTACCTGAAAAATGGCCTTCGAAAAAGAATTAATTTTCGAGGGTCATTTTTTCTTGTGCTTTTTTCAAATGTGCGTTATTATAGAAACTGTTCAAAAAAATAAATCGTAATGATTACTATTTGAAAGAGGTATACTATAAGATGAAAAAAGTATTTTTGTTATTTTTAATTACAGTTCTTGCCCTATTCACTGCTGCCTGTGGGAATAAATCAGCTACATCCAAACAGTCTGAGAAAAAGGATAAATTAACAATTTACACAACTGTCTATCCATTAAGTTATTTTGCACAACGAATTGGTGGCGATTTTGTAGAGGTTTCTTCAATTTATCCTGCTGGCGCCAATGAGCACACATTTGAGCCAACACAAAAAGATATGATGAAATTAGCAGATGCCGATATATTTTTCTATATAGGCTTAGGGCTAGAAGGCTTTGTTGAAAATGCTAAAAAGACTCTGGCTAATGAAGATGTAACAATGGTAGCAACTGCAGATCAGGTTTCAGATGAAAAATTAGCTGTGAGCACAGGTCACTCTCATGATGATCACGAAGATGAAGATGAACACGGGCATGAGGACCATGATCATGGTAATGTAGATCCACATGTTTGGCTATCTCCAACTATTAGTCAAGACTTAGCACTTTCCATTAAAAACACTCTAGTTGAAAAAATGCCAGCACAAGAAGCTACATTTACAGCTAACTACGAGGCATTAGTAAAAGAACTACAAGATTTAGACAATGAATTTAAAGCTATGGCTGATCAAGCGCAAGAGAAAACGTTCTTCGTATCTCATGCAGCATTTGGCTATATCGCAGGACAATACGGCTTAAAGCAAGTTCCAATAGCCGGTTTAAACTCACAAAACGAGCCTTCTCAAAAAGAACTTACGGCGATTGTTGATAAAGCAAATAAATTGCATATTCACTACATTTTATTCGAGCAAAATGTCTCTTCTAAATTAGCTGAAGTTATCCAAAAAGAGGTCGGAGCAGAATCTCTTGTCTTACACAATTTAAGTGTTTTAACAGCAGATGATGTAAAGAATAATGAAACTTACTTCACCCTTATGAAGAGAAATATTAAAACTTTAAATACTGCAATGAAATAGTCTTTTGCAATTGCGTCCGTAATCGTTTGGACACTCGCTGAAAGAAGTTAAATAAACACAAATAAATGAGTAAGGAGGTGCCCCGAACAAAGTATGGGGCACCTCCTTTATTATGACGTACTTTTCTTGTGGCATTCTTTTTTCTACTCTATAAATACTAATTAGCCCTTTTTTCTTATGGATAGCATTTTGTGTTATCTTTCGATTACCCTTTACTTGGGCTATATTACTTTCTAAAATGATTGGTTCCCATTCATTTAAATGCACCTGAACAAAATTATCGCTGTTATTACTTTTTAAAAGCAGTCTAGACTGTACTATTAATTGTTTAACTGTTTGTTTATTGTTACTTAAAATGAATAGCCCTTTATCAAAGGCAAAATGACTATCCAGTATTGGTTTCGTAACAACTTCAACCTTATCCGTTTTTTGTAAATCAACATAAGCTTCACTTGTAGCAGCTGGGAAACTCGCATAGTCCCAAGAGTGATCCTGAGCTAATTGGCGATCAGACACTAAAAAATAATGATAACGGACCTCACCTTTACGATCAGGCAATGGATCATCCCATGTAACATCGATATGATACCATTCATTATCAAGCTTCACTAAGACCCAAGCGTGTAATTGTTCCCCTACATTTCCTGGTACATATTGTACCTCAAAGCCTAGCTTCTCTAGCATTCGATAAAGCACTAGAGCATACGCCTGACAAACTCCCTTGTTCTCCGTAAGCAATGTGTAGGGAGAATATTGACTTCCTTTTGTGTCCTTCGAATATTCAGCAGATAGAACGATAAAATCATGTGCAGCCTGTATTTTCTGCAATTCACTTAATCCATGCATAGGTGTAATAATATTCGTCAAAGTCTGTTCTACGAATACCTCCTCTTCCTGTGTAATATGATAGGTAAACACAAAACTAATGACAATATTATTGGCATAGCCATCATATTTCCATTTAAAACTAGAAATATTGGCGTAAATATATGGATCCTGAATAGCATGTTTTACAAGCTCTGATAGTTCATCTTTTATTTCCGACGTATTACCAGTATAACGAATATCAAATTCAGTAGATAATTGCATGACTTGTTTTTGAATAAGATGTTGTAGTGTTTCTATTGTATTGGCCGTTGCGATATTCTTTTGTTCATAGTTTGCGAATACTTGCACATGACTCATTTGTAGAACAAATAATATAATGACAACATTATATATATATTTTCTCATATGAGTCTTTCTCCTTTAATAACTAGTTTATGCGTGTAATTTCTTATTATGTTAATGAATGATTAATTTAATCGTAAAATTCCTTAAAAATGACTTATCAAAATTATGCCTCGGCATAATTGCGTCCAGAATCGGCTTTGTACTTACACAAAGCCGATTCTGTGACATCCGTCGGAAGCTTTTGGCCAACAATTTTTTTTTGCGCGAAAGCGAAGCGGCAGCAGCAACAGTACGATGCGGGTCACTCAGTCGTTGCCACAGGACGTGGCGTTCTTAAACTGAATTCCTCTATTTCAGCGAATGTTTGGACACCCGTTGAAAGAAGTTAAAACGATTAAAAGAAGCCTTCTTTGAAACTAAATATATATAGTAAAGCCTGTATCGTTGATTACCAAGTAATCATTGATACAGGCTTTTTTAACGCCTTGTTATTTTAAGTGCAAATTTCACAATTTTATTTTTAATAAAACAAGAGTTGTTAAGCCGACTCTTGTTTCTTAAATTTTCAAAGCAGGTTTTAATGCTTCCCATTCTTCTCTTAAAATGCCCATACGAATAGAATCATAATAATCGTCTTCATAAAAGCGTACTTTTCTGATACGAGCTTCCATTTGCATACCTAACTTCTCTCCAACCCGAATCATTCTATCATTCCCTGACCAAGTAGTTAAACCTACTCTTTGAAGTGGTAATGAATTAAATATATGGTTAAGCCAAAGTTTTAGTGAACGAGTTCCTATTCCTTTATTCCAATTTTGACCTTCGTGTATAACTATACCTATTTCCAACCAGACAGATTGTTCATCTTCAAAATAATAAGAAACAATCCCATATACAGCTTCATCTACTGTGATAACCCACATATTTTCTTTACCAACCCATGTTGGTGCAGTTTCCATGAATTTTTCAAATGGAATAGATTTATGCGGAAAGTAAGGTGCATCCCATTTCTTCCATTCTGGTGCATCTTCTTTATAAATTAACTCCCATAGTTTCGATAAGTCTTGCTCCTCAATTGGACGGATTATTAATTCGTTATCTTTGTACATACAATTCCTCTTTCCAATAATTTTTTAAATTCATTGATTGAAAAGAAGATTCCCTCTACTTTTCAATCACCTTGTTGAAATGAATATGTTTCATCTTTATCACACCTTTCCTCGTTATGTTACAATTGTATCATTTATCCAATTTTGATATAAATAAGTTTTTTAAAAAAAGAGAGCGCATTAATCTATTACTAACCCCCATAGACCTAAGAAAACCTAATTCTGTCGGAGAGCATCAAGCAACTTCCTCCGCTTATATTAGCACTACGCTTTAGCGAAAAAAAACACATGATGGCTCAAGTGGCTCATCGGATGCCACCATGAAAGCGCCATATGGAACGGAAATCAACCCATTCACTATGCACATCACTCTAAAAAATATAGTCATATAATGAGCTCCATTTAGAGGGTTCATCTGTGCAAAAGCGATTATAAAGATCCCCTCGATAAATTTTATTTTTCAACGACAATTACAAAGGAACTTTTTAACTAATGCTAATGGGTTCACTTGAAGGCGAGTTATTTTAAACCCACAAATTTTTTCATTACTTTTTAGCAATACTTTTTCCATTCTATAAAAGTAAAAATAAACACATAAAAGAGCATCGATTCCGATGCTCTTTTAATATGAAAATTTATTAAATTCTTTTTGTCTCAGTAATTTAGGTTCATCATATGAAATAATATCGATTGTATGGTTTAAACAAGGAATTTGATAGTGAACAAACTGCTTTTCAGGAAAAATATCTTCAACAATGTTCCCTCTCCAAATATCTTGATTTAGAGTAAATTCTAAAAAGATTACCATCGGAAATTTCGTAATCATCCATTACCGTAAAAGATTCATTAATAATGTAGTAAGCAGCATATGTTTCAAAATCCAATTGCAAAATTGGTAGATTGTCATCAATATCAATTGAGGATGCCTCTATTTCAACCTTATCTGTAATTTTCACGAACTCCTTGGTATTGTTCAAATTACACCTATCGATTAGTACTCTCAAAGAATTTTCTTCTGGTTCAAACAATTTGTTTAAATAGATAGATCCTTTAAATTTCATTGCTTTACCCCCATTTTGAAAATCTATCTTAAAAAATTAAATCCTTAATGTCAAACACCTATAATGGAGGCTTCTTTTTGTTATTCGTGGATTAATTTTCTACGAAGTAGCTTATTGGCACCGTTTCGAGGGAGCTCGTCCGTAACAATAATTTCTTTTGGTATTTTATATTTCGCAAGCTTCTTTTGACAAAATACTCGTATTTGCTCTAGCTGTACTTCTTCTTTTAATACAACAAAGGCGATTGGTACTTGCCCCCAAGCATCATCATCAATGCCGCATACTCCCGCTTCCTTAACAGCAGGGTGTGTAAGTAGTACATTTTCGATTTCAGCAGGATAAATATTTTCGCCACCTGAAATAATTAAATCAGCCCGACGATCAATGACAAATAAATAACCATCTTCATCTATATAACCAATATCCCCAGTATGAAGCCATCCATCAATCATTGCATTTTTGTCGGCAAAACGACCAATATACCCTGGTGTAACATGTGGGCCACGTATGCAAATTTCTCCTTCACCATTGTCATTCGGCTCAGCAATGCGAATTTGATTGAAAAATAATGGTTTTCCCGCAGAACCAATTTTTTGCATCGCATCTTCATTTGCTAATGTTGCAGTTTGTGACGAAGTTTCAGTCATACCATACGTTTGGGCTACAGCTAAATTTAATGCATACGCTCTCTTTAAATAATCTTCTGGCACTGGTCCACCACCTGCTAGCATCATTTTAAATTTCGGTGAGGCTTGTGCGTTTTTCTTTTCAAGGGTATGTAAAATCCTTTCCAATGTGACAGCGACTACCGACATATGTGTAACCTCGCCATCCATAATATTTTTGGAAATAGCTTCTGCATCAAATTGATCATATAAATGCACTTTATTGCCGTACAATAGTGAGCGCACTAAAATAGAAAAGCCACTAATATGAAAAAGTGGTACAGCACATAACCAAGTATCCTCCGCATGCAAACCAATATTTAAAACGGAGGCCGTTGCACTTGCCTGGTGATTTCCGACAGTTTGACAAACGCCCTTTGGAAAACCAGTCGTGCCAGATGTATACATAATCGATGTTGTTTGGTTTAAAGACCATTCTTTCGTAATATCAATAGCCGCTTCCGTACTTTTTTCTATAGTAGAAAATAAATAATAAGACGTATGTGATGGTAATTTTTCAACATCCTCATCTGCAATTAATACTGCCATAGCTTTTGAATCCTCTAGCTGATAGGCAATTTCATCCTGTGTTAGCCTACGATTTAGCATGACCATTTCACATTGTAAATGCATACACGCGTACATCATAATGACCAAGGAAGGCTTACTCGGCCCCATTATGGCAATACGGTCTCCTTGCTTAATATCCAGTGCTGTAAGTTGACGTGCACGTTTTAACGATAAATCATTTAATTCTTGAAATGTCCAAGTCTGCCCATTATATGTTAAACCGTTTCGTAAAGGTGTTAAATACGCTCGCTGTAAAATCCAATTTAAATACATCTCATTATTCCTCCAATCAGCCTAATCTTACCGCTTTATCTCATCATCCGTCTATTCAGTGCTCCGACATGATTTTCTGCTACTTTATTATACAATTTAGGTCACTTGATAAGCTGTCCCGTTGCTAAAGTATGGCTTTCTGCAGCTAGAACATGAGTTTCCGCCGTTAAAGTATGGCTTTCCGTCGCTATTGCATCTTGTTCCGTCGCTAAAGCTTCATGGTCCGTCGCTAAAGCTTCATGGTCCGCCGCTATTGCACGAGCTTCCGTCGCTAGCCATAACTTTCCGCCACTCTAGCAAGTTTATCCGTCTCGCCTCTTTAGATATACAAAAAGCTCGTATCTCATTAAGATACGAGCCGTTCAACGTTTCAGATAATCAAGGGAATCTTGGGAATTGACCGAAATTTGGTTGACGTTTTTCTTTGAATGCGTCACGACCTTCTTTAGCTTCATCTGTTGTGTAGTAAAGAAGAGTAGCGTCGCCAGCCATTTGTTGAAGACCTGCTAAACCGTCTGTATCTGCATTCATTGCTGCTTTTAAGAAGCGTAGAGCAGTTGGAGACATTTGTAGCATTTCTTCACACCATTGTACAGTTTCATCTTCTAGTTGCTCATAAGGAACAACCGTGTTAACTAATCCCATATCAAGTGCTTGCTGTGCGTCATATTGACGGCAAAGGTACCAAATTTCACGCGCCTTTTTATGTCCGATAATACGTGCAAGATAGCCTGAGCCATACCCAGCATCGAATGAACCAACTTTTGGTCCAGTTTGTCCAAAACGAGCGTTGTCAGCAGCAATTGTTAAGTCACAGACAACGTGTAATACGTGTCCTCCACCGATTGCATAACCTGCAACCATTGCTACTACAGGTTTTGGAATAACACGGATTAAACGTTGTAAATCAAGAACGTTTAGACGTGGGATTTCATCTTCACCAACGTAGCCACCATGGCCTCGTACTTTTTGGTCTCCACCTGAACAGAAGGCATGCTCACCTTCACCAGTTAAAATGATTACTCCAACATTTTTGTCATCACGTGCACGTGAAAAAGCATCGATCATTTCCATTACCGTCTTTGGTCGGAATGCGTTGCGTACTTCTGGACGGTTGATCGTAATTTTTGCGATACCGTTATAGAACTCATACTTAATGTCTTCATAAGTATGTAAACTTGTCCATTGACGTGTCATTGAATTGCCTCCTAATAATTAAATTCGTCTCGTTCAAAATCGAGGCGATAACGTAAAAATTATATTACGTTAAATACTCCCCTACTATTGTAGCAAACTCAGCGGGATTTTCCACATGAATTGCATGTCCTGCGTCATTTACCGTCGCATGCTTGGCATTTTTTAATAACGCTTTCATTTCTAGTGCGATTTTACAAAATTTCTCATCAAGTGAGCCTGTAATTAGTAGAACAGGAAATTCAAGCTTCTCCAATGACATCCAATTCGATGTCTGACTGCCTGTACCAATCCCTCGTAAACTACCTGCCAAGCCTTCCTCCTTCTGAGAAAGTCGTTCTAATCGAATAGCTTCTTGTACACTATGCGATAAACGCTTTTGAGATTCAAACAAAGGAATGTTCTCCCACGCATTAACAAATGATAACAAACCGTTACTAATTATTTTTTCAGCTAAAGCGTTATCTCTCTCACAGCGTTCAGAACGCTCCTTAGAAGTTCGTAAGCCTGGAGAAGCACTTTCTAAAATGAGCTTGTCAATGCGTTCTGGGTAGAAGGTTGAATACGATAACGCAACTCTTCCTCCCATTGAATAGCCTAGCAGCGTAAATTTCTTGAGCTGTAGCTGGCCAAAAACTTCCTCTAAATCTTGGATTTGTTCTTGCATAGAGAAACGACTAATTTGTTGAGGTATAGCTGTTTGGCCATGGCCAATTAAATCAATGGCAATCACTCGTACACTAGGTAGAGCTTTCGCTAAATTTCGCCATGTAGCCGAACTACCTGTAAAACCATGCAATGCAACGAGCGTTTGCTCCGCTTCTTCATTCCAGATTTCTACGTATGTTTCAAGCCCTCGAATCATTAGCTTTGCCATGCTTTTAACCCTACGTTAATGCGATTCCATAGTGCACGATGCGCATACACATTTTCCTCTCGATTCGTGAAAATTTCAATTAAGCGCATTGGTCGTTTTTTCATCGTAGTAAACTTTACTGATAGCTCTGAAATATCATCTACTCGTATATAATCCATATCATACATATTGGCAATATCATGGAATTTAAGGGCTGTTGGCGTACCAAATAAATCTTCATAATGCGCCTCAACTTTAGCTTGTGGTAAATAAGAGAAAATACCGCCACCATCATTATTCATAACGATTATTGTCAAATTACATTCCTGGTATCTTGAAGCAATGAGACCGTTGACATCATGTAAAAAGGCTAAATCGCCAATAAGCAAGTAGGTTTCACGGTTATTCCCTTGACTAAAGCCCATTGCAGTTGATACGACACCATCAATACCATTCGTTCCACGATTCGCAACAATCCGAATATCCTTCGGTGTCGCCATTAAAAACGTATCAATATCACGCACTGGCATACTGCTACTAACAAAAATGTCACTGCCATTCGGAATCAATTTTAGTAATCGACTTACCATTGCTCCCTCATCAATCGCACCGTCAGCATAATGTTCAATATACTCAAGTGCAATATCATTAGCATCTTGCCACTCAGCTAAATACTCTGTTTCTAGTGCTGTTTCAGAGATTTCTAATTGCGTGAGCCACTCACCAACACTAGCATGAACAAAATGAGTAGACACACCTGTAGAATCACGGAACATCGGATCTTCATCGACAACAATATAAGCATTAGGCTGAGATTTTGTAATAAATTGCATGATAAATTTAGAAACAGGCTGTGCTCCTAAACGTAGCACCGTATCTGGTTCAACTAATGCTTTAAAATCTTCACTTTTCATAATGGCATCATACGTCGTGATCATATAAGGCAGACAATCTTCTGGGACAGATGACCGCATATTAGATAAACTCTCGACAATGACCGGCCATTTTAATTGGCGAATAAACTCCCACATAGTTGTTAAATCTGTACCGAGTGCTAGCTCACCAATAATAATAAAGCCTCTTTTGGTTGCACGTAAAATCTCCGATAGCTCTTGTTGAGTATCCTTTGAAGGTACTAACTGACCCATACTGCTATGCTTAAATATCGCTTCTGGAAGTTCCTCTTGAAAATCAATCAACAAAGGTTCTCTGAACGGTACATTAATATGCACTGGTCCATATGGTACGCTCATTGCCACTGCTACCGCACGTGCAGTATGACGCTCAATAAACGGCAATGTTGGTGCGGCACCATCTGCCAAAGGAAAATCCACGCTCCATTTGACATTTGTACCATATAAATTCGGCTGATTAATAGCCTGTGGTGCACCCACCTCTCGCAATTCATGTGGACGATCAGCTGTAATGACGATTAACGGTACACGAGCATAGCTTGCTTCAACAATGGCAGGAAAATAGTTTGCCGCAGCTGTTCCCGATGTACATAAAAGAACAACAGGTTTTGCTGTAGCCTTTGCAATTCCTAGCGCAAAAAAGGCAGCTGATCGTTCATCAACTTGACGATACATATGAAGCTGTTTCGTTGAAGCAAATGCATAAGCTAAAGGTGTCGAACGTGAGCCAGGGCTGACAACAACGTTTTCAACACCAGCTTGTACTAGTGATGCTACCATTTTATAAACATAATCCGTTAATATTTTCCGTTCACTCATGTAATTGTCCTCCTAGCGCACGAAGCATTGGACGGAATTTTACTAATGTTTCCTCATATTCAGATTGTGGCTCTGAATCTGCTACAATACCGCCACCAGCATATAAATAAGCTTTGTCCTTCAGTAAAGCAGCCGAACGAATGGCCACTGCAAATTCCCCATTGCCGTCAGCATCTACCCAACCAATTGGAGCAGCGTAAAGCCCACGATTCATAGGCTCATACTTACGTATAGCTGCCATTGCCTCTTTCCTTGGCACACCGCCTAAAGCTGGCGTTGGATGCAAAGATTTTGTCAGTTGTAATATTGTTGCCTCATTATTTAACTGACCTTCAACAGGTGTATATAAATGTTGTATATCTCTAATTTTTAGTAAGCGTGGGCCATCAGGTATTGTCATCTCTATACAATTTTTATGGAATGTTTCCGCAATCATATCGACAACATATTGATGCTCGCCACCATTTTTCGAATCATTTAATAAGCTTTGTCCAAAGGCTTCATCTTCCTCTGCTGTCTTACCACGTTTAATAGAGCCTGCTACACAAGATGAAAAGGCTCGCCCCTCTTCTACTTTTACAAGACGTTCGGGGGACGCACCAAAGAACAATAATTTTTGACGTTCTAAACCAAATAAATAGCTCTCTGGCTGCTCATGAATAATTTGTGAGAGTACCTGTGGTGAAGAAACTTGTTCTTTAAATTGCAATGCTAGTGAGCGTGCAATAACGACTTTATCTGCTTTCTTCTGCTTAATCAATGCTGTTACTTGGTCAATCGAAGCTAAATACGGCTCCTTGTATGGCTCAAAGTAACTTGTGATTTCAGG
The DNA here is from genome assembly GCF_006864135.1 of Lysinibacillus sphaericus. Lineage (GTDB taxonomy): Bacteria > Bacillota > Bacilli > Bacillales_A > Planococcaceae > Lysinibacillus. Next base: position 10,630 of record NZ_SADV01000030.1, on the reverse strand, counting down.
CTTTGAATACGTTTTCACTTCTTTTACTTGAGCTGCATGAATTAAATGATCTCGCTCTTTACGTAGCGCTTCAAATTGAGTTGCTGCTTGCTCATTTTTTGAAATAAGATGAATACTTACAAACGCTTTGTCATCACGAATAACAAGCTGGTAAGTTGCAAGTGCAAAATAAGCCTCTGGAAAGTCTGTCCATTCCCCAGTTACTTCATTTTGTGGATCGAATGTGAATCCGCCAAACAAAATTGGCTGTAGCTCGCTTTGTCCCTTCACACAGTTTTTCGTTAAATTTTTCCACTCTGCTTCTATTGCATCGAAGCGATCATTTTTGGCGTTACTTTGAATCGTATAGGCATGTCCTAGCCCTACTAATGTCATTGTTTTTTCTCTATTTTGCCAATAAAATCGTTCACCTTTATAATGCTCCTCGCCCGCTGCATAAAATGCGAGCGCCGATAAGCGACTAACTTCAATTGTTTCCATATAAAAATGAAGGCTTTGGCCCAAAGAGTCCACTTCTATCTCTGTGGCTTGGTACCACTTCTGTTGCATGAAAATTACCTCCGTTGTTGCAATGTACATAATGAATGACGCACGGTATGTTTTGTACTCGTTCTACACTTTCTCATAAATATCAACTGCTTTGGCTTTTCTTTGGATCATCACCAAAACGTGTGGTTGATTTCCGTTCCGACCGGGCGCTTTGTAGCTGCCGCTTTGCTCGCTCCAGGGTCTCGGGCCAGCACGAGGTTGGTCACGAAGGCGTTATCACAGGATGTGATGGTTTTAGCCTTCGTTCATCCCAAAGTAGTCGCCTTAGCCTCACTCCAATCAACTTATTTACATAGTAGACGTTTTAACAAATGTCATCCAAACTTTTGGTGATGAACCTTTTCTTTAGAACAAATTGACCAAAACTTTGCATAATGACATGAGCATTTGTACTTTTTTACATCATATTTTTTCTTAAAATAGCCGTCATTTTTTATTTGCTAGCCTATTCTTCGTACTGTTGCTATTATCTTAATTATTGTTTTCAGTTCATAAATGCATGTTCTATTGTATCATTTTTTTTATTGAACTGTATGTAATAAGCTGTGAACCTATCCATTTTCTCATTCTTCGTATAAAATAAGAATAGTCTACAACATTTGAAGGAGAGAAAGACCTTATGACCAAAGTCATTGAAGCTGATAGGGGTTTTAAAGTTTGGTGGCATTTAACACGTCCACATACTTTAACCGCTTCATTCGTTCCAGTATTTTTAGGAACAGCGATTGCTTTAGCAATTGAAAAACAAACAATTGATTTTGGACTATTTTTTGCTATGCTCATTGCAAGTATGCTTATACAAGCAGCAACAAATATGTTCAATGAATATTACGATTACAAATTAGGATTGGACAATGAAAATTCTGTCGGTATCGGCGGAACGATTGTGCGTCACGGTGTTCAACCAAAAACAATTATGATGATTGCCTTAAGCTTTTACGCAATCGCTATACTGCTTGGCATTTACATATGTGCCTCAACCTCTTGGTGGCTTGCTGCTGTTGGGCTTTTTTGTATGCTTATTGGTTTTTTATATACTGGCGGACCATACCCAATAGCCTATTCACCATTTGGAGAAATTGTCTCTGGCGCTGTTATGGGAATGGGGATTGTTTTAATCGCATTTTATATTCAAACGCTTACTGTGACATTAGACGCTGTTTTGCTTTCAGTACCGAGTATGATTTTAGTTGGAGCTATCATGCTGTCCAACAATATCCGTGATATCGTTGGCGATACAGAGGGTGGTCGAAGAACGCTTGCTATTTTAGTAGGTCGAGATAATGCCATTTCTGTGCTATCTGGCTTTTTTATCGTTTCATATTTATGGGTAATCGCTCTTGTAGCAATTGATGGTATTACTTTTTGGGCTCTAATCATTTTCTTAAGCGTTCCAAAACCACTTCGTGCGATCCAAATTTTCCGAGATAAAAAAGAAGCGAAAGAAGTTATGCCTGCGATGAAATTTACAGCGCAAACAAATACATTCTTCGGCTTCCTCTTAGGAATCGGTTTATTAATTCAATATTTCTTTTATTAATATTAATCAATTATGCCTCAGCATAATTGGTCCGGAACCGGCTTTGTGCCGAGAGGCATTGACTTCTGGGAGAAGTTAAAGATGCAGCAGCTTTAACGGGCTGCTGCATCTTTTACATAGCATCTAAAATTTTCACTTGCAATACCACGAACTTCTTCGGTTGAAAAATGTTCACGTAACGCCTCTAACAAATTTTGTGCCTCTCCTGCGTGTGCTAATCCTTTTACAGTTGTATCTATTCCATCGAAGTCTGAACCTAGTCCAAGGTGCTCTATCCCTACTATATTCACTAGATGCTTCACATGCGCTACTAAATCATCTAGCGTAGCATTGTCATGGATAAAAGGCGGGTAGTAAACAACATGAATATGCCCTCCATGCTCGACAAGTGCTTTTGCCTGAGCGTCCGTTAAATTTCTTGGATGATCACAAATTGCACGTGCATTGCTATGGCTCGCAATAATACGCTTCGCTAATGGTAAGACATCCCAGAAACTCTGTTCATTTAAATGCGAGACATCGATAATAATATCTCGCTCATTTAGCAAGTTAATAACCTCTTTACCAAATGATTTTAAACCAAGGCTTACATCTTGTTCAGCACCGTGGGCCACAGCATTTTCTTCATTCCACGTTAAGCCGACTAGCTTCACTCCTGCATCTAATATTGCAGAAAGCTTTGCTAAATCTTCGCCGATTGGACCACAGCCCTCTAAGCTTAAAATTGCACCAATTTCATGCGGAGCTAAAGTATCTAATTGCGACCAATCCGTAATATGCACCATGCCCTCAGTTTGTAATACATGTGTATGGAAGGCTTCAATTTGCCGCACTGCCTCTAAAAATCGCATAGTTTGCGGAATTTTAGGATTAATAAAAATAGCAAATACTTGTGCCTTAACACGCCCTAATTGTAGTCTCTGTCGATTAGCTTGCAAACGTACATCATCTTCAAATTTTGCCGCTTCTAAAGTTGTTAATTTCAATAGAGCATCGCAGTGTAAATCAATTATGTCCATATCCTCACCCCCATACAGCTATTATACTGCCTGTGAGCGAAAATGCTTACTAACTTTTATCTTGAGGTGTATCAGAAGAGCCAAATTCCTCAAGTTCTATGAAATCATCCGATCTTGGCGTAGAAGACAACACATCTTCCTCTACTGGCCTTAAATTTTCTTCTCTATGCTCTGCGTGCTCAACACATGTCAATGCTTTCGGCATAGCTTCTAAGCGACCAATAGGAATCTCTTCACCACATACAGCACATTTACCATACGTACCGTCTTCCATCGCTTGTAGCGCAGCTTTTATTTCTTCAGCATCGTCACCCCGGTGCTCGTCAATCGCCATTTCCGTTAGCTGATCTGTTAAATCACTCGCATTGTCAGCTGGATGATTATCATAATTAGATAGCTCTGTCGCTTGTGGACGCTCTGATTCCTCAAGTCGCTTCTCTATTTCCTGTAGTTCTTGCTCTAATTGCTTCCTTAATTTTTCCATTACTTGTGGGTTCAAAAAAATCTCCTCCTCATGCCTTCATTTTTTCCTAAATTCATATTTCTAAAACATGAAAGCATGCGGTTGAATCACTTATTTTTTTGTATAATTTATCTTCATTTAGTACATTTACGCCAGAGTGAAATTGATGATGGCATCATGTAAAAATTGTGCTGCTCCTTTAGAAACACGCTCATCGTAATATGCTGAAAAGCGTTCATCCGCTAAATACATCTGAGCTATACCTGCATGTGCCTCTTTAGAATATTGTGACCATGTAAAGCTAAGCCAACGCTTATGAAGTTCTGCAACCTCCATTGCCACATCGTTGTTCGTATCGCCGATATCCATCGCTTCTTTTAAACGATTAAATAATTGCTGTTCTAGCTGTTGCATTGCTTCATACTGTTCCTCTGTCATATTCATTACCTTTGCATTTGATGCATCAACTGTTTTATCACCATATTTTGCACGAATTTCTTGACCATATTGCTTTTCATTTTCCTCGATTAGCTTCTCTTTTAGTCCAATAAATTTCTCTTCATTTGCCATCGGTTGTTCCTCCTCAATAGATTGAATGGTTTTTTCTACTGTTTGTAATATCTTTTCCAGCTGCTCCTTGCGTTTCAGTAAAGCAGTACGATGATGTTTGAGTGTCGCTGTATGTTGAAAATCAGGCGCTTTAATAATTTCCTTAATTGTTGCTAGCTTCATATCTAATGCTCTATAAAATAAAATTTGCTGGAGCATATCAACTTCAAACTGTCCATAAAATCGATAGCCCGCCTCATTCGTTCTTGCAGGCTTTAGTAATCCAATTTCATCATAATAACGCAGTGTTCTGGTGCTAACCCCGGATAATTGAGCAAGCTCTTGAATTGTATATTCCACATTTTTTCACCTCCACTAATGCTACTGTAAATGTTTACGCAACGTTAAGGTCAAGAAAAAAATTAAGAAAAAACGTTGGGTTGATTTCCGTTCCGACTGGCGTCGATGATCCGACCCAGTAAATAAAAAAAGCAAACTAGAACGTTTTATTAACACTAGTTTGCTTTTTCTTTAAAATCAATTATGACTCGGCATAATCCGTAGGGTTTAGGCCAACAAATGTTTTTTGTGCGAAAGCGAAGTGTCAGCAACAGCATGACGTTGGCCACTTAGCCGTTGCCACAGGGCGTGGTGTGTTCTTAGACTAGTTCATCTATTTTAGCGGATGTCTTTTGTACCGAATGCGTAGCGACAGGTATAAATGTTTGGACATCCACTAAAAGAAGTTAAATTTTCGCATACTTGCCATGCCACACAATATTTCTATAGTTTTCTACATCTGTGTCACCTTCAGTGTTAATAAACAACACTCGAGAATTTCCATCTAATTGTAATGTTTCCTTCAGTTCTGTATATTGCTCACTCGTCATCAATTCATAAAAACATCCAACTGGGGCAGCTCCCGATTCTCCAGCAATAATTCGTGCATCTATCGCTAGTGGATTTCCTAGAATACGCATACCTATTGCGGCAACTTCTTCATCACAGCAAATACTTACTTTCGTATAAGTCTTTAACAGGTCCCAAGCAAGTGGATTCGGCTCACCACAAGCAAGACCTGCCATAATTGTTTGCATCTCTCCACCAACTGTTACAAACTGTTCATCTCCTGCTTTAAAGCTTTCATAATAGCAATTTGCTACAAAAGGCTCAACTAAGACAAATGTAATCTCTTGCTCATAATATTGTTGTAAGAAGGCTACAACTGCCCCTGCAAAAGATCCAACCCCAGCTTGCAAAAATACATGGGTAGGTGCTTTTTCCAACTGCAGGGCGGCTTCTTTTATTAGTGTTGTATAGCCTTGCATTATCCATAACGGAATTTCTTCATAGCCTTCCCACATCGTATCTTGAATAACGACCCATCCATTTTCTGTTGCTAGTTGTGATGTATAACGAACTGTATCATCATAATTCATTGTTGTTATTTCAGCATATGCACCTTCATTTTTAATATTTTGGAGGCGCTCCTCTGCACTACCAGCAGGCATATAAATGCGAGCTTTCAAACCAAGCTCTCTAGCAGCCCATGCCACTCCACGACCATGATTGCCATCTGTCGTTGAAATAAACGTTAAGTCCCCTAACTGCTCCTTTATTTCAGGTGATTTAAGCTGGTCAAACGATAGATCATCAATATTTCTATCTAACTTTTTAGCAACGTACTGCCCAATTGCATACACGCCACCAAGTACTTTAAATGCATTTAAGCCAAATCGATAAGATTCATCTTTTACCACAATACTTTGTACCCCTACGAATGATGCAAAAGTATTTAAGCATCGTAATGGCGTACTTTCAAATTTCTCATATGTACGCTGAAATTTACTAACGCGATTTACTTGTTCTGGTGAAAAATGACGTAGAAAAGGTACTACTTGTTCTACATTCTTCTGTAACAAATATTGTTGGTTGTTAGTCCACAATAATTTCCCCATCTATATCCCCCTAGTTTTTGTACTATTTTCATCTTAGCTTATAGATTTGCAAAACAAAACTATATTACATACTTTAATAAAAAAAGAAAAATTTGAATCCTTTTGATAGGATGTATCGTATATTTACCAACATATTAAATTGGAGGTATATAATGGATAATTCATATAAGATAGCGATAATAGGAGGAACAGGGAAAGTAGGAAGGCATATAGCTGCTCAAGCCATACAAAAAGGATATCATGTTCGGATGCTTGTTAGAAATCCTGAAAAGTTACTGGATAAAAATGATGCAATTGAAATAGTGAAAGGGCAGGTACAGGATATAGAAAACATCCGAGAACTTCTTAAAGATAGTCAAGTTGTTATTAATACATTTGGTCAACCAACTAAAGAGGAACCTATATATAGCAAAGTTACAAATAATATTTTTAATGTGATGAAAGAATTAAACATTAGTCGTTATATAGGTGTTTCAGGTGGTTCTCTAACGATTAAAGAGGACGAAAAAAGCATGATGAATCGTTTAGGAGCAAAGATATTTGAAGTTTTTCTTTCAAAAATGATGCAAGATAAAAAATTGGAATGGGAATATTTATTAAATAATAAACAGATCAAATGGACACTAATTAGATTACCGTTTGTAAAAGATAGCTTAACATCCAATCAGATAAAGGAAAACCTGACGGATATGCCTGGTACAAAAATTACGAATCAAGATATAGCCACCTTTATCATTGATCATATTGATAATACAAAATACGTGCATAAAGCACCGTTTATCTCTCATTAGTGAAATCGCAATAAAAAGATATAAGAAAATAGCATGCTGAGAATATATCCAGCATGCTATTTTTTAATTAAAGATAAATCGTAGGAAATTTTTGCTTAATCCCTTTTTATTTATCTTTGTACTGTAATTGTTTGAGAAATGAAATCTAATTTATTCCCATTGAAATCCATAATATTATTACGAGGTGAAGCTTGAATCGTAACACTTCTGCCGTTATCAAATAAATAGCCATTCTGAGGTATTGTAATTAATACTCTATCATTACCTTGTGGATAGGTAGTTCCTGCTACCGAAGAACCATTCACAGTAATATTAAAATCCAAATTATTAACGTTTATTACTGGTTCACTGAAAACAAGCTCTAATGTTTGTGAATTACTAACATTAACAGTTACAACCTTTGGTGCAATATTTTCTTTAAGGTTAATGGATGTTCGCACCTCATCAAATGGTTCCATAGAGTTTGCTGCTCTTAAGCCTTTAATCGTGAAGTTGCGTGTGCCATTAAAATAATTTGAATCCTTTTTCAATGTGAGCTTAATACGATTTAAATTGGATCCCTCTACAACAGCACTTTCTACCTGAGCATTATCAATGCTATAATTTTGAACATTTTGAGCAAGTGCTGGATCAACAGGATAATTGAAATTTAAATAAACAATATTATTATCTTTAATAGAATAATCTGTTGCAGATGTTTGAATTGCATTGTATTGCGATAAAGCTAATTTATTGCCATTTATATTTAAATCACCGTTACGTGTAAATTTAACATTTTGCACTTCAATGACTGGCACACCGTATAAATTAGTAACATTAAATAAATTTAATTTGCCGTCGTAAAGAGCTCCCTTTGTATCATACATGCCTAGCAGTCCTGCCATTTTAACACGTAATTTCGTAGGTTGATCTTTTACAATCTGAATATCACTTTGAGGTCCTCTTGATACCTCATATAAAATGTAATTATTCACGAATTTTCCAGTAAATGATGCTTTTGCGTTAACGCCTAACTGTACTGGCTTATCGAAAGTTAATTGTAAATATTCTACACTATCCTCGTAAACAATTTCAGAATTCATTAGGGCTGGCGCTCTGTCATCTCTTATAAAGTTATACGCTGTTGAGAATGTTGCCGTTTCACCTGATAAGTCGGTTATTACACGACTAGAAGCTGTCCCAATCGTTGTAATTCCTTGAAGCGAGCTTTTTGGATCCACCGTAACATTAAATAAACGACCATTTTTAGGATCTTTCTCTACAGAATTCACAGAAATTGAAGTCTGGCCGCTTTTCACTGAAAGGTCATATGAATAAAGTGGTTGAATCTCCTCTGAGAACAATAGCTGGAACGTATTTGGTCCAGTTTGTGTAACAGAAGATAGTGTCGGTGGAACACCATCCTTATCTCCCTTTTTCACTGTTACAGTTGAAGGGTTTGGTGAAATAATATTCCCTGCTATATCTGTTGACGCTACGAATGTAATTTGAACAGCTGTACCAGGTGCTAAATACACACCATTTATTGTTGCAGCTGATAAGTCAAATGTCGCTTCAGTTGAGTTTTGCTCAATGCTTCCAACTACATTCGATACCTTTGTACCATTTGCTAATGTAAATTGAATGCGTTCATTTGGAAATGCTGCCATTGGCTTAGAAAACTGCACTTTAACGATTGAAGAATTTTTTCCTTGCGTTGTTCCTAAAATCGTAGGTGCTTGTGTATCTCCAGCAATAACAAAATTCGCATCTACTTTTTGAAGCACTGCGCCCTTTTCCGCTTTGATGTTGCTGAACACATAACGATGTGTACCTTTTAATGATTCATTCATTGTAAAGGTGATTGATTTTTTATCAGCGCTGATTTCTGTTTTTATAACCGATAGTGCTCTTAAAGTATCCACATTAGAGAAAGCTACAACATTATCCTGTAATTTCCCATCTGCTTTTATAACAGAAAGTGGATCAATAGCTTGGTTGAAAACAACTTTAATCTGAGAAGCATTAATTCCCTCAATGGATTGTACATTTAACTCATTCACTTCATATGTAACAACAGCGAAATATGGTTTGTCATTAATTTTGAAATCTACCTTCGTTTCCACATTTTCAGTAAGCGGTGTCGCTAATGTTACCTTATGGCTTGTCCCATCTGTTAATGTTACCTGTAGTGTTTTTGCATCTATAACTTTAACTGTTTGGATGGACACTTCGGGTCCTCTTACCATTTCACTGATATTCGTCATTGAACGATGTAAAAATGACGAAAATTGACCACGTGTTAGTGTTTTTTTCGGATTAAATGTCTTTACGTTTGTAATTTTTGCATATTCTAATGCGATGATAGCCTCATGATTTTCTGGTGAAGCTACTTTTAAATCTGTAATAGATGATTTAAAGTTTTCTTTTTTATACATTGCAATTAAATCGATATCGTAAACTTTTTCAATTGCACGTACTAAAATAGAAGCCATTTGTTCGCGCGAGATATACTCGGAAGGTAATAACTTGTTGTTAGTCCCTTTGAAAATACCAGTATCATTTATAAGCGCTGCATATTGTAGTAATTCTTTATCTTTTGAAGATGTAGGCATGTCTGTAAAACGTACTTTTTTATTGTAGTCTGCTGGTACTTGGAAGTGTTCTAATACAAGCCATTTCCCTAAAAATTTTGTTACATTGCCTTTCGTAAGGACCCCGTTTGGCCTAAACGAACCGTCCGGATATCCAGCTACAATTTTTGCATCTGCTAGTGCCAAAATGGCCTCTTTATGGTCATTTTTTGCAATGTCTGTAAAGTTAGCCGCACTTGCAGTAGGAACAACAGCTGCAGCAATCAAAGCAGCAGAAGCTGCACTCATAATCCATTTACCCTGCTTTTTTTTCACATTTATTACCTCCTATGAATTCTATTCATTCCCATTATAAAAGAAAGATAGCTATATTCCAAAGGATATACCAATATTATAGCTATTTACCATGGATTATTTGTCCAATTCAATGGTGAACACATATTTTTTCTATATGAATTGCCTAATTTTATGGGAGACGCGGATCTTAAGGTTGGTTTTTAGCTTTTTAGATAGTTTAGAGCAAAAGCCAAATGAAGGTTATACACGATTGTCTCTAAACGTGATAAGCGGAAGAATGATAAATAAGCAGACTAGCTATTCTAACTACAACAGCGGTTCGACGGAAAGAAATTTTCGTTGTTTGATAAAGTACCATAAAAAAAATGCAGTAGATGTACATTACATCTACTGCATTTCAGTATGACCCGTACGGGATTCGAACCCGTGTTACCGCCGTGAAAGGGCGGTGTCTTAACCACTTGACCAACGGGCCAATGGCGGAGAAGGAGGGATTTGAACCCTCGCGCCGGTTACCCGACCTACACCCTTAGCAGGGGCGCCTCTTCAGCCTCTTGAGTACTTCCCCACAAAGAAATGGCTCCGAAGGCAGGACTCGAACCTGCGACAACCTGATTAACAGTCAGGTGCTACTACCAACTGAGCTACTTCGGAATAATGGTGGGCCTAAATGGACTCGAACCATCGACCTCACGCTTATCAGGCGTGCGCTCTAACCAGCTGAGCTATAGGCCCTTGGAGCGGGTGATGAGAATCGAACTCACGACATCAGCTTGGAAGGCTGAGGTTTTACCATTAAACTACACCCGCAAATATGGTGGGTCAGGACGGAATCGAACCGCCGACACTTAGAGCTTCAATCTAATGCTCTACCAACTGAGCTACTGACCC